>NZ_JACOGG010000020.1 GCF_014284365.1 Cognatundibacterium rugosum
ACATTTATTGACTGTTAATTGTTAAAGATCACAGAATATTGAATTCTTTTTTCTGCTTGCCTTCCGGCTTTTGCTTCGAATCGTTTTGTTCGTCAGCAGCAGAGAAACGAGATTATGAAGCCTAGCCCCGCTTGTGTCAACACCCTTCGATGAATTATGCTGAAATCCATTACAAGCAGCGCTTGAGTGTCTCGTCTTTGTTGAAATAGCAGGTGGGAACAAGCCTCATAGATAAAGAAGGAATTCAGCCTGGATAATTACCCTGTCCTTGGGATTCGAGATGATCTGCGGTTCGTATCATCGTGGTAATGGCGCGTTCAAACGCGGGGCCAGGTTCTATCAGTTTGGCCTGACTGCGGCTGAACTGTTGCAGCAGATATTTCTGCTCTGCGATCACGGGTTCACTGACGCCTGAAACACTGAGTATCAAAACGCATGCATGCGGGTCACTCCAGTGCACGCAAGCGCGCCTGGCATTTCCTTCATACTGTATTTCCAACGGTGTGCCAGCAATCAGCTTGTCCAATATCGCCTTGGAATCGAATGACTTGCCTGGCTTCAATGCGATCGGAATTGCTGCAGCATCAGTGTTATATGCTTCTGACTCCAGATAATGCACCGCTAAATCAATTTCTGCGGTCACTGCACTCAGGAAAGGACGGATAGCTGTATATTCTCCGCTCAAGTCCCCTTCGCTACACAACAGCGGGATGTGTCTGAGTAAGAGCGCAAACCGGTTCTGCAACTCCACCTGGCTCAGTACCGTTCCGCCTGTCGTCACCGTATTCAGGGCTTTTTGATGAGCATCGTTCAGCCAGCCATACAGTGCGTTTTGCTTAAAATTGTTCCAATTAAGCAAATCCAATCCCTGCTGCAGACAACTTTTTAGTTCTGGCAATTTATCAGTCAGCAGCAGTCTGTCCTCAATGCTGGGCTTGGGCTGAATACTCCAGATGACATCCGGCACGAAGGCACAGAAGCGCTGCATTTGGCTTTCACTCTGCCGCGCTGCCAGTAAAATTGCTCGTGCCCACTCCAGTTCGAGAAAATTTTTGAATTGCTGTGCAAGCGGGATGTCCGCTAACGGCCGCGAAATCAGCAAAGAAAGCCGGCTCTGCTCTTGATAACGCAACTGGGCTTCTTCTACCGACTTAACAGCCCGCCGGATCGCCTTATCCTGAACGCGCAATTCTTTCTCTACATAGATGTCAAAACGCGTATGAATTCTTTCGAATAAACCCGGCACTTCACAATCATGTCGTGCCAAGGTCTTAAAGATTTTTGCGATTTCTGCTTCGAATTCACGCTCAGTGGCACGATGTGCAGTGACGGCCAACATCACGCTCGAAATGCGACTCAGCAGTAATCTGGCGGGATGCCGCGGTGCGAGCACAAAACTGCTATCCATCAAGGCTAATTGCAGATAGAGAAATTGCAATCTGGCAAAACTCTGCTTCAACTCTGCCGTAATCAGCGTGTCAGCGAACACACTCTCAAACAGCATGCTGATGACATCGATCAACATTTGCTGCTCAGGTTTATCGGTCAGCGCACGCAAATTCTGACGTTGCTCGACAAGCAAATTTCGCAGATCGCCGCGTGCATTAAGTAACCCTGTCTGTTCGGTTACCCATTGTTTATGCATCTTGCCCAGCAGCTTCAGCAATACTGACTGGCTGGCAAAGCGTTCCGACGCCAACATACCGGAACTGGCTGCTTCAGACTGCAATTCCTTCAACAAAGGAAGGAGAGCTGCGGGAAAACTCAAATCCCGAGTCTTGACGTTGGTGGCAGTCTGGTTCAGGAACTGGGTATAACCTGATCCTTCAGGAAAACGGCCATCATCTTTACCGAAAATTCGCCGCAATACATCACCCAATGCGAACTTGTCTGACTTCCAGCTAAACTCGCTGTCATTTAACTGTCCATCTTGATTCAGTTCCGCACAGGCAGCACGTCCACGCTGTAGGCTGATAAAGTCCTTGAGACTGGGAACGGACGACATGCTCATCGCAGGGAAACCCGATGCCGCGGCCACCACGGCGGCCCGGCCATAATGCGATGTCGAATTCGCAAATGCAGAATGCCCGAATTTGCCCGTGGTTGTATTCGATACATCGGTGTTGTGCTTGACTTTGACGATCAGTTTGGCCTCCACGCCTTGTCGCGCCAGGTCAGCATTCACCTGCTGATAGATGTCTGAGATACTGCGGCCCAATGCCTCACTGAGATATATCACCATCAGATTTGCGATATCAGCCTCAAAGCGCATACTCTCGATGGCCTGCTCTATACAGCGCGCGAAAATATAGGGGCGGAAAGGATTTTCGCGCTCGCGTATATCTTCCTGACCAAATAAAGTGGAAATGCGCAGATTCAGTTCATTCAGTTGCTGATCTGCCTGATTGCGCAACAAAGTGGTGATGCTGTTAAAACGCAGCGTTTCTTCGAAACGCATAGAATCCAGCAAAGACAGGGAATCTGCCTGTTGAGTCAGGATATTACTGGCAGGGCGAAAATGGGCGTAACTGGTTTCCAGACCCCGATCAAGCAACATACGCAGAAAGAACTGCATTTTTTCCAGAATAGCCTGCCGCTTTTCCTGCAAGTAATAGCGCGTTTGAAAAACGGTCGCCTGCTCGACTGCAGACGAACTGGAGCTGGCTTTCGCAAACAAAGCCTCTATCGCGTGTGGAATCAGATTTTCTATCGCAGCCTGAAAAGACTGTTCCAGTACCTGTCGAGACGCCCCCAATACTTCGCGCGGCAGCATACATTTCCCAATGCAAAATTGTTATTGAGAACAATATACCGAACAAGCTGAGGAATTAGCAAATTTTGCTGCTATAACTGTCTGTTCTGAACTTCTTTGGCCGCAAAGCCGGACCAAAGAGACAGTCGTCCGCCAGCTGACTGCTTGCAGACGACCAGGATGAACGCGGATCAGGCCGCTTTCTTTTTACGTACGGCTGGTTTCTTGGCGACGGCTGGCGCGTCGGCCTCAGCCGCCACGGCTTTTGCTTTGGCTGTTTTTGCAGGCGCTTTAGCTTTGCGCTCTTCAAATTCAAAACCTATCTTGCCATCTTTAGCGCGCACCAAAAACGCCTTGAATGGCCGACGCGTACGTTGGGAAATGAAGCCAGGTAATAAATCGGTTTTTCCATCCACCAGTAATTTCACCATCTGCTCTGGCAAGATTTCCTGTTGCAGGATAATCCGTCCACTGCGGAAATCGCAGGCCTTAGGCTTGGCTACGGTTTTTTCGCAGACGTAAGCCAGACCCATTTCGTACACACCACTGGCGCATTTAGGGCAAGGTCCCAAGGCGGTCTGCTGAGAAAAATCGACGCCTTCGGCATCTTCATCATCATCCTGATTCTGGCCAAAGTCGAATTCCAGCTTCAGGTTATTGTGTTCGGTATCCGGCACGATTTTCAAAATCGCAGCAAACGGTCTGCCCATTTTTGAGCGGAAGCCTTGTAAAGGACCAATTTCCCGCTTAGCCAGCAACTCCTCCACTTCCGCAACTTCAAACTGGCGACTACCCGGTACTTTACTCATAGAGAAACTACATTGGGTACAGGCAAAGCGACGGTAATTCTCTTTCACGACACCGCCACAATGCGGACAAGGTGTCTGTAAAGTTGCATAGTCACCCGGTATGGTGTCGTTGTCATATTCTTTGGCACGCTTAACGATAATCTGCGTCATCTGGGCAATTTCGCGCATGAATTCATCGCGACTGATTTTGCCTTTTTCCATTTGCGACAGCTTGTATTCCCACTCACCGGTCAACTCCGGCGAAGTCAGCTCGTCCACACCCAAGCCACGCAGCAAGGTCATTAATTGAAATGCCTTGGCAGTCGGCATCAGTTCGCGACCTTCACGCAGCAAGTATTTTTCTGTGAGCAAACCTTCAATAATGGCGGCGCGGGTGGCTGGTGTGCCCAAGCCCTTACCTGCCATGGCCTCACGCAACTCGCCATCATCCACCAACTTGCCCGCACCTTCCATCGCGGACAGTAAAGTCGCTTCTGAATAGCGGGCTGGCGGCTTGGTGAACAGGCCATGCGCCTGGACTTCTTCGGTAATCACTTTCTCACCTTTAGCCACCGGCACCAGTGTTCCTTTGCCATCGCCGTCTTTTTCTTCCAGCGCTTCCTTACCGTAAATCGCCAGCCAGCCAGCCTGGGTCATGACCTTGCCTTCAGTTTTGAACTGATGACCGGATACTTCAGTGATGCGGGTCGTGACCTGGAATTCGGCAGCAGGGAAGAACACGGCCATAAAACGGCGTGTGACTAAGTCATACAATTTCTGCTCAGGCTCAGACAGATTTTTCGGCGCCTGGCCAGTCGGAATAATCGCAAAGTGATCACTGATCTTGCTGTTATCAAAAATCCGCTTATTCGGCTTGATCCAGCTATTCTTCAAAATCTGTGCCGCAAATTGCTGGTAATTATGATTTTCTGAAATATTTTCCAGTATCTGCTTCGTGGTTGGCAGATAGTCTTCCGGTAAATGACGGGAGTCCGTACGCGGATAAGTTAAGACCTTGTGCTTTTCGTACAAAGCCTGCGCCAGCCCCAGCGTGTTTTTTGCAGAGAAACCGAATTTGGCATTCGCCTCACGTTGCAGGCTGGTCAAATCAAACAAAGCCGGTGCCATCTGGGTAGCCGGTTTGGATTCTTCACTGACATGACCCTGACGTCCACGACATGCTGCGACAATAGATTCGGCCGCGGCTTTACTCCATAAGCGCTCGGCTTTCTTTTCTGTATCGTGTTCGTCTTTTTTGAAATTCGGATCAAGCCAGCGGCCTTCGTAAATACCGGCGGCACACACAAATTCTGCGCGTACTTCCCAAAAATCACGGGAGACGAATTTCTTAATCTTTTCTTCGCGCTCCACCACGATGGACAAAGTCGGCGTCTGCACTCGACCCACAGTAGTCAGATA
This sequence comes from Cognatundibacterium rugosum, assembly GCF_014284365.1. Classification (GTDB taxonomy): domain Bacteria; phylum Pseudomonadota; class Gammaproteobacteria; order Burkholderiales; family Burkholderiaceae_D; genus Undibacterium; species Undibacterium rugosum. Next base: position 4,960 of record NZ_JACOGG010000020.1, read on the forward strand.
AAAACCGCCTTCTTTGGAATTAAAGGCTGTCATTGCACGGGTACCATTGATACCGATCAGCCAGTCAGACTCGGAGCGGCAACGCGCTGCATCCGCCAGCGGCAACATGTCCGCATCACTGCGCAGCTTGTGGAAACCATCGCGTATCGCGGTAGGTGTCATCGATTGCAACCATAAGCGCTGCACTGGCTGCTTCGCCTTGGCATGCTGGGCGATCAGACGAAAAATCAACTCCCCTTCACGGCCCGCGTCACACGCGTTGATGAGTTGACTGACATCTTTACGCTTGATCAGCTTGGTCAGCACTTTCAGGCGCGACTCGGTCTTTGCGATCGGGTTCAGTGCAAAGTGTGGCGGTATCATCGGCAAATGCGTGAAACTCCATTTGCCGCGTTTAACGTCGTATTCTTCCGGAACCGTAATTTCCAGCAAATGACCGACTGCCGAAGACAACACATATTCATCCGATTCAAAAAAGTCATCATGCTTGGTAAATCCTCCCAAAGCTTTCGCTATGTCAGCGGCGACAGAAGGTTTTTCGGCAATGATGAGCGTTTTTGTCATTTCGGAATTCTCGGATGGTTTGGTACTGCAAATGTCGAATTTGCAACATTTATTGCAAAATAAGCGTAAGACTAACCTAAATTAGCGCGCAATAATAATCGGAGCTGGCAAGAAACCGCAATGCAGACCAGATTTTTGCGGGAAATCTTTCGTAAAAGAAAGGATTAATGTAAAAGCCGGGGTTCGTTGTCGTCATCTGACAACAATAACTCGTCAAACATTAACATGTCGGGCTCTGCACCCTGACTCCACAGCATCATCAGCACGATGATGCGCAGCTTTTCCAAAGGCAGGGGAGACTCATTCACTGCCAGCGCGCGCTCAATCACAATTTCACGCTGATGGAAACTTAATAAGCCTGCAGATTCCAGAAACTGTATAAACCCTATCGCCTGCGGACCCAGCACGCGCATTTCAGACTGGGCATAAATACGAAAACCACTTGAGGTCTGTACCGGCAACTGCGCTTGATCGGAAGTGGTGGCGAGCCCGGTCAGCCAGTCTATCGCTTCAGAAATTTCATCTTCAGGAAAACCAACCGCAGAGAGTTTTTTGACCAACGCCGCCGTATCGGGGCAGGCTTCCGGCCGATAATACGTTTCGTAGAGGTATACAAGAATATCAAACATGCGTGTACTGTATCTGTTGCTTTGCTCCGGCACAAGTCCCCGTGCACAGATTATGTGTATCAAGTCAGCACTGTCCGACGCACAGCACCAGCTTGCTTCCAAAAAATCAACACAAACGCCTTACCAGCCCACCGGGTAAAGTCTCGACCATACCGGATAATTCCAGCTCCAGCAGCTGCGCCTGTAAGCTGGCTAAATCCATCCCTGTCCTTACGCCCAGCTCGTCCAGCGGTACCGGGTCGTACGCAAGCTGCTGCAACAGTGCGCTGGCTGGTTCCGAATCGCACGAAGCTGGACTCAGCACCGCGTGAGCCCCTGAGCCAGCAGTGACGTCGAACCAGGCTAGCTCTTCCAGAATGTCTTGTGCAGACTCCACCAGTTTCGCTCCTTGTTTAATCAGCTGATGGCAGCCCTTGGCGAGCGGAGAATGTATCGAGCCAGGTATCGCAAAGACTTCCCGTCCCTGCTCAGCCGCCAGCCTGGCGGTGATCAATGAACCCGACTGGGCGGCAGCTTCCACCACTAATACCCCGGCCGATAAACCAGAGATCAGTCGGTTGCGGCGCGGAAAATTCCCTGCGATGGCAGGCGTTCCAAGTGAGTATTCACTAATGACACAACCTTTATCAGCTATGGATTTTTCTAAATTTTTATGACGGGCAGGATAAATAATATCGACGCCGGTACCGACGACTGCAATGGTAGAGCCGCGATATGCTAAGGCTGACTCGTGCGCGGCTGCATCGATACCGGCCGCCATCCCGGAACTGATACAAATTCCGGCTTGCGAAAGATGCTCAGCGAACCAGCCAGCATTGCGCACCCCTTGTACACTGGCGTTGCGACTACCCACCACGCCCAGACTGCGTGCGGATAACAAGTCGGTACGGCCTTTGACGTACAGCAGCAGCGGAGGATCAGGAATTTCCAGCAAAGTCGCCGGATAAGCGGCATCCGCGAGCGTGATCAGGTGATGGGAAGGCTGCTGCAGCCAGGCATCGGTTTGCTCTGCGAGACGTAACAAAGATGCTGAGACCGGCGCCAGCAACGCTTCTGCCAGCTTAGGGGAGACAATCGCAGTCAGCTGAGTTGTGCTGGCTGCAAAAATGTGTGAAGGTAAGCCAAATGCTGCCAGCAAGCGTCGTGCTGTTTCCGGCCCGACGCCTTTGGTATGTTGCAAACGTAACCAGTAAAACCAGTCTGGCAACAAAGCTCCTCCATTCGCTTACTGCGGAGACTGCGCGATATCTCCTACTTTCACAAAGTCCGTGACTTGCATCACCAGGCCATAAGAAATCGTATCGAACACGCGGAAAATAAACACATGACCATACTGCTCATTCGGCAGCTTGATAAGGCGGTTACCGTCGGTACGATCCTTCACCGTCGCACCGTAGCGCTGCAATGACAACACGGTTCCCAGATCGATGCCATGTTCGCGGCCACGGTTAATCGTCACAATCTGATTCTGTCCAGCGACCGATACACCACCATAAACACTGACTATCCTAGCCTTAATCTCATCATACGGCGGATGCGGGACATAGCTCAGTATGGGTGTAGGCGGAATCGGTAATAAACGATCCCCCACTGACATTTCCTCTTTCGAGTTCACCACCGTAAAAGTATGCACATCACCGTTCTCGTCGCCTTCGCGATCGAGCTTGACGGTACCGACGAACGCAGCTTCATAGCCGATGATATTCCCGCTTTCCGGATCTTTCAACGGTGTGCCGGGTCGAAATACCTGGAATGAGGTACCGCCGTCAAGATCACCCCGCACGTAGGCTTTTTCATTCTGTCCCAGATTCACACGGCTTTCCGGAGCTGCCACGATACGCGGCGTACGTTCCAGTGTGTTGACGTCAACTACCATAGGTTGCGATAAAAATGGCTCAATTGCCGATGCAGGTATAGAGCGGATCGCATTTGCGCCCAGACCCTGAACCCGGGCACGTGGCGACAATTTAACCGTAGCGACACCGCCCACCATGCCTTCACCCGAGGCATTTGCCAAACGCAAACGCTGGTTGACGCGATCAAAATAAACAATCTGTCCCGGATAAATCCAGTGTGGATTACGGATATCTTCTTTGTTCATGCCCCAAACCTGTGGCCAGCACCAAGGATTTTGCAGAAAACGTGAAGAAATGCCCCACAGCGTATCGCCGCTGACGACCACATGTTTATCGGGTGCATCTGGCAGAAAACTACATTTACTCTTGGCAGCAACTGCCTGAGCCTGAGCAATCGTCGCATCAGCCGGAGCCGCATGAGCATTTGCGGAGGCCAGAGGAAGGCCCGCAACGAGGAAGGCGGCGATTGTGCTAAACTTTTTCATGAACATTATCCGATGCAAAATGCTGCAATCCGCAAACTGGCGAGTAGGCACTAGCTTGCAAAACTTGCCAAATTGAATCAAATTCTGCCCATAAAACCCTGAACTAGCAAGAAAAACCGCGTAAACCTGTTTCCGGCTTGTTGCGAAAAATCTTATGTCTATACTAAATATTTTGTGTTATCCCGACCCACGTCTGCACACCGTGGCGAAACCTGTCACGGTATTCGATGACAAGCTGAAACAATTCATTGCTGACATGGCTGAAACCATGTACGACGCACCAGGTGTCGGTCTGGCCGCATCACAAGTGAATGTGCATGAACAAGTCGTCGTGATCGATGTTTCTGAGTCGAATGACCAGTTACAGGTGTTTATTAACCCTGAAATCACCTGGGCCAGCGAAGAAAAGCGTATCTATGACGAAGGTTGTCTGTCTGTTCCTGGCATCTATGATGGCGTCGAGCGCCCGGCGGAGGTCAAGGTAAAAGCACTGGATGGCGATGGAAAACCGTTTGAAATTCACTGCAAAGACTTGCTCGCCGTCTGCATTCAACACGAAATGGATCACTTAAAAGGCAAGGTTTTTGTGGAATATTTGTCTCCGCTAAAACGTAACCGTATTAAAACAAAGTTACAAAAAGAAGAGCGCGAAAAACAACGGAATCAGGCTGGTCGTCGATGAAAGTCATTTTTGCAGGTACACCTGAGTTCGCGGCAAGTGCGCTGGCAGCCATACATGCTGCAGGCTTTGAGATTCCACTGGTGCTGACCCAGCCAGATCGTCCGGCCGGACGAGGCATGCAACTACAAGCCTCTGCGGTCAAACAATTTGCGCTCAGCCACAATTTGCCAGTGGCGCAGCCAGTCTCGCTGAAACTGGATGGAAAATATCCGGACGTGGCGCAAAGTGCCCATGAATTATTACGCACGACCCCGCACGATGTCATGGTGGTTGCGGCCTATGGCCTGATCCTGCCGGTATCCGTACTCAGCATTCCGCGCTTAGGCTGCCTGAATATTCATGGCTCCCTGTTACCGCGCTGGCGCGGTGCTGCGCCGATACATCGTGCTATAGAAGCTGGCGATGCCGAGACCGGCATCACGATTATGCAGATGGAAGCTGGCCTGGACACAGGTCCTATGCTGCTGAAACAAAGTATGCCCATACTGGACAGCGACACCACCGGCAGCCTGCATGACAAACTCGCCGCCCTCGGTGCGCAAATGATTGTCGATGCCTTGCATGCCTTACAGCATGATGGCCTGACTGCGACCGTTCAGCCTGAGGAAGGTGTCAACTATGCGGCCAAAATCAGTAAGGAAGAAGCCGCGCTGAACTTTAAGCTGCCTGCCACTGAGCTGGCACGTAAAATCCGTGCATTTACGCCCTTCCCCGGCACCCATGCGCAATGTGCGGGCCAGACCATCAAAATTTTCGCGGCCAGGGTCTTGCCACATCAGGGCACTCAGCAACCTGGCAGTATCCTCAGCGCCCATCCTCAGCAAGGTATCGTTGTGGCTTGTGGCAAAGATGCCCTGCAACTCACTGAATTACAAAAGCCTGGTGGAAAACGCCTGCCAGCTCAGGAATTTTTACAGGGATTTCAATTCCCGGCTGACGCCAGCTTTTCCTGATTGTCTGCGAGGCGGTGCCGCAAGCCAGCGGCACCTGCTGCATTGTTTGCAAATGCAGCAAAAAAACGACATTCCTGACCAGAAATCTCATGTCAGCCCCAAAGTTCCCCCCAAAAATTTTGTTTATCTCTTAGTCGACTGCAAATTCTTTCGCTGAGGATACTAGTTGTTGTATTCTTCAAGGCGGATTCAGCCTCTGCATCTAGCGCAGAGCTGTGCAATTATTTTCAGTTTCTCAGGATTAAAGGTAAGCGGATGAAGAAATTTGTTCCCGTTGCTGCCGCAGTAATGCTGCTGGCGGGTTGTGCAAGCTCCAAATTCAGCAGCTATACGGAAGCAGGCACAACAAAAAGTACGGATAGTCAAACCAGTGCATCTAACTGGTTACTGATCGCCAAGGATGTCGCCAATCAGATTAAGCTGGGAACCGATACGATCGGCGCTCCGGTGTTTGTGACGCCGCCTGTAAATCCGAGTAAGTTTACTCAGACTTTTTATGCTCAAGTTGTAACATCGCTGGTCAATCAGGGTGTCACTGTGCGTAAATTTAATGATGGCACAGCGCAGATTATTGATATCGACACACAGTTAGTGCGTTTTGTTCCTGAAAAACAAGGCAACCGGCGCTTTCTCGGTCTGACTTCCGCTTCGGGCAATGAAACTCAGCCGAATTACGAAGTCATCGTCACGACTTCACTGGTGAAGAATTCACAATTTGTCGCGCGCCGCACAGATGCATATCCTGTCAACGAACACGATGCGTCTTTATACAACAAAGATACGGAATTCAAATTTAAAGTTATCGGGAGCCAATAATGATGAAAAAAATCGCACTTGCTGTCGGTTGCGGCTTAGTACTGAGCGCATGCTCAAATATGAACCTGCTGAACAACCAGTCTGCCAGCTCATCCACAGCGCTGTCCTGGAAAGATGCAGAAACCAATGAATTTATCCCTACCAACCAGAAAGCTGCAGCAGCGCTGATCGCGGCAGCCGGTCCGGCTCTGGATAAATCGCGTCCGCTGATCGTGGCAACATTGGCCAACATCAACGCATTAGAAGAATCGTCCCCCTTCGGCCGTATCGTGGCTGAACAGGTCTCCGGCCAGTTTTCACGTTCCGGCTACCAGATGGTAGAGATGAAATTCCGCGATAAAGTATTCATCAAACAAAACGTCGGCGAATTACTGCTGACCCGCGAAATCAAAGAAGTCGCCAGCAATCACAGCGCACAGGCTGTCATCGTCGGCACCTATGCGGAAAGCGAAAAACTGGTGTTTGTGAACCTGAAACTGATACGTCCAGGCGACAATATCGTGCTGAGCACCTACGATTACGCGGTTCCTATGGATCGTACCGTCAAATCCCTGTTAGGTCGCCGCTGATCATCCGTTTTACGGCCATTTTCAGACCGCCTGCTTTTGCAGGCGTTTTTTTTCCTGCCAGGCGGCCCACCAACGCTCACCAAACAGATTGCATATCAATCCAGACAAAATCAGTGCAGACGCGAACAGCTTTAAATAACCTATAGGCTCTGAAAAAAATAAAGCGGAAACAGCCAGTCCAAACACCGGAATGAGTAATGAAAGCGGCATCACTCTTGATACGGAATACTGACGAATCAGAAAATTCCAGGCGGTATATCCGAATAGCGTGACGATATAAACCTGGTAAAACAAGCCCAACCAAAATGATGGCGTCATGGCTCTGAATTGCGCTTTCAAAAAAAACATATCGTGTGACAGCCAGCTCATTAACAGTAAAGGTATTGGGGCGAATAAGCAGGACCACACTAAAAATCCGAGTAACTCTTTCGTACGCGACTCTTTAAGAACAAAATTGGACAATGCCCAGCAAAGAGCACCTGCCATGACCAATATAATCCCGCTAAAAGTGACCGTACCATCTGATACGAAAATAATCATACATAATCCCGCTCCCGCCATGCAAGACCCCTGCCACTGAAAACGATGGAGTTTTTCCCGGTATAGCCAGGCACTGAGACCTAGGGAAAAGAACACAGCGGACTGAATGATCAATGACGCGAGGCCAGCAGACAGGCCCGTTGCAATGCCCAGATTACACAAGCCCCACAAAAAGCTACCAAATAACAATCCGTATGCAAGCAGATAGGTCCACGCAACTTGTGGCCGCCGGACAAAGAAAATTGCGGGTATTGCACACAATAAAAAACGCAGTCCCGCCAGCAAAAAGGGATCTGCTACGGTCAGACTCCATTTGATCACAGAAAAATTACTTCCCCAGATCATCGTGACCAGCAAAGCCAGTGCTAAATGTCGATATTTCATGATGTCTCTCCTGATTCATTCACAGGAGACATTGTCAACTTGCTTGAATTAATCAACAATGACCGATAACTTCAATATATCTTTGAATAATATTCAATAATGTATCTACTCAACGAAATGGCGGTCTTTGCTAAAGTGGTGCAGACTCAAGGCTTCAGTCGTGCAGCCCGCGAACTTAACCTGACCACCTCAGCCGTAAGCAGACATATACAAAGACTGGAGCAACATCTGGGCGCAAGGCTGTTGGTCAGAACGACGCGCCGTCTTGCACCGACTGAACTGGGGCAAGAAGTCTATGCCTGCTGCTGCCGCATCGTTGAAGATGCTAAAGATATCGAAACCATGAGCAGCCGCTACCAGCAAAGCCCCCAAGGAAAGCTGCGCGTTTCTGCTCCGGTCACGCTGGGGCAAATTTGGCTGGCACCCCTACTGGCAGAGTTTTCTAGAATTTACCCTGCAGTCACAGTGGAACTAAGCCTGCTGGATCGTTTTGTCGACATGATCGAAGAGGGATACGATCTGGTCTTACGCATTAGCAAGGATATGGCGCCCGGCCTTGCTGTACGCCCGTTGCAACTGATGCGTTACATCCTCATTGCATCACCCGCCTATTTGGACAAGCATGGCAAACCAACCCATCCAACTCAGTTAGTACAACATCAATTCACTCTTTTTGGTTACGCTGACTTTGATGGAGACTGGTATATGCGCTCTGCAAAAGATGAACAGATTCACATTCGCGTTCATCCGACGATCACTGTCAATAACAGCACTGCCATGCTGAGCGTCGTCGAACAACATGGCGGGATTAGCTTGTTACCCGACTATGTTGCAGCGAATGCCCTGAAAACGGGTAAGGTCGTCAGACTCCTGCCTGATTGGGAGTTTGAACAAAACTATGCGCCCAGGCACATCGTAGTCGCCTATCATCCGACCCGCCACCTCGCACTCAAAGCCAGGGTCTTCATTGATTTTCTTCATAGCCATCCTTTCCTGCACGATGATGTCAGGGCAGTACCGCGGAGCGAGCCGCCTCGCTGATGGCGAGGACCGCGGGATGGGTGATCTTGCGCTGGATGGAAATCGCGTAAAACTGTTCCTGAATTTCAGGCGTTTGTCCGATTAACTCCACATCATACTGACGCATCACTCTGTCCATGATCACCGTTGGCGCAGCGAATACACCAGCGCCAGCCTGACCAAATGCACTCATGAGCGCACTGTCATCAAACTCGCCAGTCATCTTGGGGTGTAGTTGTTGCTGATCCAACCATTGCAGCAAACGCCCACGTAAAGCTGCATCTTCACCGGGTAATAAAAATGGCGCACCGTCCAGTAAAGCCGGAAAGCTACCGGACAGGTTGGCGCGCAGGGCTGAGGTGGCAAAAAAACTGATCCCGGATTCAGCCAGCAAATGGCTGTAACCGCGTACATTGGCGGTCACAGGCATAGGACTGTCCGACAACACCACATCCAGCTTATGCATCGCCAGTTCCGCCAACAGCAATTCCAGTTTGCCCTCGCGACAATTGATGCGTAAGGTCTGTGGCAGACTCATGGCCGGTTCCAGCAATTGATAGGCCACTGTCTTGGGTACCGCATCAGATACCCCGACCCGCAGTTGCACGGTACGCGCGGTCGGCCGGTGATGCAGCACCTCTTCCAATTCACGGCCCAATGCGAAGATATCTTCCGCATAGCTCAATACCAGGCGCCCTGCTTCGGTCAGCTCCAGATTACGTCCTTGCTTACGGAATAAAGCTTCGCCCTGCATTTCTTCAAACAACGTGAGCTGGCCGCTGATCGTCTGTGGTGTCAGATGCAATTGCTCACTGGCGCGTGCGATGCTGCCGGATTTCGCCACCATCCAAAAATAGTGCAGGTGTTTGTAATTTAAAGCGGGCATATTTTGGCAAGCGAAGGCAGGTAAAAAGGGGAAAATCCGGTCAGCATCAAACAACCCTTCACGCAGATTGATTAAGCAAGCGTAAAACATCGAATTTTACGAAGTATTTATCAAGTATATTCGACTTTTCTTTCAATTTGCTTGCAACTAGACTGTAGCCACCTTCTGTTGGGAAGGGGAAGTCCTGTTCTTAGGAATATTTGTGAGACTTCAACATTTCAGGAGAAAAGCATGAAAATCTTGAGCCGTTCGACTGCACGTGATGTGCAATCTGTCGACTATACCGATACCACCGCGAGTGACAGCCATAAGGTATTACGCAATACCTATATGCTACTGTCGATGACGCTGCTGTTTTCCGCGCTGACTGCAGGGCTCAGTGTGGCGTTTGCCGTACCGGGGCCGGGTATCCTCATCACCCTGGTCGCCTATTTCGGCCTGCTGTTTGCGGTGACTAAATTACGTAACAGTGGCTGGGGTATTGCTGCTGTATTTGCGCTGACGGGCTTCCTCGGTTACACCCTGGGACCTATCCTGAGTCTGTATCTGAAAATGCCAGGCGGCTCCTCCATCGTGATGACCGCCATGGGTCTGACCGGTCTGATTTTCATGGGCCTGTCTGCTTACGTGTTGGTCAGCAAGCGTGACTTCAGTTTCATGGGCGGCTTCCTGATGGCAGGCATGATCGTGGCGCTGGTCGCGAGTCTGGGCGCAATTTTCTTCCAGATTCCCGCTTTGTCGCTCGCGATTTCCGGTCTGATGGTACTGCTGATGTCCGGCATGATCCTGTTCGAAACCAGCAATATCATTCGTGGTGGTGAAACTAACTACATCATGGCGACTGTCAGCCTGTACATCACTATTTTCAACTTATTCACCAGCCTGTTGCAGTTGCTGGGATTTATTGAAAAAGAGTAAGCCATGATGCATTCCGTCGCACAGCCCTGGATGTGGGCCGTATTTATCGCTTTTGTGTTAGCTATGTTAGCCGTCGACGTATTCGCGCTGGGCGGCTCTAAAGCACATAAAGTCAGCGTCCGGGAAGCGGCGGGCTGGTCCATCGTCTGGGTGGCACTGGCAATGGCCTTCGATTTCGGTCTGTGGATGTATCTGACTGAAACCTTAGGCCGTGAGCTGGCGACTGCCAAGGCGATGGAATTTTTGACCGGCTACGTGATAGAAAAATCACTGTCGGTCGACAATGTGTTCGTCTTCCTGATGATCTTCGCGCACTTCAACGTGCCGCCACAACATCAGCGTAAAGTCTTGCTCTACGGCGTACTGGGCGCAATCATCATGCGTATCATCATGGTGCTGGCAGGCAGCTGGGTCGTAACGCAGTTTTCCTGGGTACTGTATCTGTTTGGCGTATTCCTGCTGATTACCGGTTTCCGTATGCTGGTCAGCGTTGAACAGGAACCGGATATCGAAGCCAATCCGGTACTGCGCCTGGCAAAAAAAATACTGCCTTTTACCAAAGAATTTCACGGTGAACAATTCAGCATCAAAGAAAACGGCAAACGTGTTTTCACGCCCTTGCTGCTGGTATTGATACTGATAGAAATTTCAGATGTGATTTTTGCGGTGGATTCGATTCCGGCGATTTTTGCAGTGACGACCGATCCCTTTATCGTATTCACGTCGAATATCTTCGCCATCATGGGCTTGCGTGCTCTGTACTTCTTGCTGGCAGATATGGCCGATCGCTTCCATCTGTTGAAATTCGGTCTGGCTTTTGTGCTGATGTTCGTCGGTATCAAGATGCTCATTGTCGAATGGATGCATGTACCAACCGGTATCTCTTTAATGGTCATCGGCACCATTCTGGGCGGCTCTGTCATCGCCAGCCTGTTTGTGACCCGGCATACAAAACACAAGTAAGTACTCTAGTCTACGCCTGCCAGATACTGGCAGGCGTAGACGCTGATTCCTTTTAGCTTCCATGTCAATTCCCTTTCGGCATATCTCTCTGTTGAGGATATGCTTTTTTTTTCGTTAATTTTTCACTGAAAGACAGCACAAACGATCGCGCCCGCAGCAAGGGAATTGTGTGAACTGCTTGCAAACAGACTGTGGTTTTTTGCATAAAGATCATAAGCATCTGCTCAAAATGTATAAACAAAATCCCGCAAACGGCGAGCCTGAGGGGTCCAAGCCCTTGATTTGACGTATAATTTCCCCTCAGCGCCGATTTGAGATTCAGATTGCGGGCGCATAATAAATGCTGCTAAAAGGACCCGACCCGATCCGCATGCATGCATCAGCCGATCGGGTTTTTTATTATCAGGACGCAAAGCGCAGCAGTCTGGATGACTGACACCGGCAATCAAACGCCGCGTAGCGCCCACCTCCTTGTTGAACGAGTAAACATCATGACTACAACTGTGCCTGTCTCTGCTACCGAAACCCGTTTGCGCACCCTGCTGCAACAACGCATCCTGATCCTGGATGGCGCGATGGGCACCATGATCCAGCGTTACAAACTGACCGAAGCCGATTACCGCGGCGAGCGTTTTCAAGACTTCACCGGCCCTGAAGGCGTACGTGAGCTGTTCGTCAAAGGGAATAACGAATTACTGTCGCTGACCCGCCCCGATGTGATCGCTGAAATCCATGAACAATACCTGGCGGCCGGTGCGGATCTGATCGAGACCAATACCTTCGGTGCCACCACGGTCGCGCAGGACGACTACCATATGGCGCATCTGGCCTATGAGATGAACGTGGCATCGGCCAGAATTGCACGTGCAGCCTGCGATAAATACTCGACCCCGGACAAGCCACGTTTTGTCGCGGGCGCACTGGGGCCAACCCCTAAGACCGCCTCCATCTCCCCTGATGTGAATGATCCGGCAGCGCGTAATGTCACCTTTGATCAACTGGTCACGGCTTACCACGAGCAGGTACGCGGCCTGGTAGATGGCGGCGCCGATGTGCTGCTGGTCGAAACCATCTTCGATACACTCAACTGTAAAGCCGCGCTGTTCGCCATTGATCAGTATTTCGAAGAAAGCGGCCAACGTCTGCCTATCATGATCTCCGGTACCGTCACCGATGCCTCCGGCCGTATCCTGTCGGGACAAACCGTACCTGCTTTTTGGAATTCTGTACGCCATGCCAAACCGCTCACCATCGGCCTGAACTGTGCACTCGGTGCCACGCTGATGCGTCCGTATGCCGAAGAATTATCCAAAATCGCCGACACCTTTGTCTGTATTTATCCGAATGCGGGTTTGCCCAACCCCATGAGCGACACCGGCTTTGACGAGCTGCCAGCAGATACTTCGGCCCTGCTCAAAGAATTCGCCCAAGCCGGCTTCATCAACATCGCCGGTGGCTGCTGCGGCACCACGCCAGCGCATATCAAGGCCATCGCCGATCTGCTGCAAACCCAGGCGCCGCGCCAGTTACCGCAGATCGCGCCAGCCATGCGCCTGTCCGGACTGGAACCGTTCACCATCGATCAGGACAGCCTGTTCGTCAATGTCGGTGAACGTACTAACGTGACCGGTTCCAAAGCCTTTGCGCGTCTGATCCTGAACGAGCAATACGATGAGGCATTGGCGGTCGCACGTCAGCAGGTAGAAAACGGTGCTCAGATCATCGACATCAATATGGATGAAGCGATGCTTGATTCGCTGGCGGCGATGACACGCTTCCTGAATCTGATCGCCTCGGAACCTGATATTGCGCGCGTCCCTATCATGATCGACTCATCCAAATGGTCGGTGATCGAAGCGGGTCTGAAATGCGTACAGGGTAAGGCGATCGTGAATTCGATCTCCATGAAAGAAGGTGAGGCCGAATTCCTGCGTCAGGCCACCCTGTGCAAACGCTATGGTGCAGCCGTGATCGTGATGGCATTCGACGAAACCGGTCAGGCCGATACCTATGCACGTAAGACGGAAATCTGCGAACGCGCATACCGTCTGTTGGTCGATCAGATTCAGTTCGATCCCCAGGATATTATTTTTGATCCGAATATCTTTGCGGTCGCGACCGGTATCGAAGAACACAATAACTACGCGGTAGACTTTATCGAAGCGACGCGCTGGATACATCAAAATCTGCCGGGCGCTAAAATCAGCGGCGGCGTATCGAATGTGAGCTTCTCTTTCCGTGGCAATGATCCGGCACGCGAAGCCATCCATACCGTGTTCCTGTATCACGCGATTCAGGCTGGCATGACCATGGGCATAGTGAATGCGGGCATGGTAGGGGTGTATAGCGAGCTCGATCCTGAACTGCGCGAACGGGTCGAGGACGTCGTGCTGAACCGGCGCGATGACGCGACTGAGCGCATGATCGAATTTGCTGCCACCCTCAAAGCTGGCGGTAAAAAAGAAGAAGCGACGCTGGAATGGCGCAATGACCCGGTAGAAAAACGTCTGGCCCATGCGCTGGTACACGGCATCACACAGTGGATAGTGGAAGACACCGAACAGGCACGCCAGCAATTTGAGCGCCCTATCCAGGTCATCGAAGGTCCGCTGATGGACGGTATGAATATCGTCGGTGACCTGTTCGGACAAGGCAAAATGTTCTTGCCACAGGTGGTCAAATCCGCACGCGTGATGAAGCAGGCCGTGGCGCATCTGGTGCCTTTCATCGAAGAAGAAAAGAAACGCAGCGGCGATCACAAACCAAAAGGCAAAATTGTGATTGCCACCGTCAAAGGTGACGTGCATGACATCGGTAAAAACATCGTGACCGTGGTCCTGCAATGTAATAACTTTGAAGTGGTGAACATGGGCGTGATGGTGCCCTGCTCAGAAATTCTGGCCAAAGCCAAGGCAGAAAATGCCGACATCATCGGCTTGTCCGGTCTGATCACACCATCGCTGGAAGAAATGGCCTATGTCGCCAAAGAGATGCAACGTGATCCGCATTTCCGCATGATGAAGATCCCGCTGCTAATCGGCGGCGCCACCACCAGCCGCGCCCATACTGCGGTCAAGATAGCGCCGAATTATGAAGGTCCGGTCGTGTATGTACCGGATGCCTCGCGCTCCGTATCGGTCGCGCAATCGCTGCTGACCCCGGAAAGCCGCGAGCAATACATCACCGAACTCGGCAGCGATTACGAACGTATCCGGATTCAGCATGCGAATAAAAAAACCACGCCTATGCTGACGCTGGAACAGGCACGCGCCAATAAGATGCGGGTTTCATTCAGCGGCGCGGAAGCACCGGTGAAACCGAAATTCATCGGCCGCCGTGTATTTAAAAATGTCGATCTGGCCACCATCGCTAACTACATAGACTGGGGTCCGTTCTTCCAGACCTGGGATCTGGCCGGACCTTTCCCTGCCATCCTGAGCGATGACATCGTCGGCGATGCCGCGACCAAGGTGTATGCCGAAGGTCAGGCCATGCTGAAAAAAATCATCGAAGGTCGCTGGCTCACTGCCAATGGCATCGTCTCACTACTGCCAGCCAACAGCGTGAATGAAGACGATATAGAAATCTATACCGATGACAGCCGCAGCGAAGTTGCGTTCACCTATTACGGCGTGCGCCAGCAAACCGAAAAACCGATCGTCGATGGCCCTGATGGACAAAAAATCCAGCGCCCGAATCAATGTCTGGCCGACTTCATTGCGCCTAAAACCAGCGGTATCGCCGACTACATAGGGATGTTCGCCGTGACTGCCGGTCTGGGTATAGAAAAACACGAAAAACGCTTTGAAGATGCGCATGACGACTACAGCAGCATCATGCTGAAATCGCTGGCTGACCGTCTGGCCGAAGCCTTTGCCGAGTATCTGCATGAGCGTGTGCGTACCGATTTGTGGGGATATGCGGCCAACGAGCAACTGAGCAATGAAGAGCTGATACGCGAAAACTATCGCGGCATCCGCCCTGCTCCCGGCTATCCGGCCTGCCCGGAACACACGGTAAAAACCGAGATGTTTTCGCAAATGCAGTGTCAGGATATCGAGATGTATGTGACCGAATCCTGGGCCATGATCCCTGGCGCTGCCGTCTCAGGTTTCTACTTCGCGCATCCTGATTCCAAATACTTCAGCGTCGGCAAAATCGGTGATGACCAGGTCAGCGACATGGCCAGCCGCCGTGGCGTAGCCAAGTCAGATGTGGAACGCTGGCTGGCACCGAATCTGTAACAAGTGTTCAGAGTCTGCGGCCCAGCCGTATATGCACGTACAGGATTCCGGGTAACAGCAGGCCCGGAATCCAATGCAACACGGACCAGACCGGACGCAGCTGTTCGCTGGCAAAATAATACAGCCCGTAACCGGAAATTTGTAGCCAACACAAGAACAGCAACATCGTCCAGCCGCTGTAATGATTGTGCCTGCCTAAATGCGCTCGCCTCATGTGCTGGAACAACATACTGCCAACCAGGAACACCAAAGGGATGATCAATGCCCCATGGACCTGCATACTCCAGTGTTCAGCCGGATGTATACTCTCTCCAAATTCACCCACAGTTCGTAAGAAAAAATGAGCGGTCAGCCATATCAGTCCGCTTACGGTCAGACCAGCAAACAGTACGTACAGACTGCGCCTGTGCCAGTTTTCCAGACGATATCTGGGCTGTGGCGAAGAGCGTGAAGAACGGTGAGGATGCAAAGTGTGTTTGTTTGTACGCATGAGCAAAAATCATTTGGCAGTCAGGATGGCAGAATTATCGCCCTCGCGCCCCATAAATCAAGGCAGGCGTCTGCCGGGTTCCCGGTGGCGGCAATCAGCTTAGTTAAGGCGTCGGCGATCATACATTGATCAGCAATAACACTATAGCTTTTCCCGCCACTTATTTGATCCCCGTTACGTCCATCAATCAGTACAGAGGCTGCTCCTGTTTCAACCAGATCTGTGTTTCTATTACGTTCAGAAAAATAGCTGGCTGAACTCGCGATACATTGCTGATTCAGTGTCAACGACATTGCCATATGGGTTGGAAATTGTGGGTCACGAATAGATATCGTATGTTCACCAATTACCCCTAAATCACCTCCGGCATTAATACAGGCACGCTGTACCGCAAAATTTTTCAAGACCTTGGTAGCCTGATCAACCGCATAGCCTTTAGCAATCCCGCCCACATCCAGCCAGTCATCCCTTAATTTTTCAATGCACAGGTCATCAACAAAACGAAAAGCCTGCTGATCAGGAACATACTGTGGCACCCTGGTCTGCGAAGGCAGTAATCCAAGGCGGGCCAATCTGCTGGCGACGCGCAGATCAAAAATTCCACCTGTTTGTTGTTGCAACTGAAGAGCAGTCTGAAGCACCGCAGCAGTATGAGGATGTAACTGGAGACAGGTGCCTGTCTTAGCCCGATTGAATGCATATATATCACTACCTTCGCTGTGATAGCTCATGCATGTGTGAATTTGCGCGATCACCTGAAATGCTGCCTGTATAGCTGCAGACCAGTCCGGCGCTACTTCCGTTGGCGCATCCCAAATCGCGACTTCTACCAGCGTGCCTAACCAGGGCTGAGCTCGCCGTATCATTTTTTATAAAGCACCTGAACAATAGCGGCAATACGGCGTACACCGTCGGTTACATGCGAGCAAGACAAAGTAGCACCACTGATATTGGCGATGCCATCTCCTATCTGCATGCCTGCACCAGCGTTTTTGCCAATGAATTGTTTCCTCCAATTGGCGTTGCGGATTTCAAAACCATGACTTTCGCGATACGCCATAATCTCTACCTGACGCACCAAGCCATCTGCTTGCAACCCTACTGCATAGGAAATCAGTTCAAACTTGCCAATGACGTCATCAAAGAAAATATACCCTAATAATTTATCATCTTTGTACGCCTGGACAACACGCCAGGAAACAGAGCGGGCAGGTACAGCCGCCAGCTTCTCGACCTGCTTCATTTGATCCAGCGTTAACTGCACAGGCTGTGCCTTGAAAAGCGTCGCTTCGGGAAAAATGACTTGTTGCGCCTGCTCCGGACTGAGGTACTGAGTTGCCAATGCGTTACCGCTGGCGGTTGCCAACAGTACCAGAGAAAGAGGAGCAAGCTGATTCATGTTCTATGATAAAAGGGAAATGCCAGCACCAATTGCACTGGCATGTCGGCTTCAAAAAGCATACCCGACACCAAGATTATAGCGGTCGCGGCTATTATCCTGACGGAACTTCTGATAATCGGTTTTTACAACAACGCCTTCACCGATTTTGAAACTCAGACCGAAGGTTATCACTTTCTCATCATCAGTCGACAAGACACCTAATCCTAAAGGTACGGGGGCATACGACTTAGCCGTATTAAACTGTTCGTAGCGCACAAATGGAGTCAGGCTGTAATCGCTGTCTTTCCATGTCAGGTAGGCCGCTTGTACATACCACCCGGCAAAGGCAGAAGGCACAGGATTTGGATTCCCAACAAATGTCAAATTCAAGTCAGCCGTGTTGCTGATTGTACCGCGCGCATACAAAGCACTTAAGTCCAGTGGGCCCGGATTATATCTGCCATGCAGTTCCCACAGCGTGACACGGGCATCATTTGCTGCAAAAGCTTTAGTACCATGCCCCGCTTTTCCTGAGAATGCTGACCCACCCACTAACAGTCCAGGTACACCACGCCAGTTCAGTGCAGCATGCAAACTCAAATCTTTTGATTTAGCATTTTGCCCCTCCTGATGAATCGCACCTAACGGAGACTCCCTGCCATCAGCTGAAGCGGCGTCCCACTTGGTCAAATTGAATCCTGTGGTCAGTCCCAAGTCCCAGCTAACGCCGTTTAAGTGCGAACCAGACATCCCCAAACCCGCTTCTCTCCACGTAGTCGGGATAATCGCGGTTTCAACAAAGTTTCGATGTACTCCATAGAAAGCCGTAGGCTCGTGGCTGGTATTCATGAAACCTGTCGGTATCAGAAACAAGCCTGCCTTTGCGGATAAGCCAGGCTTGAGCTCATGTTCCACGTACAACTGCTCAACGGCAGCTTCGCCATCATCGCTTTTAGAGGCGATAGCATGTTCCCATTCAAATTCGGCGACCATTTTTGTTTTACTATCAAAGCGATGGGTAACACCGATGACCGCACGTTTCACATCTGTCTGCGCCTGATCACTGGCGTTACGTGGTCGCGAATATGCCACTTCGCCATAGCCACTGATCACGGTCTTAGTCAATTCTTTTCTTAACTCTTGAATCTGCACGTCGACATTAGTGGAGACCGGTACCGCTGCAGCTGCTGATTGATTCACTGTCTGCGGTGCTTCTGTACCCGGCTCGTTTTTTTTACGACTGGCGGCCAGTTCCGCCTTGATCGCGTCCAGCTCAGCAGCCAGCTTTTCTATTTTCTGTAACAGCTCCGCTTCACCGGCATAGGCTGGAGCAATACATGCGGAAGAGATGAGTGCACCGCAAATGGCCTGGGTCAACATATTTTTTTTCATTATCGTCTTTCAATTTAAAAATTTTATCTGCAGCGATCAGGGCTTATACCCGTCACTCAACGTTGACAGGAATTTCAGGACATCCTCGACTTCGTCTGCTGTTAATGCGGCAGCCATACCGCGCTGTCTGTTGTAGGGGACTTCTTTTGTATTTACGTTCGCGATGTAATCAGGCGGTAAATCATTGAATTTCCACACAGTGCCATCTGTCATCACCGGAAACCATTCTTCAGGATTGGTGTCGCGGCGCACATAAAAATTGACGGCATCACGTAAGCTATGCATTTGTCCGTTATGAAAAAATACCTTCCGGGTCGCAACATTACGCAAGGTGGGCACTTTAAATGCACCACATAAATCGGTTCGTTTTTTTAAATCCTGACGATCCACACCACACAAACCAAAATCAAAATAGCTGCTATCTGCAGTAGCGGGAATAGAACGGTTCCTTGGGACACCGAGATTATCGTAGGAGTAATCGGTAAACACTGGCAGACTGCCATCACTCCCCTTAGCACTGGTATGACACGCAGCGCAATTCCCTTTTTGCGGGTTATTGAAAAGAGCTAAGCCACGTAGTTCCGCATCACTGAGTTTTACCTTGCCCGCCAGGAATTGGTCATATTTCGAGTCATATGGATGAAAATCCGCATCCTCTTTCTGGTATTGCTGCAAAGCGAACAGTAAACGCTCAAATGCCGCGTTGGTATTATCAAAAATACCGGTGCCAAATGCAGCTTTGAATTCATTGACGTAAGTGCTGCGTTTTAATTTCTCGACGACGCTTGCACGATCTGTATTGGCCATCTCATGAGCGGCCAGCAGCGGTGTCTCTGCCTGGGATGCCAGCGTATCGGCGCTTCCGTCATGCGTAAATCCCCCTTTTGCTTTGCCGTCTTTGTCGAAACCAAAAGCAGGTGTCAAATGTAAGTAGCGCAAAGAAGGAACCGCGCGCAACCCGGGTACGCTCATGTCGCTGCCACCTAATTGCACAGAAAGATCATTCGTTTGAGCGTAAGCATTCTCAGGAAGATGGCAAGTTGCACATGACATTTTCCCTGAGGCGGACAAACTGCTGTCTTTGAAAATCTTTTCCCCGACCAGCGCTGCTGCGCTCATCTGCGGCGCCTGAACTTCAGACTGACTCTGGCCACCTGAGCTTCCACCACATGCAGACAGCAAACCGACGATTGCCACAGGTAAGCATCTGAGTAACGGACTGGGAGAGATGTGTACAGTCTTGAATAGCGCAATTTTATTAAAAAATGACATACAAATTCCGGTAATGATTGCCTGGGGAAACAAAGACGATCAGTGGGCTGAGGCAAACATTGTCCGTACAGACGGGGAAAGTTGAGGCGTGCTGGATGTGCACCAATACCCTGTTTTCCCTGCTGGCATGGAGTTACTGCAGCCTCAAAACAATAAATGAGAATGATTTGCATTATAACTCCTATCCGGCCCGGAACTCAATCCTTGTAACATAGGAGCAACATGAGTCGCAGTATTGGTCCACTGACCTTAGCCGGTAGCGCAGTCAGCGCATCCTGATTTTGTTTATATGCTTTATTTAGGCAAGAACATCCAGATTTGTTTCTGCGTAATCGCCCAAGCATTGCCGGCTCTGGGATAATGCTGCAATATTTCTTTTACCTGTTAATTTGTCGGATAATTTGGCGATTAATAGGCTCATCTCAATTAAGGTCCGTCATGACGAAAATCGCTGCCACCTCCCGCACCAGAAAAACTGCCAAGCCTGCAGCGCCAGTGTTACCTGCGCCGGAACCGGTGCAGGCAAAAAGCCTGAAGCGTAAACAATTTGCCAGCACCGGTGACGTGCATATCCTGGGCGATGTCATCATCACCACCCAGCTGATCGTCGGCGGTGATTTACTGATCGATGGCGACCTGATCGCAGAAGAAGTTTTTTGCCTCGGCAAACTGACCGTGACCGGCGATGTACAGGTCCAATCCTTATACGTCGGCCATACGCTGGACGTAGGCGGACATATCGATGTGGAATTCCTCATCAAAACCGGCTGCAGCGCCGAATGGATGGCGCGTGTATTAGAGCTGGATCAGCGCAAACTGGCTGAAGGCCAGAGCTTCATTGACCTGCTGGTCCATCCGGCGATTGCTGCACGCCAGGCACATCACGATGTGTTCGGCGGTTTTGGCGATATTCAATGCCTGGGCTATCTGTCCTGCGCCGATCTGGATTGTCACGGCAACCTGCAACTGGATGAAGATCTGGAAGCCTCAGAAGTGCAGTTCGTCGGTGGCCATCTGGCCGCTGCCAGCATCCATGTGACAGGCGATTGCAACTGCCAGGGTGAAGTATTCAGCGAAACCCATATCGAAGTCGAAGGCAGCCTGTTCGCCGGTGAGATCATCAGCCAGGGCAATATCGAAGCGGGAGCAATCGGCAGCCAGGGCGACATCACCGCCTGGGGCAGCATACGCGCCAAGGGCGAAATCAGCGCCTTGTTCGGTGAAATCCATGCGGGCCGCTGGATCGCGACGGCAGCCACCTTGTATGCCGCAAAATACATCAAAGCCGGTGAATCAGTGGTCGGTGAAAAAGGCATCAGCTGCGGCAAAGACTATGGCATCTTCGCAGGCTCCGTGTTGCCACGTTCAGCCTGGGCCACGCAGGGCATGATTTCTGCGGCGACCAAGCCACGCCTGATTTTGTCGGGTGAATTTGTCGAAGGCAAAAAACTGCGCCATATCGACGCGCTGGAAAAAAAACGCAATAAAGAACTGGACTGGGAAATCAGCCGCCGTGTAAAACGCGAGATGCTGGCGGAGTAAGCAAGAGACAGTCAGACACAGCAGCATACTGTGTCACCGGTTGGTATCGCGCTCAGCCCGCGATACCATTCGAACAGGCTGGCTGCTCATCCAAGTGCACGTAACACCGCTTGCGGCTCTTTTGCCACAACGTGCAGCAATGCTAAAGCCGGACCATGCGGAGAGCGGTCACCGCGTTCCCAGTGACGCAGGGTGCCGATACTGATACTAAATTTGGCCGCAAATTCCATTTGCGTTAGCCCCAGACTACGGCGTAACTGCGCGACATCAATTTCTGCAGGACGATGCGTACGCACTGCGACGTCCTTACCCTGAGTATGCGCTATCGCTTCCTGTAATCCCTGCCTGATACTTTCAAATGCTTTAGTCATATTATTTCCCCAATGCTGACTTAACGAGCATATCAACTAACTGCGCCAGAAAATGTCGATCCGACCTGGATAAATTCGCTTGTTCGTTTTTTCCAAAAAGAGTGAGCAAATACAAAGGAATGCGCTCATCGTGAAAATAGTAAATCACACGCACACCACCACTTTTCCCCTTGTTGCCACGCCCCCAGCGTAATTTACGAATGCCGCCGGTTCCCTCCATTAAATCACCTGCTTTTGGAAATTCCGACAGGTAATCAATGACTGCTTTACGCTCAGACTCGCTCAAAAGCGCATCCGCACGCTTGATGTATTCTGGGAGCTCGGTAATAGTCGTCAGCATAGTCCGAGTGTAATCCATTGGATTACTTAGGGCAAGGTATTGATGGCAAGTGCAAGCAAACGATGTGCCCTAACAAGCATCCCCTTCATCCGCCAGTAACTGCTGCAGCCGTCTCGGGTAGTGATTCAGAAAATCCCGGGTCACCGCATAGTGTTCCGTGTCTTCGTAAGCGACTTCGCTGATGCCACTGCGGTCGAACTGGAAAATGGTGGCATGCGGATACGACAGCAGGATTGGCGAATGGGTGGCGATGATGAATTGCGACTGATCCTCGACCAGCTGGTGTATCGCACTTAATGCCGCGAGCTGGCGGTTCGGCGATAAAGCAGCTTCCGGTTCGTCCAGCAGATAAATCCCATTGCCCTTCAGTTTATTAAGCAGTACCGCCATAAACGCTTCGCCGTGCGACTGGGTATGCAAAGACTTGCCGCCATATTCGCCCAGATAGCTGAGTTCATCCATATAGGTAGCGACATTGAAAAAACTTTCAGCCCGCAGAAAGTAACCATCACGCGGCACCGGCACACCACGCGCCAGCCGCAACTTGTCGTGCAGCGAAGAGACCGACTCTGCGGTACGGAACTGCACATTGCGGGTACCGCCCTCAGGACCGAATCCCAGCGCCAGCGCAATCGCCTCCAGCACAGTGGACTTACCGCTGCCATTTTCACCGACAAAGAAACTCACATTTGGATGAAAGCGGATATTTGCAAGCTCGCGCACAGCGGGTATGCAATACGGATAGCTGGCAAAGTCCGGATCGACATCGGGTCGTAAGCCTGCCTGTCTCAGATAGGGTTGTTGGCGTCTGGCCATATCAGAATCTGCCTGAATGTATAAAGCTGATTCAATTTATTAAAAGCCCAATATCAATCATATGTCTAGATCAATTGTGTTTCTTACTGCGGGATGCTTCTACTAATAAACGTGATGTTAGTTCTCTGTATAACTTCTAAGTTCAGTTTTAAGTTCTTCAATAGTTAAAGCTGGTGAAGTTCGATGAATCATGGCGTGGCAGTTTGCACAAACTGGAACTAGGTCTTCGATGGGATTTACGACATAAGTATCTTTGACCTGTGACAAAGGTTTAATGTGATGGACATGAATATATGATTTCCCTAATTCTCCGTATTTTCTCTCAAAATTAAATCCACAACATTTGCATTCGTAGCCGTAGAATTTTAGACATTTATTTCGAGCCTCAGCGCTGCGTTCATATGCATTGACTAAAATAGTTTTCTTTGCCCCCTCACTCAACTCTTTAAGGTTCTCGATTTCCTCGGCAACCATAAACTCTCTTTGGCTTGAGCCACTTGCATGGCGATAAATTCCATGCCCAACACGGATAAACTTAGGCTCTTTTTTACTTAAGTCGAAACCTTCTGCTTGAGGGCAGTAGTCTTCTATCTTGCGTTGTATCGTTTGGCGAAACGATTTCTCGTGCTGATAGTTATCAGGAATTTCGTCTCTGCAATGATCTTTCAGTATTTTGTCTTGAATTGCCTTTGCCCTCGCTTCACCACCAAGGTCACGCAACGCTCGCTCAATATCAGTAATATTTACCGTGTACTTCATAGATTGATACCTAACTCAACTTGGTTCGGGAATATTGCACTTTAACAATACTAACAAAATAAAAATACATCTACCAGTTAGGCCCCTACCTATTAAAGCAAGCCATTCCCCACACCCACCCCACAAAACCAAGTCAAAATGTAAATAACTTTTCTTTTTTTCTTTACGCACGTAAGGATATCTGTCAAATTTCACCCTTTACCGGAACTTTTCCTGCGGCGGCGGGTCTGGAAACCGGGTTCTGACATGATCTCAGGATGGGCAAGTATGTGGAGCTGTTGCCGTCCTGCATAATGAAGAGCAGCGTACAGCGTGCTGCATTAGCGTCTGTCGCGCTGCCCCACCGCAATCGGCTGGCCTCAGGATGGGGCTGGGCTGTTGACCACTGACGGAGAAAAAGTTGAAACAATCGTATGCATGGAGTCTGGCGCTGGCCGGACTGACTTTGGCCAGCAGCCCGCTGGTCCAGGCGGATGAAGGACAATGGCAGCCACATCAGTTGCCGCAATTAAAGGCAGAACTGAAGCGTATCGGTATCGCCATTCCGGCTGAAAAACTGGCGGATCTGTCCAAACATCCGATGACGGCGATCGTTTCGCTGGGTGGTTGCTCGGCGTCGTTTGTGTCGCCAACCGGTCTGGTGGTGACCAATCATCACTGCGCGTATGGCGCGGTACAGCGCAATTCCAGCGCAGAAAAAAACTATATCGCCAATGGCTTCCTGGCGAAATCACCGGCCCAGGAATTACCGGCCGGTCCGGATTCTCGCATGTATATCACCGACAAGGTGGAGAATGTGACGGAACAAATCATGCGCGGCATCACGCCATCCATGAGCGGCAAGCAAAGGCATGAGCACGTGGAAAACCGCATCAAGAACCTGATCGCAGAATGTGAACAGGCGGATGGAAAAGACCAGGCCTACCGCTGCTCTATCCCTAGTTTTCACCGTGGGCTGGAGTACTACCGTATCCGTCAGATGATGATACGTGATGTGCGTCTGGTGTATGCGCCGTCAGACAAGATAGGCAATTACGGTGGTGAGGTGGATAACTTTGAATGGCCACGTCACACCGGCGACTATGCCTTCCTGCGTGCCTATGTGGGCAAGGATGGCCGCCCGGCGGATCCATCGCCCGACAATGTGCCTTATCAGTCTAAAGATTTTCTGACGGTTTCGGCTCAGGGTCTGAAAAACGGCGATCCTATTCTGCTGGCGGGCTATCCTGGCCTCACCAGCCGTTACAAGCTGCCGGAAGAAATCCGTTATGCGCGCGATGTCAGCTATCCGGCCCGCGCGTTTGAATCGCGTTCCGATATTTCCGTAATCGAGGCAGCCACCGCTGGCAATGCCGAAGGCAAAGTACGCTATGCGAGCGTGGTCAAGGGCATACAGAATCGCTTAAAAAAAACCGAGGGTTTGCTGGCGGGTTTTGCACGTAAAGATATCGCCGCCATCAAGGATGCGCAGGATGCGGAATTCCGCAGCTGGGTGGCGCAGCATTATGCCGATAAAGACTTCCTCAAAGATCTGGATGCCGTGATCGCCAGCGATATGGCACTGACCGAAGAAGAGTTTGCCTACAGCGTGGCCAGCAACAGCGATTTGCTGAAAAGCGCACGCACGCTGTACCGTCTGGCACTGGAAAATCAAAAACCGGATGCAGAACGCAAAGCCGGCTTCCAGCAACGTGACCTGCCTTTCATCACAGCGCGTCTGAGCCGTCTGGAGCAATCCTATCTGCCGAACGTGGATCAGGCCCGCTTCACAGCTGGCTTACAACGCTATAACAAACTGGCTGCCAAAACCCATCCTCAGGGTCTGGATGTATTGCTGCCTTTGCCGGAATCGGTGTCTGCGTTTTACCCTATGACGGAACTGGGTGATACCGTAAAACGCCTGGCCTGGCTGAAAAAAGATGCGGCAGAATTCCGCGCTTCCCAGGATGCCTTTATCCATCTGGCGGTCAAATTGCATGACATCGGCATGCAACTGGAAGATCGTCGCCAGGAAGTCGATGGCAATCTGGAGCGTGTGATTCCCAAATACATGCAGGCTGTGATCGCGTGGAAGCAATCCCAGGGCAAGCCGGTGTATCCGGATGCGAACTCCACGCTGCGTGTGACTTACGGCACCGTGGCACCATACAGCCCGCGCGATGGCGTGACTAAGGGCCCGTTCACGACCGTGGAAGGGATCGTTGAAAAACACACAGGCAAAACGCCTTTCATCGCACCGGACAATTTGCTGGCAGCGATTAAAGACAAACGCTACGGTGTGTATAAAGACTCGGTGCTGGGTACGGTACCGGTGAATTTCCTGTCCAGTGCGGATACCACCGGTGGCAACTCCGGTTCTGCGGTGCTGAATAAAAACGGCGAGCTGATCGGTCTGAATTTCGATTCCACGTATGAATCGATCACCAAGGACTGGTACTTCGACAGCGCCATCACCCGCGCCATCCATGTGGATATCCGCTACATGCTGTGGGTCATGCAGGAAGTCGATCATGCCGACAATCTGCTCAAGGAAATGCGTATCCGCTATCCGGCGAAATAAGTCGTTCGGTCTGCAAAAGATTTGAGAAGATGTGAAAGAGCGTGGCTCCTGTGCAAACAGGGACCACGTTTTTTTTGTACAGACTACACTGAAAAGCTACCGTTAAAAACCAATGTCCGCATCCTTACTGGGCTGCAGCCCGAAAAGCGGCTGCACGCCTTATTCCATGCGGACTTTTGTTTTGTATGTTGCATCATTTAGCTGAACAATCAGCACAACATGCAGACCTGGCCAGCCTGCTCAGCCAGCCGCGCCAGCAATCTTGCTGAGGCTAAGTAGGCGCACATCGCCTACAATACGGCTTCCGGCGGGCGGTTTGCCTGCTCACTTCTGTAAAGCCACACCATGTCTGATACCCTCTCTTTCTCCTCCCTCCCCTTAGCGCCTGCGCTGCTGGATAATCTGGCCAGTCTTGGCTATCAGCAGATGACGCCGATTCAGGCTGCCAGTCTGCCCATCATCCTGCAGCAACGTGACCTGATTGCGCAAGCCAAAACCGGCAGCGGCAAAACGGCTGCATTCGGACTGGGGATGCTGGCGAAACTGAATCCCACTTACTTTGCAGTGCAGGGACTGGTGATTTGCCCGACGCGCGAGCTGGCCGACCAGGTCGCCAATGAATTACGCCGCCTCGCGCGCCGTATCGAAAACGTCAAAATCGTGACCTTGTGCGGCGGCACACCGATGCGTCCGCAAATGGCTTCATTGGAATTTGGTGCCCACATCGTGGTCGGCACACCGGGCCGCCTGATCGATCACATCAGCCGCGGCAGCCTGCAACTGAATGCAGTGCAAACCCTGGTCCTGGATGAAGCTGACCGCATGGTGGATATGGGCTTCTACGATGATATTTATGAGATCGTCGGCGCCTGTTCACCACGCCGTCAAACCCTGCTGTTTTCTGCCACCTATCCGGATGATATCCGCGCCGCCAGCGAGCAATTGCTGCGCGATCCGGAAGAGATACAGATCGAGGCGCAGCACAGCAGTAATCAGATCGAGCAGCATTTTTTCCATGTCAGTCAGGAAGGCCGCAATCAGGCGGTCGCACGCCTGTTACTGCATTACCAGCCCAGCTCCAGCATCGCATTCTGTAATACCAAAATCCATTGCCGCGAACTGACAGAAGAATTGAATGCTCAGGGCATCAGCGCACTGGCGCTGCATGGCGACATGGAACAACGCGACCGCGATGAAGTGCTGATACGCTTTGCCAATCAAAGCTGCTCGGTGCTGGTGGCGACCGATGTGGCGGCACGCGGACTGGATATTCAAAATCTGGGCGCCGTCATCAATGTCGATATTTCCAAAGACAGCGAAGTACACATCCACCGCATAGGACGTACCGGGCGCGCCGGAGAGCAAGGACTGGCGCTGAGTCTGGCCACCTCGGGTGAAAAAAAATGGGTCAGGCTGATCGAAGAATATTCAGGTATCAGCGCGCAATGGCTGGAACTGGACAGTCTCAGCGATGCGACTGAGAGTCTGCTGCAGGCACCGATGATGACGATCTGCATCCAGGGCGGTAAGAAAGACAAGCTGCGTCCCGGCGATCTGTTAGGTGCCTTGTGTGCGGATCTGGGTTTGCAAAAAGCCCAGGTCGGTAAAATCAATGTATCTGAATTCGTGACCTATGTGGCGATAGAACGCGCTATCGCTCACGACACGCTGCAGCGTTTATCACGCAGCCAGATCAAGGGCCGTCAATTCAAAATGCGCATGATAGATTAAGGCGAAGCGGCAGACTCAGCCTGGGCATGGACGCGGGCCCGGAACAGCGGCAACTGCTGCGCTGACATCCCCATCTTGTGCTGTAACAGCGCATGGTAGTCGGCTTCGCTGTCTATGCTGTGCACGCTGCGTTTGCCATGTTGGGTCACGATCATTTTCTGATCGGCGATGCTGATGCGGCCGTCTGCCGTCGGCAAGGAGCAGATGGTCTTTTGCGTGAAATGCGAGTTTGGCGATGTCTGCTGATAAGCGAACATAGGCAGGAAATCGTCAAGCTGGAACGCCTGCGTCTGAAAGCGGTACTGTGGTGTGGCGGCCTGTCCGGCTTTCTGCTGCAGCAATATCCAGTGGGCACCATCGGCCTCGCAGCGATACCTGATACCCAGCTCCTGATTCCCCGCGCCAGCAGGCAGTAAAGGCTGGCGAAAGCTGTCGCCAAATCCGACATCTGCGATCCAGCATTGCGCCTCCAGCTGCACGGCCAGCAGCATGTGGTCGAATTCCGGTCCATAGGCTTTGCCATTCCATACCCGTGCCGATAATAAGCGAGCCTGAAAACCCAAGGTCTGTAATAACCAGGAAAACGCCAGATTCAGCTCATAGCAAAAGCCACCGCGCCGACGCAGCAACATTTTTTCCAGCAAGGCATCCTGCTCCAGACTGATGGGCAGACCGGCACGGATGTCCAGGTTTTCAAATGGAATCTGCATCAGATGCGCCAGATGCAGCGTGCGCAAACCCTGCAGATCGGGCGGTGGCGCCTGATCCAGCTGCAGACGTTGTAAATACAATCCAGTGTGATATGGACTTAACATCCTTACCCCCTTCATAGAAACTGTCTGATTTTTTCTGGTATCTTTGGTCGCTGCTACGTCTCAGGACTGACCGATAAAACCAAGCCGGCGAAAGCGCAGTGCGGACCAGTCTTCATCAAAAGCGACCTGACGCACCGTATCCCAGCCCGCCGCCCGCAGGCTGTCCCAGCCATGATCCCGGCTCAGCTCACCCGCATACAAAGCGGAACTCTTTTTAGGATAGACCATCCACAGAATCGCATCACCTTCTGCCTGCGGCAGGATAGCACTCAGTGCCTGCTCCAGACGCTGCCGGGTCGCAACGAATACGATGAAAAACCGCGCAGGCTGCAGCGCGTCCATTTGCAATAGACAGGGATGAGCGGCAGGTATATCCAGCAGCGCCAGCTGGGCTGCATCCGCGTGTAATACGACAGTCGGCGCCTGCTGTTTCCAGTTGAGTTTTTTCAGCAGCGTATGCATGCTTGTCCTTGTTGGCGAACGATATCAGCACTACAGTGCCATAGCACCCAAAAAAACACCAGCCCGTGAGCTGGTGTTTTGATTGGCTTTGCTACCTCAGAACCCGAGTCGGAAATCCACCCGGAAGCTGTTGGCACGATAGGTGTGGGCACCCATAGAACCCAGCCAGCTGAAGTTAGTCGTGATGCCACCGCGCGATTTCACATTCAGTCCCAGACCAACAGACTGTATGTCTTCCGGCAAACCAACGACCAGTACGTTGTAGTTGGTGCTGCCGGCACCCAGATCCGTGTAATACATAGACTGGTTCATTTCGCCGCTGGTACGGTGACGCCATTGCAGTTTCAGCGATGGTGTGATCTGGCCAAAGTCCAAGTAGAAATCTTTGGCGAAGTTCAGACCACCGGTAAATGCTGTCGTCACACTGCTGGTGTTATTCAGTGTCAGTGCCAGCACGCTGCCGCGTTCTGTGTATGCGTCCAGTTTGGTATGCAATACATCGAAGCGTCCGAATGGCTGGATATGCAGATCTTTATCGACCGTCACATCACGGGTCAGCGTCAGCGACAGGAAACGGACCTGTCCGGTACGCTCACCAGCCAACAGCTGACTATTCACTTCATCCCAGCGGTGATTATCGTAATTGACCTTACCAATACCACCCATACCATCAATAAACCATTCCTTCTCTGGTTTATAGGTTCCGTACAACATACCCGACCATTGCCTGGACTTACTTTCACTGCCAAAGTTATCCATGGTTGCCTTATCGCGGGCATAGCCGACGGACAGACCTACGATCAGTTTAGGATTCCACATCATATCCATACCGATCGTCAGACCCGAGCTAGAGAACTTGGTGCGGCTGCCATCAGCGGCGTCGATACCACCGAAGTCGATATTCCCCGCAGTCCACATGCCAACTGGTTTGCCAGCGATCTGGAACCACTCGTCATTCTTAGGCGCTTCTTCCTCCTCATTGTCCATCAGTTTATGCGCGGCTTCATCTTTGGCAAACGGTGCCTTGGCCTGACGTACATCAGCCGGATTGAGGCGATACAAATCGTTGCCGAAGCTGTCTTTATTGGCAGTCAGGTTTTCCGAGATTTTGTTGGCCGCCATGCGGAACATATCCAGACCTGGTGCATTAAAGCTGATACCAAAACGGTTCTTGATCGAAAAGTCATGGTGCAGAACCTGAACGTGGCTGTAAATATTCGTCATCTGTGCCTGAGTGAAGCGCTGACTGATATTGGCTGCCGCGACAGCTGTGTTTTTCACCACCGGATCAACCGCTGGATCAGGACGCTTGCCGACCGTCACCGTGATGCCGACACTATTGCCTGGTGCGGTGACTGCATCACCCGAATACACCGCAGTGATGGTATGAACACCAACGGCCAGGTTTTTCGCGACCAGCAAGGCTGAACCATTCGTCAACGTGACCGTTGCCAGGTTCACCGATCCATCCATAAAGCTGATGGTACCGGTAGAAGCTGCCGGTGTCACCGCTGCCGTCAATGTGACTGGCACACCATCCAGTACCTGAGACTGCGTAGTGCCTATTGTTACGCTGGCTGCAGTCAGATTCTGAATCTGTATCATGATGCTGGCTGAGACCGTACTGAAATTCGCGTCGCCCTCTTTGGTCGCAGTCACCACACAATTACCTGCTGTGCTGCCAGCCGACAGGACATTGCCAGACAAACTGCAGGCACCGGAGCTGACCGCGAAACTGATCGCACCGTTGCCAGAACCACCAGAAGCAGTCAGCGTGGCTTTACCTGTCACTTTAAAAATCGCCAGCTTGTCAGCAGTCAGCGTGAGTGCAGCTTGGGCATTTTTACCCACCGTCAGGCTATAACTGGCCACAGCCTGCGCATTGATGCCAGTCACTGCCGCCTGGGTGGCGGTAATCACGACGCTGCCCGCTGCAACCGGTGTGACTTTGCCTGTTGCGTCAACCGTCGCAACCGCTGCATTACTGCTGCTATAGCTGATTCCGCCGTAGCTGCCGCCGCTTAATGTGGAGCTCGCTGCGTTTGTTAAGCTGTTGCCTAAAGTGATTTGCAACGGGCCAGCCTGGGTGAAACTCAAGACTGGGACTGGCAAGGCACTGACTGTCAGGCTGTAAGTCTGGGTAGCCTGTGCATTCACACCTGTTACTGCCGCCTGGGTGGCAGTGATCACGACGCTGCCTGCTGCAACCGGTGTGACTTTGCCTGTTGCGTCAACCGTCGCAACCGCTGCATTACTGCTGCTATAGCTGATTCCGCCGTAGCTGCCGCCGCTTAATGTGGAGCTCGCTGCGTTTGTTAAGCTGTTGCCTAAAGTGATTTGCAGCGGTCCGGCCTGGGTGAAACTCAAGACTGGGACTGGCAAGGCACTGACTGTCAGGCTGTAAGTCTGGATAGCCTGCGCATTCACACCTGTTACTGCCGCCTGGGTGGCAGTGATCACGACGCTACCTGCTGCAACCGGTGTGACTTTGCCTGTTGCGTCAACCGTCGCAACCGCTGCATTACTGCTGCTATAGCTGATCGCACCGTAGCTACCACCGCTCAAGGTCGATGTCACGGCATTGTTCAGGCTATTGCCTAAAGTGATTTGCAACGGGCCAGCCTGGGTGAAACTCAAGACTGGGACTGGCAAGGCACTGACTGTCAGGCTGTAAGTCTGGGTAGCCTGTGCATTCACACCTGTTACTGCCGCCTGGGTGGCAGTGATCACGACGCTGCCTGCTGCAACCGGTGTGACTTTGCCTGTTGCGTCAACCGTCGCAACCGCTGCATTACTGCTGCTATAGCTGATTCCGCCGTAGCTGCCGCCGCTTAATGTGGAGCTCGCTGCGTTTGTTAAGCTGTTGCCTAAAGTGATTTGCAGCGGTCCGGCCTGGGTGAAACTCAAGACTGGGACTGGTAACGCACTGACAGTCAGGCTGTAAGTCTGGATAGCCTGTGCATTGATGCCAGTCACTGCGGCTTGGGTTGCAGTGATCACTACGGTACCTGCCGAAACAGGCGTGATCACACCGCTGACACTGACCGTGGCAACGCCTGTATTGGAACTGCTATAGCTGATTGCGCCGTAGCTGCCGCCAGTTAATGTAGAAGTAGCTGCATTCGTTAAGCTATTGCCCATCACGACGCTGGCTGAAGTCGGCGTAGTAAATGTCAGAACCGGAACCGGCAATGCGGCGACTGTCAGTGTATAGGTTTGTGTCGCCTGGGCATTCACACCGGTTACTGCGGCCTGGGTGGCGGTGATCACCGCTGTACCTACCGAAACCGGTGTGATCACACCGCTGGCACTGACCGTGGCAACGCCTGTATTGGAACTGCTATAGCTGATCGTGCCATAGCTGCCGCCTGTTAATGTGGAGCTCGCTGCGTTTGTTAAGCTATTACCTAAAGTAATTTGCAGAGGACCAGCCTGGGTGAAACTCAATACTGGGACTGGCAAGGCACCCACCGTGAAAGAACGGCTGACCTGGGTCGCCGCTGTGAAGCTTGCATTACCACCCTGATCCGCAGTGATCGTACATGTACCCGCTGCGATCAGATTGACGCTGGAGCCTGTCACTGTACAAACCGGCAAAGTCAAAGAGCTAAAGCTGACTGACAAACCGGAACTGGCCGTTGCGGCCACATTCACCACACCGCCCACGACGCCATTGGCCGGCGCAGTGAAGCTGATCGTCTGGCTAGCTTTAGGTGTGATCGCACCGGATGCAGTCGATGCGCTGCTGTTACCCGCACTATTGGTCGCTTTCACGGTAAAGGTATACGCCGTACCGTTAGTCAGACCGGTGACGCTAATTGGACTCAATGTACCGGTGAACGTCGCGCCAGTCTCTACCACGGTGACGGTGTAGCCGGTAATTGCAGCACCACCGGTAAATACAGGTGCTGTGAATGCGACCGTTGCGGATGCATTCCCTGCAGTTGCGCTAACGGCAGTCGGTGCGCCTGCTGCCACGGCAGCAATCGCAAAAGTTTGCTGTACCTGCGGCGCAGCGTTGTAACTGCCATTACCAGCCTGATTCGCATTAATCGTACAGTTGCCGGTGGCAACCAGGTTCAGTGTACTGCCACTGACTGTACACACGGCAGGCGTGGCGCTGCTGAAAGTCACACTCAGGCCGGAACTGGCGCTCGCCGTCAGGGTCGGCGTCGTGCCAAAGTTCTGGCTGCCGGGATTATTAAAGCTAATGGTCTGTACGGATTGTGGTGTGACCGCAGTCGTTGCACTGGATGCCGTGCCACTACCTGCGCTGTTAGTCGCTTTAACGGTAAAGGTATACGCAGTACCGTTGGTCAGACCCGTCACACTGATCGGACTCGCTGCACCGCTGAAGGTCGCTCCGCCCGGACTCACGGTCACGGTATAACCCGTGATCGTCGCACCACCGGTAAATACTGGTGCCGTAAATGCGACTGTTGCTGACGCATTTGCTGCTGTCGCGCTTGCAGCCGTTGGTACACCCGGTACCACAGCAGCGACAGTAAAGGTTTGCTGTACCTGCGTTGCTGCATTAAAACTGCTATTACCTGCCTGATTCGCATTGATCGTACAGTTACCTGCTGTAACGAAAGTCAGGGTGCTGCCACTGACAGTACACACGCCAGTGGTGGCGCTGCTGAACGCAACAGCTAAAGTCGAGCTGGCGGTCGCACTCAGTGTTGGTGTGCTGCCAAAGTTCTGGCTGCCTGGATTCGTAAAGCTAATCGTTTGATTGCCTTTAGGTGTTACTGCAGCCGATGCCCCCGAGGTCAAGCCTGTGCCACTGCTGTTAGTCGCGGTCACAGTAAACGTATACGCAGTACCGTTAGTCAGACCGGTCACGCTGATAGGACTCGCCGCACCGCTGAAGGTAGTACCACCCGGGCTTACAGTCACGGTATAGCCGGTGATCGCCGCACCGCCATTCGATGCCGGTGCGGTAAAGCTCACACTGGCTGTGGTGTCACCTGCTGTCGCGCTCACGCCGCTTGGCGCGCCCGGTACCGTTTTTGGTGTCACCGCTGTCGAAGCGGTCGATGCCGTGCCGGTTCCTGCTGTATTGGTCGCTGTTACAGTAAATGTATACGCCGTACCGTTGCTCAGACCCGTCACATTGATCGGGCTGGACGTGCCGGTTGCCGTTGCGCCGCCAGGGCTGGCTGTGACGGTATAACCGGTGATCACTGCACCACCATTGGAGGCCGGTGCGCTAAAGCTGACTGCTGCCGATGTATCGCCGGCGACTGCACTGACACCGCTTGGTGCGCCAGGTACGGTATTTGGTGTGACCGCCGTCGTGGCACTCGATGCGGTGCCGCTACCTACGCTGTTAGTCGCTTTAACGGTAAAGGTATACGCAGTACCGTTGGTCAGACCCGTCACACTGATCGGGCTCGCTGCACCACTGAAGGTCGCTCCGCCCGGACTCACGGTCACGGTATAACCCGTGACGGTTGCACCACCGGTAAATACCGGTGCTGTGAATGAAACCGTTGCACTTGTATTGCCTGCCGATGCGCTCGCTGCTGTCGGTATGCCTGGTACTACGGCCGCAACCGTAAAGGTTTGTTGTACCTGCGCCGCAGCGCTATAAGTGGGGTCACCGGCCTGGTTGGCATTGACGGTACAGGTACCCGCTGTCACGAAAGTCAGGGAGCTGCCACTGACAGTACACACACCAGTCGTCGCGCTGGTAAAAGTCACTGGCAACGTCGAGCTGGCGCTGGCGCTCAACGTCGGTGTGGTACCAAAATTCTGGCTGCCTGGATTATTGAAGGTAATGGTCTGGGCTGTCTTTGGCGTCACTGCCGTCGATGCGGCAGAGGCTGTACCAGTACCCGCGATATTGCTTGCTGTCACGGTAAAGGTATACGCCGTACCGTTAGTCAGACCGGTCACGCTGATAGGACTCGCCGCACCGCTGAAGGTAGTACCACCCGGGCTTACAGTCACGGTATAGCCGGTGATCGCCGCACCGCCATTCGATGCCGGTGCGGTAAAGCTCACACTGGCTGTGGTGTCACCTGCTGTCGCGCTCACGCCGCTTGGCGCGCCCGGTACCGTTTTTGGTGTCACCGCTGTCGAAGCGGTCGATGCCGTGCCGGTTCCTGCTGTATTGGTCGCTGTTACAGTAAATGTATACGCCGTACCGTTGCTCAGACCCGTCACATTGATCGGGCTGGACGTGCCGGTTGCCGTTGCGCCGCCAGGGCTGGCTGTGACGGTATAACCGGTGATCACTGCACCACCATTGGAGGCCGGTGCGCTAAAGCTGACTGCTGCCGATGTATCGCCGGCGACTGCACTGACACCGCTTGGTGCGCCAGGTACGGTATTTGGTGTGACCGCCGTCGTGGCACTCGATGCAGTGCCGCTACCTACGCTGTTAGTCGCTTTAACGGTAAAGGTATACGCAGTCCCATTCGTCAGACCCGTCACACTGATCGGACTCGCTGCACCATTGAAAGTCGCGCCACCCGGACTCACGGTCACGGTATAACCCGTGATCGTCGCACCACCGGTAAATACTGGTGCCGTAAATGCGACTGTTGCTGACGCATTTGCTGCTGTCGCGCTTGCAGCCGTTGGTACACCAGGCACCACAGCAGCGACAGTAAAGGTTTGCTGTACCTGCGTTGCTGCATTAAAACTGCTATTACCTGCCTGATTCGCATTGACCGTACAGTTACCTGCTGTCACGAAAGTCAGGGTGCTGCCACTGACAGTACACACGCCGGTCGTGGCGCTGGTAAAAGTCACAGGCAAAGTCGAGCTGGCGCTGGCACTCAGCGTCGGTGTCGTACCAAAGTTCTGGCTGCCTGGATTATTGAAGGTAATGGTCTGGGCTGTCTTTGGTGTCACTGCCGTCGATGCGGCCGAGGCTGTACCGGTACCTGCGACATTGGTTGCCTTGACTGTAAACGTATACGCAGTACCGTTGGTCAGGCCCGTCACACTGATCGGGCTGCTGGCACCAACAAAGGTCGCGCCAGTCTCTACCACGGTCACGGTATAACCAGTGATCGCTGAACCGCCATTCGACGCCGGTGCGCTAAAGCTGACGCTGGCAGTGGTATCACCCGCTGTCGCGCTCACGCCGCTTGGTGCGCCCGGTACCGTTCTTGGGGTCACAGCTGACGATGCAGTCGACGCGATACCAGTTCCTGCCGAATTGGTCGCCTTAACGGTAAATGTATACGCAGTACCGTTAGTCAGACCCGTCACACTGATCGGGCTCGCTGCACCATTGAAAGTCGCGCCACCCGGACTCACGGTCACGGTATAACCCGTGATCGTCGCACCACCGTTGAAGCCTGGCGCCGTGAAGCTGACTGAGGCTGAAGCATTACCCGGCGTTGCACTCACACTGGTTGGTGCGCCTGGAGGCGTGGCACCTCCAGTCACATGTAAGGTCAACGTAACCTGACCAAACTCTGCCGTAAATTGATCTTGATAGTAAATGACCACTGTATCGTCACCGGTATACCCGATGCTTGGAGGGGTATAGATAAAACCGTTGTAGTTCATGGTCATTGCGTTATTCGGAAGAAAGTTCCCTCCGGCATTCGTACCAATTGCACCGGTATTCCCGTTTGAAGCGGTGAATACGCCACCGCCCGATCCCATCCCGTGCACGCCCGGATCGCAATTCGTTAAATCTTGATTCGTATAATTGTATGTATAACTGGATGCACCGGTATTGGTGATATTGATGGTGCAAGAAGTTGGCGGAGCTGCTGCATAAGCTAAACCTGAACCAGCCATGCTGAACAGCATCAGCAATGTGAGCCAGACTGCTTTCATGCGTGTCCTGGTATCTGTCAAGGATTTCCATCCTGAATATCTGGACAGGGAATGCAAGAAAACTTGCGTGAACAGGGCGAAGAGTTTTTGGGCTGAGGGGACTGCTTGCATTTGCATGCTCCGAAGAATTAGGTGACAAAACCCACCGTGGCCATTTAAGGCTTGGGCTATGCCAGATAAAGCGAATTAGAATTACCCCTCAATGTTACAATTTTTTTCAATTGCAAATTAGAAATTGACGAAAATAAATTGTTTTTTCATCAAAAAAGATACGCATCAGAAATTTCACTTGAACTCACGCGCTTTTTAACAAATCATCAAACCCGAAGCGGAGTTTGATGTTTTTTAGCATCTTACTTTTTTAACTGAGCTTGAAAATTCGGAGGATATGTGGAGTCATTTCTTGGTGAAATCAGGATGTGTGCTTTCCCCTTTGCACCAGATGGTTGGGCTTTGTGTGACGGCTCTTTATTACAAATCTCCCAGAACACAGCGCTATATAGTCTGCTGGGTACTAAATTTGGAGGAGATGGATCTAAGACCTTCGGACTGCCCGATTTACGCGGACGTACCATGCTGGGGCAATTTGGAGGCTACAACATAGGCACTAAGGGCGGGGCAGAGTCGGTCACGCTGACTAGCGTGAACATGCCACCTCACAATCATTTGCTTTGCGTCTCGGACACGCCAGCCAATGCCGCCAACGTAGGTACGAACGCAGACCGCGTTCTGGCGACCAGCAATATCTATAATCCCCCGCCCCCGGGTCCCGCAGCACCGGCGAAAAAACTGTATGCGAAGGCCGATAACTCCAACACCCTGCAGTCCAGTGCCTGTACCATCGTTGGCGGGGGCGGGGCTCATAACAATATGCAAGCTTCCTTAGTGATCAATTTCATGATTTCCACTAAAGGTTATTATCCGCCACGCCCTTAAGGAGCTATACATGTCAGACTGTTATTTAGGTGAAATCCGGATTTTTGCCGGCAATTACGCCCCGGTGGGTTGGGAACTCTGCGATGGGCGATCTATACCGATTACTAACAACGAAGCACTTTATGCGCTGATAGGTGTTACCTACGGCGGGGATGGCAAGACTAGCTTCAACCTCCCGAACCTGAATCAAACCTTGCCGATAGGCCAAGGGCAAGGTGTGGGTCTGACCAATCGCACGATGGCCCAGCGCTTGGGCGACGCGAGTGCGACATTGACAACAGCGATGATACCTCCACACCTGCACACGATTTTCAGCACGAAGGAAGACGCTAGTTCTGTTGCCCCAGGAACGAGCATGCAATTAGCTGCGATAGAGCAAACGCCCTCCGCTTCAAATTTTTATGACAATGGTGCTGCTGCGGCAACGGCCATCAAAGCCTTCAGCTCAAAAGCGCTCAGCACAGCTGGCAGCTCTCAGCCACATGAAAACAGAATGCCATCGCTTGCGCTGACTTATATCATTGCAACTAATGGAATTTTTCCAACCAGTCCATAAAGGAGAAAAGGAATATGGCAGATGCATTTATTGGCGAAATCCGGGCTTTTTGCTTTAATTTTGCGCCCATGGATTGGGCTTACTGTGACGGTAGCAAGCTGTCAGTGAATCAATTTCAAGCTTTAAATGCTATTCTTGGCCAGAGATTTGGCGGAGATACCTATACGTTCAATCTGCCAAATCTGATTGGACGCGCTGCAATAGGCCAAGGTGCATATGCTGGTCAGGGAAATCTTCCGCTGGCGAAAGTGACAGGGCTAGAAAGTGTTGTATTAAACGAAGGTAATTTACCGAATCACACGCATGGACTGAATGCCAACATACTCAAACCAGCGTCGCCTGTACCACAAGCTCACTTGCCTACACGCTTCATCGAGCCCAACAATTGCGCATACACAAATCTGGATCCAAACACCTATCTGGCTCCCGCTACTGTGCAGGAATGGCCTCAGAATCAGACCACGCAAGCGCATGAAAACCGACAGCCATATCAAGTTGTTAATTTCTGCATCGCACTAATTGCCAATTGGCCTGAGCATCCATGACGATAGAATTTTTCCTGTTTTTCTTTGAAGAGCAGGAAAAATTATGAATTGAAATAGGATTCATTGCTACTTTTCAGTCTGGACTGTGCTACACAGTCTGCCCGGTAAACAGTTAGTCCTTTCTTTCCGATTGTATTTATGAATTTATCAGCAGAACTTTTTCAGGATCATTTACAGACCTCCTTTTTCATTCCTGTTCAACCGGAAGAAAAGCTTGAACTGACGCTGAACGCCATTCAGATCCGGCCTGAGGATCAGTCGCCTTATCACCAGTTTTCCTTATTTTTTCTGTGTAGCGATGAATTACAATTGCAGCAAGGTAGCTATTTACTGCAACATAGCAACCTGCCTGATATGCAGTTGTTTCTGGTTCCGGTTGCCAATTCCGGACAGACTTATACCTATCAGGCTAGTTTCACCATAGAAAAATCGCAGCTGGGCTGATATGCAATTGACGGACCCCCAGATTACATTACGCCCGGTCAACGAGGGCGACTTCCCTTTCCTGCTCACTGTGTATGGCTCCATCAGAGAAGATGAACTGATGCAGACCGGATGGAGTGAACAGGAGAAGCTGGGCTTTATCCAGATGCAGTTCGATGCGCAGCATCGTGCTTATTCGGGCTATCCCGATACCGAATTCTTAGTGATAGCCTACGCTGGTGCAGACGTAGGTCGTTTGTATTTACAACATCAGAAAAACGCATTGCACATTGTCGATATCTCCCTGCTCAAAGAATACCGGCGACGCGGGATAGGACACACTTTGCTGTCAGGATTGTTTGCCAAAGCGAACAGCCAAGGTAAAGTCGTACAAATTCATGTGGAAAAAAACAATCCAGCTCGCAAATTGTATGCAGAACTGGGCTTTCAGCCCGTCGCTGACAAAGGCCTGTATTTGTTAATGCGCAAAGAATTTGACGAAAAGGCAAGCTTGGACTGATAATTGCCCCTCTATGGCTTGGCTCTGGTATTTGCCAGAGCGATGGCGAAGCACAATATTAAGCCCAACGACTACAGGAGTCCCTATGCAATTAGCTGGCAGCGAACATTCTTTCGGCGGCTCACGTGAGCGCTTTATCGCCAAGGTATTTAATCATCTGGGTGGTGCTATCCTGGCTTTCACTGCGGTAGAAGTCCTGATTTTCAGCTCAGGTTTGTCGGTAGCGATTAATCAGGCCATGCGTGCACTGCCCTGGATCGCCATCATGGGTGCATTTATTCTGATCAGCTGGCTGGCCTCACGCGCAGCGCATCAGGTGGAAAGCCTGGCGGCGCAGTATGCGGCACTGGGTGTGTTTATTGTGGCGGAGGCGATTATTTTTGTGCCACTGCTGACCATCGCCAATCAGGTCGCACCGGGCGCGATTTCGAATGCAGGCCTGATCACGGTATTCGCCACGCTGGGTCTGGTTGGTATCGCTTATGTGTCGCGTAAAGATTTTTCTTTCCTGGGCAGCATATTGAAATGGGGTGGTCTGCTGGCACTGGTGACTATCCTGTGCGGTGCAATTTTCGGTTTTCAGCTGGGTATGTTTTTCAGTATCGCGATGATCGGTCTGGCAGGTGGCGCGATTCTGTATGACGCATCCAACATCATTCATCATTATCCGGAAGACCGTTATGTCGGCGCAGCACTGGAATTGTTCGCGTCGGTGGCAATGATGTTCTGGTACGTACTGCGCCTGTTCCTGCGCCGTTAAGACGGTTTTATTCGCTACAAATTGCTATAAGCCAGCCGCTGTCAGAATTCGACAGCGGCTTTTTTATGTCAGACTGTCCGGGCCGCCAAACCATTTACGTAACTGCTCCCCCGCACGTTGCTTGACGTCGTTATCAATGTAATGACCTACGGTGACCAGCGCAGCAGCCAATACGCCCAGATCATCGGTATAACCAACACCGGGCAAGACATCAGGAATCGCATCCAGTGGGGAAATAAAATAGGCAAGCGCGCCGAAAATCGCGGTTTTCGCCCACAGCGGGGTGTCCGGCCTTTGCGCTGCGTAGTACAGGCACAATGCTTTTTCCACCACTTCACGTCCTGCCTGGCTGGCAAAAGCGCGTAACTTAGCCCAGAAACCGGCATCGCTATAGGATTCAGCAGCTTTCATTGTGCACCTCACTTATTCAAACTTAGGTGAGTAAGCCTATCATATATCTACAGGATCAATTTCCAGACTCCATTTGACGCGGCTCTTCCAGCTGCGTAACTCCGTGATCCAGAGCCGGGCAAATGCCTGTAATGCCGGGCGTGAGGCGGATTCGATCAATAGCTGGGCACGGTCGCGATTCGCCACGCGTGTCATGGTCATAGGAATAGGATCGTTGATGGTGATCATGGGGTGCGGCATACAGGCAGCCGCCTGTTGCAGAAAATCCAGCGCAGTTTGTAATTCACGCGCTTCTGCCCTGAGCAGCGCCTGATACATGTAAGGCGGCAATTGCGCCTGTTCGCGCTCGGCCAGCATATCGGCCGCGAAATGGCGGTAATTGTGCGCCATCAGCGCGTGATACAACGGATGATCGGGATAACGGGTCTGGACATAGACTTCAGACGCATTGCCCCCTTCGGCCTGGGCACGGCGTCCGGCGCGGCCTGCGACCTGCATCAGTTGGGCAAACAGCCGTTCG
Organism: Cognatundibacterium rugosum; assembly: GCF_014284365.1. Lineage (GTDB taxonomy): Bacteria > Pseudomonadota > Gammaproteobacteria > Burkholderiales > Burkholderiaceae_D > Undibacterium > Undibacterium rugosum. The sequence goes on from NZ_JACOGG010000020.1 coordinate 46,877, forward strand.
CTGGCGCGGTAATCCTGAGAAAACAGGGCGGCATCCGGGTTCAGGGCCGCCACCAACGTCAGACGCTGAAAATCATGGCCTTTGGCGACCATCTGGGTGCCGATCAGGATATCCACCTCCCCCTCGTGTACCCGTTCAAACGCAGCAGCGGCGCTGCCTTTAAGGCGGGTAGAGTCGGCATCGATGCGAAATACCCGCGCCTCGGGGAACATGGCGGCCAGGGTTTCCTCCAGCCTTTGCGTGCCACGACCCAGTGGCTGTAAATCAATATTGCCGCAAGTCGGGCAGGCGCGCGGTATGCGCTGCTCCAGACCGCAATGATGGCAGCGCAAGCGATGATCGCCTTTATGCATGACCAGATTGGCGGTACAGCGCGTGCACTGGCTGATCCAGCCACAGGCATCGCAGGACAACACCGGCGCATAGCCGCGCCGGTTCAGGAATAGCAAGGATTGCTCGCCCTTCTCCAGCCTGAGCCGGATGGCGGCGATCAGGCGTTGACTCAGGCCCTCGCTGGGTTTTTCTTTTTCCAGATTGATGATCTTAACGATGGGTAAGACTGCATCCTGCACCGCACGCTGACTGAGTTCCGACAACTGATAACGCCCATGCTGGACCGCATACCAGCTTTCCAGCGAAGGCGTCGCCGAGCCCAGCAATACCGGTATCTGGCGCTGATGCGCGCGCCACACGGCGAGGTCGCGCGCCGAGTAACGCAAGCCTTCCTGCTGTTTATACGAGGGGTCATGCTCTTCATCGACGATGACTAACTGCAGATCCGGCAGCGAGGCAAAAATAGCCAGCCGGGTCCCCAGGATAATCCGTGCAGCACCAGTGTGTGCGGCTAGCCAATGTAGCAAGCGCTCACCTTCTGCCAACCCGCTATGCAGTGTAGCCAGCATCACGCCAGGAAAACGATGGCGGATATGGGTTTCAAACTGAGGCGTCAAATTAATTTCCGGAACCAGAATCAAGACTTGTGCGGTAGCTGATTGCGCCAGTATGCGTGCTGCAGCCTGCAGATAGACTTCGGTTTTGCCACTGCCGGTGACGCCGAACAATAATCTGGGTGCAAAGCCTTTACCCTCCGTCACCGCCGCCACCGCAGCTGCCTGTTCTGCATTCAGGCTGGCCTCCTGTTGTGCGACGGGAGTTTGCGTTGGGGCCGCAGTCAGTTTGCTGAGCTTTTTAAGTGCACGGTCGAGGGCGACAGTTTTGATCGCTTTCAGATTCTTAGGCAGCGAAGGTAACACCACCTCACCCAGCGGACGCTGGTAATACTCTGCCGCAAAACGGGCCAGGCCCAGCCACTCTTCACTCAGTGGCGGCAACTGTGGCCGCGCGGCCAGTACATCACGGATCTTTTCCGGCGGCACCGCCGTTTCATGCAAGATCTGCAGCACGATACCCGTGATTTGCTGGCTGCCAAACGGGATCAGCACCAGGCTGCCAATGGCTGGAACCGGCAACAAGGCACCCGCCTCATCGCGCAAGGAAAAACGATAATCAAAAAAACTGTCAAGTGGGGTATCGATCGCGACCCGCAGAAATACCGGTTCAGACAAGCTCATACGCCCTGTTTGGCCACGCTAAGTATTGGTTTCATAAGCAGTTTTTGAGATATCCACAATTTCTGTGGACAACTTTGTGGAGAAAGCCCTATTGACAAACGTTTTGATTAGGAATGGCGCGGGTTTCCAGCCGGTCAGCGCTCAGCAAGTCAATATTTTACCCGTTTAAAATCAATGACTTACAAATTTTTGCAAATTAAAACAAAAATATTTCTGGCTTTTTTTGCTGTGCCCAGATTTTGTGCATAAGTAAGTAAGGTGAAATGAAAAATTGCAAACAGATGGCCGCATCTGATCTGCATTTCCAGCCCATTCTGACCGGAAAAGCGCATGAAATATACGTTTTGCAACGCAACATGACGTATGAAGGCGCTTGTCGGGCACAACACACTTGCTGAAGGCTTTATTGCTGTATGTGCAAAGCAGCCAGCGCCCCGTTACGGTGCGGTGCGGCGCTGGCTATCGACATCACTTAAGCAGCCTGACGCTGGCTGCGGCTATAGCTGTGAACCGTCTCGACCAGAACGCTGACCGCTTCCGGTGGTGTGAACTGGGAAATACCATGCCCCAGATTGAACACATGCCCCTGACCTGGGGTTGGCTTGCCATAGGCATCCAGTGTGGCAATAACCTGAGCCTTGATTTGTTCCGGCTCAGCAAACAGCACAGCCGGGTCCAGATTGCCTTGCAAGGCGACCTGATGTCCTACCCGAGCACGCGCCTGACCCAGGTTCACGGTCCAGTCCAGGCCGACTGCGTCAGCACCGATAGCGGCTATCTGTTCCAGCCATAAGCCACCGCCTTTGGTGAATACAATGGCAGGAATACGCTGGCCATTTTTCTCTTTTTGTATTTGCTGAATGATGTCCCGCATGTACTTGAGCGAGAAAGCATGGTATTCCGCATCCGCCAGCGCCCCGCCCCAGCTGTCGAAAATCATCACAGCCTGGGCACCGGCATCGATCTGCGCATTGAGATAGCTGGCAACTGCATCGGCATTGGTTTTCAGGATATGGTGCATCAGGTCAGGACGCTGATACATCATCTTCTTCACAGTATGGAATTCACGCGAACCCTGCCCCTCAACCATATAGCAAGCCAGTGTCCACGGGCTGCCAGAAAAACCGATCAGCGGTACCCGGCCATTGAGCGCATGGCGGATCTGAGTCACTGCATCAAACACGTACTGCAGGCTGCCTGCCTCGGGAACGCGCAAGGCCAGCACGTCTTTTTCATCGGCCAGACGGCGCTCAAACTTCGGTCCTTCACCCTCTTCAAAATACAGACCCAGACCCATCGCATCCGGCACCGTCAGGATGTCAGAAAACAGGATGGCCGCATCCAGAGGATAACGGTCTATCGGTTGTAGGGTGACTTCGGTCGCGAAATCCGGATTTTTTGCCAGCCCCATGAACGAACCTGCGCCTTTACGGGTCGCGCGGTATTCAGGCAGATAGCGACCCGCCTGACGCATCAGCCACAAGGGCGTGTAGTCAGTTTCCTGACGCAACAAGGCTTTGAGGAAAGTGTCATTTTTTAAAGGAGCAAAGGATGTGGACATGTCAGCTTTCTAAGAGGCAGTTTCTTTAGGACTTACGCAAAATTGTCCCAACAAGGCATGGCGACGCAGGCAGTACGCATAGTACAAGGTTCACTACCTGGAGCCATAACGCCGCTGGGGCGGTTTTGCGTAAGTCCTATTCTTTTATGATCAGAACAGCCAGCATTATCGCTTAAGCTGCCGTGATCAGCATCTGATCTCGCGCAAGACTGGCGCGTCAGACAAAAACGGATAAGACCGCAGCTGTGGATAACTTTGTGGACAGCTTTTACTTATTTGAGGTTTACTTCGATTTTATCATCATGGTTATTAAATAATCCGCATAACTATATGATTTCATTGACTTTATTTACGTTAACTAATTTTGCAAATTTAAATTGCTTAAAATTTGTGCTTGACAGACTGTGCATAAGTAACATTCACGAACACAGATTTTTGTGTTTCCCTACATACATTGTGAGTAATTGCTCCGCCCACAGCGCTGCGCCCACCGCGGAAGGATGGTAGCCATCAATCGCCATACAGCGCTTATCGCGCATGACAGGCATGGCAACATGGCACAGTTGTGGCGATGTCTGTAAGGAGCAAGCAACCAGCTCAGCCACAACACGATCCAGACTTGCTGCCTTGTAGCCGAGCACCTGGCGTAACGGAGCAGGTAAAGCTGGAAATTCAGCCAGTTTAGGCACACCTGAGATCAGGATCTGTGCCGCTGGCCAGCGCGCCTGCAATTGCTGCAATAAAGCCGCCATCTGACGCCGGTATGCGGCTACCGGTGTCAATGCGGTCGTGTCGTTCACCCCGAAGCTCAACAAAATGATATCCACGGCATCTGTGTGCGAGGCTGGTAACTGCTGTAACCAGCTGGAAGCCGCCTCCAGTCTGGCGCCATTTTCAGCCAGTACCTGCCAATGCACCTGACAGTTCTGCTGCTGCGCGAGTAAAGCCGCAAAACGGCCACACAGGCTGTCTTCGTAATGCGCGACGCCGACACCTGCCATCGGCGATTCACCGATACCTAAGACCCGCAAAGTCCGGTTAGCGTCGTGCGGTCCGGCCAATCCGAACGACTGACCCGCAGCGATCGGCAGACGCGGCGTGATACGGCGGGTACGTCTGCCCTGCCACCATAGCAAGGGGAACAGCGCAGCAGCCAGTAATTCTGGTGCGTAATCGCGCAGTGCCAAGACCTACTCGACTTTCAGTTTGCTGAATTCAGGATTACCCGGCGGGAAGCTTAATTGCAAACTTTCCAGTCTTTCCAACACAATGCTGGCGATCACCAGATTACGTTGCGTCTTCGAGTCGGATGGAATCACGTACCAGGGCGCATAAGGCGTATCAGTCGCTTTGAGGGCCCGTTCATAAGCATCCTGATACGCATCCCAGTGTTCACGCTCAGCCAAGTCCTGAGGATCAAATTTCCAGTGTTTGGCGGGGTCAGCCAACCTTTCCTGCAAACGCGATTTTTGTTCGTCTTTCGAGATATGCAGGAAAAACTTCAGGATGATGGTGCCGGTTTCGCTCAGCATGCGTTCGAAATCGCGGATATGCGCGTAACGCTGTTCACATTCCGCCGCAGTAATCCATTCATGCACACGTGCGATCAGCACCTCTTCATAATGGCTGCGGTTAAAGATCACCATTTCGCCCTTAGCCGGGACTTCCTGATGCACGCGCCACAGATAATCGTGATCTTTCTCGGCATTACTCGGCGCTTTGAACGCGACGGTCCGTGCGCCCAGCGGATTGACCTGCCCGAATACCGCTTTGACAGTTCCGTCTTTGCCAGAAGTATCCATGCCTTGCAGGATAATCAGGAGCTTCGGCGCATGGGCTGCAACAAAGATTTCTTGCAGATCAGAGATTTTTTCGCCGATACGCAAAGTCTGTAACTTATCCACCGCCTTGGCATCGGGCTGGCCAGCGGCAGCGGCACCGATTAATTTACGATTTGCGTCACTGTCTTTGAGTTTGAAGCCTTGAGGCAAATGGAATACTTCGGCAATACTCATACGTAGAACTCCTGATCAGGTGGATTAGCACTGGGAAAAACGCTTACGGTGTTCAATTTTCAGACACAGATCCATCACCACCAGCAAACCCGCCGCCTGCGCGGTGGCTGCCGCCTGGGGATGAGTGATGCCGGATTGCATCCACAGGCAGCGCGCACCTATCTGTATTGCTTGCTGCGCGAGTTGTGGCATATAGCTGGCCTGCCGGAAGCAATCGACGATATCTATCGTATATGCCTGCGCTGCCGCCAGCAAATCGGGATACACCAGTTCACCGAGCAAAGTTTGTCCGGCCAGACCGGGATTCACCGGCACGATGCGATAGCCCTGTTGCTGCATGTATGCAGCCACCTGATGGCTGGGGCGCTCAGGATTGGCGGAAAAGCCAGGCACAGCGATCGTGCGGCTGCGCACGAGGCAAGCACCGATCGCATCATGACTGGTTGTATCGGTATGCATCTGCGCTCCCGGAAAAATAAAAAGGCAGCCTGTGAAGTGACCCCATTTAGTTGGACAGCTTGATAGTTACGTGGCCAAGGGCTGATTCCTGTATTGAACAGGACTCAGCCCTTTTAATTTCAGTTTTATACGGTCATGATTATAGTAGTGGATGT
>NZ_JACOGG010000021.1 GCF_014284365.1 Cognatundibacterium rugosum
GACTACATCCACTACTATAATCATGACCGTATAAAACTGAAATTAAAAGGGCTGAGTCCTGTTCAATACAGAAATCAGCCCTTGGCCACGTAACTATCAAGCTGTCCAACTAAATGGGGTCACTTCAACGCAGCTCCTTTTTTATTATTGGTCGCCAGTGAAAAAACGCGACCAGCATATGCTTAAGATATGCTTAAGAACGGGCTTTGAGTAAGCCGCCCAACAAAGCTGCCCGCTTCTGAGGCTTAGCTGCGCTGGCCTCTTCTGTCTGCGCAGTTGCTACAGGCAGAGTCGCAGTTGTACTTGGTGTGTACGGTTTCAGGAACCACGGATCTACTTTTTCACGCGGTGGCTGATATCCTCTGGCCGGACGTGCATCATGTCTGCTGCCAGATTCATGTCTGCTACCGGAATCAAAACGTTCACGCGTTGGCTTAGCGCGCTCAGTATGCACGGAAGTCGCGACAAACCCGGATAACTGCAGGCGCACAATTTTCTGTTTGATGAGCTTCTCTATATCAACCAGCAAACGCTCATCCTGATCAGTATGCAAAGAAATTGCATCGCCCTTGGCACCGGCACGACCAGTACGGCCAATACGGTGCACATAATCTTCAGCGTTGTAAGGCAGATCAAAGTTGATCACACACGGCATCTCAGAAATATCCAGTCCACGCGCAGCCACATCGGTTGCGACCAGCACTTCAACTTCGCCGCGTTTGAAATCCTCCAATGCCACCATACGCTCATTCTGTGATTTATCACCATGAATTGCAGCAGCTTTGACACCTTGCTTGACCAAATGTACTGCCAGACGCGAAGCACCGATCTTCGTGTTGGAGAACACGATGACCTGCTTCAGACCACGTTCACGGATAATGAAAGAAACTGCGTCACGCTTTTCTTCTTCAGAGACTTTATACAGTATCTGCGTCACATTATCGGACGTCGCATTACTGCGAGCAACTTCAATGGTTTGCGGCTGATTCAGGAAGCTTGCTGCGAGTTTCTTAATCTCCGGCGAGAACGTTGCAGAGAACATCAGATTCTGCCGCTGTTTTGGTAACAGGTTGATGATACGCTGCAGATCAGGTAAGAATCCCATATCCAGCATACGATCCGCCTCATCCATCACCAGTATCTGAGTCTGCGACAGATTAATCGTTTTTTGCTGCACGTGATCGAGTAAACGTCCGGGCGTTGCGATCACAATTTCCACGCCTACCCTTAATGCAGCCGTTTGCGGATTCATATCGACCCCGCCAAACACCACAGTAGAGCGTAAAGGCGTGAAGCGCGAATAGGCTTTCACATTTTCAGCCACCTGATCTGCCAGCTCACGGGTCGGCGTCAAAATCAATGCACGTACCGGATGACGCGCAGGTGAAGCACTGGAGTTCGCATGCGCCAGCAAACGCTGGATGATAGGCAGCGAAAAACCAGCCGTCTTACCGGTACCAGTCTGTGCAGCGCCCATGACGTCCTTACCTTGCAGTACAACAGGAATTGCCTGTGCCTGGATAGGGGTAGGATGCACATAGCCTTGTTCGGTCAATGCACGCAAAATATCTGGCGACAAGCCAAAATCTTCAAACCGGACTTGTGCCGCTGTTTGATCTGTAGGGGATGGGGTGTGGGACTTCGTATCGGTCATGATAAATGGTGGGCCTCCCGTGAGTCGAACACGGTACCAACGGATTATGAGTCCGCTGCTCTAACCAGCATGAGCTAGAGGCCCAATTCTTTCTGCAAGCAATGCCTGCTGTAATCTGAGGTTAATCCAGGTTTGGAAAAGGACTTCAGGATTTGCAGGTAAAGCCAGATGCTGCCGCCTGCAAATATTGCGCCGAAAACTCAGCACAACATATTGAACGGGCACCGAAAAAAATCAGCGCCCATTATATACGATTAATTACCTTCTAGGAAGCTCTTGAGCTTATCAGAACGCGATGGATGACGTAATTTTCTTAAAGCTTTCGCCTCTATCTGGCGAATGCGCTCACGTGTCACGTCAAACTGTTTACCAACTTCTTCCAGCGTGTGGTCAGTCGACATTTCAACGCCAAAACGCATGCGCAGCACTTTAGCTTCACGTGGTGTCAATGAATCCAACACATCCTTGACCACATTCCGCATCGATGCATGCAAAGCTGCGTCGGCTGGCGCCAGGGTGTGATTGTCCTCAATGAAGTCGCCCAGATGGGAATCATCGTCGTCGCCGATCGGTGTTTCCATGGAAATCGGTTCCTTAGCGATCTTCATGATTTTGCGGATTTTATCTTCCGGCATTTCCATTTTGATCGCCAGTGTAGCCGGATCCGGTTCAACACCGGTTTCCTGCAAAATTTGACGCGAGATACGATTCATTTTATTGATCGTCTCTATCATATGAACAGGAATACGGATAGTACGCGCCTGATCTGCAATAGAACGGGTAATCGCCTGACGTATCCACCAGGTTGCATAGGTCGAGAATTTATAGCCGCGACGGTATTCAAATTTATCGACAGCTTTCATCAAACCGATATTCCCCTCCTGAATCAGATCCAGGAACTGCAAGCCACGGTTGGTATATTTTTTTGCAATAGAAATCACCAGACGCAAGTTAGCCTCTGTCATTTCACGCTTCGCTTTACGCGCCTTCATTTCGCCGGCAGACATGCGCTTGTTAATATTGCGCAGATCAGCCAGAGGCAATACGACACGCGCCTGCAGATCAATCAGCTTTTGCTGTAACTGCTGTACTGCGGGTACATTGCGGCCAAGAATAGCACTGTACGAATGACCGGAATTGACCTCACCTTCGACCCAGGACAAATTGGTTTCATTGCCAGGGAAAACTTTGATGAAATGCGAGCGCGGCATACCGCAACGATTAACTGCCACTTCCAGAATTTGCTTCTCGATGTGACGCACTTCGTCGACCTGGCCACGCAAGGTGTCGCACAGCTTCTCGACGACTTTAGCGGTAAAGCGTATGCCCAACAATTCATTCGAAATTGCTTCCTGCGCCTTCACATACGACTTGGAGTTGTAACCCTCTTTTTCGTAAGATTTGCGCATTTTTTCGAAATTGGTCGCAATGATCTGGAACTTCGCCAGCGCTTCTCGCTTCATCTGCTCCAGCTGCTCGGAAGAAATCGCTGCAGCACCTGCTGCACCACCGTCCTCTTCTTCCTCTTCTTCCTCTTCTTCCTCTTCTTCCTCTTCATCAGAGTCGTCATCGGAAGGCGCCACGACCGCAACAGCCGGAGCATCTTCTACTGCATTCGGGTCCACCAGACCATCAACGATTTCATCAATCTTGATTTCATCTGCTGCAATTTTATCGGCAGCTGCCAGAATTTCGGCGATCGTAGTTGGACAGGCGGAAATCGCCTGTATCATGTCCTTCAGACCTTCTTCGATTTTCTTGGCGATAACGATCTCGCCTTCACGGGTCAACAACTCAACCGAACCCATTTCACGCATATACATGCGGACAGGATCGGTGGTGCGACCAAAATCAGAATCCACCGTAGACAAGGCGGCTTCAGCAGCTGCCTCAACCTCATCATCGTCTGTAGTCACAGTAACTACATTGTCAGACAATAACAGGGTTTCCGCGTCAGGAGCCTGCTCGTATACCGCAACGCCCATGTCGTTGAAGGTACCGATAATGCCTTCAATCGCTTCCGGATCAACCACGTTTTCCGGCAAGTGATCATTAATTTCTGCAAAGGTCAGATAACCGCGGTCTTTACCCAGTTTAATCAGGGTTTTTAACTTCTGACGGCGGCGTTCCAACTCTTCTTCTGTCGCTTCGGGATCAGAAGAGAACGCATCTTTCAATAACGCTTTTTCTTTTGCCTTACGATCTTTTGCTTTCGCCTTATCAATGGCTTTCATCTCCGCGCGTTCAACCGCATTCAGAGCAGCAATTTCTTCGTTTTCAGGCTGGTATTCTTTAGGTTTGCGCCCCCGGCGTCCTGGCACTTTTACACCAGGCAACACATAGCCCGAGGTATCTATCGTCGCCAGTACAGCGGCATCTGTAGTCTGGCTGACTGCAGGTGCTGATCCGGTCTTAATCTCCTGAACTTCAGGCACAGCTTTTGCCGATTTACGACTCGCCTTAGGCGCCGGTTTTGCTTCAGCTTTGTCGACAACAGCCGGCGCTTCCGGCGCGGCGACTTCTGCCTTAGCTACGGCAGTTGCTTTACGCTTTTTAGGGGCAAGGGATTCCAGATTCTCAGCAGCCACGTCGGCTTTCTTAGATTTGGAGGATGACTTGGTACTAACTTCTTTCACAGGCGCTTTCTTTGCTGAAGTCGATTTTGCTGATTCGGTCATAGACTTTTTCGGACTGGCTTTTTCAGTGACTTTAGCTGCCGGGGCAACTGCGACGGCAGATTTCACTTTAGGCGCTTTCACGTCTTTCGCAACCCCTTTTTTCTCTGCAGCTTTGAGCTTAGGATTATGTTGAGGGGCATCATTTTTTAAGGCAACTCGTGCAGCCGTACCGGCTGCCGTTTTTGTCTGCGCTTTCGCACTGACACTGACTGCTTTGGCTGCAGCAGCTGGGCGTGCCGCTTTTTTTACGGGTACATCGCCGGCATCTTTCACAGACGCCTTAGCCGCTGTTTTTTTTACCGTTGTCGGTATCAGGGTTTTCGCGGGTTTCTTCATTGCGTTAGCCATTGAATCAAACCATCCGGTACTGAGGAAGTCGTCTGCGATACTTCTCAACAAAATAAACAATAGCCAACGGCTCTGGATCTGCCAGCCCCGCAGCTCATTTTGTTTCAGACTTCCCGAGTCTCAGCGCCAGCGTTTTGGGTTACTCGGAGGAGCATCTGCTCACCTAAACAACACATTCTGCACAGAAAAACATCAAAAACGGCAGAATGAAACAACCTAAGACCTTGAATCGAAAGCTTTTAATTATACCATGCGGACACCGCATTCTCTAGCCTGACCGGGCGTACAACGGCTCAGAACTGATAAAAAAATAGGCAAAGCTTTCAATTTAACCTATTCCTCAGGCGATAAACATTTATACAAAAAAGACCTGCAAAAAACAATTAAAGTGCAAAAAAAATCCTTATTGGCGGTTAGCCGCCTCAGATATCGCCTGTTTGCGCAATTGATCCAATGTCAACATGATATCCCGCCAGCGATTCTTTTCCAGCTCGCCATGCAACCCAGCTGCAACCAGCCGCTCCGCCTCTACCTTGAGTGCCTGGGTACGTATCTGGCGCACAGCCCCCAATAATTCAAGCCTGACCAGCTCGGGCTCGGTATCCGTTTGTTCAGCAACTTCAGCGATCAGACCATCAAAATCTGATCCCGTTCCCCGCAATTGCTCGGCAAGCGCGACGAATTGCGCATTTTCCCCTAAGGACATACAGACCAGCACCAACTCTTTTAGCATCGCTGCGCCATCCGGCGCCAATAGGGCAGCATCTTGCAAGACGTGCTCATCAACATAAACCGCCAAGGCAGGGTATGCGACCAGAATACGCATAATCTGACGCTCCAGCCCGACCGGCGCACTACGCTTAGTGCGTGGCGGCGCCAACTTTACTCTGGCAACAGGCTGACTTAATTCAAACATAGTCTCGATTTCTGCCGGCGCCGTCATCGTCTGCTGCGCCAAATTACGCACTATCTGCAAGCGCAAACCCGAGGCCTGCATCGCCTGCAGCAAAGGCCTGGCATCAAACTGCGTTTTTGCACGGCCTTCAGCCGAATTCAAATCATTAACACCGATTACTTCGCGCATAAAAAACTGCGACAAAGGCATCGCGTCACGTACTTGCTGCTCAAATGCATCAGCACCAAATTCGCGGATGTAACTATCCGGATCATGCTCTGGTGGCAAAAACAGAAACTTGATAAATTTATCGTCATTCGCGTGCGGCAAACACGCTTCCAGTGCACGTCGCGCCGCCCGGCGCCCGGCAGCATCACCATCAAAACTGAAGATCACATGATCGGTCTGTCGTAACAGCTTTTGCACATGGGTGGGCGTACACGCAGTACCCAGTGTGGCAACGGCTTGCGGAAACCCCATTTGTGCCAGCGCCACCACATCCATATAGCCTTCTGTGACCAGCACATAGCCGGCATCGCGGATAGCCTGCCTGGCTTCAAACAAGCCATACAACTCAAAGCCTTTTTGAAACAACGGAGTCTCAGGGGAATTCAGGTATTTGGGCTCACCCTGCTCCATGATGCGACCACCAAAACCAATAATCTGGCCCTTGGTATTTCGAATCGGAAACATTACGCGATCACGGAAGCGGTCATAGCGCTTACGCCCGGCACCTTCCTCATCGCTTTTATCAATGACCAGCCCCGCCTCGACCAGCTCCGAAGCAGAATAATCCGGATACACACTACGCAGCCCATCCCAGGAATCAGGCGCAAAACCCAAGGCAAAACGAGCCGCAATTTCGCCTGTCAGACCGCGTTTTTTTAGATAAGCGATAGCATTCGGCGCATGACGCAGTTGCTGCTTGTAATACTCCCCCGCTTTAGTCATTACTTCGGACAAAGCCAGACTTTTCGCCTGCACTTCGGCACGCTGAGCCGGCAGCATACGATCCTCTTCCGGCACAACCAGACCCTGACTTTGCGCCAGATCACGTATTGCGTCGACATAGCTGAGCCCGGAATACTCCATCAAAAAACCTATAGAGCTGCCATGCGCACCACAGCCAAAGCAATGGTAGAACTGCTTAGTCGGACTAACCGTAAAGCTGGGGGATTTTTCATTATGGAAGGGACACAAACCCATATAGTTTGCGCCACCTTTTTTCAACTGGACGTACTTACCCACCACGTCGACAATATCAACGCGGGCAAGCAGATCCTGAATAAAACTTTGCGGTATCAATGCATACTGCCGGTAGCTCCGGCATTCGTATTCAATTATTTAGACAAAGCCGCTTTGACCAGACCAGATACTTTACCCATATCGGCACGGCCAGCCAGCTTCTGCTTCAGCACATCAATGACCTTACGCATATCCTGAGGGCCGGCAGCACCTGTTTCAGCAACCGCAGCATTCACCGCAGCCTGCACCTCTTCGTCAGACAAAGCCGCAGGCATATAAGTCGCCAGCACTTCGATTTCCGCTTTTTCGATGTCCGCCAGGTCCTGACGTCCGCCAGCCTCAAACTGCTGAACGGAGTCCTTACGCTGCTTGATCATTTTTTCTATGATGGCCAACACCATGCCATCATCCAGCTCAACCCGCTCATCGACTTCTTTTTGCTTCATTGCCGCAGTCAGCAGGCGTATCGTCGCCAGCTTACTTGCTTCCTTAGCGCGCATGGCTGCTTTCATGTCGTCGGTGATTTGGTCTTTTAAGCTCATTACTTACCCCTGGATACTGAATCAGATAAAAACAACAAAGCCCGCTGCGGCTTACCGGAGCGGGCATGCAAACCTAAGCTATACAACTCTGAAAGCACCTGGCATAACCAGACACCAATCAGGATTAGTACATCTTCTTAGGCAATTGCTGACTACGAATGCGTTTGTAGTGACGCTTAACTGCGGCAGCCAGCTTACGCTTACGCTCTGCAGTTGGCTTCTCGTAGAACTCGCGAGCGCGCAATTCGGTCAACAGACCGGTCTTTTCGATAGTGCGCTTGAAGCGGCGCATGGCGACTTCGAACGGCTCGTTTTCTTTAAGGCGAATTGTGGTCATTTAAGTTCAAACCATGGAAAAATTATAGGAAGACAGAGATATTAACAGGAATTCTTGAAAATGGGAAGAATACTGATTAAATCTTACGCAAATTTTGAGATTCTGTAGCAACAAAAACCACAAAACCTTTCAGAGTCTATCCAATTTTCTTGAAATTCCGGTCTGACCGGAGCTAACCCTGAATGCGGCATTGTACACCAAAGCATGAATACTGGCACCCTAAGAATTTCAAACTGACTCAGACCGCCGATCCGGCTGCAAACCCGGACGCCCATGCCCATTGGAAATTATAGCCACCAAGCCAGCCTGTTACATCCATCGCCTCACCGATAAAGTATAGTCCTGGAACCTTAGTCACCATCATCGTTTGCTGCGACAATTCACGGGTATCCACCCCACCCCGCGTCACTTCGGCTTTTTTGTAGCCCTCGGATCCGCTTGGTATCAACTCCCAGCGATTCAGCTTCTCACCCAGCAAACGCAAGCGTTTATCCTGCATCTCTGCCAGTTTTGCTGCACCATCAAATCCATGCGCCTGCAGTAAGCCATCCGCCAGTCGCGCAGGCAGGTATTGCGCAAGGTAATTTGCCAAATTCTTCTTACTATTATTTTTACCGGCTAACAATTCTTCTGCCAAATCAACTTCAGGCAACAGATTAATCCGGATCGCAGCCCCTGGCTGCCAGAAACTGGATATCTGCAACACCGCTGGCCCAGACAAGCCCCGGTGTGTAAACAACAGGTCCTCACGGAACTGCATTTTCTGTTTTTTATCACCCGTCGCGATATCCACTTCCAGCGAAATACCCGCCAAAGGAATAAACGGCGCCCAGGATTGCGCATCAAATGTTAAGGGTACCAACGCTGGCCTGGGTTCAACCATTTTCAACTGAAACTGACGCGCGATCTGATGCGCAAAATCAGTCGCACCAATTTTAGGGATAGATAAACCTCCGGTCGCAATGACGACAGATTCGGTCACCAACTCACCTTGCGAGCTCCGTATCAAAAAGCCCTGTTCAGGCAGTCGCTCAACACTACCGACAGTACCAGGCATGCACCACTGCACCTTAGCCGCATCACATTCCGACTTAAGGACATGAATAATATCTTCCGCAGAATTGTCGCAAAACAACTGCCCCTTATGCTTTTCATGCCAGGCAACGCGATAGCGCTGCAACAAAGCAAGAAAGTCTTGCGGGGTGTAACGCGACAGTGCACTTTTACAGAAATGCGGATTATCAGACAGAAAATTCGCCGGTCCTGCCTGCAGATTTGTGAAGTTGCAGCGCCCACCGCCAGAGATACGTATTTTCTCCGCCAGCTTACTGGCGTGATCGATTAACACCACGCGCTTGCCGCGCTTAGCTGCAGTTGCCGCACACATCATTCCGGCAGCACCGGCACCGATCACCACTACATCGACCTGTTTATTCATGACATTTCCATTTCTCAGAACGCGCGATTGTAACGGATAGCGGAAAAACGATCATCAGAGCAGGGCAAAGCAGCTTTTTTGCTTAACAAGCTGTTCATGCCACATATATTTATAAATCATTAATCTGTTTGATATACACAACATTTTCATATAGTAATTTCAAGTATTTATAGTTGAAAATAATATGTTCTTGACGAAGCTCAAGCACTAAGAGTTAACTGCTGCACATAGGCCGCAAACGTTTGCGCACTGCGCTCCATATGTCTGTCTGAGTGCAAGGCATCAGAGAAAGACGGCATCATGTTGAAGCTCTGCAATTCCAGATTACCCATCAACTTTCCAAGGAAAACCCATGACTGCGAAATCCAAGCGTCAGTTTTACAAAGGGACTACCCAAACCCTGATCGCGCTGGCAGTGTCCACCGCCTTCCCTATGCATGCCGCCTGGGCTCAGGAAGCAAAACCAGAAGCAGCAAAAAATGACGGTACCAAGCTGGAAACAGTGATAGTAACCGCCAACCGCCGTGCAGAAAACATCAAAGAAGTACCGATGTCGATTTCTGCGATCAAAGGCGATGCGCTCGACACCTACAATGCCAGCGGCCAAGACATCCGTTTCCTGGCAGCGCGCGTACCGAGTCTGAACGTTGAATCCGACTTTGGCCGCTCCTTCCCACGCTTTTATATTCGTGGTCTGGGCAATACCGATTTCGATCTGAATGCATCCCAGCCTGTTGGCCTGGTGTATGACGACGTCGTTCAGGAAA
This sequence comes from Cognatundibacterium rugosum, assembly GCF_014284365.1. Classification (GTDB taxonomy): domain Bacteria; phylum Pseudomonadota; class Gammaproteobacteria; order Burkholderiales; family Burkholderiaceae_D; genus Undibacterium; species Undibacterium rugosum. The sequence goes on from NZ_JACOGG010000021.1 coordinate 9,905, forward strand.
GCCCTATGCTGAAAGGCTTCCCGGTTTTCGACGTAGAACAGGTAGAAATCCTGCGCGGCCCACAAGGCACGCTGTTCGGCCGCAACTCTCCAGCTGGTGTGATCAAGTTTGACTCCGCTAAACCTAGCCGCCGTTTTGAAGGCTATGGCAACATAGGTTACGGCAACTACAACGCCGTCAATCTGGAAGGCGCAATCAATATTCCTTTGAACCAGGACTGGGCAATGCGCTTCTCCGGTCAGGCACAAAGCCGCGACAACCGCGTAACCAATCCACGTGCTACCGGCGAAAAAAATCTGGAAGGCTACCGCGATAACGCAGCGCGCCTGCAATTCCTGTACAAAAACGGTAACTTCAGTGCTTTGCTGAATCTGCATGGCCGTGACATGTCCGGCAACGCAACCCTGTTCCGCGCTAACATCATACAAAAAGGCTCGAATGAGCTGGTACCTGGCTTTGACTACGGCAGCTACCCGACCGACGGCCTGAACAAGCAAACCTTGACTTCCTCCGGCGCCAGCGCACGTCTGCGCTGGGATCTGGACGGTATTACCGTGCATTCCATCACGGGTTACGACAAGGCGAAGTTCTACAGCCGCGCTGACGTCGATGGCGGCTATGGCGCATCCTATGCACTGCCTATGGGCCCAGGCTCCATTCCTTTCGCGGCTGAAACCGCTGACGGACTGCCATATCTGAAGCAATTGACGCAGGAAATCCGCGTAGAATCCAATACCAAAGACAAGCTGCAATGGATCGCGGGTCTGTACTACTTCAACGAAAAACTGCAAGTCGACAGCTTTGACTTCAACTCGCTCGGTGGCAATGTACAAGACGGTTATGCAGTTCAGCACCAGAATGCTAAATCTTACGCTGCATTCGGAACGATCAACTACGCAGTCAGCGATCAGTTTAAAGTACGTGCCGGCTTGCGTTACACCAGCGATAAGAAAGATTTTGACGCACAACGTACCTGGACTCCAGGCAAAGCACCTGGTGTCGGCATCACTCCACTGTTCACTGCTAACCCTTCCTCCAGCAACCTGACCTGGGATTTGAGCGGCAGCTACACGTTGGACAAAGAAACCAATGTGTTCGCCCGTGTTGCGACTGGATACCGCGCACCGAGTATCCAGGGTCGCGTCTTGTTCGGTGATTCTATCTCCGTGGCACAGTCCGAGAAAAATCTGTCTTTCGAAGCTGGTATCAAGAAAGACATCCTGGACAATACAGCACGTGTGAGCGCAACTGTATTCCAGTACACAGCGAAAGATCTGCAACTGACGGCTGGTAGCGGTGCAGTTAACCAAAACCGCCTGGTCAATGCTGATAAAGCAACCGGTCAGGGCTTTGAGCTGGATCTGCAAGCCAATATCAACCGTAACTGGAAGGCAAATGTAGGTATCAGCTACAACGACACACAAATTAAGGACTCCGCCCTGTTTGTTTCTCCGTGCGGTAACGGATGCAGCGTGACCAATCCAGCAGGTCCGGTTGCCGGCACAGTACTGATAGGCGGCAATCCACTGCCACGCGCACCGAAATGGGTAGGTAACTTCGCACTGAAGTACACCACACAAATCGGCGAAGGCACGTTGTATGCGAACACTGACTGGTCATACAAAGACACATACAATATGTTCTTGTATGAAGCCAAAGAATACAAGGCGAAATCCTTGCTCGAAGGTGGCGTTCGTATCGGTTACATCTGGAATGATGGCAAATATGAAGTGGCTGCTTATGGTCGCAACATCACCAACAAGCAACAAGTCATCGCAGCCATCGACTTCAACAACCTGACAGGTATCGTCAACGAACCACGCAACTACGGCGTACAGTTCAAAGTCAATTTCTAATTACCTGATGGTCCGCCCGCTCAGTAACGAGCGGGCACAAAAAAATGCACTGGCTTTAAAACCGGTGCATTTTTTTTTGACACTACGCCCCTCCCTGCGAATAGCGTAGCTTTATTTATCTAAGCCTTACTGTGCTAAATACTCAACGGCGTTCGCTGTCAGCCCATGTAACCGGCGACTGATGCTGACGCACAGCCTGACTTGCTCTGCGATATTCGCCGGAACAGGCAACTCCTGATTTAAGACCTTGTGTATCCAGACTGCGGTGGAGGTGGCATCAATGTCTTCAGGCAGTTCAGGCTCTGTAGCAGTTAACAGCTCTTGCTTTTCCAACAGCGTCTCACGCACGCCTTGGGCAAATCGGTCTATCTGCTGCGCGCGGCCCGTGTTGGCTACGACCTCGCCTTCTGTTCCACGCATCATCAACACCTCACCCTGAGTCTGATTGAGATGGGTAGAAAAATAATGTCCCAAAGACTGCAAATACTCAGGATGGGTATAGGAATACAAGCGCAGTGCAGGAATATCGAAGGGCAACAACATCTTCACCAGGGTATGCGAGGAATTGCGCACCCCCAGAATACGCCGGAGCATCAGTAGCCGGTGTAAAGCGGGCGACAAGTAGTCCAACTCCATCATGGCTGGCACACCAGCGGCAAAGCGCTGGCTGACTTCCTGCGATGACTGACACAATTGTAAATCCATCGCCTGAAAAATCTCAGCACTGGTCACACGACCGGGATCTTCTGCAATCCCATGTACCAATACCGGAATACCCTCACGTGCAATCAAGAGTGCCAGCAACGGCGTCAGATTCGCTTTTTTCCGGGCGCCGTTATAGCTTGGTATCACTACGGGCGCAGCGGTCAGACCGGGTGGCAGTTGTAGCTTCAGCATGGCTGGCGCTAACGCATCCATGAAGCCCGCCAATTCATCGATGGACTCGCCTTTGATCCGCATGGACAGCAGGATTGCGCCTAACTCCAGATCACTGACGCGCTGCTCCAGCATCGCTGCAAATAAGCTGCAGGCATCCTGCCGCGACAAATCACGCGCACCGTCTTTACCACGTCCGATTTCCTTAATAAAACGGGCAGCTCGCAATGGCTGATCTCTATTCTGTCTTTGCTCATTCATGCTACGCTCACTGTGTATCCAGCAGTGCCAATACGGCCTGCCATTCTGCGGAAGTGACCGGTGTAATCGACAAGCGGCTACCTTTTTGTAACACCAGCATATCGGCCAGCTCCGCGTGTGTTCGCATTTCAGCCAGACTCAGCAAGCGGGTCTTTTTGATTGCACGCACATCAACCATCATCCAGCGCGGATTTTCCTGAGTTGATTTCGGATCGTAATAATGACTCGTCGCATCAAACTGAGTATGGTCGGGATAGGCGCTGCTGCACACCTCAGCAATGCCCGCGATACCAGGCTCAGCGCAACTGGAGTGATAGAACAACACGCCATCGCCCAATTGCATCTGATCGCGCATGAAATTTCTGGCCTGATAATTGCGAACACCAAACCAGGGAACGCTGCCAGCCGCTAGCGCATCATCGATACTGACTTCATCGGGTTCAGACTTCATTAACCAATACGCCATCATCCTCTCCTGACTGTCTCAAATACTGAAAAGCATATTGTCGCACAGTGCAATCCAGACAGCGTGCAACAGCTAGCAACGAGCTTCCTATATAAGGCTGCCAACTCCGTGCTGCCTCGGCGACTCTTAATTCGCAATGCAAAAAAAATGGCTGTCATCACTGACAGCCATTCTGCATAAGTCCCCACCAGAGCCGCTATGCCGGCATCCTGAACCTGATGGTTCAAGTTGGCCACAGTCAGTTCAATTTCGGGTTCATCGGACTAGCGACGCTCACGCCCATCGAACTATGTTCCGCAGCCTATGCACATAAATGGTTCAAGGAATATATGACATTGGCGAACACGGCAGGGAATTGAAGTTTACTCCTAAAACCCGCGTAAGGGATAGTTGTTTTGATGAAATAATCTAATAAATCTCAGGTTCAAAATAGCTTTTCTTGCGGTGTCAGTGCCTGATCCATGATTTGATGCATGCTCGTGATTTTCTGTCTGACTTCGGAAATCGACATACCCGACAGCGGGCCCTCTGAAGTTTTGGTCGCCAGCAATTCTGTTGTCATGCCCAGCGCCGCCATAACAGCAATTCTGTCCGTCCCTTTGACCTTGGACGTATCGCGGATAGCGCACATTTTTGCATCCAGATAGGCAGCGGCCTCACGTAAAGCACGGTCCTCACCCTCACGGCAGGACAGCTTATAACTTTGCCCCATGATCATCACATCTACCTGAATGACTTTTTTATCGGTCATGCCGCATCTTCCTCTTGATCTTGATTAACAACTTCTGGTGGCAATAACTGTATTAATGCAAGCACACGATCCTGTGCTTGCTCTATGCGTTGCTGCATATCCAGATTCTTTGCCGTCTGGCCAGCCAGCTCATGGCGCAAAGCTGCGTTTTCCGCACGCAATGCATGCGTCAACTCAGCGAGTCTGGCGACTTTATCGGCGAGTAATTCGAATTCGGGAATCATCATAGGCTAGGTTTTGGATGCAACAAATCTGAGCTCTTATTATACGAGCAAATTTCCAGCAGCCAAGCTGAGTCGATAGCGAAATTTCGTTAATTTCGTCAAACTACATCGCAAATCATGACTGACACGGCAGGTAAGGCAAGCAAGCGCCAACCCGGACTACTCTGTAACTGAGCAAACAAAGATACCAAAATGAAGGATGACAATGTGCGGTGCTATGTCTCGCTGGATGTCTGGAATCGTCCAGCAAACAGCAAGCGACACTGGAATTCAAACAATGAATCACTGATTTTTATTTAGAGCAGCCCACATTTTAAAAAAATAGGTTATTATTTGCTGTATAGCTAACCACGCCTGACTCTTCGTTGGCATAATTCTGGTACATTCTTTCTTCACGTCACCATTGAATTCTGACCAATCGCCTTCAGATACAAATTTGAATTCGGCAAATTCCAAATAACCGACCGACATTCTGTGGCGCTGTTACCCCTTAATTTTTCCCTCTCAACGAGGATTCCATGAGCGAAAACATCAAACATGTAAGCGATGCTTCCTTTGAAGCTGACGTATTGAAATCTGAGAAACCAGTACTGGTTGACTTCTGGGCAGAGTGGTGTGGTCCTTGCAAAATGATCGCCCCTATCCTGGAAGAAGTAGCCAAAGAATATGGCGATAAAATCGTCGTTGCCAAAATGGACGTCGATGCTAACCAGGCAGTTCCTGCCAAGTTCGGTATCCGTGGTATTCCAACCCTGATCCTGTTCAAAGACGGCGCGGCAGCAGCACAAAAAGTCGGTGCGCTGGCAAAAGGTCAGCTGGTTTCCTTCATTGATAGCAATATCTAAGGTATGATCAGCACGCTGTAACTGCTGACACTGGCAGTTACAGCGCGAAGTAAATACAATTTCTGAATATTGAACGACTAAGTAACAAGAACCGACACTGGCGATAAGTCAGTGCAGTACACAAGAGTACACGATAACTATTCTGTTTATTCTGTCATTTCCTCCGTTCACTCCCCCACCTCATTTTCCCATCCCGGGACACTCACCATGCATCTATCTGAATTAAAGGCCCTACACGTATCCGCTTTGCTGGACATGGCCATAGGACTTGAAATCGACAACGCTGCCCGTATGCGCAAGCAGGAATTAATGTTTGCTATCCTGAAAAAACGCGCCAAAGCGGGCGAGCAAATTTTCGGCGACGGCACCCTGGAAGTTTTACCAGACGGCTTCGGCTTTCTGCGATCACCAGATGCCAGCTACATGGCTTCGACCGACGATATCTACATCTCACCTTCACAGATTCGCCGCTTCAATCTGCATACCGGCGACTCGATCGAAGGTGAAGTCCGTACCCCGAAAGATGGTGAGCGTTACTTCGCGCTGGTGAAAGTGGACAAAGTCAACGGCGAATCGCCGGAAGCATCCAAACACCGTATTCTGTTTGAAAACCTGACACCACTGCATCCAAATAAGGTACTGACGCTGGAACGCGAAATGCGCGGTGAAGAAAATACCACTGGCCGCATCATTGATATGATTGCACCGATAGGCCGTGGTCAGCGCGGCCTGCTGGTCGCATCGCCTAAGTCAGGTAAATCTGTGATGTTGCAGCACGTAGCGCATGCAATCACTACCAATCACCCGGATGTGACACTGATCGTATTGCTGATCGACGAACGTCCGGAAGAAGTGACCGAGATGCAGCGTTCTGTGCGCGGTGAAGTGGTTGCATCGACTTTCGATGAACCCGCCTTACGCCATGTCCAGGTTGCTGAGATGGTGCTGGAAAAAGCCAAGCGTCTGGTAGAAATGAAAAAGGACGTGGTGATTCTGCTGGACTCCATTACCCGTCTGGCACGCGCTTATAACACGGTCATTCCGGCGTCCGGCAAAGTATTGACCGGTGGTGTCGATGCCAATGCACTGCAACGTCCGAAACGCTTCTTCGGTGCAGCCCGTAATGTCGAAGAAGGTGGCTCGCTGACCATCATCGCTACTGCGCTGATCGAAACCGGCAGCCGTATGGATGACGTGATTTACGAAGAATTCAAAGGCACCGGTAACATGGAAGTTCACCTGGAACGTCGCCTCGCAGAAAAACGCGTTTATCCAGCCATCAATCTGAACAAGTCCGGCACCCGCCGTGAAGAGTTGCTGATCAAACCGGATCAGCTACAAAAGATCTGGATTTTGCGTAAGCTGCTGTACTCGATGGATGAGATCGAAGCGATGGAATTCATTCAGGACAAAATGAAAGCCACTAAAAACAATGCAGAGTTTTTTGAAATGATGCGTCGTGGTGGTTAATCTGTCTGCCTGAGACAGATCAAAGGCTGGCAAAGTTATTTGCCAGCCTTTTTTATTTCACAGGATTAAAGGATAAATACGGAACGACTGCCAGCTTCAACGCCATTCCACCTCCTTCATCTCCCCCAGCCACATCCAGTTGCCATTGCCACGGCGGAAACGCAGCCACATTTTTTCACAGCCGTTGAACGGGATGAAAATCTGAAAATCTGGTTCTGTTTCCTTAGTAACCAGCATGCCAGAACAATTACCCAGTTGCGCAACTTCACGTACTGCGTAGGCCTGGGCACGCCCATCCGGATAGACTTCCAGCCAGCGATTCTGATTCACCATACGCCACTCACGCCGGCCAGGTGGTTCGAACTCATAGTCCCATACAAAGCGAGCCAATATCTGGGCATCGATGCTCGCATTTTGCTGCTCCATTTTCTCCAGTGCCAGCCGTGCCAGATCGGCCACCATACCCTCTTGCTGCAGTTGTAGCACGCGCCGGTAGGACTTCATCGCTGGAATTTTCTCGTCCATTTTCTCCTGGGTCTGCGCCAGGAAATACCAGGCCATGGCATTGTCCGGGGCGGACTCCAGTAACTGGCGATATTTCTTTGCTGCGATAGGATAACGACCCGCTTCATACTCTTTGACAGCTGCCTCCAGCATCGCCGTTTGCGGATCTGCCGTTGCGTGTATCGGTGTTGATGCTGGTGTCACCGGATTATTTTTCTTGCCCTTGGACTCAGATTTTTTTTCAGAGATTGCAGCGATCTGAGGCTCAGGTACGATTAGGCGTCCAGCCTGCCAGTTTTGCGCCGTTTGCCGGCCATCAGCTGCGATCAGAATACCCGGTCCGTCTTTCTGCCCCTGAATAAAATTTCCCTGATAACTGCTGCCATTCTGAAACTGCTCAACGCCGCCCCCCTGGTATTTACCATCTTCAAATCCCCCCTCATAGCGATAGCCTTTATCGGTAAAGATGCCAATGCCAGTACGCAGATTATTGACGAAATCCCCCTCATAACGGGCACCTTCTTTCCACTGGTAGACGCCTTTACCATGCCGCATACCGTTCTCAAAATCACCGTCGTAGCGAGCACCGTCTTTCCAGAAATAACTGCCCTTCCCGTTCAATACCCCATTCAGAAAACTGCCTTCATAACGATTGCCATCGCTGAAGAATAGCTTACCGCGGCCTGTGCGTTCATTGTTTCTGAATTCACCGACATAGCGTGCCCCGTCCGGCCACAGAAAAGCACCCAGCCCGGTACGCTGGTCGGCCTCAAAATCCCCTTCGTAACGCTGCTGATTTGCCCATAGCAGCGAGCCCTTGCCCTGCTTGCGTCCATCAACAAAGTCACCTTCATACACATCACCATTTTTCCAGCGATATATACCGCTCCCGGTACGTTTACCGTTGACGAAATCACCTTCGTAACGGTTGCCAGTCGACCAGGTAAATTTCCCTTTCCCATGCAGGACATTGTTCAGGAAATCTCCACTGTATTCATCACCACTGGCCCAACGGTAAGTCCCTTTTCCAGTGCGCAATCCATGGACAAAGTCACCTTCATAACGCTCTCCATCGGCCCAAAGTACGAGGCCTTTGCCATGCATTTTTCCGTTTAACAGCGTGCCCTGATAGCGCGAGCCATCAGGCAAGACTTGCATCTCCTGCGCCGCTACCACTGAGGTAAGGCTCAAGGTCAGGCTCGCCAGATAAACTGGTTTGAGTAAATCCCACATCTTAAAAAATTCCATTCAATGGCAGCATCAGTGACAGCTGCGCGCAGTTCACTTGCAGTCACCCACGGAGATCACAACCACCGTCACTTCTTTCACCGGACAAGCTGGTTTGGGTTCGATTTTGTAGGTATCGCCAAAACAACCGCTCATGCCGATGAAATTGGATGCGACACCTTTAATCGGGATCTGGCCAGGGCAGCGTGCCTCATACGCGACGTCGACACAATAATCTCCTTTTGGAGCGGGTTTCGGGTTAGAGCCAGTCGCATAGTAATGTCCCTCTCCGTCCGGACATTTGGTTGCGTGCAAACGCACTCCATTCGTCATTGCTTCCATATAGACGCGCTTCTTTTCATCTTCCTTGGCTTTACGCTCAGCCTCTTGTTGCAAATACTCTGCGCTGTGGCTGCCACGTCCCGGAGTGGAATTAGCGGGTGCATGTTGCTGTGTGCCATAGCCCGTCGCCTGTGCATAGCCTTGCTGCTGGCCAGCTACCGCATTGCCTGCATAGCCGGAACTGACTGGCTGGCCTGGTCGCGGATTCGTGTCGTTCCGATTAGCGCCCGGTGCCGGCAGCGTTTGAGACTGAGGCTGCATTTGTCCACTGCGTTGCATCTGCAAGAGCTGGGCCTGCGATACCGGTGCCTTGGGTGCATAGCCAACTTGACTTGGTGTACTGTGTTCTACCGGATGCAGCGTGCCTGCCACTAACGGGTTGCCCTGCATACCAGTTTGGCCAGGTTGACGGATGCTGCCATTATTGACTATGTGAGACGGTGCATCCAGTTGACGGAGTGGTGCGCCCTGCTGCAGATGCGATTGCGCCGCGCTTGGCAGGAGCTGCCCATTCGACTGGGTGTGCACCTGTTGCGTTTGCTGATATTGCGGTTGCGCTTGCTGTTGCTGAACCTGTTGTGGCACTTGCTGATATTGAGGTGTCAACTGATGTGGTGTTTGCTGCGGATTCAGCAGCTGCGCCGGGTGTGCTGGCTGCACAGGCTGCTGCGGCACCTGACGCGTCTGATTCAATAACTGCTGCTGACCAGCCTGCTGCACTGGTTGTTGATAAGTTGATTGAGCAGTCTGCTGCTGAGGCTGGTAAGGCTGGTAAGACTGCTGTGACTGACCTGGCTGAACCTGCTGCGCAGGCTGACGTGGCAAGCCTGGCTGCTGCACCGGTTGAGCCTGTAATTGTCGCTGTTGGGATTGCTGCTGTAATTGTTGTTGCTGAATTGGCTGTTGTTGCTGAATTTGTTGCAGCTGACGCTGCTGATTTTGCTGTTGCTGAATCTGTTGTTGCTGACTCTGCTGCTGTTGCTGTGCCTGACGCTGGCGCTCCGTAACCTCTTGTTGCTGACGCAGACGCTCTGCCTCCTGTTGTTGCTGTTGCTGTTGCTGTTGCTGTTGCTGTTGCTGTTGGCGCTGACGTTCTGCAGCTTCCTGCTGTTGGCGCTGTCTCTCGGCCTCCTGATGCTGACGTTGCCGTTCCTGTGCTTCCTGTTGACGCTGACGTTCCGCCTCCTGTTGGCGCTGTCTTTGCTCAGCCTCAGCCTGACGACGACGATTGTCTGCGTCTATCTGGGCCTGACGTTCACGCTCCAGACATTGCTGTTGTAGATAAGGAGGATTAGTTGGCGGGCAATATGCCTCGGCGCTTCCTGCAAACAAGAGACTGAGTACCAGGCTGCCACCTGCCAGTTTCTCCACATTCCTGGCTGATGGCTGTTGGACACCTGGTTGCTGTTCAGACTGCCTGATTTGTTTCGTTTTCACACTGCTCTCCAGCTCATTCATCTAGCGGACATTGTAAGCGCGGCGCAGGCAGTCCCACAATGAATCACAATTCAAAAGCAATATTTTTGCAAGGAAACATCAACCATCTTTCATTAATTGCAGATAAATTAATACAAAATCAGCTTTACCACATGGCCCGGCACACACTTCCCGGAAAACTGGACAGGTAGGAATATGTATAAAAAAAGCCCCTACAGCACACGCTGAGGGGCTTGCAGACGGATCCAGAGGGCAAACCCAATCTGGAGATATCCAACTGCTTACTGAGTCGTCACAGCCTGATTCCAGCCGCCACCCAAAGCCTTATACAGACTGACAATGGCACTCAGATGGGCGCGTTGTGTATCGATCAGACCTGACTCCACCTGCGCCAGATCACGCTGCGCATTCAGCACTTCCAGATAGCTGGAATAGCCATTTTTGTAGCGTAACTCGGCCAGACGCTGACTGTCTTTTAAGGCCAGCACGCGTTTCTGATTCGCGGCGTAAAGCTGGGCACTGGCTTCAGCATTATTCAACGCATCATGCACATCGCGGAATGCCCCCTGCACCGCTTGCACATATTGTGCAGTAGCCTGGGTCTTACGTGCTTCCGCACCCGCCACCACCGCACCGATTGCCCCGGCACGGAACACTGGCTGCACCAGATTCGCACCCAGATTCCATAACAGGGAAGAAGGGTCAATCAGGTCTTTAAACACGCGCGACTCGTAGCCGATACCGGTAGTCAGTTTCAGACTAGGGAAGTAAGCGGCTTTTGCCTGGCCAATGTCTGCATTCGCTGCGACCAGCGCCTGCTCCGCGGCCAGAATATCCGGACGGCGGTTTAAGACCTCAGACGATAAATCGGCAGGCAATTGCAAATGCTGGTAAAGACTGGAAATCTCGCTGCCACGCGCAATCACAGGATGCGCGACGCCAGCCGGGCTACGGCCTATCAATACCGCGATAGCGGACTCCAGATTGGCAACATTTTGTTTGGCTTGCGCGACACTGGCTTCTGCAACTGCAGCTTCTGCTTCGGCCTGGTGTAAATCCAGTTCACCGATGGCACCGGCGGCACGCCGCTTTTGTTGCAGACCTAAATTTTCTGTGCGTGTCTTGCCGGTATCCTGCGCCAGCTTTAACTGAGCATCCGCTGCACGTAATGCGAAATACGACTGAGCCAGATTACTGAATAAAGTCATTTGCACTACATTGCGGTTTTGCTCCTGCGCCAGCAAACGTGCTTTAGCAGCCTCATCAGCACGGGACAATTTTCCCCATACATCGACTTCATAAGAAGCCGTCAGACCAAGCTGAAAATCTTTACTGAGAGGATTGGCACCAGCACCCAGTTTGCCCGCATTTTCACTGGTACGGACTTTGCTGCCGACCAGGGTGGCATCGACTGTCGGATAACGGTTAGACGTTGCGCCAACAGCCAGTGCGCGCGCTTCTTCGATACGTCCGGTTGCCAACACTAAATCCTGATTGTATTTTGCAGCTTCCAGAATCAGGTCAGTCAGCACCGGGTCCTGGAATTGTGCCCACCACGGTGTCAGATCAGCAGCCAGCAGACCGGGCTTGCCTGTGCCTGCCGGATTGTCTGCTTGCACCGGTACCGGCAAATCCAGCGCAGGACGTTGATAGTCTGGCCCGACCGAAGCACAGGCACTCAGCATCAAGGCGCTCAGCACTGCGCTATAACTCAATGATAATTTCAACATAATTATTCCTTCCCTTGTGCTTGATGCAACTGGCTCAGAGGAACGTGATCCGGGTGATGGAAATCTTCTTCTGTTGTTTTAAAGCGTTTGTCGTTGATCAGCTTAAAGAACAAAGGCACAAAGAAGATCGCCAGGAAAGTCGCTGCCAGCATACCGCCGAGCACACCGGTTCCGAGTGACTGACGGGCTGCCGCACCGGCACCATGTGAAAATGCCAGAGGTACCACGCCAAGAATAAAGGCCAGCGAAGTCATCAGAATCGGACGGAAACGCAAACGCGCGGCTTCCACTGCGGCAGCAACCGGTGCATAGCCCTCATGTACCTTCATCACCGCGAACTCCACAATCAGAATCGCATTCTTCGCCGATAAGCCCAGCAAGGTCACCAGACCGATCTGGAAATACACGTCATTATTGAAGTGACGCAGATACACCGCCAGCAAGGCACCGAAGATACCGAAAGGCATCGCCAGTAATACGGAGAATGGCAGCGACCATTTTTCATACTGAGCAGCCAGAATCAGGAAAATCATCAAGACACCAGCACCTAAAGCCAGGCCCGCTGCATTGCTACTGCGTTTTTCCTGGAATGAAGCACCACCCCAGTCATACACCACATCTGCTGGCAACACGTTTTTCGCAGCGCGTTCCATCGCTGCAATCGCCTGACCCGAGCTATAACCAGGTTTGGCATCGCCCAGCAATTTGATCGCAGGCATCGCATTGAAACGCTGCACAGAATCCGGACCGGTAATGAACTTGATCGTTGTGAAGGCACGCACCGGTATCATCTGACCCGAAGCAGCACGCACATACATATTGCCTATATCTTCCGGCTTGGCACGGAACTGTCCATCAGCCTGCAACTGCACCGTGTAGATACGACCATTTTTATTGAAGTCGTTCACATAGTAGCTGCCCATGGTGGCTGCCAGTGTGTTGTAGACATCTGGTAAAGACACCCCCATAGATTTGGCTTTTTCATTGTCCACATCAACATACAACTGCGGAGAATTCGCCTGCCACAGCGTTTTCACGCCAGCCAGTTCCGGCTGCTTATTCGCTTCTGCGATCAGCAAAGGCAAAATCTGCGCTAAACGTTTGACACCGCCTTCACCGGCATTTTGTAAATAGAATTCAAAGCCGCCGGTTTGTCCCAGACCTTGTATCGCAGGCGGTGCAAAGAACAGCGGTAAGCCTTCCTTGATATGGCCTGTCTTCATATAGCTTTCGCCGACCAGCTGTTGTGCCGATTTGCTGCGCTCTTCCCATGGTTTCAAGGGGAAAAACATGGTTGCAGAAGAGGATTTCAACCCGCCACCACCGAGAAAATCCAGACCGACCAGCGCAAAAGTGGTGTCGATACTGTCATTCGATTTCATCGCGGCTTCGACTTGCTTTACCATCGCATCAGTACGGTCTAACGAAGCACCGTCAGGCAGGATAGCTGCACCAATGAAATAGCCCTGATCTTCATCCGGCACCAGGCCGCCAGGTACGGTTTTCCATAGCACGCCCGTCAGCGCCACCATCCCCAGAACCAGCGCGGTACCCAGCACAGCGCGCTTGAGGAAGAAGCTCACGCCATTGGTATAACGCTTGGTCAGGCGCAGGAAGGCCGCGTTGAACCAGAGGAAGAAAGGATGATGATTCTCTGCACCCGGTTTCAGCAAGATCGCGCACAAGGCCGGTGTCAGTGTCAGCGCGACGATACCGGACAATACAACCGCAATCGAAATCGTGACCGAGAACTGACGATATAACTCACCCGCCAGACCACCGAGGAAAGCAATCGGACCAAACGCAGCAACCAGCACCAGCACAATCGCAATCACGGGACCGGTCACTTCATGCATCGCTTCGATCGCGGCATCCTTAGGCGACATACCTTCTTCGTTCATCAAACGCTCTACGTTTTCAAGCACCACAATCGCATCGTCGACCACGATACCAATCGCCAGCACCATCCCAAACAGCGTCAGTGTATTGATCGAGTATCCGAGCAAATGCAAACCTGCCATGGTACCGATCAAAGAAACCGGAACCGCCAAGGTAGGAATAATTGTTGCGCGCCAGCTTTGCAGGAACAGATACACCACGACAAACACCAGTACCATCGCTTCAGCCAGTGTCTTGAGTACTTCTGCAATCGACTCAGTCACAAAGGGTGTGGTGTCATACGGCACTGCGTAAGTCATCCCTTCAGGGAATTTTGCCTTCAGATCCTGCAAGGTTTTTTCTACCGCTTTGCGGGTTTCCAGCGCATTGGCACCAGTCTGCAGGAAGACACCAATGTTAGCGGACGGGTGACCGTTCACACGGCCATTCAGGTTATAGTCTTTAGAGCCCAATTCGACGCGAGCCACATCCTTGACGCGGATAGCAGCACCGCTTTTATCCGTCTTCACGATGATATTGGCGAACTGCTCCGGTTCCAGCAAACGTCCTTTTGCGGTCACCGTCATCGTCAGTTCTTCGGTGGTATTTGGAGTGGCACCGACTTTACCTGCCGCATACTGCGCATTCTGTTCATTGATCGCGTTAGAAATATCCGCGACGGTCACGCCCAATTGCGCCATACGGTCCGGACGCATCCAGATCCGCATCGCATAGTCTTTGGCACCGAAAATCTGTACATTGGTGGTACCGGGAATACGCTTAATCGCATCCAGGACATTCTGGGTTGCGTAATTGGATAAGTAGAGGGAATCGTAGCGATTATCTGGTGAATACAAGGCCGCCACCACCAGGAAGTTCGACGAACTCTTGGCGACAGTAACGCCCTGACGGCGTACCTCTTGCGGCAGCTTGGCATCAGCCTGACGCACACGGTTGTTCACGTTAACCGCCGCGATGTCGAGGTCGGTACCGACTTCAAACGTCACGTTGATAGAAACGCGGCCATCTGCCGAGGACACAGAGTCCATGTACAGCATATGCTCGACCCCGTTGATCTGTTCCTCAATCGGTGCCGCGACGGTACGCTCAATCACCTCTGCCGACGCGCCAGGATAAAACGCAGTCACGTTCACCACTGGCGGAGATATCTCCGGATAGCGTGAGATCGGCAGCACACGCAGCGCGGCCAGACCTGCCAGCACGATGATCAGCGACACCACAGTCGCGAAAATCGGCCGGTTAATAAAAAATTTTGAGAACATGAATATTTCCTTATCGCCCGCCCCGCCTGGGACAGGATGTTCATGAAAAAGTAGATGCCTGACTTAGAATCGCCTGTCAACTGACTCAGCTTACTTTGCGGCTGAAGCGGCTGAAGCAGATGCTGCCGATGCCGCGGCCGGAGCCTGTGCAGAAGCACTGGCTGATGCAGGTTTTGCTGCTGGCGCACCTGGCATCGCTGGCGGTGGGTTCAGTGCAGCCTGAGCAGTTACGACGACAGGCTTGACAGTCATACCCGGATCGTGCGCCTTGATCACACCATCCACCATCACTTGCTCACCCGCCTGCAAGCCCTTGGTGACGATCCATTGTCCATGTGTCCAACCATCCAGCTCTACCGGCTTAGGTACCAGCTTGTTATCCGGAGTGACCACAAAAACCATCTTGCCCATCGGTCCGTCAATGACCGCACGTTGTGGCACAGCCAGTGCAGCAGTGCGTTTTGCCCCAGACAAAATGACACGGACAAATTGTCCCGGACGCAGCGTGCTTTCAGGATTCGCGACTTGTGCCCGCGCATCAAAACCACCATTCGTCGTATTGATACGCTCGCTGACAAAATTCATTTTTCCTGTCGTCGGGAACATGGAGCCGTCTGCCAGTTTCAGCTTCACGTCAAAACCGATACTGCCGTTGTTTGCGCGCTTGCCCGGTACCGCAACTTTACCGCTACCGACTTCTTTCGCGACTTTCAGGTAATCGGCTTCCGGAATACTGAAGTTCACATACAAGGTATCGGTCTGTACGATGGTCGTGAGCAGACTATCGGCTGCAGTCACCAGGCTACCATTGGATTTGGCTGCTGTTCCTGTGACACCATCAATAGGAGCGACGACTTTGGTGTAGCTCAGATTCAGACGTGCTTCATTGACCTGAGCCCGTACCTGCTTGAGGCCAGCTTCTGCCGTCTCCAGGTTGGATTTAGCATCATCAAACTCTTTCTGACTGATCGCCCTTTCTGCAGCCAGTGGTGCCAGGCGCGCATATTCACGCTTAGCCTGATTCAATTTAGCTTCAGAAACAGCCGCCGCTGCTTCAGCCGACGCCAACTGAGTTTGAAATGTCGATGGATCAATCTGGAACAGTACCGTTCCGGCTTTGACGCGCGAGCCTTCTTCGTAAAGGCGGTTTTCCAGTATGCCGGGAACGCGTGCACGGATTTCCGTTTCTTTGGAACCCGCGGTTTGGCCTACATATTCATAGTCCAGTGCCAAATCGCTGCTTTCCAGCTTGACCACGTTAACTTCAGGTGGCGGCATGCCGCCTGCGCCTTGTGGCGCGCCTTGCTTGCCACAGGCTGCCAATGCCACCAAAGGCAAGCTGACAGCCAGCACACGCAAGGCACGGCGGGAGAATAATTGCTCAATCTGAGAGGACAGGTCGGATGACCGGGAGGAAGGAATGCCTGTAGAGTGCATAGTAATTCTTTCTGATTGATGAAAGGATGGTGTGCTATTATATACATACACGAATGTTTGTAAATAAAGTTCTGCAATACCCCTATAGATTAACAAGGCATTGCGCTATCTCAATGACAATGCGGTGACGAATATAAAAATTGTTGGTTTTTTTATTCAACGTCGCGGAAAACGCTGTCACGCAGTAATTTTCAGCCTGGCGCTTTCTTTAGCATACGCAATAGCTTGGCATTTTAATAAACAAATGTTGCTTATTAACAAAATTTCGTCATAGAAAGCTGCATATCCGGACTTTTTTCGAATTCGATAACAGACGTACATTGCGCAAACCGGGGGCAACTTTTAAGATGCCGTCCTTACCAGTTTTGAAGCATGAAAACGCTTTACTGCAGGCAGTTCCTTATATACCGGAATCTACCGGGATCAGAAAGCAAACACGAATCATGGCAAGAAAGACCAAAGAAGAAGCATTGGAAACCTATGCAGCATTATTAGATGCGGCAGAGGAGGTCTTTGCCAGCAAAGGTGTCACCAATACGACCCTCAATGATGTAGCCAGCGCAGCGGGAATGACCCGAGGCGCAATTTACTGGCACTTTAAAGATAAAAATGCCTTATTCCAGGCCATGTGTGACCGCGCTTTCCTGCCCATGGAGTCGCTGTTGAATGAAATCACAGCCGCACCGGACCGCGATCCTATCGCCGCATTACGTCAGCTGAATATTCATTTCTTACGCCAGGTTGCCAGCGATCTGCGTCAGCGTAAAGTATTCGATATCATCATGCATCGCTGCGAAAAGAACTCTGACCTGCCTTTTTTTGTCGACGAGAGAGAAAAACGCGATGAATGCCTGGCGAAAGTCCAGGGCATTATTCAAAATGCGGTGAATCAGGGTCAATTACCGGCACAGACTGACACCTGGATCGCGATGCAGGCCAACCATGGGTTCCTGATCGGCCTGTTGCGTGAATGGCTGGAAGATACGCGTGCCTACAGCATGAATGAACATGCCGAAGCAATGGTGGATATGTTCCTGGCTGGACTGGTGGCGCGCCCGCCGCTCAAAAAACTGTTGCAGTCTGATTCTGCGAGCCAGCCCTGACCACGCTTGATGCTTCAGGCAGGCAATTTCCAATCGAATTTCACCGCCAGCATACGCAAAGCAAAGGTACTGATGATCCCGGCTGACAAAGCAGCAGCATCGGTAAATTCAAAATATGACATCCCCAGGTAGACCCAGCAACCGGTAAAGGCACAGGTTGCATACAACTGACTGCGACGGAATACCAGCGGGATTTCATTACAGATCACGTCCCGCAATACCCCCCCAAAAATTCCCGTCACCACACCCATCATCACACAGACGAACATAGGCATACCGGCCTCAAAAGCCAGTGATGTGCCAGTGACACTGAATAGCCCCAAACCCAAGGCATCAGCCCATTCCAGGATATTTTCAGTGACTACATGCCGCAGGCGGCGCAACAACGGCACCGCAATTAAGGCAAAAATAAAGATCAGTATTGGATATTCCTGATTTTCCACCCAAAACAGTGGGCGACGGTCCAGCAGCAGATCGCGCAAAGTACCACCGCCAAACGCCGTAATAAATGCGACCGTAAATACCCCGACAAAATCCATGCGCTTACGCCTGGCTTCAATAAATCCCGAACACGCAAATGCCAGCACACCGACGAACTCTATCGTGTGCAACATAGCATTCATTCCTAATGTCGTACTTGCCATTCCCTGCTTTCTTCACTCAAACTTCGCAATTTTACCTCTTAGACGCCCGCACCGTAGCGATGCAATTCTTATATGCAACATAGGTACCCGCATATAGACCAGCAATATCTCTGTACAACATATACGAAATGCCAGTCTGATTACCTATGCTGGCGTTCAATCCAGTTTGCGTTGTATAATCGCGGGCTTGGTTGCTTGCAGGTGCAAGCTGCCAAATAATTTCATTCAATTCTGGCAAGTGATACGCAATCGGGTCAAGAAGCTGTGCGACCGACGAAGTGCTTATTGGCTACCAACTTTTATTTCGAGGCAAGCATGAAAGACGGCATCCACCCAAATTATCGTGAAGTGTTGTTCCACGACGTTTCTAACGACTTCAAATTCGTAACACGCTCTACAATTCAAACAAGAGAAACAGTTGAATTCGAAGGCAAAACCCTGCCACTGGTCAAGATCGAGGTTTCTGCAGAATCCCATCCTTTCTACACTGGCAAACACAAAATCGTTGATACCGCTGGCCGCGTTGAAAAATTCCGCCAAAAGTTCGGCAAAGTCGGTTCCAAAACCGCTGTTGCCAACTAATCAGCGCAACGATTTCCATAAAAAAGGCAGCTCAGGCTGCCTTTTTTACTGCGGCTTTACTTACAATCCCTACTGTTAAACAACCGCTCTGCTCACTCACCGAATTATGAAGCCAGTCCGTCTGCCTGCTGCTGCCACGATCGCCTTACCACGCTGGGGAATTTTTGCTCTTTGCCTGTTGTATATCCTGCCTGGGCTGATAGGACGAGACCCTTGGAAAGGCGATGATGCGACCAGTTTTGGTGTGATGTGGACCATGGCACATGGCACGATGGCAGACTGGTTGTGGCCCCATATCGCAGGCCTGCCCTTACCGGAAAAAGGCCCGCTCGCTTACTGGATAGGCGCTCTGAGCATCAAGCTGTTCGGCAGCCTCATGGGTGAGCCTATGGCGGCACGTCTGATGACGGGAATATTTTTTCTGATTGGCGCCGTTTCAGTCTGGTATGCAACCTATTTATTGGGCAGGAGGCCAGAAGCCCAGCCTCTCAAATTAGCCTTTGGCGGCCAGCCTGAGCCACGTGATTTCGGACGGACACTGGCGGATGGTGCTTTACTGATTTACATTGCCAGCCTGGGTCTGCTATTGCACAGCCATGAAACCGGCGTGGAAAACCTGCAGATGGCGCTGATCGCCTTCACTTTTTATTTGTGTGTGCGTCTGCTTGATGAGCCGAACATCCGCTACAGCCTGCAACTGGGACTGGTACTGGGTTTACTGATTCTGAATCGTGGCTGGGTCGTCCCCGCCGCGCTGGTGCTAAGCTTGTCGGGCTTGTGTGCTGTGCGCGCTCAGTTCGTCAAGATCCGCTATGTGATTGGCGCATTGCCACTGGCACTGCTGTTTCCTATAGGCTGGATGCTGGTGCTACGTCAGCATCATCCTTTCGACAGCAGCCCCTTTCCAGCCTGGATGGAATGGAATTATCGCCAGGTCAGATTACCCAGTCTGGACAGCGTCAGCTATTTCTTTAAATATGCGATCTGGTTTGCCTGGCCTGCCTGGCCGTTTGCGGTGTGGGCGGTATTTGCATGGCGCAGACAGGAAAAAGCACTACACATTTCCTTACCCGCAGCATTTTTACTATGTTTTACGCTACTGGCATTCGCCAATCACAGTTCTGAAGAATCGCTGTTACTGCCACTGTTACCGGCAATTTCCATACTCGCCGCATTTGGCCTGCCGACCATGAAGCGCAGTGCAATCAATGCGGTCGACTGGTTTGCCGTCATGGTCATGACCGGTACCGCTGGTCTGATCTGGCTTGCATATATCGCTTTACAGACGGGCTGGCCGGATAAACTAAGCATGAAACTGCATCTGCTCGCACCCGGCTTCGAATCCAGCTTCCAGCCGCTGGTGTTTCTGATCGCCTGTGCAGCAACCATCGCCTGGTTTATGTTGGTCTATTGGCGTATTTCACGCCGTCCATCTGTCTTGTGGCGAGCAGTCGTGCTGTCCGCAGGTGGCGTGATTTTGTGCTGGCTATTATTACTCAGCATAGGCCTGCCATGGATCAATCAGCGCATCAGTTACGCCACCTTGTCTGAAGAGTTGCAACGCCATATAACCACACCAGAGGCTTGTGTGGAAGCCTATGTCGGCCCGTCTCAGCGTGCCAGCTTTGCCTACTTTGGCCAATTACGTTTTGCAGGTTTTTCTGATCACAATTGCCAATACCTGCTGCTGCAGCACAGCCGCCGATACAGTTTCACACCCGAAATACCTGGCCACTACGAAGGCAAAGAATGGGAGTCGATCTGGATAGGACACCGTGCTGCCGATAAAGATGAATTGTTCACACTGTATCGCCGCAAGCATCCATGAGTGAAACAGCAGGCGGCACCAGGCATCACATGCGCCGCATCGGCGCGCTGGCCTGGCCGGTTCTGGTCGGGCAGCTCGCCACCGTCAGCAATGGCGTTATTGATACTGCGCTGACTTCACGCTATTCCGCCACTGACCTGGCCGCACTGTCCATAGGCGTATCGATTTACATCAGTATTTTTGTCGGACTCAACGGCGTACTACAAGCACTATCCCCGACCATCGCGCAGCTATATGGAGCACAGGACTTCCGCGCGATTGGACAGCGCGTGAAACAAGGTGTGTGGCTGGCTACCGTTCTGACCGTGATCGGTTGTCTGGCCTTACTGTATCCGCGGACTTTACTCAGCATTTCGCATGCCGATGCCAGCCTGACTGATAAAGCAGCACAATACCTGCAGATACTCGCCTATGCCCTGCCCGCTACCATGGGTTTCCGGATTTACAGCGCACTCAATAATGCGATAGGCAAACCCAAAATGGTGATGGCAATACAGGTACTCAGCCTGGGATTGAAATTCCCTTTAAACAGTTTATTTATTTTTGGTGGTTTCGGCCTGCCTGCCATGGGTGGCCCGGGCTGCGCTGTAGCAACCGTCATCATTTCCTGGCTGACGCTGCTGATCGCCTGGTCCATGCTACGGCACGCCAGATTGTATAAACAATTTCTACTGTTTGGCACTGGTTTTGTTTGGCCACACTGGCCCAGCATGAAGCAATTGCTGCGACTTGGGATCCCGATGGGCCTGAGCTATCTGATCGAAGTCACCGCCTATGCCTTCATGGCTTTATTCATTGCACGCTTTGGTGAAATCGCCGTATCCGGCCACCAGCTAAGCGCCAATTTTGGTACTGTACTCTATATGCTGCCACTGTCTATTGCCAATGCCTGCGCCACGCTGACCGCACAGGCACTGGGTGCAGGTCAGCACCAACAAGCCAAATTCACGGCCAATGCCGCGATCCGGCTGGCGCTCTGCCTGAGCCTGCCACTGGCACTACTGATCGTACTGGGCAGGAGCTGGATACTACTTGCCTACACCGACAACCCCGCCATCATCGAAGCCGCCATGCCCTTATTTATTCTGGTCGCAATCTACCAGATATTTGATGCGCTTCAGGTCATCATCGCCTTCGTCCTGCGCGCCTACCACGTTGCCATCGTCCCCACCCTGTTGTATGCACTGACGCTGTGGGGTTGCGGTCTGGGTGGTGGCTACCTGTTAGGCATCGATCCTGGCGGCTGGTTTCCGGCGAACTTACATGGCGCAACTGGCTTCTGGATCGCCAACGTCATCAGCATCGCGCTGATCGCCATCAGCTTATGGTACTACCTCCGACATGTGCAGCACCAGCATCACAAAACAGATCGATCACCTGTATAAGCAGCCGAGACTACGCGCGCCGTAAACGCAAACAGATGCCGGCTTGCAAAAAACCCTCCACCCTGTCATAATTCTCCCTACGCGTTGCCGAGATGGCGGAATAGGTAGACGCACGGGACTCAAAATCCCGCGCCGCAAGGCGTGCCGGTTCGATTCCGGCTCTCGGCACCAACCAGATACTAAGCTCTTGATTTTTCAAGGGCTTTTTTGGTTTTTACGCCCTGTTTTTGTCAGGTGTCACATATCGCACAAAATGGGCATCAAATTACCTTCCAATTTACACCGTAACAGGCATGGTGTTTTGTACTTTCGTCTCAATATCCCGAAAAACCGGAATCGCTTCGATGTCGGCGTTTTCATCGGTGGGGCTCTTCAGTTCTAGTAGCACCAATGGCAAGCCGTTGATGAACAAAATGATGTCGGGTCGTCGAGCGTGTTTGGGGCCTTTACGCATGTATTGATTGACTGCCAGCCACTCGTTGGTGGCGCCATCAACAAAATCCACCAACCGCACAAAATCGCCGCGTGTTTCGCCATCTTTCCAATATTGCACTGGCACGCCGTTGACCAGCAGACCGTGAAAATGAGGGTTGGCCGATAGCATTGCTGGAATGCCCAAATCCAGCACCTGATTCACCGCATCTTCACGTGCAATCAGTGGAATATTCGGATTCAAGCGCTCAATCGCCGCCCACAAACGCTCTGTGAGTATGGGCTATACGTAGTCGCTACGCTCAGGCGATGCAGCATGCGGCGCAATGTCGTAACAGCAGATATGCCGATAGCCGGTTTCAACCAGCCTACTTAGCACTTCTTGTTCTCATTGGCCTTCAGTCACATTCTGGATTCGTCGAGCTTAACGATACGGTGTCGTCAATGGCGACCAATACTTTTTCCGGTCATTAGCCTGTCGATTAAACTGGCAGCAGACTTTTCATCTTCCAAATCAAACGGCAGCACAGATAGATTGAGATTTTCATTAAAATTAAAATCAGATATTACTGTATCTTTGTTGAATTTTTCATATGATGGATAGAGCAAAATCAATCTTCCCTGCCCATTTAAATATTTATGCCCATAAGCGAATAACTGATAAAAGTCGCTTTGACTCAAGCCATAATTATGTGCCCGGTCACCTGCATCCAGTAATTTCCATTTCGTATCCAGAATGATGGGCCTGTCATCCAGTTGCAACATCAAATCCGGCCTTAACTGAAATATTTTTTCCTGATCCTGCTGACAAAGATATTTTTCACGTGCCTGGCTGCGCAAGCTGGCGCCCTTTGGCAGCACTTTGCGCAATTGCTGCTCCACATAGCCTTCAAACAGCTTTTCCATCGCAAATAACATACTGATGCCGCGAAATGCGCCAGACACAGCCTTAGGCATGTGCTGATACAAAATCAGCTCACACCACGCCTTCAAAGGCTGATAATGCGCCATCAGCCTATCGTTACGCCACAAACGGAAGTCCTGCGCGAAGTCGCGGCTTTCCGGCATTTCCATCAGCATACCGCCCAGCTCGTGCGCCAGCCGCCAGTTCTCTGCATCTTGTGCCGACTGACAAACCAGTTTCAACGCGCTTTGCAGTAATCGGTTTTCCGGTCTGTCCGGCAAAAATACATCGTGCCGGATATTAAACAAATGCTGACGCCCGGGCGGCTGACGCATTTGCCTCACCACGTCTAACTGCCCGTGCAAAAACGGCTGCTCTTCTTCGATACGCAAATAATCAAAGCGCAGCCCACGCTTGAGCAAATGATCAAACGCCAGCAAAAACTGGCGCATCACCCACTCAGACAGGGAAGTCTTATAAATTTGCAGTCCGGCTTCCGTGGTAGTGCGTGAGCTGCTGTCCAATGCACTCGCTATCAACTTACACAGCAATGCACGCGCAGACTCTTCACATGCATCGATCTGATGATGCTTAGGCAGAATTTCGATAATCTGGCCGCATGGACTTTCTAAAACACCGACATAACTATCCAGCCTTAGCCAGCGCCTGCCATTCATTTGCAGCAAAGCAGCGCCCGAACTGCGGAAGCGGGCTGCCAGATCACACAGCCAGTCAAAAGCACTTTCTGAAATCTGTGCTTCGTCCAGCGTATTTTTTTGTAACGGCGATGTGGTCAGGCGTGCATATTCGCGAACGACAATGCGCTCAGACATCGTAGCAACCCCACTCAATTCGTTTCGCTCCCGGTGGCTTCAGCAATATACCGATAGGAATTGGCATTGCTAAAAGCCTTGGCATTGATTATCCAGCGTGGATTTGTACGTATTTTGTCCTGAACCTTAGGAAACAGATCTGCAATAGAAATGGCCGTATCCTCAACGATAAAGGCTTCATCCCCTTTATTTTGATCGTTCAACACCCAGCGTATGCGCTCCCAGTCTTCAAAGAAATACTCTTGCAGAAGGGGGATAATTTTTTGCTCAAAAATTTCTCTCAGATCCGCGATGCCGGAATCCGGTGTCAGCGACATAAAATAAGCGTGGCCGATACAATGATCGCGGTCTAGCAACGCGGTAATGCGTTGGTTCATCACGCGCAGCATCTGGCCGATATTGACTTGATTCACTACCAGTTTGTCTAGCAAATCTGGCTTCGGTGGCATTTCAGTAAAACTAAAACGACGGCGCAATGCGAGATCTAACCCAGCTAACGAGCGATCTGCTGTATTCATCGTTCCAATCAGATAGACGTTATCCGGTACAGAAAATGTCTCCTTTGAATAGGGCAGCGTTACTGCCAAAGCTTCATCGGAACCGGTGCGCTTGGAGGGTTCTATGAGAGTAATTAACTCACCAAAAATGCGAGAGATATTGCCACGATTGATTTCATCGATAATCAACACATATGGCTCTTTGATCACCTGTTGAGTAAACTCCGGTTTGGCAGGCAAACCGCATTCCGACAGCAAGTAACGAAGCACGCCGTCGACATAAGACGGGTTTGACATTTTACTTTTTGGCTCACCAGAATAGAGCTTTTTTACGTTCTCCATTTTGATCGTATAGTAAGAATCAGTTTTAACAGAATTTAATGGAAATATGTGTACCGTTTTTCTACCATCAAACTTGATATCAAACTCGTAGCCACGCAGAGTTTTCAGCCTGAGCTTATTGTTTGCAGCTTGAAGCTTTTCCTCTAACCGTTCAACGGCGCGAGCAAAAGAGTCGCTTAAGTCGCTTCCACTTTTTGCCTCGGAACACAAACTTTTAAAGACACCGTCAACGACATCGTATCTGATTTGCCCGTTTTCATCGTCGGTTTCAGCACGCAATCCTTCAACAAAATCTTCGTAGCTAAAGCTCTGATGAAACGTCACAAAGCGAACCCGCTGATCTGCCACAAACTCGTCAAATCTTTGTTTCAGCTGCAAGCGTACTTCCAGCCTTTGAGACATCGTGGATTTAGTATCTTCATCAACCTCGCGATATTCTTCCGCCAGCTCAGGATCGAGAATCTTCAATGTCTCATAGATGGAGGTATATGTTTTTCCAGTCCCTGGTGGCCCAAAGAGTATTTGATTCAATGGTAGTTTTGAAATTGAATCGGGACCTATTTCAATTGAAGAATAATCATCCGGATCTAAACTATTGCCCGCAAGGTTGCTTTCGACGTCTGAGAACAAATCTCTGTTTTCAGTCAAATATTTTTCTATATCAGATGACGTTGGAAAATCGCTCTTTTCTATAGGATGCTTAACGAATTTCCCGCTAATTTGTTTGACTATTTGTATATGAAATGGCTTGTTCCCAGTTTTTTGGCGAAAAATGAACACGCGATTCCCTTTGAACGCTTCTCTCGTTTTCTTCCCTGCGCAAACTCTGATCTTATTCCCAGCACCGCCACCAAGCACCCAAAAATCGATCTTTGGAAATACCTTACGAATAGCCTCAACAGTGCCTTTGAACCATGCTCGGCCTTCATCGCTTCCGATGCTCTCTAAAAATTTCTCAATATGTGGATTGGAAAAACCGTGCATCAATAACTCCATGTAAATAACTGATAGAACTAAGGTCAAATTTGATACGAGGCGCAGCAAGCTCGTTAAATGCTTAGCGTAGTGATGTCATTGTAAGCCCCGCATTAGCGATATCTGTGCTGATTACGCATCTTTAGCAGTGCTGGTAACAAAACTGCTTGCCTGAAAAAATTAAGCTAACGTAACAGTAAGTTAATATTCTTACTCACTGATTACATGTCCATTGTTATTGCGCCTTATCATCCGGCAGACGCAGCTGGCCAGAGATCAGCCGTGGACAGGGTGTCGCGTAAGACCGGGAACGAGGTGCTTGTATTCTGCATCATCCAGATTGGCGCGTAGCTTGTCGGCAGTAGCCCACAAGTTTTTTGGATGTCATCGATCAAGTAATTTGGCTTAAATAGCATGACAAAATACTACCGATATTATGCCGCAGAATACACATTCGAATTAACAAATTTAGTCAGTCCTGACTTGGTGCAAAGGAAAGTAAAAAAACTCGCTGACGCATTCTGCTAAGAGATTGCGGTCAATACCCTAAAAAAGGAGTGGAAAATAAATTAAGTGTCAATACAGCAAGCCGTACTCTCGACTACAAGTCATGAAAACAATCGCGTATTAAGCGCATACAACATCATCTGATGCTGGAATACAGTTCTGACATAATTCAGTTGCAGACGTCCGCTGACTCAGTTGTTTCTGCATCCGGATACAACCAGGAAAACAACCAGTTCGCTGCCACAGTACCACTGCACTGAGCGACGATGAAAGCGGGCACATCGCCCGGATAGATACCGGCAAATGTATTACTGGCGGCGCGTGCCAGTGTGACGGCAGGATTGGCAAATGAGGTCGATGCGGTGAACCAGTACGCCGCAGTGATATAGGCAGCGACTGCAAAAGGCGTTACTGCCGGACGGCTTCTGGAGGTACTGATGATGACGCCGATCAGCCCAAAGCTGGCCAGGAATTCGCTACCCCATTGTGACCAGCCAGTCCTGACATGTTCAGACGCAAAAAACAATGGTTCGCCAAACATCGTATGCGCCATCGCAACACCCGCGAAGGCACCGAGAATCTGAATCAGGATATACCCGACGCACACGGCAGATCCTAACTGTCGCTGCCATACTGCGGACAAGCTCACCACAGGATTGAAATGCGCACCTGACACTGGGCCAAACATCAATATCAGCGTGAGCAATCCACAACCGGTCGCGATTGCATTGGCCAATAAAGCAAGCGCGACATTTCCTGCAGCCAGACGCTCAGCCATGATGCCCGAACCGACCACTACGGCGAGTAAAAAAGCCGTGCCCAGGCCTTCTGCCACCAGGCGTTTTTGCAAACTCATCTCTTATCCTTTGGGTTAGTCGCGGTCTGTCAGGCAGGCATCCGTTGGCCTATTTTGTCCAGCTCACTTTTCAATGAGGCTGGATCATGCTTCAGGCTGTCGAACGGCAAGGCAAGAAACGCCTCAATTCTGGTCCGCAAAATCTGGTAGGCCAGCATAAACGCTGCGTCAATTTCTTGCTCGCTACCGCTCACGTGCGCCGGATCTTCGACACCCCAATGGGTACGTAAGACCGGTCCCAGATAAAGCGGGCAAGTTTCACCAGCGGCACTGGCACAAACGGTGATGACCAGATCAGGCGTGGCTGGTAAATGATTCCAGGATTTACTGGCATAGCCCGCGGTCGATATCCCTTCCCTGTTCAACAAAGCCAGGGAACGAGGATGAACCTGACCGGTAGGCTGACTGCCCGCACTCATCGCGGACCAGCCAGCAGGTGCCAGATGATTAAATGTCGCCTCGGCCAGGATAGAGCGACATGAATTGCCGGTGCAAAGAAATAAGACCTTCATGATTTGGGAATTTTCCTTCAATATAGTTGTTCACCCAACGCTGAAAATAAAACCCATGCAAGCTTTTATCAACGCTAAAAAAACAATCATCCGCAAGTACCGGATGAGCATGCAGAATCAGATGCACAAGGATGACCGCCACAACAGTTTTCAGTCAGGTAGGCGATCAAGTTATTCATCGTGTCGAAGTTAGCTGTGTAAATCATGAAGCGCCCATCCTGCTTTACGCTGACCATATCAGCACGGCTCAATTCTTTGAGGTGAAATGACAAAGAGGAAGGCGGCATACCGAGCTGATCACTGATTTTGCTCGCAATCAGTCCATCTGGTCCGGCCTGGACCAATAAACGGAAAACCGCCAGCCGCGATTCTTGCGCAATGGCAGCCAAGCCCGCGATAGCCTGTGAGGTATCCATATTTCACTCCTACTTCATCAAATATTTCGATATTATTCGAATTATAGAATTAACTTAAGAAACCTTGCAAGCTCAAACATTGTACTTGCGAGCGTCTACCCCCATTTGGAGTCACCGAATAAGATCGTGCACCACAGCTTAAGCTGCGTATTGCGTCATCAGCATAGTCAGATAATCTTGATTACCACTCAGTTGAAACTCTTCTAAACAGGCATGCGTGAGTTTGATTTGATGATCGTCCTGACTGAGTAAGGCTCTTTGAATAACGATGCGCCAGCTTGCCTCTATGTCCGAATCGACGAATAACTGAGCTACTGACTGAGAAGCAGGTTGCACATCGTTGCCTGATGCCGGTTTGACCGTCAAGGCCGGCGCACCTATGCTGGCGTAGGCAGCACAGCAGGATAGCCAGAATTCCTGCGCCAGCGCGTCTTGATTCAATGCCGGATCAAATATCAGTAAGTTACGCCAGGCATGCAAACCTGTGAGCAAATGCAGGGCAGTAAAATTTCTGGTTTCCGCATACAGCTGCAAGACCAAATCACGCAGTGCAGGCCACTGCCGTTCCGGCTCACGCAACTGAGGGCAGCTAGCCTGAAATAAGGGATCGTTGAGCACGACACGGACCTTTTCGGTAATCATTCTTCCTTCAAACATCCGTCCTTTGAGCGCGACAGCAATATGACTA
Organism: Cognatundibacterium rugosum; assembly: GCF_014284365.1. GTDB lineage: Bacteria > Pseudomonadota > Gammaproteobacteria > Burkholderiales > Burkholderiaceae_D > Undibacterium > Undibacterium rugosum. The sequence continues at coordinate 38,996 of NZ_JACOGG010000021.1, forward strand.
AAACCTTCTGCCGGCGAGTCACAATAAGCCAGGTGGCTGCTGTCAATGCCGGTTGGAAGATGTCCGCAAATCAGTGCCGCCAGCCCTGAAGCAATCTCGCCCGCATGACCGGTCCGCAGCGCATAGGCAAGCCTGATGATGGCGTGAAATGCCAGCGTCAGTGGTGCCGGTGGAAACGCCCGTAATAGCTGACTTGCCAATTGATGCGCATCTTGTTGCTGCATCTGATTCAGGATAGCTGCACGTGTACCGGAAAAATAATGTCCTTGTCCGCGCACAGCAGTCAGCTCGTGCATGCCTATATGACCTGCTGTTGTTGTTAACGGCAACGCAAAATGCGCCAGCCAGTGTTGATACAGCGCCTGTAGCTGAGCGGTATCAGCGCCCAGCGAGCAGGCTGCGCTCAGCATCATAGGACAATGATTGGTCGTGCCCTTACACCGCAAATCGATGGATTGACAGAGATCCAGCAAGTCCACCAGGGTTGCTGATGTGATCGGCCTCAGAGCTATTGTGCTGGCTGGTGTGCTTGCAGGCGTGATGTCTGGTGCACGCATAGTATGATCAATGGGTGAAATTGTCGGTTTCATCGTCTGCTTCCTTTCCCGAAAAAATGCCATCCTAAAACTTCAAGTAAACTTGAAGTCAAGCGACAAACACCGCAATATGCGTGCATCAGGAGCCACATCATGAAAATGTTAACGATAGGCGAATTCGCCAACAGAGCAGGTGTTGCTAGTAGCGCACTGCGGTTTTATGAAGAAAAAGGTCTGATCCACAGCCAGCGCAATGCAGGTGGACAAAGGCGGTTCCAGGCGCATCAGTTGCGCAGAGTCGCATTTATCAAAGCGGCTCAAGCTGCCGGCATCAGTCTCGACGAGATTCAACGCACCTTGAATGCACTGCCTGCACAAAGGACTCCGGGCAAAGCTGACTGGGGAAAAATATCGGCTGGCTGGCGCGATCAGCTCGATCAGCGCATCTCCAGTCTGACTGCCCTACGCGACCGCCTGAACGAATGCATAGGCTGCGGCTGCCTGTCTCTGTCGGCCTGCGCCTTGTATAACCCGGAAGATAAAATCCGACATTTTGGCAATGGTGCACGCTACCTGAATGGCAACCGGCCTGATGACTTAGCGACGATCGATACGGAACAGAAAAAACCGCGTAAATCAACCAGGACCTGAAAGCCGCTTACGCGCGTGTTTCGCCCTGTGCCCACAATCGGCGATAACTTCCGTCTGCATCGTGTTGCCTGGTTTGTTTATGTACGTCGAAACGGCGCCCGCCAGGTGGGTCCGTTCCACGCCCCGCAATGTAGAGCCAGTAACCCTGATTGCTGTAGACATCGATCTATCAGTTGCGCCTCGAACCAGGCGGCACACCTGCTGATTAGCCTGCCACCAGACGATTACGTCCGGCTTTTTTTGCCTGATACAGACGCAGATCAGCCACCTTCATCAAAGCATGTAAGTCGCCGTTACCACTCGCACAACCTATACTGACAGTGATGGCCAGGCGCCCATCGTGGTTCGCAGAAGCTGCCCCCGGGAGTTGAAATGGCGTTTGCTCTATATGTGCGCGAAACTGTTCGAGGACATCCAGAATCTCGTTTTTTTCCTGTCGATGAAACAGGATAACAAATTCCTCCCCCCCGATACGTGCCACTAATTCGCTGGCAAAAAAAGTTTGCATGGTACGTGCCAGAAAACTGATCGCGAGATCGCCGACGTCGTGCCCAAACTGATCGTTGATGCGCTTAAAATAATCGATATCGATCACAGCAAGGTAACTGGATTGATTAGCAACCGCCGCTTCCTGTAGCAGCACCTGTCCTGATTCAAAAAAATACCTGCGGTTATATAGTCCGGTCAGATAATCCGTATTGGAGACATATAGCGTTTCCTTGATCAGATCGAGCATTTGCAAATTTTGCGTGACACGGCACAAAAATTCTTCGTATGAAAAAGGCTTGGGAATAAAATCATTGGCGCCGGATTTCAAAAAATGCGCCACCAGCGTTTTATCTTCGGAGCCAGAAATGCCGATAATCGCAAGCTTTTCTTTACGGTGTTTTTTACGGATTTGTGTCACAAATTCGACACCGCTCATATGCGGCATTTCATGATCACTGAGCACCAGCTGTATATCTTTTTCCTGCTCTAAGATTGCCAGTGCATCAACCGGACTTTTAGTGCAAATGGCGGTGATTTTCTGGCGCGCCAGATAATGGCGAATGATCGTCAGCGACGATTCTGAATCATCAACAACCAAAGCCTTAATCTGCCTGTTTCTGGTCACACGCTCGACCAGGCTGGCCACATATTCCAGGGAGTTCAAACTTCTTTTGAGTACATAGTCGACTACTCCGCGACGTAACAAGAGATTACGCAAAGAATCCGAAAACGTACCGGTCAAGGCAATCACCGGTATCCCATGCGCCTGTACCGCGTCGATCACCTCTTCATTCGAGCCATCTGGCAAAGTTAAATCACAAATGGCGATAGAGATTACTGCATGCGAACGAGCCAACACCTCTCTTGCTTCAGCCAGGGTGGCACAAACCACGGTTGCACAAGTCAATTTGGTATTCAATACCGTTACCAGCACGCTGGAAAACGTTTTTTGATCTTCAATGATCAGTACTACGCCTGGTATCGTTTTTGAATGAAAGCTACGTTCATTTTGGTTCAGCATGCAGAAATTTCTATATCCAGATTGACGCTACAAACCTGAGGAAGCAAATCAAACCACCCTCTGCGCAGACAAATAGCAAGCAGCGGTTTCCCAAGTTTACCCTTACTCCTATAGTGACATTACCGAATTAATTGGCAACTGGCAATCGACTTACAGATAACAATTCACTGATCTTGTCTCAGCTCATCAAATTTGTTCGTCAAATACAGTGACTATTATGGCCTGTTAACATTTAAATTTAGTTTGCGAAAGGGGTAAAACAGTTGCTTATTTCAGTCTATATCCAAGGGATACGTGACAATCTGACCGGATTGAAGAAAACGCTAAAAGACCTGCCCCTTGTTCTGTGCTTCATCGGATGCTGTAAGCAACAATGCCGATCTGCGCCACACCGCGGCCTCAACACTTGCGACGTACAAACATCGTGATGTATGAAGACGGGCTAAACTTGCAGCGATAACTTGCAGCGATATCGCAGTAAATCCAAGTACGTTGTGTTTTTTGTTCGCACATTGTCAGGTGCCAGCAGCATCCCTGGCGTCAAATGCGTTCGTCCATCCCAGATAAGTGAACACACCTTTCCACATATGTTGCTAGCGGGCTTGAGGTGGGTAACAATATTCCAGGATTTCATCATGCTGCCCAGACAGTTCCCCGGTACTGCGCCAGCCCAAATGCCGGTAGAAGCCATATGAGCGCACTACCGGATTACGCGAGCACGCTAAGAACAGGCGATGATGCCCATGCTGCCGCAGTGTTTGCATTGCGCGCTGAATTAATTGCTGACCTATGCCCTTACCTTCCGCTTGCGGTAACAAGGCGAGTACCACGATTTCGCCCGACTGAACATCTGCAAAACAATATCCCAGTATTTGCTCTTGCTCAGCTATCCAACCAGGCAAACTGCCGTCGCTGACTTGTGCAGCCCACGATGCCTGTGTGATGCCCAGCTCTGCCAAACGCGCTGCGCTGACTGCATTTTCACGCGTGAGTCCGCGCAGTTGTATGCACTCCGCAATATCGCTGCCTAAAGCAGCACGAAAATTCAATGTCATGAGGCTTACCCGGTGAACGTTAGCTTAGCCACTGAGCATACATGGGCTAGCTCTGCGCTGCAAATAAAAAACCGGATGCTGCCTGTCGCAACATCCGGCGCTTCACATAAGTGGGCAGATCTTCAAATCAATTCGGCCTACCCAGTCTGACGTCGCATGGATTACGGCATACGCGGCAAAGCCGATGCGAGTGCTATCCAACTGGCAGGTTGCGGTTTTGCACGTTCGCGGACACCGAAGAAACTGACCACCAGATGACCGTCACGATCAAAAAATTCGACCGAAGTCACCCCTGCGCGTTGCAATACCCACCCCTGCGCCAAAGCGGATTCGCGTACATGCAAATTGAAGGCGGGATCAAGCACGTTATACCATTCGTCACTTGCAGCAGTTTTCTCTATTTTTCCGCTGAAGATCTGCGTCACACCGGCATTACCAAGGAAGGCCATGATACTGATTTTCTGTTGCGCAGCCTGATCCAACAATGTACGTAAAGCAGCTGGGCTGACTTTTTGCGCCATACCTGCAGGTGCAAGGCGGAACGCCTGCTCACGGTTCAGGCCGAACTCACGGACAATCTGATTAAACTGATGCACGTCGCTCATTTCTTTCCAGGCTAGCTGGAACTCCTTCACATCCACCTCCTGATCCGGCTTCGCTGTCAGCGTTGGCCGCGTGCGTTGAATGTGCAACGCAAGCTGTTGTTGCGGATGACGGAAGTCTTGTACCAATTTGTCATAAACCGCGATACTGGCTTCATTTCTGAGGTAGAGCTTATGCACAGACTGGCCATAGGCATCAAAAAATTGCAGGCTGCGGCTAATATTGCCGTCGCGACCTGGCTGCGCCACAGCAAATGCATATTTCCAGTCTAAGAAATGGAAGCGCAGATCGATCTCCCCACCCAAATAGCCGCCAGCGATGTTACGCAGCCTTTCCTCACGCTCGCGCGCATTTTCCGGTGTCAGTGCCTGAGCCTGTTCATCCTGCAAAGATTTTAAGCGCATCGCGGTACCGGTACGCTCCAGCACGCCATGCTCATTCCTGGTGGTCGCCATGACCTGACCCAGATCCAATGCACGGCGCATGATTTCACGGAAAGTATGCTCATCGTTTTGCAGCATGGTGACGCCCTGTCCTATCTGAGCTGCCAGCAGCTCCGCTTCTGACACCTTAAGTTTGGCAGCGGCATCACGGATTTGCAGACGCGGCTGCTCTTTACGCAGCTCTGCCCAACGCGCTGCCAGACCGGAGGCATCTGACTGATCACCAGTTGCATAGATGGACGGTGTTACCTGACTTAAAATCAGTGCAGTGGCCAGCGCGAACAGTGTGTGTATTCTTTTGCTCAGCATCTTCATTATTTTCCTTTTCGAGTGTAGTGAATTATCGTGACCAGTGTCAGAAGTTCAGATTCATAGTCACTGAGAATTGACGTCCGGGCTGAGCCTGGCGCTCGATATCCGCCAGCGCAGCTGCTGTCGTACCGGCAGCCAGACCGCGTGCGGAGGCGTAATCCCAGTACTTGCGGTCAGCCAGATTATTGATCGCTGCCTGCACACGGAATTGCTGACTGATACGCCACCAGCTGCTGACATCCACCACGCTGTGGGCAGGAACAGCAAAACGTGCGGTCGCAATACCGGAGATCACATCGTCCGGCGCTTGTTTGCCAGCCATATGACGGGCATAAACAGCGATGCCAAAACGACCGGCCGGGTCATCGTAGTTCAGACCAGCGCTGAACTTAGCCGGCGCCACAGAGGCCAGTGCAGCGCGTTGGCCAGTTTTCTGGTTTAAGGCATCACCACGCGTATAACCCGCTGCCAAATCTACGGCATAACCAGTTAAAGCAGGTACCCAGGCACCCAGTTCAAAGCGGCTGCTGGCTTCGATGCCACGAGTAGTAACTTCGCCTATGTTTTCAGGACGATATAAGCCATACGTAATGCTTGGATAATTCACCGGATCCGGCGCTTGCGCCACATACTCGATAAAGTCGTGATAGCGCGTATAAAACAGCGCCGAACGTAGCTGCCAGCCACGTACAGGGCTGCCGCGCAAACCCAACTCTGCCGCATCGCTGCTTTCTTTTTTCAGGCGTGGATTTCCCAATACGGCATAACCATTACCAGCGCCGGTATAACTGAAAGAATCAAACGTACCGGTGCGTTCTGCCGCACTGGGTAAGCGATTGCCATGCTTGTATTGTGCGTACACGTCCAGATCACGTCCGAGTCCGACAGCAAGCTCAATAGCAGGAGTCAATACGGTATCGCTCTCCGTGCGGATTTCATGTGCAGCTGCAGGTACTGCCACCACATACTGCTGTAAATTCACAGGCTTCAGTTTGCGATAGTCAGCGCGCAAGCTTGGTGTCAGGCTGATGCGCTGCTGATTCCACATCCATTGCTGTTCATCTTTAACAGTCAGAGCAAGCTGATCCGCGTCCATATCTGCCATACGGTTCTTGCTGGTGATCTGATGTGCGCCTGTCGCCACTACGGTGCGATCTTCCAGCCACGGCCGCTTGCTGCTGATGTGCGATGCCTGCACATTGACATAGGTCTGGTGCTGCGGCGTCCATTGCTTCATGAGCTGAGTGCTCACGCCATAGCTATTGTTATCATAGCTGGTCAGTATCTGACGTTGATAAGCTTTACCGCCAAACAGATAGCGTGCCTGGGTGTTTTCACTGACCTTTGCGTCCTGCCAGTAAATCTGACTATTGATACTGTCCAGCCAGCCACTGTCGATTTGTGCGCTATGCTCCAGACTGATACGCTGGCGTCTGGTCACACTATCCTGCGCGGCGCCATCGGGATACAAACCTCCCTGCTTATTATTCAGCTGACGCTCATGATTTCTTTCGTAGCCATCCAGTGTGAAGACATAGTTTTGTGTTGCTGTAGGCTGGTAAGCCAGCTTGGCTAATACAGCGCTGGAATGCCATTGATCCGGGTTGGCTGGCACATCGCCTTTGCTTGATGTTTCTTGCCCTTTTCGGTAGACAGCGACCGCCATGGTTTGCCAGTGACCGGATTGACTGGCACCCGTCAACGTATGAAACTGACTGCGGTCTGCGCTCTGATAACCAGCGCGATAGCCGGCATAGCGATCCCCGTCCTGGGAAACAAAATCGGATGGCGCTTTGCTCACAAAACCCACGCCGCCGCCCAAGCCAGCACCACCAGTTGCGCTATGTCCTATTTGCACAGAGCGTAAAGTCTCTACATCTACATATTCGCGCCCACTGGCAAAGCTATTAAGCGTCACGCCATCTGGCTTCGGTGCCGCTTCCGGCATCGCAATGCCATCCAAGTCCATACCAATCCGGTTACCTTCTATGCCACGAATATGAAACCCGGTACTGCCCGCACCATCCCAAATATTGCCGCTGCCGCTTAAGGCTACTGGCACACTGATCAAGGGTTCATAACGCACGATGTCCGCCATCGAAACCACATTGCGCGCAGTCATTTCTTCACTGGTGATGCGTTTTTTTTGTTTGTCCGCCAGCGATTCTTTTTTTGCCTGAACCTGAATGTCAGGTAAACGCTTTTGTGCTAATCCGGTCTCAGGATAGACCGCTGTTTTCTCTTGCGCCTGTGCACTGGCTGCCAGTGACAGCATGCCTGTCAGCAGTGCATGTATAGCCAGTTGCACAGTGCTCAGGCCAGGCATGCGACGCTGGGGGGCTGAATAGCTCTTTGTTGTTAAACCGAAAGTTAGGGCTGGCATAGCCGAAGTCAGACCACAGTCTGCCAGCGACCGCAAATGAGATTTCATCATTAAATTCCAACAGTTGGGAAGGTTAAAGCTGGCGGTGAAATCCGGGACACGTGAGTAAGCGTTGAAAGCTGCTCAGACGGATAGGACAAGTGCTGGCGACTCGCACACTTTATCACGAATGATTCTCATTTGCAACAATGAAATCCCAAGCCTCACATCCTGACATTAAATTCAGAGCGCAGTGCCATCTGTCTCGTGCAACTGGTTTTGATACTACCTTGCCTCGCTCCGATCTCATCTGCTCTGGTTTTTCAAAAATATCTGCTTCTGTTTTTTTGCTGCGGTGCCACAGACAATAAGCGACATCCTGCAGGTGCCTGTGAGCAACTGCCTACCACTCTCAGTTCAGGGTCCATTCTATGAAAATCTCCCCTCCCGCTGTGTCTATCATCAGCATGTACACCAAATTTGATGATGTCTATGTGCGTGAATCTAAGGGGCGTTACACCAATCTGCGTTGGTTTTTTGTATGGCTTACGCAAGCTGTTTTTTTTGGTTTGCCTTGGTTGCGTTGGGATGAACGGCAGGCGGTGTTGTTTGACCTCAGCGCAAGAAAATTCTTTATGTTTGGTCTGGTGCTATTTCCACAAGATCTGATCTACCTGGCGGTTCTGCTCATCATCTGTGCATATAGCTTATTTTTATTTACCGCCGTCAGTGGCCGGGTCTGGTGCGGCTTCAGTTGCCCGCAAACGGTCTACACTGAAATATTCATGTGGATAGAAAATAAGACAGAAGGCAGCCGCAGCGCCCGGATGCGTATGGCTAAGCAGGGACTGACAGCGGAGAAACTGCGTAAGAAGTCGTTAAAGCACCTGCTCTGGCTGATGTTTGCGGGCTGGACCGGACTTAGTTTCGTCGCTTACTTTATTCCGGCACATTCCTTATTGGCGGATATACAGACTGGTCAGCTCGGGTCCTGGCAGTGCTTCTGGATTGCGTTTTATGCTTTGGCCACTTATCTGAATGCGGGGTTCATGCGCGAACAAATATGCCGCTACCTGTGCCCTTATGCACGCTTCCAGGGTTCTATGCTGGATCAGGATACGCTAATCGTCAGCTACGACCAGCAACGCGGAGAACCACGTCAGGGGTGGTCTGCAAAAGAAAAACAAAACAGTGAACGACAAGGCAGTTGCATAGACTGTTCTTTGTGCGTACAAGTATGCCCGACTGGCATTGATATTCGCAATGGCTTGCAACATGACTGCATAGGTTGCGCCGCCTGCGTCGATGCCTGTGACAGCGTAATGGACAAAATTCAGGCACCGCGTGGTCTGATACGCTTCACCACTGCCCGCGCACTCTTGAATGACGAAGGTAGTAGAGCTATCTTGCGCAGGATCTGGCGCCCACGTGTCGTCATTTACAGCCTGATCCTGGGTCTGATCGTCAGTGCTTTCAGCTATGCCCTGCTCACCCGGACTGATTTACGCATGAATGTCATGCGTGACCGAAGAATCCTGAGCCGTGAGGTGGAAGATGGCGCACATGAGAATATCTATCGTCTACATCTGATGAGTACCGCTGAACAAGCCAGGGATTTACGTATCACAGTGACTGGCCTGGATGGTCTGCAATTCCAATCACAGAACCTGGTTCATTTGCAGCCAACAGAATCCAGAACACTCCCTGTTACACTGCGTCTGCCAGCGAATCATCAGGCAGCTGGCAATCTGCAGTTTGAGTTTGTGGTGTATGCGATAAATCCGGAACATCAGCAGGAACAAGTGATACTGCGCGAAAGTGCAAGCTTTCATCTCCCCGCAACTCTGAATGAAAAATAAAATCAAAAATATGCGATTTGCAGCACAATTGCAGCATTAGACATCAATAGGACAAGCAGCACTAGCTATGAAACGTTACGAAGCCCTGGCAGAAGATATCGCCTTATCGATACGCACAGGCATACTGAAGCGTGGTGAAAAACTGCCTTCCGTTCGCCAAACCAGTGAACGTCGCGGCATCAGTCAGGCGACTGTGTATCAAGCGTATTATCTGCTTGAAGCACGCGGCCTGATACGTGCCAGGGAACGTTCAGGCTACTACGTCATCGCGGGTGCCAGCAAATTGCCACCGGAACCGGAACTACTCAGCAGTACCAGCGGTGATTCAACCACAGTGGATGTAAGTGAGCTGATTTTTGAAGTGCTGCAGTCCACTAAGGTCAGGGACGTGGTGCCGTTGGGCTCGGCCTTCCCCAGCCCCTCGCTCTTCCCCTATGACAAACTGGCTTCCAGTATGCACAGCAGTCTGCAACAACTCGACCCATGGGCCACAGTTGAAGATCTGACGACTGGCAGCAGTGAGCTGCGGCGCCAGATTGCACTGCGTTACCTGTTAGTTGGCATGCATGTCAATCCTGACGATATACTTATTACCAATGGTGCGCTGGAAGCCCTGAATCTGGCTTTATTTGCAGTGACACGACCAGGTGACGCCGTCATCATTGAGTCGCCGGCATTTTACGGCGCATTGCAGTCCTTAGAACGCATGGGCTTGAAGGCTATCGAAGTAGCGACTCATCCACGCGAAGGCATCGATCTGGACGCACTGGAATCGGCCTTAGGTAAGCATCAGCCCAAAGCTTGCTGGCTGATGACAAACTTTCAGAACCCTTTGGGCTGTTCTATGCCCGACCAGAAAAAACAAAATCTGGTTGCCCTGCTGGAAAGATTTCAGGTACCACTGATTGAAGACGATGTTTATGCTGAATTGTATTTTTCCAGCCATCGTCCTCTGCCAGCTAAAGCCTTTGATCAAAGTGGCCTGGTCTTACATTGCTCGTCATTTTCAAAATCACTGGCACCTGGTTTCCGTATAGGCTGGATACTTGGCGGGCGTTATTTGTCTAAACTGATACGGCAAAAACTCAGCAGCAGCTTATCTGCCTCCTTGCCTGCGCAGGAAGCGATCGCGCATTACCTGTCGAAAGGGCATTACGATAATCACTTGCGCCGCCTGCGTCATACTTTGTCGGTACAGCAGAGTGTCTACACAGAAGCGATTGCCCGCTACCTGCCCGCGGGAACACTCGCCACCCGCCCTTCGGGCGGTTACGTGTTATGGCTGGAACTAGCTCTCCATGTTGACGTACTGCACTTGCAAAAACTAGCAATTGCGTTAGGCATTAGTATCGCACCGGGGCCGATGTTCTCAGCACAAAGACAGTTCAGACACTGTCTGCGTCTGAATTACGGTCACCCTTACAGTGACAAAACTGCCGAAGCAATGCAAACTTTAGGCCGACTGATACAACAACAAAGCTCCATTACTGTGTAAGCAAAATGACTGGAGCTCAGTCTTGCAGACTATTAGCTCCACTGAGTGAGCTTGTTTCCATCGCTATCTTTAAATGAGCCAGTCACGATCAAAATAAAATCAATCAATGCCCATATCCCAAAACCACCCAGTGTCAGGAGTTGCAAGATGCCAGTGCCAACTTTACCCACGTAAAAACGGTGTACACCAAGGAAGCCAACGAAAAAGCATAAAAGCAGGGCCGGCACTATTTTTTTATCCGATGCCCCCAGCGTTTGCTGAGGTGCACCACAATTTGGACAAGTGATCGCTGTGACATGAATTTGTTTGCCACATCCGCGACAAAACGCCATATTCCCCTGAAGAGCTTCGTTCATTTTTTCCTCAATCATGCCAAATGCATGTAATCATTGATGCTCACAATGTTCTATAAAGAAATTGCATCATTAAAAAATTATAATAATTAATAATGCTCACAATATCAATGTTTTTGTTAAATTTGCAAAAAAAAATGATTGTAATTTGAAGAATCAGAGAACAGCAAAGGGAGTACACGCAAGCGTACTCCCTTTGTGTTATTGATTGTCTGTTGTGTTGTTTTTAGCTGATTGCCGTCCTTGAGTTCGATTCGCCGCCGTAGCAGCCGAATTCCAACAGCAAAGCACAAAGCACAAAGCAAAGCGTAAAAAGCAAAACCCCCCGTTACGGTTGTAACGAGGGGTTTTTAAAGGGAGCCTGACGATAACCTACTT
>NZ_JACOGG010000022.1 GCF_014284365.1 Cognatundibacterium rugosum
ACTACATCCACTACTATAATCATGACCGTATAAAACTGAAATTAAAAGGGCTGAGTCCTGTTCAATACAGGAATCAGCCCTTGGCCACGTAACTATCAAGCTGTCCAACTAAATGGGGTCACTTCATGCATGACTGGCTTTTTTGGTCTAAATCCGGCTTAAACGACGTGTACCTTACGCTCAGGCGGCGTGCTGGGCTTCCACTAATTGCAGGTTGTCACCATCAATCAGGATGCGACGTGGTTTGTAGGCTTCCGGAATCTCACGCACCAATTCTATGTGCAGTAAGCCATTGTCCAGACGGGCGCCGACGACTTTCACATGATCTGCCAGGCGGAAGCGGTGTTCGAAATCACGTGCGGCGATACCACGGTGCAGATAATTTTTCTGACTTTCGTCTTTGTGACGACGACCAACTACTTTCAGTGTATCGCGCTCGCTCTCTATCTCCAGCTCTTCACGGCTAAAGCCAGCCACAGCCATGGTGATCGCATATTTATCTTCAGCGATCAGCTCTATGTTGTAAGGTGGGTAGTTGCTGGCTGTGTCACTGCGTTGTGCATCATCGAAGAGTTGTGCCAGACGGTCAAAGCCGATAGCTGAACGGTATAAAGGGGCAAAGTCAAAATTACGCATGATGATATCCTTGTTAACAGAAGCGATGATTGAGTAAATACAGTGTTTTCATCCCATCTCTGATGCGGATGAATCAGACCTCATTGAGCATCTGATGCACTCCAGATAAGGCAGAGTTTTTTGATTTCAAGAGCTGATTTGCGCCTACAATAGCGAAAATTTTTTTCACCTTGCTGCCGGTTTTTTGCTTGAAAAAAGCCAGCTAGCCACCACACATTTTTCCGAAAGAGCACCTGTGGCCAAGCTATATTTTCGTTATTCGGCGATGAACGCCGGTAAATCCACTGCCTTACTACAAGTCGCACACAACTATGAAGAACAGGGACAAAGCGTGTTCCTGTACACCGCCGCGATCGACAACCGTTATGGCGTCGGTCAAGTCACGTCCAGACTGGGGCCGCAGCGCGAAGCCGCCGTTTTTGACAGTCAGTTTAATTTTTTTGAGCAGGCACCTCAGGTGAATTGCGTCTTGGTGGACGAGGCCCAATTTTTGACGCCGCAACAGGTTAGGCAATTGCATCAGCTTGCGCATCTGCGCGGCGTACCGGTCATCTGCTATGGATTACGCAGTGATTTTTTGGGTGAGCCGTTTGCCGGTGCCAGCTATCTGCTGACTTTAGCCGATACCATAGAAGAATTGAAAAACATCTGTACCTGCGGTAAAAAAGCGACCATGAATATCCGTGTCGATGAGCAAGGTAAGCGACTCAAGGCGGGCGAGCAAATCTCCATCGGCGGCAATGAGCGCTATCACCATGTCTGTGGCCGTTGCTTTTATCAGTAAGCCGCAGTCCCACTCTGCTCATCACATTCCACGCTATCCCAAGATCAAACTGCATCCCAGCCTGAACAGGGATGCAGTTTGATGGCATTTATCGCAACGTCGAATTCCTGAATCAGCTCGCCGCCCGTACCACCTCGCAGTGGCGGCGGCCAGCGTGCGTTTGCCCACGCAAGCGCTCATATGAGAAAAAAAACCAACAAATTGACCATTGGTCACTTATCAACACAATTATCTGAAATACCTGTATTGACGCGCTTAAACAGCGAGGGAGTACTTACATAGAGTATTTCCACCAAGCATCCTGTCATCAGGAGGAAACATAGTTTCTCTAATCTCTAAAGCTTTAGTCTATTGTTATCAACTGGGAATTTTTCTACCCCTTCCCGCCGATGGAGAAGGGGGGGAAGTTACAAAAAATTTCCAATAACAATAATCAGGAGATCAATGTGGATAGAAGACAGTTTTTGAAGTACAGCGGATTTTTTTCTGTGACAGTGGCGACAGGTGGCTTAACGGCCTGCGGTGGTTCCAGCTCAACCGCAACAGCTAACACAGATTTACCGGCAGCCAATGGCAGCGCCTGGAAATTCCCGCAAAGTATCGCTTCCGGTGACCCGCGTCCGGACAGCGCTGTATTGTGGACCCGCGTGGTACCGGCTTCGCTGGACGTAGCTGCCGCCGCACCAGCTGGCAATGATGTCTCTATCCGCCTGATCGTTACGGCGGCAGACAATAGCGCCGCACTCGGCAGCAATACTGCATTAACAGGTACGGCAATTGTTGATACCCGTCTGCCTGTGCTGGCCAGCTTCGACAACACGATACGCAATAAAGTCACAGGCTTACAAGCGGGTCAGACTTACTTCTATCAATTCATCGCCGGTGATGTTCGCTCGAATGTAGGTCGCTTTAAAACGGCTCCAGCTGCTGGCAGCGATGTAGCGAAACTGCAGTTTGCTTACCTGACTTGCCAGGACTGGAGTGTCAATCACTGGGGCGCGATGGATTACATCGCCAAAAACGAAAGTCTGGATTTCATCATCCACCTGGGTGACTATATTTACGAAACCGTCGGAGCTTCTTTCCAGGTCGGTAATGTCGAAGCACGCCACACGGCACTGCAATTACCGGATGGAACCGTATTGAACGACGCGTCCGGCACTCCAACCAAGGCCAAATACGCGACCACGCTGGCCGACTACCGCTATCTGTACAAAATGTATCGTAGCGATCCGCGTCAGCAAGCACTGCATGAACGCTTCGCCTATATCGCGATCTGGGATGACCATGAATTCTCCGACGATGGCTGGCAAGATGCGATCACCTACGACAATAACAGCCTCGATAAACTGGGCGATAACCAGCACTTGCCACAGCGTCGCCGCTCTGCCAATCAGGCCTGGTTCGAATTTATGCCGGCAGATGTGAATCTGGATACAGCCGACAATGGATTCCAGAACATCAAGATCTATCGCGACTTCCAGTTCGGCAAACTGATGCAACTGGTGATGACAGATGAGCGCCTGTATCGCACTGATCACGTGGTACCGGAAAGTCTGTTTAATCCCGCGACTGGCAAACCACTCAATAGCAGCATCGGTTCGCGCTATGTGGTACCGCAAGACGTATTCAATGCGCTGGAAGCTCAGAAAGTCACGACCGCAACTTCGATGACCGCCGACCCGCTGGCTTACACCTCCATGCTCGGCAAAACCCAGCGCGACTGGTGGAAAGACAAAATGGCGTCGTCTTCCGCGACCTGGAAGGTATGGGGCAATGAAGTATCCCTGATGCGTATGGGCTTAAATGGCACGGACGCGATTGCAACCCTGATCGCGTTGAGCTCAGTGTCCACGCTGGCGATGACCATCAGTAACGCACTCAGCAATCCTGCGCTGCAAGGCAATGTGTTAGTCGCGTCCGCACTGGTGGCAGCGGCGACTGCAGGCGCAGCACAGGCGACGGCTGCGGCCGCAGCAATCGCCATCGCAACGGCAGATGCCAGCAACGCTTCCCTGCCAGCGGCGGCAGTGGCTGCGGGCCTGAGCACAGCCCAGGCTGGTATCGCAGTGGCTGCCTATGGCGCAGCCAAGGCCGCAGCACCGGCAGGTACGACTACGCAGGTCGGTGCTGCCGCGCAGACGATCGCTTTCGGCTACATCAAACCGGATGTACAGGCGAATAAAGAAAAATCTACCTTCGTGATCGCATCTGGCCAGCAAGCTGCACTGTCTGCCTTCTTCACTAAATTCCTGCTCAACTGCGATCAGTGGGATGGCTACAATGCAGAACGTAAGGCCCTGATGCAGCATTTGCTGGATAAGAAAGTCAGCAATGTGGTGTCTGTCACGGGCGATATCCATGGTTTCTTTGCCGGCACGGTCAATCATGACTTCGATGCAGCCGGTGGCGGTACGCCAGCGATGGTGGATCTGGTCAGCGCCGGTATCAGTTCCGACTCCTTCTTCAAATACATGATGGATGGCGCGGGCTCGACCGGACTGGCAACGATCATTTTCTATCCGCTGTCTATCCCGGTTCCGAATATCGGCACCATCACCGTCAATGCCAATATGCTCGACTACACCATGGGTAAAGCGGCACCTACCCTGGATGGCTTGCTGGAACAAATCCGCGTGCCACTGACCGGCGCGCTGGCAGCGAAAGGCGTGCCTGAAGGTGCCGTTCTGACAGGCACCGTACAGGCCGTACTGGCCGGACTGAAAGCCGACAGCAGCTTTAATACCAACCTGTTGGGACTGGCACAGCAACTGGCAGCACTGGCGAATAACCAGTGGATGAAATACATCAATGCCGATGCACAGGGTTATACCGTTGTGACAGTCACACCGGGCAATCTGGTGGCTCAGTTTAAGCAAGTGAACAAGCTGGTTAACACCGGCAGCATGACTGCGCCAAGCAATGTGATTGCGCGTGTAACCACGGCTACCGTCAACACTGGCACAGCAGCAGTAGCAATCAGCTGATCAGGCTGTAAACCGAGGTTCAGCCTATCCCCAGGCTGAACCTGGACTGAATGACTCCCGGCATTCAATCTTGCCTCCGTCTGTGACGGAGGCTTTTTTTCGGGATGCAGCGGGGGTTTATGTCAAAATGCAGGACTTAGCCCCACGGACTTATCATGCCTGTACCCCGCAAACCCAGACCTCCAGCCAACAAAGCCAGCAAGAGCGACAAGACAGTCAGCGCTCAGCTGCATACACGCAACCGCCATCAGGGACGTTATGACCTGAGCAACCTGAGTACCTGCGAGCCCGGGCTGAAGGATTTTTTGGTGCAGACTGCACATGGTCTCAGCGTCGATTTTGCCAACCCGGCTGCGGTATTCATGCTGAACCGCGCCATCCTGCAGGCTGACTATGGCATACAAAACTGGTCCGTATTGCCAGGACAGCTATGCCCGGCGATACCGGGCCGCGCCGATTACCTGCATCATGTGGCGGATTTACTGAGGGATAGTCATGGCGGCCGCCTGCCCGCTGCGAACGGCATACAGGTGTTGGACATCGGTACCGGCTCCAGTCTGATTTATCCTTTGCTAGGCAGCGCAGACTATGGCTGGCAGTTTGTCGCGACCGACATCAATCCGGCTTCGCTGGCCCATGCCAGCGTTGTACTGAGCCACAATCCCATCCATGCCAGCCGCATCACTTTACGGCAGCAGCCTGACCCTGGCACTATTTTCTACAATATCCTGCAGCAAGGAGAATGGTTTGATGTGACACTGTGCAATCCGCCGTTCCATGGTTCGCCGCAAGAAGCTGCGGCAGGCTCAGAGCGTAAATGGCGCCAATTAGGTAAGGCCAGCGCGGCCCCAAAAAAACAGGCACCACAAACTGCTGTACTGAATTTTGGCGGCAAGGATGCCGAGCTTTGGTGCCCCGGCGGTGAACTGGCCTTCATCCTGCAAATGATGGATGAAAGCGCACGCTTCCCTGCCCATTGCTATTGGTATTCCAGCCTGGTGGCCAAGGCTGAACATCTGTCTGCACTCAAAGCACGACTCAAACAACTCAAGGTTCAGGACTGGCGCGAAATCGCTATGGGTCAGGGCAATAAGCAAAGCCGCCTGCTGGCCTGGACTTTCCTGAGCCCGGCGCAGCAAAGCAGCTGGAAAAAACTGCGCTGGAATCAGCGTTAATTTTTAACACTGAATTAGTGCTGAATTAGTGCTGAGTGCGTTTCCATTCCGGATGCTGCTGACGTAATTCCTGCTCCAGCGCAGCCAGCCTGCGTGCTTTTTCTTCCATCCTAGCGATCGCCACCGGATCAATCCCGCTTTGTCGCCCACGCTCTATGTCACTCAACAGGCGCGGCACTTCCTGTTGCGCCGCATCGGCAAACGATGCCAGCAATTGCTGATGCTGATTCGCCTCGTAACGTTGATACGCCTGGGGATCGGCCAATTCTTCGCGTGTAGGCTGTAGCAGACGCTGGGTATCGCGCGCTATCGGCGGGCTGCGCGGATCGCCGTAGCGGGTCGCAGCCAGACTCTGCGCCGCTGGCATGGCGGGCCCCGTGTCAAGTAAAGGTACACGTTTGAGTTCCGGAAATGGCGGCGGCCAGCTTGCAGTTTTCGCGCTGTATTGCTGGTTCAGTTGTGTGCCTGACGAGCTGCGCACGGCCGTCAGGTTTTGATCTGCCGCTTGCGGCACGCTGCTATCGTCAAACAACAGGCGTGCGGCCAGCAACAAGCCCAATACCAGCATCAGCACCCAGAACCAGGCTCGTCGCATCATGTGGTACTCCCAGCTGTCAGATAGTCGACCTTGGCAGCCTGCCTTGCTCTGCGCTGTAACACACGTATTTGCTGCACGGCTTTTTCCTGCGCGATGGCACGGCTGGCCAGATAGCGCACGGCTTCCGAATCCGCAGGCTGATAGCCATCCTGACGCTGACTGACCAGGAGCACTTCCCAGTAGGCTGGCTCTTGCGGCCCGACTGCAGCCCGAAACGGTGGCGACACCTGTCCCGGTTCCTGCATCATTGCAAGTTCCTGCAGCCAGCTGAGTTTGCCCTGATGGCGGATTTCGCCCAGATCACCACCGCTGGCCGCGTCTGGCGCAATCGACCACTGACGCGCCAGTGCGGCGAAATCCTGACCACGGCGTGCCTCCTGCACTATCCGTTCTGCGCTCGCCTGATCCGCGACCCGGATATGTCTGGCGCGTATCGTGGCGATGCGTTTGAATTCTTCTTTATGCTGACGGTAATAGGTCTGAATCTCAGCCGTTTTAACCTGTTTTGCCAAGCTATTCAACACAGGACTCTCGGCGTCGATATCAGCGCCTATGCCATGCAATGCCAGCAAAGCACTGACCTGATTCTGCTCTCCTAAAGCCTGCCGCAAATCCGCCACGGCGGCACTGCCAAAGCGCTGCTCTGCCCAATCCTGCACATAACGCTGGCTCAGATACAGCATGGCTTGCTGGCGCACAAAAGCCTGATTACGCGCAAACAGTTCGACCCGTCCCTGTACATTCTGGCGTTGATACACATCGGCCAGCGTGATCACACCGCCTGGCGCCAGGCTTGAACGCAGCACGACGATTTGCTGCGCTGTTTTCAACTGTGCTTCATTCCAGCGATATTCCACAATCAGCTTATCCTCCGCACCCAGCAGTTTTTTCCAATCCTTTTCGGTGACCGGATACTCTGCGCTCACTTTGCCCTGCAAACTGGCACCGGGCAGCGCTTTCAATCCAGCCTCCAAAGGCTGTAGATATGCCGAACGCAAAGCGGCCGCGAGCTGATCATCCGCTGCAACGGCAGGATCAAACCCCACCCGTTTCGCTCCGGCTTGCAAATCCAGTCCTGCAAAACGTTTTTCCGCAGCGCGCACCAGACTGCGGTTACTGATAATTTCTTCCAGTACCGCTGCTTTCGTCCTGCTCGCATCCTGCTGCTGCGCCAGCTGCAGCATCACATCCACGGTCAGCTGATGCACCGCCTGTCCATCTACTTTCGCCAATACCGAGGCACTGGCAACAGAGGCCAGTCCGACTGCAGTCAGTAAGCCAACTGCTGCGCACAACAAGCGGTGCAGGCACCGCTTGTTGGCACGCGCTATGCGTGAGTTCCACATCTTAGTTCGCCAGACGTTCTGCTGCGCGGTTGAGCACATGCACCATCATTGCGATCGCATGCGGCACCACTTTTTTAGCCACTTGTACCCGGTCATTCTGATCGGTCGATGACAACACGATGCCGCCATTCTGATAGGAGTAAGTGCCGCCCTGCGTTAACAAAGGACGAATGTCTGTCGCTGTTGCGCTCAGTGGAGTGAAGTCGGCCAGTGCAGCATTGACCAATGCGCTGTCGTTCAGATTCTGGCTGTAGTAATAATCATTGACCCATTGCTCCCAACCCGAGTGATTACGTGCTGACGTGGTCCAGGTGTGATGCGGTTGCAGCAAGTCCGTCGAGTGCATCACAAAACCCAGGCTTTGCAAGCTGGGCTTAGTCAGAAATTGCTGGAACCAGTACTGCGCCAGGTTATCGATAGGCTGAAACGGTGCAGTTTCAAAATCGGCATATTGCTGTGGTGTGGAATAACCGCCATGGCGATAACGTGCTTCCGTAATGCCGTAGCTATTGTATTTGCTGCTGTCGCCAAACCAGCCCTTGAGGCCGCCAGGGCCATCGTCCAGATAATCACCCACCAGCCAGGTCGCCGCCAGCTTGTCGATATCACCTGCAACAGTCAGCTTGGCATAGTTATAGCCGCCAAACGGATTGCCATGCACGTCGGCACCTGCTGTATGGTTTTGGAAATGCCAGTAAGACGTGTATTTCACGATGCTTTGCGCAGCGCCCCAAACCGGAGCCAGTACACAGCTGCCGGTGGTGGCACCGCACAGATAGGTGTCAGCAAAATCATCCACGTCATAGGCACCCTGGCCCATGGCGGTGGCAAACTGATCCAGAGTAATACCTGCTTTGTTCAATCCGGCCTGCAATTTAGCAAAATTGGTTTTGCCCGGATTATTTTTCATGAAGTTGACGGCATCAATCGCGATGCGTCTATGGGTTTCCTGCTGAAATGCCGAAGCTGGCAAACTGGCGCACAGAGCGAGTGTGAGCGCTGTCACTTTGAAGACTGATTTCATTGTTTTTCCTTGAGTTCAAAACAAAAAACACAATCAAAAGAACGGACGCAATCCAATTCTCACAAAGTATGGCAGCAGAACCCCTGGCAACATCGCACCAGGATGATCAGGCAAACGCCATCACATCATGCAAACGGCCTTACGTCTGTCCTCAAATTATGCTGACGACAGGATCGCCGCGTCAGCATCATGGGTAAGACAGAGACGCTATTGAACTGTGCTTCAGCTTCTGCCTCAATCCTAATCACTAGGGAGTCACATCTAAGTTTTTTCATACGCCTGACATAGTTTTCAGGCAGATTAGGTTGCAGCAGAATTTTTGCAGTGCAGGTAAAATCTGCGCAAAATCGCTTGATGAAAATCAAGTCAGCAGAAAAAATATTGCTGGTATGGGACGCGTTTTCAGCTTCATTGCCCGCATTTCTCTCATCCAGGCAAAGAAATTAAATTAGAGAAAACAGTCTAACTCTAGACAATTACATGTCTTCATCGCTTAGCTGTTCACAACATCGGGGACGATAGTTTTTATGCAATTTTTTTCACATCCATTTCACGCAAAGTTTGCACAAAAATTCAGCAGTTCGCTACATTAAATTATTCACAATCGCGTCGTAGGCTGGCATACAATCTGGGGCGCCGTCACTCTGGCAGGCGGCTTCACCGGATGCGCGACCCCGTAACCAGGTGCGACTTTTGAGCTCAATGTGTCAAGGATAGCAATGAAACGAGTAGATGATTTCCGCCTGAAGCTAGGCAAAGATGAACTGGTTCCTATCATGATTGGTGGGATGGGCGTGGATATTTCCACCGCTGAACTGGCATTGGTCGCCGCACGCCTGGGTGGCATCGGGCATATTTCTGACGCCATGGTGCATGATGTGTCTGACCGCCGCTTTGACACCAGCTATATCAAAGAAAAAACCCGCTTCTATAAGTACAACATCAATAACTCTGATAAAACGGACGTCAAGTTCAATCTTGAGCACCTGGCCGAAGCGACCCGTCTGCACGTAGGGAAAACCATGGAAGCCAAACAAGGCTCAGGCATGATATTCGTGAACTGCATGGAAAAGCTGACCATGAACGGTCCGCGTGAAACCCTGAAGGTCAGGCTGGAAGCCGCACTGGACGCCGGTATCGATGGCATCACCCTGAGTGCAGGTCTGCATCTGAGCTCCTTTGGACTGATGGCAGATCATCCGCGCTTCCGCGACGCCAAGCTGGGCATTATCGTCTCGTCCCTGCGCGCGCTGCAGTTATTCCTGCGTAAAAATGCCAAACTGAACCGTCTGCCGGATTACGTGGTGGTCGAAGGCCCGCTGGCTGGCGGCCATCTGGGTTTCGGTGACGACTGGGCAGAATTTGATCTGCAAACCATCATCACTGAAATTCATCAATGGCTGCAGGCTGAGCAGCTCGATATTCCGCTGATCGCTGCAGGCGGTATTTTCACCGGTAGCGATGCCGTCGCCTTCCTGGAAAACGGTGCGGCTGGCGTGCAAGTTGCAACCCGCTTCACTGTGACCAATGAATGTGGTTTACCCGCCGATGTGAAACAGGAATATTTCAAAGCCAGCGAACAGGATATCGAAGTCAATCATATTTCCCCGACTGGCTATCCTATGCGCATGTTGAAAAATACGCCGGCCATCGGTGACGGTGTGCGTCCGGGTTGTGAATCTTACGGCTATCTGCTCGATGGCAACGGCAATTGCGCCTACATTACCTCGTATAACCGCGAAGTCGCTGCGCATCCGGATGCGAAAAAAGTAGTGGTGATGGACAAGACCTGTCTGTGTACCCATATGCGTAACTTCAAATGCTGGACTTGCGGCCAAACCACGTATCGTCTGAAAGACACCACACGTAAAAATCCGGATGGCAGCTACCAGTTACTGAGTGCTGAACATGTATTCCGTGATTACCAATTCAGTACCGATAACCAGATCGCTTTACCGGGCTGATGTAGATACCCAGCACTAATAAAAACGCCGCTGAGATTTCGCTCAGCGGCGTTTTTTATTGGCTTAAACTTATGCTTAATCCGGCTCATCCAGGTACCAATAGCCCTGGTTCACCCATTGCAGCAGCGTAGTCAGGAACTGCGTCTGCTGTAGGGCCGAACCCAGATTCGCGATTCCGATCACATCGTGATTACACAGTGAGCGCACCGCCTCACTGAGGGCTGCGCCGAAAGCATGGCGCTCACCATCGACATAGCAAACACCTTCGCTAATCTGTGGCTCCAGATAAAAACAGCGCAGGCCACCAGTACGGCGCAGTGACTGCTCCTCTAAGGCGCACAGCAATTCATGCGCCTCCAGTGGTGGCTCCACCGCCTGCAAATCCAGTTCGCTGCGCGTGGTCGACAGCAAGCTCCCGATAACGTCAGCCATCAGCGCATCGTCGTTCAGTACGCTTTGCATCTGCGCCCGTATCATGGCGAAGTCGCTGCGATTGATGTAGCCCTGCTGCTGATGTGCCTCACGCCGTGGATCGCTGATCAGGCTCTTGCCGAGTTCGTGGTCGATCAGGTAATCCGCCAGGCCACTCAGCATATCGCTGGCAGAACGGCTACGAAAGCCAACCGAAAAACTCATGGAACTGTCCAGACTCACGCCTTCATGCGGGAAACCGGGTGGGATATAGAGCACATCACCCGCTTCAACCACAGCATCGATGATGGGCGCGAAAGGATCGGTATGCAGCAGCGCGGGATGGGCTGCGAACTGGCGATGCGCGCCACGATCACCGACCCGCCAGTGCCGCTTACCCGAGCCCTGACAAATAAACACATCGTATAAATCAATATGCGGCCCGACACCGCCGCCCGGTGCGGCGAAGCTGATCATCACATCATCCAGTCGCCATTTGGGAATAAACGCAAACGCCTGCACCAGCTCAGCGACGTCCGGCGACCAGTGATCGACCGCCTGCACCACCAGTGTCCAGTCGTGTTCTCCCAAATGACTATAATTCTGAAACGGGCCACGCTCTGCCTGCCACTCGCCGTTATGGCGACTAATCAGACGCGAGTCTATCTGCGCTTCACACGCCAACCCGGCCAGTTCGTCCGGGCTGATCAGATCACGAAAAGCTGGGAAACCCTGGCGTATCAACACCGGCTTTTGCTGCCAATATTCCGCCAGAAAGCGGTCTAGAGAAAATTCACTGAGCTGTAAGGTCAACATGATGGCGCCGCCGTAGAAAAAACAGGAAGAAAATGCGGTTGTAACATGCCTGCTTTTTCCACCATAGCGACCAGATCAAACTTTGTGCGGATAGCGGTGCTGATGCCCTTTCAGCACTTCCACCATGATTACCAGCGTGAAAAATGATCCTCCGTCACGCCCACCAGTTGCGTCACTGGCCGTGCCGGAGCCGAGGCATGCGCTTTCACCCAACCATTAAAGCAACCGATAGGCTGCACATAGCGACTGGCGGCAATCAGGAGGTTTTTGTTTTCCTGGCGCAGACCTTCCGGCTGAAAATGTAAGTTCAAGAGCCCATCATCGGTAACAATATGCCAGCTATCCATCAGACGCTGAGGCTGATAATCGAAATGCGCCGCGCCCAGCTTGATGAGCTCGCCATCGAGCCACAGTGCATTTTCGTTCTGCCCAAAATATCCAGCCTGTAAATTAAAGCCCAGACCCAGACTATGCGCCGAAGCCCAGCGCCAGGCTGTTTCCCGTCCCAGAAAGCCATTGCTGTGGTCGTAACTGCCAATTCCACCGGCCAACTCAAACTGGCGTCCGGCCACGCTGACACTGCCTTGCAAACGCATACCTGCCGATTTCAAGGTCGCATGCACGGTGCCTCCCTCTGCCGTCCCAACCGCAAACAAGGGACGCGCGGCATCCTCAGTCAGCATGTGCGCCTCTATCCGGAAATCACCACAAGCCAGCGAGAGCTGATACTGACCGGACTCAGCCACATGTTGAAAATGGATGCGATTGTGCAGGAACTGAAAGTGACTGGCAGCACCCGCCGCAGGCTGAGGCCGTAAGCGTGCCGTCAAACCGGGCAAACCATCCTGGCTATAACTGGCGATGATCTTCCTGGCACGACGGTCAAAGACATAGGCAAATGCAGTATTGGTCCAGCCCACATCCACAATCGCTATTCCACAAAAAATCTCATCTGTCGCCAGCGCCACATAATTCCAGTGCTTGTGATGCAGCACCTGCCATAGCGGGTGACGGCGAAATGGCTGGGCTAAGCCAGTCCAGTCTATGCGTTCCGGCGCTCCGACATATTGTCCGAACTGCACGGCATTTTTTTCATCGAGCACCGATGCAGGTGCCTCAGGCAAACTTGTGATCATCATTCGTGGTCTTTGATTATTTGGGTGTAACGGTCAATCAGCCTGGTAACGATTGAGGCCCGCTGACGACCTAGTGTCATGCTGTCCAGTATGACATCAGGATTTGGCGTTTCACGCTTGTTGTCTGGGCTAGCAGCGATTATCTCAGCAGATTATTGTGTCATCGCGACCACACCTGTATCGCGTAATTCACGGCGCAGGATTTTTCCCACATTGGTCTTGGGGAGGTTCTGGCGGAATTCTATGTATTTAGGTTTCTTGTAAGCGGTCAGCTGCTGTTTGCAATAATCCATGAGCTGATCCGTCGTCAATGCAGGATTTTTCTTCACTACAAACAATTTCACCGCTTCGCCCGATACCGCATCGGGGACACCGACACATGCGCATTCGAGCACATCCGGATGGGCGGCAATGACGGCTTCGATTTCGTTTGGATACACATTGAAACCGGAAACCAGGATCATGTCCTTTTTACGGTCCACAATTTTGACGTAGCCGCGCTCATCCATGATGCCGACATCGCCTGACTTGAAATAGCCGTTGTCGGTCATGACTTTGGCTGTTTCATCCGGGCGGTTCCAATAGCCGATCATGACTTGCGGGCCGCGGATCGCAATTTCACCTGCCTGTCCGAACGGCACTGGCTCACCTTCATCATTCAGGATGGCTACTTCGGTGGATGGGACGGGTAAGCCTATAGTGCCTGAGAAACCGTTCTGATCAGGCGGGCACAAGGTAGCAGTAGGCGAAGTCTCAGACAGGCCATAGCCTTCCAGAATAGGGCTGCCTGTGACTTTGCACCAACGGTCACTCACGACTTCCTGCACCGCCATCCCTCCACCCAGCGTAATACGCAAACCGGAAAAATCGAGTTTCGCAAACGCAGGCTGATTCAACAGTCCAT
Source organism: Cognatundibacterium rugosum (assembly GCF_014284365.1). GTDB lineage: Bacteria > Pseudomonadota > Gammaproteobacteria > Burkholderiales > Burkholderiaceae_D > Undibacterium > Undibacterium rugosum. The sequence goes on from NZ_JACOGG010000022.1 coordinate 13,782, forward strand.
TGAAGAGCGTATTCACACCCGGAAAAAAATTGACGCGGTATTTCGCGAGTTCTTTGACAAAACCCGGCATGTCACGCGGATTGGGAATCAAGACATTCATCGCGCCCCAACGCATCCCCATGAGCATGCAGGCATTCAATGCCAGGATGTGATACAGCGGCAAAGCGCAGACGGTGACCAGCGCGCCTTTTGCAGCTTCATGGCGCATCGTAGGCCCTGCCCAGGCATCGTTTTGCAGCATGTTGGCGATCACATTCCTGTGCGTCAGCGTTGCACCTTTAGACAAACCCGTCGTGCCGCCGGTGTATTGCAGGAAAGCGATATCGGTATGCGTGACCGCTACTTCTTGCAAACTCAGTTTTGCGCCCTGCGCCAGCGCTGTGCGAAAGCGGATGGAACCCGGCAAACTGAAGGCTGGCACCAATTTCTTGACTTGACGCACCACCAGATTCATCAGCGCACCTTTGAAGCTGCCCATCATGTCACCGATGCTGGCAACGACGATGTGTTTAACGCTCGTTTGCTGCAATACTTTTTCCAGGGTAACCGCGAAATTTTCCAGAATAAAAATGGCCTCAACGCCAGCATCACGCAACTGATGTTCGAGTTCACGCGGCGTGTATAGAGGATTGATGTTCACCACGGTACAACCGGCACGCAGGATAGCGGTGACAGCGACCGGATATTGCAGCACATTGGGCATCATCACCGCGACTCTGGCGCCTTTAGCCAGTCCACGTTGCTGCAACCAGGCAGCCAGATGGCGCGAACAGGCATCCAGTTCGCTGTAGGGCATCTGCTTGTCCATACAGACATAGGCCGGACGCGCAGCATATTTGCTGAAGGATTCTTCAAATAAGTGATTGAGCGAGCTGTATTGTTCCGGGTCTATGGTCTCCGGTACCCCTGCCGGGTAGGATTTGAGCCAGTGTTTTTCTGTTGTCATTTCATCGTCTCCATTCTCATCCGCATCAACATGTGCGTTTTTTCATCGGCGCCCGGACCGGCAACCGTATCGAGCTGATCGGGTCGCAATTCGCGCCCGTCTTCAGCGATGATGCCTACACCGCGGATGGCTTTTCCTGTATCGCTGGCCACGATCGTCATTCTTGGCCCCTGAGGATGCGGCGCCCACTGCTCACCCCAAACTGTCATCGCCGCCAGAATCGGGTACAAAGACTGGCCTTTGGCGGTCAGGTGATAGTGAACCACACGCCCGTCATCCGCTGCCTGCTGGCGCGTCAGGATGCCGTTCGCCACCAGTTGGCTTAGCCGTTGGGACAAAATATTGGTACTGATCCCAAGGTGATTCTGAAAATCCTGAAACTGGCTCATACCGCAAAACGCATTGCGTAAAATCAGTAAAGACCACCACTCCCCCACCTGCTCCAGCGTCTGGGCGATCGGGCAATTCATGTCTGCAAATGAACCTTTACTCATCGGGCAACTTTCTTAACAAAGTTATAAATTAACTGTAATAAAAAACACTTTTGTTACGCAAGTGATATTTTAGGACAGCGACTCTAATCCTGTTACGCTTGTTTTTCAATCATGCTGTCGAGCAGGCAGATCTCACAGGGGAAAGCCACGTGCAAGCTAACGCGATACAATGACGCCACATCTTGAACACTGAGTCCCATCTTGAGCAAATTAGCAACACCTCTGGCATTTGTGGATCTGGAAACCACAGGCACGATCGCCACCCGTGACCGGATTACCGAAATCGCCATCATCCGTTTTGACGGCGAGCATATAGAACGCTGGTCGCAACTGATCAACCCGGAAACCCAGATACCGCCATTCGTCGAACAACTGACTGGCATCAGCAATGCCATGGTGGCGGATCAGCCGCTGTTCGCAGAGCTCGCACCGCACATACTGGCACAGCTGCAAGGCCATATGCTGGTGGCGCACAATGCGCGCTTTGATTACGGTTTTTTAAAAAACGAATTCCGCCGTCTGGAGATGTCTTACCGAGCACCGGTACTGTGTACGCTCAAGCTCTCGCGCAAACTGTTCCCGCAATTCGTCAAGCACAATCTCGACAGCATCATAGAAAGGCATCAGATTGTAGTCGGTGAGCGACATCGTGCGATGACCGATGCCGATGCCCTGCTGCAGTTCTGGCAGGCGTTACAACAGGTGCCGGGCGAGGCCGCCTTGCTGGCAGCGGTGAAAGAACTAAGTTCACGCCCGGCGCTGCCACCGCATCTGGATGCCGATATCGTCGACCAGTTACCTAAGGGCTATGGCGTCTATCTGTTCTATGGAGAAAACCGGCTGCCTATCTACGTCGGCAAGAGCAATACCTTGCGCCAGCGTGTGCTATCGCATTTCTCGGCGGATCATGCACTGGCTAAGGAAATGAATATCTCCCAACAGGTGAGAGATATCGAATGGATAGAATGCGCGGGTGAAATCGATGCGCTGATTACCGAAGCGCGACTGATCAAGGAAAAACAACCTACCCTGAACCGTCAGTTACGCAGGAATAGCGAATTTTGCTCCTGGCGCCTGAGTGATCTGGGCAGCGGCCTGCTGCAACCGCAACTGGTGTATGGCCGCGATCTGGATCTCGGCAGGCAGGAACAGTTGTATGGCTTGTTTAAAAGCGGTGCCAGTGCACGGGAATTTTTACTGCAAGCGGTCAAACAATATCAATTGTGCGCCGCCACGCTGGGGTTGGAAAAAGGCGGCAATGGCAAACCTTGTTTTGCGCGCCAGCTCAAGCAATGCAAGGGTGCCTGCGTGGGTCAGGAAAGTGCTTTACAACATAATCTGCGTCTGATCGAAGCGTTGGCCGAGATGAAGCTTAAGGCCTGGCCATTTGCCGGACCTGCCTTGCTGCAGGAAGCCGGGGTCTATCATGTGATCGAGGCCTGGTGCTATCTGGGTCGTGCCGAGACGCTGGCCCAGGTACCGGCTTTGCTGGCATCCGGCAAGCCGCGCTTTGACCGCGATACGTACCGGATACTGGTGAAATACCTGAACCGCATGCAAGCCTGCAGCGCCTGAACGCTGCAGGCTGCGAAGCTTACTTCAAAATGCCTTGCGTGACTTCCGGCTTACCGTCAGAAACCAGCGCCGGTACTTGTATCAGACGCATCAGCAAAGGGTAGACATCCACATTCTCCAAACTTTGCAAACGCGCCGCCGGGCGGAATGCCGGGCCGTTAGCGATGAACAACGCACCCATCTCCGGTGCCAGATTGTCATAGCCATGCGCCCCGCCATTGCTGTGATTCTTCGGATTTTGATCGGCGAAAATCAGCCAGCCGGTTTCAGCCAGACACAGATAAGATGGAACCCGCGGATTGCGACCGAATTCAAAGCGCGCCGGAATCTGGGCTTTTTTCCAGCACTGCATATGTGCATGGGGTTTCAGCAAAGCGGCTTCCAGTTCAGCCTCATGACCTGGTGCCGCGTCAAATGCGGCGTAGGTGCCGCTATTGACCATACGGAAGCTGGATGCGGACACCAGCTGATCAAGTACGATCGTGCGCTGTGCGCTGGTGGCAGCCATGCCATGATCGGATACGATCACCAGATTGGCTTCGATCTGACGCGTTTGCAGCCCTGCTACCAGACGTGCCAGCGCACGGTCGACCTGTGCTACCGCTTCATTCACGATCTGGCTGTCTGGCCCTTCATCGTGGCCGGCATGATCGACATCGTCAAAATACAAAGTCAGCATGGAAGGCCGCTCTGTAACCGGTTTGTCTAACCAACTCAGTAAGGTATCAACACGCTGATCCGGCGTGACCTTGCCATCAAACACGCGCCATTCGCCGGGGCGCACGCCATGTATTGCGGCTTCCGAACCGGGCCAGAACATGGTGGCACTGCGCACGCCATTTTTTTCTGCAGTCACCCAGACAGGCTCTGCCTGATCCCACCAGCGGCGATCGGTCACCGCGTCACGGTTACTCAAAGTGAATTTCACGCCGGGGATCGCCGCATCCTGCATGGTGTTACCCACGATACCATGATGATCCGGACGCAGCCCTGTCACCAGCGTGTAGTGATTCGGAAAAGTAATCGAAGGAAATGAGGGCCGCATCACATCCGCCAGCACACCCTGGGTGGCCAGTGCATTGAGCGTAGGCGAGACGCCACGTTTGAGGTAATCAGGACGGAAACCATCGATAGACACCAGAATCACCGGAGCGGCTAAAGGCGCACGATAGCTGATTGTCGCAGGCGCAGCTGCTGCCGTATTGGTCGCAGACGGGCTAGGTAACTGGGTGCAGGCACTCAGTAAAGTGAACAAAGGCGCAATGAACAGCGCCGGTGTCAACCGCAGTCGGAGTAAAGAATTCAGCACGTATGATCCTGACAATAAAAATCGAAATGACGCTTGCTATCGCCAGATAGGAGCAACCACGAAGCAGCAAGCCTACTAGGGCTGCAAGTATAACTATGCTCGATGGCAATTGCATGACCAAATTTTTTTAAGATATGTACAGCACTTAGGTTTTTGCAGCGGCCCAGACAATTCGCGATCATTTATGGTGAAAAACTGATAGTGAATACCAACAAACAATATCGTAGCGACCTGAAATTAACTTATTTCCATTGTATTTGAGACGTTTTTCTTTTATACCTAGGCATAGAAATTTATTTCCAATTGGAAATTACAGCGCCACTTGCGCGTCGTTGCATCACTCAATATTGAGCGTCAGTAAGGAAAGATCATGAATATCGGAAGCGTGAACAATCAGTCATCGCAAGCGGATACTTATAGCAATAGCGTGCAGAAACTCAGGCAACGCGATGGCGAGCTGAACAAAGTCAAACAGGAAAATCAGAAAGTTAAGGCGGAAACCCAGACGCAGCAGGCGGAGCAGGCCACACAGGCGACGCAGTCTGCCGATGCGCTACAACAGGCGCGTGCCGCTCAGGAAAACAAACCTAAGCCCAGCGTCAATGGCAGCGGCCAGGTAGTTGGACGTATGATCAATACCAGCGCCTGAGCACAGCTTACGCAATACCCACAAGCAGCAATTCAGGGCTGTGCTTTTATATTTTTTTCGTTTTTTTTGGAGAGACGCAAATTGCCCGGCAAGGAGCCCAAATACCACTGGGGTACTTTTGCGTCAGTCCTATTCTCTTTGCTGCGCCATTTGCCTGAAATACAGCAGCAAATCATCTAACTCCTGCGCAGACAAGGATTGCAGATTAAATCCCGGCATCGCTGAAGCAGGCCAGCTGCGTACACTGGCCGGATTGCGTATCAGCTGACGCAACATCCCTTCCTGAAAATACTCGACCGGACTATGCGGCAAATTCAGATCCGGCCCCAGCCTGGCGTCGCCACCGCCATTCATGCTGTGGCAGGCAGCACAATTTTTCGTATAGACCTGCATGCCACGTAAAGCCTGCGTCTGCTGCATGCCACTGGTACGTGGCATTAACTGCGGATAACGCTGCTCCAGTGTTTGCGTCAGGCTGATTTTGGCGATCTGATACGGCCATTGCTCGCTGGACACCTGATGTTCCGGATCTTGCCAGACCAGATAAACAGGACCGGCACTGGGCTTACCCGCCGCCAGCACAGGCCAGGGCGCTGCTACATCTTCTATCGCCAGCCAGGGACGGGCAGAGGTATTGAATACACTGGCAGGTAAAGTCGCAACAAAGCCATCCAACGCGGTGAATTGCAAATTCAGTGCAGGCAAATCCGGATAAAAAACCTGGAGTGGCAGTGCACGGTAAGTGCGACGACCACCGTAAGCGACATCCGACTCCAGCACTATCGTCTTCACCTCGGGCGAGGCCAATAACTGCGACCGGCTCAATTGCAGAGTCTGAGCTGCCGTCTGTATCTGTAACACGGCCTGCTCTTTGCTTGTACTGTCGCGCTGGATGGCTAGGGTTGGCGTCGTTCCAGCATGAGTCCAGCTACAGGCAGTCAGTACGATGCTGCATGACAGACTCAACAGCAGGCCGAGATTCACGCTGGATCTGAGCCAGGTGCGGCCAGATTGCCTGGTTTGCGTTATGATCATATGAGTTCCTTTCAAACTGAAATGCGATACGGAGCTGGTCAAAGATAAGTACCGATACCCTACGGGTCTTTGCCATTGTCCCATGCCACCTCACCGTGTGCACAGTTTTACACCGATCCGCCACCCCTCAAGCTGGAAAAAGATGGATAACCAAGAATTTCATGATGATCACGAAGACGGCCAGGATGGCCCCTTAGGCGCAGCACAGCGTGCAGCTGCCGCCAGCCGCAGCACCTGGACCAGCGTCGTGGTCAATATATTGCTGACCAGCATACAGTTCATGGTCGGTTTCTTCAGTCATTCGCAGGCTTTGATTGCCGATGCCATTCATTCGCTGTCTGATCTGATATCGGATTTTGTGGTGCTGCTGGCCAGCCATCACAGTAAAAAGGCAGCGGATACCGATCATCCTTACGGACATCAACGTTTTGAAAATGCGGCATCACTGGTACTGGGACTGATACTGTTGGCAGTGGGCTGTGGCATGCTGTGGTCAGCCTTTCGCAAGCTGGAAACACCGGAATTGGTACCACAGGTGCATAGCATTGCGCTGTGGGTAGCCGGGCTGGCACTGATCTCCAAGGAGTTGTTGTTCCGCTATATGCTGGCGGTCGCGCAGAAGGTGAAGTCCAGCATGCTGGTGGCCAATGCCTGGCATGCTCGCTCAGATGCTGCTTCGTCGCTGGTAGTCGGGCTGGGCATCATCGGCAATATGGCCGGTTATCCGATACTCGATCCGATTGCAGCACTAATCGTGGGCTTTATGGTGGCGCGCATGGGTTGGGAATTTGGCTGGGAAGCCTTGCATGATCTGATGGATCGCGCGGCCGATGAAGAGGAAGTCGCGGCGATACGCCTGACCTTGCTCGATACACCGGGCGTGATTAATGCGCACGATGTACATACGCGCAAAATGGGTGACATGATCGTGGTCGATGCGCATATCGAAGTCGATGCCAATATCACGGTTGAAGCCGGGCACGACATTGCGGTACTCGCGCGCCAGCGCGTGATGCAAAGACACAGGGTGCTGAATCTGATGACGCATATCGATCCCTGGAAACGCCCTGACCGCGATCATCAACCGCCTAACTGATCGATGATAATAAGCAGACTCAGGCGGTAATTTGCGTCATGACAGAATCAGACATAGAATCAGGATAGAATCACAAAAAAAGGGAGCTCGCAGGCTCCCTTTTTTTGCATCATACGACGAACCGGGTTTCGCTCTGTATCACCACTTCATCCAACTGCCGGGTCAGATCCTGCAATTCTATGCGGATGGGATTCGTCACCGGATCGATGTCACCACGCAGCAGACAACGGGTGGTGGCCTGATTCGACGCGATCTCGATCAGACTGCGTAAATCACGTCCGGATTTTCCATCCGTGCGTGCGGCCAGTTCCAGGCTGGCGATATCCACATCAAAGGCTAGGGGTTTATCACGCAGTAATTGCCGCACTATCGTCTGGCGTGCCGCCAGGTCAGGCAAAGACAACTCAATTTTCTGGGCGAAGCGCGATAACACCGCCGGGTCGATCAGTTCCGGATGATTGGACGCAGCCAGTACGAACACTTGCCCCTGCTTGCTTTGTGCGCCATCCATTTCCTGTAACAGCTGACCGATAATTTCTTCAGAAAAGGATTTGCTGCGCTCACCCCGTTTGGCTGCCAGAATTTCCATTTCATCGATGAACAGGATGCAGGGTGACTGACTGCGCGCCTTGTCAAACATCGCTTTGACGGCAGTGCCCGAGTGACCTATCCATTGTTTCTGTATCTCCGCTGTGGATGGGGCAAAAAAGGATAAGCCAGACTGACTCGCGAGCACTCTGGCCAGCTGTGTCTTACCTGTGCCCGGTGGGCCCCACAATAAGGCGCTGCGCGGTGCAGTAATACCACTGGCCTTGAGCTGCTCCGCATTGCGTATCATGCGACCCAGTGCTTCAAACTGCTGCCGCAATGCATCCGGCAGCACAATATCATCCCAGCTTAAATTGTCCACCTTAGTCGATTGCTTACTGTCTTCTAATTGCTGCAGCAAATCATCCATTTGCAGACAAACAGGATTGCGTTCGGGGTGAATATCCTCACCACTCAGCAAGGCGCGCTCAGTAGCTTTGCGTGCAGCGACTTCGACCAGAGTACGCAAGTCGCGTCCGGATTTCCCTTCCGTCATTTTTCCCAGTGTCGCTGCGGCTTCATTTACCTCAAAGCCCAGCGGTTTTTTACGCAATAAGCTTTGTAGGATCGCTTCGCGACCGCTACGGTCAGGTAAAGGCAGTTCCAGTTTTTGCTCCAGACGCGATAACACAGCACTATCAATCTGATCTGGCAAATTCGAGGCAGCCAGCACAAACACCAGCCCCTGATGACTTTTCGCGCCATCCATTTCCTGTAACAGCTGGCCAACCACTTCCTCGGTCGCTGAATTGCTGTTCTGTGCACCGCGTGCCGGCGCCAGAATTTCGATTTCATCGATGAACAGGATGCAGGGTGACTGATTACGCGCACGTTCAAACAGACTGCGTACCGCATTACCCGAGCTGCCGACTGTGCCCTGCTTCAGTTCAGCCGTGGTACAGGTCAGAAAGGCAAGCCCAGCCTCATTGGCCAACACCCGCGCCAACTGGGTCTTACCGGTGCCTGGCGGGCCCCACAGCAAGGCGCCACGCGGGGTATCAATCCCACTCTTTTTCAGCTCTTCGCTATTGCGCAGCATCTTTCCGAGATGAATGAACGACTTTTTGACCAGCTCAGGCAAGACGATGTCGTCCCAGCCCAGATCACTGACATGACTCGAATTTTTACCGCGCTGACGTCTGATCTCCTTAAGAATTTCAGCTGCCTCTGGATCATTCCGGCCGGCCAGCTCAGCTGCGATGGCGATCACCAGCTGATGCAGGTCGCGCCCGCTCATGCCACTGGTTTCACGTACGATGGCTTTCATCTCCGCAGGCGCAATCAGCTTCGCTTTAAGCAATTCTGCTTTCAGGATTTTTTCGCGGTTACGCGCATCCGGCAAGCCCACTTCCACCACACTGGTGAAACGCGACAATATGGCATCATCAATACCATCGCGCAGATTGGTGGCACCTACCACCATCACCTGCCCACCCTGAGCGATGCCGCCCCATTGACTTAAAAATTCCTTGACCAGTTCGTCATCAAAATTCACACCACCTGAATTGGCTCCGCCACGACGTTTGAAGATGCCTTCGCACTCATCGACAAACAAAATACAAGGACTCTGTTTGCGCGCAGCTTCAAACACGGCTTTGACTTTGGGTGAGGTATGTCCCTGATAACTGCCTTTCAGATCCGACTCACTGACACTCATGAAATGCACGCCCGCTGTCTTAGCGAGCAATTCTGCAATCGTGGTTTTACCAGTACCGGGTGGCCCGTACAGCAAAATACCTTTGGGTGAAACTTCCGAGCGGCTGGCAAATAAGTCGACCAGCTTGATCAGCTTATCCGCCAACCCATCGGGAACTGCAACTTCACGCCAGAGACTGGCCAGTTGTTCGCATTTCTGCAATTGCTGATGTGCGGTTTGCAGTACCTGATATGCAGCGCGGATAGACTGACTGGCCGCAACCACTTGCTGCAGATTCGTATGATGCTGGCCGAGCAGACCTATCCAGTGCTGCTGACAGCGTTCTGCCATAAAAAAATGATGATCACCTTCCAGCAACAACTTTTTCTGCTCTGGTAAATAGGCCAGCCAGGCACGCTTGGGCTGGGCTGACTGCCCCTGCTCAGTGAATTGCAGCAGCGTGGCCCCCAGATAACGTCGGGCGACCTGCCCAAGACGGAAGCTGGTACATCCCAGCTCAGACGGGTTTTCGCCCGGATAAATCACCGCAGAGTAAGGATACTTAGAATCACCGGATTCTTCGCTGGCAAACGCCAGCACGTGAATACTGGCTGTCGCCAATTGTTCAGCCAGCTGTTGATATGGCTTTTGCAGTAATTGCAGCGCGCTGCCACGTCTGGCTGCACGTACCATCACGATATACGGCAACCAGACAAACAACAATCCCGTGACACTGAACAAGCCGGAAACCAGATAAGGCAGGCCAAGTGCGAAATTCGCCCGCATTACGCCAAAAAATCCAAAGAAATACATGATACCCAGCAGATACAGCCAACCTGCCCAATTGGCAAACGGGAACCGGTGTTGCAGCCCCTTCAGTAGTAAGGCTGGCTTCCATGGTGTTTTCTTCAGTTGTTCCGCCAGCAGTTCCTGCCGCACCGCCTGCACCACCTTAGGCAGTTGCTCTTGCGCCTGCTGCTGTATCGCCTGCACCCCGGCCTGATGGCTTTGCAAAGCCTGATTGCAAGCCTGGTAGTGTTGATCGGCGTCGGCATAGGCAGTGCGCGCAGCCTGTAAGCGCTGCGCAACCGGCAAAGGAACTTCTATCTCTGTATCTGACATCGCTATGCACCTTGTTGAAGCTCAAGCCTGAATGGAAAAATGCCATTCATTCGACGGAAATCCCAGATGCCTGGCCTGCTGCATAAATACACGGAATCCGGCCTGATGCCCTAAAGACGCAAAGTGCGCCACGAAAGCGCCATCCCGAAAAATATTTTTTTAAGTGCGGTTTGATACAGAAGCAGATACGTCCGCCAGGGCCGTAGTTGAGCTTAGGTTCACAGCTAAGCAGTCAACAGCGTTTTGAGCGTATGGTGATTAGCTACTTCAAAGGTAGGTGCGATACCAGGTATGGCAGTTTTTTGAGCAGGATTCAGCCAGCAGGTATCCAACCCGGCCTGGATGCCGCCAAGAATATCGGATTCCAGTGTGTCGCCCACCATCAGTACCGCAGAACGCGCAGGTTGCCCCATCTGCTCCAGTGCATAATCAAAAATCTGCCGTCCAGGCTTGGCGATACCCACTTCCTCAGATACCACCAGAACCTCAAAATAGTGGTGCAATCCAGTACGTTCCAGACGTATGCGCTGCAGTTGTGTAAAACCGTTGGTGATAATGCCCATCCTGATGTTGCCGTGCAGGGTTTGCAGCAATTCAGGCACGCCATCCAGCGGGGTGCTGATCTCTGCCATCGCATGCAGGAAAGCCTGATTCAACGCGGATGGCGTGGTGGACAGCCGTTCCGCCCAACTAGTGAAACGCAATTGCTGAAGCTCACCAGCTGTGATTTGATGTTCCTGGTAGCGCTGCCACAACTGCTTATTCACGACTTGATAGGCTGCGTAATCGGACGCACTAAACTGAATGCCGAATTGCGCAAACATCGTCTGCAGACCGCGGCAGGCATCAAAGTGAAATAAGGTCTCATCGGCATCGAATAATACCCACTCATATTTTTTGGCCACACTGTGCATCGACATACCCGTGCTGAAAAAAAAGCAGCCAGTGTAGCGCAGAACCGGCAATCAGGATTTTCTTACCCGTCTGGCATAGTGCAGTCAAACTGAGCTTCACCGGTTCCAAAATACCCTATGGAAATACTGTTCTTCACTTAGTCTTAAACAATTCATCATTTACAGGTATAGTGTTTTTTCGCCATGTCTGACGTAATACGTTATCTCAGGAGTTGTGCTGATCTATGCCCACATCAACCAAACTGCTTGTATGTCACGAATGTGATCTGATCTCCGCAGTTGTTGTACTTGCCCCTGGTGAGTCTGCCTACTGTCCGCGTTGCGAGGCGAAACTGATCAGGCATTCAGGTGCAACTCCAGAACAGACACTGGCATTGACACTGACTGCGGCCATCCTGTTTGGGATCATGAATCTGTTTCCTTTAATGGCGCTGAACCTGCAGCAAACCAGCAGGGAAGCGACCTTACTGGGTGCTGCTTTAGCGATGTGGGAAAAGGAAATGCACGTCTTATCGTTATTGGTGATGTTGACCACGCTGCTGGTCCCCGCGTTACAAATTGCGTTAGAAATCTATGTCACTGTGTTGGCCTTACGCGGCCAGATGTCTGCACACAAACTGGCTGCGCCGATACTGATTTTGCAGAAAATCCGCCCCTGGAGCATGATAGAAGTGTTCATGCTGGGCTTGCTCGTTTCCCTGGTCAAACTACAGGATTTAGCAGAAATCATCATTGGGCCCGCATTTTGGTCTTGCGCTGGTCTGATCGTCTGTAGTGCCGTCATGAGCAGCATGCTGACTCCGCGCAATTTATGGCTATGGACACAGCGCGGGAGCGAGCATGGCTAATTTGAATCAGAACGAACGCCAGCTGCAGATCAAGGCTGGTAACGGTAGCCAAGCCGGTTATCTGAGCTGCCCGGTCTGTGAGGCATTATGCCAGGTGCAGGCTGGCCCGCATTGTGAGCATTGTGGCGCCCATTTACATCTGCGCGATCCACATTCATTGAGTAAAGCTGCCGCATATCTGATTGCTGCCTACATCCTGTACATACCGGCTAACCTGCTGCCCGTCATGCATACCGAAACCATCTTCGGCGCCGAGGATGACACGATACTGAGCGGCGTGGTGGTGCTGCTGTCGACTGGTTCATGGCCGCTGGCCCTGTTGGTTTTTTTCGCCAGTGTCATGGTGCCGCTACTGAAATTATTTTCGCTCACGCTGTTACTGATCAGCAGCTGGCGCCGTTCGCGCTGGTTACCATTGCCACGCACCCGGCTATTCCGTCTGGTGGAAGCAGTCGGTCGCTGGTCTATGCTGGATATCTATGTGGTGATGGTACTGGTAGCGTTGGTCCAGTTTCAAAGCCTGGCTTCAGTGTATCCGGGTGGCGGCGCTTTCGCTTTTGCTGCTGTGGTGGTACTGACTATGCTGTCAGCACAGCATTTTGATTCACGTTTAATCTGGGATACGATTGAGACCCATCATGAATGAACCTACTCCTGTCGACACACAGGCAAACAATGCCGTTCGCGAGGCGCATGCACTGGTGGTGCGGCCACGGCGCAAATATCCTACTGTGGTCTGGATCATTCCACTGATCGCTGCACTGATAGGCATATGGCTGCTGATACACAATATCACCAGCCGCGGTCCGGTCATCACCATCAGTTTCAAATCGGCGGAAGGTCTGGAAGTCGGCAAAACCAAACTACGTTTCAAGGATGTCGATGTCGGGCAAATCAAAGCGCTAAGTCTGTCGCAAGACAGGAAAAGCGTGATCGTTACAGCGCAACTGATTAAAAGCGCTGCCGATTTATTGTCCAGCGACACCCGCTTCTTTGTGGTACGGCCACGCATTTCGGGTGGCTCTGTGTCAGGATTGAGTACCCTGCTGTCAGGCGCTTACATTAGCGTTGATGCCGGTACCTCACCGGATATGAAAGATGATTTCGACGGTTTGGAAAGTCCACCGCTGGTGACACGTGATTCGGTCGGCAAAGAATTCGTGTTACGCGGTAAGCAAATAGGTTCAATTAACTACGGCTCGCCTATTCTGTTCCGCCACATTAATGCGGGTCACGTAACCAAGTACAGTCTCGATCCCGATGGCAAAGGGGTCACACTAAGGGTGTTTATCAATGCACCGTATGACCAGTATGTGAATGCGGATACACGCTTCTGGCATGCCAGCGGCATGGAGATGACGCTGGATGCGAATGGCGTCAAATTATCGACAGAATCGCTGACCTCGGTGATCGAAGGTGGTCTGGCGTTTCAAAACCGGGATGATGCCATTCCGGATGAAAAGCCTGCATTTGAAGGCAGCGTTTACTCGCTGTTTGACAACCGCGAAGAAGCACTGCGTGCGCCGGATACCCGGGTGCGCAGCTTCGTCATGTATTTTCAGGAATCGTTGCGTGGTCTGAGCAAAGGCGCGCCGGTGGATATGCGTGGCATCGTGATCGGAGAAGTGAAATCTATCGGTGTCGATTTCGGCAGTGATGGGAAGATCCCACGTTTTCCGGTTGAGGTCAGCATTTATCCGGATCGCCTGCGCTCGCGTTTGCGCTCCGGCGCCAATGCACCGGATGATGAAACAATGGCTAAAGAAAAGGCTTTGCTGAACAGTCTGACCACCGCCGGCTTGCGGGCCCAGCAGCGCACCGGCAATCTGCTGACCGGCCAACTGTATATCGCACTGGATTTTTTTCCTGATGCGCCAGCTGCAAAAATAGACTGGCGTAGCGAAGTCCCGGTGCTGCCAACGATAGGAGGTGGATTGGGTGAAATTCAGGATACAGTAGGACGCATCGCCAAGAAAGTCGACCGTCTGCCGCTCGACAAAATGTCTGCGGATTTGCTGACCGCCATCGCGACCTTGAATAAGACGCTGGAGAATACAGAAAAACTCACACGCCGCATAGACAGCGACGTGACGCCTGAACTCACCGCGACCTTAAAAGATGCCCGTACCACACTCAATCACGCCAATTCTATGCTGGCTGAAGGCGCACCTTTACAACAGGATATGCGCGAATCACTGAAGCAAGTAGCGAAGTCCGCACGTGCCTTAGCGAATCTGGCTGATATGCTGGAGCGCCACCCTGAAGCACTTATCTACGGTAAGGAAAAACCTAAAAATGAAAACAAGTAAGTACTGCTTGTGCATCTGCCTGCTTAGCCTGCCCGTCCTGCCTATGCTCAACGGCTGCGCGAGTACCGCCACAGAGCATTTTTATACCCTGAACTATGAGCGTACAACCGCCGTACCCGGTCAGGCCACGGCACCCGCTTACGAAATCCTGCTGGACAGCGTCAAAATTCCGGATGCGATCAACCGGCCCCAATTGGTTGTTCAACTGGAGAGTGGTGAGGTCAGCATGCTCGAGCATCAACGCTGGCTGGCACCCTTGGAGGAACAGATAAGTCTTGCACTGGCTGGTAATCTGCGTGCCAGCTTACCCTCAGCATGGGTCAGCACTGAACCTGCTGAGCAAGCCAAGCTGCCGCGTTTCCGGCTCAGAATAGAAGTGCAGCGTTTATTGCTTATTCCCGGAAAATCAACTGAACTCGATATCAGCTGGGTCTTAACGGATAAGGACAGAAAAGTGCTCAGGCGCCAGCATCAGCTGATGACGGTGCCAGTCGCATCGTCCCAGTATGCCGCGCTGGCCGCCAGCGTATCCGAGGCGATACGCCAGTTGAGCACTGCGATTGCGCTTGATATCAAGGCTTTGCAAGCCAGCTAATGAACAAACAAGGCGGCGCAAAGATTCATTGATTGCTGGTCATTTCCAGTGCTTGTACCCATGCATCGAATTGCGCCGGGCTGACATACGCCAGCGCCAGTGCCGCCTCGCGCAGGCTGCTGCCTTCATGCTGCGCTTTTTTTGCAATGGCAGCGGCCTTGTCATAACCGATGTGACGATTCAAAGCCGTCACTAACATCAGATTGCGTTCCAGGTTACTTTGAATACGATCCAGGTCCGGCGCTATCCCGCTGGCACAGAACTGATCAAATGCTGTGCAGGAATCTGCCAATAAGGCGATGCTCTCCATCACATTGTGTAGCATCACCGGCTTATATACATTGAGCTGAAAATTCCCTTGCGTGCCCGCAAACGCAACAGCGGCATCATTGCCAAACACCTGTACGCAAACCATGGTCAATGCTTCGCACTGGGTGGGATTGACTTTACCCGGCATGATAGAAGAGCCAGGTTCCGTTTCAGGTATGCGCAACTCTCCAATACCACAGCGCGGCCCACTGGACAGCCAGCGTACATCATTCGCCATTTTCATCAGGCCACCGGCCAGCGTTCTGAGCGCCGCCGATACCTGCACCATGGCGTCATGTGCAGACAAGGCAAAGAATTTATTGGACGCAGAGCGAAATGGCTGCCCTGTCAGTTGCGCGATCCGGCTCGCCGCCAGATCACCAAATTGTGGATGCGCATTCAAGCCGGTACCGACAGCCGTACCACCGATTGCCAGATCGTATAAGCCGGGCAAAGCAGCATGCACTGCGGCCAGACCAAAGTCGATTTGTGCCACCCAGGCGCCAATTTCCTGCCCTAAGGTAATCGGTGTCGCATCCTGTAAATGGGTGCGTCCTGTCTTGACCACATCATGGTAATCCCGCGCTTTTTGCGCCAGCGTATTTCGTAATTGCGTCACGGCGGGGAACAGCTGCGAAAACAATTCAGACACCACGGCGATATGCATGGCAGTCGGAAAAGTGTCGTTAGACGATTGTCCGCGATTGACATGATCATTCGGATGCACCGGCTGCTTACTACCCATCACACCACCTGCTAATTCAATGGCGCGATTGGAGATCACCTCATTCGCATTCATATTCGATTGCGTACCTGAGCCAGTCTGAAATACCACTAAAGGAAAGTGCCGGTCCAGCATTCCGGCGATGACTTCATCAGCAGCCTGCATAATCCATACACCCAGCTGTGGTTCCAGCTCCCCGAGTTCCACATTCGCTTCTGCGGCTGCACGCTTGAGTATGCCGAGTGCACGAATGACCGGACGTTGCCAGCGGAAACGCGCCACCCCGATAGGAAAATGATGCACCGAGCGCTCAGTCTGTGCACCCCAGTAACAGTCGGCAGAAACCGCGATACTACCCATGGAGTCGGTTTCGTTTCTCGTCAACGACATACTCATCGTCTGTTCTCCTTCCAGCGTACCGGTCAAGCGAGTAAGCGTAACACAATAATCCCAGCACGCGTTCTTGACTCATTATGCTGACAATAGATCCTGCTTAAATTCCTGAGCGTGCTTAAAGAAGTGCGGTATGACTGGCGTAGCAGTCACACCGCTTTTGACTTTATCTTAGAGCCAAAAAAAATTTTAGATCACTTTAGTCAGTAAACTTTTTGACTAAACGCGACTTCATTATCTGCGCTTTTGCAGTCGCTTCATCCGTCAATTCCAGGCGCTCGCTGTTACGCCAAAATAAAAACTCAAGCTGTAAATCGATAAAATACCGATGTCCTTCTTCCACATTAATGTCGATGGCAGCATTGTCTTTCGTCTTGACATGCAGGCTGTGCTTACCAGGTGTTATATCAAATGCAGCATAGGTATTCACACCTAAAGTTGCAAGCGCCACATCATCTAAAAAAACTTCGCTCTTACTTCTGGGGCGCACAGGAGTCGTCCTATAGATGTAGATCTTTGCGTATCCTTTTTGCGGCGCGTCGAAATTTTTTTCTGCCTCGTCCCGACTGACGGAATCGAGATCAACGGCGACACAATTACGCCATCTTCCCATCGTATGACATGGCACAGTATCAGCATCCCCGGCCGCTGCCAGTTGCGCCACGCTGATCAGGCATCCGAATAACAAACGAGCGAATAATGTTGGTGTCGCTGAAAACATATTATTCCTCTTTTGCTTTTTCTTTGAAATAGGTATAACTCAGCGGCAGCAACAGCAAAGTAAAAAACGTCGCCGATACAATTCCACCGACAATGACCACCGCAAACGGGCGCTGTGTTTCAGAGCCTATGCCATGCGAGAGTGCCGCTGGCAATAAGCCTAGTCCAGCCATCAGTGCTGTCATCAATATGGGTCTCAACCGCGTCACAGCCCCTTCAATTTCACTGGCAAAATCTGAGGCTTTGCTTCTTTCAAATTCCAAAATTTGTTCCAGCATAATTACGCCGTTTTGCACAGAAATACCGGCTACCGCGATAAAACCAACCGCTGCAGATACTGAAAAATGCAAGCCTGCCAGTGCCAGACCAACCACGCCGCCTATCATCGTAAATGGCACCATGACCAGAATAAGCAAGGCCATCCTGACCGATCTGAATGCCCAAAACAGCAGTGCAAAAATCAGGAAAATAGTGATAGGGATAATGATTTCCAATCGTTTCACTGCCCTTTGCTGGTTTTCAAATTGCCCACCCCAGGTGATGTAATAACCCGCTGGCAAGTTGACCTGCGCCGCTACCTTTTGCTGTGCCTCGGCGACAAAACTGCCCTGATCGCGCCCCAGCAAATTGGCCTTCACCGAAGCATTGCGGCCACCTGCCTCACGGCTGATACGACCCGCTCCCTGCCGAATTTCTATCGTTGCCAGATCAGCCAGGTTCATCGTACCCAAGCCGTTCGGTAAGCTAATTTGCAAGCTGCCGATACGATCTATCGAATCGCGGTAGCCCTCTTTCAGACGCAAGGTCACATCGAAGCGCTGGTCACCTTCATAGAAAGTCGATACCGGACTATTGGATAAGGCGGATTTAATCGTGTTATTGACATCAGAGACATTGATACCGAGCCGTGCTATTTTCTGTCGGTCTATCACGATATTGAGCTCAGTCTGGCCACCAATTTTGACACTTTCGACGTCAGCCGAGCCTTGGATGCTCTTCAAAATCGCCGCGATCTGCTCACTTTTCTGGGTCAGAATATCGAGATCCGGGCCAAAGATTTTGACCGCAATTTCACCTTTCACGCCAGACAAAGATTCCTCAACACTGTCCTGTATCACTTGCGAGAAATTGGAAGGTACGCCAGGCAGCGCTGCGATTTTCGCACTCATATTCTCGATCAGGCTCTCTTTGTCCGTAAACTTCCATTGATCATGCGGCTTCAGATCGGCCAGAATTTCCATATTATTCGGCCCTTTCGGATCGGTACCATCGTCTGGTCGGCCCACATGCGACACTACACTGTTGACTTCCGGATAGCTAAGCAAAATCGCACGTACCTGGCGCTCCACTTCTTTAGTTTTTTCCAACGCAGTTGAAGGTGGCAGGCTGATCGTAAGCCAGATATTCCCCTCATCCAGTTTTGGCAAAAATTCGCTACCCAGTCGTGGTGCCAGCACCAAAGTCAACGCCAGCACACAAGAGGAAACGACCATCACCAGCTGTCTTTTATCAGTGGCCCGGTGCAGAATTTCCCGATATTTTTTTTGCAGCCTGTCCATCCAGTGACTATGACGCTCTGCCAGACTGTGTCGCTTCATCGTCAGCGTCAGCAAAGTCGGTATTAAGGTCATGGTCAATATCAAGGCACCCAGCATCGCAAAACTGAGTGTGAGTGCAACTGGCGAAAAGATTTTTCCCTCTACGCGCTGGAAGGTGAAAATCGGGATAAATGCCAGAATAATGATAGCCTTGGCAAACAAAATAGGATGCCCCATCTCGACCACAGTATCTTTTAAGACGTGCTTACGCCAAAGGAACAGGCTTTCGTGGCCCTCGTGCTGTTTCAGTGCCAGCCTGACCATCAGTGCCTCAACCAATACCACGGCGCTGTCGATGATGATGCCGAAATCCACCGCACCAAGCGAAATCAGATTCGCCGGAATGCCACGTATGTCGAGCATAATAAAAGCACACATCAGCGACAGAGGAATCACTGTCACAACGATCAGGGCAGCGCGCCAGTTATTCAAAAACAGGATCAAAATGGTGGTGACCAACACCGCACCGACGATGAGGTTCTCCACCACTGTCATCACCGTGTGTTGCAACAACTCAGTACGGTCATAGATTTTGCGTAGCTTGACGCCCTGAGGTAATTTCGCATTGACTACCTCTATCCGTTTTTTTAATTCCTCAATAATCTTTGCGGCGTTCCCGCCTTTGCTCATCTGTACGATACCAAGCACATAGCTGTCACCCTGGTTATACGCCACGATGCCAGAACGCGGACGGTTACTGATCTCTACATCCGCAACATCTGAAACCAATACAGTCTTACCATTTTTAGAACTGACTATGACACGGCCGATATCGTCTTTACTGTTAAATAAACCTATACCTCTGACGACCAGCGCCTCATCACCACGTTTAATAGTACCGCCGCCGACATTCGAATTATTATTAGCGAGTGCCTGATTCACCTGATCCAGTGTCACTGCATAGCGCTTGAGCAGATTTGGATCGACCTGCACCTGATACTCTTTAATCGTGCCGCCAAAACTCACCACGTCGGCGACACCGCTCACGATGCGCAACTCAGGACGTATCACCCAATCCTGTAAAGCACGGATATCATTTTCAGACATACCGGCCGGTGCTTCGATAATGTAGCGGTAGATTTCACCGACTGCCGTCGTTAACGGCGCGATACTTGCCTGCACCCCTGCCGGCAGCGATACGCCTTGCAATTTCTCCATCACCTGCTGGCGTGCAAAATAGTCGTCTGTACCGTCTTTAAATGTCAAGGTCACGACCGACAATCCTGTAATGGATACAGAACGTACCTGCGTCTGTCCGGGTACACCGCTCATTTCGCGCTCTATCGGTAAGGTCACAGAACGTTCCACTTCTTCTGCCGCCTGTCCGGGAAATTGCGTAACAATCTGTACCTGGACATCCTGCACATCCGGGAAAGCTTCTATCGGCAAATTCGAGAGGGAACGGTAACCAAAGATGATTAATGCCAGTGTCAGTACCAGCACAAACACGCGCTGGGTTAACACAAAATCGACAAATTTATTGAGCATGAGCAGACACCTCCGCGTTCAGCAATAAGGCACCTTCCGTGACGATACGTAAGCCCGTCAAAGGCGCAGCGTCTGCATAGCTGTAGCTCACGCCTTTACGGATGACAGTGACGCGTTTTTTCTCAAACTCACCGTCCTTCTTTTCTATGTAGACGTAGCTGTACATACCCTCCGATACCAGGCTGGTATTCGGTATTTTGGCGACTTTCTGTTCGCTTTCAGATAAGAAGGCAACACGTGCAAACATTTCCGGGCGCAGCTTATTTTCTTTGTTATCGATTACTCCACGCACCTGAATGCGACGGGTATTCGGATCCAGCGCCAGCCCGATGCGATCCACAGTCGCTTCAAACAGCTGATCCGGATAGGCATCCAGTTCCACGGTCATTTTCTGTCCCGCTTTGACAGATTGCAGATATTTTTCCGGTACATCAATCAACACCCACAGACGCCGTAAGTCAGAAATGACGAATAAAGGCAAAGGCGCGTCCGGGCGTACTTCCGTGCCGGGATTAATTTGCTTATCGGTGATGACACCAGCTATCGGTGCCCGTAACGCAAATTGTCCCTTTTCATTTCCAACCGAATTCAGATTCCGCATGCGCAGGCTGCTGCGTTGGGTCTCAGCCTGAGCCTGTCTGAAATCTGCTTCCGCATTTTCCATGTCCTTACGTGCCAGCACCTCGTGCTCAAACAACAGCTTGCTACGCTCAAAACTCAGTTTTTTTCTTTGTTCATCCGCTTTAGCCTTGCTCCAGTCAGCTTCTGCGGTGGCCAGATCGGGTGAATCGATCTCAGCCAACGCACGGTTTTTTACAACGCTGTCACCCACCTCGACCGCGGAGGACAACACCCGCCCCAAGACTGGCGAGCTGACTCTGGCAGTTACTGTTTCATCATAGGCAAGCTTGGCATTCATCGCGTCGGCCAGCGGCATACTGACTATGTCCACAGCTGCGACTTTAATAGAAGATAATTGTGGTGCGTTCTTGAGATAGCTGATACGTCCGGTCTCCGGTTTCGGTGCCGGTTCATCCTTCTTTTTTTCGGTGGAACCAACTGCGCCTACGTAAAAAAAGGTGATGGCGGAGAGCGCAGCAATGCCTGCGCTGATAAGGATTTTTTTCTTGTTCATCATGGTGTAGTCACTTCCTGAATACTGATACGTAAGGCGCTGAGTGCTTTGGCATAGTCAGCCTGAGCATTGATGGCATCCAATTCTGTGGTGCGGTAAATGCGTCTGGCATCCAGCAAATCGGTGACACCGATGGCACCATTTTTAAATGCAAATTCAGCAGCACTGGCTGACTGTCTTGCTGCCTGCAATAATTCCTGTTGAAAGCGCTGTACTTTTTCCTGCGCTGAACGCGCCGACTCTTGTATGTTCAACAGCTCAAATCTGGCGTTTTCTTTGGTCTTTTCGAGTATCTCGCGCGCGCTGTCTACGTTCTTTTCAGCCAGACTGATCTCGCCCTGATAGGCATAACGTGCAAATAAAGGTATCTGTACCGATATGCCAAAGCTGTTACCTGAGCCCAGTGTATTTGTCGGACTGACCGGATAATGCTCGAACTGCAGACCGACTGACACATCTCTGGTTTTCGCGGCCAACGCGAGCTGGCGCGCCGATAATGCGGCATCGAGCCTGGCCTGAGCAGACTTCACATCTGCCCTTTGCGCAATCAGAGGACGAATGTCCGCGTAGAGCAATTGCGCATCAGCAGCAGCTATGTCTGCCCAAGCATCTATCGCCCTCAGGTCAGATGGAGCTGACTGCGCGCTGAGTAAGCTCAGCAAGCTGCTCTGCGCCTGAAATAAGTCATTCGCAGCCTGGCGTGCATCGTTCTCAGCGCGCATTGCGTCTACCTTGACCCTGGCTGCATCTGCACCCGCAATGTCACCGGTTTTTTTTCGCAAATCCGCCGTGCTTAACGTCGTTCTGAAAATGGATCTGAGCTCGTTTGCAATGCTGAACTTGCCTTGTGCCGCCATCAAATCGAAATAGGCGAAACTGGTCGCCAGACGGAGTTGCCGGAGCTGCCCTTCGTTATCGAATTTCGCGGAAGTTTCCAGATGCGTGGCGCCCTGCAAGCGCAGATCCCGTTTGCCACCGCGTTCTATCAACTGGTCGATACGGAAAGTGGTATCGACTGTTTTATCACGCAATGTCCCTGCTCCGATACCGAGCTTAGGATTCATACCCGCAGTCTGTATGGTGAGCGTAGGATTGGGTGCAGCACCCGCGATGATTTTTGCAGCAGCAGCGCTGTCGATTGCAATCTGGCTCAGTTTAAGATCCCGATTTGCAGCCAGCGCGATTTTCAGCGCCTGTGCCAGGCTAAGTTGTGATAGCACGGTATCCGGTTTCGCGTTGATATCAGACGCGGTCAAGGGTGCAGCTATGTCGGGGATGACCGCGGCATACGCAGCAGGCATGGTCAGCACAGAGGAAAGCAGCAACGTTGGATACAATAATAAGGTGCTGTGCGGCCTGAGCCGCTGAGGGATAGTTGTCATAGGTCCAGCCATTGAGCATCAATTAACCTACTCAGTGTGCAGGACTTAGCTGTCAGTTACGTGACAGCCAGCTGACAAAATGCTGACAAACGCAAATTTATTGCGGCTGAAGCGGAGGAAATAAGAGTGTGAAAACCGTCCCCCCATGCGCCGCATCATTGACTTCTATGCTGGCGTCATGATCTTTCGCAATATCGGAAACGATGGACAAGCCCAGGCCATTTCCATTAGAGCGCTGTGTACCGGTGGCTGGAAGGGATTCGGTGATTCTGTATCTGCGTTGAAAAATCAGTTCGCGTTCCGCTTTAGGAATACCGGGCCCACTATCCTCCACTGAGAAAATGCCGCTGTGACCTTGCTGTTCATAACACCTGACCGTGACTACGCCATGTTGCGGTGTATAGGCGATGGCGTTGTCGATGATGTTCTCTATCAAATCACGCAATAAGAAAGCGTCGCCGGAGATAGTTACTGGCTGCAAATCGAAACCCAGATCTATATTTTTTCTGTCAGCAGTAATGATCAATGCATGAATACTGTCAGCAATGATTTTATCGAGTCTGACCGGCGCCAGGCGCTTGCGCTCAAAGGTATTTGGCTCAGCACGGGCTAAGGCTAACAGCTGGTTGATCTGCCGTATCATGCGCTCAGCAGAAATCATCATTAGTTCTGTTGAGCGCGCAGTCTCAGAATCAGCGCGGTACCGACCCTGCATCCATTCTATCTGCGCTTTCATGCCCGCCAGCGGGGTGCGCAACTGATGAGCGATATTGGCTAAAAATTCTTGTTGCTCTGATGCGCCAGTCTCAATTTTGCGCAGCAAGCGGTTAATCGCGTTGATCACAGCCGCCAGTTCCAATGCATTCTGGTCTTCCTGAATTGGCGACAACTCATCATAACTGCGTCTGTTGAGATCCTGCTGCAGAATTTTCAAGGGCGCCAGTCCGCGTGTAACCGCCAGCCACACCACGGCAACCAGACACAAAGTCAGTGCACTTTCTAATAGCAATAGCGCGATCAGGATATGAGATTGAATCGCATTCCGTTTGCTCAGGGTCTCGGCAACATTAATAATGACGGGCTCACCATCCACCATAAACCGTATACTGACGATGCGTATCTCCTCACCACGCATACGCCCATGAGAAAAAACAGGCTCATCCAGTTTAGATGGCGTACCGGTCACAGGAAAATCTTTGTCTCCGGCCAGCGTGTGACCATCGAGTTTGCGAATGGCAAAATAGACGATATTAAAGTGATCGACTCGTAATACCTGTTCGACTGGCAAAGGCAGATCGACATCCACCTGATCTGAGATTTTTTTTAATCGCGTACTCAGCGCCCAGCCTGTATCTGCCAGGCTTTGATCAAAGGCAGTTTGCGCCGGCGTCCAGGCCAGCCAGTAGACCAAACCTGCACCGACTGTATTGACCAGCAATAATGGAGCGATCAGCCAGATCAGTAAGCTTTTGCGTATGCTCAGGCGGCGTGATGGCATCAAAGCTCCTTTTCTTCTTCGAGCATATAACCAAAACCACGGATAGTCCTGATCGTGATTTTTGCATTATTCAGCTTGAGTCTGAGTCGCGACACATAGACTTCAATCGCGTTAAGCGTTATGTCTTCACCATACGGCAGGATGGCATCGATAATTTGCTGCTTGGAGACGACCTGCGATTCATGCTGCAACAGATAAGCCAGAATATTCCATTCCCGCACCGACAAGTCGACCACGTTGTCACGGATAGAGACACGCTTAGTCTGTGGGTCCATCAGCAAATGTCCCAGCCTCACTTCATTGGAGCGCGGGGCACTGCGCCTGACCAGTGCCTTCAGGCGTGCCACCAGCTCCAGCGTGGAGAATGGCTTGACCAGATAATCATCGGCCCCCAGTTCAAAACCACGTACCCGGTCAGAAATCCCGTCTCTTGCAGTGAGCAGCAACACCGGAATCTGATTGTGATTACCACGCAGACGACGCAGTATCTCCAGCCCCTCAATATCAGGTAAGCCTATATCCAGCACTATCGCTGAAAAGTGTTGACGTGGTATCAGATATTCCGCATCGTTTCCTGTATGTGCGACATCCACCAGCATACCCTGCCCGCGCAGCATCTGAGACACACCCTCAGCCAGAACTTTATCGTCTTCTACTAGCAGTATGTGCATATTGAATTTTGAGATTGAAGATACTGATTAAGAATAAGAGCGAAGCTTATCAGTCCGCAGCCTGCTTTGTCATCGCAGCATCTGCATGAACGACGATGCCAAGCAGAATGGAGCTTCATAGCTGCGTGCACAGAGCCCGACATTTCTCGCTCTGCCTGACTCTGTTCGCTGCTGGCCAGGTACATCACTCCATCGTACTTGGACTCCAGAAGGCTTGCTTCACTTCCGGCCGGTCTGCTATTTTACTGAGTATCTGATCTAACTCTTCTGAGTTGACAGAGGTAGAGGTCAGGATGGCTTCAATTTCGATATCGTCATTACCAAAGGCATGCACTTCCAGATCGCGGATAGGATAATTCGCCAGTTCCAGCTCTCTGGAAAGCATCGCCAAGACCAGTTTCTGAAAAGGTTTGGCCGCAATCACATAAACTGTATTCGTGACCTCCACATCCTCCCCCTCAATAGGACGACGGTTAATCCGGTTGACGATAGGCCTGAGCAAAGTATTGGCCGCCAGCACAAAGACCGTCGCGGCAAACGCTTCCAGTATCAGGTCAGCACCGGCTGCAGCACCTACAGCAGCGGAACCCCAAAGTGTCGCTGCCGTATTTAAGCCACGCACATTGCCATCTTCACGCATAATCGCACCGGCGCCCAGGAATCCTATACCCGAAACCACATAGGCGATGACATGCACTGCGCCGGCATGACCTTCTAAGCGGTTAGCCATGTCGACAAAAACGGCAGCACCTACCGCGACCAGCACATTGGTGCGCAAGCCGGCAGTACGTTGCCGGTATTGGCGCTCATATCCAATCAGCCCGCCAAGCACAAACGCGGCCCCCAGGCTGATCAGCGTATCTAAAAAAGAATGAAAATTGATATTTTGAATTGCTTCCATCTTGAACTCCCTGATTGATGGGTATCGCCGTCTGAAGGCGCACACACGAAGCGAACCCCGGACTTGTTTTATTCAGGCTGTATTGCACCTGCACGCTGACAACTCAGCGTGCAGGTGCAGTCGTATAGGGAAACCGGCCCACGGTCACGGTTAACCGAAAATTTTTCTATCGTGAACACCAGATTATTAGCACTCGTGTTCACAGCAAACTGCTTCATCGCGTCCCCCAGCTGGCTGGGCTCACCGCTCAGTGCCACTACCTGACGAGGAAGGGCACGTGGCACGCAGGTAAGGGTGGTGGTGATGATCAACTCTGCGTATTCAGAGCGCAGACCTTCGATGTGATAACCAGCACAGACAACAGACTGCAGACGAAGTCAGCCGACACGTGCCATATATTAAACGAAGGAAGGTTCGACGAGAGTCGTTGGTGACCACAGCCAGTCTCATAGCTGTGGCAGGCAGATAACTGCGGAGCTTATGCGGAGATGGCTGGGGTAAAACCCCAAGTTAGCAAGTAAAGACTGCAACTGTCCAAAATCATAGCTCCTATTTTTTCGATAGGCCGGATTGTATTTTTGATTTTGCACCCATGTCAAGAACAAGATTACTTGTGCGGTGATGACCTGCCGACCAAGACTCATTGGTCGGGAGATCAATACATTGATGCGCTACGATTTTCATAAAAAAATCAATTTCCACAACATCATGCGCTGTATGATGCGACAGGAATTCGATACGCGTTTCGAGACCGCGAACCAGTTTCGTTCTAGCGCCGGCTGCAAACCTACCTGTTAATCGACTTGAAAGTGATATGAAAAGTTGATTGCCTTGGCAGATACAGCACAACACCTCAACAACTCACTTTATGACGTCTATTGATTCACAGTCTACCCGGCTCCCCGCGCTGGACACATTGCGCGCACTTGCCATCGTCCTGGTATTGATGTCGCACTACAATGGATTTGTCAGCTACGAGTCCACCTTTGGCGTCATCGGTAACATCGGCTGGGCCGGTGTCGATCTGTTTTTTGTACTCAGCGGCTATCTCATTGGCAATCAGCTGCTTGCGCCTGCCGCACGTGGTGAGCGCTTGGAGTTACGGACATTCTTCGCGCGCCGCCTGCTGCGTACGCTGCCAAACTACTATGCCATACTGGCCGTTTACCTGCTGCTGCCAGACAGTCCGATTGCAGGAAAGAGCGTCGCTCCGGTATGGCGGTTTATCACGTTCACACAAAATTTCGGCTTGAATTATGGTGAAACATTCACCCACTCATGGTCACTGTGTATTGAGGAGCAGTTCTACCTGGTGCTGCCATTGGCAGTGCTTGCACTGGTAGGCAGCAGACGCTCGCCTCGCCTGCTCTGGGTCGCCCTTTTTGCAGCCATCGCAGCCGGGATGACTGCCCGCGGTGTCGCGTTCATGAATGGCAAGGATGTATTCTCTGCGCCGGTGTACTACTCCAGCTTCTGCCGTTTCGACGAATTGCTACCGGGCGTCGCACTTGCCATGCTGAAGAATTTCCATCCAGCCCATTTCTCAAGCTTGCTGCGCTACGGGAACGCGCTGTTGGTAGCGGGCCTGCTTGCGGCGGCTGGGGCGCTCTATGGTGTCATGAACGAAGCGCCGACTGCCTTCCTAGCATCGACGTTCGGCTTCTCACTGGTCGCTGCCAGCTTCGCCCTCATCACCTGTTCGGCGCTTAGTCCATCCTCAATACTGAACCGCCTGCGCATTCCGGGTACAAGCAGCCTGGCGCTATGGTCATACGCCGTGTACCTGGCGCATAAACCGGTATTCATGGCGCTGCGCCCTGAATTGCAAAGCCTAGGTATAGATCCAGGCAGACCGCTCACCATCATTCTGGTCATGGCTGCCGGCGTTTTGGGGGGCTGGCTACTGTTCCGATTGGTAGAAACGCCGTTTATGCAATGGCGGGCACGCCTCTATCGTAAGCGCGAATTTCCCCGCACATAGCGCAAGAACTTAAAGAAGAGGAACATAGGTGTCCACTTATGGAGGTGGACACCTATGCAAGAGAATTGGAATGAGTCAGCGTTGCGCCTGATCGTTACCGGCACCCGACGTGATGGCCGGCGGCGCTATGACCGGCAATCGAAACAAGCTCTGGTCAAGGCGTGCCTGCAGCCTGGCGTATCGTTGGCGGGCATGGCACTCAAACACGGCGTG
>NZ_JACOGG010000023.1 GCF_014284365.1 Cognatundibacterium rugosum
TTTATTGACTGTTAATTGTTAAAGATCACAGAATATTGAATTCTTTTTTCTGCTTGCCTTCCGGCTTTTGCTTCGAATCGTTTTGTTCGTCAGCAGCAGAGAAACGAGATTATGAAGCCTAGCCACGTTTGTGTCAACACCCCCCACTAAAAATTTCAAAATTACTTTTCTTTAATTTGTTCTTTAGCGAGCCGCTCGTCTGCAGCCAATACCCGCAATTGGCGCTGCAGAGCCTTGGCCTCCTGACTCACTCGCCGAATCACAGGCAGGTACTCACGCCTTTCCAGCTGAATCTTCTTCAAACAATCGTTAACAAAAAAACGCTGACGACAATCCCTCCCCGCACTGACATACCAAGTCTGCAACTCCTGATCCAGGCGCTGCGTCTCGTCCAGTGCGACAACGGCGACATCATTCGTTGTAATCGAATTCACCGGAAAGTGGGCATTCAGTGCATTGACTTTTTCAGCGATCAATTTCAGCTCATCCCCGACTGCAGCAACGCAATTAAGTGAGGAGAACCCAACAAACAGCACCACAAGCGATGCGCGATTAAGATAAACAGAGGTACTCACATTCTTCCCTAAATAATAGAATTAACAACCTGACGCTGATCTGCATCCATGTATTCCTGCGATTGCATTTCTATGATACGGGAAACCGTACGATGGAACTCATTGGACAACACACCTTGCGTGTATAGCAGTTCAGGTGCCACTTCTGCGGAAATAATTAATTTCACTTTGTTATCATAGAATACGTCTATCAACCAAGTAAAACGCCGCGCCTCAGAAGACATCGCTGCAGACATGCAAGGCACTGAGGACAGAATCACAGTATGGAACCGGCTGGCTATGTCGAGGTAATCATTTTGGGAGCGAGGACCGCCACACAACACCTGAAAATCAAACCAAATAATACTGCCAGCACGACGCAGGCATTTTAAGACACGTCCCTCTACTTCAATTTTCGCATCCTCTTCTCTCGCATCCGACAAACGGGTAAATACTTCACGCAAACTGGCGTCAGTCTCCGCTCCAAGCGGAGTCAGATAAGCCTGCACCTGCTCCAGCGCGCGTTTGCGGTAATCATTGCCGGAATCAACGTTCAGCACATCCAGCTTTTCCTTCAGCAGCGCGATAGTCGGCAACATTCTGTCTCTGTGCAAACCTTCCGGATAAAGCGTGTCCGGATGGTAGTTAGAAGTCATCACAAAAGAGACTCCATTATCAAATAGTGCCTTGAGTAAGTTGTACAGCAACATTGCGTCAGCGACATCGGACACATGGAATTCATCAAAGCAAATTAAACGGTATTTTTTGGCGACTCGCTTGGCCACCTCATCCAAGGGATCTGCGACACCTTTTAACTCATCCAGCTGACGATGTACGCCGCGCATGAATTCATGAAAATGCAAACGGGTTTTACGCACCACAGGCACCACAGAAAAAAAACTATCCATCAAAAAAGATTTTCCGCGCCCCACCCCACCCCACATATACACGCCACGAGGGACTTCTGGACGCGTCAACAAGCGCGTGAACTTGTTTGCACGCTTCGCTTTGTAGCCCACCCAATCATCATATGCGACCTGCAACCGAGAAACAGCGTTGCGCTGTGCATCATCGGCTTGAAACCCGCGCTCATCCAGTGCGTTTTGATAAAACTCTTGTACATTCATAGTCAACAATTAGAGCAAGCTACCTCACATGAGAGCAGCGAAAACAAAAAATCCCGCCAAACTGCTTATTTCCACAAGCACAGCGGGATATAGAGATAATAGGCAAACCGCTTTAGTTTGCCAGACTATCAGAAGTTCAGGGAACGCTTATCAACTGCCAATGCGGCTTCCTTCGTTGCTTCAGACAAGGAAGGATGGGCATGGCAAATACGTGCGATATCTTCGGAAGATGCGCGGAACTCCATCGCCACCACGGCTTCAGAAATCAATTCAGATGCCATAGGACCCACGATATGTACGCCCAGGATTTCATCCGTGCTTGCATCGGCAAGGAATTTCACCATGCCCGACGTATCACCCAAAGCACGCGCACGACCATTTGCCATGAACGGGAAAGTGCCCGCCTTATAAGCAACGCCATCAGCTTTCAGCTGCTGCTCGGTACGACCGACCCAAGCGATTTCAGGTGAAGTGTAAATAACCCAAGGGATAGTATTGAAATTGACGTGACCATGCTGACCAGCGATACGCTCAGCCACGGCAACACCCTCTTCTTCTGCTTTGTGAGCCAGCATAGGGCCGCGCACCACGTCACCAACTGCCCAAACATTAGGCAAATTAGTTTTGCAATCGCCATCAACAGCAACAAAGCCACGTTCATCCAGTGCCAATCCGACTGCTTCTGCATTCAGACCATTGGTATTTGGTGTGCGGCCAATGGAAATGATCAGTTTGTCGAATACCGCTTTGTGCTCAACGCCTTTGTCATCGGTGTAGGCAACCGATACATCCTTGCCAGAATTAACGATCTCACCAATCTTAACGCCCAGATTGATCGACAGACCTTGCTTAACGAACAGTTTGTGCGCTTCTTTAGCGATCTGTTCATCCACAGCACCAAGGAAGGTTGGCAGCGCTTCAAGAACGGTAACGTCGGCACCCAGACGGCGCCATACGCTACCCATTTCCAGACCAATCACGCCAGCACCGATCACGCCCAGCTTTTTAGGCACTTCAGTGATGTTCAATGCACCTTCATTGGACAGTACGATCTGCTCGTCAAATGGTGTGCCTGGTAATGCGCGGGCATTCGAACCGGTTGCGACGATGATGTGCTTACCCGTGATGGTTTCTTCTGCTTTGCCAGTCACCTTGATTTCATAACCGGCCGCATCCGCTTTGACGAAAGAACCCAGACCGTGGAAAAAGCTGACTTTATTTTTCTTGAACAGATAAATAATGCCATCATTGTTTTGCTTCACGATTGTGTTTTTACGGCCCAACATTTTGGCGACGTCGATATTCAATTCACCAACCTGAATACCGTGATCAGCAAACGCATGTCCCGCATGCTCAAAGTGCTCGGAAGATTGCAGCAATGCTTTAGATGGGATGCAACCAACATTGGTACATGTACCGCCTGGTGCCGGGCCACCCTTTTCATTGGTCCAGGCATCGATACAAGCCGTGGAAAAGCCCAGTTGCGCAGCGCGAATCGCTGCAATATAGCCACCAGGGCCGCCGCCGATAACAACAACGTCAAATTGTTTACTCATGAAAATTCCTGACAATACAAAATTAAATAATACTTAGCGCAGGGTATCGCTACTCTTCCGGAATAAATATCCAGGCAAGCAGATAAGCAAATATGCCCGCGCCAAAATAGCAAGAAAAAAACACAAAGAGCAAGCGCCAGATCCAGGAATCCAGTCCGGTCATACGAGCTAATCCACCACAAATGCCGGCAAACCAGGCATCCGCCTTAAAGCGCCTGAATTGATTCAGTTGCTGCAGCGAGGTATCTGTGCCAGAACCAGTTTGCTGCCCCGCAGATTGCGAAAAAGCTTCTGCCTCCGAGGAAGACAGAAGCTTTGCTTTCGCAAGAGCGAACTCTGCATCAGTCAGTGCCCCCGACTGATGCAGATGATGCAAACGCTGGATTTCTTCAGCGATGCTCACAGTGCTTAGCTTACAGATCCAACAGTAAACGGGCAGGATCTTCCAGCGCTTCTTTCATCGCTACCAGACCCAGAACCGCTTCACGACCGTCGATGATACGGTGATCGTAAGACATCGCCAGATAGTTCATTGGACGCACAACGATCTGGCCGTTTTCAACAACAGCGCGGTCTTTGGTTGCATGCACACCCAGAATCGCAGATTGTGGCGGGTTAATGATCGGTGTCGACAACATAGAGCCGAAAGTACCACCGTTAGAGATAGAGAATGTACCGCCAGACAGATCGTCCAGAGTCAGCTTGCCATCTTTAGCCTTAGCACCGAATTCACCGATTTTCTTTTCGATTTCAGCAATGCTCATTTGATCTGCGTTACGCAGGATAGGCACAACCAAGCCGCGTGGCGAACCAACCGCGATACCGATATCAAAGTAACCGTGATAAACGATGTCGTTACCGTCTACCGATGCGTTCAGGATAGGATACTTTTTCAACGCAGCGACTGCAGCTTTAACAAAGAAAGACATGAAGCCCAATTTAACGCCATGTTCTTTTTCGAACTTATCTTTATACTTATTGCGCAATTCCATGACTGGAGCCATGTTGACTTCATTGAATGTCGTCAGAATCGCGTTAGTCGACTGCGACTGCACCAGACGCTCAGCGATACGTGCACGCAGGCGGCTCATAGGAACGCGCTCTTCCGGACGATCACCCAGGTTAGCGACAGCAGGTGCAGCCACTTGTTGCAGAGCTGGCTTAGCCGCAACTGGCGCTGCTAAAGGAGCGACCACAGGTGCCGCTTTACCAGCAACCGCTGCCAACGCATCCCCCTTAGTCACGCGACCATCTTTACCGGAACCATCAACCTGACCAGCGGACAAGCCATTTTCTGCCAAAATCTTAGCAGCTGCTGGCATTGCTACGCCTGCCGCAGATTTGGAGTCAGCAGGCGCTGCAGCTGCCGCAACCACGACCGGTGCAGCAGACACTTCCAATGGGCTGACTTTTGCAGATGCATCCGTGTCCAGAATCGCGATCACTTCGCCAGCAACAACGGTGCTGCCGTCGCCTTTGATGATTTGAGTGATGACACCGGAATCAGGTGCTGGCAATTCCAGCACAACTTTATCGGTTTCCACATCCACCAGATTTTCATCGCGAGTCACTGCTTCGCCAATTTTTTTATGCCACGTCAGCAAAGTTGCTTCTGCGACGGACTCAGATAACTGAGGAACTTTTACTTCGATAATTGCCATTTTTTACTCTCCGTTACGGGTAGCCAAACGCTGCACCAGCTTCTGGTGCAGCGCCGCGTCATTATTTAGTCAGGACAAAGCCCTTCAGTTTGGAAAATGCTGTTTCCAGCAGTGCTTTTTGTTGTGCGTAGTGCTTGTCGTAGTATCCAACGGCAGGAGATGCGCTGGCTGGGCGGCCCGCGTAAGCCAGTTTTTGGCCTTCTTCAAGACTTTCAAAAATATTGTGCTGGATCTGGAACCATGGGCCCTGATTCTGTGGCTCATCCTGAGTCCAGACCAATTCCGTCATATTCGGGAATTTCTTCAGTTCGGCAACGAAGCTCTTATGTGGGAACGGATACAACTGTTCAACACGAATAATCGCTGTATCTGTCTGACCGCGTTCTTTACGAGCATTAACCAGATCGTAGTACACTTTACCGGAGCAAGCGATTACGCGTTTCACTTTTTTCGCGTCGATTTTCTCATCCACTTCACCGATCACAGTCTGGAAACTGCCCTTTGCCAGATCATTCAATGGCGAACCCGCATCTTTGTTACGCAGCAAAGACTTAGGCGTCATGATCACCAAAGGCTTACGGAACTGACGGATCATTTGACGGCGCAGCAGATGGAAAATCTGCGCAGCAGTCGTAGGCTGCACAACTTGCATATTGTTGTCAGCACACAGTTGCAAGAAACGCTCAGGACGTGCGGAAGAATGCTCAGGCCCCTGGCCTTCATAACCATGCGGCAGCATCATGACCAGACCGGAAGCACGACCCCACTTCACTTCGCCGGCACTGATGAACTGATCGATAACAACCTGTGCACCATTGACGAAGTCGCCGAACTGCGCTTCCCAGATAGTCAGTGTGTTTGGCTCTGCAGTCGAGTAACCATATTCAAAGCCCAGAACAGCTTCTTCAGACAATACTGAGTCAATGACAGTAAATGGCGCTTGTTTGTCAGAGACGTTTTGCAGTGGGATGTAGGTACCTGAATCCCAACGTTCACGGTTTTGATCATGCAATACCGCGTGGCGATGCACGAATGTACCGCGACCAGCATCCTGACCAGTGATGCGGATAGGATAGCCAGATGCTACCAGGGATGCGAAAGCCAGATGCTCCCCCATACCCCAGTCCAGATTAACCTCGCCACGACCCATCGCAGCACGGTCACCCAGCACTTTTTCAACCAGACTATGTGGCTTAAAGCCTTCAGGTACAACGGTAATGCGCTCAGCCAGACGCTTCAGCTCTGTCACTGGAATCGCTGTATCAGCAGCATCAGTCCATTTGCGATTCAGGAAAGGAATCCAGTCAACTGCGTATTTGTTTTTAAAGTTAGAGATCACCGGATCATGCGTGTGCTTACCGGCATCCATCGCGTCACGGAAGGCTTTGACCATCTGATCGCCACCGTCCGCAGGAATGGTACCCTGCGCAGCTAACTTATCTGCATACATCTTACGTGTACCAGGATGCTGACCGATTTTCTTGTACATCAGAGGCTGCGTCAATGCAGGCGTATCCTGTTCATTATGACCCAGCTTGCGGTAGCAGATGATGTCAACAACAACGTCTTTCTTGAATTCGGTACGATAATCCATCGCGATCTGTGTCGCCAGAACCACCGCCTCAGGATCATCCGCGTTCACGTGCAATACCGGTGCTTCGATCATTTTCACAACGTCGGAGCAGTAAGTCGTGGAACGCGCATCACGCGGGTCGGAAGTCGTAAAACCGATCTGGTTATTGATGACGATATGCACCGTGCCGCCAGTACCGTAACCACGGGTTTGCGCCAGATTCAGGGTTTCCATCACAACGCCCTGACCTGCAAACGCTGCATCACCGTGCACCAGAATAGGCAACACTTGTGCGCCGTCTTTGTCACCGCGACGGTCCATACGCGCTTTAACGGAGCCTTCAACCACTGGATTCACGATTTCCAGATGGGATGGGTTAAATGCGAGCGACAGATGGACCGGACCGCCTGGAGTTGATACATCAGAAGAGAAGCCTTGATGGTATTTCACGTCACCGGCTGGCAAGTCATCAGCGTGTTTGCCTTCAAATTCAGCAAACAAATCCTGAGGCATTTTACCCAGGGTATTCACCAACACGTTTAAACGGCCACGATGCGCCATACCGATCACGATTTCCTGTACACCGCGCTCACCGGCGCGCTGGATAGTCTCGTCCATCGCCGCGAT
This sequence comes from Cognatundibacterium rugosum, assembly GCF_014284365.1. Lineage (GTDB taxonomy): Bacteria > Pseudomonadota > Gammaproteobacteria > Burkholderiales > Burkholderiaceae_D > Undibacterium > Undibacterium rugosum. The sequence goes on from NZ_JACOGG010000023.1 coordinate 7,099, forward strand.
AAAGCTTTCACCACCTTCGAGCGAGAAGCGCTTTTGACCAACATAACGGGTATGCAGATAGCGCTCCAAACCTTCAGCTGCGGTCAGACGATCAAGAATATGTTTTTTCTTTTCTGGTGTGAACGATGGTGTGGAACGGATAGATTCCAGCTTTTGTTGCAACCAGCGTTTTTCAGTTGGATCAGAGATGTACATGAACTCCGCACCGATAGAGCGGCAGTAAGTATCTCTCAGAGAGTTAATCAGATCACGCAAGGATGCAGTTTCAGATCCGAAGTAGGTATTACTGATATTGAACTGTATGTCCATATCCGCATCAGTAAAACCATAAAAACTAGGTTCCAGTTCAGGAATGCTTGGACGCTCCTGGCGTTGCAGCGGATCGAGGTTGGCCCAACGGCTACCCAGGAAGCGGTAAGCGGCGATCAGTTGTTGTGCGGCGACGCGCTTACGACCCATTTCTGCATCAGCGGAAGCATTCACGGTACGGATAGGGCCCTGTTTTGCGCGCTCTGCAAAGGAGGCAACCACAGGTGCGTGAGCTACGTCAGGTTTGGAGGAGCCATCAACCGCTGGTACGTGCTGCATCGCGTCGAAATAGGCGCGCCAGTTTTCAGGAACAGAACCAGGATTATTCAGATAGGCTTCGTACAGCTCTTCTACATACGGCGCATTACCGCCGAACAAGTACGAGTTAGCGTTATATTGTTGCATCATCTTGCTCACCTTTCTTCGCGTTTCGCGAGATTAGCGGGTTAATCTAACCTTCCGCGACACGGCCTGACCGGTTAGCGGATTGCACATCAAGTTGTGGGGAAGGGCTTGTTTCAAACAATTCTCGCTACGAAGTCAAAACACATATTGGGAACAACATACTTTTTGATTTTGAAACGAAAAAACATCTAAAATTTACATTCGAGCCGAAGCATAGCATATTTACCGCAGAAAAAAAAAGCGAGTCATACCGACTCGCTTTTTTATTTTCCGGCATGGATAAATAAAGATTAACGTTTATCCATAGGAGGCACGTCACGACGTGGTGAGCCCACGAACAATTGACGTGGACGGCCGATTTTTTGCTCAGGGTCAGAGATCATTTCTTTCCACTGAGAGATCCAGCCTACGGTACGTGCCAATGCGAAGATACCTGTGAACAGTGCAGTTGGAATACCCAGAGCGCGCTGAACGATACCAGAGTAGAAGTCAACGTTAGGATACAGCTTGCGGGACACGAAGTACTCGTCTTCCAGAGCGATACGTTCCAACTCCATTGCCAGTTTGAACAGCGGATCATCCTGCAGACCCAGCTCATTCAACACTTCGTAGCAGGTTTCACGCATCAGTTTGGCACGCGGGTCGTAGTTTTTGTAGACACGGTGACCAAAGCCCATCAACTTCACGCCAGAGTTTTTGTCTTTTACCTGGGCGATGAATTCAGGGATATTGTCTACGCTGCCAATTTCTTCCAGCATACTCAATGCAGCTTCATTCGCGCCGCCATGAGCAGGACCCCACAGACAGGCGATACCTGCTGCGATACATGCAAACGGATTCGCACCGGAAGAACCTGCCAGACGGACTGTCGAAGTGGATGCATTTTGCTCGTGATCTGCATGCAAAATCAGGATGCGATCCAAAGCGCGTACCAATACTTCATTGACTTTGTACTCTTCGCATGGCGTAGAGAACATCATATGCATGAAGTTTGCGCTGTAGGACAGATCGTTACGTGGATACACGAAAGGTTGGCCGATAGAATATTTATACGCCATCGCAACCAGGGTAGGCATTTTAGCGATCAGGCGGATAGCCGACACTTCACGATGACGCTCATCATTGATATCCAGAGAATCATGGTAGAACGAAGCCAGCGCACCAACCGTACCCACCAGCACAGACATAGGATGCGCATCGCGGCGGAAGCCACGGAAGAAGAATTGCATCTGTTCGTGCACCATGGTGTGGCGCGTCACTGTGGAAACGAAATTTGCTTTTTCAGCGGCGTTCGGCAGTTCACCATTCAACAACAAGTAGCAGGTTTCGAGGAAGTCACCGCCATTTACTGCGAGTTGTTCAATTGGGTAGCCACGATACAGCAACTCACCTTTATCACCATCAATGTAAGTAATCGAAGAATTACATGCAGCGGTTGACATGAAGCCTGGGTCGTAAGTGAACATGCCTGTAGAGCCGTACAACTTACGGATGTCGATGACATCAGGACCAATCGATCCTTTGTAAATCGGCATTTCCAGCGATGGAGAACCATCGGAAAATGAGAGGGTTGCTTTTGTTTCGGAATTAGTCATGGCTCTTCCTTCAGATAAGAGGTGAGTCGTTAATCAAAAAAACACAAAAAAAATCATATCCCGTCAGGCACTGCGCAGCCGGGCCAGCAAAGCGTGCACATGGGGCAGATCCACTTCCGCCTCAGGCTCTTTCTTCGCCATAATCAAATCCATCAGCACATTGTCAGACAACTCCATGAGACGACTAAAGGCATCAACCTCTTCATCACTCAGATTTGTTTCATGCGCATCCAGAAAACGCGTCAATATCAAATCATTCTCTAACAAACCCCGGCGCGCGCGCCAACGCAGTCGCGCACGTTTTACCGGATCATCCTGATGGGAACCACCTGCCAGCTCAGACATAGTTACTTTCTTTTTTGATGCTTTCTATTTCATGCAGCTCTACACAAAGCTGCATGAAATAGAAGCGGGAAACCACCCGCCTCTATTTACATTAACGCTGAATACCGCTTACACAGCGCGACGAACCATCAGCTCTTTGATCTTACCGATAGCACGGGTAGGATTCAGACCTTTAGGGCAGACATCAACGCAGTTCATGATGGTATGGCAGCGGAACAGACGATACGGATCTTCCAGATTATCCAGACGCTCACCGGTTGCCTGATCGCGGGAATCTGCAATGAAACGGTACGCTTGCAACAAACCGGCCGGACCAACGAACTTATCTGGATTCCACCAGAATGACGGGCAGGAAGTCGAGCAGCATGCGCACAGAATACATTCATACAAACCATCCAGCTCTTCACGCTCTGCAGGAGTTTGCAGACGCTCTTTTTCAGGCGGAATGGACTCATTGATCAGGTAAGGCTTGATCGAATGGTACTGTTTGAAGAACTGCGTCATATCAACGATCAGATCACGGATCACCGGCAAGCCTGGCAATGGGCGCAACACGATAGGCTCGGTCAGCTCATTCAGGTTAGTAGTACATGCCAGGCCGTTTTTGCCATTGATATTCATAGCATCGGAGCCGCAAACACCTTCACGGCAAGAACGACGCAAGGCCAGGGAATCATCCACGTCAGCCTTGATGCGTTGCAGCGCATCGAGCAACATCTTGTCTGTGTCTTGCAGAGTCACAGTCAGATCCTGCATGTAAGGCTTTGCATCCTTATCCGGATCGTAGCGATAGATTTTAAATTTCAGTGTACGTGCCATATCAATTTCTCTTTAGAAGGTACGAGCTTTTGGCTTGAAGGTCTCAACAGTCAATGGTTTGGTATTGACTGGCTTGTAGTCGAGGCGGTTGCCTTCGGTGTACCACAAGGTATGCTTCATCCAGTTTTCATCATCACGTTTTTCGTAATCACGGTGAGCATGCGCTCCGCGTGATTCTTTACGGGCAACCGCAGAAGTGATAGTCGCTTTCGCGGTTTCGATCAGATTATCCAGCTCCAGTGCTTCTACACGCGCAGTGTTGAATACTTTGGATTTATCTTTGAAAGAAACGTGCTTGCAACGCTCGTTAATTTCCATAATTTTCTGATAGCCAGTCTGCAACAGCTCATCCGTACGGAACACGCCACAATACTGTTGCATGGTGCTGCGAATTGCATTTGCCACGTCCTGAACGCGCTCGGAACCAGTTGAGGATTCCAGCTTAGCCAGACGGGACAATGCTTTATCAGCTGCATCTGCCGGCAAAGGTTTAAATTCTTTCGCTTTCAGGCTTTGCGCCACGATGTGATTACCAGCGGCACGACCAAATACCACCAGATCCAGCAAAGAGTTCGTACCAAGACGGTTCGCACCATGCACGGAAACGCAGGCGCATTCACCGATCGCATACATACCATTCACGATCTGGTTGGAACCATTACGGAAATCCACCACCTGACCATGAATATTGGTAGGAATACCACCCATTTGATAGTGAATGGTTGGTACCACAGGAATCGGTTCTTTAGTCGCATCCACGTTAGCAAACTTATGACCAATTTCCAAAATGGATGGCAGACGTTTTTTGATGGTGTCTGCACCGATGTGACGCAGATCCAGCAGAACGTGATCTTTATTTGGACCACAACCACGACCCTCTTTAATTTCCTGATCCATAGAACGGGAAACGAAGTCACGTGGTGCCAGATCTTTCAATGTAGGTGCATAACGCTCCATGAAGCGTTCACCCTGACTATTGATCAGGATACCGCCCTCACCGCGCACACCTTCGGTAATCAACACACCCGCGCCGGAAACACCGGTTGGGTGGAATTGCCAGAATTCCATATCCTGCAAAGGCAAGCCTGCACGTGCTGCCATACCCATACCGTCACCGGTATTAATGAAGGCATTAGTAGAAGCCGCAAAAATACGACCAGCACCGCCCGTTGCGAACAGCGTTGTTTTTGCTTGCAACATCATGACTTCGCCGGTTTCCATTTCCAGCGCCACCACACCCAGCACATCACCATCCTGATCACGGATGATATCGATCGCCATCCACTCCACAAAGAAGTGAGTACGCGCACGTACGTTACGCTGATACAGGGTATGCAACAGAGCGTGACCAGTACGGTCAGCTGCCGCGCAAGCGCGCTGTACAGGTTTTTCACCCATATTGGCAGTATGGCCGCCGAATGGACGCTGATAAATGGTGCCGTCCGCATTACGGTCGAAAGGCATACCGAAATGCTCTAATTCGTAGACCACTTTCGGTGCTTCGCGACACATAAATTCGATCGCATCCTGGTCGCCCAGGTAGTCGCCACCTTTGACGGTGTCGAACATATGCCAGTACCAGTTGTCCTCGGACATATTGCCGAGTGATGCACCGATACCACCCTGCGCTGCCACTGTGTGCGAACGGGTAGGAAATACTTTAGACAATACCGCGACATTCAGACCAGCCTCAGCCAATTGCAGCGAGGCACGCATACCTGAACCACCGGCACCGACGATTACCGCATCAAAACGACGGGTAGGAATTGTGGATTTAATTGCAGCCACGTTTATACTCTCCACAAAATCTGTGCTGCATAACCAGCACAAGCAACCAGCCACAAGATGGTGGCAACCTGAAATACCAGACGAACGAATACGTTACTGGTTACATAATCCATCCATACATCACGCAAACCTACCCAAGCGTGATACAGCAGGCAAACGATGACAGCAAAAGTCGCCATCTTGAACCACTGATGAGCGAAAATACCCGCCCAGCCTTCATAGCTAAAATTACTGCCGGTCAGAAACAGAACCAGCAACAGCACGGTATACAGCGCCATCACGATTGCCGTTACACGCTGCGCCAGCCAGTCACGCAAGCCGTAATGTGCGCCGACAACGAGGCGTTTCGGGCCGATGTTGTTATTTGCCATTTTTAGAATACTCCAAACAATTTCAAGCCTATCAGCGCAGCCAGAGTCAGGCTGACTGCCAGCACACTTGCTGCGGATTTGCGCGCAGTATGCTTATCGAGACCATAGTGTAAATCCATGAACAAGTGACGAACGCCAGCGCAGAAGTGGTGCAGATAAGCCCAGACCAGCGCCAATATCACCAACTTTACAAACCAACCGGAGGTCAGGCTGCGGATTGCGTAGAATCCATATTCAGACGCCAGACTCTTATCGAGCAGGCACAGAATAAACGGCAGCAGAAAGAACATCAGCATGCCACTGATACGATGCAGAATAGATACAACGCCAGCGAGTGGCAATCGGTATCCTGTCGCATCAACCAGGCGCATCACTCCGTGACGTCGCCCACTTTTCACTACTTCAGACATAAATAATCTCCCCATTAACTAGTCTGTTACACAAATCTTCTTATTTTCGCCGATTTGGTGCATTGCACCAAGAAAAACTTGAGTTGCACGAAAACATCACTATCTTAAACCGTTTCACGAGATCCCGCCGGAAGCAATGCAAAACGACATAAGCTTATATGCAAAATCAACTTAATTCATTGCGATAATGATGGTGCTGAGTCAGATAAAGCCCGCGCCTCAACTCAACCGGCTTATCACCATAGGTATAGGAAACCCGCTCCACATTCAACAACGGAGCGCCAGGCGGCAACTGCAGCAACTCAGCCACTGCTGCATCTGCACAAACAGCCCGTATCTGTTCCGAGGCGCGTATCATGTGCGTGCCAAATTCCGTTTCAAACAAGCCGTACATCGGCCCTTTGTACTCATTCAGGCGCTCAGCCGTGAGCCCCTTAAAAATTGAACCGGGCAACCACAAATCATCCAAAATCGTGGGCACACCGGAAAAGGACTGCACGCGACGAATAAAAACCACAGAATCACCGGATTTAATTTCCAGCAAACGCGCCACCTCCGCAGGCGCACGCAAGCGCTTGACTTCAATGATTTTATTTTCCGGGTAATGCGGAACACCTTCATCAGGAGCAAGACGCAAAAAACGGAATTGCGCGCGCGCCTCATGGTGAGTCGCAACAAAGGTACCCTTACCCTGCCGCCGCACAACCAGATTTTCCGCCGACAACTCATCAATCGCCTTACGTACTGTGCCCTGACTGACTTTAAAGCGCGCAGCCAGCTCGATCTCACTGGGTATCAACTCACCCGGCTTCCACTCGCCCGATTGCAAGCTCTGCGTAATTAAAGCCTTAATCTGCTGATACAACGGACTGAAAGTAGGTGAATTGCCAGCCGTGGACACAGCAACACCTGCGCCGGAACTTGCGGCATTGGCGGAATAACTATTGGCATTTGGCGTAGTTGAAGTCATAGTCCGCAATTTCACCACAAAAGCACCCACTTCGTCCAGAGCAAACTGATAAGTGATATGTCTTATATAAGACATAAGATAGTGATTGACACAGCAGACCACAACACCTAAACTCCCGTACGATTAATCAGGCAGGGACCAAAGGAAGTCAAACCCTACCGAGCAATATAGCGCGAAGACGTACAATGTAAAGGCTGAAGAAGATGATTCACATCAATTTCGGCTGACTGTTAGCAATTTCGGCAGTATCATTGCGCATTTGCACCCGGCCGCACGCAAGCAGCGGCATGTTGAACATCGTTTTTTTACCACTTCGGAGAAGCATCATGGCGAAATCCCCAATGCGCGTAGCGGTTACCGGCGCTGCCGGCCAAATCGGCTATTCCCTTTTGTTCCGTATTGCCAACGGCGATATGCTGGGCAAAGACCAGCCCGTCATCCTGCAATTGCTTGAAATCCCAGACGAAAAAGCGCAAAAAGCGCTCAAAGGCGTCATGATGGAAATCGACGATTGCGCATTCCCACTGCTGGCTGGTATGACTGCACACAGCGACCCGATGACAGCATTCAAAGATGCTGACGTTGCTTTGTTGGTTGGTGCACGTCCACGCGGCCCAGGCATGGAACGTAAAGACCTGCTGGAAGCCAATGCACAGATCTTCACTGTACAAGGTAAAGCACTGGATGCAGTTGCGTCGCGCAATGTCAAAGTACTGGTAGTCGGCAATCCAGCCAACACCAATGCTTACATCGCCATGAAATCCGCCCCTAGCCTGCCAGCGAAAAACTTCACTGCAATGCTGCGCCTGGATCACAACCGCGCACTGTCACAGATCGCTGCTAAAACAGGTAAAGCTGTTGCCGACATCGAAAAACTGTGCGTTTGGGGTAACCACTCTCCAACCATGTATGCAGACTACCGTTTCGCAACTATCGGTGGCGAATCTGTTAAAGACATGATCAATGACCACGAATGGAATAAAGACGTATTCCTGCCTACAGTAGGCAAGCGTGGCGCAGCGATCATCGAAGCACGCGGCTTGTCTTCCGCCGCTTCCGCAGCCAACGCTGCGATCGATCACGTACGTGACTGGGTGCTGGGCACAAACGGTAAATGGACTACCATGGGTATCCCTTCTGATGGCTCTTACGGCATCCCTGAAGGCACCATGTTTGGCTTCCCAGTGACTACTGTCAATGGCGAATACACCATTGTTCAAGGTCTGGAAATCGACGAATTCTCCCGCGAGCGTATCAACGTCACACTCAAAGAATTGCAAGAAGAGCGTGACGGTGTCAAACACCTCGTAGGTTAATCGTAATCAGGGCGACTTCAGCAATCAGGAAGTCGCCCAACTTCTTCCGCCCTCGCCGACTGATGCATCCATCTCAAGTATTATTTCAAGACCAGCTGACCCCGGTTATGTTACCGGTATGTGATCATTACGCCGGCTCTGAAAAACTGATGCGCAAGTCGATGCAGCTACAGTCAGAACTGGGCCCCTGCTTTGATATTACGTTTGATTGCGAAGATGGTGCCGCCGCCGGCAATGAAGCCGCGCACGCCAAACTGGTCGCACAACTGATCAACAGTGAAGACAACCGCTTTCAGCGCATCGGCGTCCGTGTTCACGACTTAGATCATGCTGCCTTTAGCCAGGACTTACAACTCATCCTGCCAGCAGCCGCGAAAAAACTCGCCTATCTGGTCTTACCCAAAGTCAGCTCAGCACGTCAGGTTGCAGAAGCAATCGCTGAAATCAATCATTACACCGCACAGTCCGGTCGTACTGAATTATTACCTGTCCATGCATTAATCGAAACCCATGACGCCTTGGCGGATGTGATGGCGATTGCCGCCCTGCCGCAAGTGGAATGTCTGTCTTTCGGCATCATGGATTTTGTATCTTCACACTACGGCGCAATACCGGGCGACGCCATGCGCAGCCCGCTGCAGTTCAGCCACCCGCTCATTCTGCGCGCCAAGCTGGAAATTGCTGCTGCCTGCCACCGCTATGGCAAGGTCGCCTCACACAATGTCTGCACTTCGATCTCCGAACCTGCAGCCGCAGGCTGCGATGCAGCACAAGCATTGAGCCAGCTGGGCTATACCAGAATGTGGAGCATACACCCAAGCCAGATTCCGCATATTGTCAACGCGATGTCCCCCAGCGACACGGAAACAGAACTGGCTTGCGCCATACTGCTGCAAGCCCGTGCCACGTCCTGGGGACCGATACAATATGCAGGCCGCTTACATGACCGCGCCAGTTATCGTTATTACTGGACGGTGTTAAAACGGGCACAATTCAGTGCCAAAGAATTGCCTGCTCAGGCACACGTATTACTTGAAGGAGACTCTCAATGAAAGACTTAATGATTCGCGTAGCAGGATTGATGCTCGCAGGCGGACTTGCATGTGCACCAATCGCTAACGCGACGACAGCTCCTGCAAAAAGCAAAGCGGCAGCAAAACCGGCGAAAGCAGCTAAGGAAGCTGCTGCTCCGGAAGTCAAAGATGAAGATGATATCGTGCCAGATATTACTGCTCATCGCAGCCTGGAATATAAGTGCGAACTGGGTAACAGTCTGACCATGTACACCAACGCTGAAGATCCGGATCACGTTGCACTGCGTTGGAAAAAACAACTGTACCGCATGAAGCGCATTGAAACCTCGACCGGCGCCAATCGTTTTGAAAACCGCAAAGCCGGCTTTGTATTTATCGGCATTCCATCCAAAGGCTTGTTACTGGATTCACGTAAAGGCCAACAACTCGCCAATGAATGCAAAACGACGGACCCGGAACTGGCAGAAACTGCTGCCGCCACACCTGCGGCCGGCGAAGTGCAATCCCAGGTGAAATAAGCTGTACCGATTTTGTTTTAAGCCCTGATCAACGGAAACTTCAACATCAGCATGATTCAGGGCCTTTCTGTAGTTAGCATGTTTTGATCGTTGATATTTGTAAAAATAAGGAACAGCCATGAGCCAAAATGCGTACCAAGATGCATTCAAAACCCTGAAAGATTTTAAGATTTCAGACACGAAGAAAGGCAAGTTCTTCTCTTTGCCAGCACTGGAAAAATCCCTGGGCGTTAAAATCTCCCGTTTGCCAGTTTCTATCCGCGTGGTTCTGGAATCTGTTCTGCGTAACTGCGACGGTAAAAAAGTCACTGAAGAACACGTCAAGCAATTAGCCAACTGGGGCGCTACTGCTGCCCGTGTTGACGAAATTCCTTTCGTCGTTTCCCGCGTTGTTCTGCAGGACTTCACCGGCGTTCCTCTGCTGGCAGATCTGGCAGCGATGCGTAACGTCGCAGCAAAGCAAGGCAAAAACCCAAAAAATATCGAACCACTGGTTCCAGTTGATCTGGTCGTTGACCACTCCGTTCAGATCGATCATTTCCGCGAAAAGAAAGCGCTGGACTTGAACATGAAACTGGAATTCTCCCGTAACAATGAACGTTATCAGTTCATGAAATGGGGTATGCAGGCATTCGACACTTTCGGCGTGGTTCCCCCAGGCTTCGGTATTGTCCACCAGGTCAATCTGGAATACCTGGCACGTGGCGTACACAAAGTTAAAGATGCGAAGAAAAACGACGTCTACTATCCCGACACACTGGTCGGTACAGACTCCCACACCACCATGATCAATGGTATCGGCGTAGTCGGCTGGGGCGTTGGTGGTATCGAGGCGGAAGCCGGTATGCTGGGTCAGCCAGTTTACTTCCTCACACCTGACGTAGTTGGTGTGAACCTGACCGGCGCATTGCGTGAAGGCGTAACGGCAACCGATCTGGTACTGACAATCACAGAATTACTGCGTAAAGCAAAAGTCGTTGGTAAGTTTGTTGAATTCTTCGGCGAAGGCACACGCTCCCTGTCCCTGACAGATCGCGCAACCATCGCTAACATGGCACCTGAATACGGCGCAACCATGGGCTTCTTCCCGGTTGATGAAGCAACGATCGACTACTTCAAAGGCACGGGCCGCACTAAGGCAGAAATCGACGCATTCGAAGGCTATTTCAAAGCCCAGAAGATGTTCGGTATCCCGAAAAAAGGCGACATCGACTACACCACAGAATTGTCTCTGGATCTGGCCACAGTAGCACCTTCCCTGGCGGGCCCGAAACGTCCTCAGGACCGTATTGAAATCGGCAATGTGAAATCTACTTTCGCTGACCTGTTCTCTAAACCGGTAGCAGAAAACGGCTTCAACAAAAATGCTGACGATCTGGCTAAAGAATACACCAATGCGGACGGTATCAAAGTTAAAAACGGCGACGTACTGATAGCTGCGATTACTTCCTGCACCAACACCTCCAACCCAAGCGTCTTGCTGGCAGCAGGTCTGGTCGCTAAGAAGGCTGTTGAAGCCGGTCTGAAAGTACCGACCCATATCAAAACATCGTTGGCTCCTGGCTCGCGCGTGGTAACCAAGTATCTGGAAGCAGCTGGCCTGTTGCCATACCTGGAAAAACTGGGCTTCGGCGTGACAGCTTACGGCTGCACCACCTGTATCGGTAACGCGGGCGATCTGACGCCTGCGATGAACGAAGCGATCGTTGCTAACGATATCGTGGCAGCTGCTGTGTTGTCCGGTAACCGTAACTTTGAAGCGCGTATTCATCCGAATATCCGCTCCAACTTCCTGGCATCGCCACCACTGGTCGTTGCTTACGCGATCGCCGGCAATGTCACAAAAGACCTGATGACTGAGCCAGTTGGCCGCGTCAAAGGCAAGGATATTTTCCTGGGCGACATCTGGCCAACCAGCGAAGAAATCAACAAGCTCATGAAATTCGCGATGAACTCCAAAACGTTCAAAGAGAACTACGCGGATGTGAAAGGCGCACCAGGCAAGCTGTGGGAAAACATCAAAGGCGTGGCAGAAGGCGAAGTCTACAACTGGCCAACGTCCACTTACATTGCAGAGCCACCATTCTTTGCTGACTTCACGATGGAACCAAAAGCAGCGGCAAATGGCATTTCCGGCGCACGTGCATTGGGCGTATTCGGCGACTCCATCACCACTGACCATATCTCCCCAGCAGGCTCGATCAAAGAATCCAGCCCAGCCGGTAAATGGCTCAAAGAAAATGGCGTACTGAAAGCAGACTTCAACTCTTACGGTTCCCGTCGTGGCAACCATGAGATCATGATGCGCGGCACCTTCGCTAACGTACGTATCAAAAACCTCATGATACCTGCGCGTGAAGATGGCTCTCGCGTCGAAGGCGGCGAAACATTGTTCCAGCCAACTGGCGAACAGATGTCGATCTACGACGCAGCGATGAAATACATCGCTGAAGGTACACCAACCATGATCTTCGGTGGCGAAGAATATGGTACCGGTTCTTCCCGTGACTGGGCTGCTAAAGGTACGCAATTGCTGGGCGTGAAAGCAGTGATCGCCAAGTCGTTCGAACGTATCCACCGCTCTAATCTGGTCGGTATGGGTGTATTGCCGCTGCAATTCCTGGGCAGCGACAGCGTTGACTCCCTGGGCATCACTGGCAATGAAACTTTCGACCTGAAAGGTATAGAAAGCGACATCAAGCCACAACAGGAAGTCACACTGGTGATCACCCGCGCAAACGGCGACAAGCAAGAAGTGAAAGTTCTGCTGCGCATCGATACACCGATTGAAGTGGACCACTACAAACATGGCGGTATTCTGCCATTCGTCCTGCGTCAATTGCTGTCCGCCTGATTGGCCTCATATATCAGTTTAAAAACCTCCGCGATGCGGAGGTTTTTTTTCGCCGCTACCGATAATGCCCAAGCGACAAGCCTATCCTTCACCTACTCACGAACGAATGCATCTACGCTGACTAAGCTGCATGAGATAAGCATCTTTGACAAATATGCTTTTTCAAGTTGCAAGGAAGCTGTAAGGAACTCAGGATAGTCTGGACTCATGCGCTTGCAACAAGTGTCGTTGCAAGATAGGGCAATGAACAAATATCCTGATACGGAGACTATTATGTGGAAAATTCTGGTTGGTTTTATCGTTTTTGCAGCAGCTGCTTTGTTTCTGATTTTCAAAGCGGGCGATAAGGTCGATATGCAAGGCGAAGCAGGTGCACACAATCCGACTGAAGTCCATTCAGCGTCAGCCAGCGCCAGCGCTGAAGCACCTGTTGTCACGCCGCCAGCTGCTGCCGCATCCGATGCAGCAGCCAGCAAATAATCAGTTACAACTGTGCCAGGGCCTGTTCCACATCCGCGATCAGGTCCTGAGTATCTTCAAGTCCGACATAAAAACGGACTAAATTGCCCTTCTCTTTCCAACGATCCCGCATCTGTTCTATGCGATATGGAATACACAGACTGTGTGCCCCACCCCAGCTAAAGCCAATACCAAACAACTTCAGACTGTCGACGAAGCGATCGGTCCGCTCCTCACTGTAACGCGTATCAAACAGCACGGAAAACAAGCCTGCAGCACCATGGAAATCCCGTTTCCACACATCGTGACCAGGACAAGATGGTAAGGCAGGATGTAATACTTTTTGGATTTCAGGACGGGCTTGCAACCAGCTCGCCAGTTCACGTGCACTGCGGTCATGCGCATCAAACCGCAACTTCATACTAGGCAAATTACGTAATACCAGATAAACATCGTCCATACCAACACCGAAGCCCAGCCGCATATGTGTGGTCTGCAGTTTTTGAAACAAGGCTTCATCACGCGTCAATACCGCGCCCATCAATACGTCGGAACCACCACTTTGGAATTTAGTTAGGGCCTGCATCACGATATCAACACCACGTTCGAACGCAGGAAAAACCAGACCAGCCGACCAGGTATTATCGAGTGCAACCAACACGCCACGTGCATGTGCAGCAGTGCAAATCGCCGGCACGTCAGGCACTTCCATCGATACTGAACCCGGCGCCTCAACCCAGATCAGGCGCGTATTCTCCCGTATCAAATCTGAGATACCAGCGCCTATCATAGGATCGTAAAATCTGGCCATCACGCCGTATTGCTTATGCATCCAAATCCCAAGATCGCGATTCGGCCCATACACATTGTCCGGCATCAGTACGTCGTCCCCCTGCTTCAGAAAGCTGAAATTGACCAAGGTAATCGCGGCCAACCCGCTGGGAGCCAATATGCAATGTTTAGCGCTTTCGATTTCAGCCAGTTTTGCTTCAAGCGTAAAACTGGTCGGTGTTCCATGCAGGCCATACGTATACGAAGTCTTTTCCTGCCAACTGCGGGCCCGCATCGCTGCTACGTCTTTAAACAATACCGTCGACGCATGGTGTATACCACAGGAAAATGCAGAAAATCCCTGGGGTGCCTGGTATTCGGTATGCGCCAGCCGGGTATTGGTACCATGCTCATGTTGATCATCCATATTCCACCTTCCTCTATCATTATTTATATGCTGGATAAATCCGGATATCGCACACGCGCACCAGAGCGCGTGCCGCTCCCCCTTACCAAACGACAAAATTTCTGATTGCCGCAGAACTATATTTTTTAAGCCTAGTGTAGGTGATTTCCGCTTAAAATAATTAAAACTTTAGTGCAGATTCAGAGTCGAACGGCATTCACATTCCAAGAACAATGATTTTTACATTCACAATTCCCGTGTCACTCCACCATCGCCCGCACTTTTAACGACAGACTGTGTTTATGCCTCTTTTTTTTCTGCGAAACGGCATCTCTATTCTGCTCGCATTCCTGTTCGCTGCTTATACAGCGTACGCATCAGCCATCACACAAGTCACTTATCCTGCAGGTGAAACCCCTAATGATCCGCGCTTTAACGATGTCATCGAGATCTTAACGGTAGCTTTGGAAAAAACCCGCTACCGCTTTGGCGATTACGAATGCCATCCCAGCGTGATTGCGATGCCAAAAAAACGCTATTTAAAAGAACTGGCGCAGGATGAGCGACGAATCAATATCATTTGGAGCCCCAGCACCCACGCTCTGGAGCAAGAATTTGACCCTATCCGCATTCCCTTGCGTAAAGGACTACTAGGCTACCGCATACTCATAATACGTAAAGATCAGCAGGCAAAATTTGATCGGATTCACAATCTGGAAGATCTGACACACCTGAAATTTGGTCAGGGTGTAGGCTGGGTGGATAACCAAATCTATGATTACCATGGTATACCCGTGATTCAGGGGCCGTACGGTCAGTTATTTAAAATGCTGGAAGCACGGCGCTTTGATGCCTTCCCGCGCGGCGCAGGCGAGATTCTTGGGGAAATGGAAGTGCAGCAACGCGACCATCCTGACCTGACGATAGAAAAGAATTTGCTGTTGTACTACCCATTTCCTTATTATTTCTTCTTCAATCATCAGGATAAGGAACTCAGAAACCGGATTACTTTAGGTCTACATATCATGCAAAAAGACGGCAGTCTGGATGCCATTTTCCTCAAACACCATAAAGCAGCAATAGATGGACTGAATCTGAAAAACCGCCGCCTGATCCGCCTGGAAAATCCAACGCTTCCGAAAAGCGCGCCATTGAATGATGCAACGCTCTGGTATGTGCCGGGTAAATGAAACAGCAAGACGAGTAGGACACAGCACTTGCAACACATGGCATGCCTGTACTGCAAACCACCTGTGGGAGCAGCACTAAACCAACAGATCAATATGCTGCAAACTACCAAGCTGCCCATGCTCGCCCAACCATACACCGCTGGCACCCAGCTTACCTGCCGGTTTCTGATCCGGTGTCTCGATTAGCTTTTCGGTTGCAAGCCGCCCCAGATATAAAGCCCCTACTCCGGCTTCCTGTAAAGGTGTGAATTGTGCTTTTCCTTGCGGATTAGCACTCAGTATGCCCAACTCGGCAAAAGCCGGATCTGCGGCGTCTATCCATTGATTATGATCTGCATCAAGCATGGCGAGTTCAGCGAATCCATCGCCAGTAGCCGGGCCAAATAACTGCGCCCCCTTACTGATCTCATCAGACGCATGTGAGCGACGCGCCAGATAGCCGCCATTATTCAGCATAGGTATCGCTTTTTGCTGACCATCATTGAATAAATCCAGATTTAATTTTTGGCCATTCAGGCTGACCGAATTTCCAGAAAAATTCAGTACCAACGGATCGCGCATACCTGCTTCAGCACGTGTCCTTACTGTCCTGACCAACTCGGTTTCAGTTTGCAAGGCAAAGGAAAACCGGAATTGTATTGTCTGGTGATCTGCGGTCTGTACCTGTCCGCTGGCTTCAAATTGCAAACTTGTGGTCTCGCGGATAGCAACCGTTTCTACCCGCTGACGAACACCCTGGGATGCCTGCAAGCTTTGGCTGGAGCTGGCATGTTGCGCAGCCACTGCCTGCATAGGCTGCAGCAAATTCACTTCTTGCCCGAACATTTCGCGTAATAACGCAATCATGGTCTGCAAATGGGGGTCCAGTGCAGAACTGCTCAATGCGGCCGCACCTGCCTCGGCTTGCGCGAGCTGTTGTGCTGAATCGGAAATCTGGACCGTTGATGCTGCAAAAGCCTGTTGACTCTGCACGGCCTGCGCGCTGACGCTGGCACCATTACGTGATAGCAGCACTTCAGTACGGCTGGAAGATTGACTGGTGGCGAGCGCCACCTGCGAGGTGAGAATGTGCATCATAAGCTCCAGATCGCCTACATGATCTGGAGTTACGGCAATATCCGCGTAAACTGTAAGAGAAACGACGATATATTTAAAAAAAATGAACTGCGACAAGCATATCGCCGACAGCCGCAGAATTATTTGGCTGTAACTTGCCGTGCGGGACGCGGGCTACGTAATTTCAACACGAAATCCAGGCTGGTGTTCCCGTCAGCGGACAACCAGTTTCCTGTCAATTGCCCTCCTTTGAGCTCAGCATCCCATTGCCCGGATACCTCCGTGCCATCTTGCGACTCTTCCAAGCTGATACGATCACCAGCGAGCTCACCAGCCAGCAATATGCGTTTTGCTGGTGTCTTGCTGCCCGAATTCAGAATGTAATACCCTTCCAGCCCATCGATTTCATCTTTTTTAGGTCGCAGAAAGACATGTACCACTTGCTTCCCCAACATGCCGCTGAACTCTACGGCATGTTTGAATACAGGATGCTGCACGGTTGCGGCGACCGGAGCAGTTTCAGGCGCAGCGGCCTGAGCTGGCATTGCGGATGCGCTGAGGCTAAGGCTGAAACTCATACCCAGAATCAGGCGCACGCAAAGACGGTGCACAAGAGCGACTGTTATGACCCGCATCATTAAATCGCTGAACCCCATAAGTCATGCGCATCTGCAGCCGTAATGCGTACATCCACAAATTCGCCGACTTTCAACTTACGATGCGGTTCAAATGGTGGCTTCACATAGACCACGCCATCAATTTCCGGCGCATCGGCTGCGCTACGGCCGATACCGCCACTACGATCCAGTGCATCAATCAGCACCCGCACAGTCTTGCCGACCTTGGCCTGCAAGCGTTGTTTGGAAATTTCTCCCTGCAATTCCATCACGCGACGGCGACGATCTTCACGTACTTCATCTGGTAACTGATCAGCGATTTCATTCGCCGTTGCACCTTCTACGGGGGAGTAAGCGAAACAGCCGAGACGGTCAATTTGCGCTTCTTTCAGGAAATCCAGCAGATATTGAAACTCTTCTTCCGTTTCACCTGGGAAGCCCGCGATGAAGGTCGAGCGTATGGTGATTTCAGGACACATCTCACGCCAGGCTTTGATGCGTTCAATATTTTTTTCACCACTGGCCGGACGCTTCATGCGCTTGAGCACATCGGGATGGGCATGTTGTAAAGGCACGTCCAGGTAAGGCAAAACATGGCCATTATTCATGAATGGAATGATCTGATCCACATGTGGGTAAGGATAAACATAATGCAGGCGCACCCAGGCATCATATTGTTTAGCCAGTTCACCCAGTGCCTCTACCAGTTGGGTCATGTGGGTTTTAACTGGCTTGCCATTCCAAAAGCCAGTACGGAATTTCACATCCACGCCATACGCGCTGGTGTCTTGAGAAATTACCAGCAACTCTTTGACGCCCGCCTTGAACAGGTTTTCCGCCTCCAGCATCACGTCAGCAATAGGTCGCGAGACCAGATCGCCACGCATAGAAGGGATAATACAGAAACTGCAACGGTGGTTGCAGCCTTCAGAAATTTTCAGATATGCAAAATGTTTAGGCGTAAGCTTCACTCCCTGCGCCGGCACCAGATCGATAAATGGCTCATGCGGTTTAGGCAAATGCTTGTGGACGGCAGCCATCACTTCGCCCACAGCGTGTGGGCCAGTAACTTCCAATACCTTAGGATGGACAGACTGAATCATATCCTTGCCATCTGCATCCTTTTTGGCACCCAGACAACCGGTAACGATCACCTTGCCGTTCTCAGCCAACGCCTCACCGATCGCATCCAACGACTCCTGAACCGCAGCATCGATAAAGCCACAGGTATTGACAATCACGAGATCAGCACCGTCATAGGACTTCGCGGTATCGTAACCCTCTGCACGTAATTGAGTAAGAATCTGTTCAGAATCGACCAAGGCCTTCGGACAACCCAGACTAACAAAGCCCACTTTAGGGCTGGACGCGGCGTCCTGACGACGAATTTCAGTGATAGACATAAATGCTTTAAAAACAAAAAAGGTACAAGAGCGAATCCGCTATTGTACCTGTTACCGCATTTATTTACCCGTTCAGGAGCTGTTTTTCCTGAAAAATCAGCAGCTTAAGGGCTGACTCCAATACTTTACTTTTTATTTGGGTCTTCAGGATTGAAAGGAAATGCATTAAACATATTCTTGGCCTGACTCTGCATTTGCTCCTGCATCTGGATGAACAGGTGCTTACTTTGCTCGATATAGTTACCCATCATGCCCTGCATCATTGGCCCCTGAACATTCATAAACTGGGTCCACATTTCCGGGCTGAACGGCTTACCTTCATAAATACCCTTGGAATTTTCCGCCAGTTTATTTTGAATATCGATGAAAGCCTGTACGTTCTTTTCCAGATAAGATCCCATCATCCCCTGCATGGCATGGCCGTAATAGCGAATAATTTGCGACAGCACGGCACTCGAGAACATAGGCTGACCACCGGCCTCTTCCTCCAGAATAATCTGCAACAATATGCTGCGGGTTAAATCCTCACCGGTTTTTGCATCAACCACTGCAAAATCATCGTTTTCCAATACAAACTGCTTAACATCCACCAAGGTAATATAGCTGCTGGTTTGTGTGTCATACAAACGGCGGTTAGGATATTTCTTGATCAAATGCTGCGTGGTTTTTTTTGCGCTGTTCATTGAAATCTCAAGTGATAAAACGGCTCCCGGTCATTTGCAACGAAACCGGATTTGACTCAGCAAGCAGAGTAGCTGCCACAACCTAGCCCACTCTGTTTGTCCCCTAAATTATGATTCTTTTAAAAAAAATAAATTTCTCAGTCAGGCCAATCTGGCGCAACAGCACCGGATTGGCCTGGTTAACTTATTTTACCGCATTGCAACAAACTACCTGTAAAAATATACGTACATACTGCGGTGCCACGACAACAACTCAGGCGGCGACACCGCAATAGGCTTAACCCATATGCAAACCACCATTGATGGAGAAGTCTGAGCCAGTTGCGTAGCCGCCCTCATCAGATGCAATCCACGCCACGATAGAAGCGATTTCTTCCGGCTCAGCAAGGCGTTTCACCGGGATGCCGCTAACGATCTTTTCCAGTACGTCAGGACGAATTGCGCGCACCATATCGGTACCCACATAGCCAGGCGAAACAGTATTGACTGTCACACCTTTTGTTGCCACTTCCTGCGCCAACGCCATAGAGAAGCCATGAATACCGGCTTTTGCTGTGGAGTAATTGGTTTGACCAAACTGTCCCTTCTGGCCATTGACCGAAGAAATATTAATGATACGGCCCCAACCACGATCTACCATGCCTTCTATCACTTGCTTTGTGACGTTGAACAGCGAGTTCAGGTTAGTGTCCATCACCGCATCCCAATCTGCCTTGCTCATCTTGCGGAACTGACCATCGCGTGTGATACCAGCGTTATTCACCAACACGTCGATCTCACCGATTTCCGCTTTTACCAAATCAAATGCCGCCTTGGTGGAGTCCCAGTCGGAAACATTTCCTTCAGACGCATGAATATCGAGCCCCTCGGCGCGCATATCAGCCAGCCATTTTTCACGACGCTGAGAATTTGGACCACATCCGGCGACTACTGTAAAACCTTCGCGACACAGACGACGGCAAATCGAGGTACCAATCCCACCCATCCCGCCAGTTACATACGCAATACGTTTTGTCATTTTTGTTCTCCTGAATAAATAAAATTCTCAAACATCCACTAAATAGCTACCCTGACCTACGCCGCCCGGACTTTGACATAACGTCCTGGCGCTGCCTCAATTGCTTTAAATTGCGTATTGCCTGGCTGAACTGGCGCTTTAACCATCTTGCCACCATGTGTAGACAGAAACTCTGCCCAAACCGGCCACCAACTGCCGGCATGTTCCGTTGCGGCAGCCAACCATGCATCCGCCACAGTTTGCTGACGATCTTCATTCAGCCAATAGCTACGTTTCTTTTTAGCCGGAGGATTCACCACACCGGCGATATGGCCCGATGCGCCCAACACAAAAACATTGCGTTCACGCTGAGCCGGATTGAGTAAGGCTAAAGAAGCAAACGCTGCCTGCCAGGGCACGATGTGGTCTTCACGCGAACCATAAATAAAGCATGGGGTATCGATCAAACCTAAATCGACGTGTTCACCAGCGACCTGTAAAGCATTTGGCACTTTTAGCTTGTTTTCAAGATAGGTATTGCGGAGATACCAGCAAAACATAGGGCCTGGCAAGTTGGTACTGTCAGAATTCCAGTACAACAAATCAAATGGCGGCGGCGCCTCACCTTTCAGGTAATTCGACTGCACATAATTCCAAACCAGATCATTTGCGCGCAGGCTGGAGAAGGTACTGGCGAGATCGCGTCCTGGCAACAAACCTTTCTTACCTATGGTCTGCTCACGCATCGCGACCTGCATCTCATCAACGAAAACATCCAGCACACCGGTCTCGGAAAAGTCTAGCAAGGTCGTCAACAAAGTCAGGCTGCTGGCCGGATGCTCGCCTCGCGCAGCCAACACAGCCAGTGCGGTTGAAACGATAGTCCCACCTACGCAGAAACCGAATGCATTGACCTGAGCTTGTTTACTGATCGCACATGCGACTTCCAAAGCCTTGATGGCTCCTTCTTCGATATAGTCATCCCAGGTCACCTGATCCAGATGTTCATCGGGATTTGCCCACGAAACCAGGAACACGGTGTGCCCTTGCTCGACGGCATAACGCACCACTGAATTTTCAGGCTGGAGATCAAGAATATAAAATTTATTGATGCATGGCGGGACCATCAGCAAAGGACGCTGATGTACCGTCTTGGTCAGCGGTGTGTATTGAATCAGCTGAAACAGGCGGTTTTCAAAGACGACGTTACCTTCCGTAGTCGCTACATTTTTACCCACCTCAAATGCCGACTCGTCGGTCTGTGAGATGCGCCCCTTCTGCATATCTGCCAACATCTGACTGATGCCTTTTGCCAGACTCTCACCCTTACTTTCTATCAGCCTGGTTTGCGCTTCCGGATTCGTCACCAGGAAATTGGCGGGCGACATCGCGTCAATCATTTGCTGTACCGCAAAATTTATTTTCTGCTTAGTTTTAGGATTCGCATCAACAGCCTCTGCCAAGGCCAGCAAAAATCGCGCATTCAGTAAGTAACTGGCTGCACTGTATGCATGCATTGCATGATTTTGCCAGTCTGCCGCTGAGAAACGACGGTCATTTAAAGTCGGGAGCTTAGACAGCGTAAAATCTTGCCACAGCTGCCCGAATTCCTGCATATACTGGGATTGCAACTTGGTGAATAACGCGGGATCTATCTTTGCGCCGGCTTCTTTCAGAACATCCATGACAGGCAGATCTGTCAATGAATTCGCAGGCTTCACCCACTCCTGCCAAGGTTTTTGGTTCGCTAGCTGTGACATCCATTCGGAGTACATAGCTTGAGGATCAAAGGTCTTCATGCGTGACTCCTGATTTTCGGGTAATGTTCGACAAAAAATTTTCAGCTTCCGGATACAACACAGTGCTCAATATCATTTCTATTGCCTGGATTTACGTCGTTCTTTTGATGGCGATGACGGAGACATCGATAGTCGCCGGCATCATGACCTTCATCATGTACTGCGTTGTCCCCCTTTCTATCCTTTTATACCTGATGCGCTCACCACAACGCAAGCGTACCAAGGAGCAAAGAATAGCTGCAATGCAGCAAAGAATTTCCGCGGAGCACAAAAAAGATGGCAATTTCCATTCGTCGTAAAAGTCCCCCTTAAACACTTAATTAAGCACTTAATAAGTACTTAAACGATAGAAATAAAACTTCCCATCCGCCCAGTCACCCCGTCACGCCGGTAAGAATAAAAATGACCGGCGTCTTCAACCGTACACCACTGGCCACCTGCGACCTGTTTCACCCCGCTACACGCCAACTCCAGACGGGCAAGTGCGTAGATATCGGCTACATATTTACGTCCAGTGGGACCATGAGAAATTTCAGTAAAGCAATGTATAGCATGATCATTTTTAAAAGTAAATGTGTCAACAACCTCTTGACCTACCTCAAATGCGCGTGGACCTATGGCTGGCCCCAACCAGGCTGAAATGTCGCCAGCCCCTTTCTGCCGCATCGCAACAACGGTTCTCTCCAATATGCCACCAGCAAGACCACGCCATCCCGCATGAGCCGCAGCCACAACCGCTCCGGCCTGATCACAGAACAACACTGGCAGACAATCTGCCGTCATCACCGCACAAACTTGCCCCTTGGTCGATGCAATAACCGCATCGGCTTGCATTCCGGGTTGCAACAATTCCGCTTCAGCAACAATGATGCCATGAACTTGTGATAAAAATATGACATCAGATGAAAAATGTGCAGAAAGGCGTTTTCTGTTTTCAATCACAGCATGGGGCTGGTCACCAACATGGTCACCCAGGTTGAGCCCCCCCTGCCCCGCAACATCACTATATGCACCCAGACTGACGCCGCCACGGCGGGTTGTACTGAACGCGGTGATGTGAGCAGGTAATTCTGGCCATGCAGGAATAATCAGATCGTCACGCAGGATATCCATGGTCTTACTCAGGCAGAGAGATGCCAGCCTGTGTCAGTAACGCTGAGAAATCCTCAGCGACAGGGACTTGCCATTCGCAATCGTCACCGGTGACAGGATGAATCAGACCCAGGCGGCGGGCTTGCAACGCCTGGCGGGAAAAGAATCGCGCCAAATGCTGTTTGCCGTACAAAGGATCACCGACCAGCGCGAAGCCCAAAGACTGCATATGCACCCGTATCTGATGCGTACGGCCCGTCTCAAGCTGGCATGCGACCAGACTGACCGGAAACTTCTCCAGCATACCAACGCCTATGCGCTGATAATGGGTAATCGCTGGTTTGGCAACGATGCTTTTCGAGACAGCCATCTTAATGCGGTCACGTGGATGCCTTGCCATAGCAGCATCAACTGTGCCTGACAAATTCGGCGTACCCCACACCAGTGCATAATATTCGCGTTTCACGGTGCGCTCTTGCAGCTGACGCACCAAATCGGTGTGTGCGATAAGCGTTTTTGCGACTACCATCAAACCTGAAGTGTCTTTATCCAGTCGATGTACGATACCGGCACGTGGCACCCCCGCCAGCTGCGGCCAGCGATACAGCAAGGCATTCAACAAAGTACCCGACCAGTTTCCGGCAGCCGGGTGCACCACCATCCCTGCCGGCTTATTAATCACGATCAGCGCCTCATCTTCATATACGACATCAAGATCAATTACCTCCGGCGCATAGGCATGCTCATCGGGGGCGGCCTGTGGCTGAATCAGGATTTTTTCGTCGCCCAGCATGGTCATCTTGGTTTTACCAGGCTGCCCGTCAACACTGACGAAGCCCGCTTCTATCCACTGCTGGATACGACTTCTCGAATATTCAGGAACCAGTTTAGAGATGGTCTTGTCCAAGCGTTCGCCGCATGCATCTGAAGTCAGTTTGAGTTCTATCGTTTCAGCAACCGCATCCGGGTCTGCAGACAGCTCCTCATCATTTTCGAGTTCAATCGCCTCAATAAAAGAGGAATTGAGCGAAGAATCTGTCAAAATGACTGTCGTAGTTTGTTTCACATTTTTTGCCATCGGCTATAATCCGTAAATTGTTTTCCTGCTCATGCACAAATTTATGCACATAAAATCTTTGAAAATGCTGGTTCTGGCGCTCGCCACGTCGTTGGCTGTCAGTGGGTGTGGTACCTTGGGTGATAAGGGTGACGAGACCAAAACCTGGTCAGCAGCAAAATTATACGCTGAAGCCAAAGATGAAATGGCGAGTGGCTCGTATGAAAAAGCAATTCAGTACTTTGAAAAGCTGGAATCACGCTTCCCTTTCGGCACTTATGCCCAACAGGCACAGATGGATACTGCCTACGCGTACTACAAGCAGGGCGATCAGGCCCAGGCATTAGCCGCGGTGGAGCGCTTTATCAAGCTGCATCCAAATCATGCCAATCTTGATTACATGTACTATCTGCGTGGCTTGATTACCTTCAATGATCAGCTAGGCTTGCTGAATTTCCTGGCTAACCAGGACATCACTGAGCGCGACCCTAAAGCTTCACGCGATTCGTTTGATGCATTTAAACAGTTAGTGACGCAATTCCCGGATAGTAAATACACACCGGATGCACTGTCGCGCATGAAGTACCTGGTCAATGCGCTCGCTCAGTATGACGTACATGTTGCTCGCTACTACCACCGCCGTGGCGCCTATCTGGCAGCTGCAAACCGGGCTCAGTCAGCCATTACTGAGTATCCAGACGCGCCCGCCATCGAAGAAGCGATGTTTATTCTGGTGAAATCCTACGATTCTTTAGGCATGACAGACCTGCGTGACGATGCTAATCGTGTCTTCCTGAAGAACTTTCCACAAAGTGCCTATCTGACCGGCAACGCAAAAAACCGCTCCGCGTGGTGGAAATTCTGGTAATTCCGTCTGATACAAGAAAAATTGGCCAGCAATACCGCTGGCCATTTTTATTTCAGCACCATAACAGACTCAGTAAGCAGCATCAGCTCTCCAGCGCGCTCAAACATCACGCTTACGCCGGAACAGCATGCGTGACGGAGAGGATTCTTCCTCCACAAAACGATAGCCATCCAGATCAAATCCGCGCAAGGCAATCGCATCCTGCACGCGGTGCTCTACGCAGTAACGCGCCATCAAACCACGGGCACGCTTAGCGAAGAAAGAAATCACTTTATACTGCCCGCCCTTCCAGTCCTGAAACACCGGCGTCAGCACATCTGCGTCTAAAGCCTTATTTTTTATGACCTTAAAATACTCTTCAGAGGCGAGATTAAGTACTGTCTTCAGTTTGAGCTGTGCAAGCTGGTGGTTGATCTGCTGACTGACACGGTCACCCCAAAACGCATACAGATTGCGACCACGCACATTCTGCAATGCAGTTCCCATCTCCAGGCGATAAGGCTGCAATGCATCGAAGGGCTGCAACACACCGTATAAGCCAGATAAGATACGAACATGCGATTGCAGATAATCCATACGTGCTGCGGGCAAGCTTGCCGCCGACAAACCATCATAGACATCCCCATTGAACGCAAACACGGCCTGCTTAATGCGCGCCTGGTCAGGCTGTACCTGCCAATCTTGAAAGCGCTGCACATTCAATGCGGCCAGCGCCGGGGAAATTGCCATCAACTGCTGCAATTCCAAAGCAGATACTTCACGCATACGGCGAATCAACAATTCTGCCTGATCCAGCAACAGAGGTTCAGTCATGGTCGCGACAGGTGCTTTTTTTTCGAAGTCCAGACTCTTTGCAGGCGATAATACGATCAACATAATTTTATTGAATTAAGAAAATGAGCGACATGATACCTAAGCGCATCGTCATTGACACCAATGTCTGTCTGGACCTGTTTGTATTCCGCGATCCGCGCTGGCAGGATTTACTGGATGATTTGGTGTCACACCGGGTTCAGGCGATCGCCAGGCAAGAATGCAAGGATGAATGGCTGGCGGTGTTACGCTATCCCCATTTGCCGATTACTGAAGACACCCGCGCCAACATCCTTGCAGCATTTGATCAGCACATTCACATCATAGAAACAGATAGTGCACCGCAGATTGTGCTGCCAGTCTGCAAGGATAAAGATGATCAGAAATTTCTTGAATCGGCTCGTGATGGTGCGGCCAAAGTTTTGATCACTAAAGATAAAGCGCTGCTTAAATTAGCCAAACGCGTACGCAAAATGGGACTATTTTCTATCGAAACTCCTGAGCAATATCTGCAAAGCAGGTTGGAAAATCTCAACTGAACTGTATTTATTCAACAAAAGCATGATAATTTTTGTTGCTGTAGGTTACTCTGTCATAAACTCCTGCTACTATGATGTGAAGATTATTTTGCTTGAACGCCATACTTGTTGAATTCGATAAGGACAAAGAATGACTCCAACCCAATCCAGGATCATGGCGCCCTCAGTTTGCTTTCCCTTTGCCAGAAATTAATACCAGCCCATGATATTTGTGGAAAAATTGCACAAAAGTCACAGCGATTATGGAGAATAAATAAATGACCGACTCAGCAGACGATCTGGAAGCCTTATTTGAAGAAATGGCGAACCAGCGCCAGGACAGCGAAGTTGCCCCTGCACCTGTCGCCCAGGAAGCGGAATCCACCACACCAGCCACACTGCAAGTCAGCGATCAGCCTGCCAAATTAAATTTGCGCAGTTCTGAAGAGGATGCCAACCGGCCCATGTTCGACCGCCTGGGTAATGTTGTCAGGATGCTACATGATTCCATGCGTCAACTTGGCTACGACCGTTCACTGTCTGATGTCGCTATTCAGGTTGCAGATGCACAGGATCGCCTCGAATATGTGGCAACACTGACCGAGCAGGCGGCGAATAAAGTACTCAATGCGACTGACCTCGGCATGCCTGAACAGGATGAACTGGCCAAGAAGGCCAAATCCATGGACAAGCGCTGGACCGATTTGTTCGACGGAAAAATGAGTGTCGAAGAGTTCAAGAGTCTTGCCGCTGACTCTAAAGAATTCGCCAATACTGTGCTCACGTCGACTGACGCTGAAAAAGCCCGCCTGCTTGATATCATGATGGCGCAGGACTTCCAGGATCTGACTGGGCAACTGATTAAAAAAGTAGTTGCGATCAACAAAGCGGTAGAACGTGAACTGGCGCAAATCCTGCTCGACAACGCGCCATCTGATCTGAAAGAGAAAGCAGTTGAATTGATGGAGGGTCCATCTGTTCCTAACGCGGCACTGGAACAGGATGACGTCGACAATCTTCTTGATAGCCTGGGATTCTAATGGATGACATGCTCAAAGAATTTGTTGTTGAGGCGCTCGACCTCGCAACAAATGTAGAAGAACATCTGCTTTCACTCGAGCGCAACCCGGGCGATATGAATACGCTCAACGCGGTGTTCCGTTCATTCCATACCATCAAAGGTGGTGCTGGATTCATGAACCTGACCGCAATGGTATCCGCCTGCCATTTGACTGAAAATCTGTTTGACGCCTTGCGTACCGGGCAGGCAGCGGTTACGCCGGAAGCGATAGAAGCGGCGCTGGAAGCCAGTGGCTTCGTGGCTGATCAGCTCACCGCGCTCAATAATGGCACACCTCCTGAGCAGCTTTCAACCATGCCTAAGGCGCTGGAAAAAATGCTGACCGATGCCATTGAAGGCGGTGCGCGCAGCAAAAAAACAGAGCCTGCCAAGCCAGCGCCAGCAGCACCAGTTGCAGCGGCCGCCCCGACTGCAGTCGCGGCGCCTGTCACCGCCACAGCGCCCGTCGGTGCAAATGGTGAACCTGACTGGGAATCGTACTTCCGCGCCGTAACGCCCCCCGGCACCCTGCCGGAAGCCGTTGCCGCCGCACCAGTGGTAAGCAACGAAACCGCTGCGCCACCTGCCTCCATTAAAGAAGAAGCCGAGGCGATCAAAACTTCGCTGTCGGCAGCAGACATCAAGCAAAACGCACCGGCAAAAGAGGAAAGCATCCGTATTGACGCCGTTAAGCTTAACGTCTTACTTGAAGTCGCCGGGGAGTCAGTGCAGGCTGCCAATCAGGCTGCCGTGCTGCTGGAAAAATTAGCGCAGTTTAAATTTGATGGTCAGGCTGCACCGATCATGTCGGCACTGACCGAGACCTTGACACGCGCTTCGCGCTACTCCACCGAATTGCAACGCGCAACGCTGGCAACGCGCATGCAACCAGTTGGCCGTCTGTTTCAGAAGTTCCCACGACTGGTGCGTGAACTGGCGCGCGATCTCGGTAAAGATGTAGACCTGAACATTACCGGTGCGGAAACCGAAGTTGACCGCGTTGTGGTCGATAGCTTATATGATCCGCTGGTACATATGCTGCGGAATGCGCTGGATCATGGCATTGAGACCTCAGAAGAACGTCTGCGTGCCAACAAATCGCCACGCGCCACGATCTCTCTGAAAGCCTGGCAAGAAGCCAGCAGCGTCATGATCGAAGTATCCGATGACGGCAAAGGGATGGATGCGCAGCGTTTGCGTGAAAAGGCGATTTCTAAAGGCCTCATCAATTCCCATGATGCGCGCACTGATGATGAAGCCTTCCAACTGGTCTTCCTGCCAGGCTTTTCGACCAAGGAAGTTGCTTCCAGCGTTTCCGGGCGCGGTGTAGGCATGGACGTGGTCAAAACTGCGGTCGAACGGCATCGTGGTGCAATCCGGATTTCGTCTGAACTGGGCAAGGGCACTACTTTCCTGATCCGCCTGCCTATCGAGTTGTCTATCGTTCCCACCATGCTGGTCAGAACCGACGGCGCATCACTGGCCTTGCCGATGGCGACAGTACAGCGCGTGGTTGAACTGCCCGAAACCTTTGAAAGTGTGGGCGGACAGCCGGTCTTGCGCGATCTGGGACGTCCATTACCAGTGAAATCACTGGGTCGGATACTGGGTTACACCCCATCTTCTGAGCGGGTTGGTATCGTCATCGCCGCACCGAATCCATACATTCTGAGTGTGGATGCAGTGGATGGCACAGCAGATCTGGTGATTAAGCCTTTGACCTGTATTTCCACGCCAGGCATTACCGGAACTGCACGTTCAGCCGAAGGCGAACTGGTACTCGTGATCAGCCTGTCCTTCCTGATCGATGGTTGCAAAGTGCGCGAAATGATGACCGCCTGATTGATCTGTCAGCCTCATCAGTCTGAGCCAGCCCCCTGCTCCGCCAGGGGGCTGTTCATTTCTGGTCGACATCAGCCAGTTTTTTCTGAGTCTGTCACAATATGCGCTTCACTTCTGCACTAGCCACCATGAGCGCACCTCACCCAAATGACATGACCCGACTCAGCGAACGTTTACAGGACAGTCAGTTCTCGCAACTAGGCGATGCTTTTTTCACGCGACTGAAAGCCACACCACTAGCCCAGCCCTATTACATCGCACACAGCAGCAAACTGGCACAGGAATTAGGTATAGCGGAGCAGTTGCTGCGAGACGAAGACAGCCTCAGCCTGCTCTCTGGCAATCAGACGCCGGCGCAGGCACAGCCACTGGCCGCCGTGTATTCAGGACATCAGTTTGGGGTCTGGGCCGGACAGCTTGGTGATGGCCGAGCCATCCTGCTGGGAGCACTACGCGACAACGCAGGACAAGAAACCGAGATTCAACTCAAAGGCGCAGGACTGACACCCTACTCGCGCTCTGGCGATGG
The DNA here is from genome assembly GCF_014284365.1 of Cognatundibacterium rugosum. Taxonomy (GTDB): domain Bacteria; phylum Pseudomonadota; class Gammaproteobacteria; order Burkholderiales; family Burkholderiaceae_D; genus Undibacterium; species Undibacterium rugosum. Next base: position 36,993 of record NZ_JACOGG010000023.1, read on the forward strand.
TCGTGCCGTGTTACGGTCGTCGATACGTGAATTTCTATGTTCGGAAGCGATGGCAGCACTAGGCATACCGACCTCACGCGCACTCTGCCTTACAGGTTCGCCACAACGCGTTTATCGCGAAACGCCAGAAACCAGTGCTGTCGTGACACGCACTGCAAGCAGCTTTATACGATTTGGCTCATTTGAACATTTTTATTACCAGCGCCGTTTCGACGAGCTGAGACAACTGGCAGACTTCGTCATACAAAATTACTTCCCAGCCTGCCTACAAGCTGAGAACCCGTATCAGGCGTTGTTAATACAAGTGTGTGAACGCACTGCTGAAATGATCGCTCACTGGCAGGCAGTCGGCTTTATGCATGGCGTGATGAATACCGATAATATGTCGATCCTGGGCCTGACATTGGATTATGGCCCATTCGGATTCATGGAAGCCTTTGATGAAAGCCATATCTGCAACCATACTGACCAGCAGGGCCGCTATTCTTATCGCAATCAGCCCAGCATAGGCAATTGGAATGTGTACGCACTGGGACAGGCTTTACTGCCACTGATCGGTTCGGTCGAGCAGACCGAGCAAGCGCTCAGCAGCTACCGTTCAAGCTTCGAGCAACACTGGATCAAACTGAGCAGTGCAAAATTCGGATTAGCGTCCAATCAGCCTGAGGACAAAGTTCTGATGGATGACTTCTTCCAGTTATTGCAGGCCAATCATGCTGATATGACCAATAGCTTCAGAGCACTGAGCCATCTGAATCTGCAAACCAGTGAGGCTGATCACCCATTAAGTGATCTGTTCATTGACCGCAACGGCCTGGCGCAGTGGCTGCTGCGCTATCGTCATCGCCTGGCTGCAGAAACCCGGTCTGAGACCGCAAGGAAAGCGGCTATGCGCGCGACTAACCCTAAGTATGTGTTACGCAATTACCTGGCTCAACAGGCGATAGAACAGGCTCAACAAGGGGATTTTTCAGAAATCCAGCACCTGCTGCATGTATTGCAAACACCATTTGAAGAACAGCCAGAATTTGAACACTATGCCGCCCTGCCACCGGACTGGGCCGCAGACCTGGAGGTCAGTTGCTCATCCTGAACCGAATGCCTGAACCCAATAACAAGGAGGACTACGATGAAAATCAAAAAAACTGAAGCCGAATGGAAGGCCTTACTCGACCCCATGCAATTTGAGGTCACCCGACACGCAGCGACGGAACGTGCGTTCACTGGCAAATACTGGGATCACCATGAAGCTGGCATCTATACCTGCGTTTGCTGCCAGACGCCCTTATTCGCATCCGATGCTAAATTTGATTCAGGATGTGGCTGGCCCAGCTATTTCCGTGCGCTGAACCCAGCCAATGTGAGAGAAGAGAAAGACCACTCATTTGGCATGACGCGCACTGAGATTTTGTGTAACATCTGCGACGCCCACCTGGGTCATGTTTTCCCGGATGGTCCGCCACCAACAGGTTTGCGCTATTGCATTAACTCTGCCTCTTTAACTTTTGATCCGTTACCCTGAGCATTGCATGAAATTTCTTTTTGACGTATTTCCAGTTCTACTTTTTTTTATCGCGTTTAAATGGGGTGAAAGCAACCCGGCTATGGCGCAGGAATGGGTGCAGCATTTCCTGTCTGGCTTTATCGCGGACGGCAAGGCACCTGCAGAAGTGGCAGCCGTCATCTTTGCCACTGCAATCACCTTGCTGGCATCCATTTTACAAATCAGTTATTTGCTGCTGAAACGTGTGAAAGTCGATGCAATGCTGTGGGTGTCATTCATCACCATCATGGTGTTCGGTGGTGCGACTATCTACTTCCACAGCGAAACCTTTATCAAGCTCAAACCCACCGTGCTGTACTGGTGCTATGGCGGCGCATTACTATTGTCCCAGTTCATGTTCAAAAAGAATCTGATTAAAGCGGCGATGTCCGCGCAGGTGCAATTACCTGAAACCGTGTGGCGCAAACTGGGCCTGGTCTGGATCGCCTACTTCACGCTAATGGGGCTGGCTAACCTGTTTGTGGCGCAACAATTCAGCACCTCTACCTGGGCCACCTTTAAGCTGGTCTCACTGGTCGGCATCATGCCTGCGTTTATCATAGGCCAAAGCCTGTTCTTGTCTAAATACATCGAGGATACTGAGGCATGACACGTTTTGAAAAGCTCCGTTGCAAACTGACCGAAACTTTGCAGCCACTGGAATGTCATTTGCAGGATGACTCAGCTGCCCACGCTGGCCATGCCGGTGCTGCTGGTGGTGGCAGTCATTACAGTGTCAAAATAATTTGTCAGCAATTTGAAGGCTTAAACCGCGTATCCCGTCATCGTCTGGTGTATGATGCCGTTGGCGATATGATGCATACGGAAGTTCACGCGCTGGCGATAGTCGCGCTTGCTCCGTCAGAGATACCGACCTAAGCAGTTCATTTATTCATCCAATTCAATATTTGTTATTTTAGGAACAGACAATGACTTTTAAACCTGCTCATTTGCTGGTAGTACTTCTCGCAACAGCTGTGCCAGCGATGGCTCAAACCCTGGCCACCGTCAATGGCAAAGCAATCCCGGCAGCACGCATCGAAGCAGTTGTCAAGCAACTCACTGCACAAGGTCAACAGGATTCGCCACAATTACGTGCCGCAGTCAAAGAACAACTGATCGCACGTGAAGTATTCCTGCAAGAAGCTGACAAGTCTGGCATCACTAAAAATGCAGATGTCGCAGCACAATTAGAAATGTCACGCCAGGACCTGATCATCCGCGCCCTGATGATAGAGCAACTGAAAAAGAGCCCTATCACTGATGCCGACATCCAGGCCGAATACGACAAAGCAAAAACCCAGGCTGGCGACAAGGAATACCATGTCTACCACATCCTGGTTGACAAAGAAGACGACGCGAAAGCGCTCATCTCTAAGTTGAAAGCCGGCGCTAAATTTGAAGAACTGGCAAAACAGTCTAAGGATACTGGCTCTGCTTCCCGCGGTGGCGACCTGGATTGGGCAGTACCAGCTGGCTTCCCACCTGCTTTCGCACAGGCTCTGAGCGCCATGCAAAAAGGTCAGTTTACAGAAGCGCCAGTTAAAACGGATGCTGGCTTCCACATCATCAAAGTAGACGACGTACGCCCAATCAAATTCCCATCCCTGGAAGAGTTGAAACAGCAAATCGTCGGCGGCCTGCAACAGCAAAAAGTACAGGCTTACCAGCAATCCCTGCTGAAAAAAGCAGTTGTGAAGTAATCTCAGCTTACTCAGCAACAAAAAAAAGAGGCAGTGATGCCTCTTTTTTGCTTTCAAAATTGCTTGGTCACCGATCAAGGCAAGCATGCAACGCTACCGCCAATGAACAATGGGCTTAGATGCAATCCGCTGTTGGCAGTACATCTCGACAAACTCTGTTCATGTGATTTACCGCCTTGTGTTTCTCTATCATTTATGCTTTTTTTGTTGCGTGGCCGAACAACTATTTCTTCAACAAAATACCCGACATAACATGGCTGGCAGCAAGCTCAATTCTTCTGAGCCAGGCAAACGACGCTCGCCCGGCTGCAAACTGGTGGCCATGAAATCTCCATCATCGCCGCTGTGGTCTACTCCTAAAGCATCCCCATATTCATGCAAGAGCACAGAGAACATATCCATCTTGCCATCGGCTGCGGAGCCTGATTTGGCGATCCAGACATCCGGGTTCGAGGTTGGCAAGAACTCGTCGTTTTGATCTGGCGTGCTGTCGATGAACCAGCCGTGGCCTGCGGCGTTGGTGTCGAGGGTGATTTGGGCGGTGTTGCCAGTGCCTGTGGTTTGGCCTACTGCTGTACCTGCCAGGTCGCTGAAGTTAATCAGTGACCCGCTGGCGTTGGCTAGCATGGCGTTTAGATTGGCTGTGGTTTGCCAGTTGGTGAAGTCATCTGTGCCCGTTGGCAGGTTCGAGGAGATTTTCCACCGATCTTTTGGACAACGGTGGGCATCAACAACTTTTTCACCTTTTTCGTTCAAATGTTGATATGGTTGTCCTACATCCACTGACATAGTGTAATAAATTCTGACCGTAATTCCGTCAGCACTTACATCAATTATAAACTGATCGTTTCCTACAAAATCTTCTTTTAAGTCCGGGATGTAGTTATAGTCATATTTTATAAACCGATTCTCATTTGGAAATGGTTGCCCCAATCTACCATGCTTTGGTTGTTTAATAACACGCACAGTTGTGTCTTTCCGCAAGCTCCCATCAGGATTATTACTAAAATCCATGCTCTTTCCAAGATACCGGCTCACATAGTCTCCCGCATTCAATATCGGATATACGTCTGTCGATTCAGACGACACTATTTGGCAGACACCAAACTTAAATTTAGAAGAGCTAGGGCGTGTCCTCATTTCAATTTAACCCAGATGAGAGTGCAGGCAATAAAAAGCATCGCCTTGAAATTCCGCGCCAGTTTCTCAAAGCGGGTCGCAATGCTGCGGAAATGCTTCAGTCTGGCAAACAGGTTCTCCACCAAATGGCGTTGCTTGTATATATGCGCATCGAATTCCGGGTTCGCTTTAC
>NZ_JACOGG010000024.1 GCF_014284365.1 Cognatundibacterium rugosum
CAGAGCGCAGCCAGCGTTCTCCTGCAGATAGTACTCAACAACCTGTACTTTGAATTGCTTTGTATATTTACTCATGAAAACACCCCAAAAGTATGGACGGGTGTCCAACTTTTGGGGTGCAGTTCACAAGTGCTGGTTTTTTTTCACAGGCTATTCTCTGCACCCAGAGTGAGTGCAGAATAGCGTCGCGTATTACATGTTTTCGATCATGACGTCGCCGAAACCGGAGCAAGATACCTGAGTAGCACCTTCCATCAGACGTGCGAAATCGTAAGTCACTTTTTTGGAAGTGATTGCTTTTTCTGTCGAAGAAATCAACAGATCAGCGGCTTCAGTCCAGCCCATGTGACGCAGCATCATTTCAGCAGACAAGATCAGGGAACCTGGGTTCACATAATCTTTACCTGCGTACTTAGGTGCTGTACCGTGAGTAGCTTCGAACATCGCCACGGAATCAGACAGGTTAGCACCTGGAGCGATACCGATACCACCTACCTGTGCTGCCAGCGCGTCAGAGATGTAGTCGCCGTTCAGGTTCAGGGTTGCGATCACGCTGTATTCTGCTGGACGCAACAAAATCTGTTGCAAGAACGCATCAGCGATAGAATCCTTAACGACGATGTCTTTGCCTGTCTTAGGATTCTTGAATTTGCACCATGGGCCGCCATCAATCAATTCTGCGCCGAATTCTTTTTGTGCCAGAGCATATGCCCAGTCACGGAAGCCGCCTTCGGTGTATTTCATGATGTTGCCTTTGTGGACGATCGTCACAGATGGCTTGTCATTGTCGATTGCGTACTGGATTGCTTTACGCACCAGACGCTCTGTACCTTCACGGGAAACTGGCTTCACGCCGATACCAGAAGACTCAGGGAAACGGATTTTCTTAACGCCCATTTCGTCTTGCAGGAACTTGATCAGTTTTTTAACCTGGTCAGAGCCTTCTGCGAATTCGATACCAGCATAGATATCTTCAGAGTTTTCACGGAAGATCACCATGTCGGTTTTTTCTGGCTCACGCACTGGGGATGGCACGCCTTTGAAATAACGTACTGGACGCAAACAAACGTACAGATCCAGCTCTTGACGCAGCGCAACGTTCAGGGAGCGGATACCGCCACCAACTGGAGTTGTCAAAGGACCTTTGATAGAAACAACGTAGTCTTTCAGTACTTTCAGCGTTTCTTCAGGCAACCACACGTCAGGACCATACACTTTGGTCGATTTTTCACCAGCATAGATTTCCATCCAGCTGATTTTACGCTTGCCACCGTAAGCTTTTGCTACTGCAGCATCGACAACTTTGATCATGACCGGGCTAATATCAACGCCGGTACCATCACCCTCGATGAAAGGAATGATAGGATTGTCAGGAACGGTCAGTGAGAAATCCGCGTTGACGGTAATTTTTTTACCTTCTGCAGGAACTTGAATATGTTGATACATTGTTTTCTCCGTAGTTAGGCGATCAAGCGACACGCGCTTTTTTCACAATATGCCTTGCCTATATATAAAAATACCGCTATTCACATTAACTCTTATATAAGACAGAAGACTTTCATTTCGTATTATGCACTAGTATTTTACTGGATGCCATCAGTTTACTGAATTGCGGTTACCATATTGCCATGAAACTGATATTACTCAACAAGCCCTTTAACGTGATGTGCCAGTTCTCACATCATCCTGACCGCCCTACGCTGGCGGCCTATGTGGACATTCCCAATATATATCCTGCAGGTCGTTTAGATGCAGATAGTGAGGGATTAATTTTACTCACCGATGACGGAAAACTGCAAAACCGTATCAGCCACCCCGCACACAAACTACCTAAGACCTATCTGGTACAGGTTGAGGGTAGCCCCAGCAGCGAGCAACTGAAACAATTGCGGCAGCCGCTGGACTTGGGTGACTTCATTACCCAGCCTTGTACCGTCAAACACATCCATGAGCCTGAATGGCTGTGGCCACGCCAGCCGCCAATCCGGCAGCGTGCACAGATCCCGACTAGCTGGCTATGCATGATCCTGTCTGAAGGAAAAAACCGCCAGGTGCGGCGCATGACGGCCGCCGTGGGCTTGCCGACCCTGCGTCTGATACGCACCGGTATAGCGGGCTTTTCTTTAGAATCCCACCCTCTGTTGCCAGGTGAGTGGCAGGAAGTGAAGCTGAACTGACCGGCCGCAGATACCAGTCACAGGCAGTAAGCCGCCGTGAAAGATGTAGCAATTGAACCTTCCTGATTTTTTTTGCGGTAGGATTACGTTTCAATTTTTTATGCAGACCAAGACAATGAACCCAACTTTTCGTTTTGCAACATCATTTAGCCTCGTGCTGGCAGGCTTATTTTTCACTGGCCACGCGGCATATGCACAGACAAAACTGCCAGTTAAGCAACTTTCTGCAGGGATGCACCTAATCCAGGCCGAGGTTGCTGCGAACGATGCAGACCGTCAGCAAGGCCTGATGCTGAGGACGAAGATGGGCACGAACGAAGGCATGATTTTCGACTTCGGCGCACCGGCAGGTGTATGTATGTGGATGAAAAACACACTGATCCCGCTGTCTGTCGCCTTTATTGACGCAGAAGGAACAATAGTCAATATCGAGGATATGAAACCGCAGACACTGGAATCCCACTGCGCCAAGAAAGTCGTGCATTACGCACTGGAGATGAATCAGGGCTGGTTTAAGCAAAGAAATATCAAACCTGGCACTAAGATAGACGGTTTGCCACTAAAGTAAGCTGGCCACCGGCAAGGCAGCAAGGAAAAGCCGGACTTTTCCTTGCTCTGGGCAGGCATACTGCAACGAACAGACCTAACAGCAGACAAACAATCTGAGAAAAACAAAAAACCGCAAATAAATTTGCGGTTTTTTCTTCCGATCCTGCAATTTGCAGGTGAAACAGCTGGATATTAAGCCAGTGCTTTCAGAGCGGATGCCAGACGGCTCTTATGGCGAGCTGCCTTGTTTTTGTGAATGATTTTCTTGTCAGCGATACTGTCGATTTTAGAAACAGATGCTTGGAAGATTGTCGCAGCAGCAGCTTTATCACCAGCTTCGATTGCTTTACGAACAGCCTTGATTGCAGTACGCAATGCAGAACGTTGGCTGGAGTTATGCGCGTTTTGTTTTACTGCTTGACGAGCACGTTTGCGTGCTTGTGCGGTATTTGCCATGAGATTTCCTAAACGTGGTCAAAGCGACGAGGTCAAAGCAAGTTGATCAAATGCCACGCCGCAAAATTCTATACAGCTTTGCAGTATAACGCGTTTTTTTTTCGTTAGCAAGCATCGCTGTGGTTTTGAGTGAATTGGTGATTATAAACTTTTTCCTGACTGTTTTCATCTGATTTTTCACTTTCTGTGCAAGACAAAACGGGATGATTCCCTGATCATAGTAAAGTGCATACAAAAAATTATTTATCCCCCGCCCGGAATAGCAAACATGGACCTCAAACCAATTTATCTGCAAGGCCAACACATCAGTCTGGAGCCATTGAACGAGTCACATCTGGACGACATTCGCGCCGCAGCAGCGGATGGCGAACTGTGGAAGCTGTTTTTCACCTCAGTGCCACGACCCGACCAGGTATCACAATGGCTGGCAACTGCACTGGAAATGCAGCAACAACAACGCGCACTGCCATTTGCTGTGCGCGACAATCAAAGTGGGAAAATCATAGGTTCCACCCGTTACTGTAATATCGAGCACACGCATCAAAGGGTGGAAATCGGCTACACCTGGTACGCGCGCTCAGCCCAGCGCAGCGGCGTCAATACCGAGTGCAAGCACCTGCTGCTCAGGCATGCATTTGAAGTCTGGCAGTGCATCGCCGTAGAATTCCGCACCGACTGGTTTAACCGCCGCTCCCAGGCTGCGATAGAAAGGCTGGGAGCGAAGCGTGACGGTGTTCTGCGCAATCACATGATACTGCCGGATGGCCGGATTCGTGATACCGTGGTGTATAGCATCCTGCGCAATGAATGGCCAGGAGTCAGTCAGAATCTGCAATATATGCGACAACAATATGGAGAGTGATACGTGTTAATCGATTTTTTCTTTACGCTCAAAGACGCCAAAGTTCCGGTTTCGATTAAGGAATTTCTGGTATTGCTGGAAGCGTTGGAAAAAGGCCTCATCAGCCTGTCGCTGGATGACTTCTACTTTTTATCCCGCACCATCCTGGTCAAGGACGAAGCGCATTACGATAAGTTTGATCAGGCGTTCGGCAAATATTTCAAAGGGATAGATACCCTGTTTGAAAAATATCCTGAGATTCCGCTGGACTGGCTGCAAAAGCGCATGCAACGTGAGCTCACTGATGAGCAACGCGCTGCCATAGAAAAGTTTGGCTACGATAAGCTGATGGACAAACTCAAAGAGCTGCTGAAGGAACAGAAAGAAAGACATGAAGGCGGTAACCGCTGGATAGGCACCGGCGGCACCTCACCTTTCGGCAACGGCGGCACCAATCCCGAAGGCATACGCATAGGCGGCAAAGGCGGCAACCGTAGCGCGGTCAAAGTCTGGGAGGCGCGGACCTTTAAAGACTACGATGAAGAACGCGAACTCGGCACCCGCAATATCAAGGTAGCCTTACGCAGACTGCGTAAATTTGCCCGTCATGGTGCGGAAGAAGAACTGGCACTCGATGCGACTATTCGCGCCACCGCCAACAATGCAGGCTATCTGGATATACGCATGCAGCCTGAGCGTAAGAACAATATCAAAGTCCTCATGTTGCTGGACGTCGGTGGCACTATGGATGACCACATCGCGCAAACTGAAGAATTATTTTCCGCCGCAAAAACCGAATTCAAAAATATGGAATTTTTCTATTTCCATAACTGCGTCTACGACTATCTATGGAAAAACAACCGGCGCCGTCATGCCGAGAAATTCCCAACCTGGGACGTGCTGCGTAAATATCCGCCAGATACGAAAGTTATCTTTGTCGGCGATGCAACCATGAGCCCCTATGAAATCCTGCAACCGGGTGGCTCGGTGGAGTACAACAATGAAGAAGCCGGTGCCGCGTGGATACAGCGTTTTACCCATACTTTCCCGAAAACGGTGTGGCTGAATCCGGAACCTGAAGGTCTGTGGCAGTATCGCCAGTCCATCGCTATCATGCGCCAGTTAATCAGCGACCGCATGTTTCCCGTGACCTTAGACGGATTGGCGCGTGCGATGCGTTTGCTCAGCAAATAGGCACAGCAGCAAAAAAACGCAGCATACCAGCTGCGTTTTTTTGCGACAGGCTATATGCGCCATCAGTCAAGTTGCATGAATTTCTTGATAGTTTTCAGCACCAGTCTGCGCGACAAAGGCTTGACCAGAAACCCCTCGCACCTGACTTTATTCCCCAATCCCAGCTTGTACTCAAAACTACGGTCAACCAGAAAAATAACTGCTGTTTTCAATCCGCTGTTCTGACGCTTCAATCCCTCACATAAGCGATATGGATCGACATTTGGCGTTGAGGTATTGATCATGGTGAGGGCATGCTGATGGTTGCCATCTAAGAGCAATGCGCTGCGCTCGTCAGAAGCCAGTGTCACCGGCACGCCATAGGCATCCATGATGCCAGCGACATACTCACGGAAATGCGTGTCTTTGTCGACGATCAGTATACCGCCCTTGGCCATAGGCTGTTGACGCATGCGTTCATATACCGCAGGTTCAGTCAGATCCAGATCCAGCCTTTTATGACGGCGGCGTTCATGCACAGAAATCGCGGAAAAGGCACTTAGCGTGGTCAATAACAACTCACGCTTATCGATCAACGCATCCAGAATCTCGAAAATTTTACGCCAGCGTATAGGCTTAGGCATCACCTGATAGGGCAGATCGATATCCGTTTTTCCGACCAACAGCACGGGTTGCGCTTCTCCGGGATGCAAGTCCGATAAGTCAGCAATCGCTTTCAATTCGCTGGCATTGACGATGTACATATCCGGGTCCTGTATGCAACCTGGTTTCAGACAGGAATAGCGATAGCCCTTCTCGCGTGCTACCGCCAGCACGGTGGAAAAGGTCTCTTCCTCCTTTGCAGAAAATCCAAGCAAGCGGATGGCAATCGTTGGAGTTTTTAGTGACATCGTTTATCCATCTACTCAATACAGCTACAATAGCTGCCAAAACCTGTGCAAGAATACATCGAAATGTGTACTGCAAACAAAAAAATTGCAACTTAACATCCATCAATTAACCAAAACAACAGTTTTTACTTCGCATGGCAACCAAAAAAAATACAGCAAGCACTGACTATAGCGAATCCTCGATCCGGGTCCTGAAAGGACTCGAACCGGTCAAGCAGCGTCCGGGTATGTACACGCGGACCGAAAACCCGCTACATATCATCCAGGAAGTAATCGACAATGCGTCCGATGAAGCACTGGGTGGTCATTGCAAACACATTCAGGTCACACTCAATACCGATGGCAGTGTCAGTGTGGAAGATGATGGCCGCGGCATTCCGGTTGGCCTGCATCCGGAAGAGGGTGTGCCTACCGTAGAAATCGTGTTCACCCGTTTGCATGCTGGCGGTAAGTTCGATAAAGGTTCAGGCGGTGCCTATGCCTTTTCCGGTGGTCTGCATGGCGTCGGTGTGTCAGTCACCAATGCACTGTCTAAACGTCTGGAAATCACAGTTTGGCGCGAGGCCGGATTGCATCAGCTGACTTTTGCCGATGGCGACGTGATCGAACCTTTACGCAGCCAGCCCATCCCGCGTGGCGACAAGAAAAACGGTACCCGTGTCTCGATCTGGCCAGATGCAAAGTACTTCGATTCTGCCAATATTCCACTCGGTGAATTGCAGCGATTGTTGCGCTCCAAGGCCGTGTTGTTACCCGGCGTTAAAGTCACACTGACCAATGCCAAAACGGGGGAATCCCTGGTCTGGCAATATGACCAGGGCTTACGCGGCTACCTGACCGAAGCATTGGCACAGTCCTCGCATGGCGAACCCCTGATCCCGCTGTTCGAGGGTGAACAGTTTGCCGGTTCTGACAATGATGGCTTTGCTGAAGGCGAAGGCGCATCCTGGGTCGTGGCATGGACAGAAGAAGGCAATGTGGTGCGTGAATCCTATGTCAATCTGATTCCTACCCCTGCCGGTGGCACCCACGAATCCGGCTTGCGCGAAGGTTTATTTGGCGCGGTAAAGAGCTTTGCCGAAATGCACTCCCTGCTGCCGAAAGGCGTTAAATTGCTGCCGGAAGACGTGTTTGCACGGGTTTCTTTCGTGCTGTCTGCCAAAGTGCTGGACCCACAATTCCAAGGGCAGATTAAAGAACGTCTGAATTCACGCGATGCGGTGCGGCTGGTCTCGTCGTTTACCAAGCCACCACTGGAACTCTGGCTGAATTCGCACGTGGAGTACGGCAAAAAACTGGCGGAACTGGTCATCAAACAGGCACAGTCCCGTCTGCGTTCGGCACAAAAAGTCGAAAAGAAAAAATCCTCTGGTGTCGCTGTGTTGCCGGGCAAGCTGACGGACTGCGAATCCAACGACATCACCCGCAATGAAATCTTCCTGGTGGAAGGTGACTCGGCAGGTGGTTCCGCCAAAATGGGCCGTGATAAAGAGTTCCAGGCTATTCTGCCGCTGCGCGGTAAGGTGTTAAATTCCTGGGAATCAGAGCGTGACCGCTTGTTTGCCAATAATGAGATTCACGATATCGCCGTTGCGATAGGCGTTGATCCACACGGCCCCAATGACCAGCCTGATCTGTCCAATCTGCGTTACGGCAAAATCTGCATCTTGTCCGATGCGGACGTCGATGGTTCACACATCCAGGTACTTTTGCTCACGCTGTTCTTCAAACACTTCCCGCAACTGATTGCGCGTGGCCACATCTGCGTCGCGAGACCACCGCTGTTCCGCGTTGATGCGCCTGCACGTGGTAAAAAACCAGCCCAGAAAATCTATGCGCTGGACGAAGGTGAACTGACTGCAATTGAAGACAAGCTGCGCAAGGATGGCGTCAAAGACGGTGCCTGGAGCATCTCGCGCTTTAAAGGTCTGGGTGAAATGAATGCGGAACAATTGTGGGAAACCACCATGAATCCGGATACCCGTCGTCTGTTACCGGTAGCGCTGGGTGAATTTGATCAGGATTTTTCCGAAGCCCGTTTCAATATGCTGATGGGTAAAGGTGAAGCCGCTGCACGCCGCGCCTGGATAGAAGAGCATGGGAATGCAGTGGAAGCAGATATTTAATCCAGCCTGACGCTGAAGTATCCCCCGAACACAAGAATGTCACATGCCAGGTCTGCTATCAGGCCTAGCAACCAACTAATAAGCAAATCAGCCTATAAGCAGCTATGAGCGAACAAGCAAATTTATTTGAACAAGCCCCTCCCCCTGCGGATGGTGATGCACTGACGCTGGCGACCTTCGCCGAACGTGCCTATCTGGACTACGCAATTTCCGTCGTCAAAGGCCGCGCCTTACCGGATGTTTGCGACGGACAGAAACCGGTACAGCGCCGCATCCTGTACGCGATGAATGAACTGGGGCTGAATGCCAGTGCCAAACCCCGCAAATCCGCGGCCGTAGTCGGCGATGTGCTGGGCAAGCTGCATCCGCACGGTGATCAGTCTGTGTACGACGCATTGGTACGTATGGCACAGGACTTTTCGCTGCGTTATCCCTTGATCGACGGTCAGGGTAACTTCGGTTCGCGCGATGGCGACGGTGCAGCGGCGATGCGCTATACCGAAGCACGACTGACGCCGATTTCGCGCCTGTTGATGGATGAAATAGACGAAGGTACCGTTGATTTTCAGCCTAACTACGATGGCACCACACAAGAACCAAAACTACTGCCAGCACGTCTGCCCTTTGTGCTGCTCAATGGCGCTTCCGGTATTGCGGTCGGTCTGGCGACTGAAATTCCTTCACATAATCTGAGCGAAGTTGCCAAAGCTGCCGTGGCGCTGATCCGCAATCCAGGTATGTCTCATACAGAACTGATGACCTATATTCCTGGCCCGGATTTTCCGGGTGGTGGTCAGATCATCACACCATCGTCCAACATCGCAGAAATGTATGCCAGTGGCCGCGGCAGTATGAAAGTCAGGGCTCGCTGGAAAATCGAAGAGCTGGCGCGCGGCCAATGGCAGGCGGTCGTCACCGAACTGCCACCTGGCACATCGTCCCAGAAAGTATTGGAAGAGATAGAAGAACTCACCAATCCGAAAATCAAGACGGGTAAAAAGACTTTGTCGCCGGAACAGGTCTCGCTCAAACAAATCATCCTGTCAGTACTCGATACGGTACGTGACGAATCGGGCAAAGATGCGCCGGTCCGACTGGTGTTTGAACCAAAATCCAAGAATCAGGATCAGACCGAGTTCATGCAAATGCTGCTGGCGCATACATCGCTGGAAACCTCTGCATCGATGAATCTGGTGATGATAGGCGGGGATGGACGTCCGCGTCAGAAGGGCCTGATTGATATCCTCAATGAATGGATCGCATTCCGCTTCACGACTGTGACTCGCCGCACCCAATATCGTCTGAAAAAAGTCGATGACCGCATTCACATCCTGGAAGGACGCGAAGCAGTCCTGCTCAATATCGATGAGGTGATCCGCATCATCCGCGAATCGGACGAGCCCAAACCCGCGCTGATTCAGGCGTTCCGGCTGTCTGAACGGCAGGCCGAGGATATCCTGGAAATCCGGCTGCGTCAGTTGGCGCGTCTGGAAACCATCAAGATCCAGCAAGAACTGGCTGAGCTGCGCAAGGAAAAAGCGACGCTGCATGACTTGCTGGACAATCCGGCATCCATGAAAAAAATGCTGATCAAGGAAATCGAAAGCGATGCCAAACAATTTGGCGATGCGCGCCGTACACTGATAGAAGAAGCAGCCAAAGCCTCGGTTGAGCAAAAAGTTGTGGATGAACCGGTCACCGTAGTAATTTCGGAAAAAGGCTGGGTACGTGCGCGTACCGGCCATGGTCATGACACTGCCCAATTCAGCTTCAAAGCGGGTGACAGCCTGTATGGCACCTTTGAATGCCGCACGGTCGACCATATGCTGGTATTCGGCTCCAATGGCCGCGTGTATTCGGTCGCTGTGTCTGCCCTGCCCGGCGCACGTGGTGATGGTGTACCGGTCACCACCCTGATTGATCTGGCACCAGGCAGCAAAATCCTGCATTACTTCGCTGGCAGTAGCGAACAGGCGCTGCTGATGGCATCCAGCGCGGGTTATGGCTTCACCGCTAAAGTCGGCGATATGGTGGGCAGAATGAAGGCTGGGAAAGCCTTTATGACGCTGGAAGACAGTGATCTTCCGCTGCCACCGGGTGTGATCAGCGAAGATGCCAGCGCGATTGCGTGCTTGTCCGCCAATGGCAGACTACTGGTCTTTGGTCTGGCTGAAATCAAGCAACTGTCAAGCGGTGGCCGTGGCGTGATCCTGATGGAGCTGGAAGACAAGGAAAACCTGAGCGCAGTGCAGGTCATCAGTCAAAAAGGACTCAAAGTCACTGGTACCGGACGTGGTGGCAAAGCGCAGGAAGTCAGCCTGAGTGCCAATGCTTTGCTGGTGCATATCAATAAGCGTGCCCGCAAAGGCAAAGTGCTGGAATCAAAAATCAAACCTTTGAGCCTGCAACGCATCAGCTAAAACCTGAAATGCGTTTCAAGCACTGAAATAAAAAAGCCCGGAATCTGTTGAAGATTCCGGGCTTTTGACTTAACACGTTTGCTTTATGTTTGCTTTATGCCAGAGTGATGCGGTTGCGGCCTTCCTGTTTGGATACATACATGGCAGTATCCGCCACATCAAATAGCTGATCTGGATCATTTGCTTTTTCCATATCAGCTACACCGGCAGAGAAAGTCACAGAGAATTCCACATCTTCCGAATGCTGACTGACTTTAGAAAATGCCTGTCGCACCTTATCCAGCACACGCCTGGCGGTACTGGCCGTCGTATCTGGGAAAATCACGGCAAACTCTTCACCACCGTAACGGCCAACGATGTCAGTACGGCGCAAACGCTGACGCAGAATACGGGCCAGCGTGCGTAATACCTGATCCCCGGTCGCATGACCGTAGCTGTCATTGATCTTCTTGAAATTATCCAGATCTATCATCGCCAACGCCAGCGGCGCGCCATTTCTGTGAGCCTGCAATACTTCAGCTTCCAGCTGTTCTTTAATCGCAGTGTGATTCAGCAAGCCGGTTAAACCATCACGCATGATCAAGGCACGCAGTGAGCGGTAACGCTCAGCGCGGGTCGACAGCGAAGAGACCAGATACTCAGGAGGTACCGGTTTAGTGATGAAATCATCGGCACCCGCCTTGACGGCATCGAGCTGCTTATTCACATCGGCTTCGCTCGATAAAAATACGATAGGCACATCAACATACGAGTTATCCTGACGTATCAGGCGAGACAATTCGACGCCGCTGCAGACTGGCATATATACGTCCAGCAGCAATAGCTCAGGACGAAAATCCGTCATCACGGCAAGTACCTGCGTCGGGTCATTGAGCAAACGCACATTCATACCTACGTCACGCAGTATGGCACCATAAAATTTGGCGGTGACCACGTCATCGTCGATGATTAATATGCGGTAGCCATTGCTCAGATCTCGCTGAGAAATTGTATCGATGCGTTCAGTCAGCGCCACGACATCGACCGGCTTCGTGAAGTAACCGTCGCCCTTGGCCCGTACCGCCAGCAAGCGCGACTCAAAACTACTGGTTTTAGAGATGAAAATAGTCGGGATGCGCAAGCGCTGCAATTGCTCAATGCGCTTAATTTCATCGACACCGGCATTCTTCCCTTCCGGAAAACTGAGCTCAATCACGATCACGTCCGGACGGCGTGTCGCAATCGCCAGCGCCAGGTCTTTTAAATGCGGGATACGCCGGACTTCATAGCCGAAGTGCTCCAGCTGTAACGTAATAGCTGCCTGCTGATCCTCATCTTCATCCACCAGATAAATCAGACGGGTTTCGTTTAATACATCCTCGCCATGAACCAGATCCGCCATGAGCTCACTTTCATGGTCTGGCGCCTGCCTGAGATCAGCCACGGCATGCGTGAAATAATGACGTAACTCTGTTGCCAGATGCTGCACTTCTTCCGCAGTCCAGACCGGACTTACCAGCCAGGGCTTAATACGGGATTCGAAAGCCCGGGCCTGTAAGCCCAGCTCAGAAAAACCAAAAGTCCCTGCTGACCCGGCCATCGTATGCAAATGCCGGTGCAATACCGTCAGCGCATCTTTGTTATCTGGATGCGCAGCAAAATCGTTGAGTGCAGAGATAATCTCTTCGCACTTGCCTGGCAATTTTTGCAGGAATACAGCTTCTAAAGCACGTAATTTCTCCAGCAAGCTGTCATTTTTACTATTCATTACGCTCTTTCCAGCCACAACTTATTCACTTGGGCCGAGAGTTCCATAGGATCAAAAGGCTTGGCTATCACACCTATCGCACCCAGTGAACGGTAAAACTCCAGCTCAGATGACTGAACTTTGGCCGTCATAAAAACCACAGGCGTATTTGCCGTCGCCGGAATTTTGCGCAATTCATTCAAGGTGGTCGGACCATCCATGTTTGGCATCATCACATCCAGCAACAACAAATCAGGGGTATATCCACCATTCACGACAGATAGCGCCAGTGCGCCGGAACTACAGGTGTTCAAGGCAAACCCACCTACTACCTCAAGCGAAATCTGTGCAACCGTCTGAATATCCGGATCGTCTTCTACATACAAAATATGATGAAGGCTTGCTGCTGTCATTGTCACTCCTGTTGAATACTTCAGTTGATTACTTCGGTTTGATCGGTTCAGGATAATTCAAGATTGTGGCTAAAACAATTAAATTTCCTGATTAGGTTTGATCAGAGCTGGTGCCGTCTGCATTAAACGGCACGGACTATCTGGAGTATGCGCACTACACACAAAGTCATTTTATCTGGCTCACATTTTAAAATAAGGTACACCACGCAATCTTTGCGCCAGCACAGCCCAGCTCAGGAATAAAGCCTCTTATCTAAGCTTAAGAAGTGCCAGCTGCTGTCAGCAGAACCTCATTCAGTTATTTGAGTGAAAAGTCAACCCGCGCCGCTGAGCCCTTATCCTTCAGGTCATCCGCCTTGAGTTTGGGGGCGATCAGGAACAGGCGTTCGCGTGGTACTCCGGCAACATCTTCCAGGTAATCCCGTACCAGATCGGCACGTTTTTGTGCCAGTTCACGCATATCCTCTTCGCCGATGGCCGTGTGACGTATCAGCATCGCTTCCATCTCTGCAGCAGGCAGCGATTTATTCAACCCCAGCATATTCTTTGGCTTTTCAAATTTGGCCGCATCATACAAAGCCTGCAGATAGCGCTGACGCTCAGTTGCATCCAGACTGACTTCACTGAGCTTCACAGACTTATCCTTTTTCAATCCGTCACGCCACTTTGCCTCCTGCAGGCGTGCAGCCAACTTACGGCTACGCACACCAGCGGCATCCGTCTCAGGGTCGATCCGGCCTATGATGTCCAGCTTAAGTGCCTGGCGATTCATGAGCGCCTTGGCCAACTGGTCCAGCTTCGCCGTCATGGCTGGCGTCAGCTGTGCCGCACCTGCCTCAAATTCCACGTAGGCGAGTTCTTCCCCGCCGCCAAACATTGATCCGAGCAATGCAAACGGTGACGTCACGGCTTTGGTGAGCACATTCACAAACACCTTCATGATGATGCTGCCGACCGAGAACTGCGGGTCCGATAAAGAACCGGAAATCGGTAAGTTAATCGCAATACGGCCATCGTTGTCGCGCAATAAAGCAACTGCCAGCATTACCGGTAAACGGGTCGCACTGGGGCTCTCGACGCGCTCACCAAAAGTCAGTTGATCCAGCGTGACGGCATTATCCGCTTTCAATTGCTGATTTTCGATGCGATAGCTGACTTGCATAGAAAGCTTACCTTTGTCGATCACATAGCCCGCATATTTGGCAGCATATGGCGTCAGACGGGTCAGCTCTATGCCGTTCGCACTCCCTTTAATATCGAGGAAGACCGGCTCGGACAAGGGATTCAATGTGCCGGAAATCAGCAGCGGCGCATCGTCGTCAACTTTGCCATTCAACTCCACCGTGGCCGGCTGAGGATTATCGGATGCCAGTGTACCGATATTGCCCGACACACCAGTCAGATTCGCTTTGTAATTCGGTTTGATGAAATTATCGGTGAAATTGACGTTACCGCCGCGAATTGCAATTTGCCCTATCCGTATCACTGGCTTGCGTGCCGCTGTAGCTTGCGCTGGCTCAGCGGCGCCTGTCGGTGCCTGTGTGACTGCAGCGACGCTGGCTGCAGCTGTCAGTGCAGGTGCCTCCCCTGTAGCTGAAGGCTGCGCTTTTGTTTGCACCACGATATTTTGCAAATTCAGCTTACCTTGCTCTGACAATACCGCTCTGGCATAAAAGTCTTTCAAGCTCAGTTGCTTCATGTCGACCATCTGCTGCGTCGGTGTCAGGCTCACACTTAAGCCATCAAACATTATCGCTTTCCAGTCCAGGAAATCCTGATCCGAGCCATTTTCAACGATTTGAAAATCACTGAAACCCAGCTTACCCTGATAGCGAATTTCCCTTTGTGGCTCCAGCACACGCGCCAGTTGCAGCTGACCTTTGGCACTGGCCACGCCTTGTGTGATTTCCACATTCAGCAATGAAGAGAAATACGGATACAAACCAGCCACCGGCAAGCCCTGTGCATCCAGATCCAGCTTGAGTTGCGCTAATTGCGCAGTGCTGCTGCCATTCAGTTTCAGGCTACCTTTGCGGTTCAGGCGGGATTGCAACTGGAATTGCATGGCATTCGCTAAATCACTGCGCCAGCCTTGCAATTGCAGATTCAGATTTTCTGTCGTCAATTTAACCGCAGGGCTCACCGAGCTATCCTGGAATTGCAAAGCGGCGTTGTCCAGTTGTACCCGGCCCGCAGCCAGTTTCCAGGCCTTGCCTGGTGCCGCCGAGTTAGCTGGGGCAGCACCGCCCTGTGTCGGTGCTTGCACCAGCCAGTGTTGAAACCCACTGGCGAACTCTTTGCTGCGGCGCAGATCGGTATTCAAACCTTGCAGACGTATCGCATCGACGCTGAGCTCGCGCTTGCCGGTGTCGAGCGCAAGCTGCTCCAGACGCAAGGATTGCAAAGCAATGCTGCCATCTTCTTTTTTACCTACAATCTGAAAACGGCTGAGTTCGGCATCCATCGCCGATAAAGCCAGTATGCCTTCCTGCCATGCAATCTGAGTCTGCGCCTTCAGTTCACCCTGTACAGTGGCTTGCAGATAAGGACTGATAAAACCCTGATAGTGCTCCAGCGCCAGCTGTTCAATACTCAGCTTACCATTCAATGCGGCACTTAAAGGCTGCAACTGCGCCTCCAGCTCCAGCCCCTCACCGGCGCTGCCTTTGAGCTGCAGATGGACGGTCGCTGCCGCCGCATCCTTATGGGTGGATATACCTTGTGCGTGCAAAGTGATCTGGCTGAAATCCAGTACCTGCTCCGTCGTACTGTGCAGGCTGTCGCGTAAATGCAGCTGCCCATCATTGATCGCGAGTTGATGCAGCACGATGGCCGGCAACGCAGTGGACTGAGGTGCTGCTGCACCTGATTTTGCAGACTCGCGGTCAGACTCACTGACAGACTTATTTGCCTGCTTTACCGACGAATTTGCGGTACTGCTCTGTGTCAGGCTGGCCCAGTTCAAACCCTGCTTTTTATCCATCGTCAGCCAAACCTGCGGGCCGGTCAGATGTAGCTTGCCGATGTCTGCGGACATTTTTTGCAAGTCGAATTGACGGATTTCGGTTTTTACCGCTTCCAGTTGTAACAACTCAGCGCCGGCCTTGTCCAATAATTTGAGCTGACGCAGACCCAGCTCGCCGGACAACACAATTTGCGCATGCGCCTGTTGTTTGAAACTCAGATCCAGCCGGGTATCGAGTAAAGCAGAACTGAGCTGCACCGGCAGCGACACGGGCAGATAAGGAACGAGCTGCGCCAGATCCAGTGCATGTAAATCAATGGCGAGACTGGTATCCAGACCTTTGGTAAATGGCTTGGCGCGTGCCTTGAGGTCTATTGGCGCGCCATTCAGTTTTGCCTGAAATTTTGGTTCAACAAAACTATCTATCGCTTTGGGAAAATTCGATACAAAAGGCACACCGACAGCGATCTCGCTGAGTACGAATTGCTTGTTCAGTACACGATCATGGAGTTGTATCCGGCCACCCTGTATCTGTATATTGCTGATCGCAAAACGCGTCTCGCCGTCACTTTTTGGCTGAGCCGCGAGTTTATTGAGAATATCGGAAAAATTATACACACCCGCTTCGCCAGCACTCTCGCGTACCAGAAAAACTTCCGGCTGTTCCAGCCGGATTTCATCGACCACTGCGGCACGATGAAATAAGGAAGTAACAGACAGGTTCAGCTCGGCCTTATGCACACTTAGCGCAATATTCTTTTGGTCTGCTTCATATAATCGTAGTCCCTCTGCCGTGACCGCTAACTGCAAAGGTGAGAAGCGGAGCTGATCGAGTTCCAGCTTACGTCCAGTCTGCTGTTGGGTTTGTTCTATCAATACCGTTTTGAGCCAGCCAGGCAGCAATAACCAGCTAAGCAGCATGCTCAGTAGCAGCAGGGCAGCCAAGCCGCTCATCCAGCGTCTTGTTTTTCCACGTGTGAAAAATTCGCGAAACTGAGACATGTTATCAACCTTTTTGAGTACGGATCAGTGGGCATCCCCGACACTGATGTAGAACGATGAAACCGGAAACGGCGTGCAACGATGATCTTGTGCCGCCTTGACTGAACTACAGCTATCCAAACACAAAGCCACCGGCAACGACAGTAAGCGCAACACCGTGGCCGTCGCTCTATCATCAGACTTAACAGGATGGAGGTCGCTCAAATCTGAAAAAAATGGCGATCCTGTATCTTCAGATCACTATTATACGTTGAACAAAAACAAACCCCGCCGCAGCGGGGTTAAAAAAATGTGTCTTAGAGGAATTACTGTAATCGACCACGAAAAACTTTTTCCTTGAGGAAATTTCCACCTATAAAGTAAGCCAGATCAGCCGGTCGGTCGATATCCCAGATAGCAAAATCAGCGGACAGACCAACTTCCAGCTTCCCTGTTTCCTGCGCCAGCCCCAGCGCCCGTGCCGCGTGACAGGTCACGCCTTGCAAGGCTTCCAGTGGTGTCATGCGGAATAAGGTGCAAGCCATATTCATGGTCAGCAACAGCGATGTCATGGGCGAGGTGCCCGGATTGCAATCCGTCGCCAGCGCAATTGGCACCCCGGCAGCACGTAAGGCGGCGACCGGTGGCAACTGCGTTTCGCGCAAAAAGTAAAATGCACCGGGCAGCAATACCGCAACCGTTCCTGCACTGGCCATCGCGGCGATCCCGTCTTGCGACAGATATTCCAAATGGTCGGCAGATAAGCCCTGATAACGCGCCGTCAGTGCCGCGCCCTGCTGATCAGATAATTGTTCGGCATGCAGTTTGACCGGCAAGCCCAATGCTTGCGCAGCCTGAAATACGCGCTCAGTCTGGGCCGCAGAAAATCCGATTTTTTCACAGAAAGCATCGACCGCATCGATCAGTCCTTCAGTGGCCAGTGCAGGCATCATTTCTTCACACACCACGCGCAGATAGTCATCGCTGCGTCCCGCAAACTCCGGCGGCACCGCATGTGCGCCCAGAAAGGTAGTACTGACCCGCACCGGGAAACTGGCGGCGATCCTTCTGGCGACACGCAATATGCGCGCTTCAGAAGCCAGATCCAGGCCATAGCCAGATTTGATTTCCAGCGTGGTCACACCTTCTTTGAGTAAGCTGTGCAGACGTGGCAAAGTGGCTGCCAGTAACTCTTCTTCGCTGGCGGCACGGGTAGCGCGCACGGTAGCAACGATGCCGCCACCCTGGTGTGCAATGTCTTCGTAGGCAACGCCATTCAGGCGAGCCTCAAATTCATTGCTGCGGTTTCCTGCATACACCAGATGGGTATGACTATCGATCAGCCCCGGCGTCATCCAGGCGCTGCCAGCATCATACACGGCACTGGCTTGCCAGCCAGACGGCAATTCTGCCTGTGGCCCCAGCCAGGCGATGCGCCCGTCTTTGACCGCTATCGCGGCATCCCGGATTTCTCCATATCCTTCGCGCATCGTGGCCAGATGCACATTCAGCCAGCAGCTATCCCATTGCATCAGCTTAATCCTGTCGCTAAAAAATGTATGCGGATCAGATACAGTTCCGCCTGTTCTGCCGCCTCAATCGTGAAGCGTACACCTGCGTGTTCCGTGCTTTCTTCGAACAGGCACAAATCGCTGGCCTGCAACAGACTGCCGTTATCCAGCCTGGCTTCACCACGCGCACAAAACAGCAATACCTGCTGCGCATCCTGTGCCGAGATCACATGCTGACCAGCCCCCAGCCTTTGCATATAGTGGGTGCAAATGTCACGGCGTGTCATCATATTCAAATCCAGCACCGTCTCGCCCTGCACCAGCTCGGCAAACACCGGCGTTTCACCGGCAAAGCGGTAAGGCTGGCTGTCACGGGTCAGCGTGACGCTGGCCGCATGTTGACTCTCACTATCGCATTGCATGATCAGACCCTGACCAGATAACACAGCCAGTGTGCGGTCTATGCGCGCAAAATGTGAAAATGGACCGGCACTGCTGACGCTGGCTGTGCTCAGACGCCAGATAAACTGATCGAGCCCTGCCTGCTCAGGAAATACCGCAAGCTCGGTCGTGGAGCCGCCGCCATTCTTCCAGGGCATGGTGTGATAATCGTGCAAAGTCCAGTGACGCATAAAGGTTTCCGCAAAAAATACACAATGAACAGAGTGAGGGCTGGCTAAACCCCGTGCAGCAGTTTAAGCCTTCAGGCCCTCAACTCTGTTCAGCTAAGTTCAACTCAAATACAACGATTGATACAAGTCCTGACATTGTGCACTCAGGCTGCCTGAAATCACCAGCGCTTTTGCAGCTTCGATATCCGGCGCAAAGTAGCGGTCTTTGTCATAGAAGCTGACCTTCGTACGCAGCAATGCATGTACCTGGTTCAGCGTGTCCGAGGTTTTGAGTGGTGCATGGAAATCCACGCCCTGCGCCGCTGCCAGCAATTCGATGCCGACTATAGTCGCTGTGTTATGTGCCATTTCATGCAGGCGGCGCGCGCCATAAGTCGCCATACTGACATGATCCTCCTGATTGGCCGAAGTTGGAATCGTGTCGACGCTGGAAGGATGGGCATGGGATTTGTTTTCGGAAGCCAGCGCAGCTGCGGTCACATGCGCAATCATAAAGCCGGAATTCAGACCCGAAGACGGCACCAGGAACGGTGGCAGACCTGAGATAGAAGCGTCGATCAGCAATGCAATACGGCGTTCAGAAATCGAGCCAATTTCCGCAATCGCGAGTGCCAGCGTATCCGCCGCAAACGCGACTGGCTCAGCATGGAAATTACCACCGGATATGACTTCACCGGTTTCTACAAACACCAGCGGGTTGTCGGTCACTGCATTGGCTTCAATCAGCAAAGTACGCGCTGCATTATTGATGATATCCAGACAGGCACCCATGACCTGAGGCTGGCAGCGCAGGCAATATGGATCTTGCACGCGCTCGTCATTGACCAGATGCGACTGGCGGATTTCACTGCCAGCCAGCAGCGAACGGTAAATTGCAGCGGTCGCGATCTGACCAGGCTGACCACGGCTGCTATGAATACGTGCATCAAACGGTGCGTCGCTGCCTTTAGCAGCGTCGACCGACAAAGCACCGGTAATGGTCGCCGCTTCCAGCAGACGCTCTGCCAAAAACAGGCCATGTAAAGCCAGCGCAGTCGATACCTGGGTACCGTTAATCAGCGCCAGACCTTCTTTTGCGGCCAGCACCACAGGCGTAATGCCAGCAGCTGCCAGTGCTTCACGTGCAGCCTGCAATTGCCCGTTGACCCGTACTTCGCCCTCACCCAGCAGCGCCAGCGTCATATGTGACAACGGTGCCAGATCGCCCGAAGCACCGACCGAGCCCTTGACCGGTATGGCCGGCATGATGCCAGCGTTAACCATCGCGATCATGCTGTCGATCACCGAGGCACGAATACCGGACACTCCACGTGCCAGGCTGGCGATTTTCATGGCCAGAATCAGGCGCACCACTTCATCAGAAATCAGTTCACCGGAACCGACGGAATGCGACAAAATCAGATTACGCTGCAACAGTTCCAGCTGTTCATCCGGTATGCGGGTCTTAGCCAATTTGCCAAAGCCGGTATTGATACCGTATGCCGCATCGCCTTTGGCGACGATCTGGCTGATCGTATCGGCGGACGCATTAATCGCTGCATAGGCGGACGGCGCCAGTTTCAGGGTTTGCGGCTGGCTCCAGATCGCGCGCAAATCGGACAGGCTGAATTGGCCAGGTTGAATTTCAAAACAGGTAGTCATGCTTATTCTCTCTTTTTATCTGCTCTGGCCGGGTGCTGAACGACAGCGACGTCCGGCATCAGAGTAACAGCTGGTTGATCTTTTTTAGCGACAAAACTTATCCCGGCACAGCACTGTATATACCTGCAGGCCGGGATGACTATGCGCAATGCTGCTTATTTAATCATCGGCAAATTCAAGCCTTCGCGCTTGGCGCAGGCGATAGCCTGTTCATAGCCAGCGTCAGCATGACGCATCACACCGGAACCGCAATCGTTGACCAGCACGCGCGCCAGACGCTTTGCAGCAGCCTCAGTGCCATCGGCCACAATCACCATACCGGAATGCTGGGAATAACCCATGCCCACACCGCCGCCATGATGCAAAGAGACCCAGCTGGCGCCACCGGCGGTATTCAGTAAGGCATTCAGCAAAGGCCAGTCAGAGACAGCATCGGTGCCATCACGCATACCCTCGGTTTCGCGATTCGGACTGGACACTGAACCGGTGTCGAGATGATCACGACCGATCACGACCGGCGCTTTGAGTTCGCCGTTTTTGACCATTTCATTGAATGCGAGGCCGGCGATATGGCGCTCACCCAGACCCAGCCAGCAAATACGTGCCGGTAAGCCCTGGAAGGCGATACGTTCACCCGCCATGTCCAGCCATTTATGCACGCCTTTATTATGTGGGAATAATTCCTTGATTTTGGCATCGGTTTTACGGATGTCTTCCGGATCACCCGACAAAGCCACCCAGCGGAACGGACCTTTACCGTCGCAGAACAGCGGACGGATATAGGCCGGTACGAAACCAGGGAAATCGAAGGCATTGTTTACGCCGGTATCGAATGCGACCTGACGGATATTATTGCCGTAGTCGACAGTAGGAATACCCATTGCGTGGAAATCCAGCATGGCCTGTACATGCACCGCACACGCCTGAGCCGCGTCCGCAGTCAGCTTTGCATGTTGTGTCGAATCGCGCTGGGCAGCCTTCCACTGCTCCACGCTCCAGCCTACAGGCAGATAGCCATTGATCAGGTCATGAGCCGACGTCTGGTCAGTCACCAGATCCGGTTTCATGCCGCCCGCTTTGGCGCGCTTGACCAGCTCAGGCAGGATTTCAGCCGCATTGCCGAGCAAGGCGATAGAAACCGCTTCTTTACGTTCGCAGTGATGCTGTATCAGGGCCAGCGCGTCGTCCAGGTCCTTCGCTTGCTTATCGACATAGCGGGTACGCAGACGGAAGTCGATACTGCTTTGCTGACATTCGATATTCAGTGACACCGCACCGGCAAAGCTGGCTGCCAATGGCTGAGCACCACCCATACCACCAAGACCAGCAGTCAGTATCCAGCGCCCACCCCAATCGCCGTTGTAATGCTGGCGTCCGGCTTCTGCGAAGGTTTCATATGTGCCCTGCACGATGCCCTGGGTGCCGATGTAAATCCAGCTGCCTGCAGTCATCTGGCCATACATGAACAGACCTTTACGATCGAGTTCATTGAAGTGCTCCCAATTCGCCCATTTCGGCACCAGATTGGAATTCGCGATCAGCACGCGTGGTGCATCTTCATGCGTCTGGAATACACCTACTGGCTTGCCTGACTGTATCAACAGGGTTTCATTGGCTTCCAGCGCCTTGAGTGAAGCCAGAATCTGGTCATAGCATTCCCAGTTACGTGCCGCGCGGCCTATGCCGCCGTAAACCACCAGATGCTTAGGATTTTCAGCGACGGCCGGGTCCAGGTTATTTTGTATCATGCGATAGGCAGCCTCAGCCACCCAGGTCTTACAAACCTTCTCAGCACCATGCGGTGCGTGAATTACACGGCTGGCATCCCAGCGCGGATCATTATCTAAATGCGTCGTCATGACTTGTCTCCTGTGAGGGTGGTTTTTCCGGGACTCAGTCATGCGCGATCACGACACAGACTGCAGCCATCGTCTTACTAAGCATTGAGTGTAAGTTGTATATACAACTTTTGCAAGCGGAATTTACATGCGACAATGCAGGAACTTAACGACCAGTCCGGACTCACACTACAAGTGTGAATCACAGCGATCAACATGTATTGAGCTGAGTCCACCATTTTTTAACAGGAAGCACGTGTCCAGCACTCAAGCCAGCGCCCCTGCCTTTCAGGCGATCAAAGATTACTTATTGCGGGAAATTCAGTCCGGTACCTGGAAAGAAGGCCAGGCCATCCCCTCGGAAGCGATGCTGGCCACGCAGTTTTCTGTGTCGCGCATGACCGTCAACCGCGCAGTGCGCGAGCTGACCAGTGAGCAGATTTTGAACCGGATACAGGGCTCGGGCACGTATGTGGCACAACAAAAATATCAGGCCACACTGGTGGAAATTAAAAGCATCGCCGAAGAAATCCGTTCGCGCGGCCATGTGCATCGTAGTGAATTGCATGAACTCAGTGAAAGTCCCGCTAACGAACAGTTAGCGGCAGAATTTCTGGTGAAGCCCGGACACCGGCTGTTTCACTCGGTGATCGTGCATTTTGAGAATGAAGTGGCGATACAGGTCGAAGACCGCTGGGTCAATTCCAGCGTGACACCGGATTATCTGGCACAGGATTTCAGCAGCATGACGCCCAATGAATATCTGGTGGCAGTCGCCCCTTTGCAAGGTGTGGATTACCGTATTGAGGCAGTACTGCCTCCGCGTCAGATCGCGGAGATGCTGCATATTTCGACCAAGGAAGCGAGCCTGGTACTGCATAGAAAAACCCGCTCACAAGGAAAAATCGCGACCAGCGTAACCATGTGGCATCCGGGCAAGCAATACCAGTTCACCGGCAGCTTCTGAAGCCAGCGCACGTGAATTTGCAACTGGCCTGCCCGCTTGTTAAGCGCATGGTAACAGCGCCGTAACAACCTTGGTTGCCAGAGCAAGTTACAATACGGACCAGACAGAACAACAGAAAAAACAACAGAAAGGCCACATCATGGCAAAAAAACAGGATCTCGATCCGGAAGAACAAGCGCTGATCGCCTGGTGCATAGAAGTGGAAACGCATCTGATCGCCGGTGGTGCGACCCGTGCACAGGCGCAGGACCATATCGAAGAACAGATAGAGTGGTTCACCGATCTGTATTTTGATGGCCTGACTCCGGAACAGGCAGCGCAGGAAGCCTTAGCCTGATTATCGCAGTCAACGGGATCGCACTGGCCCGCGTTGAGCTGGCACGCCCCGCATAGGCAGCACCATTCTGCGCCGCGCTTTCGTCACATTTGTTTTGCTAATATTGGTTCAGATGAAAATGAGTCGTCGAATTTTAGTTTTATCCTCGCTATGCCTCAGTCTGATGCTGGGCGCATGTAGCACAAGCAGTAAAAACGCCGCCTTGCAGCACGAAGAGTTTGGTGAGTCCGGCGTATTTACGCGTAGCTTCCCAGGTACCGAACAAAGCGCCTGCGAAGCCGCCAGACGCGCCCTGCTCAGTCAGGGGTATGTCATCAGCGACTGGAAACCGGCCATCATCAAAGGCCGCCGCAAATACCAGCATGACGCCGAAGTCCACGCTGAAATCGAATTCAATGTGGTCTGCGTCGCGGACAGCAAAGGCAGTAACAGCACCACGGTATTTGCCAATGCAGTGCGGGACCGCTATTCGCTCAAGAAAAGCAATACCTCGGCCAGCATAGGTGTGAGCGCCTTGGGCTCGGTGTCTTTACCGTTTGGTTCTACCGATGATGCCCTGGTCAAGGTCGCCAGTGAAACCATTCCGACTGGTCAGTTCTATAACCAGTTCTTTGATCTGGTAGAACGCTATCTGGACGCGAAAACCTATCCCAACGAGCCTGAGCCTGAAAAGAAAGAAGCGGAGAAAAAAGAAACCGGCAGCGACAGCAAACCCGGTGCGGCCTCTGCCGGTTCCGCTGAAGCAGAACATCACGGCGATGACTGAGGGCTTGCCATTCGCACGGCCACGTCAGGCCGATGATTTACAACGTCTGGTCAGCATGGCTATGCCTTATGGAAAATACCAGGGCCGTATGCTCGCCGATTTGCCCGGCCATTATCTGGGCTGGTTTGCACGTCAGGGTTTCCCGAAAGGCGAACTTGGACGTTTGCTGGAACTGATGTACGAAATCGACCATAACGATTTACGCGAACTGTTACGACCACTGCGCCCGTCCTGAAGCTGACGCTGGCCCTCAGCGCATTTGCCCTTCATAAACAAAAAATCCTGCTCCAGACTCACTGGACGCAGGATTTTCTTTGACCTGAGCGATATCCGCATACGGGCGGCTGCCCGTTGCGCCGGATCGCTGAGCTTACTTCGTTTCTTGTTTTTTGACTTTGCCTGCAGCAGACGCTGGCAGGAATTTCATTGGGTCATTCGCACCGGCTGCATACGCAGTCGTGATGCTGGATTGACGCATGCAGGATGCACCAAGTACGTTCGCATCTGCAGATGCCGAGTTTTTGCAGACTTGCAGTTCTTTGACGGTATTCAAAGGAATACCGGCTGCTGCGGCAACAGACACGATAGCCTGTGGGTTAGCACCACTCGCGACCAGGTTATCTACGGTTGCCTGCAGATTGGAGCTGCTGCTCAATGCGGTGAAAATACTATCTACCGACACATCCACACCTTCAGCCATAGCGACCGATGTACCACCTGCGATCAACAAACCTGCTACTGCCAGTTTCAAGAATTTTTTCATGACGTCCCCTTCAACGAATAAGCAAAACTATTTTGCTTGAAGCAACTAATTCTAATGAAGAGCTTTGTAAATGCAAAGCACAGATTTGCAATCAGAACGAAAAAATAAATAGCATTTCCGCACGGAAATTTAATTATTTACGTCAGTCTTCTTTTTGTGTTCATGAGAACGAAATTGCCAACTCTTCTAGGTACGTTGTGATATTTTTAGCACAAATGAAAATGTCTGGAGAATACGATGAATAGGTTAGTTTTGCTGAGAGGAATTTTAGTTCCATTGTTACTAACTCCAACATTCGTTAGTGCTCATGAAGAAACTGCAATTGAATGTACTGGCACTATTAAAGGTCGCGGGATAAATGCCCCAAAAAATATATTTATACCAAGTGAAGAAAAAATTACCCAACGGTATCTGATCGGTCGGGACTATATCAAAATCCCGATCGATGGCACGACCAAAGACATGACGCTCAATTTATGCAAAGCCAATACGAGTCATTACCAGTTTGCATACAACTGCAAAATTACCAATAAACAACAATTCATTATCGACTGGTTAAATGAAAAAGATTTGGATCCAAGTTCCAGCACATTCTTTAAAAAATATTTAGACAAACCAAATTCAGTCCTTGGTGACCGATTCATTTCATTAGACCGCATCAATTTAAGCATCAATGATGAAGACTATTCTGTACATAGTCGTGCAGACGCCAAATTAATAAACAAAGAAATACATTCGAACACACAAACCTATTTTATTGTTGATGAGTTTAGGGGCAATTGCAAAAAGCTGCAGCCAAAGCTATAAATTTTCAATCGGAGAGCAACCAAATCTGGCCGAATCACTCCCCGATAATTACATACTTGAGAACAGTATTAAATTCAAAAAAATAATTACAACACGCGATACACCGGATAGCGGTTCCATTCCGGTTCACGATAACGCTGACAATGGGTGAAGATGAAATCCAGCACCGCTT
The DNA here is from genome assembly GCF_014284365.1 of Cognatundibacterium rugosum. Lineage (GTDB taxonomy): Bacteria > Pseudomonadota > Gammaproteobacteria > Burkholderiales > Burkholderiaceae_D > Undibacterium > Undibacterium rugosum. The sequence goes on from NZ_JACOGG010000024.1 coordinate 26,173, forward strand.
CCTGATTATTTAAGAGCTCAGGATGGGATGCCTTCCAGGATTCAAAAGCGGCGCGGGTTTCCGGTTCATCGCGCAGGATTTCTGCGGCGCTGTCTTCAAACACATAATCCGAATACGCTTCTTTTTTCTCCAGCACGCTGTTGAAAAAGCCCCAGCGGAACAGGCTGTCATGCGCTTGAGGTTCCAGCGTTTCCATTACATAGCGTGCCTGATCCTGATGCAGGTGCACCAGATAATCACCGGCCTCGGCATGCAGGGTTTCCACGCTGCTGCGCAGTTCCAGCTGATCATGGAACATATGTCCCTCATACGCATGCGCACGGGTTTGTACACTTTGTATGCGGTATACCTGCACTGTGAAGTCCTGATCTGCACGAAGCCGTTCCGCCTGCACGCCATTCCATTGCAGACGTTCGATCACATGACGCCAGGCTTGCGGAATCAGATAGGCACTCGGGCACTGCACCACCACATCCGCCACGAAGCGGTTGAAATAGGGGATAGGCTTTTGCCAGGGTTGATTGCGGTCATACGACAGGCGCGTGTAATTGCCGATCACGCTGGGGCTGTAAACCGCCTGATAACCACTGAATAAAAAGTGCGATGGCTGTGTGTGATCGGCACGCCATTTAACCGCCACCTGAGCCTGGCTGGCAGCCGCTGCCCGTGCTTCGCGGCGCAGTCGCTGAATTTCGCTGCCATGGCTGACCGTGAAAGTCAGCACACTGTCGACCAGCGCACGCATCGACTCATAGCGATCAGCGTAGGGCTTGAGCATATGCGTTTCCGGCATAAAGCCTATGGTGTGATGCAAGGCGGCATAGCCCGTCGAAAAGCGCGGCGTTTCCAGAAAATCCTCGATGCCGTGATCCGGGATATCTTTGACTGGATTCACATACGGGCAAGTCGGCCAGCCACGCTGCGTCATATCGGCATAAATCGCTGGCAGCATCGTCTGGCTCAGGAAAGGACCGAGGCCATAACCGAGTTTGTCAGCCTGGGTTTGTATCAGCGTCATCGTGTACGCATAATCTGCACCATTCGAGGTGTGGGTATCTACCATCACATCCGGGCTCCAGGCGCTGAAAAAACGATTGAATACCTGGGCATTCAGACTATCGCATTTGATGAAATCGCGGTTCAGATCCAGATGCAGGCTATTGCCACGGAAGCCAAAACTCTCAGGCCCATCCTGATTCACACGCGAGGTATTCTGACGGTTTTTACTGCCATCCACGTTATACAGAGGGATGAACAAAAATACTGTAGAACCAAGCGCAGCGCGGCGTGCAGCATCGGTACAGAAATCACGCACCAGCGCCATACAGCCGTCAACGCCTTCCGGCTCACCCGGATGGATGCCGTTATTATTAAAAAATACTGTGCGGCCCTCTGCCTTTAACTGCGCCCGGTCGAACACACCATCTGCCGTCACCACACCGGCGTGAATAGGACGGCCGGAATCAGACTGACCGATTTCAAAAAAATGCAATGTCTGTGGAAATTGCTGCGCTAGCCTTTGATAAAAGGAGATGCAGTCTTCCCACTGTGTGGTCTGGTTGCGGTTGCCCGCTTCATACGGGGTGATCCAGTCTGGATGTGCGGTGTGAGTATTGCTCATGATGGTAAGTTCGCAAGAGGCAGAAAACCCAGATTCTAGCCCAGATCGGCAAGCCTCAACGGACTGAAGCAGGAAAGTCTGCGCAGGCCAGAACAGCCATGGCATACTGAGCGCAAAAAAAATCTGACTACGGAGACCACCGCATGACCGATGCCGAATTACAGCAATTAAAAGCCAGTTGCCACACGATATTACCTGGCCACGCCCTGCCCTCACCCGCACAAAGTTTTGCTGACATGGCCGCCTGGTGCGAACAGCATCAGATCAGCCATGATGTGTATGGTGAAGGTGAACTGATCCAGTCTTTCGAACAGAAAATCGCTGACCTGCTCGGCATGGAAGCTGGTTTATTCTGCATCAGCGGCACGATGGCGCAAGTGACGGCCTTGCGGCTGGCTTGTGAAGAACGCGGCAGCCCGCTGGTGGCGCTACATCCTAGCTCGCATATTCTGGTGCATGAACGCGCCAATTTTCAAACCCTGCAGCACTTCACCGCGCTCCACACCGGCAATCCTTACCGGCCCTGGGGCGTAGCGGATTTACAGGCGCATGCCGAACAGATCTCTGCGGCCCAATATGAATTGCCTATGCGTGAAATCGGCGGCCAGTTACCTGACTGGGAGGCGCTGAATGCGATCAAGGCGTATTGCCGGAAACAGGATATCCATCTGCATATGGACGGTGCGCGGCTGTGGGAAGCGGCAGCGGGCTATGCGCGTCCATTGCACGAAATTGCGGCTGGTTTTGACAGCGTCTACGTATCCTTTTACAAGGGCATAGGTGGTATGGCGGGCGCGATGTTGTTAGGTCGCCCGGATTTTTTGGCGAAGGCAAAAGTCTGGATGCACCGTCAGGGCGGCAATGTATTCCGCCGCACACCGTATGTGGTGGCAGCTGCTATGCAATTCGATGCCAGACTGGCTGCAATGCCGGCCTGCCTGCACCGAACCCGGCAGTTATATACCATGCTGCAAGCCTATCCGGCGCTGATCTGCAATCCGGCGCAGCCACAAGTGAATATGCTGCATCTGTACTTGCCGGTGGACAGAGCGCGCGCTATCGCCTGGCGCAATCAGGTCGCAGCGGAACACGGTATCTGGCTGTTCAATCAGGCGGTACACACGGCACTGCCACAGCAATGCATGTTCGAATGGGTTGTCGGCGACCAGTTGCTGAATTTGCCCGATGCACAGTTAGTACAGGCTTTGCAGTTACTGGCACAACTGGCATAAGTAGTCAGCCTGCACAGTTTTGCAGGCATTACACCGGTGGCGGCTCTGTCATCAGACTGAGTATGCGTTTGCGCACGAAATCGATATGACTGCGCAAGCCGTATAACTCTTCGGCGTAAGATAAGGGAATACTGATGCGGTTGACCTTATCCTCGATCTCATCCAACCGACTCAGTTGCTGTTGCAGCAGTTGAGTACGTCCACTTGCTGGCAACTCGTCCATCACCTGCTCCACCAGACGTAACTGGCCGTACCAGCGATATACGCGCGAACGGATACGCCATACATACAGCGGCGGAATAATTTTCGACAACGGCAATAACAAGGCACCGAGCGCCACGATCACAAACCACATACGCTCGATGAAATTCGCAATCCAGAATGGCAGATAACGCTGCAGCACCGGTATACCATGTTGATAGAATTTTTCCGCATCAGCAGAGACCGGGATTTCGGTATAACGATCCGAAGGGAATTCAGCACGATGGCTGAGCCAGTCGGCGCGGCTATGGATTTTCTGTGCAGCTTGCAACAGCAGGGCGATCAGCGCCGGATGCAGGCTTTCATGCGCGACCAGGGTCACCGTCGGCGAGATCAGATGATAATCGCGCGCCGGAATATCTTTGCCGATATCGATCATGCCGCGCGCCAGCGTGACCTGGGACAGATAGGGAAAGCGCCGGGTATAGGCTTCGGCCTGCACGAAATCAAACAGACGGATGCCGCTGCTTTGCATCAGCCTTTGCACCAGCGGTGAATCACTGCCTGCGCTGAGTACCAGCACATCGGTATCGCCGCGTAACAAGGCATCAGCCGCATCCTGATCGGGTGAGCGCTGTATCTGTACATCGGCTTCCTGCAAATGATTGGCTGCCAGTATCTGTCTGAAAATACGCCCTATGCCATTGCCCTCGGCACCCAGATTAATGCGCTTGCCTTTAAACTGACTGAGATTGCTAAGTTCCTGACGAGAATGGTAAAACACCCAGATCGGTTCGTAAAACAGACTACCCAAAGAAATCAGGCCCTGCTCCTGTGCACTGTCAGGATCAGTGGAGCCGCTGCGCACGAACCCGACTTCAATTTGCGAATCCGGACTACGGATGCGGTCAAAATTTTCTTGTGAACCTTCTGAAGTCTGCAGCCGCAAGGTGATCTTATTTTTTGCCAGTTCCTGCGCATACAGCTGCGCAAAACGTGCATAGGCGCTGTTGGCCGGGCCGGTCGACATATCGATCACGCGCGGAGGTGCCGGGTCCACCAGCCAGTAAGCGAGGCCACATACCACGACCGCCGTCATAATGAAGGGCAAGGCCGCCAGCAATAAAGCGCGCAGCGAAAACAGGGTGAATTTAATTTTCTGCATCAGTCCAGATCAGTCTTTAGCCTGCAAAGGCGCTGGCACATATTCAGACTGCAGCGCATCGAGGCCGCTTAACATCACCTGAAAAGCGGCATCCACCTGCTGCGGATCGCCCTTCACGCCCAGCTCAATATGACGGCGTTCCGTCGCGGTGGCCACGCTGGGCAGACTGAAGATTTTTATCAAGGGAAAATCCTGCTCCAGCTGTTCCATCAGCGGTGTCAGCACAGATTCGATAGCCTCGTACACCAGTACCGCTTTTTCTGCTTTCGGCTGTTGATGGAACAGATGCGGGTAATGGGTATCCAGCACCCAGTCTATCATCGGCCAGGCCATCACCGGAAAGCCGGGCACGAAGTAATGGTGTTGAATCGCAAAGCCAGGGATATTGTTGTAGGGATTAGGAATCAGCGCCGCACCCTGCGGGAATTCGCCCATTTTCAGGCGTTGTAAATTGTCCGGGCTATCCAGATCTACAGTCTGCCCGGCCTCGGCCGCCATATTCAGTATGCGTTGCTGTATGCAGACTTTCGCTTCAGGATGCAGAACGATAGGTAAGTCCAGTGCAGCCGCTGCACACTGGCGGGTGTGGTCATCCGGCGTGGCGCCAATGCCGCCAGTGGAAAACACGATGTCGCCCGAGGCGAAACTGCGGCGCAAAGTCGCGATGATGCGCTCAGGCTGATCGCCCACATATTCCGCCCAATCGAGTTGCAGGCCACGTTGCTGCAGACTCGCGATCACACGGCTTAAATGTTTATCCTGCCGCTTGCCGGATAAAATTTCATCGCCGATGATAATGACACCAAATCCCATATCGCCTCCACTTTTTCAGTTCAGTTACTCTGTTAATTACGGATAGTAAGAGGCGCTGCATCGCTGACAGCATTGCCGTCATCCAGCACCGGTTCCTGCTTACGCCGGTAAGCCTGCAAAGCAGCCAGGCAGTAATGCTGAAACCAGAGTCCGGTGAAGACAAACACAAACACATATAACCACACCGCGACGCCCGCAATCAGCGGCAGCAACAGGAAGGACAAGACCCCGCCCAGCCATAACAGCCCAGGCGCTACGCCAAACAAACCGGCGATGGTACCGATCAGTATCAGCGACCAACGATGCTCGCGCACCAAGGCACGGCGCTCATCGGCATCAGCAAAATCCGCCAGCGCATCATAGCTCATCACACGGTAAGTCAGCCAACCCCAGAGCAGTGGCTGCAGCACCAGGTTGAGCGGCGGCAGTAACATCAGCGGCAGGCTCAGCAACCACAGCAGCACGAAAATCACAAACGAGCTCATGGAGTGGACTACGCTACCGATTAAAGATCCACCGTGTCTGAGTTCCAGCTCAGGATAATGACGACTGCTGACGTGGCGACCTATCGCAGGCATGGCAAACAAGGCAATGCAACACAGCGCAGTAAATACCATCAAAGGCAGCAGCAACCACATTGCCAGTAAAGGCACCACCATCGCCTTAAAGCTCAGCAGTCCCAGCGCCGCCAGCAACTCACCTGCAGTTTGAAAACTGTTATGGCTGCCCAACCATTGCTGCACAAAGTCGATCAGGGCCTGCAGCCCAAAACCGATCACGACACCCCAGAGTACCAGTGCGGCCAGAAACGGCAGCAGCGTGAGCAATAGCATACGATAGTGCAGCTGGGCGGCGACGGCGCGCCCCCAGGCCAGGCCAACTGCGGCGATATTCATGAATGGCTTTCCTTTTCCAAACCCAGCATACGTCTGATGCCCAGGTATTGCTGAGACCAGAAACCCTGCCCATAGTTTCTGGCACTGCCTTCCGGCGCAGGTAACTGATCCCGGATACCAGTCTGCACAAATTCTTTCTGGAACAAGGCGGTACCAAACAACACGTCCCAAACCGGGAACAAGACCGCGAAATTATGCCCGCCCAGCGTGCCTTTGCCTTCGCTTTCATGACCGATACCGATCGCATGGTGCAAGCGGTGAAAGCGTGGCGATACCAGCAGGTACTCGCCGATTTTTCCGAAATGGATGCGCACATTCGCATGCTGCAGGCTTTGCAGCATTTGCGATGCCATCACCAGCATCACGTACTGACGCGGCTCAACGCCGATCACAATCGCAATCACCCCCATGTAAATATCGCGGATAAAGTCATCCAGCAAGTGATTGCGGTTATCGCTCCACAGATTCAGATTGCGCTGACTATGGTGCAGGCTGTGCAGCCCCCACCACCAGCTGAACTGATGTTCGGCGCGGTGGTACCAATAATCAAAAAAGTCCAGCACCACCAGATAAGCCAGGAACAGCAGCGCCGGATACTGTAAAAAGCCCGACCACAAATGTTCCAGATGCAGCGGATTAACGCCCTGCAGATGCAGCAGCGCGGTGATATGGTCCAGCACCGGATCAAGAATGAAAAACACCGCAATGGAAAATGCACCCAGCCGGTGTAACGCGGTGTAAATGAAATCATTCCAACGCGCGCGCCGGTCGGAAATCGCATGCACCGGAATCCAGGCTTCCAGCGGGCGCAAGACCAGATAGAGCACGATCAATTGCAGCACGCCGAGTACAAACCATTCCACGCCTTCAAAGGCATCTTCGACAAATTCACCCAAGCCCAGAAAAAACATGGCGGGCTGTACGATGGTTTCGAACAGCCAGGCCTGACTATTGGTCAGCAAATCAGAGACATTCATTATTTTTTCAAACGATAAAGTGGATGCTCGCGTAGCGTAGCAAAACAAAAGGATTTCTGCTGCAAGCCCTGAATTAAGGGTTCCAGATTCGCCGGTGCCCAGGGATCGCGGCGTGACCAGATGCCCAGGTGGGCCATCACGATGTCACCATCTTTGAGGTCTCTCAACATGCGCTGCAACAGGCTGGCGTTACTGAATTTCTCACTCGGTAACTCATCCCCGGAAAACCCGGCTGGTGCCCAACCCACATGCGCATAACCACAGGCAGCACCGGCTGCACTCAGACCAGGTGTCAGCTTGCCACCAGGTGTGCGCCAATAGGGGTCCAGATGCTGGCCTGTGAGTTGCAGGAAACGCTGGTCCACCCGCTTCAGCTCTTCGCAGTATTGCGCCGGGGTCCATAGCAAACTCTGCCCGGCCTGCGCGCCGAACTGGGGCTTCAGCCGTATGCGGCCATCCGGCGCATCCGACTGCACATACACGTGATCAAAGGTATGGCTGCCAAAAGCATGGCCATCCGCCACCAGTTGCTTCCAGTAGCCGCCCCATTCCGGCGACAGCGAATAATCGCCGCGCGTGGTCTTCTCATTGGCCAAAAAAAAACTAGCCTTGATACGGTATTTTCTGAGGGTGCTGGCGATGAATTCGGCCTGCGACTGACTGCCGGTATCAAAGGTCAGATAGATGGTGCCACGACAGGACTTGCTGGCCGCGTTGGTGTTGGTGGCATTAGCGACATTGGTGGTGCCAGGCAGCTGCGCATCAGCCGCCGAAGCGGCGACGCTGAAACACAACAGGGCTGCGGCCAGCCCTGCCTTTGCCTTACACTTTGCCTTACATATTGCTGGCGCGGTTCGCAAAATACACACCATGCGGTGAACGGCCAACCGGTATCAGCTTAATCACTTTGCGGCTAGGGATATCAACCACGGCGACTTTCTTAATCCAGCGCAGCGTCGCCCACAACGTTTTGCCGTCTTCACTGACTTCCATACAATCAGGTCCACCCGGAACCGGTATCGAGCCTACCATTTCCAGCGTTTGCTGATCCAGGATGTTAATTTCGTTCGAAGTACGGTTAGACACAAAAATGTGACGCTTGTCACCCATGGCGCGGAAGTTATGGGTACCGACACCGGCCTTGATACGCTTCACCGTCTTCTGCGCGCGCCAGTCGATCACTTCGACATAATCCTTACCCATGATGCCAACCAACAGATATTTATCGTCCGGCGTCATCACGATACCCGCTGGCAGCTTGCCAACCGGAATAGTCCATTTGACTTTTTGGGTCGCCAGATCGATCGCCGACACCTGATCGCTGCCCTGTTGGGTAATGAACACGGTCGTGCTGGCCGCATCAAAGGCCATGTGGCTAGGCAGTTTCGCGAGCGGCACACGGTTCGCCAGTTTCAGGTCCTTGCCGTCATAGCGGTAAAAATCGACGCGGTCCAGGCGCAGGGAATTCGACACAAACCATTTTTGATCCGGTGAAAAACCAATCTGATACGGATCGGCGATATCGCTGATACGACGCTGAATCTGACCGGTCTTAGGATCAAGGAACACCAGTTCATCACCGACCGCATTGGCCACGATGAGCGACTTGTTATCGGGTGTCGCCATCAGATGATGCGGCTCTTTACCGACTGGGAAAGTATTGATTTCTTTATAGGTTTGCTGATCCAGCAAACTGACCGTAGCATCACGGGAGTTAAGTACCACCACCACATTGGCATGCGCTGCAGGTGCAGCAAATGGAACGAGGAAAGCAACCAGTAAAGACGCCAGCAAGGAACGACTACGCATGAAAGAAGACCGCAAATAAATGAATCAAGCTCCCATTTTACCGTGCAAAGACAACATAGTTTTTGTTTCTGTACATGGTTTTTCTGCTTTTGCCGCTAACTTGAGCAAAATCAAGCGCTTATCCCGATAAATTTACCCTATTTCACAAAAATTAGTTTTCAAAACCCGCATAAATACTGGCTGCTGGCAACATTTCGGCCTGCACGCGCCATCTGCTGCGGACTTTTGATCTACAATTGCGCCACATTTTTTAGATTGAGGAGAAACCATGAGCACGATTACTACCGTCAGCGGCTTGCAATATGAAGACAAAGTTGTCGGCGAAGGCGCCGAAGCGCAAGCCGGTAACCACGTCGTGGTGCACTACACCGGCTGGTTGCAAAACCCGGACGGCTCTGCTGGCAAAAAATTCGATTCCAGCAAAGACCGCAACGATCCATTCTCTTTCCCACTGGGCGCAGGCCACGTGATCAAGGGATGGGATGAAGGTGTACAAGGCATGAAAATCGGCGGCACCCGCATCCTGACTATTCCTTCCAGCCTGGGCTACGGTCCACGCGGCGCAGGCGGCGTGATTCCTCCAAATGCCACTTTGATTTTTGAAGTAGAGCTGCTGGGCGTATAAGCCACGGGCCTGTTCGCTCGGCCCTGATGCTGCCGGCGCTTCAGCCACCAGCGCGGAACCAGCAACTCAGCCTCTAAAACGTCTGCCCGTTATGTGCAACTGGCAGACGTTTTTTTTCGCACCTAGATTCAAAATTGCAAAAAAAATAAGTGCATAGACTTTCTGTGCGAAAATCTAATCCTGGTCGCAACTAATTTGCGGCGGAACTACCGGGAGTAAAATTTTAAAACGGGTGCCGACGCCGACTTGGCTGTCGACTTCAATCTTACCTTTATGCTTTTGAATAATGCCATACGACAATGACAATCCTAAGCCCGTTCCCTGACCGATCGGCTTAGTCGTAAAAAATGGCTCAAAAATCCGGTTTTTAATTTCAGGAGGTATCCCCTCCCCTGTATCTGCGAATTCAACGTTGACAAACTTTACTCCATCTATTTCCTGCAGCTCGGTAGAAATTGTAATCGTTCCACGTTCTTTCATCGCATGCGCTGCATTGACAAGCAAATTCATAAATACCTGATTTAATTGAGAACCGATACATTTGACCAGTGGAATTTGGCCATATTTCTTGACCACATCGGCCTTATACTTAATTTCGTTATTTACAATATTCAGCGTGCTGTCTATGCCTTTGTGCAAATCAGTTTCAGCCCACTCTTTTCCACCAACATGTGAAAAATCTTTCAGCGAAGTGACGATCTCTTTGACGCGATTCAATCCGTCTTTAGATTCTTTCATTAACTCAACAAAATCTTCAATTAAAAAATCAATTTCGCCATCGTGCCAAATTTGTCCAAGTTGGGAACGTACATCCGCCTGGAGCCCCTGCTTAAAGGTGATGTCCTTAAACGCATTCAAGGTGTCCAACAATGTCACAAAATAACTTTGTAATGAGCCCAAATTGGAGTTCACAAATCCAATTGGATTATTAATTTCATGCGCAATGCCGGCTGCCAACTGACCAATGGATGCCATTTTCTCTGATTGCAATAATTGGTTCTGTGCTTCCTGAAGCTTATTGATTAATTGTTTTTGATCTGAGCTAATTTTTGTTAATTCAACTTCAGCTTGCGTTCTTGCATCAATTTCATGGCTCAGATGTTGGTTACTCTCAACCAATTGTGCTTGTACATAACGTAACGAAAGATGTGTTTTGACTCGTGCAAGCACTTCCTCAATTTGTATTGGTTTAACAATATAGTCGACGGCACCAACCTTGAACCCATTCACCAAACTTTGTGTATCTGACAATGCCGTCATGAAAATTACCGGGATATGCGACAACGCATCATTGGCCTTTAGTCGCCTGCAAACTTCAAAGCCGTCTATCCCTGGCATCATGACATCAAGCAGTATCAGATCTGGTCTCACATAATCGGCGCGTTGCAGCGCTTCCTCACCATCCTGCGCAACCACTACTTTGTACTTCTGATCTTCCATATAGCCAGCTAAAACTGCAATATTTGCAGGAGTATCATCGACGATCAAAACAGTTGAAAGTTTCATGGTTTTCACCCTTGTTGAATATCGTCTTGAACTAACTTCAAAATCGCCTTTGACTGATAGTTTCTCGCCAACTCCATTAACTTTTCTGCAAAAACCTCATAATCTGCATTCGACACTTTCAAATTTTCAGCCTGAGTCAGAATTTCCCGCATATTGCCTTCACGGGCTAGTTCACGCAGTGACTCCATTTCTTGGCGAGAAGGGAAAACTAACTTTTTCTCAATGACTTCAGCCTGACTATTTTCCTCCTGCTTTTCGTATTTCAGTGTCAACTGAAGAAGCTCAGCTATTTTTTCTATCAATAAAATGAGATCTACGGGCTTACTGATAAATGCATTCGCGCCTGAATCCAGTGACTCTACCTGCTGCTCTCTGGTTACGCTTGCAGAAACCGCGATCACTGGAATATGTCTCAACTCCATGGATTCACGTATGCAGCGAATTGCATCTATGCCATTCATATTTGGCATAAGAATGTCCATCAAAATGATATCGGGAGTATCGTTCTTTGCAGATTCGATGGCTAATTTTCCATCTTCAGCCAAGGTAATATCGAAACCAAGCGCGCTGAGTGAGTCCCTGAGCATGTTACGGTTCACGGCGATGTCATCAACAATCAGTACTTTTTTAGTCACCCCCTGATATCCGATTGGCGTACATGCGATTTCACTTTGAACACCTGCTGCAGAACATGGAGGTAAAACAATTTGGAATGAAAACTGGCTGCCTTTTCCGTACTCGCTGCTGACCTCAATATTTCCCCCCATCATTTTTGCAAGTTGACTGCTGATAGATAAGCCTAAGCCTGTCCCTCCAGCGTTTCTATGTGCATTTCCTACCTGTTCAAATGGTTTAAAAATTTTATTCAGCAGTTCCTTTTGTATGCCTATACCGCTATCTGAGACAGTGAAACGTAAACAAAGCTGTTGGTCTTCTGTCATGTTACTGACGACGCTCAACCCTATGCACCCGGCATCTGTAAACTTCACCGCATTTCCTAACAAATTCAGCAGAATTTGCCTTAAACGCTTACCATCCAGTAAAACGGCTACGGGCAAATTTTCAGACACCTTCAGGTGAAAATCTAAGCTCTTTTGCTCTACTTTAACTTTGATAATATTGACTATTTCATTCAGAAATAAATGAAAATTCACTGGTTCTGGCACCAATTCGAACTTTCCTGCTTCTATTTTTGCAAAATCGAGTAAATCGTTGATCAGTGTGAGGAGATGTTCACCACTTTGATAAATGGTATGAATACCCAACATTTGCCGATCACTCAGATTTTTGTCGCGTCTTAGTATTTGTGAATATCCGAGTATTGCGTTTAATGGCGTGCGCAGCTCATGGGTCATGCTTGACAAAAAAGTACTTTTTGCTTGATTTGCAATATCAGCTTTTTCTTTTGCCACTTGTAATTCGTGAGTTCGTTCTTTTACCAAGTCTTCCAGATGATCCCTGTGTAACTGAAGCTCCTTCTGCGTTTTCTCACGTTCTTGAATATCGTTTTCCAACAAACGATTTTTGGATTCAATCTCTTCAAACAAGGACTGCAATGACAATCGAGTGTGCTCAAGACTGACGCCTAAATTACCCAGCTCATCATATTGAGTCCATTTGAATGGCGTATTTAAATCGCGTTTCGCCAAACTTTCCGATTCATGCATCAGACGTTTTATCGGCGTCAATAAGCGACGCTGCAAGAGTGAAACAATCAACGCTACACTAAGTAATAATTGCGCGCTGATCGTGCCAGCAATCAACCATCGGTCTCGTTTGAACTCTTTATCCAGCAACGCACTGTCCATGTCCAAGCGAACCTTTCCAATTTTGTTCCCTTGATATAACACTTGCTGATCAAGACTGAATAGTTGTCCTTGATGTCTGATAGCTAGTTGTTTAGACAAAAATTCGCGCCCTCTGTTGTCTTCTACAAAAATTCCGACGATACGCTGATCGTTGAACAGAGAGTCAAATAACGACTGACCCGCGCGCGGATTGTAATTCCACAAGGGTTCCTGCATGCCGAGTGCCAGGATATCCAGAGCACGCTTGTGATCCGATTCCATGCGTTGCCGAAGTTCCTGGTGGCGTTTACTTAAAGTCAGCAGGCTACTGACTGACATTGGAATTGTTAAACCAATAACGACCATTAAAATGATCGAAGAACGTAGTTTTAGATGCATTGGAAATATTCCCTATCCCCAAATCAACAGAATATGACGCTATGGGAAATTTAGCATTTATTTAATTAACTAATTAGCCAGGATATGCGCAAAACTGCCCAGAGAAAGCATGGTGACGCCGGCAATACAAAGCACGATAAAGAGCCATGACGCCGCTGGCGCGGTTTTGCGTAGTCCTATTAGTTCATATACTGAGTCTATCGCTTCATTGAGAGAAAATATCTTTAACTTAGGAAAATAAGTTGCAAATAATTATTTATATTTCCGCTCAATCGCAAGATTGGTTCCGTCTTTTTCCATTGCTTGAAGCACTTTGTTCATGTTATCGATGCGTTTTTGATCAATTTTCAAATTGCATGCCAAATACATTTCAGTTTGATTGAACTTAAACAATGGCTTCACACTTTGTGTCATACCTTGCTCCTTGAGAATGTACAAACCCAAGAGTTCTCCGGTTGCCCAGAAGTCAATCCGCTTTGCAATGAGTTTTTTAGGGTTTTCGCCATCGTAGTTAGCAGGGTCTGTTTTAAATCCATTGCTTGCCAAATATTTCTCAACAGCATCATCGTGATAAGTACCAACAACGTAAGAGTGCATAGACTCTAGACTTTTTATTTGGCGCTCATCATCTGCCCTGGCAAAAAAATACCAGTTGTTTTTTACCAATGGCCCCACCCATTTGAACAAAGCCTCTCGTTCCGCAGTACGCGTTGTCGAATACACGCAAGTATCCAGATCCTCTTGCCCCATCTTAAACGCACGTGACCAGGGGTAAGCCTTAATCGTGATCGTTTCGCCAGCTCTGCGCATGAGTTCACGGACTTTATCTGTCGATATGCCGGATATCTCCTGATTTTTAGGATCGACTATATTGAAGGGGGGATAATTTTCGGTAGTAATCACCAAACTGTTTCCCTGAGCTGCGAAACATGAGCCCATAAAAAACAAACAGAAGAAACCCATCACAGTAAGTTTGCGCATATCAACTCCCCTTATCTAGGTAGTATTCAATCAATAATAGATACAATCCAAATGCGACTATTTGATTTGATGCAACAGTATCTATTTCAGTCTAGTGTCTGATTTCGCAAATGCAACTAAGCAGTTAAATTTTTTAACCACAAAAAGAATGAACGCTTTGCGCTGTCTGTCTGCTGTAAATGAATGTGATGGCTGTAGTAAAAATAGTTATTTTTGCACAGACATGCTAAGTTAATCAGAGCAATGCAAAGTGACCCCGTCCATATGTTTAGCCTCGTCACTAACTAGCTCACGTTGAATCACACTTGGAAAGCCGCTATGCCTACACTTCACGCTTCACATCAAGCCACCAGGCTCCATTGTTTCTTGCTCAAAGCAATTGTAATGAGCATCGCAGTATGGTCAGCAACTGCCTGTACTTCTACCACCACGAACTACTACGCCTCCCCCAACGACAGCTTACTCGCAGTTGGTGACACGCCTCCCGACGGATACCCGCGCAGCTACCTCACCAAAGAAAAAAATGGCTGCATAGAGACGACGGAGAGTTGGAAAAAAGAACCCAATTTGCTGATCGGTAAAGTCGCGTGGTTAAAACAGGTCGAGCACAAGACGGTCAGTTGCAGATAAACATAAGTAATAGCTGTGCCAACTACTAAGCTGCCATAAAACCACATACAAAAAAAGCTACCCCATAAAATGAACTGCACCCCAAAAGTTGGACACCCGTCCATACTTTTGGGGTGTTTTCATGAGTAAATATACAAAGCAATTCAAAGTACAGGTTGTTGAGTACTATCTGCAGGAGAACGCTGGCTGCGCTCT
>NZ_JACOGG010000025.1 GCF_014284365.1 Cognatundibacterium rugosum
TCGCCAACACTTGACCACGCTGGATGTCTTCACGCTTAGTACCGCGCAGCAGAACACCTACGTTGTCGCCTGCCTGACCTTGGTCCAGCAGTTTGCGGAACATTTCAACGCCAGTACATGTTGTTTTAACTGTGTCTTTGATACCAACGATTTCGATCTCTTCGCCGACTTTAACGATACCGCGTTCAACACGGCCAGTTACCACTGTACCGCGACCAGAGATGGAGAATACGTCTTCTACTGGCAGCAGGAATGTACCGTCAACTGCGCGTTCTGGTGTAGGAATGTAGCTATCCAGTGCGTCAGCCAGTTTCATGATTGCTTCTTCGCCCAACGCGCCTTTGTCGCCTTCCAGCGCCAGTTTTGCGGAACCTTGGATGATCGGCAGATCGTCGCCTGGGAATTCGTATTTGGACAGTAATTCACGCACTTCCATTTCAACCAGTTCCAGCAACTCAGCGTCATCAACCATGTCGCATTTGTTCAGGAAAACGATGATGTATGGAACACCAACCTGGCGAGCCAGCAAGATGTGTTCACGTGTTTGTGGCATAGGACCGTCTGCTGCGGAGCAAACCAGGATCGCGCCGTCCATCTGCGCTGCACCAGTGATCATGTTTTTAACATAGTCAGCATGGCCTGGGCAGTCAACGTGTGCGTAGTGACGGCTTGCTGTTTCGTATTCTACGTGTGCTGTGTTAATTGTAATACCACGTGCTTTTTCTTCTGGTGCTGCGTCGATTTCGTCGTATTTCTTCGCTTCGCCGCCGAATTTTGCGGACAGAACTGTCGCGATCGCTGCTGTCAGTGTAGTTTTACCGTGATCAACGTGACCAATTGTACCGACGTTCACGTGCGGCTTGGTGCGTTCGAACTTACCTTTTGCCATTTTGGACTCCTAACGATTTTGATGAGAATACTCAGGCACGCGCCCGACGACTTCAGACTTGAAACACCAGCTTTAGTGGTGCCCTTGACGTGGATTGAACACGTGGCCTCTCCCTTACCAAGGGAGTGCTCTACCACTGAGCTACAAGGGCAGCTTGTTTCGCACAATAGCGATGCAAAAAACTGGAGCGGGTGAAGGGAATCGAACCCTCGTCATAAGCTTGGAAGGCTTCAGCTCTACCATTGAGCTACACCCGCAGGGGCTACCACTTCAGCCGCAATACAAATTCTTAAAATTCTTTACCTGGTGGAGAGGGCTGGATTCGAACCAGCGTACTCGCAAGAGGGCAGATTTACAGTCTGCTGCCATTAACCACTCGGCCACCTCTCCGCAGGGAATCCCGAACTATATAGATCGACCTCACACCTGTCAAGGCTGTTTTGCAAAAAGGATGAAAAAAACGAGAAAAATTTATTTTCAAATAACAAAATGACGAGAAAACGGCACACTTCTGCGCACTTGTCTCGCTCCGCCCTGTTTTTTCCGCACAGCTTAATTTCGGGCGTGACTTAGCTGGAAGGATGTGATGTACTGCTTTTGCTGAAAGTCATGCGACAGCACGGCCAGCGGGCTGGCTGAGCGCCGGTTCAATGCAACTGCAACAAAACGCCACTCCGCGCAGCCCGCCTGCATCGCAATAGCCAGCGTGCCCTCAGCCAGTTCATAGCCATGTCGCTCCGCCATACGCAACAAATCCGTTTCATCGGGTTGTAAGCCAGGTTGAAAACGTAAAGTAATCGCAATCGCGGCCCGCGCCGGTAGCCAGGCTTCGAGTTTGTGCACCCAGATCATGCAGGCGGCGGATAACAGCGCCAACAATATCGCAGCAGCATAAAATCCTACGCCAACCAGGATACCAATGGCCGAAGATGCCCACACCGAGGCTGCCGTGGTCAGTCCGCTAATTGTGAAACCTTCTTTCATGATCACACCAGCCCCCAGGAAACCTATGCCGGTAACGATGCCCTGGATAGTGCGTGAAGGGTCCAGATTCATCGGCGCCAGCGCCCTGCCGCCAAACCAGAAATCAGGATAACCAGCAATCACCACCAGCGCTGCTGAAGCCATACACACCAAGCCATAGGTGCGCATTCCCGCAGCCCGGCCATGATAAGAGCGCTCATAACCGACGACAAAACCCAGCAGCATGGCACCGAAAATATTGAGGAAAATGATCAGGTTCGCACTGATTTCTGCCGCAGACCAAAAGCTCATAAAATGATTCAGATAAATATCCACTTTGCACGTCCGGAAAAAATAATTTATAGAATTTCAGTGTAGCACCCACGATTTTAATCGCGTCCTATTTTCCCGTACTGGCCATCAAGACTCTTGATCGTCACCAAATTGTGACATCGGCATTGCCCACCCCCGCTCAACACTTTGCAAGCCGGCGTGGCTGAAAATTGATTAATGTAAGTTTGTACCCGCTATCGCTGTCCACATTCATTTACAATGATAAAACGCATGCAGCAATCTGCGGAAGATCAGTACATCATGATTCCTGCTTTAGTCTGCGCTGCAACAATGAAGATGCATATGCGCGCAGGAGACGCCCCAGTTTTTCTAAGTTTTAGTCAACAAACAACAGCGTCAGATTTTTCCGTGCATTGCAGTTCGCCTGAGCTATAATTCGCGCTCTCAATCATTGGGGAGTAGCCAGCTTCAGCCTAGCTGAAGGCGGTGCATCAACATACTTGACGGATTCGTCATGGTGCGCCGGATCCGCGATTTTGCGTGGATTTAGCAAGACCTTTGATAGTTGCATGGCGTTTCCAGGGATGGGGCGGCGTGCCGCTGTCATTGGCCATTCCGCCCCGTCCCAAGCACATACATGGAAGCATTTCTCGTCTCTGCACTCGCTGTCACCGTCGGTGAAATCGGCGATAAAACCCAATTACTCGCACTCTTGCTGGCAGCCAGATATAAAAAACCAGCGCCCATTATTCTTGGTATCCTGGTCGCTACGCTGGCCAACCACGCGCTGGCCGGATTAATCGGTAGCTGGGTAGCCTGTCATATTCCAGCAGACTGGTTACGCTGGGGTCTGGGGCTCTCATTTATTGCCATCGCGGCCTGGACTTTGAAGCCCGATGAAATGGATGACGAGGGTATTCAAGATGGTCACTATGGGGTCTTTTTGCTGACCTGTGTGACGTTCTTTCTGGCTGAAATGGGTGATAAAACCCAGCTTGCCACAGTCGCACTGTCGGCGAAGTATGAGGCGCTGACCAGCGTCATTGCCGGCACTACCCTGGGCATGCTGATCGCTGATGTACCTGCGGTGTTTTTGGGTAAAGTGGCATCGCCTAATTTCCCATTTAAACTGGTACGGTGGATAGCAGCAGGCGTGTTTGCCGTATTGGGCGGCCTGGTACTGGCGGGTGTTGGCGACCGTTTTCTGTAAACTGGCCTTACGCAAAAACTGCCCCAGCAGGGTTGCAGGCAACATGCTGACTGCTGGTGTAACAGGCATCGCTTATCAAGGATGCCTCCCACAGTAACAAAGCGCAGTTCAGCCATGCCGGGACAATTTTTCGTCAGTCCTAAAAGAATGCTAAAGAATATTTATGATACAGCTCTACCATAATCCACGTTGCTCGAAGTCGCGCGAAACACTGGCGCTGCTCGAGCAAATCTCGACCCAGCAAGGCTTAACACTGACAGTCATCGACTACCAGAAGACACCGCTGACACTGGAGCAATTGCAATCACTGCTGAGCCAGCTTGGCGGTGAGGTACAGGCAATGTTACGCGCCAATGAAGAGGAATACCGTATCGCCCATTTGGCAGATGCAGACAATTTGCGCGCGCTGCAAGCCATTGTAGCCACGCCCAAACTCTTACAACGGCCTATCGTCAGCTACCAGGGACAGGCTGTGATCGCACGTCCACCCGAGCTCGTACTCGGTCTATTTCAGAAAGTAAATCTATGAGCGAATTCAGACTTGCTGCCGGCAGCAAAGTAAAGTTTGGCTGCACCACCAATCAGTTGTACACCATACTGCGTCAGGGCATCAGCACGGACACTCAACGTCTGGGCCTGGAAACTCAACATATCAGTGGCGGGATTTTTGTCGGTGAACTGATGGCTTATTACGCTGCCTGCGCCGCGTTTTGCCACAACACCAGCGAACTGCATCAGCAACACACTGAAGTGATGGGCGCCTTTGTCAACGCGCTGCAAGAACAAAAAGGCAGCAAACCAAATTTGCCAGGCCTGGACGATATTGCGCATCAGGCAGGCTTGCCTGTGGTGCTGGACATAGAACTGAGTGAAGATTGTCTGCTGCTGGCTGATCCACAGTTTGTGGCTACGCATGAGACGGAAAAAAGCTGGAAATACTGGCGCAGCGCCAGTCTGCAACGCCCACAAGGCATTCCGGCCAGCTGGATACGTCAGGTATTTTTCCCGCGACTGCTGGATTTTCGTGATGTTGCTACTGCGCGTAGCCCACGCAGCCTGGAACAAACTACCGACTGCGCACTGATGGTCGGTGGCTTAATGCAGGCGTGGCATAAAGATGCACCCGTTGATTTGCTACATGCATTTCACAAGCAATACGGTCGCATTAATTTTTCACAATCCATCAGCTTTGATGAAACGGCACTGGAACGTTTCTTTAATCTGGCAGCAATGATAGACCCTGCCACCCGCTTGCTGAATCAGATGACGATCTGGCAGGACATTGATGCGCTGGCGAAAAAGCAAGGCATCCCTTTAAGCGAGTAAGTGTACGGAAACACGTCGAAAGACGTGGAAACAAAGACGGCAGCGCAATTCACTGCGCTGCCGTCTGACGCGATATCAGTTTAGTTTGCCGGACTACGCTTGACAAAGAACAGTGCCGCACCAATTGCCATCAGAATGCCACCAAAAAAACGATTCTGCCTCTGCAGCCAGCGCTCATCGCGGAAGTATTTCTGTGCACCGGAAGCGGCAAAGGCGTAACTATGCATGACGATCAGGTCTACCGTGCACATAGTCACAGCCAGGATCAGTAACTGCGGTGTTAAGGGTGCCTGCTGCGATATAAATTGCGGCAACACGGCCACCATAAAAATGATGCCCTTAGGATTAGTGGAATTGGTCAGAAAACCAGTCAGAAAGCGGCGTTTCACGGACGGAACCACCTTGTCAGCCGTATCTTGCAGCATGCTCTGGGTAACACGGGTACGCCATTGCATCCAGCCCAGATAGATCAGATACAAGGCACCCACCACCTTCACAATGCTGAATGCCAGTTCAGAGGCCAGCAGAATAGAGCCCACGCCTGCACCGGCAATCGCCAGTATCATCAGCAAACCAGCCTGCAATCCCATGATGGTGGCACTGGTACGGCGCACACCGTAATTCAGTCCATGCGACATCGATAATACAGCGCCGGACCCCGGCGAAACCGCGATCACGCAAGCGGCAATGACAAAGGCAAACCAGGTGGTAAAGCTCATCACAATCTCCGGCTATCAAAATACCGATTGTAGAGAAATTCTCACACTGATGCCAGCGTTCGCAACGATCAGTTTTTTGCAGTCCGGTTCGCCGCCAGCCCATATTTTTTTTGCAATTCGTCGTACAAACCACGAATTGCTTTGAGGCGAGGATTCATAGGATCAAGACGACGGCCAGCCTCAATCAGATTGCGGGCCTGCTCACCAATGGCGCTGTCCCAACCCATATTTTCCAGACATTTCAGCGCAGCCAGCGCCGCATTCAATACCACCTGCGGATTATCAGGCGATTTTTTAGCCGCAGCAGTCATCAGTTCGACCGACCCACGGAAGTCGCCCTGCTTCGCTTTTTGTACCCCCAGCGCCACCAGATCCATCACTTCTTTCTGACTACGCTGCGCCAGTTCTTTCGCAAGATGTCCTTTACCTGCGCTTTCAAATACGCCCATGGCCCGTGCCATCATGCGCTGATTACTGGCGTTTTTCATCACATCCAGCACGATTTCAGACGCCTGATTTTCCTGATTATTTTCCAGACAGCTCTTCGCCAGCCCCAGTTTGGCATTGGTCGACAGGCCAATATCTTCACGTGAAGCGACCACAGCATTATCCAGCTCTTCGGTCAGCCGGATATCACCGGTTTTGGCATGTACCATAGCCGCAGAAATAGCGCGGCAGGCAGCAGTCTTTTTGAGACCGACCATGTTTTTTTCCATGTCGCGTATCACCGACTTCGCCTGATCCGTATCGCCTTTTTTGACCAGTGCGTCGACCAGATTCAGATGATCCTCAGGATCACGGAATTCAGAAAACTTGGCCTTACTGACCACTTTTTTGAATACATTCTCTGCGGTCTCTATATCACCGGTCTCCATCGCAATCCGGCCCAGATTACGCAAACGCCGCACTGCATGCGGTGACACACCAACGGCAGTGTCCAGCACTTCTTTCGCCTCAGGTAACTGGCCTATCATTTCATGGGTTTTGGCCAGCCAGTCGTAGGCGTCCATGTATTTATTATTTTCAGCCACCAGATTTTTCAGGATAGTTTCTGCTTCCTGATATTTACCTTGCATGAATAAGGTTTTCGCCAGCCCCAAACGGGCCCAGGCCACGGCTTTTAACTCGAATAACTGCGTGTATAAGGCTTCAGCTTCCACCGCCTCGCCCAGCACCACGTGTAACTCAGCGCGCAAGCGCATAAAGTCGACCGCATACTTGGGATAATCACGTTCGCCATGGTGGCAGGCCACAATCGCTTCAGTCGGATTCCCTTCTTCCATCAGTGCATGGACGTCAACAAAGGCGCGGCGTTTTTCTAAGGCTTTGATCACACGTTCCAGCAAGGTATCCGCAGTGAACGGTTTGAGCAGATAATCAGACGGCGCGAGTTCGGCAGCACTGACCACTTTGGCATAACTGCGTTCAGCCGTGACCATAATGAAGATGGTGGATAAGGGTGCCAGCTTATGATGGCGCATATCTTCCAGCAATTGCTGACCATCCTGACCAACACCAAGATCGTATTCACACAGGATCAGGTCATAGACCTTATTCTGTATCGACCGCACCGCCGTGCCGGCAGTGAGCGCATGCTCGATCTTGGTGATGCCACACAAATTCAGCATATTGTGCAAACTGACCCGCATGCCCTGATGCGGTTCAATGAGCAATGCCCTGATGTCACTGAGTTCGCTCATTTCAACCTTTAGCTTAATTATTTTACTGATTGCCAGAAATAGGCTGGCAGGGTGTGCGCCACGGATCGCCGGTCGCCGGATTCATTATATGCATGTGACGGCAGTGCTGCGCGGAACTTTACGCATGTTGGCCTGTTTGCAGAAAAAATGCTGTGTTTAGGCAACTTAATCATCCTTATTTCAGGATTCTGGCGAGAGCCAGCACGAACAGCGTGATCAGAATGGTTGAGGCGAACGGAAACGAAAACTGCTTACCAAACAGACGAAAGCGCAGGTCACCGGGCAAGCGACCTATGCCGAGTTTTTCCAGCCAGGGCAACAGGCTGGATAAGACGATCACCACCAGGAACAAGGTGAGAAACCAGCGAAACATAGTGCACTCCGATTCGGGACAGCCAGCCAAGCTGCGGCTGGCGGATGTTTTACAGGCGATGTGAGCGGTCTTGCTGCAGCAAAGTTGCAGGCAGATTCAATTCTGTCCCCACCAGTAAGACCTTAAATAATTCGCCCATTTCTGCCGGTGACACCAGTTTTTGAAGTGCATTGGCCTGGGGCAGATACTGCATCACCTGCTCGGCGGAAGTACGCGCCAGCACTTGCGCGATACCGGCCTGTATCAGGAAACCAGCCTGACTCGCATACGTATGCAGTTGCAAACCGCCATCCAATGCGGCCTGGGCCATCGCAGTAAAGTCTACGTGGGCAGTAATATCCTGCAAACCTGGCAGATAGAAAGGATCAGGATGGGAATGATGACGATAGTGACACATCAGCGTGCCCTGATGCCGCTGCGGATGATAATACTCGCGTGCAGGAAAACCGTAGTCGATCAGCAAGGCCGCGGCCGCTTTACCGGTCTGCGTCTGTCCAGACCGCAACATAGCAGAAAGGCTATGCATAAAGCCAATCGCAACGGAGTGAACTTCTGTCAGGTAGCCGTCCTGCAGCGTTTCGTCATCCGGAATCTGCGCCGCGCGCACAGGATCACAATCACGCTCCTGATAGGACAACACTGACTCGCCGTCAGCGGTATTCAATGCCACACCGACTTCGCGCCATCCCTGCTCCGTCTTGCGCAGCAGGTCAACCGGCATCGCATCCAGCACCTCATTGCCCAGTACCAGTCCGGAAAATGCTTCAGGCATCGCAGGCAGCCACTGCACTTCAGCAAAATCTTTCAGATATTCTTCCTGACGGGCACGCAGTTCGCCAGACAATTCCACGATAAAATAGCGCTCTATCGCAATTCCTGCTGTACGGCATTCGGTCAGAAAATCCTTGGCGAGCTTGCCGCTGCCAGCGCCAAACTCCATGACCTGAGCACTGATCTGTGGCAGACACTGCGCATAAAATTGCGCCAGCGTGGCACCAAACAGCGGCGTCATTTCGGGCGCCGTTGTAAAATCGCCGTCTTTGCCTAATTTTGTTGCACCGCCGCTGTAATAACCCAGATTGGGTGCATACAGCGCCAGCTCCATATAGCGTGAAAAAGGAATCCAGCCCTGATGCTGGGCCAGTTCGTCCAAAATCCGTTGTTGCAACGCTTGTGAAGCTGCAAGCGCATCCGGCGCCGGTAAAGGTAGAGATAATTTTTGCATACCGGCATTGTATTGAAAACCGTAACAACTCTGTGAAGAATTTCCATGAGCAGCAAGCGTATTGAAGCGCCGCCCCTCCCTACCGCAGCACGCGTCGCCCTGGTGACCGGTGCGGCTAAACGCATAGGTCGCCACATCGCGCTCGCACTGGCCGGGCAAGGCTGGGACGTGGCCGTGCATTATGGACGTTCGGCCGACGAGGCTGCCCAGGTAGTGACAGAAATACAGGCCATGGGGCGCCGGGCCGCTGCATTCGCTTGTGATTTGAGCGACGAAGCAGCAACCCGCGCCCTGTTACCGCAAGTAATCGCCACGCTGGGCGGTATACATTGCGTGATCAATAATGCATCACTGTTTGAAGAAGATAATGTACGCAGCTTCAGTCATACGGCGCTGGACCGGCATATGCATGCCAATCTGGCAGCGCCCATTATCCTGACCCAGGCACTATATGCGGCCACACCAGAACATGGTCAAAGTTGTGCGATTCAGTTACTGGATCAGAAGCTGTTCAATCTGAATCCTGATTTTTTATCGTACACCTTGTCCAAAGCCGCATTACAATGCGCGACGACCACGCTGGCACAAGCGCTGGCTCCCAAAGTCAGGGTAGTCGGCGTAGCGCCCGGCATCACCATGGTGTCCGGACATCAGAGTGAGGCCGATTTTACGCAGGCCCACCAGATCACACCGCTGGGGCGTTCCAGTACGCCGGACGATATCGCGCGCACGGTGTGCTTTGTAGCAGACAGCCCGGCCATCACGGGCACCACTATCCTGGTCGATGGCGGCCAGCATTTAATTCCTTTGCAGCGCGATGTGATGTTCGTCGCGACTGCAAATACTGGTAACCTCAGTTAACTTTTCTTAGAATCGAGCTTTTTATGTTATCCGTCCTGCACCACCCGCAACTGACCGATTGCCGTCGTCTGTTTCTGCGCAACTATGAAGTCAACATCAATATCGGTGTGCATGAATTTGAAAAAAAAGGCGAACAGCGCGTGCTGATCAATGTCGACCTGTATATCCCGTTGGCCTTGTCGACGCCAAAAGATGATTTGCTCGATGAAGTCGTGGATTATGATTTCATGCGTGGCACCATCGCGGCCCGCGTTGCAGAAGGCCATATTCATTTGCAAGAAACCCTGTGTGACGATGTGGCTCGCAGCATGCTGGCCCACCCACGCGTACGCGCAGTCTGCGTCTCCACCATGAAACCGGACGTCTATCCGGATTGTGAAGGCGTAGGCGTGGAAGTATTCCAGATCAAAGAATAAGACCTCAGTTAATCTCTTACGGCAAGCACCTCACCAGCGGCACATATAATTTTCGTCGCCCTGTCTTGCCGTAAGCGATGCCTGCGCAACCAGCACCAGCAATTCAACAGTAAAACCAGAGTCAGACCATGCAAGCCTTGAACGAATCCCTTATCTCCAGCGCCAGCGAAAGCACCGCGGCCAGCAGCAGTGAAGCCGCAGTTGCTGAATCCACCGACCAGTCAGCCGCTCATTCCGCAACCAAATCAGCAGAAAAAATCGCCTACGAAAACAATAAGCTGCACAAACGTTTGTGCCGCCTGGTCGGTCAGGCCATCGGCGATTTCAATATGATAGAAGAAGGCGATAAGGTCATGGTTTGCCTGTCCGGTGGCAAGGACAGTTATGCCTTACTCGATATTCTGATGACGCTGCGCGAACGCGCACCTATCCACTTCGACATCGTCGCTGTCAATCTGGATCAGAAGCAGCCAAATTTTCCGGCCGATGTACTGCCTGCTTATCTGGAAAAAATCGGTATCCCATATCACATCGAAAATCAGGACACGTACAGCATCGTCAAGCGTCTGATCCCGGAAGGAAAAACCACCTGCTCACTGTGCTCAAGGCTGCGGCGCGGCATTTTGTACCGGGTAGCTGATGAATTGGGTGCGACCAAAATAGCACTCGGCCATCATCGCGACGACATCATGGAAACCTTTTTCCTGAATATGTTCTTCGGCGGCAAACTCAAAGGCATGCCAGCCAAACTGCAATCGGACGATGGCAAACACATCGTGATTCGCCCTATGGCCTATGTGAAAGAAGCCGATACCGAACGTTATGCACAGGTGCGCCAATTCCCTATCATTCCTTGCGATCTGTGCGGATCACAGGAAAACCTGCAGCGTAAGCAAATCAAAAACCTGATGCGTGAATGGGAAAAGAAACATCCTGGCCGCGTCGATAATATTTTCTCTGCGCTATCGACCGTCGCGCCTTCGCATCTGATGGACAGAAATCTGTTCAACTTCCAGGACTTGAAACTCGATGGCAATGCCAATCCCAATGGCGATATCGCGTTTGACGATGAACCCTGCGCGACTCCGGCAACTGGTGTGATACAACTGCACCTCGATCAGGACTGATACGCGGTACCCGTTCAGACTGAATAAAAAAACGCTGATTTGGTATCAGCGTTTTTTATTTTCAAAGCAGACTGCATTCAATCCTGACGATCCACGCTCAGCGGCCCGCTACCATGTACCACCACCATCAGCAAGCCACCGGCCATGGACAAATTTTTCATAAAATGGATCATCTGGTTTTGAGCTGCATCCGGTGCAGCTGCCCAGAAATCATGGAACAGTACCGCAGCCGCAATCGTAAATAATGCCATGGCCGCTGCACTCAGACGGGCGCGCCAGCCCAGCATCAGCAATAAGCCGCCACCCAGTTCCACCACGATTGCCGCAATCGCCGCCAGGGCAGGAAAAGGTAGATGTTTGCTCGCGATATAGCCTACGGTGCCATCATAGCCGGTGATTTTACTAACGCCCGACAGCACGAAAATCAGAGCGATCAGTACACGCCCGAACAGCGGGCCGCTTTTTTCTAAATAAGTCATGTTCATTTCCTTTCAAATTAAGTAGCGATACACCTCAGTCACCAGCTTTACGCGGCGAACGCACCACGACGGTAATCATCAATCGCCTGCATAATTTCCTGCTGGCTGTTCATCACAAACGGGCCGTACTGCACGATGGCTTCATGCAGCGGCTGCCCGGCCACCAAAATCGCACGGGTCGCACCAACTGCCTGGAACTGCACCCCATCCGACTCTGGCGCATTGTTCAGTATCGCCATTTGCCCGGCAGTCACCCTGGTTCCCCGCACCTGCAATGCGCCTTCATACACCACCACAAACGCGTTCATGGTCGCTGGCAGTGTTTGCGTATAACTGGCGCCATCTGGACTATGGATATCCAAATACAACGGCTGGGTATGCGCTCTTTGCACTGCGCCCGTCACACCGTGGCTGGCACCGGCAATCACCCGTACCAGTACATCCTGCCCGGTGCGCAATTCAGGAATCTGTTCGCGCTGGATGTCGCGATACCAAGGCACGCACATCTTGTCCTGCGCCGGTAAATTCAGCCACAACTGAAAACCTGCCATACGACCGGACTCCTGCTCTGGCAATTCAGAGTGAATCACACCACGGCCTGCGGTCATCCATTGCACACCGCCAGTTTGCAATAAGCCTTCGTTACCAGCGCTGTCACGGTGACGCATGCGTCCGGTCAGCATGTAGGTGATGGTTTCAAAGCCACGGTGCGGATGATCCGGGAACCCGGCGATGTAGTCGTCAGGCTCATCGCTGCCAAAGGCATCCAGCATCAGGAAAGGGTCTAGGCGCTTTTGCAACTGATGATCGAGTAAGCGTGTCAGTTTCACACCTGCGCCATCAGAAGTTGCCTGTCCCACGACCAAATGCTCGACCTGACGCGGGCGATTGACGACTTCTGCTTGATAATTCGTGTTCATACCTTGCTCCTTCATGCTTCATATCAGTCTGATTATCAGGCTAATTCTCAGGTTGATTCTCAGGCCGATAAACGGCATCAGCCTGCGCCATCCCTGCGCTTCTGCTTACTTCAATTGCGCGATCTCAGCGCGTGCTGTACTGAGCGCCTGTGCTTCACTGTCGGGCCCCATGGCCAAACCTTCTGCGTACACAAATTCCACGTCGTTCATACCAAGGAAGCCCAGGAAAGCACGCAGATAAGGCATCTGGGTATCGTTCGGCGTATTGCGATACAGGCCACCGCGCGTCAACACCACATACACTTTTTTACCGGTCAGCAAACCTTCCGGACCCTGTGCGGTATAGCGGAAAGTCACACCGGCACGCGAAATCGCGTCAATCCAGTTTTTTAATTGTGCAGAAATTCCAAAGTTATACATAGGCGCACCGATGACTACGCTGTCAGCCGCCTGCAATTCTGCAATCAGCGCGTCATCCTGGGCCACCCTGGCTTGCTGCGTCTCTGTGCGCTGGCCGGCTGGTGTGAACAAGGCTTGTAAGGCAGTTTCGTCCAGTACCGGATGCGGTGTCGCACCCAGATCGCGCACTTGCAATGTGGCCCCCGGATGTTGCGCCAGCAGATGGGCACTCAGTTCAGCCGCCAGACGGTTGCTGTGCGAGTTAGCGGAACGTACGCTGGAGTTGATTTGCAAAATTTTCATGATCGTTTCCTTGTCTGATTGAATGACTTAGCCTGCTGGTTCGGATGTCGCTATATCGAAGCTCGCCTGACGCGCAGTTCACAATTTGCTGTTCCGTTTGGCGATGTAGCTACTTTATACGTTCCAATATCAATACAGAAGACGATAAATTGGATATCATTGTTCCATTTTTGGGATAATTTTGAAGCAAAAGTGGAGCAAGCGTATGCACATAGAAGCCAATGACTTATTCCTGTTTGCGCGGGTTACGGAAGAAGGCAGCTTTAGCAAAGCCGCAGAGCGGTTGGGTTTGCCCAAATCCACGCTGTCGCGCCGTATCTCCACCCTGGAAACCCAGCTCGGTGAACGCCTGTTACTGCGCACCACGCGCCAGCTCAGCCTGACGGAGTTCGGTCACAGCGTGCTGCAACATGCGCTGCAAGTCAGGGAAGAAGTGGAGGCCACGCTGGCACTGACCCAGCACCGCCAGGCCGAACCCTCAGGCAATTTACGCATTTCTATGCCCGGCGATTTCGCCTATGGGCCTATGGGCGTGTTTCTGAGCGACTTTCTGCACCGCTATCCATTGATAAAGCTGGATATGGACTTGTCGCCACGGCGGGTCGATCTGATCGCAGAAAACTTTGATGTCGCGATACGGGTAGGCGAGCTGCCCGACGATGCCTCGTTGGCGGCAAGGCGTCTGACCACGTTTCAGGCGAGCTTATATGCAGCCCCTTCGTATCTGGCAAAGCGCGGCACGCCCAGCGAACCGGAAGCGCTGATGGAACACGATGCGCTGCGTCTGACTGCGCGCAACAAAGATGCCATCCCCTGGCGTCTGCGACGCGGTGATGAACAATGGGAAGGCATCCCGCCCGGACGCACCACCGCCAATTCACCGGAAATACTGATACGCCTGGCGGTACAGGGCATGGGCATCATGCTGATGTCGCACCACTTCGCCAGAAACTATCTGGAAACCCAGGCCCTGGTTCCCATCCTGGGTGACTGGCAAGGGCCGGAAATTCCGGTCTGGGCCGTATTCCCGGGACGCAGGCTAATGCCAGCACGCACGCGTGTGTTTCTGGATGCGTTGGCAGAGCGCTATCAGAATGAACATCCGTATAGCATGGCCGTACGCGACTGTTCCTGAGCTATGGACATGGCAGCGTGCAGTAATTGGTGTGAAAGCAACACGTGTCAGCCGTTTTATAGGCTGCCGCTAGGCGGGCGGCTCTGTATTGCGCATACTAGTCCAACCACTTCCTGATACGCATCAACCCACAAACGAACTCAGCGCTATGTTGCCTTTACCTGCACCTGAAGTCTTATTACCCCCCATCCCCGCCATTGCGCCCAGCCTGCCGTATGAGCCACTGGAACACGGTAAAAATTACTGGATCGTCGATCAGGCCTTGCCAAATGCAGAAGAAATCGCAGAGCGCTGCTATCAACGTGAGCAATGGCAGTATGGCAAACCCTATACCCAGGAAAGCTGGCCGGGCATGCGCTTTCACGGTGCATTGCTACCTGCAGAGCTGGCGGCACTGGAAGCGAAGGTAATGCAATTAACTGGCAAGCAAAAACTCTGGATGGGTCAGGCTCCCGGCGGATTGAAGCTGGACAGCAATGTCGCGCAACTGGTCGGCCAACAGGAAGGGCGGCCACATCCGCATACCGATAGCCGCAGCCTGTGTCGTTATGCCTGTGTGATTTACCTGAGCCGCGACCCTGCTCCCGATTCCGGCACCAGCTTTTGTCGCCTGCGCTATCCGAATGGTGCCATCGGCGGCAATATCGTGGCGGCCCCCAACAACAATCTGGTCGATGCACTCAAAGTACGTGCCCTGCCAATCCAAGCCTGGTATGAAGACCTGCGTGTCGATAATGTGTTCAACCGCATGATTTTGTACAAAGCCAATCTGGTCCACAGCGCCACCGGCTACTTCGGCCAAAGCCTGCGCGACAAACGCCTGACCGTGGTGTTTTTTTGGATGGCGGAAGATTAAACACAGCCTCATTGACAGGCACTGGAACTTCGTGTGCGTTGAATGACCTTGAGGCAAAATATTTTCTTCTATAGTGAAAGCATTCTGGCTGCTAAGCGACTAATGCAAAGCCCTGCAGCCAGATGCAGGCATTTGCTACCGCTCGCATTTTTCACTCTCAGGGAGACCCTATGCATCGTCGCCAATTTCTGCAAACCAGTACTGCCAGCCTGATACTAGGCCTGACCTCAAGCAGCTATGCGGCAGAGCGTAGCTTGCTATTACAAGGATCGGATGTGAATGGCAAACCGCTAGGCTTGCAAGATTTTGCCGGCAGAGTTGTGCTGGTCAGTTTTTTTACTGTCGATTGCGACATGTGCAGTCAAGATTTGAAGTTAATGCGTGAGTTTTATGCGGGGAATAGCAGTAAAAAATTTACTCTGCTGGGCGTCAATCTCGACAAAAATAAAAAAGAACTCGACGAATACAATGAGGTCACCACCCAGGCCTACCCCAAGAGCCAGCGCTTCCCGACGGCCTGGCGTATGGCTCCCGGCCATAAAGACAATTTCGGCAATATCAGCAGCACACCCACTCACTTTGTCTTAGATGCCCGGCATCAGCTGGTGTTCAAGCGTGAAGGCGCATTTCGTCCGGATGACTGGGATCGCTTATGGGAATTACTGGGTTAAGATGGCACGGATAAGTTGGCCGCTTGCTGCTGCATAGCCTGCAGCACGGCCATCGCTGCCGGTGCATCCTCGAAAGGCACCAGTAAATGATCGTGAAAAGCGCCAGCCACCACATTACAGCTGATACCGGCCTGCGCCAGCGCAGTGGAAAATGCCGCAGTCAGCCCAACCGCTTGCAAATCTGAATGCACCTGCAGTGTGATCCAGGCGGCACGGAACAAGACCGTCAGCTGCGCCTGCTGTGCTATTGACTCTTCCAGAACTAAGGTCCAGCCTTCAGCTTCGCGGATACGCACCAGTGCGGGCAAGTCCATCCGCTCAGCATCGTGCGACACACAAACCAGCGCGTAGACGCCATCCTGCAATACCGGCTTCATCTGCGCCAGCAATTGGCTCAGATCACGGATCGCGCCGCTCATGAGGAATGACGCCGCTGTTCGGCGCGTTGTTGCCGGGTCTGACGCACCGTCGGTAATCCGGGCGGATCGTCAGGAAACCACAGCCACTGCACGTCAGTGCCACCCTGACGCCAGATCCAGGCGCGCCAGCGCAAACTCAGCACGATCACTGCCAACAACACCGCGGCTCCGGCCAAGGCCGCTGCCACCAGATACGCAGCCGCCTCGCTCAAGGCGAATGCAGGCATCAAAGCATGCGCAATCACCAACACCAATCCAATCAGAAACAGCATGAGTACTATCCAACGCAGAGTTTTCATTTGTGCGCCTCTTGATTCGCCTTTAAGGTGAGTACCAGCTTAAGCAAGTCTGATCAGGACTGCAATACGTGTTTTGCGCAAGCCTTGGATGCAAGAAAAAACCCGTGCGTCAAACAGACGGCACGGGTTTTTTCTTGAGTGCTGGGTATGCTTATATCACTGCCGGTAACAAAGTCCCGCTGACTTCGCCAAAGCCGATTCTGGCTGCTCCGTCTTTTTTGGCCCAGCCGCGCATGATGATGGTGTCGCCGTCTTCCATGAAGATGCGCTGTTCGCCATTCGCCAGTTGCAACGGTTTTTTGCCGCCTTCAGTCAGCTCCAGCAGCGAGCCAGCTTCTTCCGGGGCCGGGCCGGACTGAGTACCGGAACCGAGCAAATCACCGGCATTCAGGTTACAGCCATTCACGGTATGGTGGGTCACCAGTTGCGATACGGTCCAGTAAGAATGACGGAAATTCGATAGCGACAGGCGTTGTGCCGCAGTGCCGGTTTCACGCATTTTGCTGGTTTGCAGCAGCACTTCGAGTTCAATATCGAAAGCGCCGCTGCTGCGCAGGCTGGACGCTTCCAGATACGCCATAGGCTGAGGATCGGTACTATCGCGCTGCCAGCCAGTGCGGTAAGGCGCCAGCGCTTCCAGCGTCACGACCCACGGAGAAATGGTCGAGGCAAAGTTCTTCGCCAGGAAAGGCCCTAAGGGCTGGTATTCCCAGGCTTGCACATCCCGTGCCGACCAGTCATTCAACAGACACAGGCCGAACACATGGGACTCTGCCTGATCCATAGAAATACGGTCACCGAGCGCATTGCCAGGGCCGATGAAAATGCCGATTTCCAGCTCATAGTCCATGCGCTTGGCCGGCCCAAACACCGGTTCATCCACTGTAGGCGGTTTAGTCTGTCCGACCGGGCGACGGAAGTGCTGACCCGATACCGCGATCGAGGAAGCACGGCCGTGATAGCCGATCGGCACCCATTTGTAATTCGGCAGCAGCGGATTATCCGGACGGAATAATTTACCCACCGCTGTCGCATGATGGATAGAGGTATAAAAATCGGTGTAATCGCCGATGTGCGCAGGCAAAGCAAATTCTGCAGTATTTTGCGGCGACAGGCAGGCATGCAGGCTACCCTGCAACGGGCTGCCTTCACGCAATACACGCGACAAAGCCAGACGCAATGCAGACCAGACCGGCGCGCCTGACTGCATCAGGCCATTCAGATTGGGTGCATTCACGGCGGCGGTGAAATGGCCCCCCTGTAGTTCGGTAAAACCGGCAAACGCATGGACTGCGTGCGCAGCGGCCAGATCCAGAATCTGATCACCGATGGCAACACCGATACGGAAATTCTGATGACTGCCAGCGCGGCGGAATACCGCAAATGGCAGATTCTGAATCGGGAAATCCGTGTCAGGCTGATTGGCAGAAGTGACCCAGCTGCGCAGATTCACGTCATGGGTTTCATTGAGTTGCAGCGTCATTTATTTTTGCTCCGGATTGAAATTCTTTTTGATACCCTGCCAGCATTGGTAGTAATCGGCCTGCAGTAATGGCGATTCCATCGCGGCACGGCTAGGTTTGATGATATTACGCGTTTCTATCATAAACGCCATGGTATCAGCGACCTTCTGTGGTGTGCTGGTGTCAATCTGACTGGCCTTTTCAAAGGTAGGCGCATCCGGACCATGGCCACTCATGCAGTTATGCAGACTCGAACCGCCAGGACGGAAACCGGCCGACTTCGCGTCGTACTGACCATGGATCAGGCCCATGAATTCACTCGCGATATTGCGATGGAACCAAGGTGGGCGGAAGGTGTTTTCAGCCGCTAACCAGCGCGGTGGGAAAATCACGAAATCGATGGTATCCACACCCGGTGTATCGCTAGGTGATTGCAGCACCAGGAAAATCGATGGATCAGGATGATCGTAGCTAATCGAGCCTATGGTATTGAAATGGCGCAGATCATATTTGTAAGGCGCAAAATTGCCATGCCAGGCAACCACGTCCAGCGGCGAATGGCCGATTTTTGCTGACCACAGATTACCGCTGAATTTGGCCAACAATTCGAAATCCCCCTCTTTATCTTCGTACCAGGCCACCGGGGTCTGGAAATCGCGTGGATTGGCCAAACCATTCGAACCGATCACGCCCAGATCAGGCAGCTTTAGCATGGCGCCAAAGTTTTCGCAGACGTAACCGCGGGCTTCGCCGTCCGGCAAATGGATCTGAAAACGTATACCGCGCGGTATCACCACGATTTCCTGAGGCTCCACGTCAAGCAAACCTAATTCAGTGCGCACATGCAGGCGACCGACTTGCGGAATGATGAGCATTTCTGCGTCGGCATTGTAGAAGAAGCGTTGCTGCATATCGCGATTCGCCGCATACAAGTGAATTGCACAACCGCTTTGGGCGTCGGCCGAGCCATTGCCCGCCATAGTGACCCAGCCATCAATGAAATCGGTGGCATTGGCTGGCATAGGCAGCGGATCCCAGCGCAGTTGATTCGGGGTACTCGGTACAGCGCCAAAATCATTACTCATCTGGCCATTTGCTACCTGCACGAAAGGCTGGTGCATGGCAGCCGGGCGGATGCGGTAAGTCCAGCTGCGACGATTGGCATGGCGCGGCGCAGTGAAGGCGGTGCCGGAAATCTGTTCCGCATACAAGCCATACGCACATTGTTGCGGCGAATTCTGGTTCTTAGGCAGCGCCTCTGGCAAGGCTTCGGTGGCAAATTCGTTAGCAAAACCGGTCAGATAGCTGAGTGGTTGCGAATTTTGCTGCGGTAAAGACTGAGTACTCATGGATACACCTTATCGTGAGCGTGGAGAACGGAAGTCAGCTGCGGCTTAAGCCAAATCGGCACACTGACAACGGAATTTGTCAGCGAACTTTACTGCAAAGCCGTCTCTTTTACGATATAAATACAAAAATACAGACCATTCATTAAATCAATAATGCGCGAAGCTAAAGACCTGGACCTGAATTTACTCGTGGTGTTCCAGCATATCTTCCGGGAACGCCGGATTTCTGTCGTGGCGCGGCAACTGTCCCTGTCGCAACCTGCCGTCAGCAATGCGCTGAGCCGTTTGCGGCGCAGTTTTAATGATGATTTGTTTGTACGCACAGGCAGCGGGATGCAACCCACACCACGCGCTGAACAATTAGCCGACGCCGTCAATCTGGCCTTACGCCATGTGACAGAAGCACTCAATGTGGATAGCCCCTTTGATGCCGCCAGCAGCGAGCGCCGCTTCACGATAGCGATGACCGATGTGGGTGAGGTCTACTTTATGCCGGTGCTGGCAACGTTGTTACGCGGCATCGCACCGAAAGTACAGATCGTGACAGTCAGGGCTGCCAGCATCAACTTGAAAACCGAAATGGAGTCAGGCCGTGTCGATCTGGCCATCGGTGCACTCGATCAGTTATCAGAATCCTGGTACCAACGCCGTCTGTTCCGCCAGCCCTATGTCTGCATGTACCGGCGCGGCCATGCGCTGGCAGGTAAAAAAATCACTTTGGCCGATTTTGTCGCCGCACAGCATCTGATCGTGACTTCACAGGAACAACCTTGTCTGAAAATCAATCAGACACTGGATAAAGCAGGTGTGGTCGCGTCAGCACATTTTCAGGTACCACACTTCGTTGCGGTGCCATATATCGTCGCCAGCAGCGATTTACTGGTCACCGTGCCGCTCAAACTGGCACAACGTGCAGCACAACCGTTTGATCTCGAATATTGCGCGCCGCCTTTACGGCTGCCAGCCTTGCAAACCAATATGTTCTGGCACAGACGCTATCACCAGGATGCGGGCAATCTGTGGTTGCGACAGCTGATCTCTGAACGCTTTGTGGAAACCTGAAAAAACTTCAGCTATACAGCCACTAAAAATCCTCTACACTTGAACTCTCATCATCGAGGAGCGCATCATGCCCGTCATCACCTGTGTGGAAGATTTACGTCTGCTCGCCAAAAAGCGGGTACCGAAAGCCTTTTATGATTATGCGGACAGCGGCTCTTACAGCGAGAGCACTTACCGCGCAAATACCGATGATCTGGCTGCGATCAAGCTGCGCCAGCGGGTCGCTATCAATGTCGATCAGCGCAATACGCGCACCACTCTGCTCGGGCAAGAGGTCACGATGCCAGTCGCGATTGCGCCAACCGGACTGACTGGCATGCAATGGGCAAATGGCGAAATGCTGGGTGCCATCGCTGCTGAAAAGTTTGGCATCCCCTTCACCTTGTCGACCATGAGTATCTGTTCGCTGGAAGATATCGCCAGCGTCACCAGTAAACCGTTCTGGTTTCAGCTCTACGTGATGCGTGACCGTGGTTTTGTGCGCGAACTGATACAGCGTGCCAAAGCCTGTGGCTGTTCAGCGCTGGTACTGACCCTGGATTTGCAGATACTGGGACAGCGTCATAAAGATTTAAAAAACGGAATGTCAGTGCCGCCACGCTTAACCCTGGCCAATCTGCTGGATCTGGCCAGTAAGCCAGGCTGGGCATTGCGCGCCCTCGGTGGCCGCAAAACCTTTGGCAATCTGGCGGGTCATGTCAAAGGCAGCAGCGGTATCACCACCCTGAGCCAATGGACCGCCAGTCAGTTCGACCCCACACTGAACTGGGACGACGTGGCATGGATACAGCAGGAATGGGGGGGCAAGCTGATACTCAAAGGTATCCTCGATGTGGACGATGCACGCCTGGCGGTACAAAGCGGGGCCGATGCGATCGTGGTCAGTAATCATGGTGGTCGCCAGCTCGATGGTGCGATCTCTTCTATTCAGGCTTTACCTGCGATTGCAGAAGCGGTCGGACACCAGACCGAAGTCTGGTTTGACGGCGGCATACGCAGCGGGCAAGACATCCTGAAAGCCTGTGCGCTCGGTGCAAAAGGCAGCATGATAGGCCGTGCCTTTTTGTATGCACTGGGCGCCATGGGAGAACAGGGCGTGAGTCTGATGCTGGAAATTTTGCGTAAGGAACTGGACGTCAGTATGGCGCTGACTGGCAACAAGGATATACGCACGGTGGGGCCACACAACCTGGTGCGCTGAACAAAGTGCCAGCGCAGCGCACACCGCTTAGCGGTTGCGGCGTGCGTATTGTCCGATCAGCGCGGCGATTTCTGTGAGCGGCACTATGGTATCAACCGCACCATGCTTCACCGCTTCTTTCGGCATGCCATACACCACGCAGCTTTTTTCATCTTGCGCGATCGTTTCAGCGCCAGCGTTATGCATATCCAGCATGCCAAGCGCGCCGTCATCCCCCATGCCAGTCATGATAATACCAAGTGCATTCGCACCGGCACTGCGTGCCACTGAACGAAACAGCACGTCAACCGAAGGCTTATGGCGGTTAACCGGCGGGCCATCCGTAATTTCCACGTGATATTGGGCACCGCTGCGCTTAAGTTGCATATGCTTACCACCAGGCGCGACCAATGCGCGCCCATCGATCACGCGGTCACCATTTTTCGCTTCCAGCACTTCAATTTCACAGATTTTATTGAGTCGCTCAGCGAAGGCCGCTGTAAATTTTTCCGGCATATGCTGGACAATGACGATACCAGGCGTAGTCCGTCCCAGACTCCTCAACACGACTTCCAACGCCTGCGTGCCACCGGTTGAAGTGCCTATCGCCACCAGCTTATTGGTGGTCACCACCATCGCTGCAGCTTTGTCTGTGGCGGGCATGGCCTGATTGATGGTGAGCTTAGGCGGCGTGCTCAGACTGGCCATGGACATTGCCTTGATACGGCGCATATCAATCTGTGCCGCAGATTTCACCGCCTGCACGATATCGCCCTCATCCTGTTCCAGAAAGCCCTTCAGACCTGATTTTGGTTTAGTGACGATGCCGACTGCACCGGCTGCCATCGCCTGCATCGAGGTGGCGGCACCTTTTTCTGTCAGGGTAGAGCAGATTACGACAGGCGTGGGACGAACCGACATCAGCTTCTTGAGGAAAGTGATGCCGTCCATGCGTGGCATTTCCACATCTAATACCACCACATCAGGCCAGGACTGATTCATCTTATCCATCGCAAAGATAGGATCCGGCGCAGAACCTATCACTTCTATTTCTGCATCTTTAGACAGTACGGCTGCCAGTACCTGCCTTACCACCGCAGAATCATCCACCAGCATTACTTTGATTTTGCCTGTCACGGTATGATCACCTTCTCTACATGTTTGACCCATACATCGCCGGACCAGACGTCAAACATCACATTGCGATGCCCGACTCCCCCCATGTGCTCACTTTTTACCTTAAATTCATTTTCCGCCAGTAAGCGGCGTCCCAGTTCTATATTCCGGTCCGGTACCGCAAAAACGCTGGTGTCATGGTTAGGAAACTGATTCCCGCCACCGAACATTTTCACTTCATAATCCCATGGCCGGGTACGCGCCGCCTTGATCTCTCGCAGGAACAATTGCATCGCATCCTGCGCATACTTACCATCCAGCTCTTTACTGGCCGGATTGCGTTTATTTTGCGGCAGCATGTAATGACACATACCACCTATCTGCAATTTTGGGTGCCACATGGTAATCGCTACACATGATCCCAGTATGGTGCGGATACGTGTCTCCCGGTCGCCAAAATAAAATTCACCAGGCTGCAAAAATATATCTATATAAAAATTCGGTGCAGACATCATAGTTCGCTCTCACCGAAGACGGTGTTGCAAGGCGGGGTTGCCAGCTTGGTCGTATACACAACAAGGCATACCCGCATCGGCAATCCTGCCCCAGGTTATTATTCCCGGCGGTAAACCGACGGCTGTATCATCCTGAGTGAGGTATTAATACCATTCAAGGTCTCAGAATGACTGATGAAAAAATACCCCCCCGGTTTCAGCTTATCCAGCAAACGCTGAACCAGCTTCTGTTTGGTTTCCACATCGAAGTAAATCATTACATTGCGTAAAAATATAATGTCGAATAGACCGATATCCGGCAAAGGTTCGATCAGATTCAGCGCACGGAATTCCACTTTATTGCGCAAGGTGGTATCGATCAAAAAATAGTCCTGATATTCGTCCCGACCTTTAAGACAATATTTTTTTAAGTAAGCAGGCTTAATTTTTTCTGCTGCCTGCATAGGATATAAAGCACGCTGCGCTTTTTCCAGGACACGGGTAGAAATATCGCTGCCCAGAATTTCCCATTGCTGTTCACCCGCATATTCGGCCAATATCATTGCCAGCGTATAGGCTTCTTCACCGCTGGAACTGGCTGCGCTCCAGACACGGATCTGACGCTGCTGACTCAAACCCGGCAAGATATGCTGACGGATAAAATCAAAATGCCCGGATTCACGGAAAAAATAGGTTTCATTGGTCGTCAGTAAATCGACTGCAATGATGGTTTCGTCCTCATAACCAGGGCGGCCAAACAAGGCAAAATAGTCGGTATAGGTACGTAATCCACGTTTGCGCAGACGCTTTTCCAAACGCCCCATCACCAGCGCCTGCTTACCTTCACTGAGCGCAATGCCAGTGCGTTCATATAAGTAACGGCAAATCCAGACGAATTCATCCTTTTGCAAACTACGGATAGGCAACATGACCGGTGAGCTAGCGTTCATACTCCGCTTCCATCTGCGTTTCCGGTGGCGAGCCACCCAACATGGCACTGCCCAGTGCCGACATCTCTTCAACTGACAACACCTGGGCCAGATTCAATACAATAATAAAGCGCCCATTGTGCTTGGCCATACCGTTGACAAAATCGGTCCGGATGCGAGCGCCAAATGCGGGGGGCGGCTCGATGTCCTGACGTGCAATATCGATCACCTCATTCACCGCGTCCACCATCACGCCTATGCTGTGCGCCCCCGTTCCGTCTTCGTCATCATTGAACTCAATAATGACAATACTGGTGCGGCGTGCAATTGTGGTCACGCCACGACCAAAGCGGGCATTCATATCAACCACGGGTACCACCTTGCCACGTAAATTGATCACGCCACGTATGAATGCGGGCATCATTGGCACTTCGGTCAGGTCACCATATTGGATGATTTCTTTGATGTTCAATATCTCTAACGCATAGATCTCACCACTAAGCATAAACGTCAGATACTGCGCAGTCTCCACGCCGGTGAGTCCTTGTGTATCGCTGTCATGGCGGCTCACCGCATGATTTTTAGATTCAGTAATCGCCCCCATTACAGTCTCCTAAAAGCGTTCAAATTTCGCTTCATCGACTCCGGTGGCAGCACTGCGTACATTACGTTTGCTAATGCTGCTAACCTGACGCAATGGCCGGTTATCCTGACTGTGCACGCGATGGTTCTCATTACTGATACTGAAGAAACCCACCAGTTCCTTGAGTTGCTCCGCCTGGCTGGTCATTTCCTCGGCTGTGGCCGCCAGTTCTTCACTCGAGGACGCATTTTGCTGAGTGATCTGATTCATCTGATTCATCGCGGTATTGATTTGTCCGACACCCGCAGACTGTTCCTGCGAAGCCGCAGCAATTTCCTGCACCAAGTCGGAAGTGCGGCCTATACCAGGCACGATTTCATCGATGAGTTCGCCGGCGCGTTCTGCAGTTTTCACACTGCCACTGGCCAGATCACCAATTTCACGCGCAGCTATCTGTGAACGTTCGGCCAGCTTACGCACTTCTGCCGCAACCACGGCAAAGCCTTTACCATGTTCACCGGCACGTGCTGCTTCAATCGCCGCATTTAATGCCAGCATATTAGTTTGATACGCGATGTCGTCAATAATGCCGATTTTGGAAGCAATTTCATTCATCGCATGCACCGTATGCTTCACAGCTTCGCCGCCTTCTACCGCTTCATTGGCGGCCTTACCGGCGATGCCATCCGTGACTTTGGCATTCTCTGCATTCTGATTTATACCAGCCGCCATTTGCTCTATGCTGGCACTGGTTTCCTCCACACTGGCAGCCTGCTCACTGGCTGCCTGGGACAAGGCTTGTGAAGTCGCACTGACCTGCTCGGACGCATTCGATAAGGCATCGGTGGCATTGATCACATCCGTCACGATTTGCGACAGTTTTTCTACGGTCTCATTACTGGCCGATTTCAACGCACCAAAAGTTCCTTCGTAATCCTTGTCTATCGTCTGGGTCAGATCGCCTTTAGAGATCGCTGCCAGCACGCGCAATACTTCATTCAAACCTTCATCGCTGGTTGTCATGAGCTTATTGATATCCACGCTGAGCTTGGCGAAGAAGCCGGTTTTTCCTTCTTCGACAGCCCTGGCTTTGAAATTACCTGCTACGGCCTGCGCCACAATATGGCTGACTTCTTTTTCCACTGCGACCTCAGCAGTACGATCCATCCACTCCACCACACTGCCCAGACGTTCGCCTTTTTCGCTCATCACCGGATTGGCAGACAATGCAAAAGTGCGTCCCCCCACCTGAATTTCGGCGCGATGATTATTGTTAAAACTGCTTAACATGCTGGCCTGATGGCTAGGGTTTTTATGGAACTGATCAATGTTCGAGCCCATCAGCTGTGCCACATTAAAATTCGGCAGCGCCTTGCGAATATCACTCTCCGCCACGGTCAGCATCTGAACCACTGATTTATTCAGATAAATGATATTGCGGTTGTTATCGGCAATCATCACATTCGTCGCACAATTGTCGAGTGCGATTTTGATACGCAGATTTTCTTTAGCAACCGCTTCCGTCTCCTCCATACGCAATTTGATATTGCCAACCATGGCAGACAAATTGGCAGCGATACTGGATACATCATTATCAGCCAGTTCCAGACTGGCACTGAAATCACCCGAAGAGACGCGGCTTGCATACTCCACGACCTCCGCCGGTTCCTGGCCAACCTGACGAATTACCGTACGTATCATGATCCAGGATAAAACAACCACGATAAAAAATAAGGCGATGCAGGCACTGACCGTTTTCAATCGCAACGCCTTTTGTTCATCCAGTCTCTGTTCTGTGCGTTTGAGCATTTCCTTGAGCAAGCTCTGTTCAAGCTCGTGCGTACCATCTACCGCCGCAGACAGGTTTTGCGCATAATTACGTACCTCGTAATCCAGTTTGCTGCTATCCAAAATCTTATCGGAAATCAGTTGTCCTGCCTCGCGAACCTTACTGGCCTGGGCCTGCATCCTGCTGGAAAACAAATCCCTGTACGAAGCGCTGGTATCGAACAATCTGCTGAATACCTTATCGTTACGCTTTTGATTGTCGATAATCACGGCATACAGTTCAGACAGATTTCTTTTCTCTTTATCGCTCAACGTATGATTACTGAGCGCGTCAAATCCTATCGCTCTTGCTTTACGCAAGTCTTCAGTCATGTGGAT
Source organism: Cognatundibacterium rugosum (assembly GCF_014284365.1). Lineage (GTDB taxonomy): Bacteria > Pseudomonadota > Gammaproteobacteria > Burkholderiales > Burkholderiaceae_D > Undibacterium > Undibacterium rugosum. The sequence continues at coordinate 26,927 of NZ_JACOGG010000025.1, forward strand.
AATGCCATCGGTCGTCAGCGTCGCCAGATAAAACGTCGCGGCATCCGGACTTAACAAGATGTCGCTGGCATCAGCAGTTTTATCGATAAATTCAAACAGCTTTTTTATCAGTTGTAAGTGACGTGCGCGGTTTTCATCGATTTTGAAGCGATCCCTTTCATTCAGCAGACCTTGCCATTCCTGCTTCAGGGCTGCGACCTGAGACTCCAGCTGTAAGGCAGGATAATCTTTAACCAAGTTTTGCAACTGATCCAGTGCCGCGCTCAATTCCTGTCCAGTGGCGTCGCGCTGGTTTTTCGCATCCTCCTGACCAGAAATGATGAGCGAGTTCGCACCCGCATGACGTTGGGCAAGCTGCATCCCATTTGCAATCACCGGGAAGATCAACGCACCTATTTTTTCATTCTGTGCCGACGCCACGTCACGGTTGATCACATTCAGATACAAGAACAATGGCAAGCCAAAAAGAATGACGACAAACACACCAACCAGTGCGAACTTCTGCCACATTCTCAATGATTCTAAAAGCGATTTCATGAGTGCTTCCTTTCTGCGAGGAACAACAATGACAAATTTTAGAGAAATGATGAATCTAATCTACTGAAAACTGCGGCTGAACCTGACTGGGCCGATATGAACCTCTCTCATCCCCCAAACACTTGGGCGATTTTTATTGAATCAATTTACTGGTTTGACAGCTTGCCTGAGTAAGCTGGACTTGCTGCTTCTGCTGTTGACGCGAGTAATGCTCAGTCATGGCGGGAACGCTAAGTATCAGCGCGACTTCACCGCTGCCCAAAATGGTCGACCCCCCAATGCCGCGTACATGATTGAAAATTTTACCCAGGGGTTTGATCACGGTCTGAAATTCACCCATCAAGCGGTCTACCACCAAGCCAGTTTTCACATCACCGTAGCCCACCACGACTACATTTTGACGACGCGGCAATGCATCTTCAATTTCGAATATGCTACGTAAGCGGATAAAGGGCAAAACTTCACCACGCAAGTCCATGTAATCCAGCTCTTCGCTCTGCTTGGGCAATTCCAGACACTCGATCACCTGATCAAGTGGTACAACAAAAGACGACTTACCAACACCAACCAGGAATCCATCAATGATGGCCAGCGTCAGCGGCAACCGGATACGGATAGTGGCGCCGACGCCCATTTCGCTGTCTATATCTATCGTGCCGCGCAGTGATGTCACATTGCGCTTTACCACATCCATACCGACGCCACGCCCTGACAGATTGGAGACCTGATCTGCAGTCGAGAATCCCGGCTCAAAAATCAAGGCATAAATTTCTTTATCCGTCAGATTGCTATTCGCCGCGATCAAACCCCGTTCTATCGCTTTCGCGAGTATCTTGTCTTTATTGAGGCCACCGCCATCATCGCTGACTTCAATCACGATGCTGCCGGATTCATGGAAGGCATTCAGGCGCAGCATCCCTCTGGCGGGCTTGCCACGCATCATGCGCACGCTCGCTGATTCTATGCCGTGATCCATGGAATTGCGGACCAGATGCATGAGCGGATCACCGATTTTTTCCACGACGGATTTATCCACTTCGGTATCGCCACCACTGATTTCCAACTGAATATCTTTACCCAGTTCCATACTGACGTCACGTACCACACGCTGGAAACGGCTGAAGGTGGTACCGATAGGCACCATGCGTAATTGCAGCGCACTGTCGCGTACTTCCTCGACCAGACGCATGACTTCTCCGGTAGACTCAAGCAAAGCCAAATCGTGATTTTTACTCGCTCGCAGATTGGCACCGGCACCTGCAATCACCAGTTCACCGACCAGATCAATCAGCTTATCGAGACGCTCAGCATCTACCCGTATGCTTTGGCGCTCGCGGGCTTTTTGTTCTTTCACTTGCTGTTGCTTATTCAGTGCGGCATTGAGCACCGGTGTTTGCAGCATTTCCTGATCAACTAAAATTTCGCCAATCGGTACCTGGGCAGCAGTCCCCGTACTTCCTTCAACCCGCTGAGCCTGCAACTGCAAACAGGTTGCCAATTCATTCTTTGTCAGTACACCGCTCTTGATCAGTATTTCACCCAGTAACTCATGATCATCCGGCAAGCCTTGTATGATGCTGATGTACTCATCCATTTTGCTGTTTGGCGGCACGATGCGTATCACACTGTCTTCACGCACAAATTCAAATACGTTTTCTATCGCCTCTTTAGACGCATTACTTTTGAGTACAACCTCAAAACCCAGATAGCAGCTTTCCGCATCCATGCGTTGCACGTCGGGTAAATCATTGCTGAGCGTGAGTATATGCACGACATCGCCCAGCGTACTGAGATAACGGATGAATGACAGTGGGTCCATCCCATTGCGCAGGCAATCTATGCCAAAGCGTAGCGACAGATACCAGTTCCCTGCGTCGATTGCGGTGCCACCTGACATCGTCGTGCGTTCTGCTTCCTCCTGCCCGACAACGGCGGAACCGGTATTGCCGCTCCCCTCATCTCCATTTAAGAAAGTACCGAGTTCCAGATGCAAGGCAGAACCGGCAGCTTCCAGTTCAACACTTTGCCCGACCCGTCCGGCTGCAACCCCATCAATCAGGGTGCCCAAATGATCACGACAAGGCAGCATTACAGCAACCAGACTGGATGACACAGGAATTTCGCCATCGCGTACCTTGTCGAGTACGCTCTCCAACACATGGGTAAAGGTAACGATATGCTCAAGGCCAAATAAACCAGCAGAGCCTTTGATCGTATGGGCGGCACGAAAAATAGCGTTAATGGCGTCCGCTGAGTCTGGTGTCTGTTCCAGTCCCAGTAACAAGTCTTCCATGTCCTGCAATAAATCGCGACTCTCCACCACAAAGGTTTCTAAAGCCGCTTTCATCTCACTATCGAAACTCATTCTTTCCCCCGAATATGGAATACGGAATGCTGTTTGCTTCAGATACTGCTTTGCTTTATTGCTGTATGTTTGCGCCAGTGATGCCGCCAATGATGAGAAACGCCGTTACCTAATTTACCGATGCGCATATCCCTTCTACGATCGAACCATGCGGCACCGCTACAGGTATGTCGCGGTTCAGGAATGCAGGACCACAGGATCGCCAAAACTGGCACTTGTGTTGGATAACTCCAGAATCTCGAGTACTGCCGGACTATGCATCACATAGCGCAAATGAATGCCGCGACGCTGTGCTTCTTTTTTCATGAGTATGAGTATTTGCAAGCCAGCAGTATCCATTTCAGATACGCGTGACAGGTTCACTTCCAGCTGATTATCCTGATCCAGAAACTCTTGCAATCTCAGCTTTTCAGTTGCTGCGGTATAAATCGTCAATTCGCCCTGAATATCCAGACTTTTCATCGCTGCCTCACGCTTAAGGCAAAATCAGTTTCGACACGGCAGCCAGCATTTGGGCTGGCTGAAAAGGTTTGACGACCCAGGCTTTGGCGCCGGCCGCTTGCCCCTGTAATTTCTTACCTTCCTGCGACTCGGTAGTCAGCATGATCACAGGCGTAAATTTATAGGCTGCCAATTTTTTGACTTCTTGCACAAAGCTGATGCCATCCATGTTGGGCATGTTGACGTCGGAAATAATCAGGTGCACTTTTTGACCTGTCAGTTTTTTCAGTGCATCGACACCATCGATACCTTCGATGACGCTATACCCTGCACCGCGCAATGCCAGCCCGACCACCTGACGAACCGATGCAGAGTCATCGACGACTAATATAGTTTTGGACATAGCAACATCCTTTCCTGACATGATCACTAATAGCGATTGGCAAGCATTGCAACAGGTTTATTGCGAGAATGCCCGCTCACGCTTCATATTTCACAATTCTGAATGTAATGCAGCTTATCTGACTTTTGCGACAATTATCCCCAGGAGCAACAGTTATTGTAGCGAAAGTGCATGTCTCACAAGTTAGCCGCAGATAAGCATATTTGCAAACATATTTAACAAATTACAAATCAGATTGATATCGACATTCTTAGTCAAAAGTTGTAGCAACATCATAGCCACAATGTGTGCAACGAAGCAATTTTTTTTTAATATATTTGTTTCTATCAAAAGTACATTATTTCCTCAAAGGAAAATAATAGCTAATTATCATCCAATTCCTCTCTATGACACCACAAATGCAGTTGAATACCTGGCATGAGAGGTGTTGCAAAAAAAGTACGAAACCATGAAAAAAGCCAGTCTGCATGAACTGCACCCCAAAAGTTGGACACCCGTCCATACTTTTGGGGTGTTTTCATGAGTAAATATACAAAGCAATTCAAAGTACAGGTTGTTGAGTACTATCTGCAGGAGAACGCTGGCTGCGCTCTG
>NZ_JACOGG010000026.1 GCF_014284365.1 Cognatundibacterium rugosum
TGTGCCGCCGACGCCGTCTTGGCGTATTGATTCCATCGTCCATCATGTACAAGTGTCCACTTATTAAGTGGACACGATCATCTACGCTTACGCACTTAACTTCAAGATGACTTCACCGGATGCTTACTCTCAAAAGATAAATATTGTCTTTGGTATTAAATTTGTTGGCTTCGGTTACAATTCTTCAGCCGAATTTTTATTGGACAAGCTCCCTGATTTCATGTCATCTGCCGCAAAAAATATCCTTTATCTTGTATTTGTGCAGGGAATTATCTATCTGTCCCCCTTGCTCACATTGCCATATCTGACCAGGACGCTGGAGATTGAACAATTCGCAGCAATGAGTTTTGCTCAGGTATTTGTTCAATATTTTGTGTTGGTGACTGACTATGGGTTTGGAATTACGGCCACACGGCTGATTGCATTGGCAACGGGTGATTTTAAAAATATTTCGGAGATTGTCAGTAATACCTTGGCTGTGAAGTTATTACTCGCCTGTTTGATGGGTGTGGTTTGCGTGGTGTTAGTTTGGCTGATTCCTTCGTTACACACATCAATTTGGTTGATCGCAGCAACTTTCATTGGTGTTTACGGCAATGCTTTGTTTCCCACCTGGTTGTTCCAGGGGATAGAAAGAATGAGAGATCTGGCATTGATTACCGGACTCTCCCGCTTGCTTGTATTGCCACCTATTTTTTTCTTCGTTCATACACCGGATGATGTCGTGCTTGCAGGTGCTTTATTGAATGCACCTGGTGTGTTGGCAGCACTGATGTCGTTTATTTTGCTAAGACAGCAGAAGGTTTTTGAATGGGTGCCCGTCAGCTGGGCACGCATGCTGGATATGCTGCGTGAGGGCTGGCATGTGTTTATTTCCAATATCTTTATCAGTCTATATACGGTGGTCAACCTTACATTGTTAAAGTTTTTAGGTACACCTGAGCAAGTCGCATTTTTTGCAGCTAGCGACAAAATACGTTTTGCGATTCAGGGTTTTATTCAACCCATTGCGAGCGCGTTATTTCCACGATTCTCCGCTATGGGCCGTAATCATCAAAGTGAAGAGTTTGTAAAGCTAAATCGTTTAGGTTGGATAGCGTTGGTAGGCACGCAAATAGTGGGCGCCTTTGTTGTTTTCTTCGGCGCAGACTTCGTCGCGAAATATTATTTCGGCGCGGCCTTCGAGGGAATTAGTATTTATCTCAAAGCGTTTGCATTGCTGCCAGTGGTGATCGCCGTTGCTACAGTTTTTGCTCAGTGGCGATTGTTAGCGTTGGGTGAGGGGGCTGCGCTTAGTCGTATTTATATGGTAGCGGGTCCTGTGCATATCGTGTATGCGATTATTGCGACTAGCTATTGGGGATGGGGGGGATTATTAGCCAGTGTTTATCTGACCGAAATCATGATTACGCTGGCCATGTACTTTATCTTGAGGAAAAAGCGCATCCGAATATTTTAATGCGCTAAGTTTGTTATCAAGTAATTGCTCGCAGTTTCTTAAAGCAACGGCTTATTCACCATCAGATAAAACACAACGATCATTGCGATAAAGGCCGGGTAGCCTAGCCGCTCCCAGTATTTGGCGTAGCGCCAATACCGTGTTGGCAGCGCTGTCTTGGTCGCTGCTGCACGTGCTGCCATCTGTTTCAATTGAATTTGTAGCCAGACCACCGGCAGCCAGCAGAGTCCGGCAAAACAGTATAAAAAGATGGAGGCCATGAGCCAAGGCGTACTCAAAGGCCAGCCAGCTAAATATGCCATGCTGACGCCGCTGATAGGTTGGATCAGGACAGCTGGCGTGGTGAAGCACCAGTCAGCAATCACTACCAGCCGCGTGACCACCATTTGTGCTTCCGTGTTATTGCTACGGTTCGCGAAAAAGAGATAGAAAGCCGAACAGAAACCGGTACCTACCAAAATGACGGATGAGACGATGTGTAAGGTTTTCAACAGCAGATAGCTATTCATGATGCTTTCCTGTCGGTGGATATAAGGCTGATCAGTAGGGCGACGATGGCCACATTTTTCAATATCGGCCCAAACGGATGCAGCCAGAATTGCGGCAAGTAGAGGGCGATGAGCAGGCTGTATACCCCAATCAGCCCAAGCTGAAATACCCATAATTTGCGAGATGGGAAGACTATGCAGGCTAAGCCCAGTAATCCATCCAGGACGCCTGCGCTATATAGCAGAGGTAACTGTAAGCTTGCCGGGACGGGCAAAGCCTGCAGAAGCTGTAGGCTATCCTGTATCGGATACAATCCTAGCGATAAGACGGCTGTGACTATCCATATCAAAGCTAAGGTAGAGCGATAGCACATCAGATGCCATTTCAACAGTGCTTCACTGGCGAGCATACTGGCTGGGATTTGGGGGAACCAGCTTTCCTTATTTCGGCTCGGGCGTGCCAGTAGTTGTTGCAATGGTGCTGGATCGGCTACATTGTGATTCTCCAGCATGCGCAAACTATCGTGACTCAGCAGCCGTTGAGGAAAAAAGCGGGATAGCCCAGCCGCGGTATGCATGATCCATAAGGGAATACGCAGCACGTGGCCAGGTTGGAGTCCCATTAGCTGGCGGTAATTGCCCAGCATTTCCGTGTAAGTCATCGCACAGGGGCCAACGACATCTAATGTCACCGTTTTGTCCGCCGGATGCGAAAGCCAGCGCACAACTGCTTCACACAGATCATCAATATGAACTGGTTGCAGGCGCTGCTGACCGTCGCCAGGAATCAATAAAACAGGCAGGCTTGCCAGCACTCTGAAAAAGCGGCTACTGATGCCATCTAGGCCGACGATTAGCGAGGGGCACAGGATTAAGGCACTTAAGTCCGATTGCAGCAAAAAGAGATCGGTTTCGCGCTTAGTGCGTAAGTAAGGACTCATACCCTCATGTATTTGCACGTCCTGGTTGCCGCCCAGCGCAGAAATCTGCACTATGCGTGTTATGCCAAGCCGTTGAGCCGCTTGGTACATGGCGATGGGTGCATCACGGTGTATCGCCTCAAAGGTTTGTTTGCCAGACTCATGCAAAATACCGATGGCGTTGATGATGACATCAATCTGCCCCGCTTGTTGCAGGCGAGATTCCCAAATCGTGGTCTGGGTATCGCTTGAAAAGTCCATCCATACGTCATCCGGCGCAGGGCATGTGGCGGGAACGCCTGGCCTGATGCCGCGCAGGACCCGATGTCCGGCCGCTTGTAAATGTAGACACAAATGCCGGCCGATAAATCCGTTTGCACCACAGACCAGGATTTTCATCATGCATCCTTTTTATCCAGTTGCGCACATACACCTGTTTTGCAGGTTTGGCTGCGGCGTAGTGCAAGCAGAGCCACCAGGCGAAATACTGAGCCGGTAAACACCTCGCTTAAACGACCGCGATTATTGGCAATATGTGGATAAATCCAGTCGAACACCGGTTTCAGCAAGGGCCATCCGCTTGCGACGGTGATCCAGCCCAGACCGACTGCCTCATAGGCGAGCCGGAACACTTCCATGCCATGTACCAGCTGTCCATCGGCACGTAGGGCGTGAATAATCCGCATCAAATCTGCTTTGGCGACCTGACATAGCGACACGTCATAATCAGGGGCAGAAACATCGATGAAGCGTAATTGTCCAGCCTGATTGCGTGCTCTCAGGTTATCGATCTCCAGTTTACAAAGCGGGCAGGATTCGTCATACAAAATGGTCAGTGGATAAATTTCCATCGTGATCCCCATCTGGTTAAGTGCGATTATGGATGTTTCTTCTGTAATTTCTGTCAAAAAAGAAATGTATGCTTTTTAAAAAACGCTGAGATTCTTCTTCCTCAGCGTCAAGCTGACTGCGGCTTGATTGTCAGTGTTACGGAGTTTTATTGTGAGGTTTTATCTTCACCTCTGACCAGTTTCTGTACCGCTGCCCCCATTTTGAGCAGTTTCATTAAAGTGGCGGGCTCCAGTCTTAACATTTCATCCGTCCAACTGGTCAGCGTTTGCATCAAAGCCAGCGTTTCGCTAATCCTTAACTGGGTGGCCTTGTCTTCCTGATCGATATCCGGACTATCCAGGCATTGCTGCAAAATGCCTATGGTTGGACTCAGCTCACGCTCTTTACGCTCCCTGACGACAGTGCGAAATAATTCCCAAACATCCAGCGAAGTTTCAAAATGCGCACGCCGGTCGCCCATGACATGAGCCAGTTTTACCAGTTTCCAGTTCTGCAGCTCTTTGAGTGAGTTCGATACATTGGATCTTGCCACACCTAAGGTGTCCGCAATTTCCTCAGCATGCATCGGGTAACCTGCTATGTACAGCAGCGCATGAATCTGGCTTACGGTGCGATTAACGCCCCACAAGGTACCCATCTCGCCCCAGTGCAGAATAAATTTTTGTTTTACAGGTGTCAGTTCCATGCGCTGAGTTTAGTTAATTCCGTCATTTCTGTCAAGGCAGAAATTTCAATGTATTCACACGCATTGTTTGTGGCTTCCGGCTGTCGGTATCCCTTCGTTCTGAACAAACACGGAAGTAGGGATAGGTTGCTTAATCTTTCCTATCCCTGGCTTCAGCAAAGTTTATGCAAACAGCTTATCGTAGGCCTTCAGCAAGCCCTGATGCATAGCGCTGCCTTGCATATCGCTTCCCAATTCGTCCAGGCCAAAGAAGCGTTCGCTGCGATCCAGTAAAGCCTCTGCCTGACGGAAGGTATCTGCGCCATACAGCAAGATCAGTGCGCGCAGATAGTTCTCGCTATCTTCCAGCTTCAATATGCTTTCTACGCAGCGATAAACCAATCTGCGCTCCTTGCTCAGGTCATTGAAGTGATGGATCCAGTCACAGCCTTCCAGAATCGCTTCAGTATCGCCGGTCGCTAATGCCAGCAAGGTCTTGAGTTCCCCGATGCGTAACTGTTTCCATGCGGTGCCAACAGGAATTGCCAGCCCCAGAATTTCCCACAGCGGACGTTCATCGTTCAGATTCATGGTTTGCAAGTCAGCCAGCAACGCTGCACATTCGGCTTCGCTCAGGCTGTGCAGGCGCAGCAGCGCCGGGCGGATGTGATTGCCTATGCTATTGTTTTCCCACTCCAGGTCTTCGACCGGATAAATTTCTGACATGCCAGGTACCAGTATGCGGCAGCTATAGGCACCTTGCTCAGAGAAGTCGGAGACGTAAATATCCTTACCTTCAGCATGAATCGCATTCACCAGCCAAGCGTAATCTTCGGCCGTGGTGGTACTGAAATTCCAGTCAGCGAAAGCATAGTCGGGTTCGTCGCTCAGGAAGTCCCAGCTGATCACACCACTGGAATCAACGAAGTGGATTTCCAGATTGGCGACTGCATTGATTTCATCCATATCAAAACCTGGCTCCGGGAAGCCGGTCAGAGTTTCGAGCGCGCGGCCTTGCAGTAATTCGGTCAAAGCACGTTCCAGTGCGATTTCAAAACGCGGATGCGCACCAAAACTCGCGAATATGCCTTGATCGCCCGGATGCAGCAGGGTGACATTCATGACCGGATACTGACCACCTAAAGAGGCGTCGCGCACCAGGATACCGAAGCCAGCTTTTCTGAGGCCAGCAATACCTGCCGCGATTCTTGGAAAGCGGGCAATGACTTCATCCGGTACTTCAGGCAGGCAAATGCCTTCGCTGATGATGCGATATTTGACATGGCGCTCGAAAATTTCTGACAGCGCCTGACTGCGCGCTTCCATCATGGTATTGCCAGCCGCCATCCCGTTGCTGACATACAGATTGCCAATAATATTGACCGGGATGTAAGTCTGCGTCTCATCACGCAGGCGAGTGTAAGGCAGGGTGCAAATGCCGCGTGCGACGTTGCCGGAATTGAGGTCGACCAGTACGCTGGCGTCGATTTCGCCGTCCGGGTTATAAAAATCGTGCAGTTCGGGATTGAGCATGTCAACCGGCCAGCTGCCGTCCTCTTCCGGTTGGAACCAGCGTTCTTGCGGATAGTGTACAAAAGGGCGGTTGGCTCTGGTTTCGCCAAGATAAAAGTGGGTCCAGAAATAGTGGGTGCCCAGGCGCTCAAAAAATTCGCCCAATGCGCTGGCGCGTGCGGCCAGCTCGGTGCCGCCCTTGCCATTGGCAAATAACATCGGGCATTCCTGATCTTTTACGTGGACGGACCAGATGCCCTCGATCTCATTGAGCCAGGAAGATTCATTCAGCACAAAGCCGCGTGCTGCCAGTTTGGCCTGCATGGTGGCGATGGTCGATTCAAGGGAGGCATCTTTGCCAGGTATAAAGCTCTCGGTGTGCATATCTGCCCCAAAAAAATATAAAGGTGGGCGCACCATACACGAATGTTAGAAAAAAAAGGCGGGGATTATTGCTGCAGGAAGGAAAATGTCTGAAAAACTGCCGCGTTATATCCGCTGCGGGGGCTAAAAGTCCTTGCCGGCTCAGGGCTTTCGGGTTGCTGGCGGCAATTTGCGCTAGACTTGCGGCATTGAATGGAGAAGCAAATGACACTCACAGCAGAACTGATCAAACAAACCTTATCCCAGGTCATCGATCCTAATACGCAAAAAGATTTCGTCACGACGAAATCCGTCAAAAATATACAGATACAGGGCGCCGATATCAGTTTGGATATTGAGCTCGCTTACCCGGCAAAAAGTCAGCTGACCCTGATACGCGAACTGGTCAGCAGCGCGCTGCAAGCCTTGCCTGGCGTGGCGCAGGTGCATGTCGCAGTCAGCGTCAAGATCGTAGCGCATGCGGTGCAGCGCGGCATTAAGCTGATGCCGAATGTGAAAAATATTATCGCTGTAGCCTCTGGTAAGGGCGGGGTCGGTAAGTCCACCACCGCGGCCAATCTGGCGCTGGCGCTGGCTGCAGAGGGCGCCGCAGTGGGTATTCTGGATGCGGATATTTATGGCCCTTCACAACCGATGATGATGGGCATACAGGGGCGACCTGAAACCCTGGATGGTAAAACCATGGAGCCGCTGGAAAATCACGGTCTGCAAGTATCCTCGATAGGATTCATGATTGATCCGGATGAGCCTATGGTTTGGCGTGGACCTATCGTGACTCAGGCTTTGCAGCAATTACTGCAGCAAACGAACTGGCGCGATCTGGATTATCTGATCGTGGATATGCCACCGGGTACCGGTGACGTACAACTGACGCTGTCGCAAAAGGTGCCGGTGACTGGCGCGGTGATCGTGACCACGCCGCAGGATATTGCTTTGCTGGATGCGCGTAAAGGCTTGAAGATGTTTGAAAAGGTCGATATTCCTATCATCGGCATCGTCGAAAATATGAGCACCCATATCTGCTCCAACTGTGGTCACGCCGAGTCTATCTTCGGTGAGGGTGGCGGGCAAAAAATGTGTGCTGATTTCGGTCTCGACTTCCTGGGTGGATTGCCGCTCACGATGTCTATCCGTCAGCAAGCAGATTCCGGCCAGCCTACTGTGGTGGCTGATCCCGATGGTCCTATCGCTGCCATTTACAAAGATATCGCACGCCGCGTCGCCGTCAAAGTGGCCGACAAAGCGAAAGATATGAGCAGCAAATTCCCTAGCATTTCAATACAACATACCTGAGTATGAATCAGCCGCAAACTGACAGACATTATCTGCAGCTGGCGCTGGCGCTGGCTGCGCGCGCCACCATCGAAACCTCACCGAATCCTAAGGTTGGCTGTGTGATTGTGACAGATGGTCAGATATTGGGGCAGGGCTGGACGCAGCCGGTGGGGCAGGCACATGCGGAGGTCATGGCCTTGCGTGATGCGCATGCGCAGGGCCATGTAGTTGCTGGCGCTACGGCCTACGTCACACTGGAACCTTGTAGTCATTTTGGTCGCACGCCACCATGCGCAAATGCATTGGTCGAAGCAGGTATTGCGCGTGTCGTGGCGGCAGTTGGCGATGCCAATCCCCAGGTGGCGGGGCGCGGGCTGGCGATCTTGCGGCAGGCTGGTTTGCAGGTGGAGTGTGGTCAGGAGCCAGATATTGCGCTGGCCGCGCGCGAAATGAATGTGGGATTTTTCCGGCGCATGGAAAGTGGCAAACCATGGGTACGCATGAAGATGGCGGCCAGTCTGGATGGGCACACTGCATTGCCGAATGGTCAGAGTCAATGGATCACCTCGCCAGCTGCGCGCTTGGATGGTCATCAGTGGCGTGCGCGTGCCGATGCGATATTGACCGGTATTGGTACTGTGCTGGCTGATGATCCGCAACTCAATGTGCGTGGTATTAGCACGCCACGTCAGCCCATCAAAATCATTGTCGACTCTCATTTGCGGATAGCGCCACAGGCGCGTTGTCTGCAGCAGGGTGTAAGTCTGGTCGTGGCTGCGCATGATGATGCGGAAAAGCGCGCGGCACTTGAGGCGCAGGGTGTTGAAGTCTTATTGCTGCCCGCAGCGCATGGACGGGTTGATTTATCTGCGCTGTTGCTGGAATTGGGGCGACGTCAAATCAATGAGTTGCATGTAGAGGCTGGAGCCGTACTGAATGGCGCATTGCTGGAGGCTAAGCTGGTCGATGAATTGCTGGTTTATCTGGCGCCGAAATTACTGGGATCAGGTGCGGGCTTACTGCATATTTCCGAGCTCACGCATGTCGACCAGGCGGAAAGCTGGCAATACCATGATGTACAGATGTTGGCGCCGGATTTGCGTATTCTGGCCAGGCGTAACTTAGCCTAGATCGCGCCTGCTTGTCCGTGTCGGCCAGACTGGTGAGTCAGTGTGGTTGCGGACAAGCTGGCGAATTCATCCGAAGCCGGAATCCTGCGTTAGACAATGTGGCGCAGAAGATTCGGGGCGGAAAACGAAAAAAGCATCGTTGAAAATCAACGATGCTTTTTTAACTGGTCGGAGTACAAGGATTCGAACCTTGGACCCTCTGCTCCCAAAGCAGATGCGCTACCGGGCTGCGCTACACTCCGAAAAAACGGCTTTATTATTTCTTTGCTCTGAAATAAATGGGCTAAATTAATTACTTATCCCTTGAAACTGGTCGGAGTACAAGGATTCGAACCTTGGACCCTCTGCTCCCAAAGCAGATGCGCTACCGGGCTGCGCTACACTCCGAAGACCAAGATAATATCCCTATGTATCGTATGTGTCAATAGCAGGGTGCTTTGCATCGCCTTGCTACGTGTAGTTTGAGGGGCTGGCTGGCGTGGGAAGTTGGCGGATTTTTCTTGTGTTTACAGCGGCCATTGATACTTTTTACAGTGCTTGCATACTTTGAAATTCACGCAATTCCCCGCTGAGTGGGTCATGAAAACGGATTTGTTTTGCCAATAGTTGCAGCGGCTGGCTGAAATCATCCCCTTTGCAGGGTAGCGCGACCGGATAAAAACTGTCATTGACGATGGGGGCGCCCAGGCTGGCCATGTGCACACGTAACTGATGTTTGCGGCCGGTAACTGGCGATAAGCGGTACAGGTTATGCGCGCCGCGCTGTTGTTCGAGCTCGATCAGGGTTTCTGTATTGGGGGCGCCTGGCATTTCGCGCATCGTAAAAAATTGTTCGCCTTCTTCCATTCTGCTGCGATACGTAAATGGGTAGCTGCGTTCCGGCATCGCAGGCGCCAGCGCGTGATAGACCTTGTTGATGGTTTTTTTCTGAAACATGGACTGATAGGCGCCGCGTGTTGCCGGATTGTGTGAGAACAGCATCACGCCCGCGGTTTCCCGGTCCAGTCTGTGTATCGGGGTCAGATGCTCCAGTCCGGTAGTTTGACGCAGCCGGGTCAACAGGGTTTCGCGTAAAAAGCGGCCGCCTGGTGTGACGGGTAAAAAATGCGGTTTATCAGCCACCAGCAAATGGGCGTCCTGATACAGGATGTTTTCGTCGAAAGGTATGCGTGCCTCGTGCTCGATTTCACGGTAATAGTACAGACACATGCCGCGTCGCACCAAGCTGTCCGCCAGCAGTACGTTGCCATATTGGTCGCGTACTTCTTGCTGGCTAATGCGCTGCAGCCATATTGCATCTGGAATGTCGGGGAACTGTAAACTCAAAAAACAGAGTAACGGCGTCGGCGCTATGCCTTCAGGTATCCAGCAATAGCTGGGTGCGATGCCATCGCGCACTGGGAGGGGGGCTTGCATACACATTCTTCATGACTGAAACAGGTGCTGCATACTAACATGGCACACAGCCTGTTTGCCTGCCTGATCGCGGGTAGGCGGCTAAGGGCGAACGCGGTAAAATGCTGTTTTTAACTTTTCCGCGACCTGGTGTCCTCAGATGTTCTGATGGCATGCGGTGCAATCCTCTCCATGACAGTCCGTACCCGATTTGCTCCCAGCCCTACTGGTTATTTACACATAGGCGGTGCCCGTACCGCTTTATTCAGCTGGGCATTTGCCCGCCATCATGGCGGCACTTTTGTATTGCGAATAGAAGACACGGATCTGGAGCGTTCCACACCTGAAGCGGTGCAGGCAATTTTAGATGGCATGAGCTGGCTGGGCCTGGCACATGATGAAGGTCCGTTTTATCAAATGCAAAGAATGGATCGTTATCGTGCAGTGCTGGCAGATATGCTGGCGCAAGGTACGGCGTACTACTGCTATTCTTCACCGGAGGAAGTGGAAGCGATGCGTGAGCGTCAGCGTGCTGCAGGCGATAAGCCACGTTACGACGGCACCTGGCGCCCGGAAGCAGGCAAGACTTTGCCACCCGTGCCGGCAGACTGTAAGCCAGTGATCCGTTTTAAAAATCCGCTCGATGGCGACGTGAGCTGGAACGACGTGGTCAAAGGCACTATTACGATCAGCAATAAAGAGCTGGACGATCTGGTCATTGCGCGTCCGGATGGCACGCCTACTTACAACTTCTGTGTTGCGATTGATGACTGGGATATGCAGATTACCCATGTGATCCGTGGCGATGACCATGTGAATAACACACCGCGTCAGATCAATATTCTCAATGCTTTGGGTGCCAACCTGCCACAGTATGGCCACGTGCCTATGATTTTGGGGCCGGATGGACAAAAACTGTCTAAGCGCCGCAATGCGGTCAGTGTGACCGATTATGCCGATAAAGGTTATTTGCCTGAGTCCATGCTGAACTACCTGGCCCGTCTGGGCTGGAGTCATGGTGATGACGAGATTTTCTCTATGGAGCAGATGTGCAGCTGGTTTGATCTCACGCATTTATCGGGATCGGCGGCGCAATTCAATCCTGAAAAGCTGGACTGGATTAATAATCACTACATCAAGGCAGCAGAGAATGCACGCCTGGCTGAGCTGATACGCCCATCCATGCTGGCTGCCGGTGCAGAATTTGCTGGCGCGCCGGATCTGGCTGCCGTGATCGCTTTGTTTAAGGAGCGCGCTAACACCACGGTGACGCTGGCTGAGTCTGCCATGTTGTTCTATCGCCAGCCAGCGCCAGAGGCTGCGCTGTTGCAGCAACATTTGACGGATGCCGTGCGCCCGGCCTTGCAGCAGTATGCTGAGTTGTTGAAAACCGTGGCGTGGGATAAAGCGGCGATTTCGGCTGCTTTAAAAACCGTGCTGGCCGAACATGGCTTAAAAATGCCGCAACTCGCGATGCCATTGCGCCTGCTGTTGACGGGGCAATTGCAAACGCCATCGATCGATGCGGTGATTGACTTATTTGGCCGTGAAACGGTCGCTGCACGTCTGGCCGTTGGGTTTGCCTGATACGCCAGATATTGGGGGGTGAGGGCTTTACAAGACTTACTTCATCCCCTATAATCTTTCTTCTGTTCTGCATTGCACCTAAGGGGGTATAGCTCAGCTGGGAGAGCGCTTGCATGGCATGCAAGAGGTCAGCGGTTCGATCCCGCTTACCTCCACCAAAAATGCGTGACAATCAGAATAGATTAATTTGCTGTCCCCATCGTCTAGAGGCCTAGGACATCACCCTTTCACGGTGAGTACAGGGGTTCGAATCCCCTTGGGGACGCCAATCAAATACTTGATTGCGGACAGTAAATTAAAATCAAGGTCAGTAGTTTGGACAGAATCTGTCCCCATCGTCTAGAGGCCTAGGACATCACCCTTTCACGGTGAGTACAGGGGTTCGAATCCCCTTGGGGACGCCAGGTTGTAAGCCGTTGAGCTGAGTAAGTCAGCGCAGCGTAGGTCAGTAAATGGACAGAATCTGTCCCCATCGTCTAGAGGCCTAGGACATCACCCTTTCACGGTGAGTACAGGGGTTCGAATCCCCTTGGGGACGCCAAGTTAAAAAACCTGCTGATGAAAATTAGCAGGTTTTTTTTCGTTCAAATTTTTGATTCAGGTTTAATCATAGACGCGAGCCTGCTGCATGATGCAGGCGCTGCAGCATCACCAAGCCTGAAATACATGAATGCTGACCTTGCTTGAGTCTCAACTGCTACTGCCGCAGCTGCTACCGCAACTGCTACCGCAACTGCTGCCACAACTACTTCCTGTACTGCCGCTGTCAGTGCAATCGCTGCCATTGTTGCTGTCGCTGCTAAAGCTGCTCAAGCCGCCGCTATCTGCGCTACCGGAACTGGCGCTGTCGATGTAGCTGCTCTGTTGTCGTTCAGCTTCCTTGCGTTTGTAGTGCTCATACATGGTGGTGCTGATCATGCCGGCTGTTAGCATGCCGTAGGCTTGTAAGGCTTCTGGATAATAGCTGGGGCCGTAAGCCTCACCATCGCGGTTCATGGCGCGGTAGCCTGGCTTGTCTGCGCTGATGTGGTAAGCATAGCCTTCCGGCATACGCAGACGCTTATCCAGTGTGAACAGCGCGGGCAGGGTGGGATCGGTTTCACACTGACGTTCAAGGCGTCTGGCCTGAATCAGGGTGGCGGCCAGCGCGAGTTCAAGATCAGCAGACATTTCGCTGGCATTCAGATGGGGAATCTGGCGCTCATAGTGTTTATCGCAGAACTGCTCCAGACCTATGCCGGAGTAGCGCAGCCAGGCATGCCAGACAGAGTCGGCTGCTTTCGAGGGGAGTGCGCAAGGGTATTCGCTGCGTCTGACGCATTCAAAAAACAGACACAGGCCCTCTGCCGCTGAGGCAAAAAAAACGGCATCCTGAGGGATGCCGGGGAATTCTTGCTGCGCGGTCTGTTGCCAGTAAAGGAAAAGACCGGGAGGAATATCAGTCAGGATATTCCTGAATGGTGAGCGCTTCACGATACGTTGAGCGCGGTATTGCATGAGGCTGGACTTCAGATTTTCTAGCATAGAGGCCTATCCTTTCTTGTTGTTATCGGGGGTGGGAAGACTGTGCTTCCCTGCTGCCCAGTGTGGGATAAAAAAATCCGTTTGCCGATCAGGGGAAACACGTATGTTGTGTTTTTGTCGTCAGTTTGTATCAGGGATGTTGCCTGAGTTGTTCGGTGAAAGCGTCGAAAAACTGATGTATATGATAAGCGTCCGCCAGTCCGTGGTGGGCGAATACCGCTACCGGAAATACCAGCTCCCCATTTTTTTCCACACATTTGCCGACAGAAACTTTAGGGGCGCTGTCTTTACCATCGTGATGGCGTGCATGCGTGATGCCATTGAAGGCGATCCAGGGCATGGCAGAAAAATGTATCACATCATCGCGCTGGCATTCCTGCGTAAAGCACAATCCCTCACTGCTTTTGACGCGCGCCATGCTGAGCTCAGCCTGTTCACAAAAAGCACCGAATGCAGGCTGATAGTCGATAGGGCAGAAGCCAAAGCTGTGATCTGCGCGGCCTATGGTGGCATTGGCGTGGATTTGCTGATACAGCACCACCTGATCCTGTTGCACGCGATAGCGCAGTTCAGGTATCTGGTTGATGGCTGCCAGACAGCGATGCAGATAAAACAGGAAAAATGAGATCTGATTGTCCCGGCAGAATTGACGTGCCTGGGTGCAGGGGATGTCTGCCACGATGCCATGAAAAGGTTCATGCAGGCCCGAGAAAAACGCAAAATGTTCGCGCCGTTTCCAGCTGCTGATATCGATCAGGGTCTTCATTTTTCCTTGCTGTGTATGCTTGGTGATTGAGGGAGTTGTGTATAAAAACAGGGCGCATCAGCGCCCTGTGAGTTCGGTTCAGTCTGCTCCGGCCTCAGCGCATTGCGGCGATCATTTGCTCCAGCTTGACTGTATCTGCACAGAAGGCACGTATGCCTTCCGCGAGTTTTTCTGTCGCCATCGCGTCTTCATTGAGCTGGAAGCGGAAAGCGCTTTCGCTGACTTCGATTTTACTGATATCAGCTTGTGCTGCCAGCTCCGCACTCAGCTTCGCAGTCACCGCATTATTGGAATCCGCCAGCTTTTGCAGCAGGTCAGGGCTGATCGTCAGTAAATCACAACCAGCCAGCTCCAGAATCTGCGAGGTATTACGGAAGCTCGCTCCCATGACTTCCGTCTTGTAGCCAAACTTGCGGTAATAGGTGTAGATGGATTTGACTGACAAGACACCGGGATCTTCAGCACCAAAGATTTCCTGACCGGTTTTAGCTTTAAACCAGTCATAAATACGGCCCACGAAAGGTGAAATCAGCTGAGCACCGGCTTCAGCGCAGGCAACTGCCTGGGCCAGGCAGAAGAGCAGCGTCATATTGCAACGTATGCCTTCTTTTTCCAGTATTTCAGCAGCGCGTATGCCTTCCCAGGTGGAAGCGATCTTGATCAGTACGCGTTCGCGCGGTACGCCGGCAGCCTCGTACAAGGCGATCAGCTGGCGGCCTTTAGCGACGGTCGCTGCGGTGTCAAACGACAGGCGTGCGTCGGTTTCCGTTGAAACGCGACCCGGGATTTCATTCAGGATTTGCAAGCCAAAAGAAATCAGCAAATGATCTATCGTGGCATCAATCGACTGACCCGCTGTTTCGGCTACGGCTTTTTCCAGCAAATGGCGGTATTCCGGTTTTTGAACTGCCTTCAGTATCAGCGAGGGATTGGTGGTCGCATCGCGTGGCGTATAGGCTTTGATCGCCTGGAAATCGCCGGTATCGGCAACCACGGTAGTGTACTGTTTCAGTTGTTCTAATTGATTCATGGTTAGTACAGTTTCAAAGATCAGGGGTTAACTTCAACGATAGGTGAGCCACGCACCATATCACCAATCACAGCAGCATGCAAAAATCCGCTGCTGCGGAAAACAGATAAAACCTGCTCTGTGACGGCGGGGTCACAGGCAATCAGCAAACCGCCCGAAGTCTGCGGGTCGGTCAACAGGGCTTGTTGTGCTGCGCTCAGTTGTGCTGACAGGCGCACTTCATGTCCGTAGGCCGCCCAGTTGCGGCCTGAGGCGCCGGTAATCATGCCGGCTGCCGCCAATGTGTCCACGCCGCTCAATAGCGGGATGTCATTCATGCGCAGATGTGCCGCCAGGGAAGAACCGCGACAGACTTCCAGTAAATGACCTAATAAACCAAAGCCAGTCACATCCGTCATCGCATGCACACCGTCCAGTTCCGACAGTGTTTGTCCCGGGCGATTCAGCTGGGTCGTGCTGGCGATCATGCTGGCATAGCCATCCTGATCCAGCGCCTGTTTTTTCAGTGCGGCCGACAGAATGCCTACACCCAGCGGTTTGCCCAGTATCAGCTGGTCGCCTGCGCGCGCACCGGCATTGCGTTTGACCTTGGACGGATGGATCAGTCCCATCACTACCAGACCATAAATCGGCTCAACGGAGTCAATGGTGTGGCCACCAGCAATGGGGATGCCCGCTTCGGCGCAGATAGATTCGCCACCGCGTATCACTTCGCCGATGACGTCGAGTGGAATCTGATTAACCGGCATACCGACCAGTGCCAGTGCCATGATGGGGGTGCCACCCATGGCGTAAATATCGGAAATTGCATTGGTCGCGGCAATACGGCCAAAATCAAATGCGTCATCTACGATAGGCATGAAAAAATCTGTGGTCGCAATCAGCGCCTGATGTTCATTGAGCTGATAGACGGCAGCATCATCTGAGGTTTCTATGCCGACTAATAATTGCGGCGGAACCGGAAAGCCAGTGGATTTTTTCAGGATTTCGGACAGGACGCCGGGTGCGATTTTGCAGCCGCAGCCACCTCCGTGGGAGAACGAGGTCAGGCGGACGGGTTGATCGGAAGTTGGGCTCATGGTTGCGTGCTGTATGCGTTAGTCAAGGCTTTGATTATACGCTGAGCTGCAGAGTATAAAAAAAGCGACCCCGGATGGGATCGCTTTTTTTTGATAGTGCTTATTTGATCTGCACCATATGGTATGTGGTGCTTAGATCAGATACTCAGATCAGCTAGACTTATTCGCCAAAAGAGCGACGTGCGCCACCTTCGCTGGAACGGTTGCCGCGATAACCACCGCCATTGCCGCCACCGCTGCCTTCTTTACGTGGGCCAGCTGGCTTACTGAAAGAACGCTGACCGCCTGGACGGCTGTTGCCGAAATTATTGCCAGATTTGCGGGTATCACCTGGTTTCCAGCCGCTAGGCTTGCGTGCAGCTGAGCGCGTTGGGGCTGGCGATTTCTTAGGCTCGTAACCTTCGATCACATCAACGGGTATCAATTGCTTAGTGAAGCGTTCGATACGTTTGACATGCATGCCTTCAGCATGATTTACCAGCGAGACCGCGATACCTTTACGGCCAGCACGACCAGTACGGCCGATACGGTGGACGTAGTCTTCCGGGAATTTTGGCAGGTCGTAGTTGAAGACGTGCGTGATGCCTGGTACGTCAATACCACGTGCTGCAACGTCAGTCGCTACCAGAACACGCACCTGGCCACGGCGCAGCGCGTCCAGTGTGCGGTTACGTGCGCCCTGATGCATGTCACCATGCAGGGCTGCAGCGGCAAAGCCAGCGATGTTCAGGCGATCCGCGATGCTGTCTGCATCACGTTTAGTCGCGGTAAACACCACGGCCTGATCCACGGAAACGTCACGCAGCAGGTAATCCAGCATGCGGTTTTTGTGGGACAGATCATCGACGAAATGCACTTTTTGCTGGATGTTTTCATGCTTGCTGGCAGAGCCTGCAATCTGAATGACCAGAGGTTCAGTCGTGATACGTTTTGCCATGTTGCCGACTACGCCATCCAGTGTTGCGGAGAACAGCATGGTTTGACGGGTAGGTGGCGTCGCAGCGACGATTTTTTCGATATCGTCGATGAAGCCCATGTCCAGCATGCGGTCAGCTTCGTCCAGTACCAGCATTTGCAATTCAGAGAAATCGATTTTGCCAGATTCCATATGGTCGATCAGGCGACCTGGGGTTGCGACCAGAATTTCCGGATTGCGCGACAGCAGTTGCATCTGTTTTGGGTAAGGCATACCACCCAGAATAGAAACGGCTTTCAGGCGGCGTGTGTATGCGCTGTATTTGTCAGTCGCGGTAGTGACTTGCAATGCCAGTTCGCGTGTTGGTGTCAGCACCAGCATTTTTGGTTTTGCAGCGACGAAACGTGGGCGGTCGCCGCGTGAGCGTGCAGCCTGACGTTCCTGGTTCGGTGTTTTACCGTTGGTATAAGTAACGACTTCAGCAGTAGCCAGTTTGTGTAATGCTGGCAGCATAAAGGCTGCGGTTTTACCGGAGCCAGTTTGGGACGAGACCATCAGATCACGTCCTTCAATCGCGGCAGGAATAGCCTGTTCCTGAACTGGCGTAGGCTTAGTGTAGCCAGAATCAGTCAGGGCGCGGATGATGTTAACGTGGAGGCCAAGTGCTTCAAAACTCATGAAATTCTTTCGTAAAAATGGAGCGCGCCACAAAACCTATGCGCGCAAAAATGCAGCGTCAAGCAAACGAAATGAACACAGAAAATCCAAAAACGGACGACAATGAAATTTCGGCACAAAAGCTTTGCGCCGGGATGATGTCTATCTAGTTACCAGACATGCAGGGCGGGAGGGCTTTTACGTGCACCATAAGGCTATGGGCACAGGCTTGCGATGCTACTCAGTTTCTCACTGCGCTAAAAGATTCGCTTTGTGAATCGATATATTGCAGTGCAAAAACGAAATCATACATGATTTTGTAAGATTCCGCAGTTTTTTTTGTAAATCGCATAGAAAGGCCGAGTTTGCAGGCGAAATGCATGCAGTTATGCTATCCCGGCTAAAATCAAGTGGCAGTCCTTAATGGCAGGCTGCAGCTTGCCATGCAAATTCGGCGCGGCCATCTGGCAAAAAGGCAAAACGCTTTTCCTGCCAACCGAGTCCGAACAGGGCCAATACCTGATCATAATAGGCATCTGGCCGTATGCCATTCGCTTGTATGCGCAAAGTTTGCTGCTGCAAGGCTTTGCTGTGTTGGCCGCTGCTCAGGAAGGGCAACAGTGCGGCAGAAAATCCGGTGGAACCGGGATTTTTCGCTTCTCCGGTCTGGATGTTGACGAACTCAGGCGGATAGCCCAGTTGTTCAGTCAAGGCTGCCATCGGGGCAAAGTGCCGCAGCAGGCGTGAGCGTTCCGGGTCCTGTGCATGCAGCATACCGGCCCACAAATATACCCGGATCGCGTTGTAGCCACCATCGCCTTTTTCCGCGCCGTTCAGGTCAGGTGAGAAGCTGGCGCGGCCGCTGGGGGTAGTCTGGTAAATGATCCAGTCCGGACTGAACCCCTTAGGTGCAGACTGGATCAGCAAACGGAATGAGGCTTGCGCCATCTGTTGCCAGCGTAGATCGTGCTCTTTGATCGCCAGCCAGCGCAGCAATTGCAAAGGCACATAACTGGGATTGAGTTTCCAGCGTTTTTCACCGAGATCAAAACCATGCGGTGCCGGCAGTAGGCTGAAGCCCAAACCGGGCAAATCCAGACTCTCTTCCCGTAGTACGCGTTGTGCCAGCAGGCTGCCGAGGGCTGAGTAAGATGCGTTGCCCCAGATATCGCCAGCCAGTAGCAGAGAGTAAGCCATCCACACATCCGCGTCAGAAGCTGAATTATGATCGATCACGCCCCAGCTTTGATCGGCACGTTGCCCCCATTGCCAGGCGGGTAGCCTTACCGTCAGATCTCCTCCGGCCAGATTATTGCCGGTCCAGTGCAGCAGTTGTTTGAAACTGGTCTGATCATTAGCCGCCATCGCAAAAAACATGGCATAGGCCTGTCCTTCAGATACCGTCGGTTTGATGCTGCCGCTATGGTCCACCACGCGGCCATCTTTAGTGATGAATTGCTGACGGAAATGCTCCCAGGCTGGCCATGACGTGCAATTGCCCGCTGTGGCAGCAAAGCTGAGTCCGCTCAGGCTGAGTGCTGCGCTACCTATGCAGATGCGGACACAGTTGCGTATGCCGTGGTGTAGCAATGAACGTAAGGATAAGCGCATGTCAGTTCAGGAAAATCAAGCAGGATGAGGCTGGCAAATTGAGCAAAGTGACCTGGACTGTTAGTATGTCTGCCATGTCAGCGTTAGTCACGCCGGGTCGACGGTGCCGCACCGTCTTGCATGGAACACTTACGATCACAGACCTTGATGCAAAAACTATTTGCCGCATTGTACTGAACTCTGTGTCGCAGAATATGAATTTTAGGATGAAGAAGATGAAATTTTTCCGCAGCCTGATGCGCAGCAGTTTGTGCTGCGCTCTGTTTTTTTCAGTGGCCGTGCAGGCCGAAACGCTCTCTGTCGCGGTCGCTGCCAATGTGCAGTTTGTGTTTGATGATTTGAAAGCCACGTTCAAACAAGATACCGGTCATGAGTTGCAGGCCAGTTTCAATTCCTCTGGTAAGTTCGTGGCGCAAATCAGCAATGGTGCACCGTTTGATGTGTTCTTATCGGCGGATATGGAATTTCCTGAGAAGCTGCATAAAGATGGTTACGCCATGCAGGCACCGAAAGTGTATGCCTATGGCGCGCTGGTGCTATGGACCATGAAAGACCTGGATTTACAGCAGTGGCAAGCTGCTTTGCAGCAGGCCAGGGTCAGCAAGATCGCCATGGCAAATCCTAAGACGGCACCGTATGGACGTGAAGCCATGCGCGTGTTGAGTGCGTATCAGCTGGAGCAGTCTTTGCAGCCCAGGCTGGTATTTGCCGAGAGCATAGCGCAGACCAATCAATACATCCACTCGGGGGTTGCTGACCTCGGATTTACGGCCAAATCGGTGGTGCTGTCACCAGAAATGAAGGGGCAGGGCAAGTGGCTGGAATTACCGCGCGATGTATATCAGCCGATTGCACAGGGCGCTGTTATTTTGAAGCATGGTAAAGAGCAGCATGCGGCTGTGTCGCAGCAATTCTATGACTTTATCTATTCCGCCAAAGCGCGTGCCATCTTTGCGCGTTACGGCTACATCCTGCCATGAATCAGCTCAGCGGCCGCTTGCTGGCGATAGACACCCATGGCAGCGTCAGTATCGCCGATGTCGCGGTCGGTGAACATTGCACATTGACCCTGACTGCGATGGTGTTGGGGGCTGCGCATCCGGCAACTACATGGTGTGCCGGGCAGCCTGTGACGATGCTGTTCAAAGAATCAGAAGTCGCGTTAGCCAGACAACTTAGCGGTCAGATCAGCCTGCGTAACCGTATGCCTGGCCAGGTAGTCGCACTGGAGCAGGGACGTTTGCTGACACGGGTCAGGCTGGCGCTGCAGGATGTGCCTGACACTTGCATAGAATCCTTAATTACCACGCGCTCTGCAACGTCGATGCAACTGGTCATCGGCGATCAGCTCGAAGCGCTGGTGAAGTCGAATGAAATGAGTATGGTGCCGCAAGTTGACTCCCAAATTCAGTCGCAAATTCAGCACGGCGCCGCCGCGCAGGAGCCAGCATGAGCGGCGTCGACTGGCAGCCTTTATGGCTAACCCTGAAACTGGCAACGGCCACTACGCTGCTGCTGATACTGTGCGGTATTCCCATCGCTTATCGCATCGCATTTTCACAAAGCCGTTTGAAGCCGTTGTGGGAAACTCTGGTCAGTATGCCGCTGGTGTTGCCGCCGTCGGTACTCGGCTTTTATTTGCTGCTCGCGTTCAGTCCTCAGCATGCATTCGGCGCCTGGCTGGAGCAGTATCTGCATCTGAAACTGGTGTTCAGTTTTGCCGGTTTACTCATTGGTTCTGTGATTTTCAGTTTGCCGTTTATGGTGCAACCTGTGCAGTCTGCTTTACAAAATTTGCCGCCATCATTGCTGGAAGCGTCACGCACGCTGGGTAAGCCTGACTGGTACACCTTGCTGCGCATTTTATTGCCGAATATCCGTCCGGCTTTATTAAGCGGCATCGTCTTGAGTTTCGCGCATACCGTCGGCGAATTCGGTGTGGTGCTGATGATAGGCGGGAATATCCCTGGTGTTTCCAAAGTCGCTTCGATAGCGATTTATGATGAAGTCGAAAGCCTGAATTATGCCTCGGCCCATGCTTATGCGGCAGTGTTACTGGTGATGAGTTTTTCTATCCTGTTGACGGTGTATATCGTCAACCGGCGTCACGCGCGCGGGCAGGGGGGCGCATGATAGAAATCAGTCTGCGTCATCCCATGCAAACCGCCAGCGGACCAGAATGGCTGGAGCTGGATTTGTCTATTCCGAATCAGGATTTCTGCGCGTTGTCTGGCAGTTCCGGTGCAGGTAAAACCACCTTGCTGCGTATGCTGGCAGGCCTGTCTGTGCCGCAGTCTGGCCGTATCGTGGTGAATGGTGAAGTCTGGCTCGATACCGCGCGGTCAGTGTGTCGCCAGCCGCAGCAGCGCGCGGTGGGCATGGTGTTTCAGGACTACGCGCTGTTCCCGAATCTGACCGTGGCACAGAACGTCGGCTACGCCTTAGCACACGATCAGCAAGACAGTTTGCAGCGTTTGCTGGCGCTGAATGAGTTGACGGCCTTGAGTCAGCGTTTGCCCGGCAGTTTATCGGGTGGGCAAAAGCAAAGAGTCGCACTGGCACGTGCGCTGGCGCGTGTGATCGGTAGTCCGGCGCGTTTGTTATTGCTGGATGAGCCTTTGTCCGCGCTCGATGTCAGTCTGCGCGCACAGTTGCAGGATAGTCTCGCCAGCCTGCATGCCGAGTTGGGTTTGACCACGCTGTTGGTCAGTCACGATCTGGGAGAAATTTTCAAACTCGCACAGACAGTATTCGTGCTGGAGCGTGGCCGCATTCAGCGTTACGGTATTCCGGCTGAGGTGTTTTTGCGGCAAAAAATGCAGGGCCAGTTGCAACTGCGCGCGCAGGTACTGGCGATTCGTCAGGAAGAAGTAATTTTTATTGTCTCGCTGCTGGTCGGGCAAGACATCATAGAAATCATGGCATCCGCAAGTGAAGTTGCGCAACTACAAACAGGCGCACACATCACCATTTCGACCAAGGCATTCAGTCCTCTGATTTTTGCTTAGCCAGTGCAGATCAATCTGCAAGTTCATGGCGACATAAAAAAAGCTGCAGTGTTTACTGCAGCTTTTTTATCAGACAGACTGACTGTATGCGATGGCGCTGTATCAGCGATCGTAAGTGTCAGCGTTCAGGCCCATCACGTGCGAGAAGCCACCATCAACGTAGGTGATTTCGCCGGTGATACCGTTCGCCAGATTGGACAGCAGGAAGGCTGCGGTATTGCCCACGTCTTCGATCGTCACGTTACGGCGCAGTGGTGCATGATCCGCAACGAAGCCCAGCAGTTTGCCGAAATCTTTAATGCCGGAAGCGGCCAGAGTTTTGATCGGACCTGCGGAAATACCATTGACGCGAATGCCTTTTTTGCCCAGATCTTCGGCCAGATAACGGACCGATGCTTCCAGTGCCGCTTTCGCCATACCCATGGTGTTGTAGTGCGGGATAGCACGGATAGCGCCCAGATAAGACAAGGTCAGCAAAGCAGAATCCTGACGCAGCATAGGTAATGCAGCTTTTGCCATTGCCGGGAAGCTGTAAGCAGAAATGTCGTGCGCAATGCGGAAGGCTTCACGTGAGAAACCATCAAGGAATTCACCGGCAATCGCTTCACGTGGTGCAAAGCCAATCGCGTGGACCAGACCATCGAGCTGATCCCAGTGCTGGCCCAGATCTTTGAATACTGCGTCGATTTGTTCATCGCTGGCGACGTCGCAATCGAATACCAGCTTGCTGTCAAATTCTGCAGCGAAGTCTGTAATTCTGTCTTTGAAACGCTCACCGACATAGGTGAACGCCAGTTCCGCACCTTCACGTTTGCAGGCTTGTGCAATACCGTAAGCGATGGAACGGTTAGACAGCAAACCGGTGATCAGAATTTTTTTGCCTTGCAGAAATGCCATGTTGACTCCAGATTGTATCCCAGTATTGATGCGGCTTAGCGCATGAAAATGCCTGAAAAGCCGCATGAATACTGGGATGGTGTTATTCATGATTTGCTCAGCCGCCCTTTTCAGGGAACTGAAATGCGGTGGCGGAAAAGGCCGCGCCGCGGCAACAGGTCGGAATTGTAAGTGCTAAGCGGGATTCGGGCAAATTTTCTGTTTGTGCTGCGCGCTATCCGGCTTAGCCTGGGTAAAAAAGGCACGGTCGTCTGTTTATGTCCGGTTGAGATACCGCACCGTGCCTTTACTGTAACGAAGGCTATGCCTGTTGCTCCAATGGCTGTAAGCCGCGTGGAATCGCATTCAGCAGGCTGCGGGTATAGGCTTGTTGCGGAGCCTGATACAAGGTATCCGAATTCGCCAGCTCAACGACTTTACCATGATGCATCACCATGACCTGATCGGCGATGTATTTCACCACGGCCAGATCATGCGAGATAAAGATGTAGGACAGACCAAATTCATCCTGCAAATCCTGCAACAGGTTCAGCACTTGTGCTTGCACCGACACATCGAGTGCCGATACCGATTCATCACAGATCAGCACTTCCGGCTTCATACTCAGGCAGCGTGCAATCGCTATTCTTTGCCGCTGACCGCCGGAAAACTCGTGCGGATAGCGGTAGAACGCAGTCTGTGGCAATCCCACTTTATCCAGCAACTGGCAGGCCAGTCGTATGCGCTCTTGTTCATTGGCACCGATCTGATGGATGTGCATGGGCTCCATCAGGATCTGGCCGATGGTAAAACGCGGATTGAGCGAGGCATACGGATTCTGGAAAATGATTTGTATGCGTCGCTTATAGGGCAGGAAGGCTTTGTTGGACAGCGCCAGAATATCCTCGCCATCAAACAAGGCCTGACCGCTGCTGGCCTGATGGATGCGCATCAGCGTCAGACCTACCGTGGTTTTGCCTGAGCCGGATTCGCCAACGACTCCCAGCGTTTTGCCGCGTGCGAGCCGGAAGCTGACCTGATCAATCGCCTTGAACTCTTTTTTACCAAATAAGCCTTCCCGCGTATAAAAACTTTTACTCAGATTGCGCACGTCCAGCACGATGTCTTCCTGCCCGTCCAGACCACGGCTGCGTTCTTTTTGCTGCGGTAAATGGCCTGCATGCTGCATGAAATCGGCAATCACTGGCAGCCGCCACGGGCGCGTGTCCAGGCTAGGGCGGCAATGCAGCAGCGCCTGTGTATAGCTATCCTGAGGCGCGTCAAAAATTTGACGTACTGTACCGGTTTCGCGGATTTCGCCATGCCGCATCACGATCACGTGATCCGCAATTTCACCCACCAATGCGAGGTCATGCGTAATGAACAGCACCGACATCTGATGCTTGATACGCAGTGTATTGATCAGGTCGATAATCTGCTTTTGTATCGTGACATCCAGTGCAGTGGTCGGTTCATCGGCAATCAATAATTTTGGTTCGCAGGCGATCGCCATCGCAATCATCACACGTTGTTGCTGACCGCCAGACAACTGGCTTGGGTAGGCATCAATTTTGCGCGCCGGATCCGGTATGCCGACTTCTTCCAGCAAGGCCAGCGTGCGCAGTCTGGCCTGTGCGGCGTCCATGCCCTTATGCAGGCGCAGCACTTCCGCAATCTGGAAGCCTACGGTGAACACCGGATTGAGCGAAGTCATCGGCTCCTGGAAGATCATGGATATCTCTTTGCCGCACAATTGGCGGCGCTGCTCACGATCCAGTTCCAGTAAATTTTTGCCTGCAAACAGGATGCGGCTGTCATTGGCGATGGACGAGGTATCTGCTGGCAGCAAACCCATAATCGCGAGTGAGCTGACTGATTTGCCGCTGCCGGATTCACCGACCAGCGCGACCGTTGCATTGTGTGGAATCTGAAACGAGATTCCTTTGACGGTCTCTACGCTGTCCTTTTTATTGACGCGGAAAGACACGCGCAGATTGTCGATTTGCAGCAGTGGCGCAGTGCTGGTGTCCGTGACCGAAGATGAAATTGTCGTCATGATCTGTCCTTATTTCAGTTTCGGATCGAGCGCGTCGCGCAGCGCATCGGTGAATAATGAGAATGCAGTGACCAGCAGGGCCATGGCCACAGTGGCTGCAGTCAGTTGCCACCATTTGCCAAGTATCAGTTCATTTTGCGCTTCATTGAGCATACTGCCCCAGGATACGGTGCCTACCGGTACCCCAAAGCCAAGGAAACTCAGGATCACTTCCGACTTGATAAATCCCACCACCAGTATCGAGACCTGAACCAGCGCCACATGGCTGATATTCGGGAAAATATGAATAAACATCTTGCGCAGATGGGAGGCGCCGATTGCATCAGCCGCCCACACATATTCTCTGGCCTTATGCTTCATGTATTCGGCGCGTATCAGGCGGAAAGGGCCGGTCCAGCCAGTCAGTGCCAGGATCAGGATGATGGTGCCCACGCCTTTTTGCTGTAACACGGCAGCGACGGATAGTATCAACAGCAAATAAGGGATAGACGTGAAAATGCTGTAGAACCAGTTAAAAAAATCATCGACCCGTCCGCCGAAGTAACCGGCGGTGGCACCGAACAGTGTGCCGAGCAGCGTCGCGAGCAAGGCGGCAACAATGCCAACTAAAATCGACGTTTCCGCGCCTTTGATGGTTTTTTTGATGATGTCGTGGCCCCATTTGTCAGCGCCGAAAGGCAGGCTGTCGGCACGCTCCAGATGTTGTACCTGCTGTTTTTTTGCCAGTTCAGCCTGAATCTCCGCCAGCTCCTGAGCGATAGGGTCGACCACTTCGCTACTGTCTTTATTCTCTGGCTGACTGGTCGTCGCTGCCGCGTCTTTATTGCTCTGAGCCTGGTTCAACTCGCGTATCACATCGCGCAGTGGATCCAGCGGATTGTCGGCGACTACTGGGGTGGCTTCCGGCTTGCTAAGTTGCTCACCGGGTGGCTGGGTGAGCTGCTGATTCGCTGTGTGCAGAAAGCCCGGTGGCGCATAGCTGACACCGGCCTCAGTGTCCCAGTCAGCCGCAATCAGTCCGCTGTAAGACAGCATTAGTAACAGCATAAACAGGCTGACGACGCCGAGCGAGATCATGGCGACTGAGTCGGCTTTCAGGCGGCGCCATGCCAGCGCCCACAGTCCGGGTGAGTTGACTTGATTCATCATGAGCTGATTCATTTCAATTGAACACGTGGATCGACTGCCTGATACATCAGGTCAGCCAGGAGATTAAACGCCATGGTGGCAGCGGCCACATACACCGTGATCGCTTTAATCACAGGGAAGTCGCTGCGTTCCACCGCCAGGATGACTTCGCGTCCTATGCCCGGTATGGAAAAAAATCTTTCGATCAGAAACGCACCGATTAACAGGGCAGGCAAATTCGACATTACATGGGTGATGATAGGGATCGCTGCATTGCGTAAGACGTGCACCCATTTGACTCTGGCTTCAGACAGGCCTTTGGCACGCGCAGTACGTACATAGTCCTGATTGACTTCATCCAGAATAAAGGTGCGGAACAGACGCAGATTCGGTGCGACACCGACGGCCAGCGCAATCAGGATAGGCAGGGCGGAATAGCGCAACAAATTTTCAGCGAAGCTATTGCCCCAGCCCTGTACCGGAAACAGGCTGAGCTGGTAGGCAAATACATATTGACCGACGATGATGTAGACCAGAATACTGACCGACATGCCAACGGTACAGGCGATCATCACCGCGCGGTCAGTCAGCGAGCCGCGCCGGAATGCGATCACCAGGGCCAGCGCAATCGCGATCAGGGTTTCTATAATAGTCAGCGGGATCAGTACCGTCAGCGAGGGTCCCAGGCGGCTGCCTATAATCGAGGAAACGGCTTCGCCGGTACTCCAGCTATATCCAAAATTGAATGTCAGGATTTGCTTGATGAATATCCACAGTTGCACATAATAAGGCTGATCGATGCCAAGCTGGGTGCGGATATTGGCGATCTGCTCCTGACTCGACATTTTGCCAGCCAGGATATAGGCCGGATCACCGCCTACCCAGTTAAACAGGAAAAAAACCAGCAGGATGACACCCAGTAAAGTGGGTAGCATTTGCCACAGTCTGCGCACAATATAAGCGATCATATTTGTTCCAAAGTGGGGTACTTGTACAAAAAACGGAGCCGGTCAGCCCTGCATCATGGTGAAGCAGGGGCTTTATTTTTGTCGATATCGATATATAGCCATTCTGTATGCATCACCGGATGTTTGCGGTAACCGATGACTCTGTCCTGAGCCAGCATATTGCGATACCGCGCAAAGCCTATGCGTTGGGCAGAATACACTTCCATGATGCGAGCCATCTTGTGATACAGGCGATCACGCTCAGGGCCGGCAGGTAGTTTTTGCGACTGTTCATACAGGGCATCGTATTCAGGAATCGCGACGCAGCCATTATTATTCAGATGGATGTTTTTGCCGTAAAACAGCTGCATGAAATTATCACCATCCGGATAATCAGCCATCCAGGGCGAGATCCTTTGGGTTAGCTGACATTGTTTTTCGGCTTTGAGGATTTCGGCAAATGGACGGAAATCCGCTTTCATGCGTATACCTATGCTGTCATAGGTTTTTTTCCAGACTTCAGCTTGCGAATGTCCGCGTGATTCAGTTTGTGCGGTATGCACAATTTCCAGTGGTTTGCCATCGGGCAGGGTACGGTAACCGTCTTTCCCTTTTTTGTAGCCAAATTTATCCAGTAAGGCATTAGCGGCAGCCGGATTGTATTGAATCATGCTGCGGTATTGCGGATCATGACCGACCACGCCGGGTGGAATCGGGAATTGCAGCGGGATTGCCTCACCATTATCGACGATACGGATTTCATCTTCGACTTTGTGGGCCATCGCAATCGCACGACGCAGTGCAATTTTTTCTTTGCTAAGTCCGCCAAACACCGGGTCTTGCATATTCCAATAGTAAATCGCGAGTTCGGGATCGATGATGCGTGATAACTGCACGCCTTTTTTCTGAAATTCCGGTTTGAGTTTTCCATCCTTTAATACTTGCGGCGCAAGTCCGCCATACAGTTGGAATAAATCGGCTTCATCCTTTTGGAAGGCCAGCAGGCGTGACTGATCTTCCAGTATCACATTGACGATCACGCGGCCTATCTGGGGTAGACGCTTACCCTGCATGGCTTTCGCGATACCTTGATCTTCAGGTGACTGATTCGCTGCAAAATCCCAGTACACCGGCCGATAGTCAGGATTGGCATCTAATATCATCTTAGAACCGCGTACCCATTCCACCAGTTTGAACGGTCCGGTGCCGACTGGATTCGCCATTACCTGGCCTTGGAGGTCGCGGTATTTTTCCACTACTTCACGTGCAACAGCAGAGCTTGCTGTATACGACAAAATCATGGGTAAATTAAAATCGGGCCGCGTCAGGTGGATGCGCAGGGTATAGCGATCCGGCATCTCCAGTCCCGCTATCCGTGCATCGTAGTTAAAGTTGCCGCTTTTTTTAGCCTGCGCGTGCAGCTCATCCAAACCCAGAATTTTTCCTTCTAACAGCCAGCGGTGAGAAGAGGCGATTTTGGGGTCCATTAGTCGCATCCAGGAATAGACAAAATCTTGTACCGTTAATTCTCGCTTTTTGCCTCCGAACGCAGGATCGGGGGTAAAGAAGATGCCTTTCTTGATGCGTATGGTGTAGTTTTTTCCATCCTCAGAAATCTGCGGTAAGCCGTCGGCAGCTTCCGGAATAATTTTGGCTGGACTCGCCATATAGTCATAGCTATACAGGCGTTCGAATACCGCTTCAATAATTGCATTGGAATATAAATCTCTGGCTGCTGCGGGATCGAAGCCGGTTTCGGCAACAGGGAAGATGGTTCTTAGTACTTTTTCCGGATCGCCAAAGCTCGCTTTGCTATTGTCTGCCAGCGAAACGGAAGGCAAGATAAAACAGCAGAGCAGGGCAGCGCTGGCGCCGCGTTGTAGTGGGTGGATTAATTTCTGGCGAAAGTAGGTCAGTTCCATGCACTGGTCTCCGGCAAATACGTTAAAGCAAATACAGGGGGATGCGGGCGCATCAGGCACGGCATCGTATTTTTGTGACTGTTTCCCTGCTTTGGGTAGGGTTGAAACCCAAGCGTCGTCACCTTATAGCAAGTTCTTTGTGATGGATAGAATAAAAAAAGCATGGGCAAGTAAGAAAGCTGCACAAAATGAGTGCAAGGCGTTTACTTTAAGTGTGGTGGAAATGCGGAAAGTATCCTGATTTACAAAAAGAATTGCTGTCATGCGTAAAACAAGTGTTTTTGATTTGCACAATTTTTGCGAGTTTGAGGGCCCGTGATGTGACTGGAATGAAATTTTATTCAGTACCGGTGCTGTTTTGACGAATTTATGACTTAAGGTTTCTGGGGGGATTGTTTTTGCACCAAAAAATTGCTGCAGAGCACAAAAATATGCGTTTCCTTTTCCAGTTTTTTTTTGGCAAAATGCGCGCTGTTGTTTTTTCGGGAAACTGAGCGATTAGTCTATTGACAGGTGCGGTGCAGAAATGTTTCTATGCGCGGTCTGAAAATTTTGCAGCATTAATTTACAAAATGCGGGTAAGTTGTAAGCTTATTTACACTTGCTTACACGTGCTGCCTGATTTTCATCCCCTGGCACGTTGCTTGCTCAATTCTATACACATAGTTTCCTATCAGATGCGGAGGAGGGCTATTGCTGCTTCCGTGCCCATTTTTTGTGGCGGACAGGGGAACTTTGCGAGGTTTTGTGAGAGAGTGATACAGTGAACAAAATTTTATGTGCTGATTGGTTTTTGGCATTGTGTTTAATTTTGAATTCCTCGCTGCCAGTAAGTTGTTAAGTGGTTTTTGTAGCTTTCGATTTAGAAGCTGGCTGAAGCACTTATAATCTTTTTTTGTGTAAGAAGTTTTGACTTGTGTCAGATAGTTGACCTTGTGGTTTTGGAGGAGTACTAATGGATTTTTCAGATCGCCAGCAAGAGCCGGGTAAGAAGTTCCTGGGCATAGGGCTGGTAGTGGCATTTCACGCGGTATTGGTGTACGCACTGGCCAATGGCCTGGGCACCAAACTCGTTGAAATC
>NZ_JACOGG010000027.1 GCF_014284365.1 Cognatundibacterium rugosum
TGTGCCGCCGACGCCGTCTTGGCGTATTGATTCCATCGTCCATCATGTACAAGTGTCCACTTAT
The DNA here is from genome assembly GCF_014284365.1 of Cognatundibacterium rugosum. Taxonomy (GTDB): domain Bacteria; phylum Pseudomonadota; class Gammaproteobacteria; order Burkholderiales; family Burkholderiaceae_D; genus Undibacterium; species Undibacterium rugosum. The sequence continues at coordinate 65 of NZ_JACOGG010000027.1, forward strand.
TAAGTGGACACGATCATCTACGCTTACGCACTTAACTTCAAGATGACTTCACCGGATGCTTACCTACGCGATACAAGCATGCGCATTTACGGGAGTTCGTGTTGAATCAAGTGGGTGTGCCGGATATTGAATTGACAGGCGGGCATATCCCTTTTGAAATGCGGACCATTCAGGAGCGTCATCACTTATTGCAGTTGGCCTGTTGGCTTATGGTCGATTTGGAACCCCGACTCACTATTGCTTGGCGTGCTAAGGCTGTACGTTATAACTTGCTACTGAAGGATTTTGATGAGCCACCAATGTGGTATTTACGGAGTGTCTACGGATTTTCTAACTGGCGGGATCGACCAAAAAATATCTTACATGAGAAATAGAAATATTCGTATAAGTAATTATTCGTACTTGATTACTTTATTCCGCAAATATTTCTTGCTGAAATTAAAAATGAGATAATTTTTTCTGCTGAAGATGGAGTGCCATCCCATAATGCAAGAGCTGCTTCAGTAATCTTACTTTGACATTGAGTTTTAATTATTTCTGGTTCTAATTTATGCGCATATTTTTTCATTAAGATTTGTGCGACTTCTGAACGAGAATCAGTTTTTCCATTTAGAATTCGACTCAATTGTTCTTGCGATATTCCAATTTCTTTTGCTAAATCTTCTTGGCGAACACCACTGTCCCTTAATATTTGTTTAAGGGTTCGCAACTCGATTGAGGATGTAATATTTGACATATTATGCGCATAATATACAATTTAAGTAGATTCGCCAATCCATCTACATTAATTTGCATAAGAGTCATAAATAAATACTTATTAATTAAAAATAGGTTGTCATTTGTCGTTTTTATAACGTTGGTGCGAGTATTTGTTTGTAAGAAAAAATTATTTTTTGTTGATTCTTTATTTCTGGATGAATTTGATAGGACGCGTTGTGAAGTTTAAAAAATTTATTGTCAAACCTACTAAATCAAAAGCAGCATTTAATTTCGTGAGTTTATTCTCTGGTGCTGGGTTTGGCGATTACGGCTTAGCTTTGGCGGGAGGGCGTTGTTTGGCCGCTGCGGAAATTGACAAAAATAGAGCTGGCGTACATAAGCTAAATATAAAAGCTCCTATTTGGGGAAATATATGCACAGAAAAAGATAATTTAGTAAATTCATTAAGTGGATTTGAAGTTGATCTGCTAATCGCAACGCCTCCATGTCAAAGTTTTTCGACTGCAAACGCTAAACGCGGATTAAGAGAGGATCCAGAACATGCAGACAGAGATTCTCGAAATCATTTGTTTTTTGAGGCATTGAGTGTTGCGAGAGCAATCAATCCAAAAATTATTTTTTTTGAAAATGTTCCCAATTTCCTTGAGCGAAAAATCAAGACAGAAAATGGAAAGTTTACTGGTAGGGTTAGGGAGTTCATTAGTGCTTCACTTAATGAGTATTGTGAATGGTCGGGAACGATTTGTTTTTCAAATTTAGGAATTCCTCAACGCCGGAAAAGGTCCGTAGCTATTTTTGTTCGACGAGATTTATTACCGAATGAGGATCGCTTCTTTCCAGAAAATATGACGCCTTTGAAATGGCCTTTGTTTCCAACAGAGTTGCCTGTGACAATACTTGACGCATTAAGTGATTTGCCTTCACTAGATAGCAAAGATATCTCAACCGCTGTTTGCCCGACTGACGCATTGCACCAGGTTCCAGTTGTTTCAAGTACCCATTACACTTGGATCTCCAGTATTCCCAGCGGAAGCAATAAAAGTGCTTGGGAAAATGGATGTTTGAAGTGTGGTGCTGAGGTCGAATTAGACTTAATAAAATGCAAAAAATGTGGTGAGATTTTATTTAACCGACCTCATATGATTGAGTCGGACGGGAGGGTTCGGCTTATTAAGGGGTTTAAGACTAGTTATAAAAGAATGCCAGCGAACGACATTTCTCCCACAATTACAACAGCAAGTGGTTCATTCAGTAGTGACCTAAAACTACACCCAACGCAAAACAGGGTTCTTAGTATAAGAGAATGTGCAAGATTGCAAGCTATACCTGACAGTTTTATTTGGCCTGCCGCTTTTCAAGATAAGAAGGGGCATAATTTTAGGGAGATGATCGGGGAAGCCGTTCCATCGATCATCACTTACCGTTTTGGAAAAGCAATAACTAGGTTTTTGCGGGGCTAAGTTTTTCTATTAAAATTGAAAGCTCTGGTGTGGATTTGCTCATATCTTTTAAGAAATTCTTTACGGGCGCTCCACCCAATTCGCAAATTTGTTGAACCCGGGAATCTGATTGATCTGCTTCGCTTCCAGCGAGCAACGCTGCCAATAGCTCCATATGATCTCTTCTTGAGCGTAAAAGTACATCTTTCCATTTTATGTAATCTGTACTTATACTTCTTTGTTTTAGAACATTTTCGTCAAAACTTCCTGCGACTAAAATTCCCTTAACTGTCGAAGTTGTGAAACGTGATTGCAAGAATCTTTTATACGAATTTAATTGCTCATCCTCCGGCCAGCTAGCAGCAGCATCTGGTCCTTTGAGTTCAACGATTAATATGTCTCGGTCTTCTGCATCACCTAAAAATACAAAATCAGGTTTGCTATTTTCTCCAGCAACTGTATGGATATCTCTATTTTGCAATAAGCCATTCCGCTCTGCTTCTGCGCAGATTGTTGTTAATGCGCGTCTAGGTAAATATTTTTCAAATGAATTGTCGAGTATCCAAGGAAAATTCTCGATTAACGTTTGAAGTTGAGTTTCTTTTCCGAGCATTATGTGATTGTCGAGTTGAGTTAATGCATAAACTCTTTGGGAAAAGACTACTGCTAAAGATAGGCTTTCAGGAATAAGCTGTTCAGATAGTCGACTGACTAAGACAGAAAAACCATCAGCCTCAAATTGCGATGTTTCTTCCCATAGTTTCTTAATCAATTTTCTTGCAGGCTCATGAATCCAAGCTTTTGCCGTCGCTTCGATTAATTTTTCTCTATTTTCTGATTCCTTACCAAGTCGCGGAGTTACTTCGCTTAGCAATTCGACGAGATGGTCCCTCTCAGCGGGGCGTAGGGAGAGCGTCGAATTCTTTTTCAATACTGAGTCTACAATACTAATATTTTCTTTTGTTGCATTTTCTTTTCGTAAAGCTTCATATTTTTTTAGCCATGCCTTAATGGCGTCCCCCCCCCAAGCTTTCAATCCAGAAAAGTCCTGATTTTCCCAATCAATGCTGGTTCGGTCGGTTGAAATTGCATCGTTTTCAAGTTCATCAATCCAGTCAGCCTCAACAACTGCATATAAGTAACGAGTGAAAATCTCATTTCCTTTGTTGCCGAAAAAAAATGGTCTATCTTGTGCAATTTTTCCATGCGCATATATACCTACACCTGCCTGCTCACTAGACCACGACGCCTCATGTACAAAGCCTGCCCAGTATTTGATAGTTTTTTTCCCAATAGGCGTTTCCATTTCGACGGATAAAGTACCAGTTTCAGGGATCCTCAATTCCCAATTTGGAAAAACATGCTTTTCTTCAATAGAAACATTATTTACCTGTACAATAAAGTCAGGTCTCGCTAGGGTTACAGTGAAACGTCGACCTAATGATTCCAGCATATCTTTTGGGGCTATCGGGCGACTTAATGTCAATTCATGAGCCCAGACGATTGTTCCTGCCTCTTTTGAAGTTTTCAGAATTTTTTCGAGATGTTCACGTATTGGATTTGGTGTTTTAGCATTATCAATACAGTCTTTTATGCCAATTTCAATTGCAATTACCTTTGGTTCATATTCAACAAGTAGCCCATTGGATTCCATTGTAGAAATTTCGCCATAATCGAATTGCAGCCAGGTTAATTTATTATTTGCAACAGTAATTAAATCAACAATTTTGGCAACTCCAAATGGTGCCAACTTCCCTATACCTTTTCTTCCCATCGGCAGGCGTTTGCCAAGTGATGCTTCTGCAGGGGCGTCTTTAGTCCTTTTAGGTTTTCCAACAATAAGATAATTTTTAATCAAATTATCTGAGCTCATGCCTGTACCATTGTCAGCTACTACTATGCTAAGAGGCCCGCCATTATCGTCTGTATACAAATGAACCCAAACATTTTGGGAATCAGCATCCCATGAATTAGAAACTAATTCTGCAATAACATTCGTTGGTTTATTTTGATAGAGTTTAAGCCCAAGGTGTTCAATAATATTATGTGAAAATTTAAGTACAAACTTTGGATCTGGTTGAGCTTGCCCAGACGTATCGAATTTTGTAGTCACAATTTATCCTATTGACTATGTTGATTTATGGAAGTTAAAGATGCGTAAAAAAATGTCTATTTTTTGAATTTAAGCAGTAGCTATGATGTGACATTATTTTAATTGATTATTTGAAAATATTTTTATGAAAATAATCAATGTGAAATACCTAATTTTGAGTAAAAACATAAGTAGCTCAGTTTTTCTCGAAATGCCAAAAATATCTTGAACGATCTTTATTAAATTTGAAGGAATTTAAAATAAATAATAAAGAAATTGTTTTTCTGGTGGTTGACTTTTTGTTAGTTAAATTAGGGCCTGTTGACATATTACTTTAGCCACTCGATCGAAGCCACGAGCGCAAAAAATGATTTGAAGCGCGAAGCCAACTTATCGTATCGTGTAGCAATGCGCCTGAATTGTTTGATTCTGGCAAAGAATCTTTCGATGACATTGCGATTGCGGTACTGCTGTTTATCAAACTCGCGCTGCTCTTTACGATTCGATTTCGGCGGAATCACGACTTTGGCATTTTTGTCCGTAATACTAAAAATTAATCCATCCGCGTCATAGGCTTTGTCCGCTAAAACAGCCCCAGGATTAATGTCGCGGATCAGTACCTCCGCTTGCGTCACATCGTGACACTCGCCTCCCGTCAGGATGAAACTAAATGCTTGTCCCAGACCTTCGACGCAGACGTGAATTTTAGTTGTTAGTCCCCCACGAGAACGTCCAAGAGCTTGCTCCCCTTTTTTTAGCAGCACCAGCAGCATGCTGATGCGCCCGCACCACAGTACTGTCCAAATACACTTCTTCAAAATCTGCATCTTCCCGCAGCACTGCAAAGATATTGTGCCAGACGTTCTTGTCTGACCAGCGCGCAAACCGAATATAGACCGTATTCCACGGGCCAAACTCAATCGGCAAATCCCGCCAAGGACTTCCTGTGCGCGCTATCCAGATGACTGCCTCCAAAAACTGACGGTTGTTGGCTGCTGGCCTTCCACGTTCCCCTTTCTTTCCGGGGATAAGCTTTTCGATTTTTTCCCACTGATCGTCTCGCAGCACCATTCTTAACATCCCTGTTCCGCCCAAATTCAAGGATGTAAACACATTTCAGGAAAAGTTAGCAGGGCTATTGGTAAATAAATATGTCAACACGCCCTAATATTCAGCCCATTATTAAAAAAATATTTGTATCTCTAAGTTTGCCTTTGGATAAGTAAATATTTATTTTGTGATGACTTATGGATTTTTTTTGAATCCACCTTTAGTTCGTTCTGAAAAGCCGAACACCCACCGTATTAGGTTTGAGATATCCCCTACTTTTGGTTCCGGTCTCGAAATGAAATCGGCCGCAGCGCAGAGCAATGTTTCCATTAAATCGGTTTCGCTATCGCTAGATGGCAGATATAGCTTCATATGCGTGGGAGATGACTCAACAGCTACGATTTTTACACACTCAGTTTCGTACTCCACCGAGAATACCGCCACGCGCCTCTCGCGTAATTGATTTTCACCTATTTTGATAAATAAGCTTGCATCGATTTCCCCATCTTCGTTTACCAGTACTGTAATGGGGATGGTCCAGCCATCCTGCTCGCTATTCGTTAGGAGCTGGATATTGAAACCATCTAATGACTCTAATTCTTCAATAATTTCCCGAAGAAATTCAGGTGCTGGAAATTCAGATTTTTGTTTTGCTCGTATTTCGAAATCCACAGGATGTGCGCGTCGTTCTGAGCTCGGGTTACCTACTGACGAATGCTGAACATCACTTTGTCGAGTGCCGCAAAAGACATTGTTAGCAGACGGTTCTGACAGTGCTCGATTTTTCCAGATCGCTTTCCGTGTAAGGTCAGGGAAACGTGCAGACCACCACGCCGCTCGTGTTTTTTTGGCCAATTTGCTTGACGCATCTTTTTCTATGAGCTGCTGATCAGGTGAATCATCTGCTGACCTTGTCTTCACGTTCATACCCGGCGCATTTGCCTGTGAACTATTTTTATGAGATGACCGCAAACTGTGACCTTTCACATCGTATTGTAGCGAGCGAAATGGAAACGGATGGGAGCAAGAGCGCAAGCTGTAGACAACGAATGTCGCACGCGGATCACCCTGGAAGGACAGCCATTTGCCGACTGCGGTCAGGTCCGTTTTCCCCTCGAATGGAAAAAAACCGTGTGCGTGAATTTCATGGCGCGCGACGGACGCTGCAAGAATCGACGCGCCGATTTGTACAGCAGCTTGCCAGGCAATAGGTGATCGGTGAATGCGCCCAATATCTGCCGCCGATGCGCCAGAAATATGTTCGGCCAACTGCAGATGTAAGCGGCCAGAGACTTTGTCGTAATCTGCTTTGGTGTACAGCGACTTGTGTTCCAGTGGTGGCAAAAACAATTTGGTGATCAGATTGCTCGAAGAACCAAAATAGAAGCGGATCAATTCCACGCAGGGGATGATGAGGCGTTTGTTGTCTTCTAACTTCAGCAGTAGGCAATACGACTGCGTACAGTGCATGTGCCACGGATGCTCGGTCAGCGGTAGCAGAAAACCTTGCTCGTTCAGATTCAAGCCGGCTTTGATCAAGTGTGTCTTTACGCGATCGATGCAAAGATCGGAAAACTGCTCTAGTTCGTAGTCGGGTTGTGCTACGAGTTGGCCGTTTTGCCATAGGTCGCCGATGCGTAACAGCGGCAGCGTGCCGACCGACACCCAAGTCTTGCGCTGGAATTTGGCCGGAGATGTCGCGTGCGGGGAAAGTTGAACTTCAGTATTGTTGAGAAAGCGTTCATCTTGAATTCGAGAAAGATGAACGAGTATGGAGGGCTGGGTTCGTCGGATTAACCGGTTCGGAAAAGTAATTTCACCGAACCAGTCAATTCGCCATATTTTTTCATCCTTTGGAAAGGCTGAAATTGATGGTAACTGCTTGAAATTATGAGAGTTATTGTCCAAATTAGTGCTTGTTACACTATTGATTTTTCTCACTAACTGCTAAATTTTCTCATTATCTATTAACTTTCCACATACTCGCCTACGCCATGCGCTTGCTGATCTGCATGGTAGCTTGAACGCACCATCGCACCGACCGCTGCATGGGCAAAGCCCATTTTATATGCTTCTTCTTCATACATTTTGAATACGTCAGGATGCACGTAGCGACGTACTGGTAAGTGGTGACCACTTGGTGCCAGATACTGGCCTATGGTCAGCATATCGACGTTGTGCGCGCGCATATCGCGCATGACTTGCAGTACTTCTTCATCGGTTTCACCGAGTCCGACCATGATGCCGGATTTAGTCGGTACATGCGGATGCTGTTCCTTGAAGCGCTTCAGCAGGTTCAGCGAATATTCGTAATCAGAGCCAGGACGCGCTTCTTTGTACAGGCGCGGTGCAGTTTCCAGGTTATGGTTCATGACATCGGGCGGTGCCATATTCAGAATTTCGAGTGCTCGGTCCATGCGGCCACGGAAATCCGGCGTCAGAATCTCGATGCGTGTCATAGGTGATAACTCGCGGATTTTCTGTATGCATTCTGCAAAGTGTGCAGCGCCGCCATCGCGTAAGTCATCGCGGTCGACCGAGGTAATCACCACGTAGCTGAGTTTGAGTTCCGCAATCGTCTTTGCCAGATTCAGCGGTTCGTCCACGTCCAGCGGGTCCGGGCGTCCATGGCCAACGTCGCAGAACGGGCAGCGGCGTGTACATTTGTCGCCCATGATCATGAACGTCGCAGTGCCTTTGCCGAAGCATTCTCCGATATTGGGGCAGGACGCTTCTTCACAGACCGTGACCAGTTTGTTAGTACGCAGGATGTCTTTGATTTCATAGAAACGCGTGGTCGGTGAACCGGCTTTTACCCGTATCCAGTCTGGCTTAGGCAGACGTTCCATCGGTACGATCTTGATGGGGATGCGCGCGGTTTTGCTGGCGCCTTTTTGTTTTTCAGTCGGATCGTAAGCTGCCTGGCTGGCGGTGGTATCTGGGGATGCAGGAGTATTTTCGGTTGTCATGATACGGTGCGTTTCGAAAAATCAAAGAGTTTCGTGGGTAACGGATAAGAGATCTTGTAAATGCTGTGCGAGTCTTTGCTGCACGTCGTTCAGTGCAGCCTGTACGCCCAAAGTCTTCATATCTACGGTGGCCAGTCCTGCATAGCCGCAGGGATTGATCCAGGAAAAAGGGGCGAGATCCATATCCACATTGAGTGATACGCCATGGTAGGTGCAACCATTGCCACGTACTTTCAGTCCGAGAGCGGCAATTTTGGCGCCTTTCCATGGGCCGTCACCAATATAAATACCGGGAGCGCCTTCTTTGCGCTCACCCGCCAGGCCGTAGTGTGCAAGAGTGTCGATGACGGCCTGTTCAATTTTAAATACAAATTCCCGTGCAAACAGTCTTGCCTTAGGATGACTGCGGCGCAGATCCATCATCAAATAAATGACGACCTGGCCTGGCCCGTGATACGTCACCTCGCCCCCACGGTCTGTCTGTACCACAGGAATATCGCGCGCCGCTAACACGTGTGACTGATCCGCTCCCAGTCCCAGTGTAAATACTGGTGGATGTTCGACTATCCAAAATTCATTGGGCGTAGTGGCATTGCGTGCATCGGTAAATGCGCGCATAGCATCGAAGGTCTGCGGATAAGGCTCAAAGCCGCGTTGCAGAATGATGGGTATAGAAGGGGAAGTGGAGGTGCTGTTTTGCATAGACCGCTAGTTTAACATCCTTGACTGGCGCTGGTCGTTTTTCCTACGCTCAGGTCGTGTTTGGGTAGCGGCGATCAGCCAGAAACAGCCAGAAATAATCAGAAAAAGCGATCAGCGGCGTGTATCACCGCTGACCGCGTGGTTCTGTGCTACTAAGCAAAGGCGTGGGTCAGCTTTTGTGTTAGCTTTTGCAAGTAGTTTGTCACTGCGAATTCGGACTGACGGGAGGCAGCCGGACTGGTGGCCATTTGTAATTCGATCATACTTGCTTGTTGATCTGCTTCCAGGACGACCATGCGGTGGGCTGGGATGGTCAAAGTTTCGCCTTCAGCGAGCCAGAAGTCAGCTTCATCGCCAGCAATGGTCAGCCAGACCCGGCCGCATACGACTTTTACTTTTTGGTCAACAGCGGATATGCCGGACAGTGTTTTTCCAGCACTGATCGTGTAAGATGAGTTTGCAAAATTATTTGTCATTTCCTTGCTCCTGGTTGTGCAGCAAAAAATCAATAGGGATTGATTTATCAGAGGGAAATTCAATGCTGCATTGAGATGTACGTATTGTAGGTGTTTCTGATTCATTGACAAAACGAGAAATTTTGGCTTTGCTTGCTAATAAAATTCACATTGTTATAGCGCTTTCTAATGATGGATATATGAAATATGGATATCAGAAAACTGCCTAATTTTGCGGCACTGCGTGCATTTGAAGCCGCTGCGCGACATCAGAATTTTTCTAAGGCAGCAGAAGAGATACACCTGACCCATGGGGCAGTCAGCCATCAGGTGCGCGCTCTGGAAGAGGAGTTGGGTATAGAGTTATTTACGCGTCACGGTAAGCGTCTGGTGTTGAACGCTGAGGGTGAGCGTTATGCAGCCGCAATACGGTTGTGCTTGCAAAATTTAGCTGAGGCCACTGAGCAATTGCAAAAGCGTAATCAACAAAAACGCTTGGGAATTACTTCTTTAGCTTCGTTTGCGGCGCGCTGGTTATCGCCACGGCTGGGGCGTTTTATCGAGCACTATCCGGATTTGGAAGTGAGTTTGCAATCGAGCAATCAATTGGCCGATTTTTCGCGAGATTCGATTGATATCGGCATACGTTTCGGGCTCGGTAATTACCCTGGTCTGGTATCTGAATTTTTGATGAGCGATTATTATTATCCCGTAGTCAGTCCACGCTATCACGGTGGTAAATTACCCGCGACGCCGGCTGAATTGGCAGCTTCGCATTTGCTGCGTTGCGAAGAAGAGCCTTGGGAACCGTGGTTTCGCGCTGCGGGTTTAGACAATGAAGAGCCAACCAGTGGTCTGGTTTACCAGGATGCGTCTATCCTGGCGCGGGCAGCTGTGGATGGCCAGGGCATTGCTCTTGGGCGGCACGCAATTGTGCACTCCGATATAGAAAGTGGCCAGTTAGTTCGCTTGTTTGATATAGAAATACCCAGCCCGGTTTCCTATCATCTGGTGTATCAGGAGCAGTCGCTGAATAAGCCGCAGGTGCGCGCTTTTCGGGAATGGTTGCTCGCAGAAGTCGCTTTGAAATAACACCGCAACGGCCCCGGGTGGGGGCTCCACGGTCACATTGGATGACGTCAACATGAGGTTGGTGTTGATATTGTTCTGTGTTGCATGCATTTGTTACGGTGCCGCACCGCGTGCCGACACAAGTTGGCCTTGCGTAAGATGGGAAAGCGTCGGAACTCGCTACACGCAGACAGCGACACTTGGGTTGCACCTGTGCTACTCGCGAATCATCGATGCGCCTTTCGCTTCCCAACTAGACTGAAATCTTCACGTGACGACGTATCGCTACACCGCCAGTTGGGTGTATATGATAACTTTACATGATTTTAATAAATGTTCGACAGCAAACTTATCATTGTTTGTTTGGTGATTTTTACTAACAATAGAGATCCGGCATCATGGCGAATGAACAAGATTATGATTTACTGGTTGTGGGTGGTGGCATCAATGGTGCAGGTATTGCACGCGATGCGGCCGGACGCGGCTTGCGTGTCTTGTTGTGTGAAAAAGATGACCTGGCCGGGCACACGTCCTCTGCCAGTACCAAACTGATACATGGCGGTTTGCGCTATCTTGAATACTATGAATTCGGCCTGGTGCGTAAAGCGCTGAAAGAGCGCGAAGTTTTGCTGCGCTCAGCACCGCATATCATTCGGCCCCTGCGCTTCGTGATGCCACATGTGCCGCATTTACGCCCGGCGTGGATGATACGTATCGGCCTGTTTTTATATGATCATCTGAGCCGGCGCGAGTTGCTGCCGGGTTCATGTGGCGTGAACTTAGATAAGCATGAACTGGGTACACCTTTGCAAGACAGTATGCATAGGGGTTTCGTGTATTCCGATGCATGGGTAGACGATGCGCGCCTGGTCGTTCTGACTGCGATCGATGCCCAGGAACGCGGTGCCCGCATCATGACACGTACTGAGCTGCGGTCAGCGCAGCGTGAAGCTGGCTTGTGGCAAGCTACTTTAGTCAAAGACGGGCAGACTGAAATCAAAGTTACAGTCCGTGCCATAGTCAATGCGGCAGGGCCATGGGCAAGTGAATTATTGCACCGGCATGTGCACCTGTCAGCGAGAAATGAGGTACGCCTGGTCAAAGGCAGTCATATCGTCGTCAACAGGATGTTCGATCATGAGCATGCGTATATTTTTCAACATCCCGACAAACGCATCGTTTTTGCTATCCCGTATGAGCAGAAATTTACCCTGATAGGTACCACGGATCTGGAATACAAGGGTGACCCGGGCAGCGTCAACATTTCATCCGATGAAGTCAGCTATCTGTGTGATGCGGCGAACCGCTATTTCAAGAAAAGCATACAAGCGGCAGATGTGTTGTGGACGTATTCCGGTGTGCGTCCTTTGCTGGAACAGGAAGATGCGAGCAACCCTTCCGCAGTGACACGCGATTATCAGCTGGAGCTGGACGCTGCACAGGGACAGGCGCCGATCTTGTCGGTATTCGGCGGCAAAATTACCACCTTCCGTTACCTGGCAGAGGAAGCGGTGAATCTGCTGGCACCCGCCTTAGGCATCACTAAACCGGCGTGGACTGCACATGCGTCGCTGCCGGGCGGTGATATTCCAAATGCGGATTTTTCAGGATTTTTTCAGCGCTTTCAAGCGCAATATCCATGGTTGCCAGCCACGCTTGCGCAGCGTTATGCGCGCAGCTACGGCACGCGTGCTGAGCGCATTCTGCGTGAATGTCATGCACTGTCTGATTTGGGGGAGCAATTGAGCCCAGACTTATATGAAGCCGAAGTCAGGTATTTGGCAGAACACGAATGGGCACGCACGACGGATGATGTTTTGTGGCGCCGAAGTAAATTAGGGCTGCATGCCACGCCAGCTGCGGTGCAGGTTTTGCAGCGCAAATTGACACAATTTTTAGCAGAGTCAAATCAGCGCTAAAGCAAAGCGAAAACAACGCGAAAATAACGCATATTGCAGCTGCGCAGTGGTACTGGTCAGCCTTATAGGTTCTGTTTATGGTGCAAATACGTTTGTAGGTAGCACATGAGTGAGATGCGCAAAATCAGCAAGCTCAACAAAGTAGCGATACAGCAGGCGTAGCTATCGCCTTCAGTATTGATGCATTAAAAAAATCCTGGACAAGATGGAGAACAGCCACATGGATGGAAAATATATTCTGGCCTTAGATCAAGGAACGACCAGCTCGCGCGCTGTCTTGTTTGACCGTACCGGTAGCGTGGTAGCGGTCGCGCAAAAAGAGTTCCAACAAATTTATCCGCAACCAGGCTGGGTAGAACATGATCCTCAGGAAATCTGGTCAACCCAGGCCGGTGTCGCTGCAGAAGCGGTCGCACGCGCTGGTTTAACGGGTGCTTCGATTGCTGCAATCGGCATGACCAATCAACGTGAAACCACGATAGTCTGGGACAGGGAAACTGGTCGTCCTTTGTATAATGCGATCGTCTGGCAAGATCGTCGTACCGCAGAATTGTGTGACCAGTTAAAGGCACAAGGTTTGGAAGAACAATTCCGTTCCAAAACGGGGTTGCCGATAGATTCGTATTTTTCTGCGACGAAAATTTGCTGGATTTTAGACCATGTTGTTGGTGCACGTGAACTCGCGGATCAAGGCAGGTTAGCCTTTGGTACAGTGGATAGCTGGTTGGTCTGGAACTTTTCGCAACAGGCATTGCATGTGACCGATGTGACCAATGCGTCACGCACCATGCTGTTCAATATTCATACGCTGGAGTGGGATCAGGAGTTGCTCGACATACTGAATATTCCGCGCAGTATGTTGCCTGAAGTGCGTTCTTGTTCTGAAGTTTATGGCAAAACTAAAACCACTTTGTTTGCATCAGAAATCCCGCTGGCGGGTATCGCCGGCGATCAGCATGCCGCATTGTTTGGTCAAATGTGTGTCGAGCCTGGCATGGTTAAAAACACCTATGGCACCGGTTGTTTCCTGGTGATGAATACGGGTGAAAAACCGATCGAATCAAAAAATAATTTGATCACCACCATTGCCTGGAAAATCGGCAATCAAGTGCACTATGCTTTGGAAGGCAGCATCTTTATCGGCGGCGCCGTGGTGCAATGGCTGCGCGATGGTCTGGGTATGATCCGTAGCGCATCCGATATTGAAACCTTAGCGAAAAGTGTTGCGCATAGCGATGGCGTGTATCTGGTCCCAGCCTTTGCGGGTCTGGGGGCACCCCATTGGAATCCGCGCGCGCGCGGTACCCTGTTCGGTGTGACACGCGGCACCAGTTCTGCACATATTGCACGTGCTGCTCTTGATAGTATTGCTTATCAATCTGTCGATGTATTGAAGGCGATGGAAGCTGATCTGGATGGTCGCATCGCGGAATTGCGTGTTGATGGAGGTGCGGTCGCCAATAATCTGCTGATGCAATTTCAGTCAGATATGTTGGGTGTTGATGTCGTACGTCCGCAAATCACAGAAACCACAGCATTGGGCGCGGCTTATCTGGCTGGGCTGGCGGTCGGTTACTGGAAAGACTTAGGTGAAATCCAGAGTCAGTGGAAGTTGGATCAGCGCTTTACACCTGCCATGTCGCCCGCTGAGGTACAGCGTTGTAAGAAGGGCTGGCAGCGTGCGGTGAAAGCCAGCAAAGTCTGGGCCGATGACGCTTGAACAAGTACCCGCCAACGCTGCAATCTATGCCGCATCCGAATAGTGGCAGTGCTCAATGTGAGCGTGGATGCGCAGGCCTGATGCCTTTGTCTGATAGCGCTGGCTGATTTTCAACGATAAACGAGCGGAAAATACGGGCTTCCTTTGCTGAATTGATAGTCGCCACCTTGTTATTTGCGATGAGCGACTAGCTAAACAACGCTTGAAACGCTTGAACTTAGCCTAGCGTCCTGATCTGTATCCAACCTTGCTGTGAACGCCAGCGCGGGCCGCGTAGCAGGGCTGGGATTCGTGCACTATTTTGCGCTGTAATTAAAGAACCACTTTAACCATAGGGTGACCGGACAATGCGCGATACAGATTATCGAGTTGATCGCGGCTGGTTGCCCAAACGGTGACAGTCACTGACAGGTAAGTACCTTTGCTGGATGGACGCATGTCCATTTTCCCGGCATGGAAGGTAGGGTCGTGGAGGGTGACAACTTCAACCATGGTCTGGGCAAAGGCATCATGCATCGCGCCCATGATTTTGATCGGAAATTCGCTCGGGTATTCGATCAGACTTTGTTCTGGTGGGATAGGTTTCATTTCCATGATTTTTCCATTCTCTGAGTGGTGGGCTGCACTGCGCTGAAGGCACCCACCCAGAGTCAGGCAGGGATGGCAGCAGCTCAGGCGGCTTTGGCTAATTGATAAGCCGCATATAATTGCTGATATATGGGGCCGGGTAAGCCATTTCCAATAGTCTGCTCGTCCAGCTTCACAACTGCAAGTATTTCTTTGGTTGCCGATGACAACATGATTTCATCAGCCGCGTACACCTCGGCGCGGCTGATGCGACGCATTTCAAACGGTATATGGAGCTGTGCACAGAGTTCTTCTATCAACGCATAACGTATGCCTTCCAGGATCAGATGATCTTTTGGTGGGCCCATCAGGACGCCGTCTTTGACGATCCAGACATTGGAAGCCGAGGCTTCGCTCAGGAAGTCATCGCGGAATTGTATGCTTTCTGTGACCTGATGTTCCGCTGCATTCTGTGCTGCCAATACGTTGCCGAGTAAGGAAATCGACTTGATCTCGCAATGCAGCCAGCGCCGGTCTTCCATGGATACGCAAGCCACGCCATGTTCGCGCGCATCAGGCGTTGGCAACACGATGGGGTTGGTCATGATGAATACGGTAGGCGTCACTTCTTTCGGGAACGCATGGGCACGGCGCGCGACACCACGTGTGACCTGCAGATAAACCATTTGATCATCTGCTTCATGGGCATCCATCACTTGCTGGATATGCTGCAGCCATTCCTCTTTGCTATGCGGATTCGGAATACCTATCGCCTCCAGACTTCGGAACAGGCGCGCCAGATGCTGACTGGCGCGGAACATGCGGCGCTGGTAAACCGGTATCACTTCGTAAATACCGTCACCGAAAATAAAGCCGCGGTCGAGTACAGATATATGGGCGGCAGAGAGTGGCGTCATCGCGCCATTGAGGTATACGAGTGGGTCATTCATGATGGAATCAATGTCTGGAATTAGGAACATTCATTCTCACATGGTTATGCTTAGGAATTTATGCAAATATCGCATAAAAAGTACCTGTTCAAATTTGGTGTGAACAGGCACTTTTTGCCAGAACTGAGCGAGATATTTTAGGATAACGATGTCTGGTGCTTGTAATACCTTTCTTACTTGCTATTCCTAAGCTAAAACCAAATATCGCTTTTTATTCAACCCTTTTGTCCGTTTACGATTGATCCACGTTTCAAGTCTTCAGCTTGAGAAGGCGTCAGAGTTTGAATTTGCCTATTGCGCTGACGAATATTACTGCCAGTAACATAATCAGCTTCGTCAGCAATTGTTTTACTCTCGTTGCTTGCTTGGTTTTCAAGACTGCTACAAGCTGACAGTGCGCATATAGTTAAAAGTCCCAAGAGTTTTTTCATAGTGTCTCCTTCGTCGCAAGATAAGTCAGTTTAAAAAATATCTGAGCTCAGCCTGAATTGCCACAAGAGCAATTTTTGGCTATCAATAATCATAGTGTAAATTGCAATTATTGTGTGAAGGAAATTGAAATATTCTGTGGTTTCGTATGCAAAAAAAAAGCCAGAGCTCACTCTGGCTTAAAGAAAAACCGAATTATTTTATTTCAGCATAAGACGTATCGAATCCCAGGCGCGGCCAAAGATGCTGGCCTGATCGACTTTTTCCAGCGCCTGTACCGGGAATTCGGCAACGGCTTTACCGTCTAACATCATCTTCACGGTACCGACTTTGCTGTATTGGGCTATCGGCGCTACCAGCGGATCTTTTCTTTCCAGCGCAGGTTTCAGATTGGCAGCCGCACCTTTAGGCAGAGTCACATACAGGTCGCGGTCAAAACCGATTTTGACTGTTGCCTGATTACCTTTCCAGACTTCCGGGGTCTGGATCGCCTGCCCTTTGGCATACAGTTTGACTGTATCGAAATTCAAATAACCCCAATTGAGTAATTTGAGGCTTTCCTGCGCACGTACCTGATCGCTGGCGGTACCGGTCACGACCGAAATCAGACGACGCTGACCGCTGCCATTTGGACGCGACGCTGAAGAAATCAGGCAATAGCCAGCTGCTTCGGTATGGCCAGTTTTCATGCCATCGACAGTTGGGTCCAGCCATAACAAACGGTTGCGGTTAGGTTGCGTGATCTTGTTATACGTGTAGCTTTTAGTGCTGTAATAGGTTTTATAGTATTCAGGGTGATCGGCAATCAGGCGGTTCGCCAGGGTAGACAAATCACGTGCGGTGGCGAAATTGTCCGGGCTGGGCAGACCATGTGGATTCGCATAGCGGCTGTTTTTCATGCCCAGACGTTCTGCTTCACGATTCATTTGCACCACGAAAGCTTCTTCGCTGCCGGCAACGGCCTCCGCCAGCGCCACGGCTGCATCGTTCCCGGACTGGACGATCAGGCCGTACAGTAATTCATTAATGGTGACTGGCTTGTTCGGCTCAATAAACATCTTTGAGCTGCTGGCATCCACTTTCCAGGCACGGGTGGAGACATTCACCGTCTGATTCAAATCCAGCTTCTTTTCTTTTAAGGCAGAAAACACCAGATAGGCGGTCATGATCTTGGTCAGCGAGGCGGGTTCTATGCGCAGGTCAGGGTCCTGTGCGGCGATGACCTGATTACTGGTTGCATCGAACAGTAGCCAGGATTTGGCTGCAATACTAGGGGCCGGGAGTGTTTGTGCCATCGCAGCGGACAACGTCAGCAGCGAGGCAGCAACAGTAGCGAGAAATTTTTTCATGGGTAACATTGATCAAACGAGGTGAAACAGATCGTCATGCCTTATCCCACAGGCTGGTGACCAGCTGTTTGATATGGTGCAGACGACGATGGAAAAAATGATCGGCACCGGGTATCACGGTGACCGGAATATCTTGCGGGCGCAGCCAGTCCAGTACGGCAGATAGCGGAATGGTGTCATCCAGCTCGCCATGTACCAGGATGGTATTCGATGGAATTTCAGGCATCTCCCATTTGCCAGCCGCAGCACCGATCAGCACCAGACGCTGCGCTGCACGGTCCTGCGTTTGCAGACGTTGTTGTAAGCGAGCCTGAACAAAAGTGCCAAATGAAAAGCCAGCCAGTGCCAGCGGCAGGTCGGGATAACGTTGTCGCATATGTTGCAACAACAGCTCCATATCGTCGGTCTCACCGATACCCGCGTCATAGCTGCCGCCAGACTGGCCTACGCCACGGAAATTCATGCGTACAGCCGCATAACCGAGGCCAGTAAAGGTGCGCGCCAAGGTTTGTACGACCTTGTTATCCATGGTGCCGCCATAGAGCGGATGCGGGTGTGCGACCAGTGCCAGTCCGCGTGGAACGGCTTGCAACTCAGGATCGGGTAAATCGAGTGCACATTGCAATTGGCCGGCTGCGCCGGCGATCAGAAAGTGTTCAGTTTGAGCGTTCATGCCTAGGACTATCAGTACAAGCAGCGTAATCAGGTATTCGGAAGTTTGAGGCGTTCAACTACGCCACCACCGATCAGGTCGACATCAATGATTTCATCGATATCGCTTTGATCCACAAAGGTATACCAGGTTCCCTGCGGATAAACCACGAGGACCGGGCCTTCTTCACAGCGATCGAGGCAGCCTGCTTTGTTGATGCGGATCTTGCCATGCCCGTTCATGTCGAGTTGCTTAATACGGCGCTTGGCATGTTCCTGAGCCGCCTGCGCACCGCGCTCCATGCAGCATGGGCGACCATCTTCGCGTTGATTCATGCAAAAGAAAACATGTTTTTGAAAGTAAAGTGGTTCGGACATGATATGAATGTTGGATATAGAGTGATATCGGCTGAAAGGCAAACGGCGTAAAGTCATCGTACTGAGCTGGTATCTGAAACCGATTGCAGGACAACAGGCGATTTTGCAAAAGTCCTATGATACTGCAAATGCCGGCTACTACACTTGAGACCTTGGGATTCCTTGCTGCGGCCTTGTGGCGGGAGGAGTCGGTTTGCGCAGCAAGGCCCATAGAGCAAGGAAGGGCCAGAACAACGATAAGAACTGTGCGGCGCCATTAAAGTTCAAAAATTTTCCCTGTACCCAGGTTTGCATGGTGGCGCTGAAGTAGGGGTTGTCCGGCAAAATATTCAGTACTGTCAAACCCAGCAACATGAGGACAAATGCCAGCCGCTTCTGCACATGCAGAGGTGCAAACGAAAAACCATATAACATAATGGCGCTGATCAGCAAGCCACCGCGCGCGCCGGGGGTAAGCCAGCCAAACGCATATTCAGGCTGAAAAAACAGGGCTGCAGCCAGAGACTTACCGACGATAGCGAGGCTCAGTAGCAAAGCGGATAACCAGAACTTGGGTGCATGCCGGTTCAGCAGACTCAGACACAGTAAAAGTGCGGCAGTACAGCCGCAGGCAGTGATCAGCGCTTCGGCTAGCAGATATTCTTCCGGTGTCAGCTCGGTCCCGCGTAAGATCAGCGCGCTCAGATCAATGTCCATATCAAAAAACTGACTCAGGTGCTCAGACAAAATTGGAAAAATTCCGCCTAGTCCAAATAAATACGCCTGAGGATACAGCTGTGCCACCGGCCACAGACCTAGTATTACAATTTCCTGACTGGACTCCTGATACGTCCACTGCTTGCGCAATAAGCGCAAACGTCCTTTTTCCATTAGCCAGGGCGTCAGCCATGCAGCCAGTAAGGCACCCACGATGGCACCGCTGCTGTTGGTGAGTATGTCGACGACAGATGTGACACGACTCGGCAAAAAGTACTGCACCAGTTCGGCTGTGACAGAGATACAACTGCCAGTGATACCGGCGACGACGAATGCCTGCCAGCGTTTGAGTACAGGATAAAGCGCAAAGACGAACAGCGCACCCAGTGGCACATAGCCGACGACGTTGGTGATCACGTCAAACCAGGTCCAGTAACGCGGCCATTGGCGTAATACCTCGGGCAGCGCCGACAGGTTATCGGCTTGCCAGCCAGTAAACGGATACCAGCTCGCATACAGAATCAGCACGACATACGCCAGTAAGCTGACCCGTGCAAAAGGGGAGCTGGAACTGATCAGTTGCGGTTCCGTAGGTGGCGCAATTGCGCTATCTGTTTGGGTAGACATTTAGTTCAGCTGGAGTATGTCCTGTTGTAACTCAAGGATCAACTGGTCTACCGCCTGTTGCATAGCATGCGCACCGGCTGCCGCATCGTTCCCCGCAGGAAGCTGGATTTGGAACTGACGATGACGCAACACTTTGCCTGCTTTGCTCATCAGGGCACGCATATTGAGTTGCACATGACTGTTACTGACCGAGCTGAAAACTTGCGAGAATTCATCCAGCTCCAGTTGCAGTAGCGGTATATCCGCGCTGGCCTGATTTCTTTGCAAGACCAGACCACCGGCAGCGCTGACCTGCTGTTTGATGCGCTGTTGTATCAATTGTGCCGGTGGCATACTCCAGCGCGCATAGGCATAGGCTTTTAGCTGTTGCGCATTGTCGTACTGCAGGCGGTAGAGCATGGCCTGGCTGTCGAGTGCCGTACTGGCCTGTATATCGGCCAGTACAAAGCGCAGGCTGGCTGGCGCAGGTGTAACCTGTTTGATCTGAGCGGCAACGACAGGCCCCAGATCAAACTGCTGTTTGACGGGAGTCGGATTGCTGCTGCACGCGCTTATACTGATGACCGCAAACAGGGTCAGCAAGCCAAACATTGTCTGCCTCAAATGACGCGACGATACGTTTTTAGGGAAATCAGCTGACAGGATAGAAAACATACTTGTCCTTATTTAAATACCGGGTCAGGCTATGCATAGTGTAAGCAAGCTTGGGATAATCAGGTTTATCTGGCTGGTGCGCTGAAGCCAGGTTCTCCCGGGCCGGGTGTGACTGGCGGCGGGCCAAACAGGATGCTTTGCGGACGTTCATTCAGACTCTCTGCGGTGCGGCCAACTGCACGCAGGCTCTGGCGCGCTTCGTTGCTTAGCGTATTCAGCCGCGGCAGGGTATCTGCATATAGCGTGCTGTTAAACATATCCAGGCTTTGATTGAGCCTGAATATGGGGCTGTCCTGGCCCTGCAGGCGCGTGCTGAACTGTGTCAGGTTCTGGGTCAGCTGACTGGCATCTTTGGATAATTGATTGACCGATTGCAGCGTACTGCCAGCCTGTTGCATCAGTACCGGTAATTGCTGTAAGGCCGGATTGATCTGGTCCGGTACCGCTTCCCAGCGTTGCGCCAGTTTGCCAAAATTTTCCAGGGTATGAACGACGGATTTCTGATTGTCCGGATCCAGCATATGATTGAGACGTCTGGTCAGTTCTTCGGCTTGTGTCAGGATAGCGATACCGCGTTGCTCCAGATTTTGCAGCATGCCGGGTCGCAACGGTATACGGGCGATGCTGGTGCCAGACTGCAGTAATTGACTATGCTGCGCTTTGGTATCTTCATCGAGCTGCACAAAAGCGATGCCTGTCACGCCTTGATAAGCCAGTGTGGCAAAGGTTGCATTGGTCACGGGTGTGTCAGGCAGCACCTCCAGACGCAGTATGATTTGTCCCGGCACTTTGTCATCGAAATCAATGTCAGTCACATTGCCAACCTTGATGCCCTTATAACGCACCACCGCTTGTAAATTCAATCCTGAAACCGCTGATTTTGTTACGATTTCATACGAGGTGCGCTGGATTTTGTCGCGTCCCAGCCAGATCGCCAGCAGCGTCGCCAGCACGATTAAGGCTATCGTAAAAAAGCCTGCGATTAAAGCATGTGAACGGTTTTCCATATCACTCCCGGTCAGGTTGGGGTTGCAGTACTTCCATCGCGCGTAGTCCACGTCCGCCCAGGAAGAATTGTTTGATAAACGGATGCGGAAAACGCACCACTTCTTGCGGGCTGCCTAAGGTCAGCACGCGCTTTTCAGCCAGGACGGCGATCCGGCTGGATAAGGCAAACAGGCTGTCCAGATCGTGTGTCACCATGATGACAGTCAGACCGAGTTGCTGATGCAGCGACTGTATCAGCTCCACAAAGCTGTCAGAACGGTCAGGGTCCAGCCCAGCTGTGGGTTCATCCAGAAATAACAGTTCAGGGTCCAGCGCCAGTGCACGTGCCAGCGCGATACGCTTGACCATGCCACCCGACAAATCGGCTGGCATTTTTCGCGCATGCTCAAAGCCGATATTGACCATGTGTAGCTTCAGATAGACCAGGTCGCGGATTAAGTCTTCCGGCAGTTTGCCCAGTTCGCGCATGGGTTGCGCCACATTGTCGAATACGCTCAGTGCTGAGTACAGGGCACCCTGTTGGAATAGCATGCCGGAACGCTTGCGCAGATAATCCAGATTGCCGGCTTTAGGTGCATGGATGTCTTCGCCAAAGACTTCGATACTGCCACGTTTGGGAATTTCCAAGCCCAGCATTTGACGCATCAACACGGTCTTGCCGGTGCCTGAGCCGCCAACCACCGATAAAATTTCACCGCGTCTGACGTCGAGCTCCAGATTGTCATGCACCACCATGCGTCCAAACTGGGTGCGCAGGCCGCGGATACGGATCAGATTGTCTGTCTTCTGCTCAGCCATGTCAGTATCCGGTTTTGCTGAAAATAATGGCGAACAACGCGTCGGCGATGATGACCATGGTAATCGAGATCACCACCGAACTGGTTGTACCCCGGCCCAGACTTTCAGTATTCGGTTCTATACGCAGCCCAAAATGGCAGGCGATCAAAGCGATCAGTACGCCAAAGCTCACGCCTTTGAGTAAGCCTATCCAGTAATTCAGAATAGGCACGGCTTCCGGCAACTTGTAAATAAAAAATGCCGGACTCATGCCCAGCAGTGCCTGTGCGGCGATCATACCGCCCATCAGTGCCATGACATCAGTCCAGATCACAATTAGGGGCATCGCTATCGCTAAGGCCAGCACGCGCGGCATGATCAGCCGGAATCCATGCGGAATACCCATAACCTGCATTGCGTCCAGCTCTTCGGTTACCCGCATCACACCTAGCTGTGCGGTGATCGCAGAGCCGGAACGCCCGGCCACCAGGATGGCGGCCAGCATGGGGCCGAGTTCGCGGATAATACTCATGCCCAGCAGGTTGACGATGAACAGGTCACCTCCAAAGGTTTTTAGCTGTTGGGCTGACAAATAAGACAGCACGATGCCGATCAATATGCCTACCAGCGCGGTAATGCCCAGCGCCTGAGCGCCCATGCGGTAGATATTGGCTGAAATCTCTTTCCAGGGGCCACGCAGAGGATGGCGGATGAAGTGGCCCAGATCCAGCATCAGCTGACCGAGCAAACTCACGAAACTAAAACAATGTGCAAAAAAGCCCAGCACCATGCTGCCCAGTCTCATCACACGTGTCAGTCTGGGTTTGGGCTCAACCGGTTGGGCAAGTTGGCTGACTGTACGCAAGCGTTCAAATATCCCGAGGTGCTGCTCGCTGATGTTGGCATGTTCAGGAAGCTGATGCTGCCATACGCGCCACAACAACTGCGCCCCGAGGTGGTCCAGTGCTTCGATCTGGCTCAGATCCCATTGCAGTGCAGGACGTAAGGCCAGCTGATTCAGCTGCTGCTGTAACTCTGACAGCCGGTCCGCATGACACAGAGTATGCGCGAGCCAGCAGCCTTGTAGCTGCACAGCGCGCTCATTCTGAGTGATCACATTCAATGTGGGTGGGGTATCAATACGCATGTCAGAAGTGTAAGCGAATTTGTCGCGCCGCGGGAGCAGGTATGACCAGGCCTTGCCAGGCTGTACCAAGAGGGGAGTCTGGTACAGCTAGGCTGCGTTTATTTTTGTCGCAGCGGCGTTTTGTTATCGATCACCTCACGACAGTCGCCTTTCATTGTCGCATTGTCGTAATTCGCCCAGCCGTAGCTGTCGACATAGCGCAGATGCGGTTTCCAGCGATGGCTGAGTATGCTGCGTTCCAGCTTTTCGTCGGGATAGCGGATGTCTGCCATATCCAGCAAAGTATGAAACACATTTTCTGTGCTCAGCGGCGCGCGCTGGTGGGCGCGCAGTTGCCGGATTTTTTCCGGATATTTTTCTAAATACGCGTCGGAGTACCAGACAAAACCCGGTACATGGAATTCATACTGTGTGTTATGACCATGAAACGCGAGGTTACAGCTGCCGTCGTACAAAGTCTGACCATGATCGGATACATACATCAGTGAGCTCAGTATGCCGTTATCCTTGAGGCGTTGTATGAAACCCGACAAGACCCAGTCTGTATAAAGAATGGAATTATCATAGCTATTGCTGAGCGCTTCTTTATTTTTCAGATCGGTATAGGCGGGATTCACCACGCCGTATAAAGAAGGTTTCCAGTGGTCGTATTCTGCTGGGTGGCGATGGCTGTAATTCCAGTGATTACCCAGGGTATGCAGCACGATCAGTTTTTTCGGTGCTGCATCCTGCAGTGCGCGTTCCAGCGGCCCAAACAGCACATCGTCCAGATTGGATTGATTGGTATAGCCACCTAGATTCAGGAACTGGGTGACATCTGCTTCTTTGGCAAATACTGAGGTTGGCGTATCGAACTGACCAAAACTCATTTGATTTGATATCCAGTAGGTTTTATAACCGGCCTCGCGATAGGCGGATAAAAAAGACTTTTCTGAAAAGCCCGCCTGTAAGCCTTGCGCCGCTGGCTTACGCGAAACAATGATGGGTACCGACAATCGTGTCGCAGATACCGCTGAAATCATGTCGCTGAAGCTGACCAGATTTTCTTCCAGACTTAGCAGTGGATTGGTTTCCCTGTCATAGCCATTCAGACTCCAGCGGTCGTAGCGTGAGGATTCACCGATCACCATCACCACCACTTGCGGTTCAGCCGGATCACCTTGTAAATGGGCGCCGAAGTGAAATGTGCGGCTTTTATCGGATAAATGATTCAGGTAATCGCGCTCGTTCCAAAAATCGATACTGCGCAATATCAGACCAAAGGGCCAGATGCGCGCAAATAATTCCTCGTCGGCCACCGGTATCAGCCATGCGGGTGCGGGCCCGGGGCCGGCAATCAGGCGTAGTCGTCCAGCTTCCAGTAGCGGCAGGGAAACAGCTTTGCCACTGATCCCGGCACGGACGGAGGCGCTGCCAGACTGTGCAGAACTGGTTTGTGCCTGCACCCCTACCCAGTAGGCATAGCTGCTGACCACGCAGATGACCAGAGTTCCACAAAGTGCCAGCCAGCGGCTGGGATGTCGCCAGGCCAAAGCGTTGGTGCGCCAGACGAAGCGCTGCAGTTGCCACCACCACGCCATGATCATGAGGCTGAGTCCTGCGACCAGCCAGATCTTATTGCCCAAAAATTCAACGGCTTCTTTAGGACTGGTTTCCAGCATGATACCCAGATGATGAGTGGATATGCCTTGCCCATAATACAGACGCAGGTAGATTTCTACCGGCATAAGCAGCATCGGTGGCAGTAGCAGCCAATGAAACCAGCGTGGACTTTGGAACACTGCCCACAGCATGACCCATGCCAGCAGCCCGGATGCCAGGATGGTCGCGGCCTGATCCACCGGCTGATGTTGCAAGTAGGGGAAAAATGGCAGCGCGGACACTAAGCCATAGCTGCTGAGTAAAAAAATGCGGAAAAAACGGTCGGAGATACGCATGGCTGTGAAGTTTCGGTGCGCCTGTGCCTGAGTGCAAGCTTTGTGTAAAGGGCGTCAATATAAAGGATTTATCCTGCTTCAAGGCATTTGTTGAGTTTTAAGCAGTCAGTCGGTATTGGAATGATCAAAATAATCGTACTTGTACCGGATTTTGATCATAGGCAGCACGCTGCGCTTGATTTATCGCTGAAATTGCCTATCCTGAACAGCCCCGGTAGCATCATGTCGCTCAGTGTGCGCCTCTAAAATTCATTGACATGCTTGCGCAAACGGACATAAAATTGCGAGTTCTCGATTTTGGGTTTATGTTTTTTGCTGTATTTTGTGGCGCTGAGTCACGAAAATTTTGCATAAAAAACAGGCAAATAGCACGCACTTCAGTGCGCCTCTCTGCAGATTCAAGTGGGAAAAATTGATTTTTAGTTCCCGGGCAACCGTTTCCGGGTTTGTATTAACGTTGTATTTTGTTGGATTAAAAACGATGCCAACCATCAATCAACTGATTCGCCAACCACGCGTTTCCGCTGTGGTTAAGAGCAAATCGCCGGCGCTGGAAAACAGCCCGCAAAAACGTGGCGTTTGCACCCGCGTTTACACAACAACTCCTAAGAAGCCTAACTCGGCTTTGCGTAAAGTTGCTAAAGTTCGTCTGACCAACGGTTTCGAAGTTATTTCGTACATCGGCGGTGAAGGCCATAACCTGCAAGAACATAGCGTCGTGCTGATTCGCGGCGGCCGTGTAAAAGATTTGCCGGGTGTGCGTTATCACATGGTTCGCGGTGCTTTGGATACTCAAGGCGTTAAAGACCGTAAGCAAGCTCGTTCCAAATACGGTGCGAAGCGTGCTAAGGCTGTTAAGAAGTAATTAACTCGTAATTTAATCTCCGTAGACTCTACGGATCAGTGTCGGTTCGGAATGAACCGAGTAAGTGGCAGGCTATGATGGCCCGTCGCGAGTGTCAATAAAGTGTTATCTGATGCTCAACTGAAGATTGAAAGGAATTGAAATGCCACGTCGTCGTGAGGTCCCGAAACGGGACGTACTGCCGGATCCAAAATTCGGTAATGTAGAAGTTGCAAAATTTGTTAACGTATTGATGTTGTCCGGCAAGAAGTCTGTTGCTGAAGGCATTATCTACGGTGCATTCGATCAGATCCAGGCTAAATCTGGTAAAGATCCGCTGGAAGTGTTCGCACAAGCTATCAACAATGCGAAGCCATTGGTTGAAGTTAAATCCCGTCGCGTTGGTGGTGCAAACTACCAGGTGCCAGTTGAAGTTCGCCCAGTTCGCCGCTTAGCGCTGTCTATGCGTTGGCTGCGTGAAGCTGCTAACAAGCGCAGCGAAAAATCCATGCCTTTGCGTTTGGCTGGTGAGTTGTTGGAAGCCGCAGAAGGCCGCGGCGGTGCAATGAAGAAACGTGATGAAGTCCATCGTATGGCTGAAGCCAACAAGGCCTTCTCTCACTTCCGCTTCTAAGAGTAAGAGTAGGGAGTCGTTGTATGAACTTTATGCAATGGCTCTGGCAAGTATTTTGAATCAGGCCGGGCGCGATTTTCACAAAAAATTGCGCTCGGTTTTGTCCATTAAAAGATTTAGGAATATCCTATGGCCCGTAAGACCCCCATTGAGCGCTACCGTAATATCGGTATTTCCGCTCACATCGACGCAGGTAAAACAACGACCACTGAACGCGTATTGTTCTACACCGGTGTAAATCACAAAATCGGTGAAGTGCATGATGGCGCAGCTACCATGGACTGGATGGAGCAAGAGCAGGAACGTGGTATTACCATTACTTCCGCGGCAACAACTTGCCACTGGAAGGGCATGGCTAACAACTTCCCTGAGCACCGCATCAACATCATCGATACACCAGGCCACGTTGACTTCACTATCGAGGTTGAGCGTTCTATGCGTGTTCTCGACGGCGCTTGCATGGTTTACTGCGCGGTGGGTGGTGTTCAGCCACAGTCTGAAACTGTATGGCGTCAGGCTAACAAATACAAAGTGCCACGTCTGGCATTCGTTAACAAGATGGACCGTACCGGCGCAAACTTTTTCAAAGTTTACGACCAGATGCGTGCACGTCTGAAAGCAAACCCTATCGCTATCCAGATTCCTATCGGCGCGGAAGAAAACTTCCTGGGCGTTGTGGATCTGGTCAAAATGAAAGCGATCATCTGGGATGATGCCAGCCAGGGTATGAAGTTCGACTACCGTGATATTCCTGCAGAACTGGCTGATCAGGCTGCTGAATGGCGCGAAAAAATGGTTGAAGCAGCGGCTGAAGCCAATGAAGAACTGATGAACAAATACCTCGAAGAAGGTGATTTGTCTGAAGAAGAAATCAAGAAGGCCTTGCGTCAGCGTACCATCGCTTCTGAAATCGTTCCTATGATGTGCGGTACTGCGTTTAAAAACAAAGGCGTACAGGCAATGTTGGACGCGGTGATCGAATACCTGCCATCCCCAGTGGACATTCCACCGGTTGCTGGTACAGATGAAGATGACCAGCCTACAACACGTAAAGCAGCTGACGATGAAAAATTCGCAGCGCTGGCGTTCAAGATTATGACTGATCCATTCGTTGGTCAGCTGATCTTCTTCCGTGTGTATTCCGGCACCATCAATTCTGGCGATACCGTATACAACCCGATCAAAGGCAAGAAAGAACGCCTCGGCCGTATTCTGCAGATGCATGCTAACCAGCGTGAAGAAATCAAAGAAGTTCGCGCCGGTGACATCGCTGCTGCGGTTGGTCTGAAAGACGCGACAACTGGTGAAACACTGTGTGATCCATCTTCCATCATCACTTTGGAAAAAATGGTGTTCCCAGAGCCAGTTATTCAGCAGGCTGTTGAACCAAAAACTAAAGCTGACCAGGAAAAAATGGGGCTGGCACTGAATCGTCTGGCACAGGAAGATCCTTCTTTCCGCGTAAAAACTGACGAAGAATCTGGTCAGACTATTATCGGCGGTATGGGTGAGCTGCATCTGGAAATTATCGTTGACCGTATGAAGCGTGAATTCAACGTGGAAGCAACTGTTGGTAAGCCACAGGTTGCGTACCGCGAAACAATTCGCAAAACATGCGAAGAAATCGAAGGTAAATTCGTTAAGCAATCTGGTGGTCGTGGTCAGTATGGTCACGTTGTTCTGAAGATCGAACCACAAGAACCAGGTAAAGGTTTTGAATTCGTTGACGCGATCAAAGGTGGTACAGTTCCGCGCGAATACATCCCTGCGGTAGAAAAAGGCGTGATCGAAACGCTCAATTCCGGTGTGTTGGCTGGCTATCCAGTTGTTGACGTTAAAGTTACGCTGTTCTTCGGTTCTTACCATGACGTTGACTCGAACGAAAACGCGTTCCGCATGGCTGCATCGATGGCGTTCAAAGACGGCTGCCGTAAAGCAAGTCCAGTTATCCTGGAGCCGATGATGGCTGTTGAAGTTGAAACACCAGAAGATTACGCTGGTACTGTGATGGGTGACTTGTCTTCCCGTCGTGGTATGGTTCAGGGTATGGATGAAATCCCAGGCGGCGGTGGAAAGATCATCAAAGCTGAAGTGCCGCTGTCCGAAATGTTTGGTTACTCGACTTCCCTGCGTTCCGCAACGCAAGGTCGTGCAACTTACACAATGGAATTCAAGCACTACTCTGAAGCGCCTAAGAATGTGATCGACGCAATCGTCACAGCTAAAGCGAAGTAATTCTGTACTAAAAAACCTGTCCCATGCCGGGACAGGTGCATTGTAAATAAATCGTTCTTTTTGAAGGAAGAATAAAATGGCAAAAGGTAAGTTCGAACGCACCAAGCCGCACGTGAACGTCGGTACAATTGGTCACGTTGATCACGGTAAAACTACACTGACAGCAGCGATCGCGACAGTTCTGTCCGCAAAATTCGGCG
>NZ_JACOGG010000028.1 GCF_014284365.1 Cognatundibacterium rugosum
GCTGCCAGCCAGATGCGTGTTCCTGCCGGTAGCCCCATCATGGTCGTAACATCCCCAACACGGCACGGATCGCAGTCAAATCAGCCTTGCCATCGAAACGCACGACCGCACCGGCCATCTGGATTTCGATCACACCTGGCTCATTGGTTGCGGTTCTTTGAGGCGTAACAACAACGTCAGGAATATCAGTTGGATGTGCAGATGGCAAATGACCTGCACTGTCGTCAACGATCGTGACTGGCAACATGGCCTGCCGATGTATCACGCCATCCAATCGACCTTCCCGTAATTGCCGACGCCACTTGAACAGCATATTGACGTTGATGTCATTTTCCTGCGCCAGGCGGACGACCGAAACGCCCGGTTCGGCTGCGCGTAGCGCCAGTTGCGTCCTGAATTCCGGTGAATAGTTGGGGCGTCGCTTCCTGCGCACCGGTGTAGTTAGTAGTTCCAAAGTAGCTCCCGCTAATATTTAACGGGAACTACTTTGAAGATTTTTAATGCTGACGTCCAGACGGTTCTGGTGAGGCGCTTACCTTTGAAATTGATGTCCCAATTGCAGATTTACAATGATTTTTCTCAGATTAATGCTAATCTGACATAATTCATCACTTGTTTTCCTGTGGCCATGCCGATTACAATTTTTCATAATCCATTGTGTAAAGTATCAAGAGATACGCTGGCACTGATTCGAAAAAATGGATTTGAACCATCTATTATTGACTACCTAACATATCCCCCTAGCAAAGAAGTGTTGAGATCACTAATAGTTTTTATGGGGACAGATGCTCGTCATATTCTGCAAACGGATAACACCTCTGCAGGAGTTTTAAATTTAGAAGATACAACATTGAGTGAGGACGACTTAATTACATTTATGGTGAAAAATCCAGCATTGATTAAACGGCCAATCGTTGTTACTTCGCTTGGTGTAAGACTTTGTAATCCAGCAGATATAGTCGTCGAAATATTGCCGCAAAGATCTAATTGTGTCCTCAAAAATTAAAGCTAATGCGTTATTTAAATTCAGTCAGCTTTGATTAGCCGTGCTACTCCCCTTCAGATGTAACACGGCTAGATGTTGGCGTAGTATGTGACAAAAACAGCGTTCTAAATTTTGAGAAGAGGAACGGTTTAGAAAAGAAAAAACCACCGGAGCTAAGCACTATTAGAATTCTTCCCAATCATCATTGGTAGATTCTGATTTTGACTTCCCACTCGCAGGTACTAAAGCTATGTTTTTGGTATTGGACTTTTTCCCTATGAGAACAGCCTGCTTATTTGTCACATCAGATTTAGACATCTGATGTCTACGGGAAAAGGCTTCAACTTTGCTGATTTGAGAATCATCAAACCGCTCAACAAGCTTAAAAACTTTGACAGCCTCTGCCAATTGTTCCGCCTGTTCTTGGAGCGACGCAGCAGCGGCAGCAGCCTGTTCAACCAGAGCCGCATTCTGTTGGGTAGTCTCATCCATTTGACTAACAGCCACATTTATTTGGTCGATACCATGTGTTTGCTCCTGACTAGCAGCGGTGATCTCACTTACTACATCCGCAACTTGTCTGACACTCGTGACCACTTCCTCAATTGTCGTACCAGCTTGGCTAACTAATAACGTGCCACTTTGCACCTTCGAGACAGAATCATCAATCAAAACCTTAATCTCTTTCGCTGCAGCTGCGCTACGATGCGCCAAGGTCCCGACCTCGGCGGCAACCACGGCAAAGCCGCGCCCCTGTTCTCCAGCACGAGCCGCCTCAACAGCTGCATTTAGTGCCAAAATGTTCGTTTAAAACGCGATACCGTCTATCACACTAATAATGTCTTCAATTTTATGTGCTGATGTATTAATTTCGTTCATCGTCGTCACCACAGCATTGACGACATCTCCACCTTCAGCAGCACGTTGAGATGCTTTGACCGCCAATTGATTTGCATGGCGGGCATTATCAGCATTTTGTTTTACGGTACTCGTCAGCTCTTCCATTGATGATGCGGTTTCTTCAAGCGAGCTTGCCTGGGCCTCAGTTCGCGATGAGAGATCCATATTACCTGTTGCGATTTCACCGGATGCAGAACTGATGTTATCTGTGCTTGATCGAACCTGACTAACAATGCTCAACAAGTTGGCATTCATGTCACGCAAAGCACCAAGTACTTGTCCTACTTCATCATCTGAAGTCACTTCAATCTTTGCAGTTAAATCTCCCTTTGCAACGTTTCCTGCAACTTCCACTGCGTATCTCATCGAATCAACTATTCGGTGTGTCAGACGTATGCCAATGAACAGCATTACCGCTAAGCCAAATAGCGCTGCAACTAAGGACGCCCATGTTGCTTGCTGCTCAGTTTTAGTTGCAGCTGCTGAATATTCCAACCCCACCTGTCTGTTATACGCAGCATGTTCATTAAGTGCTTTTACTAACTGGTCTACGACGGATTGATGCTGCAGGACATAATCTCGCGCTTCCAGTGGCTTATTCTCATCTGCGAGCGCAATTGCTTTAATTCTTACTTCTGAAAACGCGGCATATTTTTGCTCGACAGCTTTCATTAAGTCGCGGTCTTTATCATCAGAAATATTTTCTTTTTCATAATGAACAAGGGTGTCTTTCACCACAATATCAGTCTTATTGATGAATTCTTTAAACTCACTACGTAACTGAGCATCATCGGTGATAAAGTATTGCCACATTTTTGAGCGTATTGAGCCAAAAGAAACCGATATTTTGTCAATATCATCAAGACTGGGAACAGTATTTATATTGGCATAATTCGCAGCGTTAAATACTTGACGAGTTTGATATAAACCTAGCATCGATACACCGACCATAGTCAGAGCGCTAAGTATCATTAAGAGGTAAAGTCGTTTGGCTATGGACATGGCTTATACGCTCCAAAAAAGACCCAATTCTCGGGGCTGGTGGAATCAATTATGCTAGCAAGTAGTGGAAGATAAGAAATAAAAAGAGCGACCTACCTAACGATGTGTGCATGGACTTGAGAATAAAATTTAGTTGCACAGTGACACTATAGAACAAGTAAATTCTTAATTGTTGTCAAATTGTTGCAAATAGAGAAGTAGTAGTTTAATAGGTTGTAACAGTTGGTCATTGGTAACTGAGTCAGTATCGAGTCGCTTCTGCGTAAAATAGCTGAATGCCCCCTCACACGTAATGTGCGTCAACTTTCCATCGTACGATTTTGCGTGACACATGGCGTTCAAGTAAGGGGTTGGGTCCGGTACAAGGACGTGGCGCGCCTTATTTTCCGTTTTCTGAGACCGCCCCAGATAGTGGGGTGACCTGGATTCGTTCCTTTTACTAAAATCCAATTTAAGTCATTGATTATTATCAGGATTTTATAATTTCCTAGTAGGCAAGCTTGCTACTTTCGTACTTGGCTTATTTGACTTCTCAACGCTTAAATGCAAGTAACAAAACGCCACCAGCTACCATCGCAATACCTGACCACTCGCGGAGCGATGGGCGCTCATCCAGAAATGTGAAAGCGAATATCGCCACTAGTACCAAGCTAAGTTTGTCTACCGGCGCCACCTTGGATGCCTCTCCGATCTTGAGGGCACGGAAGTAGCATACCCATGACGCACCTGTCGCCAAGCCGGATAACCAGAGAAAAAACCATGTTTTAGGAGACAAGGCCAAGGGATTGGCCCATTTCCCTGTATAGATAACAAAAGCCGACAAGACAACAATAATGATTGCCGTTCGGATCAAGGTGGCCAGATCGGAATCAATCCCTTGAATCCCCACCTTGGCACAAATGGCCGTCAGCGCCGCAAAGACGGCGGACAGCAGAGCCCAGTAGAGCCATTCCTCTGAAGTAACCATCATACCTCTTTATAATTTCCTCAATTCGTCACTCATGGGAGCGAAAACAGTAACGATTAAACCGGTCTGCTGAGTTTCGTTCACAAAATCGAGACGGATTTCAGCTCCGATGCGATTGGCAATCGCTTTAACAATGGATAGTCCCAATCCTGCGCCAATTTGCTCACTCCCCAGCGTGCGGTAGAAGGGATCAAACACCCTGCCTCGTTCAGCCAACGGAATGCCAGGCCCGCTGTCCTGGACACGTAATACCACCTTTCCGTCCGAGAGACCAATAGAAAGATCAACTCTGCCTCCTTGTGGTGTGTAGCGGATGGCGTTATCAACTAGGTTCTTGACTAGGGTGGTCATGTCCATCTCGTTGGCCCACACTTCAGCATCTTGCATGTCTGTGACTCCGATGTCGATGTGTTTGACTTCGGCGAGAGGCATGAGATCTTCTAGCACTCGTCGATAGATGCACTGAACTGATAGCGACACCCTCGGCTCGACGGTGGTCGATTGCACTTTAGCTAAGGTCAAAAGTTGATCCAACAGGCTACGGCCACGCTCAATCCCCTGACGCAAAATAGTTAGCCGTTCGCCCGCCACGTCGGACATTTCGGTATCAGTCAGCCGCTCGGCTTGCAGCGATAGCGCTGTCATTGGCGACCTTAGCTCGTGAGCTGCATCGGCCACAAAGCGACGCTGAGATTCCATTGACTGACCGACACGAGCGAGCAGGCGATTAATCGCAACGGCGAATGGACGCACCTCGACCGGGAGATGACGATCTTCCACGGGGTGCAGTTCCTGCTCTGCTCGTTGGTCGATTTCCTCGGAAAGTGCAGCTATGGGCTGGAACATCTTGCGCACTAGGTCTGCGACGATCAACAGCAGAACCGGCACGAGGATCAGGAAAGGCATCACAGTCCGCAGCGCTCCGTCACGGGCAATTTCGTTGCGGAAGCCGGACTCCTGAGCGACAGCAATGCGCTCGGCGCTCGCCGTGGTCTTGACCAGCACGCGAAACGTCTCGCCCCCCACTTCCAGTGTCTGCAATCCATCCGCTAAAGTTGCAGGGAGTGGGAGCACGCCTCCAGCATCCACGTCTACCGTAGAGGGACTGACCTCACCCAAGCGCTGGACGATCACTCGCGATTCTTCGTCAGCCTCATTGAGTCGAGTATCGGTGGTCGGAGCGGCCGGCGATAGGCGCTGACGATCCATGAGATGCGCCACCTGGCGCAGTACATCGTCCTGCAGCTCATGAGCTTCATCTAGAGCGGACAAGAATGAAAACACGCCTGCCACAAGGGCCACCACGAGAATTGCTAGCGACAGGGTAAATGACAGCTTGAGCTGAACCGACTCGTTCAAGCGCCTTTTGATACCATCCATCCGATCCCCCTGACATTCTTAATGACCTCGCTGCCTAGTTTGCGTCGCAGTGCATGGATTAGATATTCGACGGCATTGCTTTCGACCTCCTCCCCCCACCCATAGATGCGATCCTCCAGCTCGCTACGCGAGAGAATGGCCCCAGGTCGCACCAGCAAGGCTTGCAGCAGTGAAAATTCTCGGTTGGAAAGTTGCAATGGGCAGCCACCATTCACGCTGACCTCTTTTGTGGATGGATCGAGCGACACCAACCCATTGCTCAGCACAGGAGTTGCTGTGCCACCCTTGCGCCTCAGAACTGCTCGCATCCGGGCTAGCAGCTCTGCCATCTGAAAGGGCTTGGATAAGTAATCGTCAGCCCCTCCATCGAGGCCGCGCAGACGGTCATCGAGGCCGTCACGTGCAGTAATGATAATCAGGGGAATCGGGTTGTCTTTGGCCCGGATACTGGCCAGCACTTCGAGCCCATCCTTGCCCGGCAGACTCAGGTCGAGCAGCACCAAGTCGTAGTGCTGGCATCCCAGCGTCATGATGGCGCTCAGCCCATCCGTCACCCAATCGGCAGCGTAGGACGCATCTCTCAACGCGCCCTGAATTGCGTCGCCGATCATGGGATCGTCTTCGATCAGCAATACCCGCATTCCCCCTCCGTTTAATCGTTGTTCAATGTACTGTCTCAGTTATCCATTGCTGGAGCATCAAGGTTAAACCTTGCCTTCAAGCGTGTCGAATGCTTTTAGCAGGGCGGTCATCGCTACCTTACAGTCGGCTTGGATCGGCGTGTAGGCGCGCAGTGCCGCAAGCGATTTGTCGATGGCCTTGTCGAGCATATGCCAGTCTTCTGCTGCCCGTGGTTTGAGTCCGGCTTCGGCCGAGTCCCATGCGACTTCCAAGTCCTTGATACGGGTCTTGGCAGCGGGCAGGTCTCCCTTATCCACGATGGCTGCCACGTCGACAGCAATGCTGCGGAAGGCTGACAGGTCGCCCAGCTTAGAGGCGGATTTTCCTTGCGAGGCCGAGACACTCTGGCCCGGTGTAGCTGATGCTGTGCTTGTCTTGTTCTGATCGGAAGACTTGGAACAACCAGCCGCGAGGGCCAGGAGAACGGCGGCCGTAATGGCGGCAACAGAGCGAACGATTGAGTGCTGATTGGTCATATTTTTTTCCTTGTGTAGTGGGAAGTGGGCTATTCAGAAAGCTGGGTAGATCGGCTTGCGTTCATGCCGATCTGTGCGACAGCCACCAGCATGACGATCACTGTGAGGAACAAGGCGCTTGTCCACATGGCACCTATGCCAAACCCCCCATAAGTCTCGGCCTGCGTCAACAAGTCGCCGAGCGCGGCTCCAAAAGGACGGGTCAGGATGTAGGCAATCCAGAAGGTCAGCACCGCGTTGCCGCCCATGCGCCATGCGGCGTAGGTGATGCCGATCAGCGCTCCGAAGGCCACCGCGCCCCAGGTAAAGCCCAAGCCCAATGCTTCGGTCGCCAAATCACCAGCAGCGGTGCCGAGCGCAAACGTGCAAAGGATGGCAGCCCAATAGAACAGCTCCCGGCTGCGCGTCACCATGTCGTGAATGGACAGGGTACGCTCGACCCGATACCAGACGAAGAAGATCACGGCAAGCGCTATGGCGAACGCTGAAGTGCTGATGTACAGGCTGACTCCGAGTCCATCAGTTAGCAAATCGGTGATTTGAGTGCCAACCACGCTGACCAACACCACCGTCAGCCAGTAAATCCAAGGGGTATAGCGGCGGGTACGCAATTGCATAAACAAGGCAGCTGCCAACAGAGCAGCCATGACTGATCGAGTCACGCCTTGGCCTAAGCCTACGTTGACCGCCAGGAAATCGGCTCCCGTCTCACCTACCGTGGTGGACATGATCTTGATAATCCAGAACGACAACGCGACTTCCGGGACTTTGTTAAGCAAGCCTGTGTGGCTACTCGTGGGCAATTTGTTCATGGTGTTTTCCTGCCGAGTTGAAATGATAAGCATTAGTCTGGCTGGAAAGACTTAGCTAGGCCATAGGCTTACTCGCGTACCCATCCGAGCGCAATTAATTTGCCGAAAAGCCGGTGATGAATTTTGGTGGCGAGTCGATAACTTGGCTCTAAATACCAGCGGCTTTCTCGCAAGGTCAGCCAGGCGCTGAATGTCGCAACTGTAGCTGCGCCAATCATGTCAAACGGAAAATGCACGCCAAGGTAAATGCGTGCCCAGGCAATGGGAATACCCAACGTGGCGAGGGCCTGCCCTACGATTCTTGGGCCTCGTTGTAACGAGAGGCTGAACGCAACTGCCCACCACAGTGTTAGGTGGTCACTCGGGAATGATGAATCGGCAACATGAGGGATGAGTGTGTGCCCCAGGCTGATCATAAAAGGCCGGGGATACAACCAGGCTAGTCCAATGGCTTGATTAATCAGAAGGCCTAGTAATCCTGACGCTGTTGAGACCAACATGGCCTTGCTGAGTGCTTCGCTACCGCGCAGCCAACCGATACCGATCAGAAGCGGCACTACCCAGATAAGGTGTTCAGCAAAGAAGGTTGCCAACGTTAGCACCATAGCGTTGGGATGCTCCGGCGCGTTGAGCCATAAAAACAGTGTATGGTTGATTGATTCCATGATATCTCCGGGCAGGATCGCCGCACAGAGGGGCGACCCTGAAATGCTGGGGAAGGTTAGTCTTGCTTATCGTGGTCGTCATCGTGATCTACTTTGTCCTCAACGGAAGAGATGACGGTACCTTTTTCGGCATCAACCCGGACATCGAAGACTTTAGTTCCGTTGACGACTTCCACGTCATAGACCCAGCCTTGCCTCGAATTTTCGTATTCGGCTCGTGATGCCTTACCGTTCGCATGTTGTTCGGCGACCGTCACAGCCTGAGTGAGCGAGATTTTGGCTTTGCTGATTGCCAAGACATCGTTTTCCATGCCACCCTTGGCTGCGTAAGCAACCGTGCCGATTGCGGCGATGGCGATGGCCAGAAGGGAAAGTTTTGTGTAGCGGTACATGATGCTTCTCCAAAAGAGTGCAGGGATTTGCACAGTTGGAATGTACACAGGCAAACTTAGCTCGTGCTTAGCTGAGGCCCGCCGCCCACCAGCCGGAAACATGCATCATTCAGCTCGGAGCAGTACCAGCAAAGCCTTTCAGAGAAAGCTCGAAGAATTTGACCATGATTTTCTCTACAAGCCGAAAAGTTCCTGAGGCAAGCTGATATGCCAAAGGAAAACAGAAATGCGTAAGAGCAGATTTACAGAGACACAGATCATTGGAGTAGTATGAATAACAAGTTGGCGACTTCTTTCTAGAACATTACCAAATGGTAATGTTGGTGGCGACGACGGAAACGATATGTGAACTTAAAATGGCATGAATACAAAATAAATGTATTGTGTGCAGCAAGTACATTTAAAAAATGGCGGAAAAAGGTTGGTTTATGCGCTTTTTAATGATTGAGGACGATACTGAAACTGCCCGTTATATTCGTAACGGCCTGGAGGATGCCGGGCACGTCGTCATCTGGTGCAATAATGGTCGCGATGGTTTGCAGTTCGCACTCGGCGAAACTTGGGATTTACTGATTCTCGACCGCATGCTGCCGGATGAAACAGATGGGTTGACGCTACTGAAGGGCATACGCGAAGCAGGTAAATCAAATCCTGTTTTGATCCTCAGTGCCTTGACCAGCATCGATGAGCGGGTTTCCGGTTTGCGCGGCGGAGGCGACGATTATTTAACCAAACCCTTTGCTTTTTCCGAATTATTGGCGCGTTGCGAAGCCTTGCTCAGACGCAGTTCGGCGATACGAGAGGAAACGCAGGAATTATGGATCGCCGATTTGCGGCTCGATTTGCGCAGCAGAAAAGCGGATAGAGCAGGCAAAGCAATCAATCTGCAGCCGCGCGAGTTCCGCCTGTTGGAATATCTGGTGCGCCATCAAGGCCAGGTCGTTACCAGAACGATGCTGCTGGAGTCTGTGTGGGATTATCATTTTGATCCGCAGACAAACGTCGTCGATGTCCAGATCAGCCGTTTGCGCAATAAGATCGATAAAGACTTTTCCCCAGCTTTGCTACGCACCGAACGCGGCATCGGCTATTCAATAGGCATTCATGACTAAATTCTGGAACTCTTCCGCATTCCGTCTTTCTCTGATTTGCGGAGCGATGGTCGTTGTTTCAGTCATGCTGATTTCGGTGGCTTTGTATTTGAGAACAGTCGGCGTGCTGGAGCGCAATGCAGACGAAAAAATCCTCTTGATTTCAGATCGCCTCGCTACCGTCGCGAATACCGAAAATCTGACGGAAGTCACACGCAAGATAGCTCTGGCGCTTTCCGACGGCGTCGATTCGGATACTGAAATTTATTTTCTCGGCGATCCGAACGGCCGAAAAATCGCCGGCAATGTCAACAGTGTCGCCAGCCTGTATCCTCTCGAAAAAATCATCGATCAGCATGTGATTCGCGACGGCCACCCTTCGCAAGGTCGTTTGCTGATCCGGCGTACGCATGCCGGTAACTATCTGGTAGTCGGCCGCGATATGAGCGACCTGAACGACATCAACACGCTGATCTGGAAGGCGATAGGCGTTGGCGGCCTGCTTGCCATTGCGTTGTCGGTCGGCGGTATGATTTTTTTTCGCGCGCAAATCGAAAAAAAAATCTGGGCCATCAGGCATGCGGCGCACGAGATAGAAACCGGCGACCTGCGCAGCAGAATTCAGGTGTCGGAAGATGGCGACGAATTCTCCAGGCTAAGCCAGGACTTGAATCGCATGCTCGACCGGATTGAGCATCTGATGGACGGGGTGCGCCATGTTTCCAACAATGTCGCGCATAATATCCGCACCCCTCTGGGCCGGGTCAGAGCCCATCTGGATGAGGCGCTCAGGGGCGACTCGAACAAGCAGCAATTGCGAGCAGCCGGCGAGTCGGCTCTTCAAGAATTGGACGGACTGATCTCCTTGCTGGGTAAATTAATGCAAGTGGCCGAAGCCGAATCGGAAATACGCAGACAGCATTTTCAGACGATCTCCATGCACGAGGTGCTGACCGACCTGATCGAGTTATACGACGCCGTAGCAGAAGAGATGGAAATCGGTCTGCAGATGCAAATCGATGGCGCGCCGACGATATTCGGCGACAAAGAACTGATCTCCTGCGCCATTGCCAACCTGCTCGACAATGCGATCAAGTATGCTGGAAAAAATGCGACTATCCATTTCCATCTGATTCAGAAACAGCAGAAAGTCACGCTACTGGTGAAGGACAACGGTCCGGGCATCGCCGCAGACGAAAGAGAAAAAGTTTTACAGCGCTTCTATCGCCTCGATCATAAGCAGCCGGGACATGGCATGGGACTGTCGATTGTGAATGCGATCGTCAAACTGCATGGCGGTTGTCTCAGTTTGGAAGATGCAAAGCCCGGTCTGATTCTCCGTCTGGATTTCCCTCGAAATAACACCTGATTCCCTTCGAATACCGTGATTTTTATTGGCTTCGTTAACACGCCTCGACCGGAATTGTCGAGGAGCGAATCAACCTTACCAAATGGTAATGATTTGGTCATGCTGCGATCGCACATCGATCATTAAAATGACGGCGTCCATCGTCATTCGACTTGTCTGAGCTTGTCGGGCAACGAGTAATCTGCCTGATCGTCAGCCGAAAATCATTACCAGGGTTATCCATGTTAAAAAGCAAAAAAAAACTCGGCGTTGCTGCCGCACTGGTGTCTACTGTGTTGGCCGGTGTCACCGTATTCGCTTCGCAATTCGGCAATCATAGCGACGCAGATGCGGATAAGAAAAAGACCCCCGGCTCACCCACGACTGTCACCATCACCGATCTGCAAGCAAAGCAGGTATTGGTCGCTCCCGCGCAAAGCTACGATTTTATCGAACAAAGCGACGCGGTCGGCTATATCGACTTTAATCAGGATAATACGGTGCAGGTATTTTCTCCCTATCAGGGACGCATCAGGCAGGTGATGGTGAAAGCCGGCGACGATGTGAATAAGGGCCAGCCGCTGTTTTCTATCGACAGCCCGGATCTGGTGACGGCGGAATCTAATCTGATTTCGACGGCAGGCGTGATGAGTCTGACCAGCAAGGTGCTGGAGCGTGCGAAGAAAATGCTGGAAACGCAGTCAGCAGCGCAAAAAGACGTTGACCAAGCGACTTCCGATCAGCAGGCTGCGGAGGCGAACTACCGCGCCGCGCGCGATGCCGTGCGCATTTTCGGCAAATCGGATGCGGCAATCGACAAGATTTTGAGCAGCCGCCAAGTCGACGGAGAATTAATCGTCAGCAGCCCCATACGCGGCAAAGTTACTGCCCGCAACGCAGCGCCCGGCCTGCTACTACAACCGGGATCGCAACCAGCACCGCTAACCGTGTCCGATCTATCGACGGTATGGATGACCGCCAGCGTATCCGAATACGACCTGCCCAAGCTGCGTCTGGGGCAGGATGTCAAGGTCTCGGTAATGGCTTATCCCGGTCAGCAATTTCTGGGGAAAATCAATAATATCGGCGTAGCCGTCGATCCGTCTACGCACAGAATCGCAGTGCGTTCGGAAATCAAAGATGCGCAGCACATTCTGCATCCGCAAATGCTGGCGACCTATCGCATACGGGTCGGCGAGCCGGTGCATTCGGTGGCGGTCCCGGCGAACGGCATCGTCCGCGAAAGCGATGGCACGATGACGGTATTCGTGACGCAGGACGGACGCACTTTCGTGCGCCGCAACGTCAAGCTTGGCATCGAACAGGAAGGCAGAAAACAAATCCTCGAAGGCGTCGCCTCAGGCGAAAAAATCGCCAGCGACGGCGCTATCTTCCTGAGCAATATGCTCGCCCTGCAGTCACGCTAAGCCGGCAGCGGATGTGTTCATCTGATTTTTTCTGAAAGAAGTTATCGTGCTCAGAAGTCTTATTACATTTGCTTTGTCGCGTCGCCCTATCGTGCTACTCGCATTGCTGGTTTTCGTTGTTGCCGGCTTAATCGCTTATTCCAAACTCAATATCGAAGCTTACCCCAACCCGGCACCGGTCATTCTGGAAATTACTGCACAAGCGCCGGGTTTGTCTGCCGAGGAAATGGAGCGTTCGTATACGCGCCCGATGGAACTCGGCCTGGCGACCACGCCGGGCGTCGAGAATATCCGTTCCACCTCATTTTACGGTCTGTCTTTCGTTCGCGTGACCTTTAAATACGGCGTCGACTATTATTTTGCTTCGACCCAGGCGGCGCTCAACCTTCAGCAAAACGTCAGCCTGCCGAACAATGTGCAACCACAGATACAGGCATCGAGCCTGGTCGGCGAAATCCTGCGCTATCAATTAGTCGGCACTGAGCATACTAGCTTGACCGATCTGCGTACACTTCAGGACTGGGTAGTGACAAAACGTTTACTGACTGTGCCGGGCATCATGCAAGTGATCACTTGGGGTGGTACGACCAAGGAGTATGAGGTCGAAGCTGATATTCATAAACTGGAAGGCTATAACGTCACCTTGCCGCAACTGATCGCGGCGATTGGCAATGCTAATACCAATGTTGGTGGTCGTACGGTCAATATCGGTCAGCAGTCGGTCAATATCCGCGGCATCGGATTGCTGAAAGACACTAAGGA
Source organism: Cognatundibacterium rugosum (assembly GCF_014284365.1). Lineage (GTDB taxonomy): Bacteria > Pseudomonadota > Gammaproteobacteria > Burkholderiales > Burkholderiaceae_D > Undibacterium > Undibacterium rugosum. The sequence goes on from NZ_JACOGG010000028.1 coordinate 12,889, forward strand.
TATCGGCAACATCGTGCTGTCACAATCGAACGGAACGCCGATTTTGGTAAAGGATATAGCTGAAATCAAAGTAGGCAGTGTGCCGCGCCTGGGCAAAGCTGGACGTGACGAACAAAATGATGTCGTTACCGGCATCGTGGTGATGAACCGCACACTACAAACCAATGATGTTGTCGAGCGTGTAAAATCCGAAGTCGATAAAATCAACGCAAGTGGTATTTTACCGCCCGGAGTCAAGATAGTGGCGTTCTACGATCGCTCTACACTTGTCAACGTGACCACACATACGGTATTACACAATCTGTTGTTTGGCTGTCTGCTAGTATTTTTCATCCAGTGGATTTTCCTGGGCGATTTGCGCAGCGCGATTATCGTCTCGGCGAATATTCCTATCGCCTTATTCTTCAGCATCATCATTCTGGTCATGCTGGGCGATTCGGCCAACCTGCTCTCGGTCGGCGCAGTCGACTTCGGGATCATTGTCGATTCGGCGGTTATCCTGATTGAAAACGTATTTCGGAATTTCCAGAAAACGCGGCGCGAGCAGGAGGATTTACTGGAAGCGCAAAACGAAGGCATACTCGATCATCATATCCGCAGCAAATCGAAGAACTCCTGGGGCCATCGTCTGCGCTTGCTGTATCTGAGCGCCATCCAGGTTGATCGAGCAGTACTGTTTTCTTCGGCGATTACGGTTGCCGCCTTTATCCCGCTGTTTACCATGCAGGGTGTAGAGGGCCAGATTTTCAATCCTATGGCGCGGACCTACGCGTATGCGCTGAGCGGCGCCTTGCTGGCAACCTTTACGGTCACGCCGGTGCTGGCTTCGCTACTGCTGCCGAGGCATATCAAGGAAACCGAGACCTTCCTGGTGCGCGCGATCAGACGTCTGTATTCGCCTATCCTCCACTGGGCGCTGGAAAAGCGCAAGCTGACCGTCATGTTCGGTTTCATTTTCCTGCTGTTTGCCGGCCTGCTGTTGCCGCGTATCGGTACCGAATTTCTGCCGGCTCTCGAAGAAGGTAATTTGTGGATACGTGCGACGATGCCGGCCACCATTTCGCTTGATGCTGGGATGGATAAAGTCAATCGCATGCGTCATATCCTAAAGGATCATTCAGAAGTCGTGACGGTCATTTCCCAGCACGGACGTCCCGACGACGGCAGCGATGCTTCCGGTTTTTATAACGTCGAATTATTCGTGCCTTTAAAACCTTTTGACGAATGGAAAAGCGGTTATACCAAGGATATGCTGGTCGAAGATGTACAGAAGCAGTTCGCTGCCGAGTTCCCCGGCGTCGAATTCAATTTCTCGCAATATATTCAGGATAATATCGAGGAAGGTTTGTCCGGTGTAAAGGGCGCTAACTCGGTCAAAATTATCGGCCCGGATTTACCGACTTTGGAAAAGCTTGCCGACCAGGTGTTGCACGAAATGAACCAGGTCAAAGGAGTTGAGGACTTAGGCGTTTTCCGCGTACTCGGGCAGCCTAATTTCAACATCACCGTCGATCGCGCAAAAGCGGCTCGCTACGGCCTGAACGCCGGCGATGTGAATGCCGTGGTGCAGGCAGCGGCTGGCGGCACGCAGGCGACTACCGTACAGGAGGACGACAAGCAATTCGGTCTGACTGTGCGCCTCGCAGAAAAAGGCCGGATGAATCTCGATGCGATTCGCCACATCAAGGTCGGCTATACCAGCGCCTCCGGTGCAATCGCTTATATCCCGTTGAGCGAACTCGCTTCGATTACGCTCGATACCGGTGCATCGTATATCTTCCACGAACGCAATCAGCGTTTTATTCCCGTGAAATTCAGCGTGCGCGGTCGTGATCTCGGAAGTACGGTGGCTGAAGCGCAGGCGAGAATCGCTGAGAAAATCGCGCTGCCGGTCGGCTACAGCATAAACTGGGCAGGTGAATTCGAGGAAATGCAACAAGCGAAAAAACGCCTGACCGTGGTATTGCCTATCGCGATTTTCACTATCCTGATTTTGCTCTATACCCTGTTCAACTCGCTGCGCGACAGCTTGCTGACACTAGCGGCAATTCCATTCTCTATCGCCGGTGGCATCATTGCGCTGTATTTATCCGGTTTGCATTTAAGCGTGTCGGCTGCGATCGGTTTCGTTTCCTTGTTCGGCGTCTCGGTAATGAATGGCATTCTGGTGATTACTTATTTCAATCACTTGATCGTGGAGGGTAAAGCGCCTTTGGAAGCGATGCGTGAAGCCGCTGAGCAAAGGATGCGGCCGATGCTGATGACCGCGTTTTCCGCCTGCATAGGTTTGCTGCCAGCGGCGATCTCGACCGGCATTGGCAGCCAGGTTCAAAGACCGCTTGCGGTCGTGGTGGTCGGCGGCATGCTGCTGGGGCCCATCATGCTGTTAGTCGTCGCACCGGCGTTGCAAGTCATGGTGATGGGATGGTCGCGCAATGAATCCGAAATGACTTTCGGGAACGAAGATAAAGCAGGTAAATAAAATGACATTTCCATTTTCGATAAAACGGAAGATGCGTGCAGAAATAAATCAGCTTGAGCTACGCTCGATACAGACATCCTTATTGCTGACAGGGTTTACTTTGTTGAGCAGCGGCTGCACCGTCGGGCCGGATTACCGCGCGGCCGAAGCACCGAAAGTTTCGGCATACACCAATCGCGCCATCGTGACGATCGCCGCGACAGACAGCCCCGGCGGCGCTGCGCAGCGCTTCATGCAGGGCAAGGACGTCGCAGCGCAATGGTGGCGCGGCTACGGCTCCACGGAAATCGATCGTCTGGTCGATGCAGCTCTGGCGCACAATCCCAGCATCGCCAGCGCGCAGGCGGCGTTGCACCAGGCGAAGGCCAATGCGGATGCGCAGCGCGGCTCATATTTTCCGACGCTGCAGGCAAGTTATACACCCAGCAAGCAAAGAAATGCAGTCGGAACGATTTCGCCGACGTTGACTTCGGGAGATCCGGTGTATACGCTGCATACAGCGCAACTCAGCATCAGCTACGTGCCCGATGTATTCGGTCTGAATCGGCGCACCGTCGAATCGCTGGCAGCGCAAGAGGACTCACAGTACTTTCAACTTGAAGCGACCTACCTAACGCTGGCGGCGAATGTCGTCACGAATGCGATACAACTCTCGCTGATACAGGCGCAAATTCACTGCAATGAAGAAATCATCGCCGCAGCAGAAAAAACGCTGACGATGCTGAAGGAACAGGCCAGGCTAGGCTTCTCATCCGGATTGGACCTATCTGCGCAGGAGACGGCGCTAGCGCAAGCCCGACTGGCTTTGCCCCCCTTGCAAAAGCAGCTCGATCAGACCAGAGATATGCTGGCCGTACTGACCGGCGAATTCCCGTCGGACAGCCAGATCGACGGCATCGATTTGGCGACGCTGACTTTGCCGCAAGAGTTGCCGCTCAGCTTGCCGTCTTCGCTGATACAGCAAAGACCCGACGTACGTGCTGCGGAAGCGCTGGTGCATGCAGCCAGTGCGCAGGTTGGCGTTGCGATCGCCAATCGCTTGCCGCAGTTTTCGATTAACGGAACGCTGGGCGGTACCGCAACCGGATTTAGCCGGATGTTCTCGGCCGGGAATCAATTCTGGAGCGTGACCGGCGGCGCAACGCAGACCTTGTTCGATTTCGGTACGCTCAAGCATAAGCAAACGGCCGCCGAAGCGGCTCTTGATCAGGCCAGCGCGCAATATCGCAGCGTTGTGTTAACTGCGTTTCAGAATGTAGCCGACAGCCTGTTTGCGATCGATGCCGATGCCAAGGCTTTGCAGGCGGCAATAGATGCGGAAAAGTCGGCGAAAAAAACCGCCGATCTGATCCGACGCCAGTTCGAATCGGGTTTCGCCGGCATGCCACCGGTACTGGCAGCCGAACAGGCGTATCAGCAAGCAAGGATCGCCCGTTTGCAAAATCAGGCGGCGCGCTACACAGATACGGTGGCACTTTTTCAGGCGCTGGGAGGCGGTTGGTGGAATCGTAAACATTAAAAATGCACTAATTAATTAGTAGTGAAGGATACGCAGCCTAGGGTGTGTTGACATATCACTTTAACCATTCATAAGAAGCAACCAGCACAAAAATGACGCGAAGCGGGAGGCAAGTTTGTCGTAGCGCGTCGCAATGCGCCTGAACTGCTTGAGTCTGGCAAAAAAACGCTCGATGACATGACGGTTGCGGTACTGAAACGTATCCAGTTCCCTTGGCGTTTTGCGATGTTATCTTGACGCAATAACTGCCTTGGCATTTTTATTCTGAATGCAGGCAATCAACGCGTCGCCATCATAAGCTTTATCCGCGAGTATGACGCTAGGTTTCATTTCCTTGATCAGTGCCTCTGTCTGCGTGATGTCGTTGCGCTGCCCGCCCGTCAGAATAAACCGCACCGCCTGCCCCAACCCGTCTACGCAAACGTGGATTTTGGTGCTGAGACCGCCGCGGAACGGCCAAAAGCTTGCTCTCCTTTTTTTAACTGCACCGGCAGCATGATGGTGCGCTCGCACAATGGTGCTGTCAAATAAGCCTCTTCGAAATCGGCGTCTTCACATAGCGCAACAAAAATAGCTTGCCAGGCATTCCGATCTGACCAGCGGGCAAAGCGCGTATAGGCCGTGTTCATGGGCCGAATTCGACAGGCAAACTCACTATGGGCTGCCGGTTCGCGCTATCCAGAGCACAGCTTCAACGAACAAGCGATTAACAACTCCTGCTCGGCCTCCGCCCCCAGTCATTCCCGGAAGCAGCTTCTCTATTCTTTTCCATTGATCGTCGCGCAACAACATTCTCTATATCCTTGATTCACCCAAATTCAAGGATGTAAACACATTTCAGCTAAAGTTAACAGCCCAAATACTAAAAAGACATATCAACACGCCCTAGGTCCGCTACATAACCTGGCAATTTTGTCAAATATTTTAAATATATTTAACAATTAAGTGTATTTAGATTTAGCTAACTTTCCGTCAGAGCCAGCACTAAAAATTAGAAATAACATTTGTACTGCTGAAACCCCAATATTATAAATATTTGTTAAAAATAAATGTCAAGATGTAAAATACATTCAAATTAACAATATGACTTCTCGATATGGCGACATCTCCAAACAATCCTCAGCCAACACCTCATCCAGGTACGGGACAGAGAGGACACGTTCCTCGTCCAACACAACATCCGCCTCGACCACCTTCCAAATGAATTTGAAATATGGATACTCTTGCAGATCATTTATGGCAAAGACGTTGTGATCTTAAGCTACGAGCACTGACAAACCGTTTTTATTACCAAGAACGACAAAGGATATTTGAGTCTCGTGAAGGCATGGTCAAAATCATTTCCATTCTCGGCGGGACGGTGGCGTTTACCAAACTGATGGATCCATTGAGCATTCAGATATGCGCGTCCTTGATTACAGTTTCCAGTGTGATGTCCCTTGTTTTTGGTTTTGGAAATAAGGCAAGGGATAGTGCAAAACGCAGTGCTGAATGGGCGCGCTTGGATCATGATATCGAACTCGGCGGCGAAACCAATTTTGTTGAGACAGATATTAATCAATGGGCTGCGCGTTGCAGTGAAATGGAATCGAGCGAGCCCGCACAACATCCCGGATTGTTTGAACGCAGCTATTTGAGAGCTTGCGAGGCACTGGGAAGTACTCCGCATGAATCTAGGTTTTGGCGCAGGATTCGGCCGGTCATTTTACTTCACTGAAACGGATGATATTTTCGAGTAGATCTTTTACAAGATACCAAATGAGTAAAACATACAATCTGTTTATTAGTCATTCTTGGGCATATAGTGACTCGTATGATCGGCTTCTCGAGTTATTGGATACGCGCTCGTATTTTTTTTATAAAAACTATTCTGTTCCCAAGAATGATCCACTTCATACACGCGGTACTGACAAAGAATTGCATGCCGCGATAAAACGTCAAATTGCACCATGTCATTGCGTTTTGATTTTGGCAGGAGTTTACTCAACTTATAGTAAATGGATTAATAAAGAAATCGCCATATGTGCAGCTGAATTTGGGACGAAAAAACCAATCATCGCGATTCAACCTTGGGGCGCAGCACATACCTCACAGATTGTGAAGGAAAATGCTGACGCAATTGTTGGTTGGAATACAGAATCGATTGTCAAAGCTATCCGCGAAGTGTCTGTATGAAAAAATCAAACGACCAAGTAGGGAGCCTAAACATATGAGAAAAGCGTTGGTTGTAGGAATCAACTATTACGATAAAATTTCTGGTTTATTTGGTTGTGTCAATGATGCCTATGCGGTGAAAAATGGATTGGAAAGGCATAGTGACGGATCTATTAATTTCTCAGTCCGTCTCAAAGTGGCGACTGCTCAAAACGATAGGATTACTCGCACTGAACTGAAGAACGCGGTTCGGGAGTTGTTTGCTGACGATAGCGAAATTGCCCTCTTTTACTTTGCAGGACATGGATATTTAGAGGATTTAGGGGGATATTTGTGCGCTAGTGATTGCGATAATGGCGACGACGGATTGTCACTGGCTGACGTCGTGAATATCGCAAATCAATCCAAGGCTCGCAATAAAATTATTGTATTGGATAGTTGCCATTCCGGGGTGGCTGGAAATTCTACTTCCTCAAAAAAATTTGCGGAAATGACGGAGGGCTTAACTATTCTTACCGCCTCTACAGATCAGCAATATGCGAATGAAGAAAATGGAGCTGGAGTTTTTACCACCTTATTTGTGGATGCACTGAATGGGGCTGCCGGTAACTTGGTCGGGGATGTGACGCCTGGAAGTGTGTATGCGCATATAGATCAATCTCTGGGACCTTGGGATCAGCGTCCCGTATTCAAAACCAATGTGAAAAGCTTTGTTTCCCTGAGAACCGTTCAAGCGCCCATCAGCTTGCAGGAGTTGCAGCGAATAACGGATTTTTTTCCAGGACCTGGCATTGAGTTTAGATTGGATCCCGCATTTGAACCTGAGAGTGAGTCCCCGGATCCTGATAAAACTTCAATATTTTCGATACTACAAAAATACAATCGAACCAATTTGGTGGTGCCGGTTGATGCACCACATATGTACCATGCGGCAATGTATAGTAAAGCCTGTAAATTAACAGTTCTTGGCGAACATTATCGCCGGCTGGTCGCGAGAAAATTAATATAGTTTTCGTCGCGATGCCAGCGTGAAATGTTTGCGTTATTTAGATTACAGCCTGCTTAATGTTAAGCAGGCTTCTAGGGCAGATATGCTCCGGCACGAGTTAATTTGATTTCGTTCCCAGATTTTTGATAGACGCGAAACAATGCAAGATTGCTTGTTGTTGGAAAAAAATCTTCCTCGCGGAATGTAACGTAAATTCCCATTTTCGCGGCATAACTTTCGATTGAGTTTAATTCTACGATAACCCAGTCGCCGACGCGTGCGCTTCGGAGTGCGGTGAATGGCATCGCAACTGAAAACATCGAGAGAGCTTGCTGTTCGAAAGTTAAAATTGCAGCTTGCAATCTATTTTTCAATTCAGCCGCACGTCTGGCAATGGTCTCAATTTTTCCTTCAAGATCCAGAATCTGGTTATGCAGGTTGCTAATATAAAGATCACTTTGTTTAAGTTGAGGTCGAATATCTTTTAAGGCATTCCATGCTTTGAATGCCTGCACAATCGCGATTACTCCCATAATTGCTGCGAGAACCCGCACCGGGGTAGACGGAATCCAAGGTAATACACAAATCCACGAAATTCCAGTAATACCTATCGCTAATTTTTGAAAAATGCTTTGTTTTTTTTCTTTATCCATCAATAAAGAATGGGCTTCATTTTGTTTTGCAAGTGAGTTTCTATAGTTTTTTTCTTCCACGCGATGTTGGTAAGCAGATGCTGAGGCAGAACATGGCGTCCAAGTCAGTATTTGATCCATAGCTGTAAAAGCTCCACCATGTATTTTTGAGACATTTAAAATTTCCAAGGTGGTGGGGGCTTTCCAAATATGAGTCATTGACGAATTAGACAAACGATATTTAAGCACCGGTTGGCCAGCAGAAATAACGTCGCCAACACGCGGATATGTAATAATTTCGAGCGTATTTCTTCCGTTTAACGTGAGTTTTCCAGCATCTAATACGTATGTGGAATTTGGGGTCGGTGATATTGAATTTAACTTAGATGCGTTAAGAAATTCGCATGCATGAACATGTATCTCTCGAAATTGGCGTTGGATTGATCGTCTGCATGAAAATATTCTTCTTGAAACAATGGGGTTGGTGATCATGCTTCGATCGTTAGAAGAGTCGATGCCAAAAATTTCTGCTATTGTATTTTCTGAAGCGCAAATATTTTTTGCAGGGGTGTCGATTTTGGATTGAATATCCTTTATGAAGGTACTGAGACCCTCCTTGTGAGCTTCAAACGCGGGATCGCACAAGATATTGTCTAGTACAAGTGGATGGCAATAAAACGCCTGTCTCAATGATTCCAAGGACTCCGGTAGTTTGTCTGCATATGCGCGCTGACGTGCAAGCTCCAAATGAGTTTGCGCGTACCACCCGGCTTGCTCCACAGCGTTCTCTGCATAAATTTGCGCTTGTTCTCGATCGACACCTGCTACGGCGCGAGCAGCAAGAATTAACGATGCCGCTGCCCTTAATGGTTGGTCAGTCTTTCCGTAAATTCGAGCCGCTCTGTCAGCAAATAAAGTTGCTTCTTGAGCGGCCTTAACTCGTCCTTTACTCAAAAGGACCCGGGCCAGCCATTCGTTGGCAACAGGATCAAGTGGTCGAAGTAAGGACGCTTCTCTTAAATGTTTCTCGGCGATGCCTCTCTCACCTATTTGCAGAGCAAGTTGCGCTTCACGAAGTTGTTCATCTGCGGCAAAAGCTCGCTGGTTCCTGGCTATTTCCAGAGCTGATTCTGCTGATGGTGATTTTAATAACAATGCTAATTCAGAGATCGGTTCTGCGCGCATTGTATTCAGTTTCATCAATTCGGCATCAGGGATTCCAGCAACTTCATCTCCGATTTCCCAGTCCGCACTTGAATCCTGACCATTCTCTTGAAAACGGATTTCCCAAACGGTTCTAATTATTGCGCCAACGACGCTATCTATTAGTGATTGCCATTCTTCAACACAAGTTGGACGGTCATACATTGCTGCACGCTGGTTGCGCATCACTTCTTGTTTGAATTCTTCAAGACTGGAATTCGATTGCAAAATTTGATCGTTGGTCTGTGGAGAAGTAATAAAAAAAGGTAAAACACGTGTTTCGCAATCGTCCTCTATCGCCGTACGATATTCAATATGTGTGCAGCTTAATTCTGTGCCGTGAATTTTTGGGCCATATGTATCGCCAACCAAAAGCACCATAAGTTCTGAACGCTTTACCCAACTCATACAAAGGGCAGACGGCGATTCCGTGTCTGCACCATTGTCATTTAGTTCTACCGCGTGTATCGGCACATGTGGGAAGTCATTCAATTTTTGCGCGATCATTTTGCGGAAATCGCTGAACTCTGAAAAACGAGACGAGATAAATATTGCAATTTTCTGAACTGACAAGTCATTTCTCCTGGTGCAAAAAAAATTACCATTTTGACATATTGGAGATGCTTGTAGCTTTGGAAATTGATTGTTTGTAAACAGCCATTCCAGAATTTTTAGTTATTTTGAGTCGCAAAGTGAGCCTCCCCTGGAATTTAGACTGCCATACCGGATTCCAATTTGCTGTAGCTACGCATTGTTCGCCCTTATGGTGTCAATGATGTGTGCACAAACAGGTCATGTCCAACCCTTGCACCGATAACTGCTAGCCGGCCAAGGTCGGCGATACAAATCAACCCATCTCGCATAGCACCATCAGGTAACTGTGTTGCACCGCCCCATTCGACGCCCAGCAGTAAGCGCAACAGCACACTTCGTACCCATGGAGCGCTAGATTCGCCAGCGTGATATAGCTCTGGCGAAACGCCAGCAACTGACATGGCAACACCAGGCGGCGATGCTGACGCATCGTTGAGTCGACTCGAACTGTCATTGGTGCGTTGTCATAGGCGTTCCTATTACGGAAATTGAAGCACCTGCTCGCGCACTCCTTGCAAATGTAGTTATTATTCTTTTCGTCACACTGGCCGTTAGTTTAGCCATCATTTTTTGGTTAACTTCAAAGGCAGCTGAACGGAAGGATTGATCTCATGGCGAGAACGATCCAATACATCCCCCCCCTATTAGCCGACGAACCAAGAAAAGCGACCGCTTATCATTCTAATTCCGATGTGTCATACCTTCCAAGGTGAGCGCCTTTAAGTCTTCCCTGCAGGTGTTTTTAGCCTGCGAGGCTAGTGCTCGTGCCTATGATGCGCGTCTGGGTAGTGCACATGACTATGCGTCAAGGCTTCGTGTATATGCCGATGACTGTGCTTAGTACCAGGTAAGACCAAGACCTCGTGATCATGTTTGTGATGCTCATCGTGCACATGTTCATGCTCGTGCTCCATTTCTTCGTGCGTGTGCTCGTGTTCATGGTGTTCGGTCAAGTGCAGCCAGATCCCCAACGCCATGAGGGAACCTGCCAACAGTAAAGGCGCTGTCACCGGTTCACCCAGGAGCACAGCCAGAATGGCGCCGATAAACGGTGCGATTGAAAAATAGGCGCCGGTGCGTGCTGTGCCGAGGTGGCGTAGACCGATTACGAACAACGCCAGGCTCACTCCATAGCACAGGAAGCCCACTACCATCGCACCCAAGCTATATGGCCATTGCGGCCAGACTGCACCCAACACAAGCGCCAGTGTCAAATTCACAGAACCCGCCACCATTCCCTTGACCGATGCGATCCAGGTAGCGTCCGATAAAGAAACCTTTCGTGTCAGGTTATTGTCGATCCCCCAAGACAGGCAGGCACCCAGCACTGCCAGTGATGGCCAAGTACTGGCAAATTCCACTTGACCTGGCCAGCTCAAGATTGCCGCTCCCAAAACGATCGCGAGCATGCCAAAAGCAATGCGGCGGTCGAAATTTTCTTTGAAAGCGAACCAGGCAAGTAAGGCAGTTAACACGCCTTCGGCGTTGAGCAGTAAAGAAGCTCCCGAGGCCGGCATACTGCTCAAGCCTAGCATTAACAGCACGGGACCGACGATGCCGCCACTGACCACGGCGCCAGCAAACCACAGCGCTTCACTGCGCGCCAGTCGGGCGGATTGCGCGCCAGAGACAAGGCGATACAGCGTTAAACCAATACCGGATCCCAGATAAAGCAAGCCTGCGAGCATCCATGGACTGGCACCGGCCAACAGAAATTTTGCAAGCGGCGTACCGGCGCCGAACAAGACCGCAGCAAACAATGCGGCAGATACACCAGCTTGATGAGAATGAAAACGTGTCATCACAATTAATAAATAATAAAAATACAAATAATTTCAAGTACTTAAGTGGATTGTAACTGGTCTTGATCAACCATATTCAAAATAATCTCAAAAATAATCGTAGGAATTACTACGTTTTAGTAGTAATGTTTACTATTATGAATATACTTCTACTGATCCTTTCCTTACCCACCGAGAATGCCGCTACGCGCATGCGGGCTTGGCGCGCCCTGAAGACATCGGGCGCGGCGGTGTTACGTGACGGTGTCTACCTGATGCCGGATCGCCAGTCTTGTCAACATACGTTGGATACCATCGCCGCAGATGTGATCAGCAGTGGAGGTAGCTCCTACGTACTGCGCGCCACATCGACTGGAGAGGCAGATTTCACGCTACTGTTCAATCGCAGCGACGACTACGCGACTCTGATGACAGAAATCGCACAGATACGCACACAATTGTCTGAAGCTAGCTTGTCGGACGTGCTCAAACAAACGCGTCGTTTGCGCAAAACCTTCGCTGGTATCGTGGAGATCGATTTTTTCCCAGGCGAAGCGCAAGGTCAGGCCGATCAGGCTTTAGGTGAATTGGAACTGGCTTGTGCCCGCGTACTGGCGCCGGATGAACCGCACATTACCCAACAAGCAATTGGACGACTGGCGGTCGTTGAATATCAGGGGCGGACCTGGGCTACCCGTCATCGCCCCTGGGTAGACAGACTGGCCTGCGCTTGGTTCATCCGTCGCTTCATCGATCCACAAGCGACTATCCTCTGGCTAGCGAATCCGGCTGATTGTCCAATCGATGCGTTGGGATTCGATTTCGATGGTGCGACCTTTAGCCATGTTGGTACACGCGTCAGCTTTGAGGTACTACTCGCCAGCTTCGGATTCGACCAACCTGGACTACAGCGCCTTGGCCAACTGGTGCACTATCTGGATGTAGGGGGTGTACAGCCGTCGGAAGCGCCAGGCGTAGAAAGCATCTTATCCGGCCTGCGTACCGTAATTCAGGACGATGATCAACTACTCCAGATGGCTAGTTCCATGTTCGACAGCTTACTGCTCAGTTTTCAGGATAAAGCCATGCAACCAACTTCATCGGAGAACCCCCAATGAACCAAGCAGAACATACTGCTTCTCCATCATCACCGACGTATAGCTTATGGCAATTAATGTTGTACTTTTTACGTCTAGGTACACTAGGTTTTGGCGGCCCGGTGGCTCTGGTCGGCTATATGCATCGCGATCTGGTTGAGCAACGCAAATGGATCGCCGAAACCGACTACAAAGAAGGCTTAGCCCTGGCTCAGATTGCGCCCGGCCCGCTAGCAGCGCAACTCGGCATTTATCTCGGCTACGTACACTACCGTATTCTGGGCGCGACCATAGCCGGTTTCGCCTTCGTCATTCCTTCGTTCTTGATGGTGCTAGGTCTAGGTTGGGCTTACATGTCTTACGGCGGCTTGGCTTGGATGCAAGCCGTGTTCTATGGTGTGGGCGCAGCGGTGATCGGCATCATGGCTATCAGCGCGCACAAGCTGTCGACCAAGAATATCGGTGGAGACAAACTGTTGTGGGCCGTTTTCAGCGTGTTGGCTGCGGTGACCGTCATTACGCAATCCGAGATTGCCTGGCTGTTCATCGCCGCCGGTGCACTGGTCTGGTTAGTGCGCACCAAGCTGCGCTTCGGCTCTACCAATTTGGGTCTGGTGCCCTTGCCGTTGTTGGGGTGGATGGGGAACGACGCCAATCTGTTGTTGCAGATATTACTGTTCTTCACCAAAGCCGGCGCCTTTGTGTTCGGCTCAGGCCTGGCCGTGGTGCCCTTCCTATACGGTGGTGTCGTCACTGAGCATCACTGGCTCACCGACAAGCAATTCGTTGACGCAGTGGCAGTAGCGATGATCACGCCGGGTCCCGTCGTCATCACAACCGGCTTCTGACCCAGTTATAGATTTGTACCGGGTTGTTGTTGAGTTCCTGGGCTTTGGCTTTTACAGCAGGTGTGAGCTGAATGTCTTCAGTTTCTGCTGTGTCTTGTGCGACGGGTAGCACCGGCAAGCT
>NZ_JACOGG010000029.1 GCF_014284365.1 Cognatundibacterium rugosum
CGATTTCAACGAGTTTGGTGCCCAGGCCATTGGCCAGTGCGTACACCAATACCGCGTGAAATGCCACTACCAGCCCTATGCCCAGGAACTTCTTACCCGGCTCTTGCTGGCGATCTGAAAAATCCATACCTCTCCTCTTAGACAAAATAACTGATCGATGCCCATGCCTTTGAACTCCTGCACTTCGCCATCGAAAATTTGAGATGCTTCACATCTTTAAACCTTTAAACCTTTGCACCTTAAAACCTTTAAACCTTTAAACCTTTAAACACAGAGACACAGAGGAAAAGCAGAGAAAAGCAAAGCGAGGCGAAGTAGTCTGATTCAGTCACACTCGTCGCCTTTCTCTTAAGCCTTTCTCCGTGTCTCTGTGCCTCTGTGTTAAACGCTTTTAAGGTTTTAAGCGCTTTTCAGGTATTAAGCACAAGCAAACTAAGACCACTTTTCCTGACAATCATACCTATGCCATCAAAATCGTGAGGAAAACCAACTAAATCATTGAACTGTAGTTTTGCTAAAACTGGATGTCAAGCGGTATCTATGTGGTATTACAAATTCACAACCACATGCGACAAATCTATCCTGAAAATGCTATCCTTGAACAGCCCCAAAAAGCGCACAACAGTTACGAGTTCACATCTACATCATGCCCATAAAAACCCGCTTCACACTTCGCCAACCGGTCGATATTCAATGCGTAGACATCGCAGGTCATCAGGCTCTGATCATTGATAACTTTCTGGAGCAACCTGAAGTCCTGCTGCAAATCGCAGCACAAAGCGAATTTGAAGCTTACCCAGGTGTCACTCAACAAAAAGGCTATCCCGGCATCCGCGCCCAGGCACCGGAAGACTACTCACAAGTACTGACCGAATTTCTCGAGCCTGTGATGAGGCATTTTTTTGCGATTCCGGAAGAGCTGGGACTACGTAAAAGTATCTGCGCATTTTCACTCACCACCACACCCTCTGCGGAACTCGGACCATTACAGCGCACTCCACACTTCGATGCGAGTACCCCGCATCACATGGCGGTGTTGCTGTATCTGTGTGATGAAAAACATGGTGGTACTGGTTTTTACCGACACAATGCAACCGGATTTCAGCAAATCAATGCCAGCAATCGTGAACATTACCTGGACGTGTATTACGAAGAAATCAATGCCAACCGTCCGGCTCAACGTTACTTCGATAACTCCAGTGCGGAATTCACTTTCCTCGGCATGATCCCTGCCAAATTTAACCGTCTGGTGATCTATCACGGCAGCCTGTTACATTCGGCATGCATTAATCCCGCGATCAGCTTAAGCAGCGATCCACTGCAAGGCAGACTAACCTTAAATAGCTTTTTTGATTATTAAGCTCATACATCTGCGTTCTGTAATAAACCTTACGCAAGGATGAAAAAATGCCCGGTCTGCACCGGGCATTTTCATTCAGAGAAGCACTGATCAGAACTTAGCGCTAACGCTGACACGATATGTAGTTTCACCCATGAAGGACCAGGCTGGGTAGCCGGCTTTCAGCGGATCTTTCACAGTCGTGTTCACGCCTGCTGCGCCATACTGCACATCATCGGCTTTCAACAGGTTCGTCGCTTCAAATGCGATACGCACTTTATCGGTCACGTTCCAGCCCAGGCTCAAATCCAGCGTGCCGTAAGCATCGTGCATACGGTTGCCGTACCAGCCGGTTTCACGCACCATGTACTTGGAACGCCAGTTGTACGCCAGACGTGCTGAGTACGTTGGATTTTCCCAGTAACCAACCAGATTCACGTTGTGCTTGGAAGACAAAGTAAACACATTCAGCTGATCCTGATAGCTGGTAGCAGGTGCTGTTGCATTTGCCAGTGTGTAGTTAGCGACTGCGCCGAAGCCATTGTCAAACGAGTGATTGATCTGTGCTTCGATACCGTCGATCTTACCGCCGCCAGCATTGACGTACTGGTTCACAGTCCAGCTGTCTTTACCACTGTCAGGGCTGACCACACCGATGCTTTGGTTAATCTTAGTATTCGTCGTGATGAAGTTATTGATATCTTTGTGGAAGTACATCAAAGAGATCAGATTACCTTTACCGTAGTAATACTCAACACCCAAATCCAGCTGTGTGGATTTCATCGGCTTCAGACCAACGCTGCCGTAAGTCACTGTTTCATTACCGGCCACGGCATCCTGGAAACCAGTCTGCGTCGCGATAAACATGTTATCGAAATTAGGACGGGTAATCGCCTGGGAAGCGGTAAAGCGCAGAATCGTGTTTTTATTGAGATCGAAAGCAGCATTCAGGCTAGGCAGAATATCGTTGTAATCAGCAGACTGACTGATGATCGTTTTGCCCCAACCGGCATTCTGCGCGATATCACCGGCAGCTACTGGCGAACCATCGAGTTTATATCCCTCTGCAGTTGCCTTGGTACGTACATAACGTGCACCGAAGTTACCATGCCATTGGTCTTTTTCGAAATTGAACATACCGTAAGCTGCAGTATTGTCTTCTTTCAGTACACCATAGCCACCGCGTTCACGCACCCAGCCAGTGATGTTCTGAGTTGTGTTTGCCATCATGGCACCGATGTTAGGGCGTGGAGAAGACCAGCCATTCGTACCCATTGCGATCGTACCGTCGTACAGGCTGGCAGTTGGCGCTTCGATTGCTTTTGCAGCAAACTGGGCGCGGTCTGTGCCTTTTTCAAAGGTATGCTGGGAAGCACGGAAGCCGGTTTTGAACGAGGAAATCGCGCCCATGTCCAGATTCAGCAACAAATCTGCCTGAGCAAAGTTTTCTTTGTCAGAGTTAGGTCCGCGTGAAGTCGCCCAGGAGCCTGCAGGTCCTACGCTGGCAGGTAAATTTCCCAGACCCACGGATTGATTCGATCCTGGTGTAATGATGATTTGCTTACCAGTTGCATCAATGCCGCCTGTCCATTTCGGCAGATTGCCGGCATCGTAGGAATAGTTAGTCGTCATCGACGTACCACCATCCGCTTTCGTCGTGCCTGCTACCGCATCGATTTTAAAGCCTTCACCTTTGTAAGTACCGTTCAGCGTCAGGCTGTCAGAACTCATTTTTGCAGTACGTGCCCAAGTCTGCAGGAAGGCATTCGTCGCCTTGGCTGCAGTGGTATTACTGGTTAAGCAAACACCCTTAGGATTGAAATCTGAAGTCACTGCTGCATTGCGGCTGGTGCAGTTAGGATCGTGGAAAATGTAATGACTGGTGTTCGAGTTATCGGCATCCAGTTGCAATTTCAGATAATTCAAGCCCAGATCTAAACCTTTGACCGGACGTGCCTGCAGGCTCAGATTCAGTGCAGTACGCTTACGTTCCTGAACAAAAGTAGTCGGTGCCACGTCAGCAGACCAGCGCGAATCCGATTCGATACCACGGCGGATATAGTCGCCGTTTTCACCCGCTGCAGCAACCAGAATACCGAAAGTGTTCGCATCATTTTTCCAGCTGAACAGACCCGACAGATCTTTACTCAGACCATCGCTGACAGTACCTTTACCCAATTTAGCGCCAACAAAAGCAGAACCTGCTGCCATGTCGAGCGGCTTACGTGTTTTCACGATCACGGTACCACCAATACCGCCTTCAGTCAGATCTGCCTGGGAAGATTTGTACACATCCATGCCACCGATCAGTTCGGATGGCAACAGGGAGTAATTGAAGGAGCGGTCTATGGTCTGCTGATCATACCAACCGGTAGATGCAACTGTCTGACCGTTCAATGTGGTGTAAGTCATTTGCGGATCAGAGCCACGTACAGAAACAGAGGCGCCCTGACCAAATGCGCGACCAACTGATACGCCAGGGATACGACCCAGCGATTCGCCGACGTCTGTGTCCGGCAATTTGCCCACATCTTCTGCAGAAACGGCATCAACCACGGAATTGGCGTTGCGTTTAATATTTGTCGCACTTTGCAAAGCTGAGCGTATACCAGTCACCACAACTTCTTGTGGTTTAGACTGGTCGGCCTGTTGCGCCTGCGCCGACATGGATGCACTGAGTACCATCAGTGCAACTGCTGACGCGATTGGCGTCAAACCAGGTGTTGAATTACGTTTCATTTACTCCCCCAAGATTTTCTAAATAGATTTTCAGCTCGCAGTCTTTGTGTCCGCAAACCGTTTTTTCACCTACCATAAAACACAGCCACACAAACAAGGAAAATCCACTTCAATGCCACTCAAAGCAGAAGTGGGCTGATATTAAAACCCAGCGCCCTACAGAATTAACTGGATATCAATACAGAATTCGCCCAATCAGACTGAAAGCCGCTGCACACGTTTTCCAGACTCTGGCCTGAAGTCGCCGACACAGTAACAGTAGCGACTCCGGTCTGATATCAGCGTGAAATTCAAGGTATTAACCCTCATTTAATTTCACATCAAGCTCAAACGGGTCTCACTTTAAGTAGCACAAAAGTGGTTGTCAAGCGGTATCTACGTGGTATTACCTACCTGCGCATTGGTATTAATTATATGCGTGAAATAAATAAGCTAAGTTGATATTTTAAAAGAGTATTTTCAAATAAATTTTTTTTACAAAGCAAAAGTGGTCTGTTTATTTTTCCCAACATAATTCTCAGTCACAGATCACAATTTACGACATGTGGCCCGCTGACGGAAAATCTATTCAGTCGATGCAGGCGTCGTTTTTTTGACCTGCAATACGCGACATCAGCCCATCCGTGACAGTCAAAAATCTGCCTCAGTCACTGGCAGCCCAAAATAAAAAGCATCTCAGACCCAGAACTCAACACATCAGAAATTCATCATTAACATTGCTTATTTCGCATTAAAAATGAAACTATGCAATCCCAACAGATTTAAAGTGGTATTACAAGCATTGATGCCTGCAAATGTCTTGTTTAACCCCTGCCTGCCCATACAACAATCCGGCGAAAGACAGCTACACCCGTGTTTTAATCTGTTGCAAATTCGATCAAAAGCATCCTTTTTTACAAATAAATGACAAAAACACGAAGAGACATGATAAAAATTGGTATATCAACAATTTAGTTGATGCATGTATTAACCATCCGCACGATCAGCGCAGCGAAACTAGCCTCCGATACAGCGAATGATTGATGGACAGGGCTATTCACCGGCTTGCTCGCATACGCACCTCGCTTCAACTTCTGACTTCTCAGAGAAACCGAAGCCAGCACCTGTAGGCACCGGCGACTCACTGTCCCACAAACGTCGTTGTCGTTGTCAGCCCCACTGAGCACGCGGGCACTTCCCTCTATCTTTTTGCACTGGCAACTAGCTCTATGTCCATTTCAGATCCGGCTCAACTTCTACAACGCATTCCCGAACTCGAGGAACTCTGCACAGACACTAAAATTGTCCGGGCCATCGCTAGCGGCGACAGCTTTAAAGTTTACCGGGCATTGGTGATTGCACGCCTGCTGCACCGCTTGCCGCAACATCAGCAACTGTTGAAGCAACTGACCAGTGAACGCAGATTATTCGCTAAGCCTCTCAAAGGCACGCCTGCGCTGGGCAGCTTTTACTCGCTGGGCTTTAACTTTATCGGCCAGTCGGAAACCGACACTGACAACAGCTATATCGCCATGCATGCCCTGTCGGTATTGTTTGTCGTGCCAGTGATACCGCTGGGGGCCTACGTGGTCAAAAGTACGGGTGATCGTCAATGGCAAATCTATGCCCGCGCACCGCTGGGATTGGCGGGCTGGCTATACACAAGGGGGGTGGCAGCCAGTCTGGTCGCCATGGTGATAGCAGGAGCGATGCACAGTCAGTACGCAAGTCAGCATCAGGAAATCACCATGCTCAATGGTTTTAATCAGACATTGACGATAGAGGCAGCCGGACAAACCGTGGCGCTGGGTGCAGGCCAGCGCCAGCAACTGACCCTGCCCGCCGGCAAGCTGCAATTAATCGCCAGAACAAATGATCAGGAAGTGATTGACCGTCTCGATATTGATTTAAAGAGCAGTGATAAGCTCAGCATCTGGAATATCTCAGGTGCTGCTCCACTGGTTAAAAACACCCACACTTACTACAAGGTGAAGCCAGTTCAAACCGAAATGGCTGCGAACCAGGTCGTGTATTGCGGCAAACAGTTTATGGAGTTTGAGAATATTGAATATCCATTCACCGAACCGCCGCAATCGATACAAATGAGCAAGCACGCAGAAAGTAAAAGTGTGGAGCAACTGGACGTCATCCGTGTTCAGGAAGGTGATGGGGCACACGCCTGCATCAGATATGCATACGGAAATGGCAGTGAACAATCGATGATTTCCACATTGGAAGCAATTGCAAAGATGAGTCAATGGGCAGAGAGCGATGCGCTTTCCGCCATCTATACCGCCCGTATAAGCAGCCTCAGTGAAGCGATCCGGCTCAGCAGTCTGGCGCATCAAAAGCAGCCGGGCAACCTGCGCCTTGAACGCATACTGCAAGATCTGCGCAACGAACAGGGTGCAAACCGCGAACAGCTCAGCGAATATGGCGCGAAAGCGAAAGTCAGTCCTGACAATCCGGACGCACAGTATCTGTATGCGTCGCTACTACAGGGAAAAACGGGCCTGACCGAAATGCAGAAACTGCATGGGCTTTTTCCAGACCATACGGCAATTCTGCGTAGCCTGATATGGCGCGAATATATACATGGCGATTACCAAGAAGGTTTGCGCCACCTTGTCAGACTACACCAGCTGTCAGAAGCAGACGCTCAGCGTCTTGGCGACGAAGAGATTTTCATGCTGGTAGCCCTGCAGCGCCCCCTGGAGGCGATGAAGATTCTCGACCAATATCTGAACAGTGCCGGGTATGAAGATAAGTTCCGCGCAGCTGCGCAATTGATACGCCTATACCAGTTACTTGGCAAAGATACCGCTCTGGCTATCAGCAGACTGCCGGAACAACTACGCAAGGATCCGGAAGCGCTCGAGGTGCTATCAGCCCGTACCGGCTTGTTAACGCAGCAAAAATCCTGCAACTGAACTTCTGCTTAAATCTTATGGAGCATTACGTGAGCAGCCCGAAAAAGTGTTGGACATAGTACAGAATTTCAGCATACCGCAATTCAATCAGCATTTTGGACGCGACCAGCTTTACTTATTATTCGTCAAAGCCAGCCAGAGTAAGAAAAATCAATTGGAAGATCGCCTCGCAATTGTGCTCAACATTGCCAAGCCTGAGCGTGAAAAGATCAAAGCCTATATCCGTGGCGAGGCAATGAATCTGGATGAGTACGATATCGAACCGGATTTATGGAATGCAGCCCGGCTACTGCGCTCCTTCAATCCAAATACACCGAAAAGTGAACAGCAATCGCTGCGCCAGCAAGTCATCAAAAGTGACGTGATGCACGGGGTAATCAGCTACGCAGCTCAACACTGGCAAGGATAATCATCATGCAAACACAAGAAAAAAATCTGCGTTACCGCGCTATTCTGATCGTTGCCCTGTGGTTGGGATTCTGGCTCATCGCACTGAGCCTGATCGCCGGTTTAGTATGGATACCGTACACACAAATTCACTTTCGCTCACTCAATTTTTCCGGTGCACTTGCCGCCATCGCTGCACTCTCGCTGGCTTACGCATTACGTCCACGCTGGCAAAAAAAACAGCATGCCAACCAGGTACATCTGCTGCAACGGGATCAGGCACCTGCCTTATACGCACTGCTGGAAAACATCGCGGCATCGCTTGAGATCAAAGCCAAAGTGAATATTCAACTGATTGCTGCTGCCTCCGCTTACATCAGTCCGGAAAGAAACTGGCTGGGTCAGATCCGCTCACTCGAAGTTGGTTTGGGTCTGCCCTTATTATCAACCCTGAGCGAGCGCGAACTCAGCACCGTCATTGCGCATGAATTTGGACATTTCGTCGGAGGTGATTTATCTCTGGGCCCATGGATTTACCGGACCCGTGCCTCCATCGCCAACACTGTCTATGATCTGGATGATTCAATATTTTTTCTGGACTTGCTGTTCCTGAGTTACGGCAAATGGTTCCTGCGCATTTCTGCCAGTATCTCCCGATCACAGGAATTCGCAGCAGATGCGCTTGCGGCACAAAAGTTTGGCTCCGCTGCCAGCCGTGCCGCACTGGAAAAAGTGCATCTGATTGATCCTATGTGGTCAGCCTATCTTGATCATGAATTAGGCGCCGCCTTGCAACGTGGCGCGAAGGTTCCCATTTTCGATGGCTTTCGTCGCTTTTGCAAACCCGGTATACGGCGTGCGGAAGTGATCAAATCGATACAACGCAGCGAAAACACCACTAAGACAGAGTTCGATACCCATCCCACCTTAGCCGAACGGATACAGGCAATTTGCCCAGGTTCAGAACCCGGCATGCCACCGCTTGCAGAGTGTCTGCATCTGACCGGTGGCGAGGCAGCCACAGAACAAGCCTGGTATCAGTCCTGGTCGCAGCAGGAAATCAAAGAAGTCAGCTGGGAGAGATATGGCGTAGATGTCGTACAAAACCAAAACAGCGTACGCTTTTCGGGCAGTTGGATGGACCCGCTGAAACTGAGTCTGAGCAACCTGCCAGACCTGGCAGGCAGAATTGACTCTTTGTGGGAACAATTACGTCCTGAAGGCGTCAGCTTCCTGTCCCCCATGGGAAAGCGTCACTATATTTCATCTATTTTAGTGGACTGGATCTGTGCCTGTCTGACGCACTATGGATTTCAGCTTGATTATGTACCTGGAAAGGATTTAATACTGCGCCGCGATGAAACCACAATCTCACCTAGGGAATTGTTAGAACAGGCGATAGAAAGCAAACTCAGCGCAGAATATCTGCAGCAGTTTGAGCTGACGCAGGATGCGCCTGCGCAGGAGCCTGCATCCCCCCCCATTTCCAGCACAATGAATAAGGAAATGTTCGCCTAAATACCAGCGTCCAAACAACAGACCAGGAGAGTGCCGCGACTTCACTCTCCTTTGCCCCTCCCCTTTATTTCTCTCCCTTTATTTCTCTCCATTTGTTACTCTGCATTTGATACACTTGCTTTGCTACTGGCATCACTGCACACAATGTACAATGCGTGGCCAGATCCTGTTGCCCGCGTCATGCAGCCTTTACTTCTCCACCCTATCAATATGCCGCTCCACTATCTGTCCACACTCACCTCGCCAAAACGCACCGCAAAAACGAATCTGCATCTGGGTATCGCCCTGGCAGCTATAGCAGGTGCGATCAATGCCGGTGGTTTTCTGGCGGTGGGTAAATACACCTCACACATGACTGGCATGTTGTCAGAAGCGGCAGACGATTTTGTACTGGGTCGCTGGATGTCAGCGCTGGCCGCGCTATTCATGTTGCTCAGTTTTGCGGCTGGTGCTGCCAGTACCGCGCTCATGGTGCACTTTGCGCGCGATCGCCAGCTGCGCTACATCTACACCCCGGTACTTCTGCTGGAAGCCGCGCTGTTATTAGTGTTCGGACTGACCGGCACAGAGTTACAGACTCACGCACTGGTCACCGTATCGCTGACTACCGTATTGCTATGCTATCTGATGGGGTTGCAAAATGCGCTGATCACAAAAATTTCGAATGCTGAGATACGCACCACCCATGTAACCGGACTGGTCACGGATCTGGGCATAGAACTGGGTAAACTGCTTTACTGGCGCCGTGCCAGGAAGCAGTTGCCAGATCAGGAGCTGGCTGGCGTGAATATAGAAAAACTACGCCTGTGCAGTATGCTGGTGGCCGCATTTTTTGGTGGTGCGCTACTGGGAGCTGCGGGTTTCAAACACCTGGGTTTTGTCGCAACAGTACCGATTGCATTGGGACTGATTACACTGGCACCCAATCTGAAACCACGCAGCCAAAAATAAAACCGGCCTTGCGCCGGTTTTATTTTTTATTCTGCACGGTACCAATCAGCTCAGTTTCGCTGCATGTTCACGTGTGGCGTGGAAGGTAACGCCAGGCCAGCGTTCCTGCGTCAGCTTCAGATTGACACCGGACGTCGCCAGATAGGCCATATTGCCGGCAGCATCATATGCGATATTCGCACCCGCCGATGAACGTTCAAAATCCGCGAGCATTTTCTTATCTTCACAGGTAATCCAGCGTGCACTGCTGATGCTGGTGCCTTCAAAAACTGCATCCACGCCATACTCATTTTTGAGACGGCTGGCTACCACTTCAAACTGCAATACACCGACCGCGCCCAACACCAGATCACTGCTAACCACAGGCTTAAACACCTGTACCGCGCCCTCTTCACCCAATTGCTGCAAACCTTTTTGCAATTGCTTGATCTTGAGCGGATTCAGGATGCGTGCGGTACGGAAGAAGTCAGGTGCGAAGTAAGGAATGCCGGTAAATTGCAGCATTTCGCCTTCAGAAAAACTGTCACCAATCTGCATATTGCCGTGATTCGGCAAACCGATGATATCGCCTGCATATGCCTCTTCCACCTGTTCGCGCGAGGACGCCATGAAGGTCACGACGGAGGACACTTTGATGTCACGGTTCAGGCGCAGGTGCTTGAGTTTCATGCCGCGCTCAAAACGACCGGAACACACGCGCAAAAACGCGATACGGTCGCGGTGTGCCGGGTCCATATTGGCCTGGATCTTGAACACAAAACCGGAGAAAGGCTGTTCATTTGGCTCAACTGAACGTACGGTAGCATCACGCTCGCGTGGTGGCGGTGCCCAGTCCAGCAAGGCATTCAGAATTTCACGTACGCCGAAGTTATTAATCGCAGAACCAAAGAATACCGGGGTTTGTACACCGGCCAGAAAGTCTTCCAGGCTGAAAGGATGAGAAGCGCCATGCACTAATTCCACTTCCATTTTCAACTGATCCATCTCGAGCGGGAACATTTCCTGCAAACGTGGATTGTCTATACCTTTGATGACTTCGAATTCCTGGTCTGCACGCTCACTACCCGGCGTAAACAACAGAATTTCATCCTTCAGAATGTGATAAACACCGCGGAAGTTCTTACCCATACCAATCGGCCAGGTCACGGGAGCACATTGAATTTTCAGCACTGATTCCAGCTCGTCCAACAATTCCAACGGATCGCGCGTTTCACGATCCATTTTGTTGACGAAAGTAATAATAGGTGTATTGCGCATGCGGCAGACATTGAGCAGCTTGATGGTTTGCTCTTCCACACCCTTAGCCGCATCAATCACCATCAGCGCCGAATCCACCGCCGTCAGCACACGATAGGTATCTTCAGAAAAGTCCTGGTGACCAGGCGTGTCAAGCAGATTCACGACGTGATCGCGGTATTCAAACTGCATGACCGAGGAAGCGACAGAAATACCACGCTGCTTTTCAATTTCCATCCAGTCCGAGGTCGCATGACGGCCACTTTTACGTGCCTTCACAGTACCGGCCAGCTGAATCGCGCCGGAAAACATCAGCAGCTTTTCTGTGAGTGTTGTTTTACCCGCATCCGGGTGAGAAATAATGCCGAAAGTACGGCGCCGGGCCACTTCACGGTTGATCAGATTTTTTGACGGCGCACTGCTAGTGACCGCGCTCTGGATCGCGTCGTCGGGGGATTCGTTGATGGTAGTCATGACAGGTGCCGCAAATTGGAAGGAAAACCCGTCATTTTAGCGGGTATCGCCCCTCAAGTCGACTCATGATGCAATGATAAGCAAGCACAACAGATTGAACAGATGCCAACATCCAGCTCTGGTAATATTCCCTGTGCGATATGTAGATACCAAAGCTAAGCATCATCAGTATTGGGCATATTGGATGAAAACAGGATGAACGTAAAACTGCTAAGGCCGGGGATGCTGACCATGATCTCCCTTATTGCCTGGTCTGTATTGCATGCGTCCTCAAAAATAAAATCAAAAGAGGTAGCAAATGAAAAGAATAACTTTGCTCTGCGCGCTGACACTGGCTGGTGTCAGCTCCGGCACACTTGCCTTGACGACAGAGCCTGCCAACGCCGAACCGCTGTGGCAAAACACCTTGCAATATGTACGTGCCAGTTCCGGTTGGGTGGCTGGCAGCATCACTTCAGCGTATCTGGCCAAAGGAAATAACTGGAAAGAACAGGCTGATCTGGTACCGACGGCCAGGCTGCAAAGCTGGGAGAATGGCGAGCCGGTACGCAAGACCGAAGATCGCTCTGACAAAAAAAATTCACGTACCGTGCACATCAGCAGCGCGATTGCCAATCATCCGGAGCTGATTCTGGCTGACTGCCCGCTTCCTAAACGTGTCGCGGCACCTGCAAATGCCGCTGGCACCGTCGTATTTCAATGCAAAATTGAGACTAAGGCCGTCAACTACACGCTGACGACCCGTGTTGATCAGACCTCGGGGCGCCCGCTACGTGTCACGGTAACTGAAAATGAAACAACGGCCCAAATTGATTTTTCGCAAAATACTGAAGGTATCTCTCTGCCAACGCAATTACAGCTGGCGTACCGCCCGGCCAATGAGGCAGATCGCTGGACCATCACTATGCATAACGAAGACTGGCAGCGCAAACCCGAGCAGCAAATCAATACAGCGATACAGCCCGCGTTTCTAAGGCTGACGGAAATTAAAATGCAGATCATGGAACGATAGATAAGGACCAACGGTCAAAATTCGCGATGCTAAACCCTGCGCTGTTCAGGCAAGGCTAATTACCTGATGTGTCATACATCACTCACCCTTTACGCTGCCCCAAGGGCAGGAATTTTAAGAATTTTTCTGATTGCAAATGAAAAAACTATTCATCACTACGGTACTGATGGCAGCTACTGCCTTTCCACAACTGAGTTTTGCCTGGGGTGCCGATGGTCACCAAAGTATAGGTGCGGTGGCAGATACCCTGCTGGCTGGCACTAAGGCAGGCAGCCAGGTGAAAGCCATTTTGGGTCAAAACACACTGGAAAAAGTCGCGGTCTGGGGCGATTGTGTGAAAGGCATCGCACCGGAAAAAGATTTTGCTTACACCTCGACCGGCCGCTATCCGGAATGCGCACCTTTCGAAACTGCAGCCGGTATTGCAGCGATGGCAGATTATGTCAAACGGAATAACACCGCCTGCAATCCCGCGTTTGATGAAGAAACCTGCCATAAACAATACCACTACGCCGACGTCGCAATTCAACACGATCAGTATAAGACTGGTTACGTCGGCACCAGCGATCACGACGTGGTACAAGCAATCCGCGCAGCCGTCCTGGTATTGCAAGGTAAAGAAGCCCCAAAACCATTTTCATTCAAAGACAAAGAAGAGGCCTTGGCGCTGTTAGTTCACTATGTCGGTGATATCCACCAGCCTTTGCATGTAGGTTCAGTTTTTCTGAATGCAGAGGGTAAAGTCATCGATCCGGATAGCGGCGAGTACGACCGTGGCTCAAATACCGTGGGTGGTAATGCCTTGCAATGCCCTTGCGGTAATCTGCATTCGCTGTGGGATGATGTGCCATTCAATTACAGACGCGGCAAAATGAATGAAGCCTTGAGCAAAAAAGCCAAGACCTATGCGGTGGTGAAAGCGCCGATTGAGCAGTTGCCGGTGCTGTGGGCCAATGACGCGATACGCGATGCCAGAAAGCTGTTTGACGGCACCCAGTTCAGTAAGAGTACACCTAACCAACGCGGCAATAGCTGGTCTATCGCACTGCCGCTGGAATATGAAAAAACCATGTCCAACCTGAAGGATGACGCACTGGTCCGTGCGGGCGCGCATCTGACTCAGATACTGCAAGCAATCTGGCCTGAATAACACAAGGAGCTACTATGCGTATTACCCCATTTCGCTGGATCGCAACCGGTTTCCGTTATCTTTGGAATGCCCTCGATACCGGTCGCCGTATTATTTTGAATTTACTGTTATTGCTGATATTGATCAGTATCGTGATCGGTATGTTTTCCGGTGGTCCCAGAAAGCTGGAAGACAACACTGCGCTGATACTGGACTTTAAAGGTGCGCTGGTAGAACAGCATACCGGCAATGCACGTGATGCCCTGTTGGCGGAAGCGCAGGGTGGCGGCGCAAAAAAATCGACCCAGCTGCGTGACATACTGAGCGTACTCGACAATGCGGCGAAAGATCCTAAGATCAGCAGCGCCGTGCTGCTGCTGGATGATATGGGTGGCTCTGGTCTGGCCATGCTGCGCGAAGTCGGCGCTGCACTGGACCGCTTTAAAGCCAGCGGGAAACCCGTGATCGCCTGGGGCTCGCATTTCGATCAGCGCCAGTATTTCCTGGCCTCGCATGCCAATGAAATCTACCTGCATCCTATGGGAAATGTGATGATTACCGGCTTCGGTGGCTATCGCAATTACTACCGTGATGCACTCGATAAGGTCGGCGTGACGGTGAATCTGCTCAAAGTTGGCACCTACAAGAGCTTTGCTGAACCGTATATCGCGAATGGCCCGTCGCCAGCAGCCAGCGAAGCAGAGGCTTTCCTGTATAACGCCATGTGGAAAACCTATACCGACAACGTGGAGCAATCCCGCAAATTAGCGGCAGGCAGTATCAATGCCGGTATTAATCAGTTGCCGGAACTAATGAAAGCTGCGGGCGACGATGCGGCCAAGATGGCAATCAACATGAAGCTGGTGGATGGTCTGAAAACCCGCGACGAACTGCGTGAGCGCATGTACAAGTTCGCACCACGTGACCCGCACAACAAGAGCTTCCGTCAAATTAGCTTTGATGACTACCTGGCACAGCAAAAGCCTAAGCTGTTTGGCAATGCAGTTGGTGTGGTTGTGGCTGAAGGTGAAATCAGTGAAGGCAAAGCACCCGCTGGTTCTATCGGTGGCTTGTCCACCTCCTCACTGATCCGTAAAGCACGTGAAGATGACTCTGTCAGAGCGGTGGTACTGCGTGTGAACTCACCGGGTGGCAGCGCGTTTGGCTCCGAACTCATCCGTCGTGAACTGGAACTGACCCGTAAAGCGGGCAAACCTGTCGTGATTTCTATGGGTAATGTGGCAGCATCAGGTGGCTACTGGATATCGATGTCTTCTGACGAAGTCATCGCAGATGAAGCGACGATTACCGGTTCTATCGGCGTGTTCGCGATCTTGCCGACCGCAGAAAAAGCGATCGACAAATTAGGCGTACATACTGCGGGCACCACCACCACCTGGCTGGCTGAGCCTTACAATCCGCTGCGCCCGCTCAATCCTAAATTTGCCGAACTGGTACAAAGCAGTATCAATCATATCTACAGCGACTTTACCAGCAAGGCTGCTGCTGCACGCTCAACCACGCCTGAGAAAATTGATGAAGTGGCGCAAGGCCGGGTCTGGACCGGCGCCCAGGCCAAAGAGCGTGGCCTGATTGACCGTACCGGCAGCTATAACGATGCGATACTGACCGCGGCCAAACGTGCCAAGCTGAGCGACTATCGCATCAGTTATGTGGAACCTGAAATGTCACGCGTCGATAAGCTGTTTGAACTGCTGGGAGCACAAACTGCGAAAATCCTGCACGATCAGTTCAAAGTCGCGCTGGTACCAACAGGCATCACACCGGCGGCTGCACAGCAAATCGCGAATGATTTCAGCTGGCTCAATGAAGTCAACAAGGGTAGCAATGGGTACACTGCACTGACGCATTGTCTGTGTACAGCACCCTGACAGTACAGTCCTGAGCTGGGGCGAATTCAGTCAACAGGCTGGCTTCTGCAAAGAAGCCAGCCTTTTTTCATGAAGTACTGAAACGCAGAAGTCGGCTGATGTTCTGCCGCAGTTTTGCCATCACATGGCGCCAGTTGCGCAAGGCAATACGCGGTTCATGCCAGCGCAGATACGACCAGTAACGTGGGTCCCAGACCCAGCGTAATAAACCTGACAGATCGCCTGCATCCAGCGCGCGGAATACATCTTGCGGAAACAAGGGAATCACCGCCAGCTGTTTTTCATTCTGCGCGGACTGTCGCCACTCGTCAGGAACCGGCTCCCCGGCCAGCATACGCTTAATCGCCCCGACCACATCAACACCAGCCAGCCTGCCCAAATCCAGCGTCAGCGTGGGACGGAAATTTTGTTCTAACAAATACAAATCACCGCTGCCCTCTTGCTGTATCAGGTCAAAACCACACAACCCGTGAAAACCCGACAATTTGCCACTACTCTGCACGATATGATCCAACCCTGGAAAGGATTGAAACTGTATCGCGGCCGAAGGTCCCAGCTCGCCCCAGGTGCGGCTGCGGTAATACGAGAACAGACTCAGTAACTGCCCGTGACGAAACACGGCTGATGCACTCAGCAAACGGCCAGTGATGAATTCCTGCGCAATCCAGGCATGGCTAAGATCGATCTGAGCACACTCCTCCATACGATGAAGAATGCGTACCGCCAGTCCCGCGTAACCTTGCGCCTCTTTCAGTACCAGCGGAAAACCAAAGCGCTGTGCGGCTTGCTGCAGATCTTGTCTGGTATGGCAAATCTGAAAAGCGGGAACCAGGATGCCGGCGCTCTGACAGGCTTGCAGAAACTGTATCTTTGAAGTCGCGAATCCCAGCTTATCCGGTGCGATACAATGGCGCAGCACATGCTGCACCCAGCTTTGCTGCTGACGTTTTTCCAGTGCATACAACAAAGGATCATCGCCAATCACGATCCAATCTGCCTGATGCTGAGGCTGCGCCAGATACTGCTGCAAGTAATCGAGCAACTGCTCCATATCTCCGGCTACCGAAGTACGATGTGTCACGTAGCGTGACAAGGCGGGATAATTTGCCGGCGGACCAAATACGCTGACTTCGCAACCCGCCTGATGCAGTACGGCTGGCAAGCGCGACAATCCTTCCCAATACGCAAAAGTCAGGATCAGCACGCGGCAAACCGGCGCTGTTGCTGCCACACTGACAACAGCTGGCGGCGGTGTCTGTATCTGTGTCTGAAGCGGAGTTTGGTACACGGGCAAACCCTATTAGCGGAAATAATTTGCTTGCATACTAGAACATTCTACAACATTTCTCCAGAAAAAAAGAACTGGTATGCATGCTCACCCTGAGCACATGCCTGTAGCGGAACTGCGTGCGCCGTAAGCTCCAATTGACATCTGCGAAGGGAAAAAGACTGAATACTGCTACCTGTGAGAGGAGCTGATAGGTGACGTGAATATTGCTGGTATTAGCGAGAAAGCGGCAATCCTAGCTGAACACTGGCAGCAGTGAAACAATCGCGACAACGGCAAAGCAAACGTCATCGCGATTCTTACAAGAGTATCAATGCGGACGGGCAGGCAAATACTTTTTCAATTCCATTTTCCCGATCTGATTTCGGTGCACTTCGTCCGGGCCGTCGGCCAGGCGTAAGGTTCTGGCCTGGGCATAGGCGTAGGCCAGACCAAAGTCATCGGATACACCGCCACCACCATGCACCTGGATTGCCCAGTCAATGACTTGGCAAGCCATATTGGGTGCGGCTACTTTGATCATAGCGATTTCTTTTGCTGCCGCTTTATTGCCCACGGTATCCATCATCTGCGCCGCATTCAGCACCAAAAAACGCGCCTGATCAATCAGGATACGCGATTCCGCGATACGCTCCAGCGTCACAGTCTGCTCAGCTACCCGTTTGCCAAACGCGACCCGCTTGACTGCGCGCTGACACATTTTTTCCAATGCGCGTTCCGCCAGCCCGATCAGACGCATGCAGTGATGGATACGCCCAGGCCCCAGACGCCCCTGTGCAATCTCAAAACCACGCCCCTCTCCCAGCAGCATATTGGCAGCCGGCACACGCACGTTCTCAAACAGCACTTCGCCATGACCATGCGGCGCATCGTCATAACCAAACACCGGCAAGGCGCGCAGTATCGTCACGCCCGGGGTATCACGCGGCACGATGATCATGGATTGCTGCTTGTGACGATCCGCATTGTCCGGATCGCTTTTGCCCATGAAAATAAAGACTTTGCAACGTGGGTCATTCGCACCCGACGACCACCATTTGCGACCATTAATGACATAGCTGTCACCGTCTGGACGGATGGAAGACTCGATATTGGTCGCATCCGAAGAGGCAACGGCAGGCTCGGTCATGGCAAAGCAAGAGCGTATCTCGCCACGCAATAAAGGCTGCAGCCATTGCGTCTGCTGCTCCGGTGTGCCATAGCGCGCCAGCACTTCCATATTGCCGGTATCCGGTGCCGAGCAATTAAATACTTCCGGTGCCCAGACTACCCGCCCCATGATTTCGCACAGTGGCGCATATTCCAGATTCGTCAATCCTGCGCCATGACCTGACTCCGGCAGGAACAAATTCCACAAACCCGCTTCGCGCGCTTTTTCCTTGAGCGACTCCACCACGCGGGTCGGTATCCAGGCATTTCCCGCAGCCCGGTTAGCTGCAATCTCATCAAAGAAAACCTGCTCATTCGGATAAATATGCGCTTCCATGAACGCGTTCAGACGCTGTTGCAGATCCTGTACTTTCTGGCTGTATTGAAAATCCATGCGAGCTCCGTGGCTGGTGTTATTAAGGCTGCTTAGTGGCGATCTTCCCAAAGTAGAAAAGAATGCCCATGTGCTTGTTCACAAAAAAAATCAGCATCAGACAAAGGTAATCAGCTTAGGCTGATTCAATACTTCTAAGTGGGCATACTGGTTGAGTCCGGTCAGGAAAGCGGAACCGGCGCCGAGGCCAGCTTCCGGCGCCAACAGACGGGTCACACCGGTATTCACCAGTGACCAGTTAAAGCCGGCGAAACGCGCGTCATCAAAGCCGAGCAGATGCTGACACATCGCAGAAATCGTACCGCCTGAAGTGAAGATCACAATGTGCTTCGCTCCATCCTGCAGCGCCAGTTGCGCTTGCAAGGCTTGCGCACAACGCAGCTGGAATGCGCGCCAGGTTTCTGTATATTCGCTGTCATATTCACCCGATATCCAACGCGTGATGGCGGCTGCAAATATCTGTTGAAAAGCATGTTTGCCATCCGGGGTATCCATCAAAAAGCGTTTCACTGCGCGCGGGTCATCAAATGCCGGCGTGTGGCGTGCTAACACTTCGTGATGGTTATACTCGTTCAGACGTGCGTCTTGCTGCCAGTTACTGGCATCCAGTGCAGATTCCGGCAAATCCAGCCAGCTGGCCAGGCAAGCTGCTGCCGTCTGATGATGGCGTTGCATCGCTCCGGTAACGACCCGCGCCACCGGCATATCGCGCTCTGCCCACCAGCGTCCCAGATGACGTGCCTGCTCCGCGCCTAATGGTGACAGCTGATCATAATTTTCACTGCCGAATGAAGCTTGTCCGTGTCGCACTAAAAAAATCTGTGCCATATCTGCCTTTAAATGCCTGTCACTGCTGATTGTAGAAATGCTGTCTGACGTTTCTGGCTCGCTACAAACGCCGAAAAGTATGTCCGCAGTGTAAGTCCAGCTCTATAATTAATCAAATGAATACTAGTAATCCTTATTTATTAATATGATGCATTTATCCCGTGTAGATCTGAATTTGTTCGTCGTGTTTGTTGCTG
This sequence comes from Cognatundibacterium rugosum, assembly GCF_014284365.1. Lineage (GTDB taxonomy): Bacteria > Pseudomonadota > Gammaproteobacteria > Burkholderiales > Burkholderiaceae_D > Undibacterium > Undibacterium rugosum. Next base: position 19,443 of record NZ_JACOGG010000029.1, read on the forward strand.
TGTATACCGAAGGCAGCGTAACGCGCGCCGCGCAGCAACTGAACCTGACGCAACCCGCCATCAGTCATGCACTCAAACGTTTACGCGACTTATTTCAGGACCCTTTGTTCATACGCCAGGGACAAAGCATGGTGTCTACGCCGCTGGCGCGAAATCTGATCGAGCCAGTCAGGCAAGCCCTGCGCGGGCTGGAGCTCAGCATGCAGGAACATGCGCGCTTTGATCCGGCTACGGCCAACAAGCAATGTCATCTGGCTTTGCGCGATGTGCTGGAATCCACTATCTTGCCGCCGCTGCTGCATCAACTGACGCAACAGGCACCACACATACAGCTACAGGCAATCCAGGTCGAGCGGCGCGAACTGGTGGCCGAACTGGCTGCCGGTACACTGGATCTGGCGATCGATATGTTGCTGCCACTGTCAGGTGAAATCCGGCGTCAGCGTATTTTGCAGGATAAAACGGTGATACTGCTCAGGCAGGGACATCCTGCAATCCAAGGGCAGATCTCGCTGGAGCAATATTTGCAGGCGGAGCACATACTGGCGAGCTCGAGAAGGCATGGACCGGGGCTGGAAGATCTAGAGCTGAGTCGCTTGGGATTGCAGCGTAAGATAAGGCTGCGTTGTCAACATTACTACGCCGCTTGCCGGGTCGTCAGCCAGACCGACTTGTTACTGACCATGCCGGAAGCCTATGCGCGTATTGCGAACGAACAGTTTGGCCATCAGATGCTGCATCTGCCGCTGGCCATGCCCACCTGGGACGTGTATCTGTACTGGCACCAGAATGTGGATCAGGACCCGGCCAATCTGTGGTTACGTGAGCTGGTGATAAATGCGGTGATACCGGTGACACAGCCGGAGGCTGACTGACAGTCCCTCAACAGGCTGTAAGCTATTGCGAACAGCGCGTGATGGGCAATAGGAAAATAGGGAAACAGAGCAGCCATTCAGGCTGCGTCTTTACTTTTTGGTCTCGGCCTCATCCGGCAGCAGGCAGGCGTCAATAATCTGCAAATCATTGTCCTTAGCAAAACTCAGGACAAAGTGATAAGCCAGTGGTTCGATATCGCGAATCGCTTCATTCACCACCACAGAGCGCACACCATTGAGCAAAATCGGACGCACGTAAGGCGAATACTGCAAATGGGCATGCCTGCCCCCGTCGGGACTGAAACACGACATGGCACCGCATAAGCGCTCTGCCCAATCACTGGGACGGAACTGTTTTCCACTGCTGGTCAGACCCAGGATGAAAAACTCGCGGACTGGCTGAGAAGGTGTTTTATTGGATTCGGCCATGTGCTCGGCTCGCTGTGAAGCAAAATTGAAAAAAGCAAAACATCATTATGTGACACTAAGCTTTCAAGATACTTCCATATTATATCTTATAGAAGACTTGGTTCGAAACCTGTGCATCAGATAAATCTGTGGAGGCTGGACTCGAACCCTGATTTCTGACATCTCCCTTCCAAAAACACTTACAAAATCAACAGGATAGCAGAACAAATTCACTCTTTTGGTGCATATTGCAGCTACAGCTGCTTTGTGCTTACCGTTACACTATAGGCGATTTCCTGCATGATAAAAACCCGGCACCCAGTGTTTTCTACATGACGTTGAGCACAAAACTTATTGCAACTGTGCATAAAAAAACGCGATGCAAGCATCGCGTTTTTTGTCGATCAGATCCAGACGGCAAATGATAATAAGGCCAGCAGCAGCATCCACAACAGTAAGGCGCGCCAGACCAGCCCCACTGCACTTTGCAGCGCACGTGGTGTCGCTTCCGTACCTGGCTGACTTTCCAGATCCAGGCTATCGATATCGACTGCACTGGCATCGGCCTGCAAGATCATGGCTTTTTCTTCCGGCTCACCAAGTCGCACACCAAGTGCACCACCACCTGCGGACAGGATAATTCCGACCACTTCATCCTTCCAGCGGTCGGCATAATTACGCCAGGAATAGACCGCGTCTTCAAAATTCCCAACCACCGCAAACGCAACTGCCGTCAAGCGTGCCGGCACCCAGTCTATCCAGTAAAACACTTTAGTGGCGTATTGACCGAAGGCCTCATCCTGCATATGTTCAGGCTCGGTCCAGGCCCGCGCCAGATACTCCGCAACCCGGTACATTACCGCACAGGCAGGCCCAACCGGCATCAGGAACCAGAAAAACACGCCAAATACATTTCTATGCGTCGCCATCAGCGCACGCTCTACCGTCAAGCGCGAAATTTCCGACACGTCCATGTCGCTGGTATCAAGATGCGTCCATTCAGCCAGAAAGCGTCGTGCAGCCTCCTCATCACCGGAACTGAGTGCCAGCTGAATCGACGTAAAGTAATGACTATAGCGTCTGAAGCCCAGCGTCAGATAGACGATCAGTACATTCCAGGCCAGTGCAGCAAATGGACTCAAACGCAGACAAAGCCAGTAAATCAAGGCGGTAGGAATGGTCAGCAAACCCACCACCAGCCACCATCCAAGGCGACCATGCTTGACGGTACCCGCATTAAAGGAAGCCTCGATTTTATCCGCCAGATGCTGGATCTGGGTATAAATGGGATTATCAGCCCGCAAAGGCTTCAACTGCTCAATGAGTAAAGCTAACAATATCGAGATAAATGTCATAGTGGGCTGATCCGTACTGGCTGCACCAGATGCCTGCGCATAGTTTGCAAATGCGGCAAGTGTAAACCGATTTGATGGGATTATGAAGCTTTGCGTTCATTAGTTTTGATAATCATGAGCAAGACTAAATCGGGTCTGCTGCGCGCAGACCACAGCCCGCTCTATTTACCTGCGCGGATCACTTCATTTCATTGCATTAAGCTGACTGCCAGGCGCTGCTTGCCGGGCACTAAGCATAGCTTAGTAGTTCTACAGTAGAAAAATCAGGCGCGCAAAAAGTGATACAGATTGCGCAGCATGCCAGCGGTGGCACCCCAGATGAAGTGCTGCTCATAGGGCATGGCATAAAAATGTCTTTCCCTGCCGTCTGGCATAGCCACTAAGCGCCGCTCATGGTGCTTGCCATCCATCAAAAAAGCCAGTGGCACTTCAAACACAGCAGCGACCTCGCCTTCGTCATAACGTATCTCAAACGGCGGTTCAATGATGGCCACCACCGGCGTGACCAGATAACCCGTTCCGGTCTTATAATCGGGCAGGATGCCCAGCACTTCAATTTGCTCGCGCAATAACCCCACCTCCTCCTCAGTTTCTCTTAAGGCAGTGTCAATCAGTGAGGCGTCACTCTCTTCAAAACGGCCACCAGGAAAACTGATTTGTCCGGCGTGATGCTGCAAATTGGCCGCACGCTGCGTGAGCAACAAAGTTGGCTGAGCACGGTTCACGACCGGAATCAGCACCGAGGCCGGACGAAAAGCGGCACCATTGTGCATAGACTGCTCGTCCACGTTGATTTCAGGCTGCCATTCCAGCGACTGACGGAAACGCTGGCGCAAACCAGCAACTGTCATGCGTTCAACTGGCGGCTTGCCTTGATCAGCAATCGCGGTGACGGGGAATAATTGCGGGTTATTCAATGTTCGGCTCACTACAAGCTTTCCGGAAAAAAATTCAGAAATATTGAGGTCTGGCTACCCTCACCCGCTCACCGTTGACCATGCGCATACTGGGCAGGCTTGCAAAAAACTCAGGGATAAAAAAAGGGACGCCTGAGGCATCCCTTTTTTTCACGCAGAAACAGATATTACTCTGCTTTTGCTGCAACAACTTTACGTGCTGGCAATTTCTCTTTAATACGAGCAGATTTACCAGAGCGTTCACGCAGGTAGTACAGCTTAGCGCGACGTACGTCACCACGACGTTTCACTTCGATAGAAGCGATCAGTGGAGAGTACAACTGGAATGTACGCTCAACGCCTTCACCGGAAGAGATTTTACGAACGATGAAGTTGGAATTCAAACCACGGTTACGACGGGAGATAACAACACCTTCGTAAGCCTGTGTACGTTTGCGGTTACCTTCAACAACGTTGACGCTAACAACAACTGTGTCACCAGGTGCAAATTCAGGAATGTTTTTGCCGAGGCGAGCAATTTCTTCTTGCTCTAATTTTTGGATCAGATCCATTTTTATACTCCGATAACCATCTTGCCGACGCTGCAGAAATTCTGACTGATGCCCGGTAGAGGATGGGGGTTAACATGTATGCCAACTGGCATACGCCTTACTTCCTGCAAACAAAAAACTGAAGCAGGAAACTTACAAACTACTTAAAAACTTTTCGTCAGCGCGGCTCAGTAAGCCGGCTTCACGTGCGCTCTGAATCAGGTCTGGTCGTTTTAGTGCGCTCGCTTCCAGAGCACGCTGACGACGCCATTTTTCGATCTCGGCATGATTCCCACCCAACAACACGGCAGGTACCGCTTCACCCTCAAACACTTCAGGGCGCGTGTAATGTGGACAATCCAGCAAACCGTTGACAAAACTATCCTCGACTGCAGATGCATCATCATGCAGCACACCGGGAATCTGACGGATGACTGCATCCATCAAGGCCATTGCCGGAATTTCTCCGCCAGACAGCACAAAATCACCCAGACTGATTTCTTCATCAACACAGTTATCCAGTAAACGCTGGTCAACTGCCTCGTAGCGACCACACAGCAGCACAACACCACTCAAATCAGCCAGTTGCATCACTTTCTGATGCGACAAACGCTGTCCCTGGGGCGACAGATAAATCACTTTTGGTGCTTGTGCGCCAGCCGCGATTTGCCTGTCCTTGGCTGCCTGTATGGCATCCTGCAAGGGTTTGGCCATCATCACCATGCCTGGCCCGCCGCCATACGGCCGGTCATCTACAGTGCGATGACGATCGGTCGTGAAATCACGCGGATGCCACAACTTCAGGCCACATTTATTTTGTTCAAATGCTCTGCGCGTGACCCCAGACTGCGTCAGCGCTGCAAACATTTCCGGAAACAGCGTGATGACATCAAACTGCAGACTTGTGCGTTCTGATTCCATCCGCTTAATAATCCGTACCCCAGTCGACCTGTATGCTGCGTGCAGTCTGATCTACTTGCTTAACAAAATGCTCGACAAATGGGATCAGCTTTTCGTGCTTGTGCAACTCAGCTTCCGGAACTTCCGGCGCGGCCACCCGTAAAATCGGATGCGCTCCGTTATCCATCAGATCACGTACCACGCCCAGACTTTCGCCGTCCAGGTTACGTACTTCCAGTCCGACCAGATCTATCCAGTAGAACTCCCCTTCAGCCAGGGGCGGGAAATGCTTGCGTGAAATTTTAACTGTTGCACCCTTCAGTGCCTCAGCTGCATTCCGGTCTGCGACGCCCTTCAGTCTTGCAACGACATCCTCGCCATGGATTTTTGCTTCCAGGCGTGAGATTTCCTGCAATTCCGGCCGGTCTATCCACCAGTCTTTAGCGGATAACATCGCATCTGCGTCGGCAGAATAAGGACGTATCCTTACCCAACCCTGAATGCCAAATGCTCCCGAGACATAGCCCACCAGGACCAGATCTTCAGGAACATGAACTCCTGCGGACATAGAAAGCAAACTATTAAGCTGCTTTTTTGCCAACTTGAGCAACCAGACGTGCAACTGATGGAGACAGTTGTGCGCCTACGCCTTGCCAGTAAGCCAGACGGTCTGCAGCAACGCGAACTTCTTCAGCATTGCCAGTTGCTACTGGATTGTAAAAACCGATGCGTTCGATAAAACGACCGTCGCGACGATTGCGAGAGTCAGCAGCAACGATATTGTAGAAAGGGCGCTTTTTTGCACCACCACGAGCTAAACGAATAACGACCATAATATTTCCAAAAAAAAATGTACTAAACGCGGAAAAAGCTGTAGATTATAGCCCGCTTAAATCAAAAGAAGCAAGGATTATCCAAGATATCCTGTCACCCCGTATGCTTTTCGACACCAGCAGAGTGTTAGTCTACAATCAATCCCTCTGAGACTACCTGCGAAAGCCATGACCACATCCCCGAAAAACAAGACACTGGCAAGCTTACTGGCGATTACCCTGGGCAGCCTGGGTGTGCATCGCTTCTATTTACACGGCTGGCGCGATAAGCTGGGCTGGTTGCATTTTAGCAGCTTACCGGTCTCTGCTCTGGTCGCCACCATTTACTTTGGCTGGCCTGGGCTACTCAGTTACGGCCTTCTTATCCTGTCGTTTTTGATTGCATTGCTGTGCGGACTAGTGTTTGGGCTGACTGCCGATGAAAAATGGGACTTGCAATATAACCAGGACACCCCCGGCTACAGTGATTCTGGCTGGCCACTGGCCCTGCTGCTGGTATTGGCTACCGGTGTTGGTGCGATAGCACTGATAGGCGTGTTAGCCCGCAGTTTCGACCTGCTCTACACGGGCGGCGCCTACGGCTGAAACGCCAGCTCTGGGATGCGCATAAAAAAGCCCGGTGCTGAACTGAACTGCACCCCAAAAGTTGGACACCCGTCCATACTTTTGGGGTGTTTTCATGAGTAAATATACAAAGCAATTCAAAGTACAGGTTGTTGAGTACTATCTGCAGGAGAACGCTGGCTGCG
>NZ_JACOGG010000002.1 GCF_014284365.1 Cognatundibacterium rugosum
CCAGAGCGCAGCCAGCGTTCTCCTGCAGATAGTACTCAACAACCTGTACTTTGAATTGCTTTGTATATTTACTCATGAAAACACCCCAAAAGTATGGACGGGTGTCCAACTTTTGGGGTGCAGTTCATTCGGACTGGCTATTTTTCACGAGAGAAATACAAACACTGAAACCCTGGATCAATTCAGGCGGGCAGACTCCAGAATAAAGCTGAGCTTACCGAAACGTGCACTGACCTCGTCAAATTTCTTTTGTTTTTGCTCATTAGTCAGCGTCGTATCGTTCATATTGGTACGCAAAATACTAAACAACGCCAGATCTGCAATCGGTTTTAACTGCGCGTCATTGGAGCGCTGAAAGCCAGACAGATTCAAAATATTCTTCAGCGTCTCGCGCTGAGCAGGATTCTTACCCTTGCCATAATTGATGAAGAAATCTTCAATACGGTTTTTTGTGCCCGCCGACATGTCTTTTCTATACAAAATCGGGTCATTCGGTACCAATGGCGAGGTCCAGATTGCGCGTATTTTATTCAACTGATCCGGTGCTTCTTTCTTCAGCCTGTCCATTTCTTCCGAATTAAACGTCGCCACATCCACTTCGCCACGTAAAATAGAAGCCAGGTTGGCCTGATGATTTCCAACAATCACTTGTTTAAACACTTTGGCCGGTTCAACCTTGTTTTTCGAGAACAGGTAATACGCAGGTACCAGATAACCCGAAGTCGAATTCGGATCACCGTCAGCGAAGCGGTAAGTACCGGGCTTAGCGGTAATCTGATCAAAGTTCAGGAGAGGGCTGGCAGCTGGAACGATCAGTACCGAGGTATAACCACGCGAACCATCCGATTTAATCATTTGCGCAAATACACTGGCTTTACCACCCTCTACCGCTTCGAGTGCCACTTTGCTGCTGAGCCAGGCCACCTGTACCGTATTATTTTTAAAGCCGTCCAGTATGTCCCTGTAATTAGCCGATACCAACGCCTGCACTTCCATGCCTGTGCTCTTGGCCAGATCATCCAGCAAAGGCTGCCAACGCTTGCGGGTATCTTCAGGATTGGTCGGTGCAATCAAGCCCACGGTTAATTTTTCTGCCGCCACCGCGACTGACAACAAGGTCTGGCTCAGCATCAGGGCCAGGCCGAATTTTTTGATAGACATAGTAGACTCACTGAGAAATGGATTGAGAGCGCACAGCTTATGGCCGCCTCGCTAATACAGAACAACAGACGAGAAAGCAGCCGTGACTTCGCCACGACTTAGATATTGCAAATTGGATTGCGACAGTCCAGATATTAGAGGTGATATGAAAACATCCTGTCTGCGCTCATGGCTTTGTGGCTGGATTATAGCATTTATTGCGCTGCAGCAAATTTAATGGAAACGTAAACCCTCCCAACTCCCTACCAGTCTTTAGGGCAAGTTACGCAATCGCGCAGACTTTATGGTTGAGGATCGGGCAGCACCGGCGGCGTCGCATCGTGATAAGTCAGATGCGAAATCCAGATCTCCTTGATACGCGCATCGTACAGCCGTAACTGACAAGCAGCGGTCTCAACAAAGCGCGCACTGCCCTGCTCGCGGCGATACAGAGAATCACAATGCTGACGCAGATAGGTTTCCCAGACTTCCTGCGTTTTGATTAAGGCTGTAGCGCTGCCCCAGACCACACTGTCCTGCTTCTGCGCAGCCAGATAATATTTCTGAAACTTCGCAATCTTCAACTCAAGCTGCCCATTCATACACGCTGTGAGCTCCACCGTATTTTTGCTATTTGCACATACCGCCACATCTTGCGCTGACCACGCTGTGTGAGCAAGCAAGGCAAAAACGGTGGCAAACACAGACTTTGCTAATGTTGATTTTTTCATTTGCAGAGAGGGAATTTGTGGCTGAAGTTATGTTGAAATTCAATTTTCTGAGTTCGATTTGCGCAGTAACGGAATGAGCTTTTTTTCACGCATCAATATTGAGGCATTTAAATATATACAATAATACAAATTAATCCATAATTGTTTTTCATTATCGACACAGGTAAATGTCAATATTTCCACAACAATTCTGGCTATGTATAGCTGAATTTTACGGGAGGCTTACACCTCCTCCGTTGATATCATAATTGAGATCAGAAGACGCGCGCCGCATGACATTCATCTAATGGCAGACGAAATATCTAGGGAACCTCAGTATTGTATTATTTGTTTTTTACAAACCAAATAATAATTCCACCAACACCGATCACAAATAAACCTACATAAAAATCAATTGGAAAGTCATTGATAATCTTTCCATCCACTTCAAATTGAAGCTTCCATTTCTCCTTTTTCAATTCTGTTCCAACAAGCAGATTACGGGGCAAGGATTGATCTGTAGGTCCAGCGGAATAAATGAATTGGCGCTCTACCGAGTTGTTTTTGATAAGATAGTTAGTAACGCAGCGATTGTTACTAGGCTGCTGACAAACTACTTCTCGGTTGATTACCACACCAGCAATTTCAACGCTTGCACGCCCATAGATTTCAGAAATTGACATCAATACCAAAACCCCTCCGAACATTAAAAAAGCTACAAACGGATTTGTAATTTTTTGAAAGTTATTCATACAAATTCTCCTAATGTATGTAATTCATAGACATCATTTCAATTTTCGAAGGGCTGACCTGCTCAGGCTGCAGGCAGGCGTTGATCACTTGATTTTTGAATTCGGCGCTGTGACGCCGACGCCGCACACGCGGCGTATCGAATTCATCGTTCATGTACACATGTCCACTAGTTACGTGGACATGATAATCCGCGTTTAGCGGCTTGGGTTCAAGGTGACATTACCGGGTGCTTACAAAGGTGCTGGCAACAAGGTGGTGACACCAGAAGCCATGGAACTTTCGCGACTGCGAGCATGTCACGCCGCGGCTAAAGCGGGAGAACGAAATTATAAAAAAGGCGGCGGCGTACTTTACCAAGGATATTCTGTGAAGCACGCTTGGATAGACGTTAACCGCAAAACTTATGCGCTGACCGAAATGTGTAGCGTGCTGAACGTCAACCCAAGCGGTTATCGCACCTGTAAGCACGGTGGCACACCTGCGCGCAAACGGCTGATGGACACCCAAATGCTGGCCATTATTCGTGCCATCCCCGCCGAACGCAAAGGGGCTTATAGCTGCCCGCATGGTGCACGAATTGTGTCGACGCGGTTTTACGGCAGGCAAAGAGGGGCAATACCTTGCATTGAGCGGGCAGCAGCCGAAATCGGAGGTTGGGTACTGTATAGCTTAGCTGTAGTGCCCCTCTAATAGGTATCAATATGTCTACTGGCAAATACGCCCAGCGCCCTTGATAGTGCCAACATAAAACGTATTACTTTACATCGCAGGTACGAACTAACAGAGAATGTCAGTACCTCGTAGGCACAGAGCTCAAAAGGTCGACCTATTTAAGACGCCTTGCAGCATCCCATTTCAAGAGTACCAACAATAAATTACCGACTATATTCAAAAAAATTCCGCAACCGAAAAACGTTAGAAAAATCTCTTTTGGATTCCCGATTGTCGCTAATGTATAGTTGACTTTCGGCATATCAAAATACGTCACCTTTAACGTACCCCCAATTTTTATGTTGCAAAATTCTGGAATGCCATCTCCGCCACCACCTGAGACTTCGTGTTTCATATCACCAACCCAAATTGCAGCAGTTACGCGAGGTTTAGGTTTTATTGGACTGCCGTTATCACATGACGTGCTTAATAAGGTGACCTTACCGATGGTTTCAGTTCCACCGACAGAAAGAATGGCATATTTCAATGGCATCAAAATTAAAAAAAATAAAACCATGGCTAAGCGTATTCGCCAGTATCTATTTTTGCCCATGTGCCTTTTGCTTACAGCAGGTTAGGTAAAGTGTTGTATTGGTCTTCGTAGCGCCTGCGCCAAATCCGGAATCAATTCCAATACCGCCTCCGACAATTTTCCCATTGCTGTCAGCATATACGTCAATAGTGATTGGTCCAATGGATATATGTCCATTTTGGAATGGCGCAGCCAGGTCGGATGGAGTACCTAAAACAAAACAAATCGTTGTTAAAGCAAAAATCTTACACTTATTAAGGTATTACATTAGCAAATATTTTACAAAAAATATTTACACTTATTTTGTGTTGAAAAATAAAAAGGCCTTGATAAATCAAGGCCTTAAATTGAAATTTTACATTTTACATCGCAGGTAGAAACTAAAACGGAATATCGTCATCCATATCCGAGAAATTCGGGGCTGGGCGGGATACCGGGGCTGGGCGTTGGGCCGGGGCTGCCGGGCGTTGGGCTGGGGCCGCCGGTGCGCCGTAGCCGTCGTCCATGCCTGCGCCGCCACCCATGCCGCCGCCCATACCCTGGCGGCTGCCTAACATCTGCATGGAATCTGCTTTGATGTCAGTTGCATACTTTTCTACGCCGTCTTTATCGGTGTATTTGCGGGTACGCAGGGAACCTTCGACGTAGACCTGGGAACCTTTTTTGAGGTACTGGCCAGCGATTTCAGCCAGCTTACCGAAGAAGGTAATGCGGTGCCATTCGGTCTGTTCTTTCTTTTCGCCTGTCGCTTTGTCTTTCCACGTATCGGTGGTCGCCACAGTAATGCTGGTCATGGCATCACCGTTAGGCATATAACGGGTTTCCGGATCGCGGCCCAAATTGCCGACGATAATCACTTTATTCACAGATGCCATATTTTCTCCTGATTTCCTATTACTTCCTGTATTTTCCCGAATTGTGCCGTCAATTTCCAGTTGAATCGATAGCAATCAAGTTGCTTCGGGCTTGTTCTTGCCTGCACGGCGCGCTACTTCCGGCATGTTGACTGCGATTATAAGCCAGATAAGCGTTAATACCGCACAGAGCGCGAAGATTGCTGCACCACCGGCCGACTGAGTCAGCCAGCCACCGGCTGCAGCGCCACAGGCAATGCCGAAGGCCTGCAAGGTGTTATACACACCCAGCGCCGCGCCTTTGGCGGCGGGCGGTGCGATGCGTGACACCAGCGAAGGCTGACTGGCTTCCAGTGTGTTAAAGGCCATAAAAAACGCGAACAGCAAGGCGACCAGCGCCAGCGGTTGCTGCAGCAATTGCCAGAAGCCGATTTGCACCACCAGCAATAGCGCGATGGCACCGATGAATACCTGCTTCATTTTTCCATATTTTTCGCCCACAAAAATAGCGGGCAACATGGCAACAAACGAGACCAGCATCACCGGCAGATAGATTTTCCAGTGACTCGCGACCGGCATGCCAGCCACCTGTACCAGCGCACCCGGCACCACGACAAACATCGCCATCTGCGCAAAATGCAAAACAAACACGCCCAGATTCAGACGCATTAATTCTTTATTCGTGAGCACCACCGAAAACGCTACCGGCGCGTGCTGCTGCGGCGGCGCATCCGGCGTCACGCGCAACACCACAGCGATGGCTGCCACACCCATCACGGCGATCATGGCAAACATGCCGGGCATGCCTATGCTTTCAAACAGCACCGGGGAAATCACCATGGCCAGCGCAAAGCTCAGGCCGATGGAGCCGCCCACCATGGCCATCGCCTTGGTACGGTGTTCTTCGCGTGTGGTATCCGCGATCATGGCGGTAATGGCGGCCGAGATCGCGCCCAGCCCTTGTATGCCGCGTCCCAGCATGATGCCGCTCAGGCTGGTCGAGGCAGCGCAGATAATGGCTCCGACGATAAACAGGATCAGTCCCGTCACGATCACAGGCTTACGGCCAAAACGGTCAGAAGCCATGCCAAAAGGAATCTGGCAAAACGCCTGTACCAGGCTGAACATACCCAGCGCCAGCCCAACCATCAGTGCATTATTACCGCCGCTCAGGCTCTTAGCATAAATCGCAAATACCGGCGACAGCATGAACAAGCCCAGCATGCGCAAAGCGAATACGGATGCCAGTGAGGCACTGGCGCGCAGCTCGCTGCGACTCATGCCCGCTGGTTCCGCCTCTGGCTGCCTGGCGTGGTCGAAATCTGTTGCAATAGTCATATGTATAACGCTGGTGTGTGGCCTGGAGTGCGGAAATCAAAGATCAGCCCGCGGTAAATTTGAAAAACCCGTTATAGTAGCAGGTTGCTTGCCTCCGCCAAAATTCAGTTGATACCATGACGACACGATCAAAAGCCGCAAAAGCACCCAAACCCGCCGAAATCGAATTCGACGCCGATGATATAGCACGTATGCAAAAACGCGAGTTGATACGCGTCAGAGGCGCACGTACCCATAATCTGAAAAACATCAATCTCGACCTGCCACGTAATAAGCTGGTGGTGATCACCGGTTTGTCCGGCTCAGGCAAATCCTCGCTGGCCTTTGATACCTTGTATGCGGAAGGACAGCGCCGTTATGTCGAATCTTTATCGGCCTATGCGCGTCAGTTCCTGCAACTGATGGAAAAACCGGATGTGGATCTGATTGAAGGCCTGTCACCGGCGATTTCTATCGAACAGAAGGCGACCTCGCATAATCCGCGCTCTACCGTTGGCACCGTCACTGAAATCCACGACTATCTGCGTCTGCTGTACGCACGGGTAGGCACGCCGTATTGCCCGGATCATCCGGAAAACCCGCTGGCAGCGCAATCGGTGTCGCAAATGGTGGATGCGGTACTGGCCATGCCGGAAGACAGTAAGCTGATGATACTGGCGCCGGTCGTGTCTAACCGCAAAGGCGAACATGTGGATCTGTTTGAACAGATGCAGGCTCAGGGTTTCGTACGCTTCCGTGTACAGAGCGGCACCCAGGAAGCGCGCATCGTTGAAGCAGACGATTTGCCTAAACTGAAAAAGACTGAAAAGCATACCATCGATGTGGTGGTGGATCGCGTCAAAGTACGTGAGGATATCAAACAGCGACTGGCAGAATCCTTTGAAACCTGTCTGCGCATTGCGAATGGCCGGGCACTGGTGGTAAATATGGACAGCGGCCATGAGCAGCTGTTTTCAAATAAATTTGCCTGCCCGGTGTGCGGCTATTCGCTGCAGGAGCTGGAGCCACGTCTGTTCTCGTTCAATAATCCTATGGGTGCCTGTCCGGAATGTGACGGACTTGGTCATATTGAATTCTTTGATCCGAAACGTATCGTCGCCTTTCCTAATTTGTCACTGGCCAGTGGTGCGGTCAAAGGCTGGGATCGCCGCAATCAGTTTTACTTCCAGATGCTGTCGAACCTGGCAGCCTTCTATGAATTCGATATCGATACGCCCTTTGAGCAATTGCCGGAATCTGCACAGCAAGTCATTCTGTATGGTTCGGGTAAGCAGCAAATTCCGTTCACCTACATCAATGAAAAAGGCCGTACCGTCGTTAAGGAGCACAGCTTTGAAGGTGTTGTCACGAATCTGCAGCGCCGTTACCGCGAAACCGATTCAATGGCGGTCAAAGAAGAGCTGGCGAAATTCATTAATGAAAAAACCTGCCCATCCTGCGATGGCGCACGTCTTCGCATAGAAGCACGCTATGTCAAGGTAGGCACTGGCACGCAGGAAAAAGCGATATTTGATATCAGCGCGATGCCGCTGCGTGAAACCCTGCATTTCTTCGAGCATTTGCAATTGCATGGCGCGAAACGCGATATTGCCGACCGCATCATCAAAGAAATCACGGCGCGCCTGACTTTCCTCAATAACGTAGGGCTCGATTACCTGTCGCTGGAACGCAGTGCCGATACCCTGTCGGGTGGCGAAGCACAGCGTATCCGCCTCGCTTCACAAATCGGCTCAGGCCTGACCGGTGTGATGTATGTACTGGATGAACCATCTATCGGTCTGCATCAGCGTGATAACGACAGGTTGATCGACACGCTCAAGCATTTGCGCGATATCGGCAACAGCGTGCTGGTGGTCGAGCATGACGAAGATGCGATACGCTGCGCCGACTTCGTCGTCGATATGGGCATAGGCGCTGGCGTACATGGCGGTGAAGTGATCGCCCAGGGCGCGCTGGATGACATTATGCAGAATCCGCGCTCGCTGACAGCAAAGTATCTGAGCGGCGAACTGGAAATCAGCGTACCGAAGCAACGTACCGCCGCCGATCCCGATAAGCAATTGCTGATTGCGGGTGCGCGTGGCAATAATCTGAAAAATCAGGATATGACACTGCCGGTCGGTTTGCTGACTTGCGTGACCGGGGTATCCGGCTCGGGCAAATCCACGCTGGTGAATGACACGCTCTACCATGTGGCGGCCCGCCATTTATATGGTTCGCAGACTGAGCCTGCTGCGTTTGATCATGTGAGCGGACTTGAGCATTTTGATAAAGTGATTTCTGTCGATCAGGCACCGATAGGCCGCACACCGCGCTCAAACCCAGCCACCTATACCGGCTTATTCACGCCTATCCGCGATTTGTTTTCTACGGTACCGACCGCTAAAGAACGTGGCTACAGCGCTGGCCGCTTCTCGTTCAATGTGAAAGGCGGCCGCTGCGAAGCCTGTCAGGGCGATGGCGTGATCAAAGTCGAAATGCACTTCCTGCCGGATGTCTACGTTCCCTGCGATGTCTGCCATGGAAAACGCTATAACCGGGAGACGCTGGAAGTTCAGTACAAGGGCAAGAATATCCACGAAGTGCTGGAAATGACGGTCGAGGATGCGCACGAATTCTTCAAACCGGTGCCGGTGATCGCACGTAAGCTGCAGACCTTGCTGGATGTCGGCCTGGGTTATATCCGTTTGGGTCAGAGCGCCACCACCTTGTCCGGTGGTGAGGCACAAAGGGTGAAGCTGTCGCTGGAATTATCCAAGCGTGATACCGGCCGCACCTTGTATATCCTGGATGAGCCGACCACCGGTCTGCACTTCCACGATATTGCGCTGCTGCTCAAAGTCATACACCGCCTGCGTGATCAGGGCAATACGCTGGTCATCATCGAACACAATCTGGATGTGATCAAGACCGCCGACTGGCTGATTGATCTGGGACCAGAAGGCGGTGCGGGTGGCGGCCGAATTATCGCCACCGGCACACCGGAACAAGTGGCGGCCAACCCCGACAGCGTGACGGGCAAATACCTGCTGCCACTGCTGAAAAAACACAAAAAATAAGCTTTATATTTATCTTAAATTTGTATGTCTATCCGTCTGATCGTCGGCCTTGGTAATCCTGGGCCGGAGTATGAACAAACCCGTCACAACGCAGGCTTCTGGCTGCTGGATCAGTTTCCGGTCAGCCTGCAGCGTGACAAAAATTTTAATGCGCTGGTGGGAAAAACCCGTATCGCCGGTCAGGAAGTCTGGCTACTGCAACCCCAGACTTTTATGAACCGTTCCGGCCAGTCGGTCGGTGCGATCTGCCGTTTTTATAAAATCACACCGGATCAGATTCTGGTGGTGCATGATGAACTGGATATGCTGCCCGGTGTCGCCAAGCTCAAAAAAGGCGGCTCGTCCGGCGGCCATAACGGACTCAAAGACATCACCGCCGCGCTCGGCACTCAGGATTACTGGCGGCTGCGTATCGGCATCGGTCACCCGCGCACGCTGAATCTGAATCAGGGCGTGGCAGATTTTGTACTGCATCGTCCGCGCAAAGAAGAACAGCCACTGATCGATGAAGCGATTGCAAAAAGCATGGATGTATTGCCGCTGATGGTCGCTGGCGAATTCGCGGAAGCGATGACGCGTTTGCATACCAGCGCAAAATAAAAATCAACTCAGCATCAACACTGTATCAACGCAGCACCAGCGGAGTCCTCATGTCCTCTTCTATCCAGATTTTTGCCGGACAAACTGCTTATCGCCACATCCAGCAATATGGCCTGCAAGCAGCGGATATTGCGGTCGTTCCGGCAGCCGCCGGCGGCCCCAAAGGCCTGATTTTGCAAGCCATGGATCAATGGCTGTTTGGTGATTGGCTGGCCGCTACACCGCGTGAACGCAGCCTGATCGGCGCATCGATAGGCTCCTGGCGTATGGCTGCTGCGGCCTGCGCTGATCCTGCTGCTGCCTTTGCACGGCTAGCGGATTTGTATTGCGAACAGACCTATCCGGAAAAACCCAGCGCTGAATATGTCACGACTGAGATTCAAGGCATGCTGCAGCGCTTCATCGGCGGCTATGAGCAGGAGATACTGCAACACCCTTACCAGCGTCTGCATATCCTGATCAATCGTGGTCAGCGCGGCCTCAGCGCACCGGCCAATATGAAAGCAGCCAAAGCTGGCTTTATCGCGGCGGCGCTGGCGAATCTGCGTGGTCGCGAACATCTGGCGAAACATCTGGAACGTGTGGTGATGAGCGATACACGCGATGCGCTGCATTGGCTGAAAACACCATTTGACGCGTTCAGCAGCCAGTTTTGTGCGCTCAGCAGCGCCAATCTGCAAAGCGCCCTGCTCGCTTCCGGCACGCTGCCGCTGATCATGCAGGAAGTCCGTGCTGTCGCACAGGCGCCGTCTGGTTATTATTGGGATGGTGGCATCATCGATTATCACCTGGCGTTTCCCTACGCACGCTTGCTGAGCAACACGCGCAGCGAACTGGTGCTGTATCCGCATTTCAGCGATCAGATCATACCGGGCTGGCTGGATAAGGCGTTGCCATGGCGGCGTGCTGCACGTGGCCATTTTGCGGCCTGGCTGGATAATGTCGTGCTGGTGGCACCTTCACGCGATTTCATACGCAGCCTGCCACGCGCCAAACTGCCGGATCGCAAAGACTTTGCCTATTATGGTCTGCAGCATGCGCAACGTATCAGTCAGTGGCGGCTCGCGATTGCCGAGAGTCAGCGTATGCGCGATGATCTGGCAGCCTTCATCGCACAGCCGGATATGCGCGCGGTACGCTTGTTCTGAGCGCACTGTTCAGGATTTTTTATTGGTTTTATCCGCTTTATCTGCGAAGTCTGCGTCGGCACCATCCGCCTTGCGCGACTGGACAGCGGGCTTGTCGCGTACCAGTCCGCGTTGCTGCAAGGCCTGACGCAGCATGTACTCGACCTGTGCATTCGCGCTGCGCAATTCCTGCGCGGCCAGCCTTTCTATCTCAGTCCACAAGGCCGGATCAATACGCAATGGGAAGGATTTTTTGCCTGGACTCGCCATCGCTATCTCTGAAATGCTGAAATAAATGAAGACGGCTGTCCCAGATCAGCATGCCAGCGCGGCATGATCTGACGCGCACGTTTCCATAACTGTGCAGCGCTGCCAAAACGTGCCAGCCAGGCTGCAGCATCCGGCACACCCGTGGCAGGCATCAATACCTGCACCACCGCTCCCGTTGTCACCAAGTGCAAACCGGTAAAGCCCAGGCCAGGTTCATCCATGAACAGTTCAACCGCACAACTCAATAATAAAAACAGACACAGCCTGGTCAGGATGGCATGCATAAGGCACTCGCTTATCAGAAAAAACGCAGTTACAAAAAAACAGATACCGGCGCAGAGCTAAGCATCCGCACCGGACTATCCGTCAATTATACAAAGTCCCGGTATTGATCACGGGCTGGGTTTCTTTATCCGAGCACAGCACCACCAGCAAATTACTGACCATCGCTGCTTTGCGCTCGTCATCGAGTTCCACGATCTGACGCTCAGACAAGCCTTGTAAAGCCGCTTCCACCATACTGACTGCACCATGTACGATTTTTTTACGCGCACTGATAATCGCTTCAGCCTGCTGCCGGCGCAGCATGACTTGTGCGATTTCTGCAGCGTAAGCAAGATGGGTCAGTTTGGCATCTTCCACATCGATCCCGGCTGCTGCGAAACGGGTTTGCAACTCAGCCCGCATCGCGCTGGCAACCACTTCCATCCCGGCGCGCAAGGTAGTTTCACCGTCCGCTAAATCCTCACCATCGTCATACGCATACAGAGAAGCAATGTGGCGCAATGCGGCTTCCGCCTGCACATTCACATAGCGTTCGAAATCGTCCACATTGAAGATCGCCAGCGCACTGTCACGTACCCGCCAGACGATGGCAGCACCGATTTCCACCGGATTCCCGCGTTTATCATTCACCTTCAGCGGTGCGGTATTCAGTGTACGTGCACGCAAACTGAGCTTGCGTTTGCTGTACAGCGGATTCACCCAGCGCAGCCCTTCGCTGCGATCTGTACCCTTGTATTTACCAAACAAGGACAGCAGTGCCGCCTCATTCGGTTGCAACATATACAGCCCGGCAAATAAAAATGCACCCAGCGCGACAGGCAAAACCCGCGCAAATACGCCTGCGATCCCGACACCGAAAGGCATGCTCACAAAACTGTAAACGCCCGCAGCAATCAGCAATACAGCGATACCAACGACCAGATAGCCATCGGATGACTGCAACTGACGTTCCTGCGTGACACCCTTTGCGATAACTTGTTGTTCAGTTTTCATTTTATCTCCTGAATGACTTCACCATTGAAATCAAAGTGATATCACTTTAGTAGAAGTTAGTTCAGCTAGCAAGGGTAATTTTGATATTTTTTTTACCGTAGATGCCTGCCGTCAAAAAAAACCACGCAAGCTACGGACAGCGGTACTGGCCATGCGCTGTTCCGCACGAGGACAAGCTGAGCACAGCACCTTACCGGGCGCTACTGGCTTAGCACTACCACGTGCTTGTGCACGCATCCCGAGCACATAGCACAGCAAACCAGCCAGCGCAGCACTGATCAAAGCCATAAACATGCTATGCGCAGAAAAATGGGTGAGCAAATATCCGCTGACAACGGGATTGAGTGCGGTCCCCAGCGTTGCCAGACTTTGCACACCGTAATAACTGCCACGCTGCGCAGGCGGTGCAATCATATCGATACACAGGAATTCACAGGGAATCACGATCACCTCACCCACCGTGAACAAGGCGGTCGCCAGCATCCATTGCCAGCGCTGATCAGCAAACATAAAACCCGTCAGTCCCAGGACGTACATCATTATCCCCATGCTGATCCAGCGCAGGAAGCTTTGTGCCTGTATGCGTTTGCCGATCAGGTACTGCAAACCGACCACACCGATGGTATTCACCATCAGCATCGCTGGCAGCAAATCAGCCGCCGCCTGCACACCCTGGCTGCTAATCAGATACTGCGATAAATAACCGGTAATAAATCGTCCAAATACAAAGGACGTCAGCATGCTGGCAATCGTGAATGACAGCAAACGCCGGTCCTGCCGCAAATCCCGTAAGGTATCTCTGAAGCGCGCCGGTGCGACAGCCGCAGGCCTTTGCAATGCCGCGTCTGCTGGCGCAGTCACCGCCAGATTCTGAACCAGCCAGGAAGCCAGCAAAGCAAAACCAGCGGCGATCCATAAGGGGGCGGCCAGCGCCCAGCCAAACAGCCAGGTACCAAACAAAGGGCCAAGTGCGAATGCGAGATTAATCAACAAATAATTCATCGAAAAAGCGCGCGCACGCTCAACTGGCGACAAATACTCTGCCAACATGGACTTCAAAGCAATGCTGCGTAATACCAAAGCTGATTCAATCAGCGCCAGCATCAGAAAGGCCAGCCAGGCATAGGCAGTCAGACTGAGTAATAAGGAACTCAGCGCCACCAAGACACAAGCCCAGGCCATTAAGCGCGGCTTAGGAATACGGTCAGCCAGATAACCGGAAAACACACCGGACGCTGTTGCGACCAGCATACTGCCGCCCAATATCCAGCCTATCGCATGCTGGCTCAGCCCTAATTGCCGGGTCAAAAACAGCACCATCACCGGTAGCGCAAATGCTCGCCCGATGACGAAGACGAATGAGCTGGCCAACAAACGCCGCACCGGTGCAGGAAATGCCAGCACATCATGCTGCAGGCCTGAACGCATGCCTGACAGGAGGCGACGCAAAGGACTCATACGATCCAGGCGATGACGATTGACAGAGCTGGCTGACTTCATGGCTGACCCCAATAGCGGAAAATATGCATTGAACCACCGCGCAACTGCGACACAAACCAGGCTTGCGGCAGGGATGAAATCAGTATCCGTATAAAAGCAGACAAAAAAAATGGAAGAAGAAAATATTTTTATTTCCGCTTTTCTGTTTGTTTTAAGCTTGCATAATTCAGCACCGAATTTAAGAAGCAGATGCTCACTGATCCATACGTATGAAACTGCGCGACCAATACACCAAGCTTTATGAACTCATGCAAGGCAGGCAGCAACCCGGCCTGCCTGCGCTGGCAGAGGCCATGCATTGCAGTGAAAGAAATATGCGTCATCTGCTGGCCAAAATGCAGGAGCAGGGCTGGCTGCTGTGGACTGCGGCACGTGGACGTGGCCATCACTCGCAATTGCAGTTATTGAAAACGCCGGATGCACTCGCGCTGGATCATTTATCGGGTTTGCTTGCACGCGGAGATCTGGAGCAGGCTTTTGCGAGTCTGGGTCGCGCGCAACGCAAGCAACTGGCAAGCCGCTTACCCGCCTATCTGGGCTTATCCGACGGTAAGCAACAGCTATTACGCATGCCGCTGTACCGGCCGATTGCCAGCCTCGATCCTTTACATGCGTACGGCAGACTGGAAGCGCATCTGATCCGTCAGATTTTTTCACGGCTGCTGACCTTTGATCATCAGCAGCGCAGCCTGCGTCCGGTACTTGCGCATCATTGGGAAAGTGAAGACGATGCGCGCGTCTGGCATTTTTGGTTACGCCCCGGACTCTGCTTTCATGATGGCAGTGAACTGGGACCGGAAGACGTGAAAGCAACGTTCTTACGACTGCGCGATCAGTATTCGATGTATCAAAATCTGTACCGTCATATCGACCGCATAGATCTGGGACCCAATCAACGTATCAGCTTTTACTTACAGCACAGCGACTACTTATGGCCGCATTGCCTGGCCAGCGCAATGTCGTCTATCGTGCCTCGCCAGCGTGCGCGCAATTTCGCGCAATTTCCAATTGGCTGCGGCGCATTTAAAGTGATACGCAATAATCCCTACCAACTCAGTCTGCAGGCGTTTAAATCGTATTATCGCGAAGGCGCTTTATTGGATGAAATCGATCTATGGGTGATGCAGCCCAGCGAGGAACAGGCAGGCTTCGATTTGCAGTTCGGCTATGACCCAGCCCAGGCTGGCAAACAGCAAAGCACCATGATTGCTGAGTCCGGCTGCACACATCTGATTTGCAACCCAGCCCATCCCCTGTTCCGCACTACGCAACAAAGACTTGACTGGGCTGACTGGCTTGCACCGGAAACCTTGTTTCCATACAACGATCCGGCACGCAAACCCGCAGCGGGTTTACTGCCGGGCTGGACCCACCGCATCGCACGTGCAAGTGAACGCCCGGCCTTACGGCACGGTAGCAAGCTACGCTTTGTGACTGGACAATCGAATGAAATTTTGCACCTAGGTGCATTGATACAAGCCAGACTGCAGGCCGCAGGACTCGAAGTCGAATGGCGCACTGTCAATTTCAAAGAACAGATGAGCCGCGCGTGGATGCAGGAATGCGACTTATACCTCGCCAGAGAAATCATGCACGATGATCAGGACTTTGGCTGCTTTGAATGGTTTAGCGCAGACACCTTGTACCGGCGCTGGATGCCGCCCCCGGTGTGGCAGCAAATCGATCAGCAATTACGCAGCATACAGGCTGAGCCCGACAACGCAAACAGAATGCCCGGCTACGCCCGTATCGGCCAACAATTAGTGGAAGACGGATGGCTGATACCGGTGTCCCACGAAAATCATTTCGTCAGCGTGGCACCCCATGTAGCCGGAGTGCGTATGACGCCGCTGGGCTTTGTCTCTTTCTGCGAACTGTGGCTGAAGAACACGCCAGAACCTCAGCAATAGCCAGCCATAGCGGACAGCACCATTTGAGTGCATACGCTCAGATAAGGTAAGATGCGGGTCCAGCTGTAAAGCATTTCACTCGTCTCACCATGAAAAACCGCATCCGCACCGAAGCCGCCGCCCTGTGGCAATTAGCCTGGCCAGTATTAATAGGACAACTCGCTACCGTCGGCATGGGCGTGGCGGATGTCGCTATGACCGGTCACTTCAGTGCCGAAGAACTGGCTGCGGTATCGCTTGGCACCTCACTCTGGACTATCGTGCTGGTGACAGCGATGGGCGTGATGATGGCGGTCAATGCCGTGGTGTCACATGAAATCGGGGCCGGGCAAACCCAGCGCGTGCCGCATGTGGTCCGGCAATCTATGTGGATGGGGCTGGGCATAGGCCTGGCCGGCTGTGTGCTGCTGAACGCGTCCACGCTGGTGTTTGACTATCTGATGCTGGAGCCACAGGCACAGGAAAAAGCCGCACGCTTTGTACATATCATCAGTATAGGCATGCCGGCATTCGCGATGTACCGTGCGCTGTATGGCTATACCACCAGCCTGAATCAAACCAAACCCGTGATGCTGATCGCAGTGGCTGGCCTGGCATTCAATATCCTCATTAACTGGCTGTTCATCTATGGCCGCTTTGGCTTACCACAACTGGGTGCCAGCGGCTGTGCACTGGCGACCGGCCTTGGTATCTGGCTGATGCTGGCAGCGATGCTATGGTGGATGCGGCACTCACCGGTGTATCAGGAGACCTATCCTTTCCACCAGTCAGAACCACCACACTGGCCGGAAATCCGTTCCATGCTGAAGCTGGGTCTGCCGATAGGCGTGACTTATTTTGCTGAAGTATCGGCATTTTCCGCAGTTGGTCTGCTGATCGCACGCTTTGGCGTGATCGAAGTCTCGTCCAACCAGATCGCCCTGAATTTTTCTTCGCTGGTATTCATGGTGCCGATGAGCATAGGCATCGCCCTCACCACCCGGGTCGGGCAAAGTCTGGGAGAAGGCGATGCAGAGCGCGCCCGCTTTATCTCCTGGGTTGGCGTCAGCCTGGGTGTGATTTTTTCTGTGCTGTCGGCCAGCATGATTACGATATTCCGTGACCTGATCGCGGCCGCTTACACCTCGGACCCGGCGGTACAGCGCCTGACGGCGGACTTATTGTTATTCGCAGCGATATTCCAGTTATCGGACGCGACCCAAGTCACCACATCCTGTGCAATCCGGGGTTACAAAATTACGCGCACCCCAATGCTGATCCACCTGATGGCCTTTTACGGCTTTGCGCTGCCTATAGGCTGCCTGCTGGGGCTGGCCCCTGACTGGTTGCCATGGCGACCACAAACACCAATGGCGGCAGCAGGTTTCTGGATCGGTCTGGTGTCTGGTCTGACTGTGGCTGGCATCCTGTTACTCGCTTATTTGCACAGGATCAGTCAAGGCAGGATCAGATTGAGCGCTAATTCCGGTAAAATAGCGGGTTAATTCCATCTTACTGGCAAAATATCATGAGTCTCAAATGCGGCATCGTCGGCCTGCCTAACGTCGGCAAATCCACCTTATTCAATGCACTGACTAAAGCGGGCATCCCGGCAGAAAACTATCCTTTCTGCACCATTGAGCCTAACGTCGGTGTGGTGGAAGTTCCTGATCCACGCCTGAAACAGCTGTCCGAGATCGTGAAACCTGAACGCGTCCAGAACGCCATCGTGGAGTTCGTTGACATCGCCGGCCTGGTGGCCGGTGCGTCTAAAGGTGAAGGCTTGGGCAATCAGTTCCTGGCACACATCCGCGAAACCGACGCCATCGTCAACGTAGTGCGCTGCTTTGAAGACCCGAACGTGATCCACGTCGCAGGTAAAGTCAGCCCGCTCGATGACATCGAAGTGATACAGACCGAACTGGCACTGGCCGACATGGGCAGCGTGGAAAAAGCCATCCACCGCGAAAACAAAAAAGCCCGCTCCGGCGACAAAGACGCTGCCAAACTGGTTGCCTTGTTAGAACGCCTCATGCCTGCACTGAACGATGCCAAGCCAGTACGCGCACTGGGTCTGGATGCAGAAGAGATGGCCCTGCTCAAACCGCTGTGCCTGATCACCGCTAAACCGGCTATGTATGTCGCTAACGTAGCGGACGACGGCTTCACCAATAATCCTTTGCTGGACCAGCTGACTGAATACGCCAAATCTCAGAACGCGCCTATCGTCTCTATCTGCGCAGCGATCGAAGCGGAAATCGCTGATCTGGATGATGCCGATAAAGCCGACTTCCTGGCCGACATGGGCATGGAAGAGCCAGGCCTGGATCGCCTGATACGCGCTGGTTTCAAATTATTGGGTCTGCAGACTTACTTCACCGCCGGCGTTAAAGAAGTACGCGCCTGGACTATCCGCGTTGGCGATACCGCACCCCAGGCAGCCGGCGTGATCCACACCGACTTCGAACGCGGCTTCATCCGCGCCCAGACCATCGCATTTGACGACTATATCCAGTTCAAAGGCGAAGCCGGTGCCAAAGAAGCCGGCAAAATGCGCGCTGAAGGTAAAGAGTACATCGTCAAAGACGGCGACGTACTGAACTTCCTGTTCAATGTCTAAACTGAACGTCATAACTCAGATCTGCGCAGACCTGAGTTCACACTAAAAAGCGGAGCCCTAAGCAGGCTCCGCTTTTTTATTGGCATCGGCGCTTGGGGCTGGTCACGGCCGGCTTACGATTTGCTGAGCGCATCCTGATGCGAGGCGTAGACGTTGCTGCGGCTGAGCGGGACTTGTTGAGCGAGTGCGGCTAACCACTGGTCGGTGCTGCAGGAACTCGCGAAATTGGAATGGAATACCACCTGAAAGACACGATGGATTTCTTCTGCGCTGGCCGCACCAGCCGCATTGCTGTAAGGCAGAGAGCCACTGGCATCGCTTAAGATTTCAACCTGATAGCCGCGATGAGCCGCTTCAAACACGGTGCTGGCATTGCAGTTATGCGTCATATAGCCAACGATGCTCAGCGTATCAATCTGCAAGGCTTGCAATTGCGCGTCCAGCGTGGTTCCTGTAAACGAACTCGCTTTCGTCTTTTCTATATGTACGGTCGATGGACGCCGTGCAACCTCTTCATGTAAGGCCCAATTATCAGAACCACGTGCAAATATGGGTGCATTTTCCGGCGCCGAATGCTGGATCACGAAGACCGGTATACCAGCCTGATGGGCGGCGTCCATAGCGCGACCTATCTGCTGTAAAGAACGCTTTGGATCCGGGTAGCTGATACGCATCTGGCCGCTGAAATATTCATTCTGGACGTCAATCACAATCAGGGCGCGACGCGGTGCAGATGCAGTCTGGTTCAATGTAGTCATCGTATTTCCTTTCGGTGTGGTGAAGGCTGCGTAGTACAGCCAGACTTAGTATGGGCAGCAAAGTTGAACTGCATGGGATAGGATTGTGGATGAATTCACTGCATCTGCAGAGTGACCCAATTGCCATTTACCGATACAATCAGGCCATGACAACATCTCCCTATTCTCCCGCGCCGGTACGGGTTGCGGTGCTTGCCTTTGACGGCATCAGCCCGTTTCATTTATCGGTCCCCAGTCTGGTGTTTGGCGAGTCAGTCCAGACCAGAGAAGCAGCTGCATTTGAAGTCAGAGTCTGTGCTGCAGAAACCCAGCGTGGCGGCCGTAAACTGCGCAGCAGTGCTGGTTTTTACATAGAACCGCGCTATGGTTACCGTACGCTGCGCGAAGCGGATATCGTGATCATTCCGTCCTGGCACCAGGACCTGCGCGCTGCCCCACCCGAACTGCTGACCCAGTTAAGAAAAGCCCATGCAGCAGGTGCGATGCTGGTGGGTCTGTGTCTGGGCGCATTCGTACTGGCACAATGCGGCTTACTGCAAGGGCGCACTGCAACCACACATTGGGCTGCGGCACGCGAATTTGCGCTGCGTTTTCCGGACGTGTGTCTGGCACCTGATGTGCTGTATGTGGCACATCCTGATGTGATGACTTCAGCAGGCACGGCGGCGGCGATTGACTGCTGTCTGCATATTCTGCGCACACAATGTGGCCCAGAAGCGGCGGCACAAGTGGCGCGCAAATTGGTGGTGGCACCGCACCGGCAAGGAGGTCAGGCGCAATACATAGAACGGCCACTGCCGGAGTCAGCCAGCGACCAGCGGCTGACACAGCTGATGGACTGGATGCTGGCCCATCTGTGTGAAACGCCGTCTGTCGATGACCTGGCAGCGCGCGCCTGTATGAGCCGGCGCAGCTTTACCCGCCATTTCCAGCAACAGACCGGCAGCAGTCCAGGCAAATGGCTGCTGCATCAGCGCCTGAACCATGCGCAGCGGGCATTGGAGAGCAGTGAGCTAAGCATAGAACAGATTGCGCTGCAAAGCGGCTTTGGCTCGGCGCTGATGATGCGGCGTTACTTCGCGCGGGAACTACAGATATCACCATCCACTTACCGCCAGCAATTCCGCACGAATGTGACTGTCTGACCTCGCTCAGAGCGTGCTTTCACCGCGCTCCCGCTATCGTTGTGTTGCGCCCACAAGCCGACTGACGTAAAGCGTTTGTCGTTGTAACATCACATAAAAAGTGGAATGCAGAAAAAAACTGTAACACTGACTGAACACAACCGTTCTACAATAGAGAACTTACACAAAATCATCCCCACGTCGCACCGCCTTATCGGGACGAATTTGTGTAGATCTTAAATATCTGCTTCTGTATTTTCTTTTGCCGGAATCCGCATGCCCTACCTCAGCGAACTCACGCTCTATCCGATTAAATCCTGCGCCGGCATTAGCCTGAGCAACGCAGTCGTCGGTGAGAGCGGTCTGGTGTATCAGGGCATCCGTGACCGTGAATGGATGCTGGTCACGCCGGATGGTCAGTTTCTGACACAACGCAGTCATCCGCACATGGCGCGCCTGCGCATCCAGATTGAGGATGGGGTACTGCACGTCAGCTGGTCTGGGCGGCCAGATATCGCGCTGCCGCCGGATATCGTATGGCAGCGTGAATCCACCGTCACTGTATGGGACGACACCCTGCCTGCGCTGGATGCGGGTGATACGATAGCTGCATGGTTTTCTGCGGCACTGGGAGAGAACTGCCGACTGGTGAAGGTTGCGCCACATGCGCAACGCACTGCCAGCCTCAAGTGGACCGGTGAGCCTGCCGTGCGCACGTTGTTCTCCGATGGCTATCCTTTCCTGCTGGCGGCACAGTCCTCGCTGGATGACCTGAATCAGCGCGCTGTCGCGCAAGGCCATGCTGCCGTCCCCATCAATCGCTTCCGTCCCAATCTGGTCATCGCAGACAGCCCGGCGTTTGAAGAAGATTATGCAGCACAATTTGTTTTCAGTGACGGCATCGAATTGCGCTCGGTCAAACCCTGTACGCGCTGTCCTATGCCTGCCGTGGATCAGACCAGCGGGATAGCCGGATGGAATCCGGTCGATATTCTGCAAAGCTATCGTTCCAATCCCAAGGTCGATGGTGAAACCACATTTGGCGTGAATCTGATCGTAGCGCAGGGACTGGGGCAAACACTGCAAGTTGGTGCGCAGCTCGACATAGACATCGCATTCTGAGACCGGAAAGCCATCCGATCGCCATGAACCACACTCAGCATCCGGCACAGATCCAGCATCAGCTAGAGCAAATGCGTCAGGAAAATCTCCTGCTGCGCACGCGTCTGCAAAATATTCTGGAGCAGGCGCACCGCAATCAGAACATCATGGAGCGGCACCAGCACTTCGATCTGAAGATCATCGGTGCCAGTCATTTCGAAGAGCTGATCAGCCATATTTTCAGTGCGCTCGCGATCACCTCTGAACTGGATATGGTGACGCTGGTCTTACTCGACCCACGCACAGACCTGCAAAAAATGCTGGCCGATCTGCGCATTGATCTGTCTGCATTTCCACATCTGCATTTCATACGCCATAGTAAAGAATTGCAGATCCACAGCCTGCCATTGCTCAAGCCTGTACTGGGTCCTTATCAAGACCTGCACCACGCGAGTCTGTTCCGCTGCTGCCACAAAAAGCCTCGCAGCGTGGCCGTGATACCACTGCTGCGTCAGAATAAGCTGATTGGCTATCTGAATCTGGGCAGTCTGCAAGCGGATCGTTTCCAACACAGTATGGCGACCGACTTTATTGAGCGCCTGGGTTCTATCATCGCGATCTGCCTGGAAAACGTGCTCAATAATGAGCGCCTGGTGTATATAGGTCTGACCGACCCGCTGACCCAGGTCAGCAACCGGCGTTATGTGGAACAACGCATGCTGGAGGAAATCGCTCGTGCACGGCGCCAGAATTACAGCATTGCGTGCATGTACCTGGATATCGACTACTTCAAAAATATCAATGACCAATGCGGTCATCAGGGGGGAGATGATGTGCTGTGCGAAGTGGCGCGCCGCATCAAGACTGAGCTGCGGCTCAGCGATACACTGGGGCGTTTTGGCGGCGAGGAGTTTGTCGTCTTACTCATCAATACCAGCCTGCAGGATGCGGCAATGGTGGCCGAACGCATACGCCGCAGTATTGCATCCACTCCGTTTTCGCTGACCGATGGCGGACAATGCAAGACCAGTATTTCTATCGGCCTTACAGTGGTTGGTCTACAAGAGAATTTCGGCGATGCACACCATGTTGCACGCGAGATGCTGGCGCGCGCCGATCACGCTTTATATGCGGCCAAACATGGTGGCCGTAACCGTGTCTGTTATCAGTAAGCGTTGGAGTACTGGCCGCGCGACTGCGCAACCAGGCTGGCTTATTGCTGCTCTGCCTGCAAGCGCTCGTACTTAGCCTGCAGTTGCGCTGGCGTCTCACGCCATTCAGGATTAAACGGAATACAGTTGACCGGGCAAACCTGCTTGCATTGCGGTTCTTTGTAGTGACCTACACATTCGGTGCATTTGTGTGCATCGATTTCGTAAATTTCCGGGCCCATGAAGATGGCATCATTCGGGCACTCGGGTTCGCAAACGTCGCAGTTGATGCAATCGTCTGTAATCATTAACGCCATGTCTATCTCTTTCTGAAAACCACCCTGCCTGCATGCCCGGCAAGGTGTGATACTGCTTACTTATTTTCGTTGAGCGCAGCGACTTTCTGCTTGAGCCAACGGTCTACTGAAGGGAATACAAATTTGGAGACATCGCCGCCAAACATCGCAATTTCACGCACGATGGTACCGGAGATGAACTGATACTGATCTGAAGGCGTCAGAAACAAAGTCTCGACATCCGGCAGCAAATAGCGGTTCATGCCCGCCATCTGAAATTCATATTCAAAATCCGATACAGCACGCAAACCGCGTACGATCACTCGTGCATCGTTTTTTCGTACAAAGTCTTTTAACAAGCCGGAAAAACTCTCTACCCGCACATTCGGATAATGCCCCAATACCTCATTGGCGATACTCAGGCGCTCTTCCAGTGAGAAAAAAGGACGCTTGCTCTTACTGTCGGCAACGCCCACCACCAGCGTATCGAATAAGCCTGAGGCGCGACGTACCAAATCCTCATGACCACGGGTCAAAGGATCGAATGTTCCCGGATAAACGGCTGTGACCATCTTCACTCCCTTTTTTTTCACTTATCGTACAGGGTTTGCACCAAGACTTAACAATAGGACTGACATAAATTTGTGCCGGCCGGGTACGGTCACGCAGACAGTACATTTGTACGGCAAGGAACCATAACGCCGCTGGGCAGGTTTTGCGACAGTCCTAAACAATTTGAAACGGCATTATGCCTTAATTTCGTGCGTCTCATGCGCCAAATTGCTGCGCTGCAGAAGGTGAAAATACACACTTCCTGCCTTATCGGCCCGCAACAACTGCCAACCTCGCAACAATTCCTGCATGTGGGCATCGTCCGATTCAGGATTCAGCGCAAATTCCGCCTCGACATATAGCAAGCCTTTGGGTAACAATAAACTTTGACAAACGGATAACATTTTGTGCAGCCAGTCTTTACCAAACGGCGGGTCCAGAAAAATCAAATCATACTGTTTTCCCTGAGCGATCAATTGAGCTATTGCTTTTTGCGCATCACTGCGCAGTAACTGGCATTGCTCAGCACCCAGTTTGCTTTTGACCTCAGCTAACTGCTGGTAGGCCTGAGTGTGGTTTTCTACCATCGTCACGCTTTGCGCGCCACGGCTGGCTGCCTCGAAACCGAGTGCACCGCTGCCCGCAAACAGGTCCAGGCACTGGCGTTGCGTCCAGTAGGCATCAAACAAGTGATTGAGCCAATTAAACGCAGTTTCTCGCACACGGTCGGGGGTAGGACGCAAACCCTCCGCCTCAATCACGCTCAGTACACTGCGCTTCCATTGACCACCTATGATGCGTATCTGATGGGTAGCTCGCTTGGGCGCGACATTTTTTTTGCCAGTTGTTTTCATTGTTTGCATGACATGGGTAAGTCATTTTACCCAGCGCTGTCTGTTAGAATGGCAGCATTCTAATCCAGGGAAGTGAGGTATACCTTCCCGCACTCGACAAATTCATCCCCGATGTTTAGCTTTTTCAAACGAAAACCCAAAGAACCGGCGCCCGTGCCGGAACAGCCAGCCAGTGCCCCGGTAGCACCGGCACCAACGCCAGCCACCTCTTTCAGCACCAGCCCTGCGCCGGCCGCCGACACGCCCTCTGCTGTCACACCCTCTCCTATCACGCCTGCGGCCATCACACCACCGGTGCAGGACGTGCAGACTGAGGCACCGCAACCCGCAGAAATCGTCGCAGCGCCCGCACCTGCACCGGAACAAAAGCGATCCTGGCTGAGCCGCCTGAAAGCAGGATTGGCCAAAACCTCGTCGAATCTGACCACGCTGTTCATCGGTGCGCGCATCGATGATGACTTGTATGATGAGCTGGAAGCTGCCTTGCTGACCTCCGATGCAGGCGTGGAAGCGACCCTGTTTTTGCTCGATGCACTGAAAAAGAAAGTCAAAGAAGAAAAGCTGACCGAAGCAGTACAGGTCAAGGCAGCACTCAAAACTTTACTGATCGATTTGCTGACACCACTGCAAAAGCCCTTAGTACTGGGTCAGTATCAGCCGCTGGTCATGATGATTGCGGGCGTCAATGGTGCGGGTAAGACCACCACCATAGGCAAGCTGGCAAAACACATGCAGACCCATCAGCAATCGGTGGTACTGGCCGCAGGTGATACTTTCCGTGCTGCGGCGCGTGAACAGCTGACGATCTGGGGTGAACGTAATGACGTGACCGTGATCGCGCAGGAATCCGGAGACCCGGCCGCAGTTGCTTTTGACGCAGTTGCGTCAGCTAAAGCGCGCGGTACCGATGTAGTGATGGTCGATACTGCTGGCCGTTTGCCAACCCAGTTACATCTGATGGAAGAGCTGAAAAAGATTAAGCGCGTGATTGCCAAGGGCATGGATGGCGCACCTCAGGAAGTGCTGTTAATCATCGATGGCAATACCGGCCAGAATGCCCTGGCCCAGGTCAAGGCATTTGACGATGCATTGCAACTCACCGGACTGGTGATCACTAAACTCGATGGCACGGCCAAAGGTGGTGTACTGGCAGCGATAGCGAAAACGCGCCCGGTACCGGTCTACTTTATCGGTATTGGTGAGCAGATCGAAGATCTGCAGCCTTTCAATGCCCAGGAATTTGTTGACGCCCTGCTCAATTAAAAGCGAGCTACCATGATCGAATTTGATAATGTCAGTAAGCAGTATTCCCGCGATGCCTATGCGCTGCGCGATGTGTCGCTCTCTATCCCGGATGGAGAGCTGATTTTTCTGGCCGGTGCATCCGGTGCGGGGAAATCGACTTTATTGAAAATGATCGCTGGTATAGAAAAACCCAGCAGCGGCCGCGTGATCGTCAATGGTCAGGACATCAGCAAACTCAAAGCAGGCAGCCTGCCCTACTTGCGGCGCAAACTGGGGCTGATCCTGCAGGACCAAAAACTGCTGTCGGACCGCCATGTACTGGCCAACGTGATGCTGCCGCTGATCGTGACCGGAGCCTCCGCCAGCGAAGCCGAATCGCGCGCACGCATTGCGCTCGACAAGGTCGGTCTGCCGGATAAGGCGCAGGCGATGCCTATGGAGTTGTCGGGCGGAGAACAACAGCGGGTAGCCATTGCGCGTGCGATCGTCAACCGGCCTAAAATTATTCTGGCCGATGAGCCAACGGCTTTCCTCGACCGCGACAATGCGAACAAGGTACTCAGTGCGCTCAAGATATTTCAAAGTGCAGGGGTGACCTGCGTGATTTCCAGCCATGACGAACAATTTCTGGATCAGGCCAGCCGCGTGATTTACCTGCGTCACGGACAGGTAGCCGATTCCTGGCAAGCCGCTGTCGCTGCCTGAACCTTAGCCTGCAAGGAAATGACATGACCATCTGGTTGAGAGAACATCTGTTTGCAATCAAAAGCGCACTGACCCATTTACGTGCGGCCCCGGGAAATTTTTTGTTTAATGTGTTGGTGGTCGCGATCGCGCTGGCCTTGCCTATTGCAGGTCTGACCCTGATAGAAAATATACGTCCGGTGTCAGCACAACTGTCGATAGAGCCGGAAATCAGCATTTTCCTGACGCCGGATACGCAGCGCAGCAGCGCAACTGCCCTGTCTATACCGATCAAAAAGCTGCTGAAAGACCAGAACATCAGCGCTAAACTCAGTTTCACTCCCAAAGAAAAAGCGCTGGCCGCGATGCAGGATGCGTCCAGTATTGCCGAAGTACTGTCTACGCTGGGCGGCAATCCGCTGCCAGATGCCTATGTGCTGTCTTTATCGAATCAAGATACCGATAAGCTGGAAAAATTAGTGGAACAGTTACGCACACTGCCCGATGTGGACGTGGTGCAGGTGGACTCTGCCTGGGTGAAGCGACTGGCAGCACTGGTGCAGATTTTCCAGATGGGCCTGCTGTTTATGGCGATTACCCTTGGCGTAGTTGTTGTGGTGGTGGTGTTTAATGCGACCCGCTTGCAAGTGATTTCTCATCAGGCCGAAATTTCCGTAACACGCCTGCTGGGTGCCACCAATACCTTTATACACCGGCCCTATTACTACACGGGTGCCTTCCTGGGCATCCTGGCAGGTGCGATTGCACTGGGCGTAATTGCAGCCAGCCTGCAACCGCTGAACCAGGCTATTGCAGAATTTGCCAAGCTGTATGCCTCAGAATTCCGGCTGGTTCCACTGGGTCTGTTACCCAGCCTGGCTTTACTCGGTACCAGCGTTGGCCTGGGCCTGATCGGCGCTTACCTGTCGGTACGCAGGCAACTTGCACGCGCCAGCTGAATCTGAAGCCGGGTGTTGCGCTGGCAGCCCGGCATCCCCCCGCTTCATTCCCAAACAACAATTCTTCCCTGCAATTTTCTATTGCAATGCAACTTTCCAGATTTTTCTTAGTCTATTCTATATGGACTAAGCCGTACTGACCTTGTCTGGAAAATCATTCAAGCAGGCATAAATAATTGCCATGTAGCATTTTTTCGGATTGTTAGCACTCTTTGTCAGAGAGTGCTAATATAGGTACTTGACCTGTTTGATCTGAGTGCTTGGACTCAGGCAGCAATGAGGAGGAACAATAGTAATGACATCGACACAACTTATCCCCGCAACTGACAGCCATGCGCTGGCACTGGGTTTCAGTGGCACGCTCGGTAATATTGACGCCTATATCTCTGCTGTTAACCGGCTGCCTATGCTGACTCACGAAGAGGAAGTTGATCTCGCAACGCGTTTGCGCAACCAGAATGATCTGGCTGCAGCCCAGCAACTGGTGTTATCGCACTTACGTCTGGTGGTTTCTATCGCCCGTGGTTATCTGGGCTATGGACTGCCGCATGCTGACCTGATTCAGGAAGGTAATATCGGCCTGATGAAAGCCGTTAAACGTTTCGACCCGGATCAGGGCGTGCGTCTGGTGTCCTATGCGATGCACTGGATCAAAGCAGAGATGCATGAATACATCCTGAAAAACTGGCGCCTGGTCAAAGTGGCCACCACCAAAGCACAGCGTAAGCTGTTCTTTAATCTGCGCAGCCATAAAGAAGGTCTGGAAGCGATGTCGCCTAAGCAAATCGATGCACTGGCTAAATCGCTGGACGTGAAACGCGAAGAAGTGATCGAAATGGAAATGCGCTTATCTGGCCATGATATCGCGCTGGATGCACCGGGTGATGACGATGATGATAAATTTGCACCTATTGCTTACCTGAAAACCGAGTCTGAAGAACCGACCCGTGTACTGGAAACCCGTCAGTACGACAGATTGCAAAGCGAAGGTCTGGAATCTGCTTTGGCCAAACTGGACCCGCGTTCACGTCACATCATCGAATCACGCTGGTTGAAGAACGACGATGGCTCCGGCGCTACCTTGCATGAACTGGCCGATGAATATGGCGTTTCCGCAGAACGTATCCGCCAAATCGAAAGTGCGGCACTGAAAAAAATGAAGGGTGCTCTCAGCAGCTTTAACTAAGTTTCTCTAACTAAGTTGCTACTGCTCCTTTCCTACAAAAAAGGCACTCTGATGAGTGCCTTTTTTGCATGCTGTACATTCCGTTGCAGGCAGCCTGCTTTGCACTTTAATCCTGAGGCAACTCGTGTATCACCAAGCCGGCATGGGGTGGCAAAGGCTGCAGCCAGGATTTGTGTCGCAATGCACGTTCACAATCATGCACACCTGCCTGCCAGCGGCTCTGGATGGTGCTGGCACTAAAATCTACATCTTTAAAATACTGTTCATCCGGCAGCGCTTTCATAATCAGATGCACCACATTCACCGTATGATCGCAGCCCATTTTCATCAGCGGCTGCAATTGCTTATCCTTGCGAGCTGAGGCTGGCAGGTGCGCAGTAAGCGTACGAATTGCGCGCTGCATATTCTGCATTTTCTGATGCATCATCAATAATTCCCGTGAGCGGCTGGCATACTGTATGTTTTTATAGCGCGTCATCACATCGGCAATCGAGGCAGGCCTGCTTTCGGTCGGGTCCCACAAGTCCACCATAAAGCACAGGGCATCTTCGTTTTCTTCTTCATCCAGGAAAATGCTCAGCGGTGAATTGGAATACACCCCGCCATCCCAATACGCACGGCCATCAATCAGCACAGGTGGGAAACCAGGCGGTAAGGCACCGCTGGCCATGATGTGTTCGGCAGTGATAACTTGTTTGGTATTGTCAAACACCACACTCTGTCCATCATCCAGATCCACCGCACAGACGCTGAGCCGCATATGCCCCTGATTGAGATAATCAAAATCGACATACTGTTGCAGTGTCGCTTTCAACTCTGACGTGTCATAAAAGCCAGCCTCAGACAAAGGAACCGTGCGCTGTATATCCCAGGCTGCACCAGGTCGTGGCTTGAAAAAACCATTCACGCCATTGAGCAAAATACCCATGGTACTGAGGTTCTTCAGCATACTGTTCCAGGGCCAGAACTGCCCTCTGTGCACTGCATCCGGGGCCAGGCTGTTCCAAAATGCCTGTAATTGCGCGAGCCGCTGTTCCGGTGGATTGCCCGCGATCAACGCACTATTGATCGCACCAATTGAAGTGCCTATCACCCAATCCGGCACAGTTCCATGTTGATGTAAAGTCTGAAATACGCCTGCCTGATAGGCGCCTAAAGCTCCGCCGCCTTGCAGTATCAATACGGTTTTTTGCTGTGACATACTATCTTCCTGGAATTTACTTCACTCTGATTCGGACGCACCAGCGCAACTCTCAACCGGACAGAGGACTCATCCTGCGCGCCAGGAAACCGATCATAACCCAGCTTTGCTTCATCTCCATAACACACCGGGAGTCACACTGAGATTCAATGCAGCCCCATGCCGGGTAAATCGACATTAAGCACTTATTTAATATAAAAATACAATAAGTTAACTCATTGCCTATCGGATAAGTTATACAATCAATATTGTTATGCAAGCATCGTATCCGTATTCGACATGCTTGCTGACGTGACGGGAAAACAGCTTAGTGGTAACGAGACAATCAGCACACTGATTTTGCAATAACAATCAAAGAACATGAGGCGATCCATGAGTTTTTCGTATTTCAAGCGTTATGTACAAGGACGGGGTAGTTGCGTTTTATTAGTCGCATTCATGCTGCTCAACGCAGGGCCAGCAGCGGCTGTGGAACAAATTGCAGCAGGATTTAGCGGTCTGAAAAAAGGTGAGAAAGTCGTTCTGATGCCTACCGATGTCGAGCTGTTTTCTATGAGCGCCGGCGGGATGAATGAACCACGCGCAGACTGGACCGAAGCCGCCACCAGGCACTTCAATCTGGCCTTGCTCAAAAAACGCAGTGCGCTGGGTTTAGTCAGCCTGGATCTGGCGAATGAAGAGGCTGATACCTTCAGCGATATCAGTGCATTGCATGCCGCCGTCGCGCAGGCGATCAATACCCATCACTTTGGTCACTCTGGCTACAACCTGCCTACCAAGGAAGGTAAACTGGACTGGTCTATGGGAGAAGCGGTCAAACCGATACAAGAGAAAACCCAGGCGGATTATGCGCTGTTCACCTGGGTACGCGACAGCTATGCCAGCGCAGAGCGTAAGGCCGCGATGGTGGCAATGGCATTTCTGGGTGTTGGTCTGACCGGCGGCACACAACTGGGCTATGCCTCGCTGGTTGACTTACGCACTGGCCGGGTGGTCTGGTTTAACCGGTTAATCAGTTCTACCGGTGATTTGCGCGAAGAGGACAAAGCAAAGGATACGGTGGATTCCTTGCTCAATAAATTCCCGACACCACAATGAAGCGCCGCTACTTTTTACGTTCAGGCGCAGCGTTGGCCGCAAGCCTGCTGTTGACGCAGAGCGCATTTGCAAATACGCCATGGAAAATACCCGAGCGTATGAGCAAGCCAGACATCAGCAGCGATGAGGGTGGCTTATGGGCCATGATGGACAGAGAAGAAAGTCGCTTACGCCGCAGTCCGTTTGCCTTACGTGACGCAGCTTTACAAAGCTACATCCAGGGTATTGCCTGTAAGCTTGCTGGCAATCATTGCACGGATGTCAGGGTGCATCTGGTCAGAAATCGCTACTTCAATGCCAATATGGCACCGAATGGCATGATGCAAGTCTGGAGCGGGCTGATGCTGAGGGTGGAGAATGAAGCGCAATTTTCCGCCATTCTGGGTCATGAACTGGCGCATTATATGGAGCGTCATACCGTCAATCGCTTACGTGATGCCAAGTCCAAAGCGGCATTTGGGCAGTTTCTAAGTATATTTGGACTGCCCGGACTGATAGGCGCGTTGAGTGTCGTCGCCAGCTCTTTTTCTTTTTCACGCGATCAGGAACGTCAGGCCGATGAATTCGGACTGACGCTGATGAGCCAGGCTGGCTATGATCCAGCCGAAGCCGCCAAAGTCTGGGCCAATCTGATTGAAGAAAGCAATGCTTCAGCCGAGCGCGACCCTTCTAAAAACAGCATGTTGTTCGCCACCCATCCGGCCAGCGTCGAAAGAAAAGACACATTAATTCAATTGGCAAACCAACTCCCGGCGGGTGGCCAGCTGAACGAGCAGGAATGGCGGAAACAAACCAAGCCGTTTTTACACGGTTGGCTGGAAGACGAAATCAAACGCGGCTGCCATGAAGAATCGATCGTCTTACTGTCACGTCTGTCGGCCCGCTTTCCGACTGAGGCTGAATATCTGTGGGCCAGAGGTGATATTTTCCGCTTACGCAACCTGCCTGGAGATGCGGACAAGGCGATCGCAGATTTTCGGGCGGCGATCGCGCTTGGCAGCGAACCGGCTGAAACCCATCGTGGCCTGGGCATTATATTTCGCGGTCAAAATCAACAAAAACTGGCATCAGCCAGTTTTTCCCGTTACCTGGAATTAGCACCGGATGCCTCCGATGCGCTGATGGTCAAAAATTATTTAGAGGAATCCAATTCATGAATCTCTTTAAGAAATGCATCTTACTTTCTGCGGTATTACTCGCAACAGCCTGTGTCACAACCACGAAGATAGATGCTGGCCCCAGAAATATAGGCGAACATTTACAACTGAACTTAAGCGGGGCCTGGAATCAGATCAATGTCTCAGGCATGAATGGCCCGCACACCGAAACCTGGACTATGGAAGGCCTGGCCATCGATAAACTGGATATCTATTCCGGTCTGAATGAAAATGAAGCCATCCATCCGGCTTCGGCTTCTGCCAGAGATAAGAAAAATTATGTGTTTAAAGCCAGCTTACAACCGGAACAAATTGTTGCACTGTTCGAAGGCACGCTGACACGTGATGGCTCCACGTTTAAGCTGCTGAAACTGCAACCCACACTGTTTGGCGGCGTCAAGGGCTTTCATTTTGAATATGCAGTGACTAGAAAAATCGACAACGTCGAAATTCTGGGATCAGCCAATGTGGCCATCAGCCGGAATCAACTGTATGCCATGGTGTACCAGGCACCTAAGCTGGTGTTTTACACGCGTCATATCGAGCGTGTGAATCAGATCATGCAAAGCGCACGCATCTCATAATTGTTGCTCCCGCGTTTTGCTACGCAGGCAGTAAGGCAATCAGGCCGGAAGTCATTTCCGGCCAGTTAAGCTGAATAGATCGATAGCGCTCAGGATGCCTTAGCTAACAGCAGCTTTAAATCATGCACGATAGGATCCGGACCTTGTCCATGACGCAGGAACAGGCGTATGCGCCCCTGTTGGTCGAATACATAGGTCCCCGCAGTATGGTCCATGGTGTAGCTGTCTGGCGTTTTCCCCGGTACTTTTTGGTAATACACTTTGAAGTCCTTGGCGACCTGGGCAGTCGCCGCCGCATCACCATACAAGCCCAGGAAGCGCGCATCGAAATTCGGTACATAAGCCGCTAACAAGGCCTGGGTATCACGCTCAGGGTCTATGGTAGCGAACAATACCTGGGTCTTTTCTGCATCCGGCCCCAGCTTTTGCATCACATTCGCCATTTCCACCATGGTTGTCGGGCAAACATCAGGACATTGGGTATAACCAAAAAAGATCAGAACCAGCTTACCTTTGAAGTCAGCCAGGGTTCTGGGCTTGCCATTGTGGTCGGTCAGCTTGAAGTCTTTCGCATAATCAAGGCCAGTTAAATCTGTATTTACAAACTTCTTATCAACGTCTCCCTTCCCCCAACCCAAAAAGGAAAACCGGCTTTGTTTTTGGCAATAAAGCGTCCAACTTGATTCAAACGATACTCCATTTACTTTTGCATCTAAATTAGGGCTAACAAGTAGATTATCGTTCTCAATTAATGCGGTTCTGCTACCTGTTTTAGGATCTTTGATTGAGTAAAAACGCTTAAAACCGACATATCCTCCAAATGAATTCTTAGCGTTTACTTCTCCACAAACTCCATATTCATTAAAAACTTCGTTCCTAAATTGAACTGATTCAGGATCTTTCAAATTAGAAATAAGAAAGTCCTTTGCTTCCTTACTCTCCTGTACTGAGCATCCAGAAAGGAACAGGATAAAAAGTAAAACATATAATTTAAATTTCATTTAATTACCCAACAATAAAAATTAGGTTCCGAAATAAACAATCTAGAATTTAATATAGTGATCGACCAGTAAGGCCGCAAACAGCAGAGACAGGTAAATGATCGAATAGGCAAAGGTTTTACGTGCCAGCAGATCGTTATAGTCGGTGTACATTTTCCATGCATACCACAGGAAAACCGCACCTAACACGATAGCACTGCCCAGATAAATTAAACCACTCATGTGTACCGCGAACGGCAGCAGGCTGGTAGCAAACAAAGCGATCGTATACAGCCAGATATGCAGGCAAGTGATTTTAGGGCCATGCGTCACTGGCAACATAGGCAGGCCGGAACGCGCATAGTCATCGCGACGATACATCGCCAGCGCCCAGAAATGCGGCGGGGTCCAGACAAAAATAATCATCACCAGCAGCCAGGCTTGCATAGGTACATCATTGGCAACGGCCGCCCAGCCCAGTGCCGGTGGCATCGCGCCGGACAAGCCGCCAATCACGATATTCTGTGGCGTGGCTGGCTTCAGGATAATGGTATAAATAATCGCATAGCCGACAAAGGTGACAAAGGTCAGCCACATCGTAAGTGGATTCACAAAGTTGTACAGCACCCACATGCCCATACCACCGATCACACCGGAAAACACCAGCGTTTGCGGAGCGGTAATTTCACCTTGGGCAGTAGCGCGTCGCGCTGTACGCGCCATGCGTGCATCGACTTCGCGTTCGACCAGGCAATTGACAGCAAACGCGGCACCGGCCAGCAGCCAGATACCGATGGTTGCGGCAACCAGTATGCGCCAGTCAGGTAAGTCCGGCGTCGCCAGAAACATGCCGATCACGGCACAAAATACGGCGAGCTGAGTCACGCGCGGCTTGGTGAGCGCCCAGTACTGGGCGATACGGTTAGAGGGAAGAGTGAGTGTGGTCATGAGTTCAATAGACAGCAGCACGGCGTGCGTGCAGGATGCGGTAGTTTAACATGGTCAGCAACAGCACCAGCGCCGCCGCCATCCCGTTGTGCAAAACAGCCAGCAATAATGGCCAGGATAACAAGACCGTAGAAATACCCAGTACCACTTGCGCCAGCACAACCAGCAAGATCAGTTTCCCCAGTTGACGATAA
This sequence comes from Cognatundibacterium rugosum, assembly GCF_014284365.1. GTDB lineage: Bacteria > Pseudomonadota > Gammaproteobacteria > Burkholderiales > Burkholderiaceae_D > Undibacterium > Undibacterium rugosum. The sequence continues at coordinate 34,454 of NZ_JACOGG010000002.1, forward strand.
ACATCTACCTGCATCGCGCGCCAGGCCGCCCAGCCCACCACGAACGCCACCAGCAAGGCAAAATTCCGATGTACCCAATGTATCGCAACCAAAGCCTGGTAAGTGATGTAGTCACCGCCTGCCGTCTGTCCTAACTGACGCCAGAGGCTAAAGCCATGCTGAAAATCCATCTGAGGGACGATCTCGCCATGACAGAGTGGATAATCCTGGCAAGCCATGGCTGCATAGTTAGTACTGACCCAGCCGCCCAATGCAATTTGAAAAAACACAAACAACAGTGCCGCGCCCGCCAGCCAACGCAGAGACTGAGGCTGTAGCTGCGGTTGAGCACTTAGCCCGGATGAACCGGCAAAGCACCGATATTGTTCCAGACTCGCTGCCAGCAAGGCCAGCAGTCCCATCCCTAACAACAGATGGGTGGTCACGATCACAGGCTGCAGCTTCAGCGTGACAGTCCAGGCACCAAATGCGCCTTGTACACAGACCATGAGCAAACAGGCGATGGCCAGACTCAGCGGATAGTCGCGCCGCCGTGCACGCCAGGCCATGACGACTTGCGCAATACACAGCAGACCAACACTCATGGCCAGGTAGCGATGTATCATTTCTATCCAGGCCTTGGTGACCGTGACCGGGCCATGTGGCATCACAGCTTCCGCCGCCTTGATATCGCTGTGTGCCTGGAAAGGATTGGATTGGCCATAGCAGCCTGGCCAGTCGGGACAACCCAGACCGGAATCCGTCAGCCGGGTAAACGCACCGAACATAATCAGTTCAAAGGTCAATGCCAGCGTCACCGCCAGCAGCTTGCGGTGTTTATCGGAATCTGCAGAAAACAGGATAATACAGAGCGGCACCGTCGCCACCGCCAGCGCAATCAAAGCAAGTTGCAACCACATAGTCAGCCTATCGCCGAAGCACGTAACAGTTTAGAGAGATCTTTTTTGATCTTATTCGGATCCGCATTTTTTGGGTAACGCATCATCAGATTACCTAAAGGATCAATCACATAAATGTGCTCATTCAGCGTCGTGTCAGCCGCTACCGGCAACCAGGCGGCCAGGCGTGCACGATCAACCTGCAACACCCGCATACCATCGTATTCACGCAATAAACGGGTTTCGACCGGTGTCTGATCGGTCAGCAGCCAGACCCGCTCTATACGCTCCATTTCCTTGCCTTGCGCCAGCCGTAACTGGCGTACATCATGCAGCCGTTTTTCACAGGACGCATCACAATCAGCATTACTGATTGTGACTAACAGCCACTTCCCTGCATAGTCGCGCAAACCCGTCTGCGCTGAATCCGGCGCATCGCCCAGACGATGCGACTGCAAATCGGGAATCGGGTACTGGCGCGGATCAAGAATAGTCCCGTAATTGGTTCTTCCCTCAGGCTTAATCACGTAATACGACAGATAGGAAAAAATCATGGGGGCGGCGCATACGGCCAGCACCAATAATAATTTCCAGCGTCCCTTAGTTGTTTGCTGCTTGTTGTCCACGGCGTATTCCTGTCACGACATAAAATATAAAAACCATGAGCGATAAAGCCAGCCATTGAAATGCATAGGCACGGTTTTTTTCCGCACCGCTGCTGGCCTTCGCCCAGTCACGCTGTAGTCCGTCAGCGCTATCGGAAGTCTGCTCCAACATGATGGATAAAAACTGTTTCCCACTGGCCTGCGCGACTTCACTGGCGCTGATATTTTGCAACAGCGCGCCAGGCCGCACGGCCTCAGGCTGCCCCAGTTGCATCACATGATCAAAGCCACTGCGTGCGGTTCCGACGATCTCAATGATACCCTGCGGTACCTTGACCGGCGCCAGCTTCAGCCTGTCTTGCGGGTCTCTGGCCTGCCAGCCACGCGCCACCAGCAAGTACTGATCCGTATCCGCAACACGGAAAGGCATCAGCACATAGCGACCAGATACACCATGCAGCGGCCGGTTATCGAGGTACAGCGGCCAGTCTGCCAGGAATTCGCCGCGCACCCTTAATTGGGTATAAGGTTCGATCGAGGCATGCAGATTCAGATTGAGCGGCATGATAACGCGTTGTGCCTGCTCACGCTGCAGCGCAACTTGTTCACGCTGTTCGGCGCGCCGCGTTTGCCACTGCGCCAGCGACAATCCTGTGCAAATCAGCAGCAAGGCTGCAATACTGGGGATCAGACGAAATTGAAAAGAAAGTGACATTCAGTATTACAATTCAAAATAGGTACAAGACAGAAGGATGTCCTCCGGCCAGGCCGCAGACGCTTCTGCATACGCGTTGACAGCTGAGTAGCAATGGCGTCAATCATCCTTCAATTCACGGGACGGCAACGTCTGATTCAATATGAAAATACTGGTCGCCATCGCTTTTTTTCTAATCATTGCCAGTATGGGCTCTGCACTGGTTTATCTGATGAAAGATAAGGGAAAAAGTAATCGTACGGTGCACGCACTGGCACTCCGGGTTGGATTCTCCATCACGCTGTTCCTGCTGATCCTGTTCGCGAACAAGATGGGCTGGATACAACCAACCGGCATACGCTGAGCGCTTCCGGAAAACCAAAACAGAATACAGCAGACAGAAAAAAGCCGCAGCAAACCTGCGGCCTGTGATGCTCAATTTGACGACGATACGATGCGGCTGCCCGTCGTCAAGCCTGGTGATACTTACAACCAGTACACCACCACGTACAACCCGAGCCAGACCACGTCGACAAAGTGCCAGTACCAGGCCGCACCTTCAAACGCAAAATGCTGCTCCGGTGTGAAGTGACCTTTGAGTACACGATACAACACCACAGACAACATAATTGCACCCATCGTCACGTGGAAGCCATGGAAGCCGGTTAGCATGAAGAAAGTCGAACCATAAATGCCGGAAGTCAGTTTCAAATTCAGTTCGCTGTACGCATGCATGTACTCATAGGCTTGAAAGCCCATAAACACGGCACCCAGTACTACCGTTGCAAACAGCCAGAAAGCCGTTTTACCACGTTGACCAGCACGCAGCGCATGGTGGGCGATAGTCAGCGTCACTCCTGAAGTCAGCAGCAATGCGGTATTGATGGTTGGAATAGGGAATGGTCCCATGGTTCTGAAGGCTTCGACCGTGCCAGCCGGACCAGTATTACCCCATTGTGCAGCAAAATCCGGCCACAATACCTTGTGATCGAGATCGCCCAGCCATGGCATGGTGATACTGCGTGCATAGAACAAGGCACCGAAGAAGGCACCAAAGAACATCACTTCAGAAAAAATAAACCAGCTCATACTCCAGCGGTAAGACACGTCGATACGCGCGCTGTATTTGCCGCCCTCGGACTCTGCAATCGCATCGCCAAACCAGTTGTATAAGACGATCAATGTCAAAATGATGCCAGCGAAATTCGCATAAGAGCCCCAGCTCACACTATTGACCCAGGCGGAGGCGCCTATCATCGTCAGCAATAAAGAAGCGCCAGCCATAATAGGCCATTTGGAAGGACCTGGCACAAAGTAATAAGGTGCTGCGGCTTTTGAAGAACTCATTTCCATCTCCTGAAACGTATCTCGGATTGTTATTATGCGACGACCTGTTTAACGATAAATATCAGCGTCATGACAAACAGCACAGCGCCGATGATGCCTGCGATGATCACATGGACAGGATTGAGCTGGGCAGCATCCTGTTCATAATCTCCTTTTTTACGGATACCCAGAAACGACCAAAACACCGCTTTCATCGTCGCTACAAACGACATTTTGCGTTGCGCCGCTTCTTTTAAATTACTCATTCAAGACTCATTTCTGTTCCTGCGCTGCCATCGCAAGCGACTGGTTTTTGCCACCGACCTCAAAGAAAGTATAGGACAAAGTAATCGTCTTCACTTCTTTAGGAATGGCAGTATCTATGTAAAACACCACTGGCATTTGCCGAGCTTCATTAGCTTCCAGCGTCTGCTGTTTAAAACAGAAGCACTCCATTTTTTTAAAATAATTGGCTGCCTGCTGCGGTGCATAGCTGGGTATCGCCTGCGCATCCATCTTCACAGCCTGTTTATTGACGACTTCGTACACAATCTGCGCCATTTCACCAGGATGCACTTTCATGCTTGACACCACAGGACGGAAGCGCCACGGACCCTGAGTATTGGCATCAAATTCCACAGTCACTTCGCGGCTCAGATCCACCTGGCTGTTCGAGATCTCTTTGAGTGAAATATCTTTAGGCGTCAGGATATTAATGCCAGTCAGTTCGCAAATCTGTTTATAAATCGGAACTAAGGCATAACCAAAACCAAACATCATGACGGCGATCACCAGCAATTTGCCGAACATGCGGCGGTTCAAGCCTCCATTGCCCTGTACCTGATCTGTATGCTCATCCATACCTTTACCCGCTTAACGCAGTATTCCCTGCTTGATAAATACACCGATAAAAAACACCAGTGCGACCGAAGCCAGGATCAGCGCCGTTCTAAGGTTGTTGGGCTTTTTTTCATTCTTCATCGTCATGCAGCACAGGCCTCACGACCTGCACTGCCCTCAAGGTCTCATTTAAAGACAGGGGGTTCTTCAAAGGTATGGAAAGGTGCCGGACTTGGTACTGTCCATTCCAGGCCTTCCGCGCCTTCCCATGGTTTAGCTGCTGCCGGCTGACCACCCCGGATTGATGGGATCACCACCGCCAGGATGAAGTAGACCTGCATCAGACCGAAGCCAAAGGCACCCACTGTCGCTACCATATTCCAGTCTGTGAACTGTGCCGGATAATCCGCATAGCGACGCGGCATGCCAGCCAGACCCAGGAAGTGCATAGGGAAGAAAGTGATATTGAAGCTAATCAGCGAACCCCAGAAATGGATTTTGCCGCGTGTTTCGTTGTACATGAAACCTGTCCACTTTGGTCCCCAGTAGTAGTAACCGGCGAACAGCGAGAACAGCGAACCAGCCACCAGCACATAGTGGAAATGCGCCACCACGTAATAGGTATCCTGCAGCTGAATATCGATAGGCGTCACCGCCAGAATCAGACCGGTGAAACCACCCATAGTAAAGACGAAAATGAAGCCGACTGCGAACAGCATCGGTGTCTCGAAAGTCATCGATCCCTTCCACATGGTCGCTACCCAGTTAAATACTTTCACGCCGGTAGGAACCGAGATCAGCATGGTTGCATACATAAAAAACAGCTGTGCAGTGACTGGCATACCGGTGGTGAACATATGATGCGCCCACACGATGAAAGACAGAATAGCGATGGAGGCAGTTGCATACACCATCGATGCATAGCCGAACAAAGGCTTACGGGCAAATGCAGGTACGATCTGGGACACAATACCGAAAGCGGGCAAAATCATGATGTACACCTCTGGATGTCCGAAGAACCAGAAAATGTGTTGGTACATCACAGGATCACCACCACCGGCGGCATTGAAGAACGAAGTACCAAAGTGACGGTCAGTCAGCGTCATCGTGATCGCACCGGCCAGTACCGGCATCACCGCGATCAGCAGATAGGCAGTGATCAGCCAGGTCCAGCAGAACATAGGCATTTTCATCAGCGTCATGCCAGGCGCGCGCATGTTCAGAATGGTCGTGATGATATTGATCGAACCCATAATGGATGAGGCACCCATGATGTGAACAGCAAAAATCGCCATATCCATACCCGGTCCCATTTGCGTGGACAGCGGCGCATACAGGGTCCAGCCAGCCGCCGTGGCACCGCCCGGTACCCAGAATGAGCCCGCCAGCAGCAGGGCTGCCGGTGGCATCAGCCAGAATGAAAAGTTATTCATGCGCGCGAAGGCCATATCGGAAGCACCGATTTGCAGCGGAATCATCCAGTTCGCAAAACCGACAAAAGCCGGCATGATGGCGCCAAACACCATGATCAGACCGTGCATGGTGGTCAGCTGGTTAAAGAATTCCGGCTGCACCAGTTGTAAGCCCGGCTGAAATAACTCAGCCCGTATCATCAGCGCCAGCACACCACCTGACAGCAGCATAGTGAATGCAAACCAGAGGTAAAGGCTGCCGATATCTTTATGGTTGGTGGCAAATAACCAACGACGGAAACCATGCGGATGGTCGTGCGCGTGGTCATGAGAGTGATCGTGAGCGTGATCAACGGTAGTAGTGCTCATCTTGTCTCCTGTTATTCCTGTGATTACTTACGCGCAGCCAGAACTTCAGCCGGCTGGACGATGTTTTCTGCCGCTTTGTTTGACCAGCTGTTGCGGGTGTAAGTAATGACCGCCGCAATTTCTGTTTCAGACAAAGTGGATTTCCAGGCTGGCATCGCATTTTTACCGTTCAGCAAAATACCGATTTGTCCTGCTTTCTCACCATTGACCACTGCCGATCCATCCAGTGCCGGGAAAGCACCCGGTACGCCTTTACCAGTCGCCTGATGGCAGGCGACGCAGTTGGACGCATACACTTTTTCACCACGTTGTTTGAGTTCGTCCACGGTCCAGACTTTGGCAGGATCATCCGCCTTGGCAGCCATTTCTTTCTTTTTCACGTCTACCCATTTTTTGTAGTCGTCTTCAGACACCACATTCACAACGATAGGCATGAATGCATGTTCTTTGCCGCACAATTCCACGCATTGACCGCGATAGACACCAATTTTGTCGGCTTTAAACCAGGTGTCGCGTACAAAGCCCGGAATCGCATCCTGTTTAACGCCGAAGGCTGGGATAGTCCAGGAATGGATCACGTCATTCGCCGTGGTGATCAAGCGGATTTTTTTATTGACCGGTACCACAACCTGGTTGTCCACTTCCAGCAGATAGTTGTCACCACGGGCTTCTGTCGGTTCGACGCCAGGCGCACCAATCTGGGTACGTGGCGTAGACAGCGTAGACAGGAAGGAAATACCTTCGCCATCGCCTTTGAGGTAATCGTAGCCCCATTTCCATTGCATGCCTGTCACTTTGATGGTGATATCGGCATTGGAGGTATCTTTCATGGCCACCACGGTTTTAGTCGCTGGCAAAGCCATCACGATCACGATGATGAAAGGCACCACTGTCCAGGCGATCTCGACTGCGGTACTTTCATGGAAAGTCGCAGCTTTATGACCCAGAGATTTTCTGTGCTTGAGGATGGAATAAAACATGACTCCGAACACAGCAACGAAAATCGCCAGGCAAATGCCCAACATTAAGTTGTGGATGGAGTAGATCTGTTCGGCAATCTGTGTTGCCGGTGTTTGCAAGTTCAGCTGACGGACGGCCGGACCGCCCTGGCTGTCGACCACAGCCCAGACTGGCATTCCTGTTGCCAGAAGTGCAGCACTCAGCATGAACGATTTGTATCGCTTTGCGTGTCTCATGATTTCCCCAAAACCCCGATTAGAATTCTTATGAATTGATCACCAGAACGCGGAGATATTGTTACAAAGTGCGTGCTGGCAACTTCTACAACGGCATGAGTATAAGGCGGAATTTAAACGCACATCAAGCAGAATACTTCCGCAATTTCTATGATGCAACGCAAACAAAATGAGAATTCACATCAAATATGTTGTCGATTTTCAGAAAAATTGTGAAATTTCCCTGAAAAAAACATCTATTTTTTGCGTGGCAAATCAAAGCGCACGATGGATTCTCCTGCGGAGGTGCGGGTATTGACCGGTTTAAACGCATGTCCGTACACCACTTCTATGCTGAGCGCAATACGGCCATCTGCGCCGCGTTGTTTTTCCAGTAATGCCAGCAGGCGCTGGTAGCGTTGACGGCCAAACAAACCACGCTCACGGGTTGCCAGCGGATTACCGCCCAGCGCACGTACATCCTGCAATAACTGATGTGGACTGGCATAGGTCAGGGTCAGCTTTTCCATGTCCATCACCGGAGTGGAAAATCCCGCATTCACCAGCATATCGCCAAAATCATGCATATCGACGAAGGGCAAGGTATGGGGCCAATTGTCGACTGCAGCAAACACATCCCTTAATTCGACGAAGGTATCCGGCCCGAAGCAGGAAAACATCAGCAAACCGTCTGTTCTGAGCAGGCGGCGCCATTCGTTAAAAACGCGGTCGGGTTCAGGATGCCAGTGCAACGCCAGATTGGACCAGATCAGGTCCAGACTTTGTGGCGCCAGGCTGGTGGCGGCAAAATCCTCACACAACAAACTGGCTTCTGGCGCGCCGCGCAAAGCAACCGGCGTCCACTTTCCCAGCAATTTACCGAATACACTCCTGGCCTGCGCCTGTTGTTCCCTGACCTGCTGCAGCATGGCCTCAGAGATATCCATGCCGCTGAGTTGTGCCTCAGGATAGAGTTTTTGCAACTCCTGCAAATCTGCTCCTGCACCACAACCCGCATCCAGTACCTGCGCCGGACTGATACGCACCAGTTCCAGCTTGTCACGCATGCGCGCAGCGATTTCACGTCGTAAAAAGTCCGATGCAGCTATTTTTGCCGGATCAGAGAACAGACGGGAGACCAGTTGGAGATCAATGGGGGCGCTTTGCATAAGACTCAAAAAAAAACAATTCAGGGTTGTGGTCCGCTCACACCAGCCAGGCAGCAGAGCAAGAATGCTGACTGTGCGGCTGCGGGAATCTGCTACAGTAAAGGTCAGAGTTTACACGCTTGTGTCATTAGCTGCTGAATACGCATGAATACCCATCTGCCACCCGTTCTGCTGCGCGCCCTCGCCGGATTCCGGCAGATAGCCGCCTGCAATTGTCTGTTGTGCCGTCAGGCCAGCCCGGAAGCAGTGTGTGCAGCCTGTCTGCAGAGTTCGCTGCCGCGCAGCGGCAAGGCCTGTCTGCAATGTGGAACCGCGTTGAGCACAGCCGATCAGCGCTGTGGCGCATGCCTGCATCAAGCGCCTGCATTTGACATCACCATTTGCGCCACCGACTATCAGCCACCTCAGGATCAACTGGTGCTGGCCTTAAAATTTGCGCATCAGCTGCCGCTGGCAAGCATGCTGGCGCGCGCAATCCGTGACGCGATACTACGCCAGCCCGGTCTGGTTCTGCCCGATTTGATCTGCCCGGTTCCGCTCAGCCCGCAACGCTTGCAGGAAAGGGGGTTCAATCAAGCGCTGGAAATCGCACGCCCGCTGGCAGCGATGCTGGGTGTGCCCTGTCTGCCCTATGCGATACACAGAGTAAGGCATACTCAGCAACAGGCCTTGCTGGCACCAGCCGACAGGCGTAGGAATATCGCCAAGGCTTTCAGTCCGGATGCCGACTATTTACCTCAGCTACAGGGCAGACATGTCGCCATCGTGGATGATGTGATTACCACTGGCATGACACTGCATGAAATCGCTACAATGCTGAAACGCTATGGTGTCCGGCAAGTCAGCAATTATGTATTTGCGCGCACACCGCCTCATTTTGAATAAGGAAGTTCATGTTTCATGTCGTCCTGGTTGAACCAGAAATCCCGCCGAATACCGGCAATATTATCCGTCTGTGTGCCAATACCGGCGTCCAGCTGCATCTGATCGAGCCTCTGGGCTTTCCGCTGGATGACAGCAAAATGAAGCGCGCCGGACTGGATTACCATGATTATGCAAGTATGAAGGTTCATAAGAACTGGGAAGCTTTTCTGGAGCAGGAGCAACCTGACCGCAGCCGCATGTTTGCCATGACCACCCATGGCTCAACCGGTTTTGCCAAACTCGCCTTTGCACCGGGTGATTATTTTGTGTTTGGTGCAGAAACCCGTGGTCTGGCACCGGAATTACGTGATTCTTTCCCCGTTAGTCAGCGCATACGCCTGCCTATGCGACCTGATAATCGCAGCCTGAACTTGTCAAATACGGTAGCGGTTGTGGTGTATGAGGCTTGGCGCCAACACGATTTTGCCGGTGGGAGCTGAGTAGCCTGAATTCACTTTTACTAAAAAGTTGATTTAAGACACAATATTGCATTACGTCTATACGGCGCAAACCGCACAGGAGTCTATGCAATTGAGCAGAGTCGGCTTATGGAGATGGTATGCCAGCAGCAGAGAAATGCACTGTTCTGCAGGCATGTGCGCGCTGATTGGTATTCCGCACCAGGCGTCCCGTTTAACTTTCGATGCTATCGCTGACTTACTCACGCCTGCATCTGCCCAGGCCTGGGAGCAAGCTTTACAACACATGCTGGCGAAAAAAGGCGAACTGGAGTGTCAGTTAACGCTGCGCCACGGTGGGCAGCAAGGCTATGTGCGTGTGCTTGCCGACATATTGCAGGACGATGCACAGGTCGTTGAGGGCAGTGCAGAATGGCTGCCCGAATGCCAGACCAGTCACCCCGAGCAACTGTTACACGCGCTGCCCATAGGAATACTGGAAGTCAGTGCAGAAGGCCGCGTCTTATTTGTCAATCAAACCCTGCTGCAATGGCTGGCGCTACCCACCGTCCGGCCACATCTGTCGCTCAATGACTTGTTTGACCTGAACAATGTCAACCTATTGCGTCAGTTGCTACACGCGGCTTCGAATGGCAGTACAAAGCCAGATACAACGCTGCGCCTGAAGCAGGCAATACCCCAGCACCCACAGCGCGAGCTGGCAGTTGAATGCCAGGAATCAACCGCTGCACCGACTCGCAAAAACAGCTGGTACCTGATCATGCATGATGTGACTGTGTATGCCGAACTGACACAACAACTCAGGCAAAACGAGGAGCGCTGGCAACTGGCACTGGAAAGTTCAGGTGACGGGGTGTGGGACTGGTATCCGCAAACCGGCATAGAACTTCTGTCTGACCGTTTGAAGGCCATCTATGGCTATGGACCAAATGAAATCGAGGATTTATCCGATGAGCTGGACCGGCGCACCCATCCGGATGATCTGGAGCAGATGCAAGCCGACCGTCAGGCGCACTTTGACGGGCTGACCCCGACGTATATCAATGAACACCGGGTACAGTGCAAAGACGGAAGCTGGAAATGGATACTGACGCGCGGTACCGTCATTGAGCGCAATGTGCATGGCGAACCGGTCAGGGTAGTCGGCACCCACACCGATATATCAGAACGCAAACAAGCCGAGGCTGATGTGCGTGACAGCGAAGAACGTTTGCGCATGGCCTTGTCAGCAACGCATCAGGGTCTATACGATCTGAACGTGCAAAGCGGCATCGCGATCGTCAATGCCGACTATGCCTTAATGCTAGGCTATCCACTGGAACAGTTTTCTGAAAACCGGCAAAACTGGTTACGCCGCTTACACCCGGAAGATCTGGCGCAGTCAGAGCGTGCCTTCCGGGATTACATCAATGGCAAGGCGCCGGAATACCGCGCGGAATTCCGGCAAAAACACGCCAATGGCAGCTGGGTCTGGATTTTGTCGGTTGGCGCGCTGGTGGAATGGGATGATCAGGGAAATCCCTTGCGTATGCTGGGAACCGTGCTCGATATCACGGCGCGCAAGCAATCGGAAGCCATTATCTGGCAGCAAGCCAATATTGACCCGCTGACTGGTTTACCCAACCGCCGCATGTTTTACGACAGGCTGGAACAAAATCTGCGCCAAAGCAAGCGGCGCAAAAACCTGCTGGCAGTACTGTTCATCGATCTGGATTTTTTCAAGGAAGTCAACGATACGCTAGGACATGCGACCGGCGACAGCCTGCTGGTCGAAGCTGCCAGACGTCTGCGACTATGCGTGCGCGAAACCGATACCGTGGCTCGTCTGGGTGGAGATGAGTTCACGGTTTCACTGCCGGATCAGACCGATACCGTGCGCGTGGAGCAGATTGCGCGCAAAATCATCGAACAACTTGCCTCCCCCTTCCATGTCGCGGGTGAAGAAATTTATTTGTCAGCCAGCATAGGAATTACGCTCTATCCGCGTGATGCCAACAATCTGGATGACCTGATGAAGCACGCTGACCAGGCCATGTATGCGGCCAAAGCGGCGGGCCGTAACCGATTCAGCTACTTCACACCAAATCTGCAGACAGCAGCATTGGCCAGATTGCGCCTGAATAATGAATTACGCAGTGCCATCGCCGACAAACAATTGCAAGTCTATTTTCAGCCTATCGTGGAAACCGATAGCGGCATCATACGTAAAGCCGAAGCCCTGATACGCTGGTATCAGCCACACAAAGGCTGGATCAGTCCGCTGGAATTTATTCCGATTGCTGAGAGCAGCGGCCAGATCCATGCGATCGGTGAACTGGTATTTCAGGAGTCGGTACGCTGGGTCAGCCAGTGGCGCAAAACGATACATCCAGACTTCCAGATCAGCATCAATCAGTCACCGGTGGAATTCCAGAACGAGAACAGCCCCTACACTGGCTGGATCGCCTATCTGGAACAGCAGGGATTACCCGGACAAGCCATTAATATCGAGATCACCGAAGGCCTGTTGCTGGATGCGGATAATAAAGTTGCCTCACGCCTTATTGGCTTTCGCGACGCAGGCATACAAGTGGCGATAGATGATTTTGGCACCGGCTATTCCGCGCTGTCTTATCTGAAAAAATTCGATATCGATTACCTCAAAATCGATCAGTCCTTCGTCCGCAACCTGAGCGAAGACAGCAGCGATATGGCCTTATGTGAAGCGATCATTATGATGGCACACAAGCTAGGTTTGCAGGTCGTCGCAGAAGGTGTGGAAAACGCAGAACAGGAACAATTGCTACGCAGTGCAAAATGTGATTTCGTGCAGGGCTATCTGTATTCGAAACCGCTGCCAGCCAGCGAATTTGATCACTTCCTGCGGCAAGCTGCCAGCAAGTTGTGAGACAAGCAGTGTGAGTGATGACTTATGCGTCTGCTGCAGCGCTGGCACGCACTTTGGCCAATAATTTACTGGTCGAGCGATCATGTTCAAAATCGATCGCGGCGACCTGGCCGCCATACGCCAGCACCGCCTGCCCTTCGGGAATCGCACGCATGTCGTAGTCGCCGCCTTTGACATACAAATCCGGATGCGCTGCAACAACGGCCTGTAAGGCGGTATCTTCATCGAACTCCACCACCAGACTAACCGATTCCAGTGCCGCCAAGACGGCCATGCGATCAGCTGCTGTGTTGACGGGCCGGTCATCGCCTTTACCCAGACGCCGCACTGAAGCATCGGTATTCACCGCTACCACCAGCGAAGCCCCAAGCGCCCTGGCCTGGGCCAGATAGGTGACGTGTCCGCGGTGCAGAATATCGAATACGCCATTGGTCATCACCACCGGTTTTTCTAAGGCAGCGACACGCGATGTGAGTTGTGCGCGGGAACAGACTTTGTCTTCGAAGGAGGCCATAAAGCGTGCAAAAGAAAAAGGAGCAGAACGCGCATTTTACACGCTCTGCTCCCTGTAGTCGCCGTTTCAGTCCCGGACAGGATCAGCCAGGATCGGCCTGACTGGCTTCACTCAGCGCACGGTGAATTTCTTCCTTACTCAGTGCCGGTGCAAATTCACGGATAAAATCATAGGTGTAGCTGCGCAAATATGCGCCACGGCGCACGGCGAGCCGGGTCACGTTCGGCGTGAATAAATGCTTACCATACAGAGTGCGTAAGCCCTGGCTACGGCTGGCTTCCACGGCCATCGAGGCAACGATACCTACACCCAGTCCCAGGCTCACATACTGCTGAATCACGTCAGAATCCATCGCGGTCAGCACGATATCGGCCTGCAAACCTGCCTGCTCAAAGGCAGCATCAATGTGGCTGCGCCCCGTGAAACCCCGGTCGTACGTGATGATAGGATATTTCGCTAATTCCTCCAGCGTCAGCAGTGACTGACTCAGTAAAGGATGGTCGTCCGGCACCACAATCATGTGATTCCATTCATAGCAGGCGAAAGAAACCAGGTCTTTGAATTGCGATAAACCTTCGGTGGCGATACCGATATCCGCTTTGCCGGAAATCACCCATTCCGCGATATGTTCCGGACTGCTTTGCTGTAAGGCGATACGCACATCTGGATAGGCCAGACGGAATTTTTGCACCACTTCCGGCAGCACATAACGCGCCTGGGTATGAGTGGTCGCAATCGACAGCGTACCGCGGGTCTGATCGGAAAATTCGTTACCTGCTTTTTGCAAATTTTCAGCTTCGCGCAACAGCCTTTCGATGATAGGCAATATACCTTTGCCCGGCTCAGTCAAACCAGTCAGGCGCTTACCATTGCGTTCGAAAATATCGACGCCCAGCTCCTCTTCCAACTCACGGATCTGGCGGCTCACGCCGGGTTGAGAGGTGAACAGCACATTCGCGACTTCGGTCAGATTAAAACCGCGCCGTGAGGCTTCGCGGATAGAACGTAATTGTTGAAAATTCATAGCATCTTCCTTTTGGAAACTGCGCAAAACTGTCCTGCTGGCCTTATAACGCCAAGCCGTAACAATTTTGCTTCAGTCTTTATTTGTTTATTGTTGGCAGACGGGGCCGCGTTGCAGATTTGCCGTACTTATTGTTGATTGACAAAAACATGCAAACGACGCGGGCGCAGCACCAGTGCCTCACCGACTTTCAGATTCAGAGACTGATAGCGCTCGCTGGAAATCATGGCTTCCACCAGATCGCCGTTGTCATCGCGTTCCAATTCCAGCTGCGCCAGCGGACCGATGCTGTGTACCCGGCGTAATTGCACCACCAGACCTTCCGCCCCCGGCGAATAACGGTCAATATCAAATTCATGCGGGCGCACATAACCGGTACCGACCGCATCTTTGGTATCAGCGTGGCCAGGTGCGGAGAATTGCACACCGCCGGCATCCAAAATCCCTTCATGTACGCGGCCATGGAACAGATTCACATTTCCAAGGAAGCCATAGACGAAAGGCGTGGCCGGATGCTGATATACCTCAGCCGGTGCACCCACCTGCTCGACCACACCATGATTCATCAGCACGATCTGATCCGCGACTTCTAATGCTTCTTCCTGATCATGCGTGACAAAAATACTGGTCACATGTAATTCATCATGCAAACGCCTTAACCAGCGCCGTAACTCTTTTCTGACCTTGGCATCAAGTGCGCCAAACGGCTCATCAAGCAACAGCACGCGTGGCTCGACGGCCAGTGCCCGTGCCAGCGCGATACGCTGACGCTGACCGCCGGATAACTGTGGCGGATAGCGGTCAGCCAGCCAGTCCAGTTGTACCAGCTCGAGCAGGCGCGTGACTTTCTCACGAATTTCGGATTCTGATGGACGGACTGCACGCGGTTTGACACGTAATCCGAACGCGATGTTTTCAAAAATCGTCATGTGTTTGAACAGCGCATAATGCTGAAACACAAAGCCGACCTGACGTTCACGCACATGCTGTTGCGAAGCATCCTGCCCGTCCAGCAAGACCTGACCGCGATCCGCATATTCCAGACCCGCAATGATGCGTAACAAGGTCGTTTTGCCGCAACCGGATGGCCCTAACAAAGCGGTTAACTCGCCATTTGGAAAATCCAGCGATACGTTATCGAGCGCAGTGAAGTTGCCGAAACGTTTGTGTAATTCTTTGACTGCGATACTCATGCTCTTTTACTCCTGCCTGAATTAAGCGGCTTGATCAGCCTGATGACGACGCTGTTCATGACTGCGCCATTCCACCAAAGTCTTCAAAGCCAGTGTCAGCAACGCCAGCAAAGTCAGCAAGGAAGCGACTGCAAACGCGGCAACAAAGTTGTACTCGTTGTATAAAATTTCGACTTGTAAAGGCATGGTATTGGTTTCACCACGGATGTGACCGGACACGACCGACACCGCACCAAATTCACCCATGGCACGTGCATTACACAGAATCACGCCGTACAGCAAACCCCATTTAATATTGGGTAAAGTCACATGCCAGAAGGTTTGCCAGCCCGATGCGCCCAATACCAGCGCGGCCTCTTCCTCTTCACTGCCCTGCGCCTGCATCAGCGGAATCAGCTCACGTGCGACAAACGGAAAAGTGACAAAAATAGTGGCCAGTACGATGCCTGGTACCGCGAATAAAATTTTGATGTCGTGTTCACGCAGCCACTCGCCAAACCAGCCCTGCGCACCGAACAACAGTACATAGATCAGACCGGAAATCACTGGTGACACGGAAAACGGTAAATCGATCAACGTCAGCAAAATGCTTTTGCCGCGGAATTCAAACTTCGCGATGGTCCAGGCGGCAGCCACGCCAAACACCAGATTCAACGGCACTGCGATGCCGGCGGCGATCAGGGTGAGCCGTATCGCCGACAAGGCATCCGGTTCCAGGATCGCGTCCAGATACAGGCCCCAGCCTTTCTTGAGGGCTTCAGCAAAAACAGCAGCCAGTGGAATAAACAAAAATAAAGTCAGGAATCCCAATGCAGTCAGCGTCAGCGCGATCCGTATCCAGCGTGCCTCGGTCGTGGCAGCAGGCTGAATTGCAGGTTCGGCGCGGCGCGCAACAGGGTTTTGCAGATGACTCACGGTCGCACTCATTCTTCTCTCCCTGCATGCTGACGACGACGCGTCCAGGCTTGTAAGGCATTAATCGTCAATAACATCACAAACGACAGTACCAGCATCACCACGGCAATCGCGGTAGCCCCTGCGTAGTCATACTGTTCGAGTTTGGTGATCATAAACAGCGGTGTAATTTCCGACACCATAGGCATATTGCCTGCGATGAAAATTACAGAACCGTATTCCCCGGTCGCTCTGGCAAATGCGAGTGCAAAACCAGTCAGCAGCGCAGGCAAAATCGTCGGGAAGATAACTCTGGCAAAGGTCTGCCAGTGACTCGCGCCCAGACTCAGGGCAGCTTCTTCTAATTCTTTTTCTGCCTCTTCCAGCACCGGCTGTACCGTGCGTACAACGAAGGGCAAGCCGATAAAGGTCAGCGCCACCAAGACACCCAGCGGTGTGAAAGCCACCTTGATGCCTAGCGGTGTGAGCAGTTTGCCGATCCAGCCATTCGGCGCATACAGGGTCGCCAGCGTGATGCCAGCTACTGCGGTCGGCAAGGCGAATGGCAAATCGACCAGGGCATCGATAAAGCGCTTACCCGGGAATGAATAGCGCACCAGCACCCAGGCTACGATGCCACCAAACACCACGTTGATCAGCGCCCCCAGAAAAGAGGCACCAAAGGTCAGCCGGTAAGACGCCAGCACGCGATCCGACGTCACGGTGTTGACGAAATCCGCCCAACTCAAGGTAAACGTTTTGAGAAACACCGCAGAAAGCGGGATCAGAACGATCAGTCCGAGGTAAAACAGGGTAAATCCCAGAGACAGATGAAACCCTGGGATGACCCGCTTTCCTCTGGCCTGCGTACTTAATGCCAGGAATGCCATAGTCAGCCTTTATTACTGATTTAACTAAAGATGACGAATCTTGGCAGTGATTTGATATATAAAAAACGATTTTTTTTTTATTTCTTTAGATGAATAGTGCATAAGCAAGTCTTGCCGGTGCTAAGCTGCCCTCGCTTAGGCTGACTGTCTGGCTTGCGCATACACTGCAGAAGGTAAAGTTTGGGTAAAACTGGTCGTGACGGGTAATTCAGCCGCCGGGATATCGAATAAAAAACCCTGCACCAGGTAAGGGCTGGCGGTACCGTGACTGTTTTGCAATGCGTCGAACTTTTCTTGCTGCTCTATGCGTTTAAAAATGACCTGGCATTGTGCACGCTCAGCCTGTTCCAGCAAATTGATTTGCAATTCAGGACGGTTGGCAGCATAAATATCGATCTTGATCGCATCCGGCCTGACCCGCTGTAACAGGTCGATGGCCTGCTCCAGATTGGCTGCATTGACGCCGACCCGGAAGCCATTGCGGCGATAGTTTTCCACGACATGCGCGAGCACCCAACGCTGGCTGGCCGTGGCGGCAGGCATCTGCAAAATGATGTGCTGATGCGGCAATTCCAGCACATCCAGAATACGGCGGAATGCCATGCCGTGATTGCCTTCTATCGCGGCCAGCAAACGACTGTGCACACTCAGATACAGGTCAAGCTGACGTACCCCGGACTGACGGTAAAAATTCATGGTGTGCAATAAGCGGCACAAGCGATCCAGCTCAACCGACTCTTCATCGTTTGCCACAAACTCCAGCAGGCGCCATACATTTAAACCCTGATCGGTCGGATCGAAACTGCGTGCATAGGCTTCATAGGCAATCACTTGCTGATCCTGACCGCTGCGTATCGCCTGAAAAGCCGTGGTCAGACTGGCGTTGAAATAGCGTCCGCGTGCGCGTCCCTGTTCATCCAGCCACAACTGGGAATTCGACAGTGCGCTTTGCAAACGGCTCAAATAGTGTTGCAAAGTTGGATAATGCATAAAAATTTCTCCTGTTTGTGCCATATCACAGGCAATCACTTTGAATGAGAAGTCCAGGCAAATTTGCCTCAACCAGGCCAGAGGCGCAGGCTATACGCGTAGCAGTGCCAAGCGTAAAAACGCAAAAGCGCAGTGACGCAGCTGGGGCGTTTTTTGTCACGGCTATAGTTTGGCCAGTGATACTTCAGTTGCCTTGACCAGCGCCACCACTTCGGTGCCGATTTCCAGGTTCAAATCCTTGACTGAACGGGTAGTGATGACCGAGGTCACTATCCCGGCAGCTGTCTCGACATCGATTTCAGAGACAATTTGTCCCAGCAATATGGCCTTAATTTTGCCGCGAAACTGATTGCGTACATTGATCGCTTGTATCGTCATTTTTTCTCTCCCGTTTGCGTGTAGACCGGATGATTCCTGTCAATCATGCCCTGCCTGACATTGAGGATGCTTACATGCTTTCGACCAAGCCCGGAGTCTGGATCAGACTGCCCAGGCCAGGTCAGTCACCGTAGGCAGCGCCGCGGCATCCGGCGCTTGCTGATTCTCTACCGGACCTGCTACCGGACCAGCTGCTGTTTGCGCTTGCGGCGCATTGCCATCTAATACGCGCTGCAAGATCGCGGCTTCCAGGGCAGCGAAACGGGCATCGCCACGCTGTCTGGGCCGTGGCAAATCAATTTGCTGATCCAACGCGACCTGACCATCTTCAATCAGAATGACACGGTCCGCTAAAGTCACGGCTTCCTGTACATCATGCGTGACTAACACCGCCGTCAAGCCACGTTGCAGCCACAATTGCTCGATCAGATTTTGCATCTCTATACGGGTCAGCGCATCCAAGGCACCCAAGGGTTCATCCAACAGTAATACGGCGGGCTGATGCACCAATGCTCTGGCCAATGCCACGCGCTGCCGCTGACCGCCAGACAATACCGATGGCCAGTCACCAGCGCGGTCTGCCAGTGCCACCTGTGCCAATAACTGGCTGGCCTGTGCCGCATCCTGTTCCAATCCCAGTGCCACATTTTGCTGTACGGTTTTCCATGGCAACAAACGCGCATCCTGAAACATCACACGGATCGCCGGTTGCTGCGTGCCCTGAGCAAACTGCAGACTGCCGCTGTCGATTTGCTCCAACCCGGCGATCACACGTAGCAAAGTGCTTTTACCGCAGCCGCTGCGGCCTATCACTGCGACGAACTCACCTGCGGCTATTTGCAAATTCAAATCCTGCAAAATGGCTTGAGGTCCAAATGACTTCGTCACGTGTTGCAGGTCTATCGTGCAGCCTGTGTTGCCAGCTGGCGGCTCAGCAGAGACTGGCGTGCCTATATGTTGCGCCACGTCTGCATCGTCTAGTTGCAGCGGATTCAGTAACTGACGCAGGGAAGCAATTTCCAGCGTGGTCTGTGAAGTTAATTCTGCGGAAAAACGCATGATGCTATCCTTATTCTGAAAGCGGAGTCAGCCAGCTGATTCAAGCCTGTTGCTGATAAGCCGGATGCCAGCGCAGCCAATAGTGTTCCAGTGCGCGTGACAAGACATCGGCCAGCTTACCCAGCAAGGCGTATAACAAAATTCCGACCAGCACCACGTCGGTCTGCAAAAACTCTCTGGCATTCATCGTCATATAACCAATGCCGGCCTGCGCCGAAATGGTTTCAGCCACGATCAATAAAACCCACACCAAGCCCAGCGAAAAACGCACGCCGACGAGAATGGATGGCAGCGCACCTGGCAAAATCACGTCGCGATACAGTGCCCAGCCCGATACGCCGTAGCTGCGCGCCATCTCGATCAAACCGCGATCAACTGAACGTATGCCATGAAAAGTGTTTAAATAGACTGGAAAAAAAACCCCCACCGAGACCAGAAACAGCTTGGCTGCCTCATCAATACCAAACCATAAAATCACCAACGGTATCAGTGCCAGAGCAGGAATATTCCGTATCATCTGCAAGCTGGTATCAAGTAAGGTCTCAGCAATGCGGAAGGTGCCCGTTAACAAACCCAGCAATAAGCCCAGGCCGCCGCCGATGGCAAAACCTGACAAGGCACGCCACAGGCTGGTTCTGGCATGCAGCAATAAATCGCCAGACAGGCTGAGCTCCCAGGCTGCGCGCACCACTGCCCACGGCTCAGGTAAGATACGACTGGATAGCCAGCCAGATTGCGCTGAAAATTGCCAGACGACGATCAGGAGTACCGGTACCAGCCAAGGTAGTGCCTGACCGCGCCAGTCAAATGTGGAGGCCCTGGCGGGTATGAGGTTACCTCGTGTGGTTTGTGTGATCTGCTGTCCCATGTGGCGTCCTAACTTTGTGAGACTTTGGGTGCAATGCCATTGGCCATAATTTCACCAAAAGGTCCGGTCAGACTGGAGGCAACACCAGGCACTTGCTTGCCAATCAAAGGAAAGACCAATTCTGAGAAACGGTAAGACTCTTCCAGATGCGGATAGCCGGAAAAGATAAAGGTATCGATACCCAAATCGGCATATTCGCGGATACGCGCCGCCACCGTTTCAGGATCGCCGACTAAAGCCGTACCGGCTCCGCCGCGCACCAAACCGACACCAGCCCACAGATTCGGGGACACTTCCAGCTTATCGCGTTTACCGCCATGCAAAGCCACCATACGCTGCTGGCCGACGGAGTCCATTTTTGCAAAAGCAGCCTGGGCCCGCGCGATCACGTCATCATCGACATAGCGGATCAGCGCATCTGCAGCTGCCCAGGCTTCTGCATTGGTTTCCCTGACGATCACATGCAGCCGTATGCCAAAGCGCAAACGTCGCCCATGTCTGGCTGCGCGTTCACGCATATCGGCAATCTTGGCAGCCACTGCCGCAGGCGGTTCACCCCAGGTCAGATACACATCCACCTGTTCTGCAGCCAGTTCATGTGCAGGTTCTGAAGAGCCGCCAAAATACAGTGGCGGATACGGTTGCTGCACCGGTGGGAACAAGGTCTTGGCACCCTTCACGCTCAGATGCTTACCCTGAAAATCGTAACCAGCCTCCCCGCCCTCGCCAGCCAGCGACGCGCGCCAGATACGCAGGAATTCATCGGTGATTTCATAGCGTTTTTCATGATCCGCAAATACACCATCCGCTTCCAGTTCGCCCTGATCACCGCCAGTCACGATATTGATCAGCAAACGTCCGCCCGATAAGCGGTCGAAAGTGGATGCCATGCGTACCGATAGTCCCGGGCTGCTGAGCCCCGGGCGTATCGCCACCAGAAATTTCAAACGCTTAGTTGCCGCGATCAGGCTGGATGCGACCACCCAGGCATCTTCGCAAGAGCGGCCGGTAGGCAGCAACACCCCATCGTAACCCTGAGTGTCGGCCGCGACCGCAATCTGCTTCAGGTAATCATAATTGATGGCCCTTGCACCATGGCTAGTGCCCAGATAGCGGCTGTCACCATGGGTAGGGATAAACCAGAATATGTTCAGACTCATGCTCTTTCCTTCACAGAGTTATTCAGCTGCGCCGGTGGAAACCAGGCCGCATCGGCAATACGAACCCCTTTCGGGATTAACTTTTGCTGGTAAAAATTGTCTGCCACGCGCTGCTGCTCTTCCAGCATCTGCGTCGTCAGATACACCACCGGCGAGCGCGGTCTGCGCTCCAGAAAACGTGCAATGGACGTTTTATCGAGCCCGGTACTGGCCGCGATAATCGCAATCGCCTCAGTCCGGTTACTTTGCACAAAACTGTCGCTGCGGGTCAGCTCTTCAAACAGCAGCTGTATCAGATGCGGATAGCGTTCCGCGAACTCGCGTGAAGACAAGTAATGCGACAGGTTATTCACCAGACCTTGTCCGGTCACCAATACCCGTGGTTTGAGCGCCTGTTCTATCGCCGCCCAATACGGGTCCCAGATCGCCCAGGCATCCACACTGCCGCGTTCAAACGCGGCACGTGCATCAGCCGGTGCCAGATAGACCGGCGTGATATCTGACCATTGCAATCCCGCCTGCTGTACTGCACGCAAGACGTGATAATGGGCGCTGGAGCCTTTTTGAAAAGCGATTTTCTTTGACTTCAGATCTGCCAGCTGGCGAATACTGGAGTCGGTTTTAACGAGGATCGCGCTGACGCCGGGCTTGGCTGGCTCTGCCCCCACATACACCAGTGAACTGCCGGCAGCCTGCGCGAAAATCGGGGGAGGTTCCCCTGTCGTGGCAAAATCGATACTGCCAGCTGACAAGGCCTCTAACATCTGGGGTCCTGCAGTAAATTCAAACCATTGAATACGCACTGTTTTCAGACGCTGCTCCAGCGCTTGCCGGTGCCTAAGCAGGCTCAGATTGACTGAGCTTTTTTGAAAACCTATACGTAACTCTTTAGGCAAAGCGGGCTTGTCATTCACATTACCGTTTGCATTCGCTGAAGCAGCGTACACGGTACTAAGTGGCAGAACGCAGCCGCTGACTGCCAGTGCAAGCGCAGTCTGCAAATGACGTCGGCGCGATAAGCGAAATGGAATAGGATCATGCATCGCAAACTCACTGTTTAGGCTGATACACCGCGTCGCGTACCACGATGCGCTTAGGCAGCAGCTTCAGCTCGGTAAAGCTGTCTGCAATCGCCTGCTGCTCCTTAATCACGGCTTCCGATAAAGGCTTGACGCCATACGCAAAGCGCTGTGCGGCCAGCTCCACGATTGCTGGCTCCAGTCCGACCTGAGTCGATAACAAGGTAGCGGTTGCTTTCAGATTTTTCTGACTCCAGTCATCCGAACGGGCCAGCTCATCAATGATTTGGCGTATCACTTCCGGATTTTTCTGGGCAAAGTTGCGCGCCGCCAGATAGAACTGGTGATTGCTGACCACGCCCTTGCCATCGGCCAGCACGCGTGCGCCGAGTTGCTTTTCAGCGGCCGCCAGGAAAGGATCCCAGATCACCCAGGCATCCACGCTGCCGCGTTCAAAGGCAGCTCTGGCATCGGCTGGTGGTAAGAAAACCAGTTCTACATCCTTATAAGCCAGACCGGATTTTTCGAGTAATTTCACCAGCAGGTAATGCACATTCGAGCCCTTGTTGAGCGCGATTTTCTTACCCTTCAGTTCGCTCAAAGACTTCAGTGCAGAGCCCTTAGGAACAACGATAGCCTCACCACCCGGTGCCGGTGGTTCATAGCCCACATACAGCAAATCAGCACCGGCTGCCTGTGCAAAGATAGGCGGCGCTTCGCCGGTGGTGCCAAAGTCGATACTGCCTACATTCAAGCCTTCCAGCAATTGTGGTCCGGCCGGAAATTCGATCCAGCGGACTTCTACGCCGCTGCCAGCCAGTCTTTTCTCCAATGCTCCGCTGGCTTTGAGTACAACCAGGGTGCCGTATTTTTGATAGCCGATGCGTACGACCTGGGCACTGCCTGGTTTGCTCTGCGCCGCTGCGGACTGCGCTGTCAGCAAAGTGACGGCCACCAGCGCCAGCAAAGAAAATACGTTCATTACCAAACTTTTTCCCGCCAGCCACGCTGATTGAATTCTGTTGTATTGATGTTGCATACTATGTGCTTTCTAATGGTGTCAGGTATGAGACTGCCCCTGCCGGCACTGCTCAGGTGGGCATAGTCACTGCATTTCTGGCTGGAGTCCGGGCCTGGTGCCTGCAGACTTCAGTCAGCATGTATTCGGAAATAGAACAGATTTCGGGCTAGGCGCGACAGCGCATTTCTGGCGCGATGGCACTGCGTGAAGCAAGGCGGGAGAGATGATATTGACGCATGGATTCCAGCGTTTCGTGCAATAGTTCTACGCCATGATTGACGCGCTCTGCGATGGCTGGGTCGATTTGCAGCCCCTCGGTTTCATGCCATTGTATCTGTGCATCGGTAGCATAGATGCTGGGCAAAATATAGCGTGCCGATAAAGAAGCCAGTATCGGACGCAGGCTGTAATCAAGTGCCAGCATATGTGATTGTGAGCCCGCAGTTGCGATGGGCAATATAACCTTTCCAGCCAGGCCATCCTGCGGCAACACATCCAGAAAAGATTTCAGCAAACCGCTGTAAGAAGCTTTGTAAATCGGCGTAGCAATCACCACCGCCTCTGCTTTTGCCAGCAACTGGCGGGCTGCCAGCAATTCCGGATCGCTAAAGTCTGCATTGAAAATTGCCTGTACCGGCAACTCACGGATAGGCACACTGACCGTGCGCTGACCATAAGCTTTGAGCTTTTCGCCCACATAATCCAGTAGCCGGGCGGAACGCGAAGGCGTCACCGGGCTGCCAGAGAGTAATAACACGCTCATCACATCTCCTTCATCGAGGTTAGGACTGACGCAAAATTGTCCCGGCAAGGCATGGCGACACAGGCAGTACAAGCTGTACGGCAAGGAGCCATAACGCCGCTGGGGCGGTTTTTCGTGAGTCCTAAAGGAAAAGAATTCAGGTGACGCTGTTGCGTGGCGTACCCCTGTTTTCCATATATTTACTTCATTTGTGCAGGCAGACAGCTGCCTGCACACTTTTATCATTAACGCTTACCTGGCTGATAAATCTGATCGAAAATACCGCCATCCGCGAAATGGGTTTTCTGCGCTTTAGTCCAGCCGCCGAACACATCATCAATCGTGAACAACTTCACATTCGGGAATTGCGCTGCATATTTTTTCGTCGCTTTTTCTGTGGTCGGACGATAGTAGTGTTTAGCAATCGCGTCCTGGCCTTCGTCGCTGTACAGGTACTGCAAATAAGCCTCTGCCACCTTGCGTGTACCACGCCGGTCAACCACTTTATCGACGACTGCAACGGCCGGCTCAGCCAGAATACTGGTGGATGGAACGACGATCTCGACTTTATCCGGGCCCAGTTCTTTGATCGCCAACAGCGCTTCGTTTTCCCAGGCCAGCAATACATCACCAATACCGCGCTCTACAAAGGTAGTAGTGGCACCACGCGCACCGGAATCGAGTACCGGTACGTTTTTATACAGCTTACTCAGAAATTCTTTGGCACTGGCTTCAGAACCACCTGGTTGTTTCAAGGCATAGCCCCAGGCCGCCAGATGATTCCAGCGTGCGCCGCCGGAGGTTTTAGGATTCGGTGTGATAACGGCCACACCCGGTTTGACCACGTCATTCCAGTCTTTAATCGCTTTTGGATTTCCTTTGCGCACCAAAAATACAATGGTGGAGGTATAAGGGGATGAGTTATGCGGCAAACGTTTTTGCCAGTTTTTATCGAGCAGATTTTTTTCTGCCAGTGCATCAGTGTCATAGGCCAGAGCCAGCGTGGCGACGTCCGCGTCAAGCCCGTCTATCACAGCACGTGCCTGTTTGCCGGAGCCACCATGCGACTGTTTAATGGTGACTTTATCACCGGTTTTCGCCTGCCATTGTTTAGCAAATGCCTGATTGATATCCTGGTACAGCTCACGGGTAGGATCGTAAGAGACATTTAACAAAGAAATATCGGCGGCCTGCGCTGTTGCAGTTAAACCGAAACTCAGTGCGACACTGGCTGCCAGCGCCGACCAGGAAAATTGAGCAATTGCCATAACTGTACTTTCCAACTTGTAGGGGTAAATAATCGAGAATTTCAGAATAAAGACATTCTTTATATTTGAAAACGATTTTTTTTGACGATCTATATTCTCAATAAGCATATAGAACTGGCGCAAAAGTGTGTCAGCAAGGTATGACGATGCAAACAATACATTGGTGCGGCAAGGTATCAAAACGCAGTTGGGATGGTTTGCAAAAGTCCTGACATGAAGAGATGCATAGCAAGGAAACGGAGGGTCGGCTACACTATGCCGGTCTTGCATCAAATGAAAGCTGGCTATAGTCGCCAGTGACAAACTATTCACCGCAATCGCGGTCTGACATCTTTATCCAGGAGTTCGCCATGTTGCTACGTACACAGTTGCTCGCTATCACTTTCGCCGGACTCGGTCTGGCGAGCGACTACGCCAGCGCACAGGATGCCTGCCCGGCAGTACTGAAACACAGTTTTAAGCGCTTGCAGGATGATGCGCCGCAAGACTTATGTCAGTACACAGGCAAAGTGGCGCTGGTCGTCAATACTGCCAGCTATTGCGGCTTCACCAAGCAGTATGAAGGTCTGGAAAAGATGTTTGCCAAATACAGTGATAAGGGCCTGGTGGTGCTGGGTTTTCCATCAAATGACTTCGGCAAACAAGAGCCGGGGAACAGCAAGGAAATCGCCGACTTCTGCTTTAATACCTATGGCGTGAAATTCCCCATGTTTGCGAAAACCGTAGTCAGCGGTAAGGATATGAATCCCTTCTATGCTGAACTGGTCAAAGCCACCGGCACCACACCGAAGTGGAATTTCTATAAATACCTGATCGACCGCAAAGGCAATGTGGTCGCGGCTTACTCCAGCATGACGACACCGGATGATAAAAAACTGGTGGCCGATATTGAGAAAGCGCTGGCGCAATAATTCTCTACATGCAAGCTATATGCGCGCCAGAGGCTGAAAACCCTGCAAAACCCTGCAAAAAAAAATGAACCCTGCTACGGCAGGGTTCATTTTTTCAATACTGCGTCAATCAGCCCCAAATTTTCCTTTGCGACCTGCTCAAAACTGCGCACGCGCCTGTTCTGATAAAAATCCACCTATGGTCGCATGCACCATCGCATCCACGATTTGTTCATGGCTGAGTTTCTTATCCCTGAGCAGGAATTCCATGGTCGGATCGCAGGCACGGGAATACAGGGTATAGACCAGCACATCGTCCGGTACCAGCGGCGTCAGCGCCCCCTGTTCGCGGGCTCGCGCCACCATGGCATGAAAGCGCTTATGCACTTTCAACGCCACCATCACGTATTCCAGGTTCAGCATCAGGCTACGCTGTAAGGTCAGACTGGTTGAAGGTAAATGCGGCACACCTCCCTGCAACCGTAGTCTGAGTGACCAGGCCAGGATATGCCGTATCTGCGCCAGCGCCGGTAAGTCCGCAGACAGGCTGTCGAGCTCCGCGACGGTGGCATTCAACAAGCGGGTCAGCGCCGCAGCCGCCAGCTTTTCTTTCGACGAGAAATGCTTATACAGGCTGCCTTTGGCGATGCCGACTGCATCGGACACATCATCCATGGTCATCAGGTCGTAGCCTTTTTCCGATAACAGGCGGTTCACGGCATCGATGATGGCCTCTTCACGTGCATCAAACTGTTGTTTTTTAAAGGGAATTTTTATCTGCATGATATTTTTCTGCACAAAATAAAACTTTGTAGTATATTTTATGACTGATCAGTCACGTTTTGAAATTAATAGTCATATTTTACTCCAGCATAGCGTGATGCACAGGAAATCTGGGGTAAAACAGAAAAAGTAATGGCGTCAGGTGCGAATAACAACGTTCCTGCAAGAAATAACCGCAGTGCAACCTTAGCGTCACATCAAGGTGTGATAATAAAAATCCAACAACGATCTCTGCCCCTATGAAAATCGCTGTCATCGGCTCCGGCATCTCCGGCTTGTCTTGCGCCTACGAATTGTCCAAGGTAAAACTTGCGGTTACCCCTGAGGTGAGCTTGTTTGAGGCCAACGATTACTTTGGTGGGCATACCCATACTGTTGACGTCAGTCTGGAAGGCAACACCTTCGGTGTCGATACCGGCTTCCTGGTGTTCAATCACAAAACCTATCCCAATCTGGTGCGGCTGTTTCAGGATTTACAGATAGAGACCGTAACGACCGATATGTCGTTCTCAGTCAAAATGCCGCAAGGCGGACGTTTGCTGGAGTGGGCTGGTGCCAATCTGGATACCGTATTCGCACAACGCAGAAATCTGTTCAATCCCGACTTTCTGCGCATGCTGCGCGATATTCTGCGTTTCAACAAACAGACTACCGCACTTGCCCTGTCCGCCAGCCAGCAGGAATTCCACACACCCTTGGGCCAGTTCCTTGATCAGCATCGTTACAGCGACGGATTCCGACACGGGTATTTGCTGCCGATGGCGGCCTGCATCTGGTCCTGTCCCACCGAAACCATGATGGCGTTTCCGCTGTCGTCCTTTGTCAATTTCTGCCATAACCACGGCTTGCTGCAAGTCAATAACAGGCCACAATGGCAAACCGTCAAAGGCGGTGCGCGCCAGTATGTAGAGAAAATGCTGCCTGTAATCAGTCACTGCCATCTGAAAACGCCGGTCCACGCCGTGTATCAACATGCGCAGCGCAGCTGGATCGTCGAATCAACCCGCGGTATAGAAAGCTTTGATCAGGTTGTATTCGCCTGCCACAGCGACCAGACCCTGGCCTTGCTGAAAGATGCCAGCGGCGCAGAGCGTAGTGTCTTGTCCGCCGTCGCTTATCAGCCAAATCACGCGGTACTGCATACCGATGCGAGCTTCCTGCCGACGCGTCGCAAAGCCTGGTCGGCCTGGAATTATGAGAGCGAAAATGGGGATGAGCCACGTGTCTGCGTGCATTACCTGATCAATCAATTGCAACCGCTGCCATGTCAGACACCGGTGATCGTGACGCTCAATCCAATTCGTGAACCAGCGGCTGATAAAGTGCTGGCGCGCTATGACTATGCGCATCCGGTATTTGACAGCAAAGCCGTTGCTGCGCAACAGGCACTGACACAGATACAAGGCCAGCGACAAGCCTGGTTTGCCGGTGCCTGGACCGGTTATGGCTTCCATGAAGATGGCTTGAAATCGGGACTGTTTGTGGCGAAAAATATCCTGGCGCGTGCCGGTTCTTCCGACACTGGCGACACGTGGTCAGCCGCTGCCTGAGTCTGACTATGGATACCGCTCACACGACAGCCCACCACAGCGTGCGTCAGATAGAACTGTGCCGCGGTGTCGTGATCCATCAGCGCTTGCGTCCTGCTGTGCATGCCTTCCGTTATGGCGTGTTTTTTCTGCGCATACCGTTGCAAAATCTGGAACAACAGAGCACAGACGCCGGTTGTCGCCTGTTCTCACTCAATCGCTGGAATTGCCTGTCGTTTTACAACCGTGACCACGGCGATGGTCAGGGCGCCTTGCTGACCTGGGCGCAGCAGATACTGCATGCGCATGGCGTGCATGATGCCGATGGCGATATCGTGCTGCAATGCTTTCCACGTGTATTTGGTTATGTGTTTAATCCGGTTTCTTTTTGGTTTTGCTACCGTCGGGACGGTGCACTGCGTGCGATTCTGTGCGAGGTGAATAACACCTTCGGTGAAAAGCATGTGTATTTACTGGCCCAGGATGCAGCGCTGACAAATGGCCAGGAATATCAGGCAGAGAAAATTTTCCATGTGTCGCCGTTCTGCGAAGTACAGGGGCGTTACCGTTTTCGCTTCCTGCATCGTCACCCAACGCAGCACACACAGCATGCAGATAGCGTACCGGCCGCAGCGCGCTATCTGGCGAAAATCGATTACGACGATGCAGCCGGTCCGCTATTACTCACCAGCGTATCCGGACAGGCCGGGCAACTCAGTGACCGTTGCATCGCCTTTGTCATGCTGCGCTATCCGCTGATGACTTTAGCCGTCATGTGGCGTATCCACTGGCAGGCTTTGCGTCTGTGGATCAAGCGTGTTCCTTTTTTTACTAAACCCAGCCCACCCCAACAAGAGGTCAGCCGATGAGCAGTCTACACCCCACCCTGTCCAGCGCAAACCATGCCATCGCCCATCTGGATACCAGCTGTTTTCCGGCTGAAATGCGTATCGTACTGAGTCTGCTGAGCAAACTGGAGCATGGCAGCCTGACCCTACATTTTCCCGATGGACAAAGTGCCTGCTTTGGACGTGCTGATGATGGCAATCGTCATGTGCATTTATATATGCATGAC
This sequence comes from Cognatundibacterium rugosum, assembly GCF_014284365.1. GTDB lineage: Bacteria > Pseudomonadota > Gammaproteobacteria > Burkholderiales > Burkholderiaceae_D > Undibacterium > Undibacterium rugosum. The sequence continues at coordinate 64,449 of NZ_JACOGG010000002.1, forward strand.
TGGCAGATGATACGTTCTGTGCTGAAGTCGGGCGATATCGGCTTCGCTGAAAGCTTTATTGCGGGGCACTGGAACAGTCCCAATCTGGTCGGATTGATCGAGCTGATCACGCGTAACCGCGCACAGCTGGAATCGGTGATTTACGGCACCTGGTGGGGCAGCCTGCTGTATCGTATCAAGCATCTGTTCAACCGCAATTCACGTACCGGCAGCAAGAAAAACATCCATGCCCATTACGATATAGGGAATGATTTTTACCGGCTGTGGCTGGATCCGTCCATGACCTATTCCAGCGCCTTGTTCGATGGTGATCAGGTCGGCAATCTGCATGATGCACAACTCACAAAATACCGCCGTATCCTGAATCAGTTGCAATTGCCCGATTCCGCCAAGGTATTAGAAATCGGCTGTGGCTGGGGCGGTTTTGCTGAGATGGCGACGCGTGAAGCCGGTGCCCACGTGACCGGGCTCACGCTCTCTACCGAGCAATTGCATTTCGCGCGCGAGCGACTGCAGCGTGCCGGACTGCATGCGCAAAGCGATTTGCAAATACTCGATTACCGCGATGCGCGCGGCGAGTTCGATGCGATCGCCTCGATAGAAATGTTTGAAGCGGTGGGCGAACAATACTGGCCTTCGTATTTCGCCTGCTTACAACGCAACCTGAAACGTGGCGGCCGCGCCTGCATACAAAGCATTACGATTGCAGACGATTTATTTGCGCGGTACCGCAGCGGCACTGACTTCATCCAGCAATATATTTTCCCGGGCGGCATGCTACCTTCCATCGCACGCTTCCATGCGCTGGCTAAGGAATATGGTCTGGAGGTAGAAGACACGTTTACCTTCGGGCTGGATTACGCCAGAACCTTACAGGAATGGCGACTGGCCTTCCTTGAAAAATTGCCGGAAATCCGGGCTCAGGGTTTTGATCAGGCTTTCCTGCGCACCTGGGAATTTTATCTGGTCTATTGCGAAGCCGGATTCCGCGCCGGGAATATCGATGTCGCTCAATTCACGCTGCGCAAACGATGAAACCGCAAGCCATCCAAGCACATCGACCCGCCTCGCAGCTACGCTGGCTGCAGACCGGATTACTGCTGCTTAGCTGCTTCAGTCCGCTGCATGCCAGCAGCCAGACTCAAGCTCAGATCCAGGCGCAATCTCCAGCGCAGACCCAGAGCGAAAGCGCGGCGCCCCATATCCAGCAAGAGTTGGGCAAGGCGCGTCTGTCCGGCAGCGGTGGCTACCGCTGGTTTGGGCTGGCGATTTACCAGGCCAGCCTGTGGACTGGCCCGGAAGGCTGGCGTCCCGACCTGAAACGCTATGCGCTGGATTTGCGCTATGCGCGCAGTCTGGTCGGTAAAAAGATTGCGCAGGCCAGTCAGGATGAAATGGAAAAACTGCAGGTCGGCACGCCGGAAAAACGGCAGCAATGGCTGGCCACGATGCAGCAGATTTTCCCAGACGTGAAAGAAGGCACACATATCACCGGCATCTATGATGGCGCCAGTGGCGCTCGCTTTTACCTGGACGGAAAACTGCTCGCTGAAGTCAAAGATGCCGACTTTGCACAGGCTTTTTTTGCGATCTGGCTGCATCCGAATACCTCGGCACCGGCCTTACGCAAGCAATTGCTGGCTGGTTCCGGTAACAGCGCCGGGTACAGCACGGGCACTGCGCCCTGAGTCTGAACGCTCTTATTGATTAGCTGAAGGAAACGCACATGAAAACACGTCTGCAACGCACCTGGGCGCTGTCCGGCCTGAAACTGGCTGGCGCGCTGACGCTGGCTGCATTGCTGAGCTCCTGCGCCAGCACCTATGATTCTGCGCTATATGCAAAGGAACAGCCAGTGCTGGAATTGCAGCGCTATTTCAATGGCAAGCTGGATGCCTGGGGCATGTTTCAAAACCGTTCAGGCGAAATCGTGAAACGCTTTACGGTTGTGATGCAATGCGACTGGCAAGGCGATACCGGCACCCTGCATGAAGACTTCAGTTATTCCGATGGCAGCAAACAAACCCGTATCTGGACGCTGAAAAAAACCGCACCTGGACGCTTCACGGGTACTGCGCCTGACGTCGTGGGTGAAGCACAAGGCATCGTGTCCGGGAACACGCTGCACTGGAATTATGTGCTGGCCTTGCCGGTGGATGGACGCATTATCAACGTCGACTTTGATGACCTGATGGTACAGATGGACGACAAAGTGATGCTGAACCGCGCACAAATGCGTAAGTTCGGTGTGCATCTGGGCACAGTCACTCTGTCCTTCACTAAACGCGATGGACCAAGGCCATGAACCCGCCTATCCATAACTGGCAAGGAAAACGCATCTGGATTATCGGTGCCTCAACCGGTATCGGTGCAGAGACCGCACGCCTGTTGCTGCAGCGTGGCGCACGGGTCGCCGTATCTGCACGTAACGAAGCTGCGTTGCGACAGCTGGCAGCACCATTTGGCGCCGCCTGCGTAGCCGCGCTGGACATCACCGATGCAGTCAGTGTCAGCGCGGTACATGCGCGTCTTATGCAACAATGGCAGGGCATCGATCTGGTGCTGGTCGTGGCCGGTGCCTACAACGAAATGCGCGCAGACAGTTTCGACCTGGATGCGGCCAACCGCATCCTCGATATCAATATTCGCGGGGTTTATCATTGCCTCGATGTGGTGCTGCCTGAGCTGCTCAGGCAGCAATCAGGTGGCATAGGCATCGTCGGCTCTGTCGCTGGATTGTCTGGCCTGCCCAAGGCGCTCGCTTATGGTCCGAGCAAGGCGGCAGTGATCAATTTATGTGAATCCCTGTTTTTGGATTTGCGTCCCAAAAATATTGCGGTGTATATGATTAATCCGGGTTTTGTCGATACCCCGCTCACGGCCGATAACGACTTTGCCATGCCTGCACTAATGACCGCCAATCAGGCGGCCAGTGCGATTGTGCAAGGTATGGAACGCGGTGACTTTCATATCCATTTTCCGCATCGTTTCACCAACTGGTTGCGGCTGGCGCGTCTGCTGCCGTATCGTAGTTACTTTTATCTGGTGCATAAAGTCACAGGACTTTAAGCAATACGCAGATCTGAGCGCAGCGACCGTTTGCGTCTTAGCTGTCATTTTTCCCGGAGTAGCGCATGTCTTATCAGACCAGTCTGCATAACCTGGTACAGTTCTTTGAACACATCAGTCCTGTTACGGTCAGTCAGCTCGCCGTGATTTACAGTACGGATGCAAGTTTTAAAGATCCCTTCAATGAAGTGCGCGGCCTGCCCGCCATTACGCGCATTTTTGAGCACATGTTTGTACAGGTTGATCAGCCGCGTTTTAAAGTCACCAATACGGTATTACAGGACAATACGGCGTTTTTATGTTGGGAATTCTATTTCCGCATGAAGCGTTTTGACCGCAGCGAACAATGCATACGCGGTGCCACCCACGTACGCTTCAATGCGCAGGGGCAGGTTGAAATGCATCGCGATTACTGGGATGCTGCCGAAGAATTGTATGAAAAATTGCCTGTTCTGGGCGGACTCATGCGCCTGCTGAAAAAGGCAGCGAATCAGTAAATCCCTGTGCTGACATTGTCTGTGTTCAGCCTGAGTTGAAAATCTTGCATGTATCAGCGATTGCAATTCTGAGTCAGCCTCGTTATGCTGCTTTGCAAATACAACACTGCGCAAGGCACACCTAAGGCTGCATACGCTGCTGGCAGTCTGCCTTTCCAAGCGCAGCCATCCCAACCAGGAGACATGCAATGGCAATCAGCAGTACCCCGCAGGCCGCACGGCCACTGAACCGGCAGGACATGAAAACGCTGGCATTAGCCGCACTGGGCGGCGCGCTGGAGTTTTACGACTTCATTATTTTCGTCTTTTTTACTGTCGTCATTGGCAAGCTGTTCTTCCCACCTGATATGCCGGACTGGTTACGTCAGTTCCAGACTTTCGGAATTTTTGCGGCCGGTTATCTGGCACGTCCGCTGGGCGGTATCATCATGGCCCACTTCGGAGATTTGCTGGGACGCAAAAAGATGTTCACCCTGAGTATCATTCTGATGGCCTTACCCACCTTTGCCATGGGTTTGTTGCCGACTTATGCGACGATCGGTATTGCAGCGCCGCTGGCTTTGCTGGCTTTGCGTATTCTGCAAGGTGCTGCAATCGGTGGCGAAGTACCGGGTGCCTGGGTGTTTGTGGCCGAACATGTGCCGCGCCAGCATACCGGTTATGCCTGCGGTACCCTGACTGCCGGACTGACGGCCGGTATTTTGCTGGGCTCGATCGTGGCAACGCTGATTAATACCAGCTACAGCCCGGCTGAAATCGAAGCCTGGGCCTGGCGTATTCCTTTCATCGTCGGCGGTGTGTTTGGCTTTATCGCGATGTACCTGCGCCGCTGGCTGCATGAAACACCAGTATTCAAAGAACTGCAGGAGAAAAAAGCGCTGGCCGCAGAATTCCCGCTCAAAACCGTACTCAGGGATCATAAAAGCGCCGTCGTCTTATCGATGTTGCTGACCTGGCTGTTATCGGCCGCGATAGTGGTGGTGATACTGATGACGCCGACCTATTTGCAAAAGCAGCTGGGGCTGGCACCGGCCGTGACTTTGCAGGCGAATTCGCTGGCTACCATTGCACTCACACTGGGTTGCATATTGGCGGGACGACTGATCGATAAAATTGGTGGCGGCTGGACTTTTATTCTGGGCAGCAGTTTGCTTGGCACGGTGATTTACTATTTCTACAGCACGGTATTGCAAGACCCTTCCACACTGTACGGTGCTTACGCACTGGCTGGTTTTTCAGTTGGTCTGGTTGGCGCGGTACCCTATGTGATGGTCAATGCTTTTCCGGCCACCGTACGTTTTACCGGCCTGTCGTTTTCGTATAACGTGGCCTATGCCATCTTCGGTGGGCTGACGCCGATGATGGTCTCGCTGTGGCTGAAAACCGAGAAATTTGCTCCGGCTTATTATGTATGCAGCCTGAGCGTACTGGGTTTCCTGATCGGTGTATATCTGCTGATACACGATAAAAAAGCAGCCGCTAGTGCATGAGTCAAAGCACGCAGTCAGGGCAACAAAAGTCCGTTATAAAAACAAGGGAGCGCTATTGCGCTCCCTTGTTTGTTACCGGTTTCGCTGAAGATGGATACTGGACTCAGATCACCGCAGCTAAGCGTGTACCCTGGTTAATCGCGCGTTTGGCGTCCAGTTCTGCCGCCACATCCGCACCACCGATCAGGTGTACCGTCTTGCCCAGTGCGTCCAGACCCGCCTGCAAATCACGCTTAGGTTCCTGGCCCGCGCACAGCACCACGTTATCGACCGGGATCAGCTTTTGTTCACCGTTGACCGTGACATGCAAACCAGCATCGTCGATGCGGTCATAGGACACACCGGCGATCATATGTACCTGACGGTTTTTCAAACCGGTGCGATGTATCCAGCCTGTGGTTTTACCCAGACCATCACCGACTTTGGAGGTTTTACGCTGCAACAGGAACAGCTGACGCGCAGGTGCTTCCAGATGTGGCGTGGTCAGGCCACCTACGTGCTGATAGCTGGTATCGACACCCCATTCAGCAAAGAACTTGGCCGGATCAAGACTAGGGCTGGTACCGCTGTGACTCAGGTATTCCGCCACATCGAAGCCGATACCGCCAGCACCGATAATCGCGACCGATTGACCGACGGCTTTCTTATCGCGCAAGACATCCAGATAGCTGAGTACCTTAGGATGATCGACACCCGGAATAGCAGGTACACGCGGTGTAATACCGGTGGCCAGCACCACTTCGTCAAAGTCACGCAAATCATCCGCACTGACTTTGGTATTGAGTTTGAGTTGTACGCCAGTCAGTTCAATTTGCTTGGCAAAGTAGCGCAGGGTTTCGTAAAACTCTTCCTTGCCCGGCACTTGTTTGGCGATATTGAATTGTCCGCCGATTTCGGAAGCAGCATCAAACAAAGTCACGCTATGTCCGCGCTTGGCAGCGGTGGTTGCAAATGACAGCCCGGCTGGTCCTGCACCGACCACAGCGATACGCTTAACCTGGGTCACAGGCGCATCAATAATTTCGGTTTCATGGCAGGCACGCGGATTGACCAGACAGGAAGTCAGCTTGCCGCCGAAAGTATGATCGAGGCAGGCCTGATTACAGCCGATACAGGTATTGATTTCATCCGCGCGGCCTTGCTCGGCCTTACGCAGGAATAGCGGATCAGCCAGCAACGGACGCGCCATCGACACCATGTCGCAATAATCGTCTGCAAGCAATTGCTCAGCCACTTCCGGCGTATTGATACGGTTAGTCGCCACCAGCGGAATCGAGACATGGCCTTTGAGTTTTTTGGTGACCCAGGCAAACGCCGCACGTGGTACTTTGGTCGCGATCGTCGGGATACGCGCTTCATGCCAGCCTATACCGGTATTGATGATGGTGGCACCGGCCGCCTCTATCGCTTGCGCCAGTTGTATCACTTCTTCCAGCGTCGAACCGCCTTCCACCAGATCCAGCATGGACAGGCGATAAATGATGATGAATTCCGGGCCGACTTTTTCACGGATACGACGCACGATTTCTACCGGGAAGCGGATACGGTTTTCATATGCGCCACCCCATTCATCATCGCGCTGATTGGTACGCGCAGCGATGAATTCATTGATCAGGTAACCCTCGGAACCCATGACTTCAACGCCATCATAACCGGCGAACTGCGCCAGACCGGCGCAACGGACGAAGTCGCTGATGGTTTCCTCGACTTCAGCGGTGCTCAGTGCATGCGGGGTGAAAGGATTGATCGGCGCTTTCAATGCGCTAGGCGCCACCAATGAAGGCTGATAGGAATAACGGCCAAAGTGCAGGATCTGCATGGCGATGCGGCCACCGGCCTGGTGTACCGCTTCAGTCACGATTTTATGATGATTCGCTTCTTCTTCGGTAGTCAGCATGGCACCGCCATGCATAGGACGCGCACGCTCATTCGGTGCGATACCACCCGTGACGATCAGCGACACACCACCACGTGCACGTTCGGCATAAAAGGCGGCCATGCGTTCGAAGCCATTGTCCACTTCTTCCAGCCCCACGTGCATGGAGCCCATCAGTAAGCGATTCGGTAAGGTCGTAAAGCCAAGGTCCAGCGGTTTAGTCAGGTGGGGATAGAATGCCATGGGTTTTCCTCAATGTGTCTGCGCGACAGCGATAGCCTTACAGCAGCAGGAAGCGGGCGGCAGAGCCTTGACTCTGTCTCATCCCCTGTGCCGTATCGCTATGGCGACAGCGCGATAGGTTAATACGGTCAGAACGCGTACCACAGCTGCTTTGTGCTTGTAAGCCACAGTGCGCTGATCTGGTATGGACTGAATAGCTAAAGTATTCTGACTGTGCATCGCAGAATAGCGAACAAATTTTGTTTATGCAACCAGTTGCATATAAAATGTCGATGATCCACCTCGAAGATTTACTCTAAGGTCCGTCCATGTCATTACAACACGCCCTGCTGACCTCAATCATAGAAAAGCCCTGCTCTGGCTACGAGCTGGCGCGGCGCTTTGACAAGTCGATAGGCTATTTCTGGCATGCCACCCATCAGCAAATTTATCGGGAACTGGCGCGGATGGAGCAGCAGGGCTGGGTCTCGTCCAGCGAAGTCGAAGGTGGCCGCTCCGGTAAAAAGCAATTTGATGTACTGCCAGCCGGGCGCGCTGAATTACAACGCTGGGCTGCCGAAAGCAGTGCGCCGCTGCGCCTGCGGGATGAACTAATGCTGAAACTCAGGGCGGATGCGGCGATAGGACCGCTGGGCATGGTGGAAGAGCTGGAAAAACGACTGCAATTGCATGAGCAGGAATTAGCTACCTACCGCGCTATTGAGCAGCGCGATTTTAGTAGCTCCAACGCCGGACGCGAAGCACAGATTCATTATCTGATATTGAAAGCCGGTATCGCCTATGAAGAAGGCCGCATCACCTGGACTAAAGAGGCTTTACAGACTTTGCGGCAGCTTGCAATTTAAATATTCGCAGGCGCTAATAAAACTTCGCCATGATTTTTGGCAGCTCGCCATTGTCGGTACCGCGCCGTATTACTTCATTGAGTTTGGCCAACTCATTCTGATACTTACCCTGGGCAACGGCAAAATGTACCGTATCGTAAAACACTGGCTTTTGCGACACATGAAAACGCTTCCCCTTCAATTCCGGATCGTTAAAACTGGGCAGCAGTTTGTTGTTCAGGTAATCCTCGACCTGCGCCGCGGTAGTTAGCTGACGGACAGGCCACAGCATCAGATCACTGCGTTTATTCATGAGTTTTTTGAAGCGCGCACCAGAGGATGCAGAATCTTCCTGTACGGTAAAAACCACATTCCTGGCTTTTTCAAAATCCATCCCGTGACTGAAACCCCGGCCTATACCCACCGTTTTCCCCCGTAAGTCTTCCAACGTACGAAAATTCTGACGTGGCTCGCCATAAGTGACAGCCCAGATCTTTTCACTCACGATAGGCTGGGAAAACTGAAAATACTTTAGCCGTTCCGGTGATTTAGACAATCCAAATACGATGCCCTCACCATTACGTCCTAACATCTGCGCGCGGTTCCAGGGCAGCATGCGCCAGTCAAAACGCAAGCCCGATTCGCGCTCAAAATAGATGAGAATTTTTTCCAGGTCTTTATCGATGGGTAACTGCCTTCCATGGATATCCAGATTTTCCTGTAAAAACAATGGCACCGTCTGAACTTGCGCGCGCGCAGTGCTGCTACCTGATAACAGGACAAACAGCCCTATAAACGCCGGCAACAGAATTGGGCCCAATAAGCGCGGTATCAGTCTGATTTTCATTGTTCATCTAGGGTGTTGATTAAGCCAGGGTATATCGCAATGCCTGAGTCGCGCCATACTGAGAGTGAAAATACCTTATTTATGCAGATTTACCAAATCTCATGCAAGTCCCGCACCAAGCGTGAGTGATGTACCACAGCCGGTGTACAGAACACGGGTTTCTGCAGTGAAGTCCGATACAATAACTAATTTATCAATCAGCCTACATGCTATGCAGGACTTTGCCACGGTATTCCAACATGCACGTCAGGGCGATCCCGACGCAACCGGGCGTCTGATGCAAATGATCTATCCGGAATTGCGTCAGCTCGCGAAATCCCGGCTGCGCCGCAGCGGACATCTGACCTTACTCAATACGACGGAACTGGTCGCTGAGTTATGGCTGCGCTTACAAAATCTGCAGCAATTACCAGGTGCTCAGCGCCACTTTTTTCTGGCCTATGCAGCCAAAGCGATGCGCACCATCGTCATCGACTATGTACGTAAGCGTCAGGCGCAGCGGAATGGTGGTGACGTGGATCATATTTCGCTGGATGAAGAGCTACTCATCAGCCATCCCGACACTTCCGAACTGCTGCGTGTCAACGATGCGCTGTCTGAGCTGGAACAGCTGGCGCCACGGCTGGCTCAGCTGGTTGAATTGCGCTATTTCGCTGGTCTCACTGAAGAAGAGGCGGCTGAATTTCTGGGTGTTGCCAGACGTACCGTCCAACGCGACTGGCTAAAAGCAAGGGCCTGGCTGTATGAAGCCTTGCGCCAATAAAATCCTGGCGTGTCCGTTCTGTCCCAACTTTATTTGTGACCCAATGACGCTTTGACAGGGGTGAATACGTTATGAGCCATAAGCTGATACAAATAAAACGGAGAATACGCGGAGTTCACCTTTGAGCAACAATACGCAAGACTGGCAAGCCATTTCTGTCCTGCTCGACGAGCTGCTGGAACTCTCAGCAGATCAGCAGCGCGAATTCCTGCACAACCTGCCACCGCCACAGCAGCACCTGCGCGCGCGTCTGCATAGCCTGGCGCAGGCGCACTGGCAAGCGGAACAAGACGAATTCATGTCGACTATTCCGAAAATCACGCTGACCGATGACGGCAGCCTGAGCCTGCGCCGCAACTTCCAGCCCGATAGTCAGATTGGCCCCTGGCGTCTGCTGCGTAAACTCGGTGAGGGTGGCATGGCCAGCGTCTGGCTGGCAGTCAAAGAGGGAGAGTTCCGGCGTGAAGTCGCCTTAAAATTACCGCATGCGGATAATCTGTCCGAGCGGGTCATGGAGCGCTTTGCACGAGAACGCGACATTCTGGCTCAACTGGTTCATCCACATATTGCGCGCCTGTACGATGCCGGTATGGATAAGTCGCAGCAAAGCTGGCTCGCCCTCGAATTTATCGAAGGCATGCACATTCAGGATTGGTGTCACAGCCAGGGGCTGGATACAGCGGCAAGGGTCAGGCTGATGGTACAGGCTTGCTCCGCTGTGCAATACGCTCACTCGCGTCTGGTGGTACACCGCGATCTGAAGCCATCCAATATACTGGTTACCAGCGAAGGCTACGTACGTCTGCTGGATTTTGGGATTGCCCACATCTTACAGGCCGATGCGCATAACGATACACCGGCACTCACGGAGATCAAGGCATTTCAGGGCAAACCGGTAACCTGGCGCTATGCATCACCGGAACAGCTGGGTAACCAGGAAATCGGCATTACCACGGACGTGTATGCGCTCGGCGTGGTCCTCTACGAATTGCTGACCGGACACAACCCTTATCAGCCGGAAGACCGCTCACGACGCGCACTGGAACAAGCGATTTTGCATCAGGAGCCAGCGCCCGCTTCCAGCCGTGTCAGTGATCGTAAGTTAAGTCAGCACTTACGTGGTGATCTGGATGCCATTCTGCACAAAGCACTGCAGAAAACCCCTGAGCTGCGTTACCCCACCGCCCATGCGCTGGCCAGTGATTTACGGCGCTATCTGAATCACGAGCCAGTCAGCGCAAGACCAGACAGCTTCTGGTACCGCAGCAGCCGCTTCGTTCAGCGCTATCGCACACTGAGCGCGTTGAGTGTACTGTTACTCAGTGTGGTATTGAGCAGCAGCGCCGTCGCTTTGTATCAGGCGAATAAAGCAAGGCAGGAGGCGGATCGCGCACAAGCCATGTATCAATTCGTATTGCGTATTTTTAATCCTGAACAAAAACCAGACCCCGACCTGGTCAGGCGCGACCTGAGCCTGAAAGACCTGGTCGCAACCGGTATACAGAACGCGGTCAGGGATTTTTCTTCGCTGCCAATGGAGAGTAGCAAACTGACGCATGATCTGGGTCAGCTGGCCATTCAGCTCGGTCTGAGTGATGCTGCGAGCACCTTGTATGAGCATAATCTGGCATTGGCAAAACAGGTGTATGGCGACCAGAGCAGCGAATATGCACATGCCCTGATCGAGAGTGTAGACTGGCTGGCCAGTGTAGGTCAGCATCAACGTGCATGTCAGCAAACCACGCAGGCGCTGGCGATATTCCGGCAGGCAGCAGCCAGCAGCGATCAGCTGGCGCAAGCCCACAGAAAAGCCGGACTCTGCGCGAGCAAATTATATGCGGCGAATGACCCGCGTATTTTTCAGCATCTGGAACAGGCCATCACACTGGCACGCCACAACGCAAACCGGAATGAGCTGGGTTATGCGCTGGTCAGTATAGCGATGGCCTATCTGAATGCTGACCAGACCGACAAGGCACTGGCCGCTTATCAGGAAGCCTTGCAAGTACGGCTGCTGGAATTCGGCGAAAATAACTGGCAAACCGCAGAAGCACGTCAGGGTGTGGCGATCTGTCTGGATAAACTCGGACGCCCGGCCGAATCCAGCCAGGTCGCGATCCAGGCCATGCACAATATGGAACAGGTCTGGGGCAAACATCATTACCGGGTATCGGAAGCCAGACTGTATATCGCGAATGTACTGGCCGATTCAACGCAGAGATCCGAAGCACTGCAGCAGGCGCGCACCGCCTATGACATTGTGTTGCTACCGGAATGGCGTACACAGAAACCCGACTATCTGGAAAGCGCACAAGTCGCTTATTTACGGATTTTGCTCAGAATGGGTAATCTGGCACAGATGCTGCAAGTCTGCCGCGACATCGATATGCAGGCAGCCATCAGTTATCCGCGACTGCGTCTGATGGCGGCCGATCACTGTGGTCTCGCCCGGGCCATGCAGGGCGAGACTGAAATCGCACTACAACACGTGCGCCACAGCCAGCAATTACGTGAACAATACTGGCCTGATCAGAAAAAACGCGCACTTGGCGGACTGCTGGTGCAAGGAGCGCTTGCACTACGCAAGCGGGATTTTGCACTGGCCGCTCAACTCTATCGTCAGAGCATCAGCTATGCAAACAATCATGCTGATTATTCGCGCAGTCTGGCCTGGCGCGAGCTGGCCAGACTGCCCGTCAGCAAAACAGAGGATGACTTACGACGCATCCAGGCTGAATATCAGGATTTGCAAACACCTCAGCAGGCTGACTACTGGCGTGGTCAGAGTGTAAATCTGCAAGAAGCTTTGGGATGGATTTATCTGCAGCGCGCGCAATATGGCTCTGCGATCACTGCGTTCAGGCTCGCATTGCAACTGCGTGCAAGCATGGATGATCCGGTCGACAGTGTCTGGCAAATGCAAACCCGGGCAGCATTACAACAAGCCCTGGAAAAAAATCGCAGTCTGTGACGCTTTTTTTCTGACTACTCCGTCTTAGCGAATGAAGACCCATTATTTCTCATTCATTCACAACGAGGACAGTATGAAAAAAAGTATTCCATCCAGCCTGCTTATTCTGAGTCTGATCGCTGCATTGAGCGCTTGCGGTGGCGGTAGCAGTGACAATGCGGGAAATGCCAGCGGCAATAGCAGCGGTTCCAGCGGCTCAGGTGGCAGTTCTGGTGGCAGCTCCGGTGGTGGCTCTGGCGGCAGTTCGGGCACAGGCAGCTCTGCAGGCTTGACTGAGGCATTGAAAGTATTTGCTGAGAGCTGGATTGCCACACAGATGGTGAACAGCCTGCATGATTTTGCCGTCATTGCCGGCAATACCGGAAATTGCCCTAAGGGTGGCAGTGTCAGCTATGCTGGTGGTACCACCAGCATGAGCAATTGCGTGCGCCGCTTCCCTGCCGATAACGCTTATCAGGGGGCCTTCAGTGGCGTCCCGAATCAGATCGGCAATATCAAAATGCTCAATTTCCAAAGCAGCACGGCGATCAAGGTGAATGCAGGTGATAACCCGGCACTGACACAATACCAGATCAGCAATGCCAGCTTTACTGCAACCGATGACAACAGCGACAGCAGCAAAGAACTTACCCAGATCGGTGGTGGCGCAGCCAGCTTTAGCCTGGGCACTGGCAGTTACAACATGACAGCAGTCGCCGGCAATGCCACCAACACTGGCAGCAGCCTGAGCATTGCCAATGGTTTTTTCTATACACGTAATAATGCTGCCGCAAACCGCGTGGTCAATCTGGGCAATATCGTGTATGGCGCTGAAACCAATGGCATGACGACCCGTCCTACTTCTGGTAAATACAATGTCGCCGTCGGAGGCAGCAGCACCGCCTGTGTAAATGTGGGCGTACAACTGATCAGCCTGACACAACTGACGATTACGTGTGAAGCGACGAAAGAAAGCCGTACGCTGAACTGGACTGACGCAGATCTGAAAGCTGCTCTGACTGCAGCCCAAAACTGAGGCAGATAAAAAATGCTGGCGAGCGAATAGTGCGCTCAGCCAGCGTTTTGAAGTTCATTCCGGCACGGAGCAGGAAGCATGACAGGCAACCTGTCTCTGCCGATGAATCATTTCTTCGTCGGTTTCTTCGCTTGCGTCTTTGTCTTGAGCGGCAAGCTGGTTTTCATCTGCGTACTGGCAGCAGGGCGGCTCTGCGTTTTTTTCGACGCAACGGTACCGGCCTTACTGGCTGAAACCGGCTTTGCCGGGTTGGCTTGACCAGCTTTGGCAGGCGTAGCCGTTTTACCCGCAACGGGTCGGGCTGCACTCCCGCGCTTCGTGCCGGCTGGTTTGTTGCTGGCCCGTGCTGCGGGTGATTTTTTTTCGGGTGCTGCCGGTGCAACCGCAGTTGGGGTTGCCGCGGTCTGTCCGGCACTGCCAGAATCAGACTGTATCGCCTGACTGACCGCCTGCTTAAACTGATCCTGCAGCAAATTCCACCAGACCGCCGGATTCGAAAATGTGTGGGCTGAGTCTTCCGCTGCAGATGATTTCTGCGTGTCTGAAGCCGTGTTCTGCGGCGTATGGTTTACCGCGGACGCAGCATTGCCAGGGTTCGCAGTGAGGTCTGGCGGCGCCTGATAGGCTGTATCGCTGGCGGCCTCCTTGCTCTGCTCACTGGCCGCTGCCGCTGCCGCTGACATCGGCCAGCCTGCATTCGAAAACGCAGCACCGGCACTGGCCGCCGCTGCAGTTTCTGCAGCAGCCTGTTGTGCTTCCCGCGTTTGCTGTACAAAACTGTCCCCCAAAGACTGTAAGGCAGCCAGCGTGGCACGCTGCACTTCCAGTGTCTGTATGGTTCCGCGCAGCATATTCATATTCACGTTAAGCCAGGATTCGACAGTCTTTAAATCCTGAATTTTCTTATCCAGTTCATCGAGCGACATCGGTGGCGTGACCATACCAGGTACCTGCATACTGCCCCACAGCTTTTTAATAAAACCCAGCGGGTCAGCCATCTGAGACAGGCCTGGTGCTTCCGCACCGGTAAAGGGATTTTGCATGGATAACTCCGGTTAGTATCATCGATAGCCGCACACTGCGGATTGAGGCAAGGCGGTCAGGCTGTCCGCACTGATTGTTGCCGACTACTGCTGTCGGTGGCTGCCTGACGGGTGGATTTCATCTTGCACCAGTCATAACAGTCCGTCAACTATGAATACTCAATCAGGATCACGCCATGCGCCCTGGCGCGCTATCACGAAGTCTCAGACAAATTCTGATCGCGATCCTGCTGAAGTCAGTTTACACTGCGCGTATGTCTTACACACCCAGCCAAATGATGACCGCGACGCCGCCCGGACGCATGCACTATCTGTGGTTTGCCGGCCTGGCGCTGGCGGGTCATCTGCTGCTGTGGCAATGGGGTGCAATCAGCATACGGCCCACGCCTGCGCTCAGTCCCAAGCCGGCTCCCATGACAGTACAAATGCGTGTCCGGCCTCCCGTCACAGCAGCGATCACGCCAAGCACAGTACCGCCTGCGCGCTCACTTGCCAGCTCACCGGCCCGATCACAGTCTCGCAGCGAGGCCATGCCTGCTCCACCTGCGGCCAGTATCAGCCAGAGTGAAGCGCTGACCATCGCAAGTGCGGTCACGGAACGCGGTGCGGTAACCAGTACAGTCGATGAAATCAGTAGCAGTATCGCACTCGATCCGGTCACGGTGCTGACCCCATTGACCGAATCCGGGCAAAGTCTGAGCTTACATGGCTATCCGGCAATCGCACCGGACAGCGCTGTGTTAAAGACTAAGCTGGTCAGCGAAAGCCCAGGCAAAAATCCGGTCTATGGCGTGGGTGAAATTGCGTTTCACGTTCAGGATGGACGCTATCAGGTCAAAGTCCAGGCTGGCCTTGATCTGCTGCTCACGACCTTGAATTTGTATCAGATGCAAAGCGAGGGCAACTGGACAGAATTCGGCTTGCAGCCGCAGACCATGAGTGAGAAACGGCGTAACCGTAGTGAGACTGCCACACACTTTCAGCACGACGGCCAGACCATCAGTTTTTCGTCCAGCAACCGCAGCACCCCATTACAGGCTGGCGCGCAAGACCGTGCCAGTATTTTTCTGCAACTGAGCGCACTCGGAAAAGGATCGCCACAGTTATTCCAGGCGGGACAGCAATTGCGGGTACAGGTGGCTGAAGACCGCGAGGCGCAGGAATTTCTGTTTCAGGTACAGGCAAAGGAAGTCCTGAAGACCCGTATGGGCGAACTCGAGACCTGGCATATCATTCGTCCGCCACGCGTCGGAAAATATAACTCCACACTGGAAATCTGGCTGGCTCCTGGCTGGCAATGGTATCCGGTACAAATCCGTAATACAGAATCGAATGGTACGGTGACCAGTCAATATGTGACCGCCATCCTCCCTCCCGAGAAAGGAAATTCCTGATGTTCCACGCAATTACCCGTACGGTGCTTGGTGTATGTCTTTGGCATAGTCTGTCAGCGCTGGCAGCAGACAGTTATCCCGCAACCCAGCTGGCGCCTGCGGCAGAGCTGCAATACAGTATCAAAGCCAGACAAAGCGGTCTGAGCATCGGTGGTTCAGCACTGGTACGCTGGCAGCAACAAGATGGGAAGTACAGCATACACAGCGAAACACGTGCGGTGCTGGTCGGTAAAATTCTGGATACCAGCAGCCAGGGCAGCATCGATGAACAGGGTCTGGCACCGGAACTGTTCACGGAAAAACGCTTCGGCAAACCCCAGACCCAGACCAGCTTTGATCGCCAGAATAAAATGATCAAATTCAGCACCTCGGCTGAAACTTATCCGATTAAGGGTGGCGAACAGGACCGTAGCAGCGCGACCTGGCAACTGATCGCTCAGGCCAGGGCCGCCAGCGCGCACTTCACGACTGGCAGCGAATGGAAAATGTTTGTTGCAGGCCGCCGCGATGCAGAAACCTGGACCTTCAGAGTTGTTGGGACAGAGACGATACGCACGGCACTCGGAGAATACCAGTGCATTCATGTCAGCAAAGCGCCACCACCTGATTCCAGGGATCAGCAGCTCGATATCTGGCTCGCGCCGGGACTCAACTGGTATCCGGTGCGTCTGCGTTTCAATGATGCCGATGGGGATTTTGTCGATCAGTTGCTGGAGAGTGTCAACAAGCTCTGAAACTGCGGATAGACGCGCAAATTTATTCTGTTCCAGGCATCAATAATTTCCTCATGGAAATTAAAAAAATCGGATGTGCTGACACAATAAGCAAAAAAAAAAGACGAGTTAATTTCTTAACGGAATTAATTCGTCTTTTTTTTTAAAAACTTGACATTTTTTAACTACAATAAATTGCCATTCGGCTATTCTATTACTTTCAGTTACACTTTTGCAGGCTGCCATGTACAGCGCCCCGGTTTTCTCCAATTTTTCAGTGCGTTGTCGCCGCCATGTACCGGCTAAACGCGACAATAACTTATTAATTGGAAACGATCTGGTATGGATACCCGAAGTCCGTAACGCCATTGCTCAGTTCGGTCAACGTTACCTGGACAAAATCTTCAGCGCTGCTGAAATAAACGACTGCGCGGGCATACCAGAACGCCGTGTCGCCAGTCTCGCGGCACGCTTTGCCGCCAAAGAAGCCGTGATGAAAATCCTGGGTCTGAACAAAAACAGCGTACTGCCCTGGCGTGCAATTGAAGTGATACGTCCAGCCGGTCAGGCGCCCTCTGTCCGGCTGCATCCGCCAGCCTTACAGTTCGCACGACAAGCGGGCATCCTGCATTGTTCACTTAGTCTGAGTCATGAACATGAATATGCGATGGCTACCGTGATCGCGATCCGTAAAACCAGACAAATGCAAGTTCGCCTACCACGTAACTGATGCTCCTCCCCCCCCATTTCAACGCTAAAAAAGGTTAAGCCATGAGTAAAGAAAAAATCCGCCAGGTTCTGAAGGAACAAGGTAAATTCAGCACTGACATCGACAGTCTGTCTGATGATGCCGACTTGTACGAAGCAGGCATGACTTCACATGCCAGTGTCAATGTGATGCTGGCACTGGAAGACGCGTTCGATTTGGAATTCCCGGATCGCATGCTGAAACGCAGCGTATTTGAAAGCATCAATGCAATTCATGCTGCCATTGAAGAATTGAGCGCCTGATCATGCACAGCTCTTCACTCATTCAAACAGCGCGCCTGATAGCCAAAGACTTTGCTGCTCCTCACGCGGACGCGGCAGATCGTGATGCACGTTTTCCACAAGAAGCGATAGACGCATTAAAGCAGGAAAAATTGCTGAGCGCCTATATACCGGTTGAACTCGGCGGCGCAGGTGCCAGCCTGAGTGAATTAGTGGAGATCTGTGAAATTCTGGGGCGTCAGTGTGCCGCCACCGCCATGATATTCGCGATGCATCAGATTCAGGTTATCACCCTGGTTGAACATGCTATTGATCATCCATGGTACCGCCAATATTTGCAGGATCTGGTTAAACATCAGTATCTGATCGCTTCGGTCACCTCGGAAGTGGGTGTCGGTGGCGAAATGCGCCGCAGCCGTTGCGCGGTGGAGCTCAACGGCGACTATTTCCGTCTGGTGAAAGATGCCACCACCATTTCCTATGGTGCCCAGGCCGATGATTTACTGGTCACCGCAAGGCGGCATGCCGATGCTGCGAACAGCGATCAGTCGCTGATATTGGTGCGCAAAGTGGATTACAAGCTGGAACAAAAAGGAAACTGGGATACCATGGGTATGCGTGGCACCTGCAGCCCGCCCTTCCTGATGACAGCCAGCGGTCATCGCGATCAGATCATGGAAGTTCCTTTCGGTGATATGTCTGCGCGTACCGTCGTCCCGGTATCACATCTGCTGTGGGGTGGTTGCTGGCTGGGCTGTGCCACTGCTGCAGTCAACAAGGCACGCAGTTTTGTACGCGGACAAGCCAGGTCTAATCCCGGCACTGTGCCGCCAACAGCACTGCGACTGGCGGAATTAGTCAGCATGCTGCAAAGCCTGCGCACATCGGTACAGGCCTGCCTGAGCGAATACGAACAATTATCCGCTGCCAGCGACGCTGCTACCGGCCCGCTTTCTTCGATAGCGTATTCGCTCAAAATGAATAATCTCAAAGTAGATGCGACTCAGGCCTTGCCACAAATCGTCATCAAGGCCCTGTCCATCTGCGGCATTCTGGCCTATAAAAATGACAGCAAGTTCAGCATGAGCCGTCATCTGCGAGACAGCCTGTCTGCCGCGCTGATGGTGGGTAATGACAGGATACTGGCGACGAATGCCAACCTGTTGCTGGTTCTCAAAGACGACTGATAAAGGAAGCACCATGTCTATCGATTTTTCTCCTGAAGTACTGAGCAATGACCTGATTGCCGCCGGTCATATTATTCCTGTCGGCGTACAAGGCATATTTGGACGCGGACCGATGTTTGAAGAAGTATTGCGCCGCTTTGATGATTATGTTTCACGCGTGGCAGCAGGCGATCAGGCAACCCGTATGTCTTTCCCGCCTTGCCTGGATCGTAAAGTGCTGGAACGCAGTGAATATCTGGATTCCTTCCCACAACTGGCAGGAACCATATTCAGCTTTACCGGCAACGAAGCACAGCACAAAGAACTGATAGAAAACGTGCATGAAGGCAGGCCCTGGACCCATTTGCAAACCATGACTGGCGTCTGTCTGACACCAGCTGCCTGCTATCCGGTCTATCCAAGTTTCACCGGCACCTTACCCGAAGGCGGTCGTCTGGTGGATATGCAGAACTGGGTATTCCGCAATGAACCCTCGCCTGAACCAACCCGTATGCAATCCTTCCGCGTGCGCGAATTTGTGCGGGTAGGTACACCGGACATGGTGGTGGCATGGCGTGATCTGTGGCTGCAACGTGGTATCGATATCCTGCAATCGTTAGGACTGCCCGCCCATTCCGAAGTCGCATCTGATCCTTTCTTTGGTCGCGGTGGCCGTATGCTGGCCGCGAATCAGCGTGAGCAGCAATTAAAATTTGAAGTCGTGATTCCTGTCATCTCTCAGGAAAAACCAACCGCAGTATGCTCCTTCAATTACCACCAGGATCACTTTGGTAAATTGTTTGACATTCAAACTGCCGATGGTGAAGTAGCGCATACTGCCTGCCTGGGTTTTGGTCTGGAACGTATCGTGATGGCCTTATTCAAAACCCATGGCATGGATACCGCTGGCTGGCCTGCAGCGACACGCGAAATTTTAGGCTTATGACTCTGCACGCCCTGCCCCCTATCGTACTGAGCGAATACCGCCAGCACAGTCTGCACGGTCCGGATCGCGACTGGGCGGAAACCAATTGCTATATCGATGTCTGGGTTGAGGTCTTGCATGCGCAAGGTCTCAACCCGCTGGCCTGTTTATCCATGGTATTTGCCAATGATTTCGACGGTGATCAGTGGACGTTTTACAAACCGCCGCATGAAGATTTGTTTGCGCTGTATGGCATCGATGTACAGGAACTCAACGTCTGGCGTGGCTTGCTACCCAACGCGAGTGAGCAGCTCAGACGCGGGCGGCTGGTGCTGACTGAAACCGATTCATTTTACCTGCCGGATACGGCCGGTACTGACTATCGCAGTAATCACGTCAAAACCACGATAGCGATACAGGAAATTGACCTCGAACAGCAGCGCATGGGTTATTTCCACAATAGCAGTTACCATGAAATGCAGGGCGAGGATTTCATCGAGACCTTCCGCATAGGCAAACCCTATGATCCGGCTTTCATGCCTTTGTTTGCTGAATTCGTGCGTCTGGATCGGGTACAAATCAAATCCGAACCTGAGCTTGCCGCGATCGCGCTGCAACTGCTGCGAAAACATCTGGGACGTCGCCCACACAGCAACCCCGTTTCTGCATTTTTACCGGTTTTTGTGCAGGATGTGGAAGCACTCAAAGAACAGGGGATGGCGGCTTATCACGCGTATGCATTTGCTACCCTGCGCCAGCTGGGTGCCGGCTTCAGCCTCGGCAGTCAGCATCTGGGCTGGCTGCAGGCAAGTACTGGCGTGGACTTCACTACAGCAGCACACGAGTTTCAGTCGATTTCAGAAGCCTGCAAAACCCTGCTGCTGAAGACAGCACGGGCTGTCATGGGCAAACGCGCAGCAGACTTAACACCTCTGGTGAGTCAGATGGCAGCACACTGGGATCAGGGTATGCATGCCTTACAACACAGCCTGGATCAGTCAGCGCTGCTATGAACGGGCACTACACTTCAGCCACAGCTGCGCCCACTCTACAAGCGCTGCAGGCAGCCTGGCAAATGGCGATCGTGCCTGCTGGACGCTATGCGCTGGCCAGTGAGGCGGACCAGGAGTTTCTGACCGGTTATCCGGTGCAGGTTCCTTGTACTGCCCTGTCAGCGCTGGCACAGGCAGGGGAGTTCCAGTTTCAGGATTTACAGCTGGATGATAAAGATGTCTGGCTCCGCTGCCAGCTGGATTTGCTACCGGAAGCTCAATACCTGCATTTCGATGGTTTAGCCACGCATACAGAAATTTTCTGGAATGACAGACTGCTGCAGTGTACCGACAATATGTTCCTGCGCTACACGCTGAATTTGCAAGAACTGGATGTACATGGTCAGGGTACGCTGGCTATACGCTGCTGTGCACTGCATACCGAACTGGCAAAAAAACGCCCGCGTCCACGCTGGAAAACGCGCCTGGTCGAACAACAACAGTTGCGCTGGTTACGTACCAGTCTGCTCGGTCGTATGCCGGGCTGGTCGCCACCGGTGCCGCCAGTCGGTCCCTATCGTGATATCTGGATAGAGTATGCAGCACCGCTGCGGCTGCGCGAAGTGCAATTGCAAACAAGGCTGTCGGCGCAGGACGGCGTAGTCAGTTTTTCCGCTAGCTGTATCAGCGATGAACCACTGTTGCAAGCGAGCCTGCACGTAGGCAGTTATACCCAACAACTGGATTTACACCAAACTACCGGCGCCGACACTGCGATACAAGGCGAATTGCTGTTTCCCTCGCCACAGTTATGGTGGCCACATACCCATGGCCGGCCACAGTTGTACACCGCCTGCCTGGCGCTGAGCACAGCGCGCGGGCAAAGCCTGATTGCACTCGGCGAGCTGGGGTTCCGTCATATCCATGTCGACACACGGGATGGCAATTTCTCATTGCATGTGAATGATGTACCGGTTTTTTGTCGCGGCGCGTGCTGGACACCGGCCGATCTGCTTGCACTGAATGCGAGCGAAGAAAAGCAGCGCCAGATGCTGACGCTGGCCCGTGATGCAGGCATGAATATGCTGCGCGTAGTCGGTACCATGGTGTATGAAAACGCACACTTTTACCGCCTGTGCGACGAGCTCGGCATCCTGGTCTGGCAAGACTTCATGTTTGCCAATATGGATTACCCGGTGGCCGACCTGGCATTTGGATTGCAAGTCTGTCAGGAAGCAAAAGCATTTTTAAACCGCACCCAAACTTCTGCCTGTATCGCCGTCTTATGCGGCAACAGCGAAATCGAACAACAAGCCGCCATGCTGGGACAGCCGCGTGAAAACTGGAGCAATCCGTTTTTTAGCGAGAGCCTGCCGCAAATTTGTCAGGAGCTGCGGCCTGACTGTATTTACTGGCCATCCAGCCCCAGCGGCGGCATCATGCCGTTTCAGGTCGACAGCGGCGTGGCGCATTACTTTGGCATCGGCGCCTATTTACGTCCGCTGGATGACGCACGTCGCAGCGGTGTACGCTTCACTTCCGAATGCCTGGGGTTTTCTAATATGCCGGAAGACAGTCTGCTCGACAGTATGTCCGGGCAAGGCGATTTCCCGGGGCTGCATCCATCGTGGAAAAAAGCGATACCACGCGACCATGGCACAGGCTGGGACTTTGAAGATGTACGCGATCACTATTTGCAGCAGTTATATGGACTGGACCCGGCACGGCTGCGTTATGCTGAACGCGAACGCTACATCGCGCTGTCACGCCTGACTACCGGCGAAGTCATGGCACAGGCTCTGCATGAATGGCGTCGCCATGAATCCGGCTGTCATGGCGCGCTGATCTGGTTCTGGCGCGATCTGTGGGCCGGGGCCGGCTGGGGCCTAGTCGATGCATCGGGTAGACCGAAAGCAGCCTATTACTTCGTCAAACGTGCGATGGCAGCACAACTGGTGTTCTTCACGGATGAGGGTCTGAATGGTCTGGCCATCCATGTCAGAAATGACGCGGCCAGCAGTCTGGAAGGCAGCCTGAATCTGCGGCTGACACGTCATGCCGATACCAACGTTGCCGACATCAGCGTGCCGGTTCAGGTCGCGCCACACAGCAGCATCATGCTACGTGCGGATGCCTTGCTGCCGCATTTTATGGATACCAGCTATGCCTATCGTTTCGGCCCACCCGGTCATCATCTGGCCAGCGTGCATCTGACACGGAATGGTGAAAGTACAGCCTGCAGTCATGATCATCATTTCCCGGCAACGCGCTTAGCCGGTATGGAAAACGATGCCGGACTCGATGCCAGCTGGCAGCCGGAAGGGAATGGCATGCTGCGTCTGCATTTGAGCTGCCGCCGCTTCTTACATGGTGTACAGCTACAAGTCTCTGGTGCCGAGACGCTGGATAATTATTTCCATTTAAGCCCGGGCGTCGTTTATACGGTCAGAATGCGTCTGCTTGGTTCTGCAGAGCAGGTCAAAGTACAAGTCAACGCCATCAACCTGTTGTCAGCGCAGCGGCTACGTCCGCCCGCTGAGGCGTTCAGTTCATCTCTTCATGGATACACCGGGGACCAGGTTTGAATTCGCAACAATTTCCAAGCCAACAGATTCTGTTCAGGCCCGAGGCATTCTGGTTCGGTGATCCGGAAGCGCCACTAATGGGCTGGTATCATCCTGCCCATCTGCGTGAAGCAGGCGGCAGCCGCCAATGTGGCGTGGTGCTATGCGCGCCGTTTGGGCATGAGTATATGGTGGCTTACCGGTCGTATAAGCATCTGGCTGAACGACTGGCGCGTGCAGGCTTTGATGTACTGTTTTTCGATTACCGCAATACTGGTGATGCAGGCGATCAGGCCGGTAACCGGATAGAACAGTGGCAGGAAGACATCCGTAGTGCCTGTCAGACTCTGCGGGAAATCGCGCAGGTCACTCAGATCGCACTGTTCGGTTTACGGCTGGGTGCTTTGCTGGCCGCCAGCGTACTACAGGAATGTGAGGCAAGTGCACTGATAGGCGTGGCTCCGGTGATCTCAGGCCGTGCCTACAGTCGCGAATTGCGGGTGTTACGCACCATGGGCACTACCACACCAGCCGAAGAAACTGACACTGCATGCCAGGTGAGTGAGGATGAGCTGACTGGCTATGTATTCGATGCAGAGATGCGCGCCTGCCTGGCGAAGCTTGATATGCTCAACATGGCAGCGCCTGCCTGTCCGGTGCTGCTGATCGCCCGTGATGACGTGAGCGGACAGGAAAGCAAGCTAACGACAAACTGGCACGAAGCCGGTACCAATATCACACTGAGCAATACACCCGGTTACGCCGCCATGATGCCTGGCGATGCCTATGAGAGCGTGGTACCCGATGAAATCTGGAGTGAAATTCTGGCCTGGCTCAGTCCTGCATTTCCCATCAACGACCAGGAAACACCTGTCAGCAGCAACCGGCAAACCAGCAAAATCCTGCACGTAGGAACGACACAGATTCAGGAAAAACTGGTGCATTTCGATGGTTACAGCGGAGTATTGAGTCAGCCTGTGCATCCGGTTGCCCCGCATTTGCCGGCCATCTTGCTCTGTAATATAGGCGCCAATCACCGGGTTGGCACTCACCGTTTGTATGTACGCTTTGCCCGCGCATTGGCGCAGGCTGGTTTTCCTGTATTACGTTTTGACAAAGCAGGAATCGGCTATAGCAAAGCCACACCGCAGGACACAGAAAACGATGTATATGCCGACGGCGGTGTCAACGATATCCGGAATGCCATGTATTTCATGGAGAACAGCGTGTACTGCGAAGGCTTTGTCGTCGCCGGTTTATGCTCGGGAGCTTACTTCGCCTACCTGAGTGCACTGGAGGATCAGCGGGTGCGCGGCGTGGTACTGATGAATCAGCTGGTGTTCGAATGGCATGCAGGTGACACCATCACTGCGCGCAAGCAGGAATCGATTAAATCCACCCATTTCTATGTCAAGGCGATACGCAATCTGCACACCTGGAAACGCCTGTTCAAAGGCGATATCCGGCTGCGCCAGATCATACGCAAGCTCAGTGAACGGGTGGCAAAACGTCTGCGTACCATTTCCCAGGCACTGATAGGGAAACTGATCAAGGACCACCATTTCTTAGGCAAGGTAGCCCGTCAGTTCCGTTTGCTGGAGGCACGCGGGGTTGAAGTCATGCTGCTTATGGATGCAGGTGATGCCAGCGTTGATCTGATGACAGAAAATCTGGGGCGGCACGGGGTGTTACTGGGCGACAGTGAACGGATACGCCTGGAAATTTTCAAAGGCGCTGACCATACCTTCACACCGCTATGGGCCCAACAGTATGTGAGCGGCCTGCTGGTCAGCCATTTGCAAGCGCGTTTTCTGCCTGCCGGCGCAAAGAAGGTAGAATAAAACGCCAGACCACCACCGTTTCAAATACCTCTACACAAATTAAAGCCACAATCGCACCCGCGCTGGCCAGGTAAGGCATGGTCAGCGTGGTAATCGCGATCACCAGTACCAAGGTAACGACGCCCAGCTTAAACATGGAACGGAATGCGCCACCACTCATGAGCCAGGAAGTGCCGATCGTACGCACCGCATTCACGGCAAAATAAGCACCCCACAACATGATCAACAAATCCAGGCCAGCGTATTTATTCTTATCGATAAAATGCGTTTGCAACCAGGGCATGGCCAGCAATAGAACGCCAACGAAACACAATACCACCGCCTCTATCCCCAACACCGACATCAAGGTCAGCTTGCGTAAGCCTGTCCAGTTATGTTCCTGCATCAGGCGACCGGCGACCGGGCGCGCCACCCGTATCCAGGCAGCCACTGCCAGCGGTATAGGCATCAGCAGCAGGCGTGCGGCATTCAAATCCGCAATCGCAGCCGCGCCCAGCATGGCGCCTGACAAATAGACATAGCTGTAATTCGACAGCCATCCGACCAAAGCACCGGCAACCGCCCAGCGCCCATGACTACGTATGGTTTCCTGATGTGCCTGCAGGGTTTCCTGATCATGCGTTTCGATCGCTGCCTGGGTCGCGGTCAGTTGCATCAATGCGCTGCGTCCATACAAGGCGGCCAGCAGTGAAGCGCCGGACAACACCAAAAACAAGGGCAGCAAGGCCAGATATTCAAAATACAACAGCCCGGTCAGGCCTGTCAGTACCAGCAAGACATACACCACATCCTGACGCAGCACCTGCGGAATCGCGGACTGGATAAAGCCCACAGTACGCCCATATTCACGCAAGCCATTGCCGATTACATACAGGCCGAATGCTGCCCCCAGCCCCCAGCTTTTTTCCGCATAATGCGTGGCAGCCGGAATGAACTCCACCACCAAAAAAGCAATCGCAGCCATCACCAGCGTCCAGAAAATCTGACGCGTCCAGAAAGTACGCAATAAATGGCGGCGCGTATTTTCACTGACCACACTGGTCACCGTGGTCAGTGGCCCGGCGATCCAGGAATCGACCAGCAACCCCGCCAGCAAACCACCGACATACAGTTGGCCGTATAAGCCGTAATCATCTTTTGCAACCAGACGGATTAATAAGGCGCCAATCAAAAAATTCAGCGCGCTGAGCAGGCCTTGATCAATGACGGATAAGATGGAGGAAGAAAGAAATTTTTTATGAAAACTCATGGGCTTGCGTTAACATTGGACTCAACGCTCACCATAACATTCAGCAAGGGTGCTGTGAAGTAAGTTTCGATCTTTTACACTCCTTGCCGGTTTTTTACTTTACGACATGAATAATTTGCTTACTTCTCATCACAAGTCTGATAGCGCACTGGTTTTATTCAGTGGTGGTCAGGATTCGACCACCTGCCTGGCCTGGGCACTGGCACGTTATGCGCGGGTTGAGACCATAGGCTTTGATTATGGTCAGCGCCATGCGATAGAACTCACGGTCAGACCGCAGTTATTGTCGCGTATTCGTGATATCCAGCCCGAATGGCGCGAAAGGCTGGGCGAAGACCATATGATAGATCTCGCCCTGATTTCTCAGTTATCCCATACCGCGATGACAGAAAATATCGCGATAGAAATGCAGGAAAATGGCTTACCAAATACCTTCGTACCCGGCCGCAATCTGATGTTCATGATGGTCGCAGCTACCCTGGCTTATCGCCGTGGCCTCAATGTACTGGTCGGCGGCATGTGTGAAACGGATTTCTCCGGCTATCCCGATTGCCGTGACGACACCATGAAAGCGCTGCAGGTCGCACTCAACCTGGGCATGGCAAGCCGCCTGAAACTGGAAACACCGCTGATGTGGATTAATAAGGCAGAAACCTGGTCGCTGGCTGCCCAGCTGGGTGGACAGCCGCTGGTCGATCTGATACGGCAGGATACCCACACCTGCTACCTGGGCGAACGTGGCGCACTGCATGACTGGGGTTATGGCTGCGGCACCTGCCCGGCCTGTGAATTGCGCGCACGCGGCTATCAGCAATACCGTGCCGCCTTGTCTGACAGTCTGTAAGCCTGGTGTTAGGCTGAGCCGCTACACTAGTCCTGCGACGTATCTGCGTCAGCCTGCCGGGCGCATCCTTAGCGAACTTGCAGACTCCGGTTTTTATCACTTTACTCACGGATTACCATGCTGCTTGCCTTAATGACAGATCTCCATGCCAACCGCGAAGCGCTGGAAGCCTGCCTCGCGCATGCGCAACAGCAAGGCGTATCCCAGTATGCGTTTCTGGGCGATCTGGTCGGCTATGGTGCAGACCCGGGCTGGGTGGTGCAAACTGTGATGGACTATGCCCGGCGTGGCGCATGGGTAGTCATGGGCAACCATGACGCGGGCCTGTTTCAGGAAGAGCGGCAAGGCATGAATCTTGTCGCACGCCAGGTGGTTGAATGGACCCGTGCGCAGCTGAGCCAGTCGCAACTCGATTTCCTGCGTGCCCTGCCTTACCGGCTGGAGCTGGACGAACTGCTGCTGGTGCATGCAAATGCCTGGGCACCCGATAGATGGGAATACATAGACGGTGTGATGGAAGCGATGCGCAGTATGCATGCGTGCAAAGCCCAGATTACCTTCTGCGGTCATGTGCATGCGCCTACCCTGTACCACATGACCATGACCGGCAAGACTGGCGAATTTCTGCCGACGCCGGAAAACAGCATCCCCTTGTCGCGCCAGCGGCGCTGGCTGGCCATCCCAGGCTCAGTCGGGCAGCCACGCGATGGCAATCCGGCTGCCTGCTATGCCAGCTTTGATACCGAAACTCAGGAACTGACTTTTTTCCGGGTGCCCTATGACCACGACGGTGCAGCACGCAAAGTGCTGGCCGCCGGCTTACCGGCCGCACTGGCAAACCGTTTACTGACAGGGAATTAGGGATGAACGCACGCAGCCTGCAGGCAGGGATGGAATTCGACGGCTACCGGCTGGAAGAAAAACTCCATACCGGTGGCATGGCAGCGTTATGGCGCGTTACCGATCTGCGCGCACGCCATCTCGGCAAACCCGGGCTGGAACAGGCTGTGCCACCGCTGATCATGAAGGTGCCGCTACTGTATTCCAGCGATGATCCAACCGCGATTGTGGCGTTTGAGGTTGAGCAAATGATTATGCCCAAACTCAAAGGGCCGCATGTGCCGCGCTATTTCGGTTCCGGTGACTTTGATGCCCAGCCGTATATTGTGATGGAACAGATCGCCGGGGAATCGCTGCGCAGCCGCTTTGAACAGGCACCGTTACCGATAGACGAAGTAGTCAGCACCGGCATACAGATTGCCTATGCGCTGCATGATCTGCATCGTCAACATGTGATCCACCTCGATATCAAGCCCAGCAATATCATGTTCCGTAACGGCCTGGCGGTACTGATCGATTTTGGTTTATCGCGTCACGACCGTCTGCCTGATTTGCTCGATGAAGAATTCCGTCTGCCGATGGGAACCGGGCCGTATATCTCGCCCGAACAAGTGCTGGGGGTACGCAATGAGCCACGCAGCGACCTGTTTTCACTGGGTGTGCTGTTGTATCACCTGGCGACCGGCGAACGCCCTTACGGTCATCCAACGTCGGTGGCTGGTCTCAAGAAACGGCTGTACCGCGACCCCATCCCACCGCGTCAGCATCGCCCGGACCTACCGGCCTGGTTACAGGAAATCATCCTGCGCTGTCTCGAGGTCCATCCGCAGGACCGCTTTGATACTGCCGCACAGCTGGGCTTCCTGTTACAACATCCCGATCAGCTAACCCTGACTGCGCGCGCTGGCAAACAACAACAGGATGGCTATCTGGCGATGTTTAAACGACGCCTGAAAGCAGCCGGTTCAGAACCGCTGTTACAGCACACCGTCTCCGAGCAATTAGCCAAAGCCCCCATCATCGTGGCCGCACTCGATCTGACCCATGGTTCAGAGGCACTGGCTGAACAGCTACGCCAGATCACGCGCCGCATGCTGCAAACCGAACCTGGTGCACGGCTGGCTTGCCTGACCATACGCAAAACCAGCCGCATCGGTATGGATGACAGCCTGATTCAGCAAGGACAGAATATCCATGTCAAACAATTGGTTGATCTGAAACACTGGGCGCGGCCTTTGCAGATGGCGGCCGACAAAATCACTTTTCACGTACTCGAAGCGCCCGACCCGGCGACTGCCATCATCGACTATGCGCATAACAATGATGTCGACCACATCATCATCGGTTCACGCGGCAGTTCTGCACTACGGCGCTACCTGGGCAGCGTATCGGCACGGGTAGTGGCAGAAGCGAACTGCACGGTCACGGTAGTGAAGAACAGCGATCAATAAGGCATTCAGAGCATTTTCGTCTGAAACACCGCATATTTCCTGGGGTTTGATTCGGGCTGAACCGCTAAAAAGGATGAAACTCAGAACAACTTCTGTCCCTGCTTCCAAACGCCGAGCACGACTGGCATGCCATCGATCAGGCGTACCCGCAGGAAATCAGCACGCAAGCCTATAGCGATTTCTCCGCGATCTGTGAGCCCCAGCTTTTGAGCCGGATTGCGGCTAACGGTCGCGATGGCAGCAGGCAGGTTGTAATCGGCATTTTGTAAATAGAACGCCGCTTGCAGCAAGCTGGCGGGCACATAATCGGAAGAGAAAATATCGAGTAAGCCCAGTCTGGCCAGCTCCATGGCCGACACATTGCCGGAATGCGAGCCGCCACGCACGCAATTCGGCCCACCCATGACAATCGCCAAACCATGGGCACGGGCTGCCTGCGCGGCTTCCAACGCAGTTGGAAATTCCGAAATCGTGACGCCATCGGCCACACCTTCCAGCACATGGGCCAGCGTCGTATCATCGTGAGATGCGAGCGGAATGCGGGACGCCGACTGGCGACATAACTGCACGATCTGCTGCCGGTTTTCTGCCACATGACGCTGCTGCCGCTGTAGCGCCAGTGTCAGCATCTGATCGACCTTTTCATGGCTCCAGCCGCGCTTACCGGTCACGTGGGTACGGTAATGATCGAGATCCGTCCATTGGCGTTGACCCGGCGTATGATCCATCAACGACACCAGCCGCAAACGCGGATCATCCAGAAATGGCGTAAACAACTGTAGCAAATCCGGTTCAGCCAGTTCCAGCCTCAGATGCAGCAAGTGGTCTGCACGCAACACCCCGGCTTGGGCCGCTCTGCTCAGGCCCTGAACACAACTGTGTAAGGTCTGGGTACGCAGGCTGTCAGGCTCGATATCACCGACCGCAATGGCATCGAGTACGGTGGTAATACCGGCTGCGACGATCTGTGCATCATGCGCAATAATGGCAGGCAATACCGGCCAGTTAACCTTAGGGCGCGGCATCAGGTGTTTTTCCATATTGTCGGTATGCAGCTCGACCAGCCCCGGCAATAAATAGTCGCCCTGCCAGTCGTCACCACTCAGGCCCGCATTGCCAGCATGGATGTCGGCGAACTTACCCTGGCTGACTAAGAGACTGCCTGTGATGGCCTGGGTCGCAGTGACCATACGTGCGTTCCGTATCGCAATATCGGGTAGCGAAAAAGTCTGCATAACACGCCTATCTACAAAAAAAATCTCAAAAAACATTAACATGTTTTCCTGACGGAAACATGACTATGAGTGAATATTGTTTATATTTGCAAATATTGTAATATTTGTAAATGTCAGTCTAATAATTTTTAGTAACTGGTATCGTTAGCAGCAAAATTTTTATTGTGCTTTGTGCGTTTTTTTCGTGATTTATTTCCTGTGAGGGCTGATAACTTCAGGAAGATGCAGGGCGGGTGATATTTGCGGCATGGATGCACATCTGTCTGCCTGAGTGGCTTGCAAGAACGACTTAAGACTGCTTTAGGTAACTTATTGTTGATATCGGCTGGATGGGCAAGACCTTCACTGAGCTGTATCAAAATTCCAATATGGAAATTCTATGACACTGCGCATACCTGTTTGTACACCGCTTAACCTGTTCACAAGGATCTAGTATGCAACGTCCCTTATACATCGCAGTCTTACTCAGCACCCTGCTCGCTGGCGGCTTAGCGCACGCCGCAGATACCGTCAGTAAAATCCGTAAAACCCAGATCCTGAGCATAGGTGTGCGCGAGACGCCGCCCTTTGCGTTCACTGACAGCAATCAGCAAGCGAATGGCTACGCGATAGAGTTGTGCAACAAAGTCGCTGACGCAGTGAAAAAAGAATTAAAACTGCCCAACCTGAAAGTCCAGTATGTGACTGTCGATTCGACCACCCGCTTCAGTGCGCTGACGGAAGATAAAATCGATCTGGAATGTGGCAGCACCACCAATAATGCCGAGCGCCGCAAAAAATATAGCTTCTCAATTCCGCATTTCTTCTCTTCAGTCAAAGCACTGGTACGCACCGACAGTGGCATCAAAAACTGGAATCAATTCCGGAACCGGACCATTGTCACCACCAAAAGCACCACCACCGTGCAATTGCTGGCACAGCATAACGACATCAATTCTCTCAATATCCGTCTGATCGA
The DNA here is from genome assembly GCF_014284365.1 of Cognatundibacterium rugosum. GTDB lineage: Bacteria > Pseudomonadota > Gammaproteobacteria > Burkholderiales > Burkholderiaceae_D > Undibacterium > Undibacterium rugosum. Next base: position 96,249 of record NZ_JACOGG010000002.1, read on the forward strand.
AGGCAATAGCGATCAGGAATCTTTTCGCATGGTAGAGGAACGTAAAGCCGATGCGTTTCCTATGGATGATGTTTTGCTCTATAGCCTGAAAGCAGAAGCGAAAAAACCTGCAGATTTCATGGTGATCGGCGATCCTTTATCGATAGAACCGTATTCCATCATGATGCGTAAGGACGATCTGGCCTTTAAAAAAATCGTGGACACAGAAATGCTGCGCATCATCCATGACGGTGAAATTTATAAGATTTACGAACGCTGGTTTATGCGCGCGATTCCGCCTAAAGGCGCGAATCTGTCCATGCCGATGAGTTTTTTATTGCGCGATTCATTGCGCTTTCCGAGTGATCAGGTAGGTGATTAATGGCCCGTTACGCGCTTTACTTTTCCCCCATATCCAACCCGGCCTGGCTGCAAGCCGGTAATCTGTGGCTGGGTCGCGATATCCGCGATATGCGGGAAGGGCAGCAACTGCGCGTCACGGACGTTGCTCCCAAGGTCTTGCATACCCTGACGCGCGATGCCAGACGCTATGGTTTTCATGCTACGCTGAAAGCACCTTTCCGGCTGGCGGAAGGTTATCAGCGTGCCGACCTGGAGCAGGCACTGCAAACCTTCTGCGCCAGCCGCAGCACCATTACGATCCCCGCCCCCCAGGTCAGCCGCATGGGTCAGTTTCTGGCCCTAAGGCCACAAGGGGATGAAAGCCAGATCAATGCACTGGCCATGCACAGTGTGCGTGAGTTTGATCATTTGCGCGCACCACTACGACCAGAAGAACTGGCGCGCAGGCAGCAACAGCAATTGAGTGCCCGCCAGTTACGCCTGTTGTCGCACTGGGGTTATCCCTATACTGAAGAAGAGTTTCGCTTTCATCTGACCCTGACCGATGCGCTCGACAATACCGATTCTGCTAACGCAATTTATCAGGCAGCAGTAAGACATTTCGCGCTGACAGAACCACTGCAAATAGAGGGCATCGCGCTCTGCTATGAAAGTGAACCAGGTGCGCCCTTCATCTTGCTACAACAATTTCCATTCGCAGCAGTCCGGGAAAAATCAGCCGCACTGCTATCGGCGTGAGGCGCACAGGCTGCGGTTACAATAGCCGTTTTTCTGCGTCCTGACCTGGTGTGACTGATGACTACGACCTCCCTGCCTCTGGTTCTGCTACCCGGTTTCATGTGTGACGCACGTCTATGGCATGCGCTACAGCCAGCGCTCGCCACAATCGGTCCACTCATACTTTGCGAACCACTGCAGGGCGACAGCATAGAGGCGATGGCGCTGCATGTGCTGCCGCAATTACCTGAGCAATGTCATCTGATAGCATTTTCTATGGGTGGCTATGTGGCGCGTCATTTAGCCGCCATCGCGCCGCAGCGGGTGCGTAGCCTGAGTCTGCTCAATACCTCGGCGCGCGCTTCGAGTGCGGAAGAGGTGCAACGCAATCAGCAGCAAATCCGCATGCTGCAGACTTTCCATATCGTGGGCAAACCCGCACTGCATTGCAACGCGCTGTCCATCCGGCCCATCCTGAGCGCGAAGCTTTACTGGATTTACTGCAGTCTATGTCACTCGATTTAGGCGTTGAGCGATTCCGTCAGCAACTCAGTGTCATTCGTGCCGACGGCCATGCCGAACTGGCGGCACTGCGCTGCCCTTTACTACTGCTCGCCAGCCGCGACGATCAAATGCGCACGCTGCAGGAAACACGCAATATGCAAGCCGCAGCACCGCATGCGGTCTGCCATATTCTGGATGATTGCGGCCATATGTCAGTACTCGAACAGGCAGAACGCATCAGTCAGTTGTTACTGGATTTTTTAAGCCCCTGAGCCAGCATACTAGCCCACACAGAGTGTTAACTGGTCTTATCTTTACCTAGCACAGTTATTATTTCCATCTCCACCTTGCATAGGCTCGCATGCTGTGCCGCTACACTGAGGCACACAGCAAAGTTTGCCCTTGGTTCCAGATTTTGCCTGATCCGTCCTCTCCCTTATTCAGCAAGTCATCCCTTGTCCATCCAGATAAAATTATATTTTTATCATTTTTACCACAATCTCACGCACCCCGCTGAATACGCATAAATACGTATTAAATATGGAAATTAATCCAATTTTTCTTTTATACGTCTCATATAAATCAAATTTTCAAAAGAAAAGTCGAAATATTCTTTTACAAACATAGGAATTATTATCAAAATGGTATTGCCAATCAGTTAGTAATAGCTCAATATTCGTTACATGTCTTTTATTTAACTAATTCGGGATTGGAGAGTATTGTGAAATACCTTGCTTTTACCCTCACGCTGTTACTGTTGATGTGGGTAGCCAGCCGCCTGTTCCGCAAACAAGAGCAGCCTGAGCTTACCAATACGAACTGGCCTTATTACCTGCGACGTCCGGTGGGTGCAGCCGAACAGATATTATTTCACCGCCTGACGACAGCATTACCCGAGCATATCGTACTGACCCAGGTACAGATGTCGCGCATACTGGGAGTCAAAAAAGGTGCCAATCTGCTGGAATGGCATCAGCGTATTAACCAGCTGAGTTTTGACTATGTCATCTGCAAAAAAGATTTTTCAGTGGTGGCGGCAATCGAACTGAACGACGGAAGCGGTCGTACCCCTCATCACGAAACTGACTATCAAAAAGCCAAAGCCTGTAAAGATGCAGGCCTGCGACTGATACACTGGCACGTTAAACTATTACCGGATGAGGCTGCTATCCGTGCGGCCTTCTCTGAACCCGTAATCACACGTAGCGCGCATCCTGAACAGATAGACCGCGAATTCAAGCAGATCGTGGCCCACTTCCACTAAACCAGGCACGCCGCTGCGAACACTTTACACGCCCTATCCCCATTGTGGTACGTGGGTACCACGTGGCATAGACGGCAGGAAAAAGTAAGGCTGACAGGCCGGCATCTGTTCCACCGGCCGAATCGCCTGCATCTGACCAAAGCCCGACGCAGTGATTTCAGAATACGCTGCAATTTCTGCGGCTGTTAACTCCGCATCTTGTACGTGAAGGGCCTGTCTGGGCAGAGATTGCAGCAATTGCCCGGTCTGGGCCAGTGATACGCGAACCTGCCAGCTTCCGCCCTCGCTTGCTCTGCGCTGCAAAGCGATCATCGTAGCGAAAGCTGCCAGATAACCCGTCGCGTGATCCAGTGCCTGACAAGGCAATTTACCAGGTCCACTCAGGTACGCGGCCTGACCTTCCGTATCCGCGATCCCGCTGGCCGACTGCACCAGACTGTCAAAGCCACGCCGTTGCGACCATGGCCCCTGCTGTCCATACGCAGACAAACTGACCACAACGATGCCGGGATAACGTGCCGCCAGGGTTTCTGCATCTAATCCAAACTGTGCCAGCGCGCCTGGCCGGTAAGCTTGCAGAAAAACGTCGGCATCTTGCATCAGCTGTGCCATATGCTGCTGTCCTGGCGCACTGCGTAAATCGATGCGGGTATTGCGCTTTCCGCGCGCTGTATCCATCACCAACAAAGGAATTTCCGGCAAATGGGCTGCACCGACTGCAAGCACATCGGCACCATGTTGCGCCAGCGTGCGCGCAGCCACCGGTGCGGCAATCACACGCGATAAATCCAGTACCCGGATACCAGATAAAGGACGGCCAGCAGCAGCTAAAGTACGAACTGGCGCATCACCAATGCGAGTGATTTCAACAGCGGGCAAGGCGGCAATAGCCTGCGCCTGCGGATGCTGCGCCCATTCTTGCTCAGTGCGTATCATGGCAGCGCACATGTCAGCTTGCGCTAACACCGCTTCCAATTCCTCTGCCTTCCAGCGCAGGATGGCTGCAGCGACAGCTTCCCGTGTCGCCGCACTGCCCAACACCTGCAAAACACCGGCGCTATGATGCGGAAAGTTAGTATGCAGCTGTATCCAGCGTCCATCACCGGTTGGATAGTAGCCGCTCAGCGGACTCCAGGTATCCTCAGGCACCTGACCATCGATACGCAGATAGCGCTCGCTGCGAAACATTGCCAATGCATGACGCCGGTCGACGCGGATTTGCTGCTCTACACCACCGCGCAATTCCCACAGCTGCTGCGCCGCCAGCGCCTGTGCCGCAATACTGGCCGAAGCCAGCGTACCGACTGCAAAAGTCGAGGGCAACTGCAGCTCGCTTCCCGTGAATTGCAGGCGCTGACAAAAATCGACATCCGCCCCAGCCTGTGTCCACAACTGCTCCAGCAATGCGCGCGCCATACCATCCTCCGTGACGATAAAAAGCTGTGAGCATCGATGATCGCATAAATATCGCTACTGAATACCGTTCAGTTTTCCTTATTATCTGAATTTTCGTTGTCTGATGCTGACGGACTGTAAGCCAGGATATCACCCGGCTGGCATTGCAGAACTTCACAAATTTTTTCCAGGGTATCAAAGCGTATCGCTTTAGCCTTACCGGTTTTTAAGACTGAGAGATTCTGTGGCGTAATTTGCACAGCTTCAGCCAGTGTATTGAGTCGCATTTTACGTTGAGCAAGTACGACGTCCAGATTAACAATTATCGCCATCACTACTCCTCAAATGACCAGTGCTGCATCTTCATTCAGCTCTGTTCCAATTTCTAAGGCCCAAACAAGCAACTTAGCGATACCCAAATTCACAAGCTCAACAAACAAAGAATCTGCAAAGTTTGTCCATAATTGCGCGGACCCGCTCGTCAAAATAATCGCAATCAATTGCACGCTATAGATACCGAAAGTCCAGGCGAGATACACCCAGAATCCAGTCTGTGCGCAACGAAGTGCCTGTCGATTAAAAATTTCACCCTGATAGAAAAAAACCAGCATGTTGTTGAGCTGAATGAAAATCCAGACTATGCAGGTACTGCTTAGCAAAACAAACGTAGTCGCCATCCATCGGTATTCATGCGCTATGCCTTGCCGCGCAAGGTCCATCATTCCCTGTACATCACTGGTATGAGAGAAGAAACTAAGTATGCCTTGCTGTCCTGACGGAGCCATCCAGATTTGCACGACGAACCCTAAGGCGCTCAGCGGCAAGAGACAGATCACAGATGTAGTGAGCCACAGGAAGTAGCGACTTAACTGACGGATATGTGCCGCTTTAGGGCGAGAAGTAAGAGACATGAGACCGACTCCATTTATGTGTGATAACTGGAGTCATATTAGCAAAATAAATATGTAATTCAATATAAATTTACTGTTTATCGATAAATTTTTAATTCTATTTATTTTTTCCATTAAAAAACGTCAAAGAAAAAAGCCGCATCAGCGGCTTTTTTTACTTTATCGCAGATACGGCTTACCAGGCGTAGCTGGCTTTGGCGTACAGATAGCGGCCATTGAAACCATACGGAGAGAAGGTGCTGTAAGGCAATGTACCACCGGTGTTCAGGTTGCCGTTAGAAGTGACTTTATCCGGATATTTATCGTTCAGATTGTCGATCCCTGCGCTGAGTTTCCAACGGCCGGTACGATAGCTGACGGCGATATCGGCCACAATGTTCGCGCTGTAAGTCTGATCCAGCGCAGGATTATTTTGCGGCGAAACAAAGCTACCATAGCGCGTGACCTGGGTATGCAGATTCCAGGCACCGCTAGCATAGTCAGCGCTGAGGCTGAGCTTGTCTTTCGGGCTGCTCAGGGTGGCACGTTCTATGGTTTGCTTATCGATCAGGGTCAGATTGTTTTGCGTCAGGATATCGGGATTGGCAGCAACTCCGCTGACACTGGTCGTATTACGGTTATAGCCCAGAGTCAGGCCCAGCGTGTCTTTATCCGCCAGTTGCCATTGGTAGGTACCAACCACATCCACGCCACGGGTGCGGGTATCAAAGGCATTGGCAAAATACCGTGCAGCACCGACCAGTACGCCCTGCTTCGCCAGTAAGGATTGCAGGCTGGCTGGTAACACCAGATTGCCCGAGTACAGAATGCGTTTATCGATATCGATCTGGTAGGCATCCACACTCAGAGAAGCGTTACGCACAGGTTGCCATACCGTTCCCAGACTCAAATTACGTGATGTTTCAGCTTGCAGTGGTTTCGCACCCAGCGCTTTGGCAGCGGCCGTGGCGACACCAAACGTACCGGTATCCACCAGTTGTGAGCTGCCATTAATGGTGATCAGATTGGTGGTGGAAATGGTGTAATTCTGCTGTGCCAGTGACGGTGCACGGAAGCCGTTGGAGACCGCGGCACGGAAAGCCAGTTCCGGCACCACGACGTAGCGGGCCGATAATTTCCCCGAAGTGACTTTACCAAAATCACTGTAATTCTCATGACGGACTGCCACGGAAGCGCTGAGCTGGCGCGAAATCTCTGCCTCCAGGTTCGCATAGAAGGACAAGTTATGGCGCTGGAAATTACCCGCATTCGAAGGCTGGAAGCCAGAAAAACCCTGGGCGCCGCTACCGCTATAGGAACTCGCTTCACCGGCGGAAATCGCATACTGATCACGTCGGTATTCCGTGCCCAGCGCCAGCGTGGCCGGATTCGATAAGCCGGGAATATCCAGCTCTGTGGCCGCGTCCAGATTCAGCAGAGTCTGGGTATTTTTCAACTTACCGGCATAAAAACTGGTCGGGCTGGCGGCACCTAAACTCAGGTTGGCGGTGTTATTCACATCCAGGCTAAAACTATTGCTGCCGCTGTTGAAGCTGGTATCCCAGCGCCAGCCTGCGGTTTTACCTTTCAAACCTAATACTGCAGATACGTCTTCATTATTGGCTGCCAGATTTGGCAAAAATCCTTGCGGATACAAAGGCGAACGTAGCGTCGTGCCGCTGCTGTAAGCCGTGCGCCAGGTAGCGGCAGCATCGGTCTTGCGCTGGCTGTATTGCAGGAAGCCATACAATTCCAGATCGTCGCTCAATGCCAGACCGGCATTGACGCCGAACTGAGTTTGTTCGAGATCAGGATCACCCTGTTTTTGATTCACACGGCCATACAAGGGTTCAAGTGGATTACGCAAATCAGGACCCGCGCGGTTGGTATCACCCTGATGTTTTTGTTCCACAGTCCAGCGTGCCCAGCCTTTGTCACCCAGCTTCGTGCCGAAGTTGGCGCTGATACTGCGTTGATTGCCGTCGCCTTGACTGGTACGTCCGCCACCCAGCTGGATTTCACCACCTTCTGCGCCTTTTTTGAGGATGATGTTAATCACACCCGCAATCGCATCCGAGCCATATTGCGCAGCAGCGCCATCACGCAATACTTCCACCCGCTCGATCGCCGATACCGGGATAGTATTCAAGTCCGCCGGGGACGAACCACGACCGGCTGTACCATTCACATTCACGACCGCCGTAGTATGCCAGCGTTTGCCATTGACCAGCACCAGCGTCTGGTCCGGTGATAAACCGCGCAGCTGAGCCGGACGATTGGAAGAAGTACCGTCGGCGACAGCCGGACGTGGAAAATTCAATGAGGGTAATAATCTGGCCAGTGCCGTTCCCAGTTCCAGGCTACCGGTATTCTGCAAATCTTTATTACTCAGTACATCAATCGGCGCTTCGGAATCAGACACGGTGCGCTTGACGCTGCGGGTACCGGTCACGATCACCTGTGCAGCATCGCTGTCGGCGCTGACTTGCGCGAAGGCGACTGGGCTCAGACCAGTGATAAAGAGCGTTGCAATCAGGCTCGATAACTGTAGGCGCGAAAATGGAATGGCGTCGCTGGTGGTGCGTTTCTTTGTATAGGGTTTCATCTGTGCTTTCTGCTGAAATTATCGTATGGAATCTGTATAGCCATGCCACTGAGGGCATGAGGGATAACAGATCATACGGTCACAGATACGGCGTGCAAACGACCTTATTTTTATGTCGACATAGTTAAAAGATATAAGCCGTCCGGCCTTTTGTCGGTGTTCGGCACGTGTTTAGCACATACTCAGCGCGTGTCGCGTGCCAGAAAAATTCTGGCTGCTGCAGCGGTCACGAATGGCGCCTCTTCCTGTGGCACATGGCCCAGTTCATCAAACATGATGAGTCTGGACTGCGCGATATCACGTGCGAACCAGGCTGCATTTTCAGGCGGGATCAGTTTGTCTTTGCCACCCCAGAGTATCAGTGTGGGCACATGGATACGCTGAATATCAGCCGCGTTTTCACCCAGATTCAGGGTGCGGATACGCTTGCGCAAAGCGGCACGGTTACCGGCACGCACTGTCATCGCGCGATAACGTGCGAGCAGTGCAGGGCTGACTTTCTCCGGGTTGCCATACACATCTTTAACGCTTTCTTCCAACATAGAAGCCGGCAAGGTGTGATCCATGAACCAGGATAAAATCGGTATCCGCGCAATCTGGAATCCGGCAGGAATAGAAAGTGGCTTAAACGCATAGCCCGCTGCATCCACCAGTATCAGTTTATCGACACGCTGCGGTGCCGCCACCGCCACGTTCCAGGCGATTTCACCGCCCAGCGAATTGCCAGCCAGGACAGCCTTACGGATATGCAACTGATCCATCAAATCCAGTATAAAGCGGGTATACGCGGCATTGCTGTAGTCCTGCGCCGCATTCGGGCCAGTCAGGCCAAAGCCGGGCAAATCCATGCTGATCACGCGCCGGTCTTTTTTCAGGATACTGACCCAACCTTCCCAGGTATGCAGACTGGAAGAAGTACCGTGTATCAGTAAGACCGGTACCGGATCATCGGCCATCCCTTCATCGCGGATATGAACGGATAAGCCATTCACGTCGATAAAGCGTGAAGGTGGTGGTGCCCATTGCTGTGTCAGGTCCGGTAGCGGACGATCAGGTGCCCAGTTCCAGGCAATACCCGCCATCACACACAGCGCAAATACAGCAGCAATACCTGCCATCACGGCAGGCAAACGAAAACGAACACTCATGCAACTTACTTTCAGGGAAACAGGCCAGAACTGGCAGCGGCTGCTATTTTCCCATGCTATTCAAACAGGAAACAGTCTCAATAGCAAAAAACTCCGCAAGATTTGTGAAATGATAGCGTGCTATGCTTTTTTTGCGCAGTGATGGTTCAGCCAGAATGCCCGGCAGTTACCGATACATACACTGCAGCGCCAGGCAGCCGGGCTTAGTCGCGGGCTACGCCGGATAACATCAAATAACGGAGCACAGAACAATGAAACAACAACAGATAGCAGGATTTTATGTCAGTGGCCCCTGTGTTCGTACCACCAACGCGGCCGAGACTGGCCCCAATGGCCGCATCCCGGGATTGTGGGGCAGCTTCTTTGCCAGCCAGCCCGATCTCAGCCAAAGTATGTATGGCGTGTATTCGCATTATGCATCGGACCTGCATGGCGAATTCAATGTTACGGCAGGCGTCAAAGCTGATATAGATACGACCCCGGGGGTTCATATCCAAAGCGGCAGCTATCTGGCTTTTCCGGCACAAGGTACCATGCCGGATGCAATTATCCAGACATGGCAGACCATATGGGAGCACTTTGCACAGCAGCACGATTATGAGCGCGCCTATGGCACGGATTTTGAAGAATACCTGGGACCGGAATCTGGCATCATTTACATAGGTATCAAACCGCGCAGCGTGTGACAACTGACCGCAACCTGTGCCACGCCCAGAGCAAAGCCAATTCAGGAGAACCGCGCCCCATGTCATCGCTCAGTCCGCTGCAGCAAAGTTATGAACGCCGCTTGGCGCGCGTGACCACCTATCTGCATGAACATCTGGATCAGCCTTTAGATCTGCAACAACTGGCTGATCTGGCCTGCATGTCGCTCTATCACTGGCACAGGATTTATCAGGGCGTGCATGGTGAAAGTGTGATTGCCACGGTCAAACGTCTGCGTCTGCAAAAGGCGGCTGCCTTGTTATTGCGCAGCGACCTGCGTATCAGCCAGATCGCGGCACAGGTTGGTTATCCGAATCTGCAATCCTTCACCCGGACTTTTTCACAAAGCTACGGCTTGCCACCCGCCCGCTTTCGCCGACAAGGAGTGACCATGACTTTAGCAACTACCGCGCCCGAGCTCGCTGCCTATCCGGTCAGTATCTGCGAAATCAACGCCATCCCGGTCTTGCAGCTGGCACATCGCGGCAGCTATATGGGCATCAGCCAATCGTTTGACCTGCTCAACAGCCATGCGGGTGCACGTGGCTGGATGAACGCGGAAACACGCTGGCTGGGGGTTTTCCTGGACGATCCGGCAGTGACGCCGGAAGCGGAGCTGCGTTCTTTCGCCTGCCTCTCTCTGCCGCCAGGTTGGCAGGATGTGGCAGAAGCACCTTTTACGCAGCAGAGTCTGGCCGCCGGTAAATATGCCGTATTGCGTTATCAGGGGCCATACTCAGCCATGCAGGCGGTCTACCAATGGTTCTGTGGCCAGTGGCTGCCCGCATCGGGACTGGAAGCCGCCGATGCGCCACCATTTGAAGACTACCTGAACAACCCGCGCTGCACGGCGCCAGCGGATTTACTGACCGATATTTATCTGCCACTGCGCTAAGCATGTGGTCCTGTTGCCGTGCGCTCAGGCATGACATTCACACCTTGTCATGGTTGACGCGGTTAACTTACATTTTCTTACTTGATGCCTGCGGCTGAACGCGGCTATCTTTGCGCCTTTCAGCGCAAAGTCTTCGTTTCCATGCATGCCGTTTTACGCAAAAACCAATTTTTTGTTCAGCAACAGCTGGGTTTGCTGGAGATGGGCAAGCATTTTGACATCTTTGATCCGCTGACTCAGCAACCAATTATCGAATGCAGAGAATTAGAACACAGGCATTTCACACGGCTGTTACGTATCCTGAACTGGGAGGCTTTGCGTCCCTTGCATGCGGAATTGCGTACACCGGAAGGCAAGCGCGTACTGCGTTTGCAGAAATGCTTTTCTTTACTGGCCGTCAAAATTGCTATTTACGATGGCAATGGCGGACTGGTTGGGTATTGCCAGCGCATGCACCAACGAGCTGACAGCTTTCGCATTCTGGATCCGGATGAACGTTTTATCGGGGAACTGCATAGCGATCAGAACAATTTTTTGTATCGCTTTGTGCAAAATGGCCAGGAGCTGGCTTGTGTGTCGGACCACCCATGGTCCCTGCCGCAGGAATTACGCAATCACCACCATGCTTATCTGCTGGAATTAAATCCCGGACTGGCACCGGAATCGCCCTTGCGTTTGCTGATATTGGCGGCGCTGCTGGCACGCCAGATGCATAGCACGAATCTGGCTTAAGATTTCTTCGGCGACGGCGTGGAGACTGGTTGTGGCGTATATTTACCAGCGGCCGGATTCTTATGTTCGCCCGACCCCAACGGCTTAACCTTGACCACTTTACTATTGCTACCGCAAGGTTTGTCTGACCAGGTGACTTTGCCACCCGACTCACATTTGAATACCGGGGTCTGCGCCTGAGCCGCAGCAGCCAGCAAAAACAAACCGAAAACGACTAGTTTTTTCATTCTCCGCCTTTCGTATTATGCTGCTTACCAATGCCTGAATACATGTTTTTATCACAGGCAACAATGCCAGCGCATTGTGCCTGAATTTGCTCTGGTACGTATGCTTTTTTACAGCAACTGCAGATGACGCGCCTGATCACGCAACTCTGCGCGGAAGTCAGGATGGGCGATGGCGATCATTTCCAGCACACGCTGACGCGCTGACTTACCTCTGAGTTGGGCCACACCGTATTCGCTGACGACGTAGTTCATATCGTTCTTGCCTGTGGTGACGTGGGTGCCTGGCGTCAGCGTGGAGACGATACGACTGATACTGTCATTTTTGGCGGTAGATGGCAGCACAATAAAAGCTTTGCCACCGCGCGAACGGTTGGCTGCACGCACAAAATCAACTTGCCCACCGGTACCGGAATACGGTAAATGGCCCAAACTTTCCGATCCACACTGCCCCAGCAAATCGATCTGCAGCGTCGCATTTATCGCTACCAGATGATCATTTTTTGCAGCCAGATACGGATCATTGGTAAAGTCGACAGGATGCATTTCCAGCGCAGGATTCTGATGCATGTAGTCGTACAGTTTGCGCGAACCCAGCGCGAAGGTTGCCACTGTTTTTCCGGGCAAGTAATTCTTGCGACGATTGGTGACCGCACCGCTTTCTATCAGCTTCAGAATGCCATCGCCTATCATTTCTGTATGGATGCCCAGATCTTTTTTCTGTACCAGTTGCATGACTACGGCATCTGGAATGCCGCCATAGCCTATCTGCAACGTCGAGCCATCTTCTATCATCTCCGCCACGTACTGACCGATGGCTTGCTGAACCGGTCCAATCACAGGCAAGCCCACTTCTGTGACGGGCTCTGTACTCTCAATCAGCCGGGTGACCTGGGAAATATGGACATGGCAATTGCCGTAAGCGAAAGGCACATTCGAATTCACTTCCAGCACAACTGCGCGCGCTTTTGCAATCGCTGCCATGGTGTAATCGGCCGCCAGGCTCAGCGAGAAATAACCCTCTTCATTCATCGGTGAAGCAAGTGCAAATACCACGTCAACCGGCATCAGCCCCCGCTCTATCAGCATCGGCATTTCAGAGAAATAGCTGGGAATGAAATCGATCCGCCCGGCTTGTCCGCCCGGACGCGAAGCAGCACCGAAAAAGTAAGCTACATGCCGTACATGCTGTTCCGTAGCAGGATCGAAATAGCCGTATTTGCGTACCGCTAATATCTGCGCCACACGGATATTCTGAAAATGGCGCCGCCGTTCAGACAAAGCAGTCAGTAAGGCAGGTGGCTCGCCAACGCCAGTCGGCACCACGATCCAATCACCGTTGTGCAAGACCTGTAGTGCTTCGTCGGGCATGCACTGCTTTTCCGTGTACTCCTGCTGCACTGACAACATAGCTCCTCCTGATTGTATGGGTATTGGATTTGATGAGATATGCTATGCCGCATCGGGAATTGGCGCAGTCAGTTCAACGACATTTCCGCACTGGCTTTGCTTTATCGCAAGTGCAACTGTGCGGTATGCGTCTGATACAGCAACAAGGGAGAAATGTTTTCCGCTCGGCAAGCATTGCGCTTTGTGTGCATAATACAAATCCTGTCTGACCGAACCGGAGACCATCCATGATCGAAGTCCATCACCTGAAACAATCCCGCTCACGCCGCATTACCTGGATGCTGGAAGAGCTGGGACTGGATTACCTTGTCATCAGCTATGACCGTGATCCAACAACCCGGCTGGCACCGCCTGAACTGAAGCAGATACACCCACTCGGCAAAGCCCCTGTGCTGGCGGATCAGGGTCTGGTGCTGATTGAATCCGGTGCGATACTGGAATATCTGATCAATACCTATGGCCGCGCGCAGTTTGCACCACCACCCGGTACGCCGGACTACTATCGCTATCTGCAATTCATGCACTATGCAGAAGGCTCGGCCATGTTGCCACTGCTGCTGAACCTGTATGTAGGCCGTCTGGGCGAAGCCGGTACCCCTTTGCATCCACGTATACACAGTGAAATTGCGAATCACTTCGGCTATCTGGATGCAGAGCTGCAAGGGCGTGATTTCTTTGTCGGCGATCATCTGACCGGTGCCGACATCCAACTGTCGTTCGCGATCCAGTCAGTGGTGCGTACCGTGGGCAAGGACAAATTCCCGAATCTGACCCGCTTCACCGAGCTGATCGAGGCGCGGCCTGCCTATCAGCGTGCAGTGGCGAAGAACGGCGAGTAAAGCACCGCACCTGCATACAGGTGACAACCATAAAAAAAACCGGCCTAGCCGTAATGCCGTTCAGTTAAGACTGAACGGCATTTTTATTTAGTGCTTGTAAACCTCCCAAGCTGCTGTTAACCTGCGGCGCCATGCTCGACGACACCCTTCACTTCCTCGCAAACCACCTTGAGTCGCCCGACTGGCGCCGGCTCGGAGCCCATTTACCTGTTGAGTGGATCGAACAGGCCGTCCAGCGCACCGAGGCCACCAGCATCCGCCAGCGGCGACTGCCTGCCGAACAGGTACTCTGGCTGATGGTAGCGCTGGCGCTGTATCGTCACAAATCCATCAGCGAAGTATTGGATGATCCCGGACTCGCCGTACCCGATACACAAACACCGTTCGTCAGTAAAAGCGCCGCCGCGCAGGCTCGCCAGCGGCTCGGAACCGATCCGGTAAAGTGGCTGTTCAATCATTCCGCACGTCACTGGAGCGCTCAGGATCGCCGCGGCTACCTCTTTAAAGGGCTGCAATTGTTTGCGATGGACGGCACCAACTTGCGTATCCAGGACTGCGCTGAGAATCGCGACCACTTCGGCGCACAACGGTATGCCAGCGGTGCCATAGCGAGCTATCCGCAAGTGCGCGGTGTCACACTCACCGCACTCCCCACGCACATCGTTCACAGCGCCGCATTCGGCCCGTACGGAACCCATGAAATGCGGTACGCGAAACAGCTGATTGCGGATGTACCCAATGAATCACTCACGGTCTTCGATCGCGGCTTTCTGTCTGCGGAAATCCTGTGCGCACTGACGCAACAAGGCAGGGATCGCCACTTCATTATCCCTGCCAAATCGAACACCCGGTAGGAAGTGATCGAGGGAGATGATAAGGACTGCATCGTTCGCATGCGCGTGTCGCCGCAGGCGCGGGCGAAGTGTGTTGACTTGCCGGATGTCTGGGAGGCACGTGCCGTGACGATCGTTGACCGGCATGCGCGCAAACGCATCTTACTGACTTCACTGCGCGACCGGCGCCGTTACCGACCGGCTGATATCGCCAGCTGTTACGAGCGGCGATGGGGCATCGAGACGAGTTATCGTGAGCTCAAGCAAACGATGCTGGGAACAGCACTGACCTTGCGCTCGAAAACGAAAGACGGCATCTATCAGGAGATCTGGGGCACACTGATTGCCTACAACCTGATTCGCCTCGAGATCGCCAAGGCAGCCTTAACGGTGAAATGCGAGCCAGGCGAAGTGAGTTTCATTCGTGCATTTCATCTGATCCAGTTCGAGCTACACTGGGCGGCAGTCACGCGGTCCTACGGCAAGCTGCCTGCGTCGATGAAGCATCTGCTCGAAAGGCTGGTTAGCCTCCTGAATGAAGAACGGCCCGATCGACAATTCGACCGGGCCATCAAGGCAAAACCAAACCGCTATGCTATTCGTGTTCTGCGAAAAACGCTTAACTGAACGGCATTACCGGCCTAGCCGGTTTTTTTATTCCTTGGAAGAGTGCTGCCAGGCGCTGATTGCTAACAACAACCAGCCAGCCAGAAATGCCACCCCGCCCAGCGGCGTGACCGCACCCAGCCAGCGTATTCCGCTCAGCGCCAGTAAATACAAACTGCCGCTGAACAGGATTATGCCGACGACAAAGGCAGTCGCTACCCACGCCAGCCGTTTCGCCCGTGGCCATTGCGGCATCAATATGCCAACTGCCAGCAAACCCAGTCCATGCACCATCTGATAATGCACTGCCGTCTGCCAGATAGCCAGCATCTCTGTGCTTAACACTGCCTTCAGACCGTGCGCACCAAATGCACCGGCCGCCACCGCGATCAGCATACTGAACGCGGCAACTGTAATGGCTATACGCGGCTTCATACTGCGCTTGGTTCACTGGTGTTAGAAATCAGCTGACGCAGGAAAGGAATCACCACCACCATCAGCACGCCTACGCCTACGCTGCCCCAACCCAGCATAGAGAAGATATGATGGTAAGTCGGATTAGTCGCCACCGCCATGCCTTCGCCAGCCTCAGGAATCAGGCCGGAAAAATAACTGGCCAGTATCGACGCGGTACCGGTAGTCAGCATCCAGGTTCCCATCATCACGCCCTGATAACGGGCTGGTGCAAGCTTACCTATCATGGCGTAACCAACAGGGGAAATCAGTAATTCGGCGATACTCTGTAACAGATAGCTGACGAAGATCCACTTGAAAGCGACCATGCCATTTTGCGCAGCAAACGTGATCCCCAGCGGTAACACCAGAAATCCTATGCCGATCAGGATCAGCGAAGTCGAAAACTGTGCGGGCACATCCACATTCCAGCCTTTTTTACGCAGCGACTGGAAAAACATCGCCATTAAAGGGCCACCGACCATGATCACAAAGCTGTTGATATTCTGTATCCACTGCGGTGCGACTTCCACACCCCACACCATGCGGTCCACATTATTGACCGCGAACAGCTGCAAACCCATCGGTGCCATCTGATACAAAGTCCAGAACACCAGCGAACCCAAGGTCAGTAACAGATACGCAATCATATTACGCTGTTCACGTCTATCTTCATGTTTCGCCGTCAGGAACACCAGAATCAGGCCTATCATAATGCTGATGATCAGCACCAGATTACCGGTCAGTTCCGCTTTATGCAGCATGAAATAAATCACCGGCACCAGTCCGACCAGCACCGCGATCCCGACCAGCAAACGTTGATTGAATTCTTCTTTTCCAGCTTCCAGCAAAGGTGTGTTCAAGTCTTTCAGACGCTGCCAGTTCAGCAGTGCCAACACGATAGCCATGAAGTTGCCTACGGTCGCAAAAATAAACAGGCCGGAATAATTTTCCTGCAACTGGAAATGTCCGGCCGCGGTAAAGCCAACAAAAAAACCCAGATTCATGCCCGCATAATTCCACAAAAACGCGCTTTCACGTCTGTCGTCCTCAGGCTTGAAACGCTGGGTCAGCATCATGTTGATACAAGTCACATTCAAGCCACTACCGGTCAGGAATAAGCCCAGCCCCCAATACATCTGTTCCGCACCACCCAAAGAAATGCAGCCACAACCCAGTACCTGCAACAACATGCCGCCGACAAACAGATTACGGTTACTGATAAAGCGCCCCCCCAGGTATCCGCCAAACAAGTGCAAGCCATAATTGAAGGCGCCAAATACGCCCATGATGGCAGTCGCATCCTTGACGCTGAAACTGAGTTTTTTGGTCGCATATAAGACCAGCGTCGAATACAGAACGGCAAAACCCAGCGTTGCGAAAATCTGGATAAAAAATAAGGCTGCCGAACCTTCCGGTATGGATGTTTGCTTAAATTTGGCGATAGACAAGTTGGTCTCCTGAGAATGTCTTTGCGTACGCGTGTCAGCCCGCGCTATAGCTGCGCTGCATTGTAATGCACTGTGGCGGCCATGCGTATTCAGGCAGGGTGGTTTTTATACTTATTATTTCATGGCTGACCATGCCAGCCAGGATGAAAAAAGGTCAGCATGGCTGACCTTTGAATATGTCGATATTTAGATATTTCGAAGCTAAACACAGATACTGTTGCGCGCGCGTCCGGGACTGCTACATCCCGGACGCCCTCAGGATCACGCTGCGCGCTGATGCTGCCCGGCGCTGTGAAACTCTGCCAGCAAGCCGGCTTCTTTGTTTTTTGCCACCGCCAGATGACGTTCCTTCACATGACCATAGCCACGGATATCTTCCGGTATCGCAGCAATTGCCACCGCTTTAGCCAGATTATCGGCATTCAGCAAAGGCAGCAACTGCATGATGGTTTGACGGTAAGCGACTGGCAATTCACGTTCTGTGCGACGCTCTTCGGTATAGCCGAACACATCCAGCTTAGTACCACGCAAAGACTTCATCTTTGCCAGGATACCGAACATTTTCATCATCCAGGGGCCATATTGTTTCTTGAGCAGATTGCCCTTGGCATCGCGCTTGGCAAACATCGGTGGCGCCAGATGGAAATTCAACTGGTAATCACCTTCAAACATATCAGCCACTTTTTTCTGGAACTTACCATCGGTGTAAAGACGGGCGACTTCATATTCGTCTTTGTACGCCATCAGTTTAAACAGATATTTCGCCACGGCTTCAGTCAGACGCAAAGGCGCGCCTGCCACAACTTTTTCTTCCGCCGCTTTGACTTGCTCAACAAAGTTTTTATACGATGCCGCGTAGTCGGCATTCTGATAGTCGGTCAGGAATACCAGGCGCTTTTCGATCACTTCATTGAGCGTAGGCTGACGTTTGATTTCTACCACTTGGGCCGGTGTTGCCAGACGCTTGACGGCCGCCAGATCATGCGCTGCCAGACGTCCCCAGTTGAATGCCTGTTTATTGAAGTCGATAGAAACGCCATTGAGTTCGATCGCACGCATCAACGCTACTTCTTCCAACGGCACCCAGCCTTTTTGCCAGGCGTAACCGAGGATGAACATATTGGTCGCGATGTTATCCCCCATCAAGGCCGTCGCTATCGAAGCTGCATCGATCAAGTCCACACGTTCAGCACCGCAGGCTTTGCGGATATCGTTTTCTGCCGATTCGCCCGGGAACTGCCAGTTAGGATTTTTAATGAAGGTCGAAGTCGGCGTGCCATTTGCATTGATGGCGGCAAACGTACGGCCCTCACCCATGCGTGACAGAGCATCCTTGCCCGCCGTCACGATCAGATCGCAACCGATGACCAGATCCGCCATGCCGGTACCAACCCGGGTCGACTGAATATCACTGGCTTTATCTGCCAGACGCACATGGGACATCACGGCGCCACCTTTTTGCGCCAGCCCAGTCATGTCCAGCACGGAACAGGCTTTGCCTTGTAAATGCGCGGCCACCGCCATGATTTGACCTATCGTGATCACACCGGTACCACCCACACCTGTCACCACGACGCCAAACGGTGTGGCGGTCGATGGCAATGCCGGATAGGGCAGCATTTTCACATCGAGTGCGTTACCCGCTTCAATTTTCAGCTTGGCTGGCTTTTTCAGCTTGCCGCCTTCCACCGTGACAAAGCTAGGACAGAAGCCATTCACGCAAGAAAAATCCTTGTTGCAGGAAGACTGGTTGATCTGGCGCTTACGGCCGAATTCGGTTTCCAAAGGCTCGACTGACAAGCAGTTAGATTGTACTGAACAATCACCGCAGCCTTCGCATACAGCTTCGTTGACGACAGCACGTTTGGCCGGGTCAGGAAAACCAGGTTTACCATTTTTATCGATTTTTTTGCGGCGACGGCGTTTTTCGGAAGCGCAAGTCTGGTCGTAAATCATGGCCGACACGCCCTTGCATTCGCGCAGTTCGCGCTGTACCGCATCGAGTTCTGAACGATGGCGCACCGTCACACCGGCTGCCCACGGATAACCGGCCGGATATTTTTCCGGTTCATCGGTGACGACGATAATCGGATTCACGCCTTCGGCTGCGATTTGACGTGAGATCATGCCCGGATCGAGCGGACCATCGAATTCCTGGCCACCAGTCATGGCGACGGCATCATTGAACAGAATTTTATAAGTGATGTTAACGTCGCCCGACACGGCAGCACGGATCGCCAGCAAGCCGGAGTGATAGTAAGTTCCGTCACCCAGATTACAGAACACATGCTTTTCATTGGTAAACGGCGCCGCGCCTACCCAGGTCACACCTTCACCGCCCATGTGGGTGAAGGTGGAGGTTTCTCTGTCCATCCAGGTCACCATGTAATGGCAACCGATGCCAGCCAGCGCACGGCTGCCTTCCGGTACACGGGTCGAGGTATTGTGTGGACAACCGGAGCAGAAATGCGGTACGCGGTCCTTCATCGGATCAGGCTTGCCGACATTCGCCAGCGCTGCTTCTTTGGCCTCCAGGAAGGCAACGCGCTTCTTGACGCTTTGCTCAACCGGATGACCGGCGAAATAGCGAGTAACGCGCGAAGCAATCGCACGTGCAATCTGGGCTGGGCTCAGTTCATAGGTGGCTGGCAGCAGCCATTCGCCATGGCCGGAACCATGCAGATTGCTCCATTCGCCGCTGTCATCAAACTTACCGACCACGCGTGGACGGACTTCATCAGCCCAGTTATACAACTCTTCTTTGAGCGCGTACTCCAAAATCTGGCGTTTTTCTTCGACGACTAGAATTTCTTCCAGTCCTTGCGCAAACTCACGCACACCTTCGGATTCCAGTGGCCAGGTCATGCCTATCTTGTACAGGCGGATACCGATGTCTTTGGCGACCTGTTCATCAATCCCCAGATCTGCCAACGCTTCACGGGTATCAAGATAGGATTTACCGGCCGTGATAATACCGATCTTGGCATGCGGGCTGTCCCAGATGATCTGGTTCAGTTTATTCGCGCGCGCATAGGCCAGCGCGGCATACCATTTGTAATTATTCATGCGGACTTCCTGCGCCAGCACAGGGTCCGGGGTACGGATATTCACACCGTCCGCAGGCAATACAAAATTGTCAGGAATAACGGGTTGTACGCGGTCAGGATTGATTTCCACCACAGCGCCGGATTCGACGATATCGGTCACGCATTTCATCGAGACCCACAATCCTGTATAACGCGACAAAGCGATACCATGCAGGCCGTAGTCCAGGTATTCCTGTACGGTAGACGGATATAACACCGGAATGCCGCAGGCTTTCAAAATATGCTCAGACTGATGTGCTGCGGTCGAGGATTTTGCAGCATGGTCATCGCCCGCCACTACCAATACGCCACCATGTTTGGAGGTGCCCGCCAGGTTCGCATGTTTGAACACGTCGCCACAACGGTCAACCCCCGGGCCTTTACCGTACCACATCGCAAATACGCCGTCGTATTTCGCATCTGGGAACATATTGACCTGTTGCGTTCCCCAAACCGAGGTGGCGGCCAGATCTTCATTCACACCTGGGTGAAATTTGACGTGATATTTGCCTAAATGCTTCTTGGCTTTGGCGGCGGTCAGATCGACATTTCCCAGTGGCGAGCCGCGATAGCCGCTGATAAAGCCAGCGGTATTCAAACCCGCTTTTTCATCCGCCTGACGTTGCAGCATCATCAGGCGTATTAAGGCCTGTGTGCCCGTCATGAAGGCGTGTCCGCGTTCCAGCGTGTATTTGTCGTCCAGGGCAATAGAATTGTCGATCAGCGCCTGCTGCTCGGCTTGGTGAGGTGCGTTCATGGGGTCTCCGTGCTTTTTATATATGTATCGGCGAATGGTCTTCGCCCTGCTGCAGAATCACCTTGTGGGTGCATCATATCCTGTTCAGTCCGCGCGCACATTAACATGCTGTTTGCACCATCCCCATGTACAGGTACGCATAAAAAGATCGGTACAGTATGACTGACACTTTCGCAAAGTGTACTGGCCCGCTCACAGGAATCGCTTGCTCAAATTTCAGGCATGTTGTTTTTTATCACTATGTGCATTTCCTGATTGAAATATGTAACAATTAGCAACCTGCGCTACTCTGCATACAACAGGAGGATTCGATGTCCACGCTGTTAAGTCGCTTACTCGCACCCGCCGTTGCCCTCATGAGCCGTCTCAGCCTGCGGGTAAAGTTACTGGGCATGTTCGCCACTCTGATGATTCCCATCCTTGGCCTTAGCCTGTTTATTCTGAGTAAAATCAATGCAGAACTCAGTGTGGCAGAAAACGAACATATGGGTGTCACCGTCAGCCACCATGTCATGGCGCTGGTGATACAAACGCAGAAACACCGTGGCCAGGTAAATTTGAAATTTGCCGCAGCACCCATCGACGACGCATTAAACACTACCCGCTCGCAACTCTCTGCCAGTCTGAAAACCATCAACCAGGATGTTAACCAGCACCCGGACTGGAATCTGGATAAAGACTGGGCGGCATTACACACTGAGCTTGCTCAACTCGCGAATGGCCAGATCGCTGCCACTGCCGCAGACAGTATTCGCCAGCACAATGCTTTAGTCAGCCGCATTCTGGAATTTTCCAATCTGCTCGCTGAGCAAAGCGGCTTGCTGCTCGATCCGGCCGCGAACACCTATTTTCTGATGGATGCGACGATATTAAAAATCCCAGTCTGGGCCGAGCATCTGGCTCTGCTGCGTGGTTTAGGTGCGGGCTATATCCGTAGCGGCAAAATGGAATTCAATGAGAAAGCGGGAATCTACTCGCGTATCGACGCACTGCGCGCAGCCATGAAAGCACTCTCCAGTCTGGAAGGACCCTTGCAACGTTCTGGAGAAACCATACTGAGCTCCCGTAAAGACGCGTTTGAAGCGAGTGAGTCCTTTATTGCACTGGCGACCAAATCGCTGCTGGCAGATGAAGTAAGTGGCGATGCCACAGCCTACTTTGCACAAGGCACGAAGACCATAGAACAGGCATTGGCATTACAGGAAAAGCTGGAAGACCGGCTGGCTAGCTTACTGAGCGAACGTGTCAGCGACTTGCAATTCAGTCGCAATACCATTGTGGTCACGACTGCGCTGAGTTTTATCGCTGCGCTGTACGCACTGATGGCATTTTATTCGGGTTTTATGGTGGCCTTACGTGCACTCAATATCTCCGCTCAGTCAGTTGCAGCAGGCGACCTCACACGACGCATACATATTGACGGGAAAGATGAACTGGCGCTGACTGGTGGCAAGCTGGAGAGTATGAATGATCAGTTGTCGACACTGGTGGCCAATGTACGCAGTAATTCCTGCATGGTATCGCAACTGGGTGAGGACCTGGCGGCCGGCATCAGTGAGCTGTCAGCACGCACGGAACAACAGGCCTCCAGCCTGGAACAGACGTCTGCCAGCGTGGAAGATTTGGCAGACACGGTTAGAAAAAATGCTGACAGTGCGACTGCGGTCGATCATTTGGCCTCAAAAGTGCAGGCTATTGCGGAATCCAGCGGCACCACCATGCAGGAAGCGGTTGTGTCCATGCAAGGCATACAAAGCAGCGCCCTGAAAGTGCAGGATATCATCAGCATCATTGATGACATTGCGTTTCAGACCAATATCCTGGCGCTCAACGCTGCAGTCGAGGCAGCCAGGGCCGGTGAACAGGGACGCGGATTTGCAGTGGTCGCCTCAGAAGTGCGTGGACTGGCACAACGCAGTGCTGATTCATCGCGCCAGATCCGGCAACTGATCGAGGAATCTGTCCATCAGGTAAAACATGGTGTAACACAAATCAATCAGGTCAATCAGACCCTGACTGATATCGTAACCGGCATCCGTGAACTGGCCAGCAATATCAACCTGATTTCCAACGCCTCCGTGGAACAAAGTAACGGCTTGGCTCAGATTTCAGAGGCCTTACATCATTTGGATGAAATTACGCAAAGCAATGGCAAGATGGCGGATCATGCCAAATTCAATGCAACTGAACTGGAAGAACGTGCAGGCTTGCTGGCCAGGTCGGTATCCACCTTCAAATTGCGCCAGGGCACTGCCGATGAAGCATTGCATATGGTAAAGCTGGCCGTCGCCCTGTATCGTGACAAATCCCAGGCAGCCTTGTCACTGATTACCGCCAACCAGCAAAAGCAGTTTGTGGATCGCGATATGTATGTATTTGCGTTTGACCGCCAGGGTCAATACCGCGCATTTGGTGGCAATCCGGAAAAACTGAAAGTCAATTTATTCCATGTTCCCGGCCTGAATGGTCAGGCATTAGTACAGAATGCGTTCGCATTGCCCGGGAAAAGCGGCTGGGTTGACTACAGCATAGTCAATCCACTGTCTCAGAAAGTCGAAAACAAGAGCTCTTACATCGAACGGGTCAGCGAAGATCTGGTGATAGGCTGCGGTGTCTATAAACCCTGAACACCAATGAAAAAAAACGGCTACTGAATACAGTAGCCGTTTTTTGACAAAACCCAGACTGAAAAACTGACTCTTAGAACGAGTAAGTTACGCCAGCGCTGAAGTTTTTAGTGTCGCTAGCTGGTTTTTGGAATTCCAGACGTGCACCGATGTTTGCTGTGAACTGGTACTGAACGCCAACGCCATACAGGACGCCGGAATCAGTTCCAGAGCCGCTACGGCCAGCGAAAGACGCACTGGCTTTCAATTGGTTGTAACCCAGGCGACCAAATACCTGGAATTCTTTACTGATAGGAGCGATACCCAGAACGGATACGGCAGTCTGTGTTCCGTCTACGGAAACAGGACCTACATCTGTTTTGAACAATTGACGGTAAGCGACTTCAGCCGCAAAATTTTCGCTGAATTTGTAACCAGCGAATGCACCGTAGCTCGTTTTGTTATCTGTCAAACCGTCAACTTTAGTGGAGCCAATATCAGCACCAACATAGATTGGATTTGCTGTCTGAGCCTGAGCAGAGATAGACAGAACTGCGATAGCAGCTGCAATACTCAATTTTTTCAACATTTTTTATCCTAATAATTATTAATAATACAATCATTTAAAAATGACAGGCGCTGATTCTACAGCCAAAGTATGCATAAAGTCACAATTTTCAACAATTTTACGTTGTTTTATTTGCACATCCACTTCTCTTGCCGCATCGTCCTCCCCAGTCTGTCAGACTGAAATGCTTTAGCGCTTACCGTTGAGCGCAGTTTCACGCGATATAATGGACGCATGAAACTCAAATTCACGAAAATGCATGGTGCAGGCAACGACTTTGTCGTCATCGATGCCATCAACCAAAACATCCAGCTGAGCACAGAGCTATGCCGGCATATCGGCGATCGTCGCTTTGGCATTGGTGCGGACCAAATTCTGGTGGTCGAAGCCAGCGTAACACCAGATGTCGATTTTCGCTATCGCATATTTAATGCCGACGGTGGCGAAGTTGAGCAATGCGGCAATGGTTCGCGCGCTTTTGTGCGCTACGTCACAGACAAAAAACTGACAGACAAATCCTGCATACGTGTAGAAACCATG
The DNA here is from genome assembly GCF_014284365.1 of Cognatundibacterium rugosum. Classification (GTDB taxonomy): domain Bacteria; phylum Pseudomonadota; class Gammaproteobacteria; order Burkholderiales; family Burkholderiaceae_D; genus Undibacterium; species Undibacterium rugosum. Next base: position 120,819 of record NZ_JACOGG010000002.1, read on the forward strand.
TCCGGTATCATCGAGCCACGTCTGGAAGCCGACGGCAGCATTACCGTGGATATGGGGGCGCCTGTACTGGAAGCAGCCAGGGTCCCGGCTGACGTCAATGGCTTAGTGGCTACACCACAGGGTGACGATCTGTTATGGCCGCTGCAGATAGGCAGCAAAACCACGCTGTTTTCTCTGGTGTCGATGGGCAATCCACATGCAGTGCAGGTGGTAGACGATATCGACAGCGCACCAGTGAGTCAGGATGGACCGTTAATTGAAAACCATAGGTGTTTTCCAAAACGTATCAATGCTGGCTTCATGCAAATCATAAACCGCCATCATATCCGTCTGCGCGTATTTGAACGGGGTGCAGGTGAAACCTTGGCCTGTGGCACCGGTGCCTGTGCAGCAGTCGTCGCTGGCATTCGCCGCGGTTTGCTGGATAGTCCGGTTCGCGTCTCAGCACGTGGTGGCGAACTGTCTATCGCCTGGGACGGACCTGGACAGGCGGTCATGCTCAGCGGTCCTGCTGTGACCGTATTTGAAGGTGAAATTAATCTGTAAGATGGCAGCGTTTTGCCTGTCGCAACTCTGTAACCAGCTATAGCCCATGAATCCAACTGATATCGCAACCTATCTTATCCAGCACCCACAATTTTTTGAAGAACATGCTGAATTACTGAGTGCCATCAAACTGACCAGCCCGGTGATGGGTCGTGCCATCTCGCTACAGGAAAGGCAGATGGAAGTGGTACGTGAAAAATACCGTACACTGGAATTGAAATTGTCTGACCTGATGCGTAATGCTGAAGAAAATCACGATATCACCAGGAAATTCCAACGCTGGACGCGGGAATTGCTGATGGCGCGTAATGACGTTGATCTGCCACATATACTCACCCGTGGTCTGCAGGATATCTTTGACTTGCCACATGCGACTTTACGTTTGTGGAATGTGGCGCCTGAATTTGCGCATACCTGGTTTGCGGAACCCGTCAACGACGATGCGCGCCTGTTCGCCAAAGGGCTGCAAGCACCATTCTGCGGCGCGAATCAGGAATTTGAAGCCGCCAACTGGATAGAAAGCGATGCCGCGGTTCAATCCGTTGCTATGCTGCCGCTGCGCGTACAAGCCGGCGCTGCAGTGTTTGGACTGCTGGTATTGGGCTCACCCGATCCTGCACGCTACACTAAAGACATGGCAACTGATTTTCTGATACAGATTGCGGATACCGCGAGCGCAGCGCTGACTTGCCTGATCCAGCAATAATCTGTCATGAGCGAGTCTGAATCTGCCACAGATATCGCCGCCTATCTGCATATCCTGCATAGTCAGCGCCGCTTATCCGCACACACACTGGATAGCTATGCACTGGATCTGCGGGAATTAGTCGCACTGGCCCAGCCCCATCCTGCCGCTACATTAACCACCACGCAGTTACGCCGTCTGACGGCGCAACTGCATGGCAGCGGTCTGAATCCGCGTAGCATTGCACGCAAGCTGTCGAGTTGGCGCGGTTATTTTCAATGGCTGTGTGAGCAGCAGAAAATAGCGATCAATCCGTTGCAGGGTCTGCGTGCGCCGAAAAAAAGCGCCCCGTTACCTGAGGCGCTGGGACCAGATGACGCATCGCGCCTGGTATCGCAGCAAAGCAGTGATACGCCCACCGCATATGCCAATCGTGCCATGTTTGAATTGCTGTACTCCAGCGGTTTGCGGGTATCGGAACTGGTTAGCCTGGATATAGAAGCGGTGCACACAGGAAGTTATCAATCCACCGCCTACGTCGATCTGGAGCAGGCAGAAGTACATGTGACCGGCAAGGGAAATAAACAGCGCATCGTCCCCGTGGGCAGCCATGCCCTGAAGGCGCTTCGCGCCTGGATAGCCGTGCGCGGAGCATTGTTGAAAGCCGACCCACATCCCTTGTTCCTGACTGAGCGGGGCACCCGCATGTCAGCCCGGCTGGTACAGCTAAGAATCAAGGCCCACGCGCAAATGCTGGACATTCCCGCCAATGTGCACCCGCATATGCTCAGGCATTCATTTGCATCACACGTATTGCAATCCTCAGGCGATATCCGTGCCGTGCAGGAAATGCTGGGGCACAGCTCACTGGCAGCGACGCAGGTGTATACCGCACTGGATTTTCAGCATTTGGCTAAGGTCTACGACCAGGCACATCCACGCGCCAAGAAATAGCATTCGCCAATACTCACGTCACCTCCTTGTAACAAAGTGTCGTTATATTCGTGCCTTTTAATAAGGCAGGATAAATGACTATGAAACGTTCTCAGTTAAGCATTGCTGCAATAAGTACTGCGGTTACCGTGTTATTCGCCGGATGTAGTAACACATCAAATACTGCCCCTGATCCGGTTCCACCAAAGAATGTAATTTTCTTTTTAGGTGATGGCATGGGCATGACCACGCTGACTGCTGCGCGTATATACGGTGCGGGTGAGGATGGTGAATTAACGATTGATACTCTGCCTGAAACCGCGTTTGTGAAGACTTTTTCTAATGACGCACAGGTTACTGACAGTGCTCCATCCATGTCTGCCTACATGACAGGCGTCAAAATGAATAACGAAGTTATTTCTATGAGTAGCGATACTCAGGCAATTGATCCTGGCCTCGACGCAAACAACGGTAAATATGCAAATAATTGTGGGCAGAATAATGGAAAACCGGCTCCGACCCTAATCGAAGCCGCTAAAGCACAAGGCCTGTCTACAGGCGTGGTAACCACAACCCGCGTAACACATGCAACACCAGCTGCAACCTATTCCCACATTTGCCATCGCGATCTGGAAAATGACATTGCAGCGGCAGCAGTACCTGGTGGTACAGGTTTTAATGCAGCGTTGGGAGCAACTGGATTAGACGTGTTGATGGGTGGAGGCAGGCAATTTTTCACGCTGCCAAAAGATGGTGGTAAACGAGCAGACAATCGTGATCTGATCGCCGAAATGAAAGCAAAAAATTACACGTACGTCAGTAACAGCAGTGAGTTTAATGCGGTCGACGGAACCAAAACAGATAAGCTTTTTGGCTTATTCACATCCAGTCACATGAGCTACGATCTGGATCGGGATCCGGCAAAAGAGCCTAGTCTTGCTGAAATGACTAGCAAGGCAATGGATGTACTTTCAAAAAATCCAAGGGGCTATTTCCTCATGGTCGAAGGTGGCCGTATTGATCATGCCTTACATGAAACTACGGCAAAAAAAGCACTGCATGACACGCTGGCATTCGACAACGCCATCAAAACAGCAATTGCCAAAGCGAGACTGACAGACCCTGATCTGAAAAATACACTGATCGTTGTCACAGCAGATCACGACCATACACTGGTACTGAACGGTTACGCAAAGCGCACGGGTAAAACTTCTCCAAGCAATGCGGGCGTACTGGGCGTCGTTAAGAATTATGTGACTGGTGCTGTAGAAACGGATCTGGACGGTGCACCGTATTCCATCATCGGATTTGGTAATGGTGAAAACCGCACACAGGCAAACCGCAAGAGTATGTCAAGTCTGGACGATAGTACGACCAGTGCTAACACCTACCATCAGGAAGCCGTCGTACGCGTCAGCGTTGGCAATGAGACACACGGCGGCACAGATGTATTTCTTGGCGCGATAGGAAAAGGTGCAGAAAATTTCCAGGGAACGATAGATAACACCAAAGTATTTACCTTGGTCAAAACTGCTGCCGGCCTGTAATTCAATTCAGATTAAGACAAACGGACATTCAATATGAAATCAAGAATTCTAACCGCAGCGATTGCGCTTACCTTCGCGAATTTTGCTCAGGCTGCCGGCGAAGCTAAAAATATTATCTTCTTCTTAGGCGATGGCATGGGACCATCCACCATCACAGCCTCCCGTATTTATAAATATGGGGAAGACGGTAGTTTAAATATGGATAAATTCGAACGTACTGCTCGTATCAAAACATATTCTAACGATGCGCAAACTACCGATAGTGCACCGTCCATGGCCGCCTATATGACCGGCGTCAAAATGAACAACGAAGTAATTTCCATGAGTCCCGACACGGTTGCTACCCCACCGGGAAAAGACGTGAATGGCAACTCTGGTGGTGTCAATAAATGTGCTTCAAATAATGGCACATCTGCACCAACGATCCTCGAAGTTGCAAAATCGAAAGGCAAAGCAGTAGGTTCTATCACTACAACCGAACTGACACATGCAACACCCGCCGCTACTTTTTCGCACATCTGTAACCGCAATGCTCAATATGCGATCGCAGCCCAATTAGTCCCTGGCGGCGCAGGCTATAACACTGCACTGAATGATGGTGTGGATGTCTTGATGGGCGGTGGACGTAACCATTTTCTTCCTTACGATACCAGCATCAGCACAGGGAAAGCAGGTCGTGCTGACGGACGTAACTTGTTAAATGAACTTGCGGCACAAGGATATACGGTCGCAGCAACACGCACCGATATGCTGGCTGCGCCAACGAATAAAAAATTCATAGGCATTTACAGCAGCGTGAGCCACCTTGAATACGAGCTGGACAGAACGGCGACGCCACCCTCGGGCGAAGGGGCAAACCAACCCAGTCTTGCAGAAATGACGACTAAAGCTATCGATATTTTGTCGCAGAACAGTAATGGCTATTTTTTGATGGTAGAAGGTGGACGCATTGACCATGCACTACATGCAACCAATGCAAAACGCGCACTGGTTGATACGATCGCCTTCGACGATGCAATCAAAGCTGCTTTAGAAAAAGTCAAATTAACAGATCCTACGCTCAGCAACACCTTAATCGTCGTCACTGCAGATCACGACCATACACTGGCATTCAATGGATACGGTAAACGCGGCAATCCTATTCTGGATATCAATCGTGATTACAAAACTGGACAAGCGTCTAAAGATGCAGATGGCAACACCTATACCACCCTTGTTTTTGGCAACGGCCCTAATCGCCCCGATTTGCGGGTCAATCTGGATAGCACGACGGTTTTGACGAATAATTATTTGCAAGAAACTGGCGTACGTTTAGCAAGTGAAACGCACGGCGGTGGTGACGTCAAGTTATTTGCCACAGGTGCAGGTGCCAAAAGTTTTAAAGGCACTATTGACAACACTAAAGTCTTTAGCCTGTTAAAAGCTGCTTTTGGATTTTGACGATAGTTAGTATCGCCGTAAAGCAATATGTCATGGCCGGATACTCGGGTCTCCGGCCATGAATGTTTGTTGATTCATGTTCCTTCAAAAAATTTCTCATTATTCATTCTTCATGCGCAAACCCTCAACATCATTATTACTTCTGGTGGCTTTACTCTCCGTGAGCCATCATCTATGCGCCGCAAGCACATCAGGGTCGATACAAGCGCAGCCGGACAATACGGCACCGGCATTGGATTTACGTATCAACTACTATAATAAAATTTTAACCCCGGAAGGCGTGACCAAAGAAACCCGATACGAGGAAATCATGCTTCGTCGCCCCGGACATGTGTGGATAGAGCGGATACTGCCCAAGCAATCAAATGCGCATTTAACTGAGTCTGCTGAAAAAGGACACACACACAAACAGTTCAACCACGTAACAACGCCACGTCATATTTTTATCGATAATGGTCAGACTAAAATTGAATTCATAGATAAAAATCAGAAAGAACTGATTTCGATTCCTGCTGCTGAATTCAATAATGTGAATTTTGATGGTTCTTGGGATAACGCTTTTTATTTGCTTAATCCAAAACTCATAAAAGAAATTCCACTTTCAAAACGCCAATCTACTATTACCAATGCAAAATGGCATGAACGGGAAATAAATGGCTCATTCCAACGTATACTTTGGGACGAGCAAAAACAGATACCTCTCAGCATAGAGACGGGAGATAAACACGGATTTATTTTCCGCAAACTGGATATTCAAATTGAGAACAAACTGAATGCACAACTGCCTTGGAAGCAAGCGCAATCCTATTCCAGAAAAGAGTATGCAGATTTTCTGGATTGATTAGCTAAAAGTGCAGTTGAGCCAAGCAGACAATCTATCTGCAACTCAATTGCATTTATTCAGGCATAATATGGCTTTTTTGCATCGGGAAGGCCATGAAGATCCCTGCTACGCAACCAGTAAAAGTCGCGCTACCCAAGCTCGCGAATAACCTGCTGGAAACCAGCGGCATCCGCAACACCGATGCGCGCCGCAATGTGCTGACCATGCTGCTGGGCGCCAACCGCGCGCTGACTCATCTGGAAGTGCAGGAAGATTTTCCATCCATGGACAGAGTGACTTTGTATCGCACGCTGGATTGTCTGACGGAAGCCGGGCTCATCCACAAAATTTCTGGTGACGACCGCGTATTCCGTTACAGCGCCAGCCATGAGGTACATACGCAAGGTGCGCCACAGCAGCACCAACATGGACATTTCAAATGTACCCGCTGCACCCGTGTGTTTTGCCTGACCGGGACTGAAGCGCCACTTGCACTACAAAAGCAATTACAACATAGCCTGCAAGCCACGCTGGGTAACGGCTTTCAAAGCCACGAAATTGAACTCACGATCAAGGGCTGGTGTGCTTCCTGTGCACAGACCTGACGGACCTAATCCTGAATCATTAAGTACTAATTAAGCAGAAAGACTGTATGGCACTTATTCCCACCACGATCCTGACCGGCTTCCTTGGCGCCGGCAAAACAACTCTGCTCAACCACATCCTGCAAGAAGAGCATGGCTTGCGTATCGCCGTGATTGAAAATGAATTTGGCCAGGAAAATATCGACAATGAAATTTTGCTGCAAGACAGTAATGAGCAAATCATAGAGATGAACAATGGCTGCATTTGCTGTACGGTACGTGGCGATCTGATTGTCGCGCTGGCCAAACTGATAGAACAAAAACAGGCTGGCAAGATCGATTTTGATCATGTGTTGATAGAAACCACGGGCCTGGCCAATCCTGGCCCGGTCGCCCAGACTTTTTTTGTTGACGAGGAAGTCGGCATGCATTACATGCTCGATGCGGTCGTCACTGTGGTAGATGCGCGACATGCCATGCAGCAACTTGATGAGCATGAAGAAGCTCAGCGCCAGGTCGGTTTCGCCGATAAAATCCTGCTCTCGAAAACGGATCTGGTCGACGCTGCGACGGTGTCTGGATTACGCGCACGGTTGTTGCGTATGAACCCGCGTGCTACCGTCAGCGAGGTCCATTTCGGTCAGGTCGCCATCAAGGAAGTGCTGGATCTGAAAGGCTTTCATTTAAATGCCAAACTGGAACTCGATCCAGACTTCCTGAAAGCTGAAGAAACGCATGTGCATGGCGATTGCGACGAACATTGCACCCATGAGCACCACCATCATACACATGAGACGGGCCATGAGAACCATAAGGGCCATGCGCACCCTGCACATAATCACCATCATGCCCATCACTCAGACGATATCGCAGCCTTTGTATTTACCAGCGAGCGGCCGTTCAACACCGGACAGCTGGATGAATTTCTGGGCGGGCTGGTGCAGGTTTTTGGCCCGCGCATGCTGCGCTATAAAGGGGTGTTGTATATGCAAAACGCTGACCGCAAAGTGATTTTTCAAGGAGTACATCAAATCATGGGCACAGATGTCGGCATGAAGTGGGCGGAAGACGAAATTAAGCAAAGCAAAATGGTATTTATTGGTAAAAATTTACCAAAAGAGATATTTATTCAAGGATTGGAGCAGTGTTTGGTATAAACTAACGGGCTACCAATAACGATTCTTGTCTGGACTACAAGTGACAGATGCTGCAAAATGCGTCTGCCTGTTTGGTAAGGGGAGGATATTCCTGCTGAAGCAATACTGTGTTCAGCGTGTCCTATGTACTAACCCGTTGTATCGAAAGTAAGCGAAGTGGCAACCAAATCAACTAAATCGACTGCTACAGTCAGCGCCCCCGAAGCTCTGCTCACCGAGGAACAAATCCTCGCGATGGGAGAGCAGGATTATATGAACGCTGCTCAACTGGCATTTTTCAAGGCCCGTTTGCAGCAGCTTGAAAAGGATTTATTGAAGAATGCCGACGAAACAACCGAGCATCTTCGCGAAACCGTACTTGTTCCTGATCCGGCAGATCGTGCCACGATAGAAGAGGAACACGCGTTAGAGTTGCGTACCCGCGACCGCGAACGTAAGTTGCTGAAAAAAGTTCAGCAAGCCATCGCCAGCATTGATGAAGGTGATTATGGCTGGTGCGAAGAAACCGGTGAACCTATTGGCATTCCACGCCTGCTGGCACGCCCGACAGCGACTTTGTCGCTGGAAGCACAGCAAAGACGTGAAATGAAGCAAAAACTGTACGGCGATTAATCCTGGCGTCATTTTTGACTGGAATAATAAAAAGCGTGTATGCATTACACGCTTTTTTCTGACGCGATATCGCAACTATGTTGCATATATGTCGCGAGTAGCGGAACTTCGGCAACAAGCAAACGTCTGAGATCAGACGCTTGCTTGTTGCTTTCTTCCGCGCGCATGCACAGTAAGCGCAAACCACGGAACCCTCTTCTGACTGAATCACACTGAACATGTCTTTACCGCATGCACAACGCCAACATCAACGCCGCCTGTGGCTGCTTTGGTGTCTGCTGCCCGCATTATTGCTGGCACAGTGGACCGGCTTGTCGCACCGGCTCGCCCATGCGAACTGGATAGGTGGTAAACCACAATTGCAGCTGATCAGCCAGGCCTATTCGGTCTGGAATATTACGGACAGCCAGTCCGATGACAGCGTCATGCACTCCTGTGCATTAACTGACGCCAGCACCAGTGCTGCTTATCTGACGTTTTTACCACCGGATGTACCGCTGCTCAATTTGCAGCCAACGTCAATTAGGTATGCAGTGGAGCTCGAATGGCTGGCTCAGTTGCTGCTGGCATTCGCCTCCCGCGCACCGCCTGTCACACGAAATACCTTCCTCTGAGCCAGTGGGTGGCTGCTGTCACCTCAGGAGCGTGCCTGTCTGTGTGCAGCGCCACGCACCATTATTTCGTATTCGTGTTTCAGGAAAAACTATGTCTTACCAACTTCGTCTGGCTGCCGCGGCAGTCCTCAGTGCCTTCGCCTGCCCAACTTTTGCAGAAACTATTTCCACCGTTACCGTCACCTCGAATCCTTTGGGTAAAGGTGAGGATATGCAGGTGCTGACACCTGCCAAAGTACTGGCCGGTCCCGAATTACGTAATAAAATCAGCACATCTCTGGGCGATACGCTGGGCGGCGAGCTCGGCGTATCGGCATCCGGTTTTGGTGCCGGCGCCTCGCGACCTATCATTCGCGGCCTGGAAGGGCCACGTATCAAAATTCTGCAGAACGGGATGGGTGTCGCTGATGTCTCCAGTCTGTCGAATGACCATGCGGTGGCCAGTGAAAGTGCAACTGCCCAGCAAATCGAAATTCTGCGCGGCCCGGCTGCATTATTGTATGGCAGCGGCGCCATAGGTGGCCTGGTGAATGTGATCGATGGCCGTATCCCTACCACCCTGAGCAAACAAGTGACGGGTGAAGCGGAATTGCGCGCCGGTAGCGGCAATCAGGAAAAAAGCGGCTCGTTTGGCCTGGATGGTTCCAGTGGTGCGCTGGCCTGGCATATCGATGGCAACGCCCGTCAGACTGATAACTATGCAATTCCCGGCAAGGCAAATTCAGGAAACCCGAATACTGCCGTCGGCAGACTGCCATCCAGTTTTACCCGTGAACATAGCCTGACGCTAGGCGGCTCATATATACAGCAATGGGGCTATGTCGGTGCGGCCATGCAAACGCTGAATGATCATTACGGCATTCCGACTGCAGAAAAATCCTTTATCGACATGCGCCAGAACCGCTTTGATCTGGACAGCAAAGTACGCACCCCTTGGTCAGGTTTCGAGTCACTCAGCATGAAACTGAGCACGACGGACTATCAGCACACTGAAAAAACCGAACAAGGCAAACCCAATACTAACTTTAAAAATCAATCTACCGAAGCACGTCTGGTCCTGAATCACCACACCTGGCAAGGCTGGCAGGGCAGTTGGGGAATGCAATTTGAAACAGTTAAATTTTCTGCCTTATCCGCTGCCACCGGACGTGCCGATACGGTACCCGTGACAAAATCAAACTCTGCCGCTGCCTTCGTGCTTGAACAAAAACAAATTGGCGACGTCCTGACCAGTGCCGGACTGCGCCTGGAAAACGTGAAACGCACACCTGAGGCCATCGCCAGCCTGCCAGCGCGTCAATTCCATCTGTACTCAGCATCGTTAGGCGGCCTGTGGCAATTGACACCAGGTTATGCAGCCGGGCTCAGCTACTCATTGGCTCAACGTGCCCCGGCGACGGAGGAACTGTATTCCAATGGCCCGCATGAATCTACCGCGACTTTTGATATTGGAAATGCCAATATGCAAAAAGAGAAATCACGCAATCTGGAACTCAGCCTGCAGAAAACAAACGGCCTCATACGCTGGAAAATCAATGCTTTCTACAACCAGGTGCAAAATTATGTCTACGGCCATACTGATGGAGTGAAAGTGAACGAAGAAGGCAACCCAGCCGATGACGCTGAATTCAGCCGTCGCTACTGGTCGCAGGCACGCGCCAATATCCATGGTGCTGAAGCTGAGCTCAGTTTCAATCCAACTGGGACGGGTTTTTCTGCACGTGCATTTGCTGACATGTCGCGCGGCCGTCTGGACAATGCCGGCAATCTGCCACTGCAACCGGCTATCCGCACGGGTGTTGACCTCGGCTATCGCGAAGGCGCATGGCGCGGCTCGGTTAAAGTACTGCATGCGCAAAAACAAGACCGGCTGGCCAGCTTTGAAAATTATGTCACGCCCTCCTATACTAAAGTCGATCTGGACCTCAGCTATACCCAGGTGTATTCAGGTGCACAGCTAACCTGGTTTGTGATGGCGAAAAATCTGCTGAATCAGGACATACGGATCTCGACCTCGGTATTGCGTGACAGTGTGCCTCAGCCAGGACGCCACTTCATTGCGGGTGTCAGAACCAGTTTTTAAGTGAGAATTCGGCGACTTTTTGTTACGAATTGTAATTCCGGTACCGAGCCGCCAAGTCTGAAATCAGCTTGGGGCGCCCAAAAGCGCCCCAAATTGCCGGAAATCAACAGGATCGTCTCTTAATTGCCGCTTATTTCCATAAAACAACTTTTAACTTTAGTTAAAAATCTCTGACAGGCTTGGAGTCTAATTACATTTCACTTCTAAATCAGAATATACTTGAACCTCAGTAAATATTTTGTCGTTTAACAGCTACAGTTCAGCTACAATTTTTCGGGATCAAAGTGGGGATTTTTTCTCTGTTCGGTAAAAAGGGTGGAAAAAAAGATGAGCGCGCCTCTGAGCGCAGTACATCTAAGAAAACCCGTGCTAAAACTGGAAACACTGTGATTACAGGCTTCCAGGATAGTGAGCTGTTTACCAATTCCATCATTGCACAACGCCACATTGCCCGTGCTACTGAAAGAAAAATTGATGCCATCGAGTTTGAAATGTCACGCGACATCGTCAAGACCCGACCTCCTGTTGCAACCAAAATCGATGTAAGTAAGTCCGCTAATGGCAGCAAAAACGGTGAAATTACGCTCACAGCGGACACTTTGCCGATAGAAAAACGCGCATCCGTCATGGATTTTCAGACGACGTTACCAATGACGATGCCCTCCGATTATCTGCTTGGCGGGCACACAGAAATTCACGGTAGCGCGATCGCTTACAGCGAATCGGTACCGGTATTAGAAGAAGCCGCCATTCTGTTCGCCAATGGACAGAATGAAGTCGCTGAGCACATGTTGCAGGCAGCGGTACATCACCAGAATTTAGGTAGCGCGACTGAAATTGGCTGGCAAATGCTGTTCGATTTGTATCGCCTGACCAATAACCAGCACATGTTTGAAAGCCTGTCGCTGGACTATGCCAATAAATTTGAGACCTCCCCACCACTTTGGCCAGAGCAAAGCAGCGCTGCGGATCAGGACATCGGCCAGGACAGCCATGTCGCTACACCGACGATTCTGTTTCCGGTCAAGCTCGATGCGGGCATCATCAAAGTCATAGAAAAGATCAATATTCAGGGCGCAAAAAGCCAAAGCCTGAAACTGGACTTTGGACGTATCAAAGAAGTCGATCCGGTAGGTTGCGGCCTGTTGTTACGCTGTCTGAAGAATTTAAAAAAATCCGATCACGATCTGATGCTGGCAGGCGCGCAGGATCTGGCAGACCGCATACGCGCTATTTTGCAAGTCGGCCGCCGTGATGAGACGGAAGCTCCCTGGTTGCTGCTGCTGGAAATACTGCAATTGCTGCACTTTGAACGCGCATTTGAAGAAGTCAGCATGGACTACTGTGTGACCTTTGAGGTTTCACCACCTTCGTTTGAAGCGCCCAAAAATAATATCACCAGCGCCTTCCCGGAAATCACACTCAAGGAAGACCAGGAAGAGGAAGCGGTTATCTCTGATCGCTTCACGATGCCAGCCTTTATACAAGGCAAAATGGACGCCTTACTCAAAAAAATTGCTGATCAGGCCAATCACACCAATCCGCTGATACTCGATTGCTCACATCTGGAACGGGTAGAGTTCAGCGCTACAGCCGAATTACTCAATGGGCTGGCTCCGATTGCGGGCAAACCTGGTATGTCTATCCAGTTTACCGAGGTCAATTATCTGGTCATGATGCTGTTCAATGCCATGGGTCTCAAAAACATCGCCAGCATCAGTCTGCGCAAACATTAATTTCACTCCGAATCCAAACGCCACCTCCCATTCATTGGCGTGAAATTTATCTGAATTCTCCCTGCAAACAGCAGATAGCAGCACTACACTTCTTGTAATTCTGCAGTTACCCCCCATTTTCTAGCCATTCGGAAGTCCACTTCCTGTGGCATTCGTTGTGCGACGAATGCCTTTCCCCTTTTGAGAGGTTCATATGGAACAATTTCACGGCACCACTATCCTGACTGTGCGACGCGGCAATGTCGTTGCCCTCGGTGGTGATGGACAAGTCACACTTGGCAATATCGTCATGAAAGGCACGGCGCGCAAAGTGCGTAAGCTATATCACAACAAAGTACTGGCAGGCTTTGCCGGCGGCACCGCTGATGCATTCACACTGATAGAACGCTTTGAATCTAAACTGGAAAAACATCAGGGGCACCTGATGCGTGCCTCGGTTGAGCTGGCTAAGGACTGGCGTACTGACCGCATGTTACGCCGTCTGGAAGCCATGTTGCTGGTAGCAGATAAAGACACGACACTGGTTATTACCGGCAATGGCGATGTACTGGAACCGAATCAAGGGATAGGCGCGATCGGCTCTGGCGGCAGCTTTGCCCAATCCGCTGCGATTGCCTTATTTGAAAATACCGATTTATCGCCGGTAGACATCGTTAAAAAATCGCTGACGATCGCGGGCGAAATGTGCATTTATACCAATTTATCGCACACCATAGAAACCTTGGAATAATCCTCACCTGCAGCGAAATGCAGGCGAGCACAGAAGCAGACAGGAAAAAACATGAATATGACCCCACAGGAAATCGTGTCCGAACTGGATAAACATGTCGTCGGACAAGGCAAAGCGAAACGGGCCGTCGCCATCGCCTTGCGCAATCGCTGGCGTCGTCAGCAGGTGCAGGAGCCGCTGCGCCATGAAATCACGCCCAAAAATATCCTGATGATAGGCCCGACCGGCGTCGGCAAAACAGAAATCGCGCGACGTCTGGCCAAGCTGGCCGACGCACCCTTCATCAAAATCGAAGCAACCAAGTTCACCGAAGTTGGCTACGTAGGTCGTGACGTGGATACCATCATCCGCGATCTGGTTGATATCGGCATCAAACAAACCCGCGAATCTGCTACGCGCAAGGTCCGCCTGCGTGCGGAAGATGCGGCAGAAGACCGCATCCTCGACATCCTGTTGCCACCGGCACGTGATTTCGGTATCCATCCGGAAGGTGAACAAAATCCCGTGGATAACACGACCCGTCAGACTTTCCGCAAACGTCTGCGTGAAGGCGCGCTGGACGATAAAGAAATCGAGCTGGAAGTGGCTGAACCGGCAGCACAAATGGAAATCATGGCGCCGCCAGGTATGGAGGAAATGACCGAGCAAATCAAGACCATGTTTTCCGGTATGGGCAATGGTCGTAAAAAAGCCCGCAAACTCAAGATCAAAGAAGCCTTCAAACTGCTGATCGACGAAGAAGCCGCCAAGCTGGTCAATGAAGAAGAACTAAAGCAGGAAGCCATCCGCAATGTGGAACAGAACGGTATCGTGTTCCTGGATGAAATTGATAAGATCGCGTCACGCTCAGAAACCGGTGGCGGTGAAGTTTCGCGCGCCGGTGTGCAACGTGATTTACTGCCGCTGGTAGAGGGAACCACCGTCAATACCAAGTATGGCATGATTAAGACTGATCATATCCTGTTCATCGCCTCAGGTGCCTTCCATCTGGCCAAACCCTCGGATCTGATTCCGGAGCTGCAGGGACGCTTCCCTATCCGGGTCGAGCTGGAGTCCTTATCCATCGCGGATTTCGAACGCATACTGACCAGTACCGATGCCTGCCTGACACGTCAGTATCAAGCGCTGCTGGCGACCGAAGATGTGCACATAGAATTTATGCCCGAAGGTGTGGAACGTCTTGCCGGCATCGCATTTGCCGTGAATGAAACCACGGAAAACATCGGTGCACGCCGCTTATACACAGTGATGGAAAAGCTGTTGGAAGAAATTTCTTTCGACGCGCATCAGAATTCCGGCAAGACCATCCGCATTGACGCCGCTTACGTCGAAGAGCGGCTGGGCGCCTTGTCGGTCGATGAAGACTTGTCCCGTTATGTGTTATAAGCTTCAGGCAGAGCAGGATGGCCAATAAGGCGCTGGCAACACGCCAGAGAATGCGGCACAGGGTTGAGCCGTCTCAGCAGGCGCCGCGTCACTATGTGGCGCGGCCAGCGCAAAAAAATCATCCCGCTGCAACACGCTTAATACCCAGCACCGTCAGCAAAATAAGCGCTTTGCTGACGGGATTTCATTCACCCTCTTCCACAACCGGGACACCTATGTTTGAAACCTCCGCAGCCAGTGACAAGCCTGACTACGACCTGCTGAACAAACAGCTTGCCAGCATACTGGACGGCGAACGTGCACTGATGACGAATGCTGCGCAATTTTCTGCTCTGATTTTTAATAGCATCAGCGATCTGAATTGGGCAGGTTTTTATTTCTGTACCGAAGCTAAGACCGCCACTCAGGAAAAACCCTGTGATTTATTACTCGGCGCTTTTCAGGGCAAGGTAGCCTGTGTACGCATTCCTCTTGGTCGCGGTGTATGCGGCTCGGCAGCGCAGGAGCGCAAAACCTTCCTGGTGCCGGACGTGCATGCCTTCCCTGGCCATATTGCCTGTGATTCTGCATCTAACTCGGAAATCGTGATCCCTGTGATTAAAGATGGCAAGCTGTATGGTGTGCTCGATATCGACAGCCCGCGCCTGGCGCGCTTCAGCAGTGACGATCAGACCGGACTGGAAACGATGCTGGCCAGCTTCATCGCAGCGACCGACTTCAGTGCGCTGCCTTCAATCTGATACGGGTACCGAAAACAGCCCTGGAATTTTTCCGGGCTGACTTCTACACTGCTTGCAGGAGGAAGTCATGCCCGGATGCCGACACCGCAAGACCCGCAGAAAACATTTGCAACCGCTGAGGCGACGCGATATCACTACACGTATGCTGGTAGAAATCGGCATTCAATACGCAACCATACTCGGCACAGAACTGGCTGCCGTGTTTCTGCGCCGGCAGGCGATCCCCGAAGCGGTCATCAACCGCGTACTGTTACTGCCACTAACCAAGGCCTCACACCGGTTTTGAACTGATCTCATGTTTGGCGTCGCGCGCCATTAACTGGCGTATCATCTGCTGCGCCGGAACCTGATCAAACAAGACACTGGCTACTGCGTTAGTAATCGGCATCTCAATCGCCAGACTGGCTGCCAGCGAGCGTACTGCCTGAGCACAACGCACACCTTCCGCCACATGCCCCAGCTCCTCGACGATCACTGCCAGGCTTTTTCCCTGTGCCAGCGCCAGCCCGACTTTGCGATTACGCGATAAATCTCCGGTACAGGTCAGTATCAGATCGCCTAAGCCAGTCAGACCAACCAGGGTTTCGGAACGTGCACCAAGTGCGACACCAAGCCGGGTAATTTCCGCCAGACCGCGCGTGATCAGAGCTGCACGTGCATTCAGCCCCAGCCCCAGGCCATCGGCTACACCGGTCGCAATCGCCAGGATATTTTTGACGGCACCACCAACTTCAACGCCGACCAGATCATCACTGGAATACACCCGCATCGCATTCACGTGCAAAGCCTGTACCACGCGCTGACACAGATCCTGCGATTTGGACGCGATCGTGAGCGCACATGGCAAGCCTTGCGCCACTTCCTGTGCAAACGAAGGGCCAGACAAAGCACCCAGCTGACATGCCTGACCTAAAATTTGTTCTGCCACCTGATGCGGCAATAACTGCGTGCCTTCTTCAAAGCCTTTACACAACCAGACCACACGCTGCGGCCGGTGCAGCTTGCACGCCTCCAGCGTGGGACGCAGACCGGAAACAGAGGTCGCGATGATCAGTAAGCCATCCGGGCCACTGGCATGCGCAATTGCTGCATCAAAATCAGCGCTCAGTTGTAAAGACTCCGGCAAAGGATAGCCAGGCAGATAATGGGTATTCTCACGCTGCTCCAGCATAGACTGCATAGCTTGCGGACTTCTGCCCCACATCAGAACCTGATTTTTCGCAGTCAGTGCAATCGCGACCGCAGTTCCCCAGGCACCGGCACCTAAAACGCTGATATTCATGTGCTATCCAAATGAAATAAATAGTGATGTTCTGCACCTGTTCATCAGGTACAGATAAAAAAAGGACAGCACGCTGTCCTTTTTTTATCTGCTACACGCCGTTTGGACGGGTGTGCGAACAGTCCCGGAATTATAAACCCCAGACCTCGCTGACTTTCACAAATCCCAGCTGGCCATCGCGATGTTTGACTTTCACCCAGCCGGCCGTGGCGGGCTCAGCCATTTCTAACAACACATGCTTGTCTGCGCTGAATACCAGCGCTGCACTCTCATCGGCTGCAGCACGCACTTTCGCATTTGCAACCCGGATCACCAGATTACGACGTGCGACTAAATCCTTACTTTCTATCCAGCTCAACTCACCGGATGCATCGCGTACCTTACTCCAGGCACCCGACGTAAACACCACTTCAACCGGCATACCGCGTGGCGCGACCGCCAGTTTCCCGCCTTTAAGCGAAGGCGCATCATACATCACGACCGGTGCTGCCCCCACGGAACGGAATTCCAGCGCATGTGCCAGTCCGGCAGACAGCAACGCGGTCATAACGATCAGGTAACGGGGGAAATGTGTAGACATAGTAGACTTCAAACAATTGAGCCTGGTCAGACCAGGCTCAATATTGCGATTACTGGATAGTTGCCGGTGCTTCAGCAGCGTTGGCTTGTTCTGCAGCGATCTGCAGACGTTGTGCGTAGAACGATTCGAAATTGATTTCAGACAGGTGGATCGGTGGGAAACCGGCACGTGTGATCGCATCCGCTACGTTGGAACGCAGGTAAGGATAAATAATGTTCGGGCAACCAATACCCAGCAGAGGATCGAGCTGATCTTCAGGGATATTGCGTGCTTCGAAAATACCAGCCTGTTTGCCTTCAACCAGGAATGCTACTTTTTCGCCAATTTTAGCGGTGACAGTCACTGTTACTGTGGCTTCGTAGATGCCATCAGCCAGCTTTTCAGAGCCGACATCGAGGGATACTTCGATACCTGGGTTTTGCTGTTCCAGGAAAATAGCTGGAGAGTTAGGCTGCTCAAGCGACAAATCTTTCAGATAAACGCGTTGAATTTGGAATACGGGCTGCAGATTTTCGTCAGACATGTGAGACTTTCTTAATTTCTAAAAGATTAATAATGAACAGCGAGACGCCTAGGTCTGTTGAAAAGCTTGATCTCCATCTCTTCCCAACGAGCCACAGATAAGGCCGTTTCCGACCATTTCAAGATCGCGCGCAGCTATTGTAGCAAGGAGACTGCAAATTCAGCAATTTGCAGTACAAACGTGAAGAAAATCTTGCAAAAACTGCTTTTTAAGTCGCAGGATTCAGCAAACTATCCAATTTACCCGCGCGGTCGAGTGCGGACAGATCATCAAAGCCGCCCACATGGGTGTCGCCGATATAAATCTGCGGCACGGTACGGCGTCCGGTTTTCTGCATCATCGCTTCGCGTACCGCCGGATCGAGATCAACCCGGATTTTCTCGATGTCATCCACGCCCTTCGATTTGAGCAGGCGTTCGGCCATGGTGCAGTAAGGGCAAACTGCGGTGCTATACATCGTGACTTGAGGTTTCACATTATTCTCCGGATCATTTAGTAATAGGCAAACCCTGTTCACGCCAGGCGTTAGTGCCGCCTTCCAGGCTGAACACCTGGGTAAAGCCTGCCTTTGCCAAGATGGAGGCAGCGCTGGATGAGCGCACACCAGAAGCGCACACGGTGATCACCACCTGGTTTTTTGATTTTTCTATCTCTTTCAGGCGATTATTCAATTCAGGCAAAGGAATATGCTTCGCATTCGGCAAATGACCGGCCGTAAATTCTTCGGCATTTCTGACATCCAGTATCAGTGTCTTACCCTGATTGATATACTGTGTCGCCTGCAGCTGTGTTACTTTTGCGCCACGGCGCTGCAGCATAGGAAAAAATAAAGCGCCACCGGAAATCAGGGCGATGCCAATCAGAAAAATATTATCAATAATGAATTTCACAGGTTTCCAGTAGTAAAAATGGTTATCAGAAGCGCGTCATTATAAAATAGATGGCGACGCTGCATATTATTCCAGATATGCATCACGAAAACAGTGCCTGATTCCAGTTCGGGGCAACCAACTGAACCGCCTCTGCCATTGGGATAAACACAGGCTTTTTTCGTGATGCTTTTCTTTTTAATTATTTGACGAACTTTCACTCACTGACATCATGTACAAAATTGTTCTTATGCGCCATGGCGAATCCACCTGGAATCTGGAAAACCGTTTCACTGGCTGGACCGACGTTGATCTGACACCGAAAGGTGTAGCGGAAGCCGCGCAGGCGGGTAAATTGCTAAAGGAAGCGGGTTACACTTTCGATCTGGCGTACACTTCGGTACTGAAACGTGCGATCCGCACCCTGTGGGGCACACTCGACGCGATGGACATGATGTGGCTGCCTGTGGTTAACGACTGGCGCCTGAATGAGCGTCATTATGGCGCCCTGCAAGGCCTCAACAAAGCGGAAACAGCCGCCCAGTATGGCGATGAGCAAGTGTTGGTATGGCGCCGCAGCTACGATACACCACCTAATCCCCTGGCCGCTGACGATGCGCGCACTTCTTTCGATGACCCACGTTATGCAGGTCTGGATCGCGCCCAGATCCCGCTGACTGAGTGCCTGAAAGACACCGTCGCACGCGTGATGCCAGCCTGGGACGACAGCATCGCACCCGCTATCCGCGCCGGTAAGAAAATTCTGATTTCCGCCCATGGCAACAGCCTGCGTGCACTGATCAAAATGCTGGACGGTATCAGCGATGAAGACATCGTGAATCTGAATATTCCGAACGGACAGCCACTGGTCTACGAACTCGACGCAGATCTGAAACCGATACGCCACTACTATCTGGGCGACCAGTCTGCGATAGAAGCGGCACTGAATGCTGTGGCCAGCCAGGGTAAATCCAAGTAAGAGCGGATGCGTCAGACCACACATTTATGGACTTGTGCGCTGCTATGCCTGTCATTGGCAGGCGGCAGCGTATCCGTGTCGGCAGCGACACCGACACGTGCGCAGCAAAAATCGAAAGCTGAAGCGGATCGTGCCGAATTACAGCAGCAACTCAAGGCACTGAAAACCGATATCAATAAAACGGAAAATGCCAAAGACCACGCAGAAGATGTGTTAGCGGAATCCGAAAAGGCAATCTCCGAAGCGAATCGTTCCTTGCGCGATCTGCAGCAGGAACAAGCCGATACCGAAGCAAGGTTAAAGCAACTGACAGAACAGCAGCAAGCCTTACAGGCGCAAGTCACGCGGCAAAAAGACCAGTTGTCCAGCTTCCTCAAGCGTCAGTACATGCATGGCGACAGTGATCGCCTGAAACTGCTGCTGTCCGGTGACAATCCCAACCGCATCAACCGCGATCTGCAATACATGGGCTATGTATCGCAAACCCAGGCCAAAATGATAGAAAGCCTGCGCAGCAGCATGAAGGCGGTTGAGCAAAATACCAAGGAAGCGCAGCAGGCGAAACAAGAGCTGGATGAAATCGCCGAAGAGGAAAAAGAACACAAGGCGGCGCTGGAAAAACAAAAGAAAAAGCATGCCGGTCTGGTCGCACAGTTGTCGGATAAATTACACGCACAAAAAAAACAGGCGGACAGCCTGCAAAAAGATGAACAAAGGCTCAGCAATCTGGTCTCACGTCTGAATCAGTTAATTGAAGAACAGGCCAAAGCTGAAAAAGCACGCGCCGAGCAGGAAGAAAAACAACGTCAGGAAAGAATCGCAGCACAAAAAGAAAAAGCCAGGCTCGCTGCGCTGGAGAGTAAAAAAACTGGCAAACCTGTGGTGGTCAAGCCAGCTGAGCCGGAAGAAGCCCCTAAGCAATCCAAGTCCAGTTTGCCGCCAGCCGGTGAGTTTGACAGGCTCAAAGGGCAAATGCGCTTGCCGGTCAAAGGCGATGTTCTGGCGAAATTTGGCAGCCGCCGCGGTGATGGCCCCAGCTGGAAAGGCTTATTCATCAAGGCTGGAGAAGGTGCAGAAGTGCGCGCCGTAGCACCGGGTAAAGTGATTTTTGCCGATTGGTATAAAGGCTATGGCAATATGGTGATCGTCGACCATGGCGATTCCTACATGAGCATCTATGGCAGTAATCAGTCCGTATTCAAACACGTTGGTGATACCGTTAAAGCTGGTGATGTGATTGCCAGCGCAGGTAACAGCGGCGGTAATGAAGAATCAGGTTTATACTTTGAGATCCGTCATCAGGGACGGGCATTTGATCCGCTGAACTGGATCGTCGTTAAATAGGCTTTAGGTGAAACATGGGCAGCAAATTTAAGAATTTCGGTCTGATCGGCCTGGGCATGGTGGCTGGCGTAGCGGTCTCTATGCAATTCTCCGCATTGGCACAAAAAAGTGCGGGGAGCCCCCTTCCTGTGGAAGAAATGCGCCAGCTGGCCGATGTGTTTGGCCTCATCAAAACCGACTATGTAGAGCCGGTCAGCGACAATAAACTGCTGACTGAAGCCATTTCCGGCATGGTCGCCTCACTCGATCCGCATTCTGCTTATCTGGATAAGAAAGCATTCAAGGAATTAAAAGAAGGTACTCAGGGTAAATTCGTCGGACTGGGTATCGAAGTCGGCATGGAAGATGGCTATGTCAAAATCGTGTCGCCGATAGAGGACTCTCCGGCTTATCGCGCTGGCCTGAAGCCAGGTGATCTGATCACGCGCCTCGATTCACAAACCGTCAAAGGCCTGACGCTGGATGAAGCCGTAAAAAAAATGCGCGGCGAACCCAATACCAAGATCACGCTGACGATCGCACGCAAAGGTGAAGACAAACCTATCGTCGTCACCATTACGCGCGAGCTCATCAAGCAGCAAAGTGTCAAAGCCAAATTGGTCGAACCGGATTACGCCTGGGTGCGTATCTCGCAATTCCAGGAGCCGACGGTCGAAGACATGTCTAAAAAAATCCAGGCACTGTATGCACAAAACCCGCATATCAAAGGTCTGGTACTCGATTTGCGGAATGATCCGGGTGGCGTGCTGCCGGGAGCAATCGGTGTTTCAGCCGCCTTCTTACCTAAAGATGTGGCGGTAGTCTCTACCAATGGTCAGCTGGCGGATCAAAAAGCCACCTATTATGCAAAACGTGAGTTCTATGCCGGCCGTACTGCGTCTGATCCTTTAGCCAAGCTGCCGGACGCGATCAAACAAGTACCGATGGTGGTACTGATCAATACCGGCTCAGCATCCGCTTCTGAAATCGTGGCAGGTGCGCTGCAGGATTACAAGCGCGCGATCGTCATCGGCACACAAAGCTTCGGTAAAGGCTCAGTGCAAACCATACGCCAGATTTCTGCTGACACTGCAGTCAAGCTGACTACCGCACGTTACTACACACCGAATGGCCGCTCGATTCAGGCCAAAGGCATCGTGCCAGATCTGAACGTGGAAGAAACCGCAGAAGGTGATGGGCTGAACAGCTTCCGCTCACGCGAAGCCGATCTGCAAAAGCACCTGAGCAACGACAAGGAAAAGGAAAACACACGTCCTAAAGTCGATGAACTGGAAGAAGAACAACGCCTGATCGCACTCGCGAAAAAAGTCAAACCGCTGGAATACGGCAGCAAGGAAGACTTCCAGTTAGCACAGGCGCTGAATCATCTGAAAGGTTTGCCAGTTAAAGTCACCGAACCGAAAGACAGTAAAGACGGTGACAAGGCCGTGGAAAAATCGGATAAAGCAGACAAAGCTGACAAATCCGGTAAAGATGCAAAAACCGACACGAAGAAAAAATAATCCGCTTCATCAGGCCGCCCGGTGCGGCCTTTTTTTATCCTATGAATGACCAACAACTGCTGCGCTACTCACGTCATATCCTGCTCGAACAGATAGGCATAGAAGGGCAACAACGACTATTAAATGCGCATGCACTGATCATCGGTGCCGGTGGTCTGGGCTCACCGGCTGCACTGTATCTGGCCAGCGCGGGCGTAGGTCACATCAGCATCGTCGACCATGACGAAGTGGATCTGACCAATCTGCAAAGGCAGATCTTGCACACGACGGCGCGGGTCGGCATGCCTAAAGTGGAATCAGCCCGCCTCAGTCTGCAGCAAGTCAATCCCGATATCCAGGTTTCCGTATTACAGGAAAAGGCAGATGCCGTACGCCTGTCTGAACTGGTTGCTACCGCTGACGTGGTACTTGATTGCAGTGATAATTTTGCGACCCGTCATGCGGTGAATCAGGCATGTGTACAGCATGGGGTGGCGCTGGTATCCGGCGCCGCGATCGGTTTTGATGGTCAGATCAGCGTGTACCAGCCTGCGCAGCCGGCATCGCCCTGCTATGCCTGCGTGTTTCCGCCTGATCAGCAATTTGAAGAAGTGCTATGTTCACAAATGGGCGTGTTCGCACCTCTGGTCGGTATCATCGGTACCATGCAGGCAGCCGAAGCATTGAAGCTACTGCTACAAATCGGACAAGCTTTGCAGGGTCGGCTGTTATTGCTTGATGCCATGAGCATGCAATGGAACAGCATTAACATGCAGCGCGACGCTGACTGCTGTGTCTGCGGCGCCAGGCACGATAAAGATTAAGGCAACAGACGCCTCTCTCCCACAGATTCGCTCACACGAAAGGAACATCATGTACACCTTGTACTACAGCCCTGGCACTGCCAGCATGCTGGTCCACCTGATGCTGTTGGAAACCGGTGCTCCGCATCGTTTGCAGCTGGTCGACATCGATAAACAGCAGCAAAAAGATCCGGCCTACCTGCGTCTGAATCCTTACGGTGTGGTACCGACTCTGGTGCTGGATGAACAGCCATATACCGAGGCGGCGGCGATCGCCATGCTACTCGCGGAGCATCACCCTGAAAGCGGTTTGGTACCGGCGCGCGACACAGTCGCCTATGATTTGTGGCGTCAGTGGATGCTGTCACTCAGCCATAATCTGCAAGCCAGTTTCCGGCTCTGGTTTTATCCGCAAGAGCTGGGCAATGTCAGCCATCCGGAAGCACTGAGTCAGGCTATACAACAAAAAATCGCGCGCATCTGGGATCAGCTCGACCGCCATTTGAGCCAGCAAGGTCCGTATTTACTTGGCGAGCAATTTAGCTGTGCCGATCTGTATCTGACCATGCTGATGCGCTGGTCGCGCAATATGCCGCGTCCTGCGACGGAATGGCCAGCTTTACGTGCGCTGACTGGACGTGTGGTACAGCGTCCTGCCTGGCAGCGCATGATGGAAATTGAAGCGGTTGACCCTTGGCCCAGGGATCTTCAGTCGTGAACGGCACTGAGCAGGCCTACCGCCAGGAACAACTGGAGTCCGCACCGGCCGTCACTATCCAGGAGTACTTAGGCGTACGCACCCTGCATCTGTCGTCGGATGCGATACAAGGTGCGATGCGGCTCGCTATGCCGAATCAGATAGAGCTGGAATATGTACAGCAAATGATGATGTGGCTGCTGTTTCGCGAACAGGCTGCGCATATCGTACAACTGGGACTGGGAGCGGCAGCGCTGACGAAATTCTGTTATTACCAGTTCCCGCAAAGCCGGGTCACAGCAGTGGAACTGAATCCGGCCGTCATCACGGCCTGCCGCCAGCATTTCCGTTTGCCACCAGATGATGAACGGCTGCAAATACTGAACATGAATGCGCTGGATTACGTCAGCGATCCTGCGCATGCTGGCCATGTCGACATCCTGCAAGTCGATTTATACGATGCGGCAGCGGAAGCACCTGCTTTGTCCAGTCCGGCTTTTTATCAAGCCTGTGCCAATACCCTGGGTGCGGACGGTATGCTGACCGTGAATCTGTTTGGCAATCCGCGCAATTACCGGCAAAACTGCGATGCCAATATCGCGGCCTTGGAGCAGGCATTCGATGCGGTGGTCTGGCTGCCTGTCGTGCATGACGCCAATACCATAGCGCTTGCGTTCAAACAGGCACCGGTAGTGGATTTCGAGGCCTTGTATGAACGCGCACTCGACATCCGTATGCAAACTAAGCTGCCAGCCGCCAAATGGGTCAAAGGCTTGCAAGCCTGGATGGCCGACGTTAGCGCTTAACTTCAGTGACTCACTTTAAGCTAATTTCAACTCTACAGTGAATGCGCCGCGCAAGGCATTGCACAACAAGATATGCGTGGCGCGCTGCAGATCGGCGCGTGTCAGGGTTTGTTCACGCGCTGCCATCTGCACGTCGTCCAACAATACACTGCGCATGACCCCCGGCAGCACGCCATCCTGTAACGGTGGCGTCAGCCATTGACCATCCACACACAGGAACACATTACTGCGTCCGCCTTCGGTCAGATGACCATGCTGGTTAAAAAACAGCATATCAAATGCGCCCTGCGCTTCTGCCGCCTGCCAGGCCTGATCGTAAATCTCGCGACAGCTGCTTTTATGTCTGAGCAGCGGCTGGTCAGAGCACATCACATGCGGTGACAGCATCACCTTAGGCGCGTCCGGTAATGCGCTCAACACGGCACTGCTGATCATCCAGCTGCCATCCGGTTCTAACTGGAATTTGACCCTGTGCGCAGTGGCTGGCGTCAGCGTAGCGCAAGCCTGTTCCAGCGCCTGCTGCCAGCCAGGCAGATCCTGTGCGATACCCAAGTATGCCGCTGAATGTCGCAAACGCTGCAGATGCCGTCCCAGATGGCGTATGCCCAGTTCGCGCGTGGCATACATGGTTTCAAACAACGCCAGCGGTGCCTGCAGGCCAGTCAGGAAACGCGCTTTGAGCTGGCATTCGGCAAATTCCTCAGCCGCCACGCTGTCATACACAATACCGGCGCCCACGCCCATCACACTGCGCCGTATCTGCTTGCCTTGCTCCAGCTCAGGTGCAGCGAGCTGCAGCGTGCGGATAGGTACCGACAGACAGAAATCACCGATGGCCTGGCTGGCTGTGGGTGGATCAAACCAGCCTATCGCACCCGTGTAGATACCGCGCGCTTCTGTTTCCAGTTCGCGGATAATTTGCATGGTGCGGCGCTTGGGTGCACCAGTGATGGAACCGCAAGGGAATAAGGCCGTCAACACTTCCGTCAGCGCCACCCCGCTGCGCAATTGCGCCTGGATGGTAGACGTCATCTGCAACACGCTGGAAAAGCGGTTGACCTCAAACAAGCGCGGTACAGTCACGCTGCCGGTTTCTGCGATACGACCCAGATCATTGCGTAGCAAATCCACGATCATCAGATTTTCAGCGCGGTTTTTGCTATCGGCTGCGAGCTCAGCTGCAAGTTGTGCATCGCGCGCCGCGTCTCCCGTTGCCGCGGCCGTCCCCTTCATCGGACGCGCGAGTAATTGCCCTTCCTGATGCCGGATAAACAGTTCCGGCGACATCGATAAGATCGCGCCGCCATCGGGCAAACGTATTAATGCGCCGTAAGGTACCGGCTGACGTGCACGCAGCCGCTGATACAGCGCCAGCGGCTCGCCAAAGCTGTCAAAATGCAGGCGGTAAGTGTAATTCACCTGATAGGTGTCACCGGCCCGGATGTAATCCTGCACCCGCGCGATTGCAGCGCTGAAACTGGCCTCGTCCACATTGGCACGGATACCTGCGATACCCGCCACATCGCGGCTTTCAGGCTGTTGCTGCAACCAATCCTGCACTTGTTCCGAGGTCAGACGCAGACAAGCAGAAAACAGCAGGATACGCGACAGCGGCGCTGTTTCACGTGCAGCGATACCATGCAATTCTGCACCGGTTTCATACGACAGCAAACTGACTGCGTACAAACCCTGTTGTAACGCCTGTTCCAGCTGCAACAGGAACAGTGGCCAGCCAGCTGCATCGCGGCATTCAAGGACGCTATGTAACTGGTGATACAGACGGGAGTCCGCCTGCGCAGACTGGGCATCGTCGAGCAAAGCAAAGCAGCTGGTGGCATTCACCTCAGCTTGCCTTGCATGTGTGGAGAGACTGGTAGTGGTCACGGCTTAGAAGAATCTGAAAAGTGGTACGCAGTTTACCTGCAGTTGTACGATTGTGCAGCGCTGCCTTCGGTATGAGCCAGCAAGAATTTAGCGCCAATCCGATAAGGGAAACTACGGATTGAGGTCATTTTTACAAATGATCATGTGACAGAGAAACCACAGCAGGGTATATTGCGCACGCAATTGCCAAATAAGCTCGTTGCTAAACAGCCATAATACAGATTCCGCCTTACCAGAGTTTCACATGAATATACTTCCCTTCGGATTACCAGTCGGACAGAAGCTACTCCGCTACAATCTGATTTACACCCTCATCGCAGCGCTGACCACCTTACTTTGTACAAGTCTGGTCTCTACTGCTCTGATGCAGCAGCATATGCGGGAAGAATGTTTGATCATTGCGAGGACGCTGGCCAGCAATCTGTCGGACAGCATCATTACCGGCGATTTACGCGGAGTACAAAATCTGGCCCTGAATGCCACGCATGATAAGCGCCTGTTATCGGTTGCTGTTTTCAATAAAGAAGGTGCAGCTATTGTCGCCTGGGACAAAGGGAATCTGCTGAACCCCGATGGCATGAAAACCACCGAGCTCAGTACGGAAAGCCTGGTTTCTGCGCAATTGACTACGATCACAATACGCACCCCGGTAAAGGATTCGGTCGACGTGCGTGGTTACCTGTATGTTGAAGTCAGTCAGGCAGCGCTGTATCTGCATTGGGTGCTGCTCGTATTAGCGGGCTTACCATTTGCACTGGCTGGCGCCGCCTGTGCCACCTACCTGCTCACCAGAAGACAGTTACTGACCCTGCAACCGATGGCTGACCTGGCTGGCGTATTAGAAAAATCAGCTACCCTGAACGACTACAGCCTGCGTGCACCGGCCGACCGGATACGCGACTTTGGCAGCCTGCATACCCATTGCAATCTGATGCTGGCGCGCATGGAAAGTTGGGAATCCGATCAGCATGCTGAGGCCAGGGAAAGACGCGAAATGGAAAATCGCATCAGCATATTGGAAAACCACGACAGTCTGACCAAGCTGCCCAACCGGCATTATTTCCATAAGCTGATTACCAATTGCGTGGAAGAGGCGATCAATAATGATGAGATGATGGCGCTGATGTTTATCGACCTCGATCAATTCAAAACCATCTCAGATAAACTCGGGTATGACGTCTGCGATCAGGTACTGATCGCCATGTCTGAACGTTTGATGGAAGTTCTGCGCAGCACCGACACCCTGTGCCGGGTCGGCGCCGATGAATTTGCGGTGATTTTGCCAGCGGTCGGCTCTCTGGATACGGTGCGTCAGCTAGCCGAACGTCTGCTGCAGGCCTTGCGCCGGCCCTTGATCATGAATGGCAGTTCCCTGCTCATCACAGGCAGCATTGGCATTTCCTGCTGTCCTTTACATGCACATGAACAGCGCCTGTTCCTGCGCAATACCGACCTCGCATTGCAGGCAGCAAAAGCCGCCGGTCGTAATACCTGGCGCCTGTATGATCCGAACAGCAGCTTGTCAGAAGGTGACACAACGCCTTAAGGAAGCGATCTGTTCAACGTCAGTCAATAACTGATGCCGAGGCGACGGTACAAGAATCCCAGCACAAACAAGGGGCCAATCAGCAAAAAACGCAGGTCATCAAAAAACGAAGGTTTTTTCCCTTCTATGCGATGACCAATAAACTGACCTATCCAGGCCAATACAAAAACCGCGAGCGAAATTTGCCAGATCCCCTGCTGCGGCAGTTGCTGCAACATAGCGAGCATCGCTGCCGACATCAGCAACATCCCCAGCGCAAAGCGGGTAGATAGCGAAAAATAGTAAATCAAGCTAGTCATCACCATGGCGTAAGCCGCCAGCGGATGTACTGCCCAGATCATACCAAGCAGGGAAAATACGATAGCGGGTACGCAGATACAGTGAATTACTTCATTGGTCGGATGCAGATGGCTTTCTGCATATTTGCTGAGCAATACATCAATCTGGCGTCGTTTAGCCGGTAGCCCTGTGGTTTCCATGTTGTCTCCTGATATGTCCGTCTGCGCGGATTAAACCGTGAATTAGAATGACATTGCCCGAAAAACAGGCAATGTACTCAAATCATACTGGGGAATGGGAAACTAAAGGGAGAAAACATTTCATGCAACGCAACAAACACGCAGTGCATATGCGGGATGCCTGACGTTGCGACTCAGTGCAACAGGATTGCAATCTGTAAGGCCGCACCCTCAGTCGGGGAATGTTTAAATCCGGTTTTGGCGAAACGTAAGCAACGTCCGAATACCAGACTGGTCAACATGCTGGCACGCGCAGCAGCTTCAGCCTCGGCGATTTTTCCCTGGCTAACGGCAAGCCGCAAAGCCTGACGAAATGCCATTTCTATACGGTCAGCAAACTGATTCATTCTGGCTTGCAAACGCTCATCTTCGTTGACCAGCGCATCACCAGTCAGCACCCGGGTCATGCCCGGATTTTTCTCTGCGAAGTTCAGCAACATCTGGGCAATCGCCTGTGCCTGTACGATGCCCTCTTCCTGTTGTTCCGTGATCTGATTAATCAATCCGAACACCGAAGCTTCGATAAATTCAATCAGACCTTCAAACATCTGCGCCTTACTCGCGAAATGGCGGTACAGCGCCGCTTCTGACACTGCCACTCGCGCAGCTAAGGCTGCCGTCGTGATTTTCTCGCCTTTCGGATTTTCCAACATTGCTGCCAGCGTCTGCAAAATCTGTAGTTTACGCTCGCCGGGTTTGGTACTAGCCATTTTTCTCTGATCTGTTTAACTGGGTACAAAATGTACGAAGAACATCCATGCACCATAAAGATGCATGTATTTTCAGCTGTTCCGCTGCTTGCTGCAATTGATACTGCGGGGGTTCAGATTCTATGTGAAACCCACGGTCTGTGTGAAGCAATCTTGCAAACTTTAATTCTTCTACGGTACTTGACAGTGCAGATTCGGTCAGATCTCACAGCGTATTGCCAGCTTAGTACGCAGTCCGTTTACCGCAGACTATAACGACGATAAGCATTGACGTACAGTTTAGGATCAACGTCGACCACATTCTGCACACGGATATTCTGTAACACCGCTTTGTGTTCTGCATTATTCATCATGCTCATGACGGCCATGCGTAACTGATCTACCTGCTCATCACCCATTTTTTTATTGGCTAACATTACCCATGGTGCGGTTTTTTCGCCATCAGCCAAAACTACGTGACCAGCAGCAGTTAATTTGGCAAACACAGCGGCATCTGTTCTGACCACACCAACATCGGCCATTTTATTGTCGAGCGCAAAAGGAATCGTCGCCTGCAAATTCACGTTATACACTGTCAATGCTTCCGGGTTCACACCCATACCAGCCAGCATACGCAACGCCTCACGCGTCACTTCACTGTCAGCCGGTGGCATGGCAAAACGCAGTTTCTTTAACTCTTCTGGCGACTTGAGATGCTTTTTCAGACTGGCGGGTCCTATCAGCACGGTCTGGCTTCTCACGCCGGAATCCAGACCAACTACGGTGCTATAGCCCAGTGTCTGTATTGCCATACCCGCTACCGCATTCGGACGTGCAATCAGAATATCAGCCTGACGCAAAGGATCTGCATCATATTGACGGGATGGCGACAAGCCCGTTACCTGAACTTCACGTTTCAGATAGGTGCTGAGCACGCTGGCGAGTTGCTGGTATTTACGGGTGCTGTAATCCGAATCACCGCTGCTGGTCGTGCCTTCCTGCACCACCATGCGCAGTGCCGGTGCCGCATTGACCAGCAAAGGAACAGAGGCACACAGAACGAACAAGCTGGCGGACAGGGACTTCATTAAGTTTAATTTCATCGTCTCAAACAATTTAAAAAAAGTGGGCCACGCCCGGTCTGGGAAGCCGGGCGGGATCGGATAATCAGGAGAATCAGCGTTTTGCGCGTAGGCGTACAGCAGGTCTGCAAATTGCAGATAGGTGATTCTGAGGACAGTCGCAGCAACACGACAGCGTTATTGAGGCCAAGGGTCGTCCGTGCTTGGTTTTACCTCGCCGGAACAAGATTGCGTCTATCCAGTCTGAATTAAATATTTCCACATGGAAATTTAAAGCAGGGATTTTACGGGATAAATCAAGCTTCTGCTCAAAATTTAAGCATTTTATTGTTAAATGTCTGTTATAAGCCTGATGTATGACTGTAACAAATGTTATCAGGAATATTTCTAATAAGGCATGAAAAATAGTAAAGGACTGACGCGAAATTACGCTGGCAACACCTGGCGACGCAGACCGGGCACTGAATACGGCAAGTAGCCATAACGCCGGTACGGCTGCATCAGTCCCGTGACGACATGCGTCCCACAGCCCGTAATAAATGCCGGACTGAGGCATAGCGATAGTCGATACAGGCGGCGCGATGCTGGGCAGGCGGACGCTGTTGCTGCTGCCGCGGCACATAGCCATGCAGTAGTACCGTCTTCAAGCCCTCACGCTTGGCGGCGCGCAGATTATCGACACTGTCTTCGACCAGGATGCAGTTAGGTGCTGACCAGCGATGTCTGGCCAGCAAACGGCGTAAAAAAGGGCGGGATGGTTTGGGTTGCAGCTTGCCATGCACACGCATGGACTCGACCGCGATGTGGTGGGAAAAATGCTTATGTAACCTCAGATGCTGCAGCACCTGACGTGCATACTGCTGAGGCGCATTGGTTAGCAGGATTTTTTGACCTGGCAGTGCACGCAGTCGGCGTGCCAGTCCGCGTTCGGCACGGATCATGCCGCGTAGATCATCGAACTGATGCGCCTGCTGTAAAAACGCTTCGGGTTTGACGCCGTAGTGTCTGACCATGCCCAGCATGGTCACACCATAACGCTGGTAATACAACTGACGCAAGGCGTTGACACTGGCTTCATCGTCCGGCTGCCCGGCAGCACCCAGTACACGGGCGATGCAGGCGTTCATATTACGGTTAATCTGCGGGAAAATCGCATGCGAGGCATTGTGCAGCGTATTGTCCAGATCGAATAACCAGATGCGGCGCCGCGCCGACGCTGTGCTGCGCAAAGCCGCTTGCCGGACTATCAGCATGGTTTAGTGGCTGCGGATCATGGTACCGAACGCCTGTTCGGTCAACACTTCCAGCAACAATGAGTGCTCGATACGCCCATCGATAATGTGGACGGTGTTCACACCCGATTTGGCGGCATCCAGTGCAGAGGAAATCTTAGGCAGCATGCCACCGGAAATCGTACCATCAGCGAACATTTCATCGATTTCACGTGCTGACAAATCCGTCACCAGATTACCCTGTTTATCCAGCACGCCTGGAATATTGGTCATCATGATCAGCTTTTCTGCTTTCAGGATTTCCGCGATTTTACCGGCGACCAGATCCGCATTGATGTTATAGGCCTGACCGTCTTCACCGAAACCGATAGGGGAAATAATAGGAATGAAGGCATCGTCCTGCAACGCTTTGACGACCGCAGGATTGATGGCGTCGATTTCACCGACATAACCGATATCGAGCATTTCACCCGGATTTTCGCGGTCAGGCATCATCATCTTACGTGCACGGATCAGGCCACCATCCTTACCGGTCAGACCTACCGCCTGGCCACCATAATGATTAATCAGCATCACGATATCCTGCTGCACTTCACCGCCCAGTACCCATTCCACCACTTCCATGGTTTCTTCGTCGGTAATACGCATGCCTTGAATAAAAGTCCCTTGCTTACCCATCTTTTTCAGTGCATTGTCGATCTGCGGACCACCGCCATGCACCACCACCGGATTCATACCGACCAGCTTGAGCAAAATCACATCACGTGCAAAGCCATGCTTCAGACTTTCTTCTGTCATCGCATTACCACCGTATTTCACAACGATCGTTTTACCGTGAAATTTACGGATATACGGCAGCGCTTCTGCCAGAATTTCTGCTTTAATAGCAGGTTCAACGCCAGCTAATTTATCGATAGGTGGGTTGGGTGCAGCCGCGTTTGGGTTCAAATCGCTCATAATGACGGTATCCTGAATATCATGAAGGGTAGGAACTCTGTTGACCGAATAGCCTGATACGAGTTCTTGTTCGTCCCGAATTTTACAGGAAACTTCTGCTCAACCTGACGCAAATTCTGAAATCGCCGCCATCATGCCTCTGACCCGTCTGCATCAACAATTAGAAGAATTACGGCCAGCCTTACTGCGCTTTGCTTTTTTGCAATTACGACAGGAAGCCGCCGCCGAAGATGCGGTGCAGGAAGCGCTGCTCGCGGTACTGGAAAAACCAGACAGCTATGGCGGGCAATCCAGTCTGCGCACCTATGTGACCGGTATCCTGAAATTTAAGATCATCGACCATTTACGCGCCTCCCAGAAGGAAAACCGGCTGGAGACCAATGAAGACGGGGATGACAGCGATCTGATCGATCAGCTGTTTCTGGCCAACGGACATACTGTCACCACACCGCAAGCCTGGGCACGCCCCGACAGCGAACTGGAACAGAAGGATTTTTTCCGCGTGCTGGAAGCCTGCCTGGAAAAACTGCCGGAAAAAACGGCCCGGGTTTTCATGATGCGAGAATGGCTGGAGCTCGACACCGAAGAAATTTGTAAGGAATTGGGCTTAACTGCGTCTAATCTGTGGGTAGTGCTGTATCGCGCCCGGCTGCGCCTGCGCGAATGCCTGGATCTGAACTGGTACGCCAGCTAAAGTGCAGCCCTCAGCATGGCATCGATTACTCACTCATCCCTAACAGTAACCGCTCACAGAATACAGGTAACACATGCGATTTCTACTCAGTTGCAAACAAGCGCATCAAATGGTTTCAGAAGGTATGGACCGGCGTCTGCCGTTCTCTGCGCGCACCCGCCTGCAGCTCCATCTGTCCATGTGCAAGGCATGTACCAATTTCAATCAGCAGATGCAAAGCTTACGGCAAGCAATGCGCGAATTGCCCAGGCACCTGGGCTCAGATCAGCGTCAGGATCCGCCATGAGCCAGTGTGCACGTTGTACTGAGCCGTTCACCTGTGCCATGGCCGACCAGACCGGACAGGATTGCTGGTGCGTGAGCCTGCCCGCCATCGATGCTGACAGCCTGAAAACGCTGGCAGCGCGCGGCCTCAGCAGTTGCCTGTGTCCGCGCTGTTTGCCACAGGTGCTGCAAGAATTGAAAGAACAGCAGGAAATACAGCAAGGACAGAAAGCGCAAGCGGAAAAAACACAAACAGATTAATTCAGTTACCATACGCGCTCTGGCAAATCGGCCTTCCTGATAGGAATTCAGTATGTCTAACGAGACCCCCATCGCCCCCAATACAACGATCGCTTATAAAGCGGTCAATATCCCTGTGTCACAGCGCATACGCGAACGCATTGTCGCCAGCAATACGCGCTTTCATGCCAACGACAATATCGCGCGCTTCATCGAGGCCGGCGAACTGGCTGAACTGCAGGCAGAGGTGGAAGAAAAAATGCGCGCCGTGCTGCAAAGCCTGGTGATCGATACTGAAAGCGATCACAATACGCAGGATACCGGCCGCCGTGTCGCCAAAATGTTTATCAATGAAGTATTCGGTGGCCGCTATGTGCCCATGCCCTCCGTCACCGAATTTCCGAATGCCTCGCATCTGAATGAGCTGATGATCATTGGTCCGATCACTGTGCGCAGCGCCTGCTCACATCACCTGTGTCCCATCATCGGCAAGGTCTGGATAGGTGTGATGCCAAACGAGCATTCCAATCTGATCGGTCTGTCCAAATACGCGCGTATCGCCGAGTGGATCATGAGCCGTCCGCAGATTCAGGAAGAAGCTGTCGTGCAGCTGGCTGACACCCTGCAGGAAAAAATGCAGCCGGATGGCCTGGCCGTGGTGATGGAAGCCGATCATTTCTGCATGCACTGGCGCGGTGTGAAGGATTCCGAATCCAAAATGATTAACAGCGTGATGCACGGTTCTTTCCTGAAAGACCCGAATCTGCGCCGTGAATTCTTATCGCTGATCAAACGCTGAATCTGTTGCGCCTGATACCGTACTTATGCGCTGATTTACTCTATTCCACGCTCATCCAGACAGGGAATCATCATGCTAGTCCGTTTGTTATACGCCAGCCGTCCGACCGAAACCAGTCCTTGTGACCTGGTGCAATCGATCTTGCAGGCTTCACGCAGCCATAATCCGGCCCATGGTATTACTGGCGTGCTATGCCATACCGAGCAAGTGTTTATTCAGGTACTGGAAGGCGGCCGCGAAGCAGTCAATGCGCTCTACGGTCAGATACTGAAAGACACGCGCCACAAAGATGTGATGCTGCTCGATTACGAAGAAATCCAGGAGCGGCGCTACCCAAGCTGGACCATGGGTCAGGCCAATATGGCGCGTATCAATCCATCCACCGTGCTCAAATACTCGCCACTGCCGGTACTGGACCCGTACACCATGTCCGGCAAAATGCTGTTATCGCTGATCGACGAATTGATGGCGACGGCATCTATCGTCGGGCGTACCTGAGTTGCTTCAAATATCGTCAACAAGGCTGCCTGCGGGCAGCCTTTGTTTTGAATCGCTCAGGTGACAGACGCGAGACAGGTCTGAAATACCGGAAATGCAGATTTCAGAGGTGAAAGGACAATCAATGCGCCAGCGTGTCGCGCATGCTGTGCAAATCGGGGATAGGTACATCGATGGCGGCACAGACGCCGCGTAATAATTCCTGCTGACGCTGATCATCCAGTCCCTGCTGTGCCTGGGCCGCAGCCAGCATGGCGCGGATCAGCAAAGGTTTGGCGAGCGGCGCCAGCTGATTCAGCTGTACCAGCGCCTGCCTGACTTCCTGATAATCGAGCTGGCCTGGCTGAGCGAAGACGCGCAAATCTGTGGGCTGCAAACGCAATGCCGGTAACACGGCACTGGCAGCAGCAAAACCCTGCGCACGCTGGCTGGCACTACCGCTGAGCAGCAGCGAAATCAGCAATACGGTTTCAGCTTTGAGCATCGTCAGATCGGCGTAACGCACTTTCACCGCACGCGCGGCATTCGGACTTAAGCGACGTTCCAGCACAGTTTGTAGCACAAACTCATTTTCACTGAGCTTGCCATCGGCGCCGGTCAATTGTGCGACCAGTTGTAGCAAACTGGCTTTTTGCTGTTCAGAGCAGGATTTGAGTGCAGGCATGGCCAAATCGATCCAATGCAGACGTGCACTGTTACCGCTATTGGCAAGCGCGATCTGCAAGGTCTTGACCTGCGTAGCGAGTTCAGGTGCCGCTTGCTGTATGTATTGCCACTGCAGCTGATACGCCTGTAGTTGCGTCACATCCAGCAGCAAAGCACACATCAGCGCACGTGCAGATTGCGGTTCGCGGCATGCAGATTGCAGCAAACTCATATCGTCTGTAGCCGACGCGGCAGCTTGCGGAAATGCGGTGCCAGATGCGGTTGCAGCATTGCGGTGATGTCCCCATTGCACATCCTGGTTGCCACCTGATGGGAAGGCTGAGGTTGAGGCTGAGACTGGAGCTGAAGCTGCGGCGGCGAAACCGGATGCGGCCGCCGGTGTATCACTAAACTCGTTGTCGTTCAGTTCTTCGGCCTGCACAAAGCGTACCTGACGTCCGTACACGCGTTGTAGCCGCTCTTCCAGCGGTGGATGGGTGGCAAACAGGCCAGACAAAAAATTAGGTCTGGCGGCTCCCAGGAATAAATGCGATAACTGTTCAGCACGCTGGCTCTGAATCGCTGAACCACAGCCGGTTTCTTCTGTGAGGCCACCTATTTTTTGCAAAGCGCCGCCTATGCCCTGAGGATTACGCGTGAACTGCACTGCACTGGCATCGGCCAGAAATTCACGCTGACGTGAAACGGCGGACTGGATCAGGCGCCCGAAGAAAATCCCCAGATAACCAAGTACAAATAACACGACGCCAGCCGCCAGCATCACCAGACCGATAGGTGGCCCTTTATCATCACGATTGCGCGAGCCGCCGAAACGTGCGCCCCATTCGATCAGCCCACGACCAAACAAGGCCAGCATCTGGATGCCGAATAAAACCCCGATTAACTGGATATTCATGCGCATATCGCCATTCAGGATATGGCTGAATTCATGTGCGACTACGCCCTGCAATTCATCCCGCGTCAGCCGATGCAAGGTACCCCGCGTGACCGCTACCACCGCTTCGTTCTGGTGATATCCGGCAGCGAAAGCATTGATCGCATCTTCTTCATCGAGCAGATACACGTTCGGACAAGCGATACCGGCTGCGAGCGACATTTCCTCCACCACGTTGAGCAAACGGCGCTCGTGCATATCGCGTGAATCGGGTGCCACCAGCCTGCCGCCCGCCATCTGCGCCACTGCGTCGCCACCATCGCGCAGACGGAACATTTCAAACGCGGTACCGGCACCTATGCACAACAATACCGCAACCGAAGTCATCAGATAAAAACCTGCCGGCAAGCGGCCGCCACCTGGCTGGCCGGCGCTATACCATTGCCACAACAAGGCCAGACTCAGATTAATGGTGATCACGATGGCAATCACCGCGAGAATAAAAAGAAAAATCAGCTTCTTACTCTCACGGTGAGCGTGATCCTGCTGTTCGAAGAAATTCATAGGCTGTCGCGCCAGTGTCTGGAGTGAATCAGAACGACACTTTGACTGCTTGACGCTCTTCCGGGGCCTCAGTCGCCTGTAACAGTTCAGCGGTATGAAAGCCAAACATACCGGCAATCACAGAACCCGGGAATTGTTCGGCACTGGTGTTGTACTGCATGACGCTGTCGTTATAGGCCTGACGGGTGAACGCAATTTTGTTTTCGGTACTGGTCAGCTCTTCGGTCAGCTGTATCATGTTCTGATTTGCCTTCAGGTCAGGATAGGACTCCGACAGCGCGAACATCTTACCCAGCGAAGCCGTGAGTGTGCCTTCCGCTGCCGCCAGTTGCTGTACCGAGGCGCCATCCGCCGGGTCCAGCACCGCTTTGCTGCTGGCGCTGACTGCCTGATTGCGCGCATGGATCACTGCTTCCAGGGTTTCACGCTCATGCTTCATATAGCCTTTAGCGACTTCGACCAGATTCGGAATCAGGTCATAGCGGCGCTTGAGTTGTACATCGATCTGGGCAAAACTATTTTTAAAGCGGTTACGCAAACCAACCAGGCGGTTGTAGACACCGATAGCCCAGAAAGCCAGTACAGCCAGGATCACAAGAATTACGATCAATGCAGTCATCATACACTCCATGCAAAAAGTAAAAACCGATGCGCTGGCATCGGTTCAGAAAACATTCAGTTGTTGGTCGTCGTGCTCGGATTGGTATTCGGTTTCACCGTCATTTCCTGCAGCTCGGCTTCAGAAATGTATTCGAACACCTTCACTACTTTCCTCACGCCGCTGATGCTGGCTGCCACCTGAGCTGCACGATCACCCTCACGCTGGGTCACACGTCCCATCAAAAACACGACGCCACCTTCAGTAACGACCTTGAAGGCACTCGCAAACATGTCTTTGGTATCGACGAAAGTGGCTTTCACCTTGGTGGTGATCAGTGCATCATTCGAACGTGAAGACAGGTTGGAAATACCCGATACCTGTATCTCATTCATGACAGCGACTACACCTTCAACCGCACGCATTTCGTTTTCAGCGCGCAGGCGCGCTGCCTCGTCGGCGACTTCACCAGTCAGCAGGGCACGGCGGTTGAACGCATTCACATTGACATGCGCGTTATCGCCGAGTGCTTTGGAAATACGCACCTCACCTTTAAACACGATACTCTTATCTTCCGTCTGGGCACCGAAAGTACGGCGGTCTGTAGCGGCAAAGGTACCCATCACGGCACTGCCTATCACCAGTTCAACGCAGCCCTGCAGACTGGCGGCAGCCGCCAGGCACAGGCTAATGGTGGCGACCGGGCGCGCCAGAGTCTGCCATTTAGTCTTAGTCATCCACATCTCCTCCAAACAGCGCGGAATCTATCCCGTCGCATAAACAATGTATCGTCAGCAAATGTACCTCCTGGATACGTGCAGTTCTGTCATGCGGCACACAGATATGCACATCGGCATCGCTGAGCAGTTGATTCACCGTACCGCCGCCTTTGCCGGTCAGCGCTACGACCCGCATATCGCGCTCCAGTGCAGCATTGATCGCATTGATCACACTGACTGAATTACCGGAAGTCGTGATGGCCAACAGGATGTCACCGGACTGGCCGAAGGCTTGCACCTGCTTAGAAAACACTTCCTGAAAGCTGTAGTCATTCGCCACCGCCGTCAAAATTGAACTATCGGTAGTCAGCGCCATCGCTGGCAGCGGCAGGCGCTCACGTTCGAAGCGTCCAACCAGTTCAGCTGCAAAATGTTGGCAATCAGCGGCGGAACCACCGTTACCGCAAGCCATAATCTTATTGCCATTAGACAGCGCCAGGAACATGAGTTCCACGGCCTGCTCTATAGGCTGCGCCAGCTCTTCGGCTGCACGCATTTTTAATTCGGCACTTTCTTTGAAGTGCGCCACAATTCTTTGATTCGTCATAATGAGTCGGATTCAGGCATGACACCAGTTGCTACGGGCTTGGACAACATGCAGTCCAAACCGGTTCCCTCTGGCGACCATCCCGGGATTATTAAAGGACGACGTTCTGTAACCACGTGATTTTACCCGCTTCTATGGCAATTACGTCAAAACGGCAGGCAGGTTGTGAACGAAGCCCCATCAGGTACACCTGAGCAGCATGTTGCCACTTTCTTTGCTTGGCCGGGGTAATGCTGGCCAAGGCCCCGCCAAAACTGGCTGAGGCACGGCTGCGCACCTCCACAAAGACCAGTGTCTCACGGTCTTGCATAATCAGGTCGATTTCTCCGCCCTGACATAGAAAATTCTTTTGCACCAGTCTGAGTCCTGCCTGCTCCAGATGAGCTAAGGCCTGCGCCTCGCCTGCATCCCCCTGGCGGCGCTGCGGTGTTCTGCGGTCCTCTGCAGCAGTTTGCGGTCGGGTTTCTCGCTTCATGTCGTACAATGCCTGATTGAGCGTTTGATTTCACAGAAATGGACAGTTATGAGCCTTACTGAATCCACCCCATTCACACACCCTACCTTAATCGAAGCAGTCACCCGACAGCAATATCCTGCCGGTACTTTTTACGTGGTTGCCACACCGATAGGGAATATTGCCGACATTTCGCTGCGCGCGCTGCATCTGCTGTCGCTGGCCGATGCAATCGCCTGTGAGGATACCCGCAATACCGCGCAATTGCTGAGCCGTTACGGCATACAAAAGCCGTTGATCGCCGCACATCAACATAATGAGCGTGAAATCGCAGGCAAAATCCTGCAACGCCTGCAGGCAGGAGAGCGCATCGCACTGGTGTCGGATGCGGGCACGCCCGGCGTTTCTGATCCGGGAGCCAAGATAGTCAATGAGCTCAAAGCGGCCGGGATTCCGGTCACCCCACTGCCTGGCGCATCGGCTGCGGTATCGGCCTTATCCGCCAGCGGTCTGCTGGATGAACATTTTTACTTCGCCGGTTTTTTACCCAGCAAAACGGGGCAACGCGCCACCAGTCTGCAACAGCTGGAGAGCATGCAGGCCAGCCTGATTTTTTATGAAGCACCACACCGCATCGAGGAATCGGTGCTGGCCATGCTGGAAGTTTTCGGGGGCGAGCGCCGCATCGTGTTTGCGCGTGAGCTCAGCAAACTGTTTGAAGAAATCCATCGTTGTCCCTTAGCGCAGGCACCCGCCTGGCTGGCGGCTGATCCGCATAGGCTCAAGGGGGAATATGTGCTGATCATCGAAGGTAAGGCACAGGCGGAACAGGCCGATCAACTGGAAGCACGGCGCGTACTGCAAATTCTGCTGCAGGAATGTCCGGTTAAACAGGCTGCCAGCCTGGCGGCGCAGCTGACTGGTCAGAAAAAAAATGCCTTATACCAGCTCGCGCTGAGCATGAAATCAGAGGCCAGTGAAGAGGAATAATCCTTCCTCATCGGCGTAAGCGCCGCGCCACATGACAGCGCTGATCATCGCTGTATCACGATAGGCCGTCCAACTCCGAGATCGCCGACTTGCGCTAACACTTGCTGGGCTTCAGCGCGGCTGTTGAACGGCCCGCTGAGCAAACGGTAGAGACTACCCTGCTGCACGATATCAAAGCCCGGCAAGCGATTGTCTGCCTTGCCTTTCAGATGTCCCATGATGTTTTCTGCATTCGCACGTATCGCATAGGCACCAAATTGCAGATAAAAGCCGTTGGTGGCTGGCGTGGTGGCGACCGTACTCAGTTTTTCTACGGGTCTGACGTCCTGAGCAGTATTTAAGGCTTCCATACTCACGCTGGCAGGCGCTGGCACCGGTGAGGTGCTGACCACGGCGGCAACTTCCGGCACACGTAACGGAACAGTATTATTCACCAAGACGGATGTGGGCTGACTGACTGGAACGGGTTGATTTTTACGGTTTTCCGCCATGCGTTCTATATCGGCTGGCAGCAAACGCTCGACTTCGATCTGACTGCTACCCTTACCCAAAATTTGCAGCTTCAGTGCAGCAGTGTAGGACAAATCAATGATGCGGCTGGAATGGAAAGGGCCACGATCATTAATACGTACGATGATTTGTTTGCCATTACCCAGATTAGTCACGCGCGCATAAGATGGAATCGGCAGCGTAGGATGGGCCGCGGTGATTTTGTACATATCATACGGCTCGCCCGATGAAGTACGCTGACCATGAAATTTCTTGCCATACCAGCTGCCCACGCCGCGCTGAATGAAGGGCGTGGTGCTGTCGGCGATCGGCGTGTAGGTTTTACCAAACACCACGTAAGGCTTGTTCGCGCTGCGCGAAAAACTCTCCACGACGGGAATCGGATCAACTGTGAATTCCAGGCCTTCCGGTGGATTATCACCGGGGCCATCATCCTTGTAATAAGCGCCCTTCCCTGAATTCGCTTTAGGCAGCACCGGGGCAGTAGCTGGCTTACCGGTCACAGGGCGCGCTTCTTGCACCGGTGCAGGGGCGTGTGGTGTGCTGCCACAAGCAACCAGCAAAGCGGTACTGAAGGTAATCGCTAAACGCTGCTTTACGGGCCACGATAAACTGATGCTAGTGACGGAAGAACCAAAAGCGCTGGCCTGTAAGGGTGATCGCTGTCTCATATCTGCACCTTTATGTCTGCACCAGTTTACGGTTACGTTGTACGCTCATCATCATGCCTGCGGCCATTCCCAGCGTCACCAGTGCGGTCCCACCATAACTCATGAAAGGCAAAGGCACACCGACCACCGGCAAAATGCCGCTGACCATGCCCATGTTCACAAAGGCATAGGTAAAGAAAATCATGGTAATCGATCCCGATAGCAAGCGGCTGAACAGCGTAGGTGCGTTCGCGGCTATCATCAGACAGCGTATGATGAGCAGGAAGTACAAGCTCACCAAAATGGCATTGCCGACCAGACCGAACTCTTCCGAGAACACCGCAAAAATAAAGTCGGTAGTATGTTCAGGGATAAATTCCAGATGGGCTTGCGTACCTTTGAGCCAGCCTTTGCCTGTCATCCCGCCTGAGCCTAGTGCAATGGTAGACTGAATAATGTGAAAGCCTTTACCCAAAGGGTCGCGGGTCGGATCCAGCATGGTCAGTACGCGGTCGCGCTGGTAATCATGCATCAGGTAAGGCCAGACCAGGGTAGGCATCACCACCGCAGTAAAACCCAATACCGACAATAATACCTTCCAGGATAAGCCCGCTAAAAAAATCACAGTAAAACCAACCGCGACCACCAACAAGGCGGTTCCCATATCCGGCTGTTTCGCAATCAGCGCAACCGGAATACCGAGTATCACACTGGCAATCACGAAATCCTTCACCCGCAAAGCGCCTTCGCGTTTTTGAAAATACCAGGCCAGCATCAGCGGCGTCGCAATTTTCATCATTTCTGACGGCTGTATCACCATGCCGACATTAATCCAGCGGCGCGATCCTTTTTTCACCATACCGAACATGGCAACGGCCAATAACATTGCCACCCCAAACGTATAGATGGGAATAGCGAAGCGCATCAGGGTTTGCGGCGGTATATTGGCCATCACCCACATAATAAAAAATGACACCACAATATTGCGCATCTGGTCTTCCACCCGTCCCGGGAAGTCCATACCTGCGGAATACAAGGTGATAATGCCGCAGGACAGGATCAGAAAAATCAATATCGCCAGCGGTGCATCAAACACCATCAGGCGGGAACGCAATGCGCGCCAGTGAACACCGTGATTATTCATACTTAATCCTTGTTTCCTTGGGTTTCACCACCGGGCTTTGGCCCCGGCTCAGGCTCTGCAGGCGCCTTGACTTCGGTATCAGATCGGTACAAAGCCATATCGCTTTGCGGCTTGGGCAAAGGCTGGGGATCTTTACGCTCTTTATCCTGTGGTCGTTTGCCGAGCAGGTAATAATCGAGCGCCTTGCGTACGATAGGTGCTGCGGCATCCGCCCCGAAACCACCGTTTTCGACAATAATGGCGATCGCAATTTTAGGTTTATCCGCAGGCGCAAAAGCGATGTACAAAGAGTGATCGATATGACGTGCAGCCATGCGCTTGGCATCATATTTTTCGTTTTTCTTCAGACCCACCACCTGCGCAGTGCCAGTCTTACCACCAGACTGATATTCGGTGTTAGCGAATACCCGCGCTGAGGTTCCCTCTTTGACCACGCCGACCATCGCATTTTTGATGATATCGATATTTTCCTGCTTCAAGGGAATGCGGAAACTCTCCTTAGGCACAGTCAGTTCGCGTTGCCTGGTTTTCGGGTCCTCGATAATCTTGACCAGATGCGGCTTCATCACGATACCGTTATTGGCCAGCGTTGCCATCGCATGCGCCATCTGCAAAGGGGTGAAGGTATTTTGTCCCTGCCCAATACCGAGCGAAATCGTATCACCCGACACCCAGCGTTGCTGTGCTGGCTTCTTGAAGGCATTGCGTTTCCAGGTGGTGGAAGGCAGTAAGCCGGAGCGTTCATGCTCCAGATCGATGCCAGTTTTTTGACCGAATCCGAAAGGCTTCATAAAGTCATGCATGGCATCGACCCCCATGTCGTTAGCCAGCATGTAGTAATAGGTATCACAGGAATGCACGATAGATTTATACATGTCGACCATACCGTGACCACCAGGCCTATCGTCTTTGAAGGTATGGTTACCGAAAGTAAAATAGCCAGGATCTGCAATAGTTTGATTCGGGGTACGCTTACCGAGCTCCAGCGCAGCCAATGCCATGAAAGGCTTGTAGGTTGAGCCAGGCGGATAAGCTCCGGTCAGCGGTCGGTTTAACAGAGGCTTGTCTTCAGAGGTATTGAGTTCATTCCAGCTTTGCTGATCAATACCTTCGACGAACAGATTCGGATCGTAAGTCGGCTTGGAGACAAAGGCCAGCACATCGCCGGTTTCCGGTTCGATCGCGACTAAGGCGCCACGACGCTCACCGAAAGCCTCTTCCACCACTTTCTGTAATTCTATATCAACTGAGAGGATCAGGTTTTTACCCGACGTCGGCGGTGTGCGTGACAGCGTGCGCACCGCACGGCCGCCGGCGGAGACTTCTACCTGCTCGAACCCTGTGGTCCCGTGCAGCAGGTTTTCATAACTCTTTTCCAGTCCTTCTTTGCCGATGTAATCCGTGCCGTTGTAGTTGGCAGCATCTTCCCGCTCATCGAGCAGTTCCGCATCCTTCTGACTGATGCGGCCTATATAACCGATCACATGCGAAGCCGAATCGCCCTGCGGATATTGGCGGAACAGGCGGGCCTGAATATCGACACCCGGAAAACGGAAACGCTGGGCGATAAAGCG
Organism: Cognatundibacterium rugosum; assembly: GCF_014284365.1. Lineage (GTDB taxonomy): Bacteria > Pseudomonadota > Gammaproteobacteria > Burkholderiales > Burkholderiaceae_D > Undibacterium > Undibacterium rugosum. The sequence continues at coordinate 165,552 of NZ_JACOGG010000002.1, forward strand.
CGCCACCTCATCATCGGTGAGCCGGGTACGGATGGGCACACTTTCGAAGTTTTTGGAGTCTTCCAGCAGCTTACGGAAACGCTTGCGATGCTTAGGCTGAATATCAACCAGTTCCGCCAGATTATCGATCAGCGTGTCCATGTCCTGTTTGATCTTGGACGGTGTAATTTCCAGCGTATAGGCCGAGTAATTGCGCGCCAGGATCACGCCATTACGGTCCATGATTAAACCGCGGTTAGGCACGACCGGTACCACATCTATACGGTTTTCATCTGCCAGCAACATGTAATCATCGTGTTTGATGACCTGCAGCCAGATAAAGCGCGAAATCAATAGCGCGAAGCAGAAAAAAACAAAGACGCCAATAAAAATCAGGCGCATACGGAAGAAGTAAATCTCACGTTCCGTGTTCTTGAGTTCATTCATCATGATTCAGGTCGCTTCCAGGCAGACTCAGATTGGACGTGTGTCATCTTTGTCGATGGCGCGACGCTGCGGCGCGAGTAACAGATAACCGGCGATTGGCCACAGTGCGGTCGTGACCAGACTCTGTGCAAAATACAGCCAGCCAGGAAAATGGGCGTCAGGTGCAACGATCAGACGTAGCGCAATCTGCAAACTCTGTACAAACAAAAACAGTGGAAACACGTGCAGCGCTTGCGTCAATGGTGCAAACCAGAGGACGCGGCGATGGATAGTGATCGCAAAATACGATAACAAGGTATACGCCAGCGCGTTCTCACCCAAATGAATCGCATCATGCACATCCATCAGCAAACCCATCGCAAACGCAACACCTATGCCGACTTTACGCGGTTGATGGATAGTCCAGAATACCAGCACCAGTGCAACAAAGTCCGGGACGCCCATGGCGGAACCCCAGGGCAGGAAATTGAGCAGGAAGGCAAATGCAAAACTGAAGGCGATAAACAGCGGATTCACCGGCAACAGAATGTAATGCGGGTGGGTCATTTCGGCGCATCCTTTCTTTCATCTTTGCCGCTCACTTTGGCCGCCGCTTCTTTGACCGGCAATGCTGCAGTATTCGGTGGCGGCACTAAGGCATTCGGGTTTGGCACTACGGCAGCGGCGGGTTTCACGCTGTCAGCTGGTGGCGACTGCGCCTCACGCGAGGCTGGCTGAGCGGCCGGATTCTGATCAACCGGTTTGATATCATTCGCTACCGGCAGACTGTCGCGTGTAACTCGACGGTTAATTTTTTCTTTTTTGGCGCGCACATCTTCGGTATCCGGCTTAGGCAGATTATCCATGGTGGCTTGCAATACCAGTAATTGCTTGTTACGGTCAACACCCGCGGCGGGCAGGCAGATGATGTTTTCAAAGGTCGAGCTAGCTTTGTTTTCTACCTGCTCTACCTTACCAACCGCCAGACCTGGCGGATAAATACCATCCAGGCCAGACGTCACCAGCAGATCGCCCTTTTGTACATCAGCATTGGCGGTCATGCGCATGTCCAGATACGGTGACTGACCACGGCCATAGGCTACACTGCGTAAGCCATTGCGCAGTATCTGCACCGGTATCGCCTGATTTTTATCAGTCAGTAAGGTTACTTCTGCAGTCAGCGGAAACACGCGCGTCACTTGTCCGACCACACCCTGATCGTCAATCACCGGTTGGCCGGTTGCGATCCCATCCTTGATACCACGATCAACGATGACTTTACGGGTGGCAGGATCACGTGCGTCGTAGATAATTTCGGTCAGTACCGACTTGACCGGCTGGCGTTCACGCGCATCCAGCAAGCGGCGCAAATGGGCATTTTCTGCCTGTAACTGGGCACTCTGCTGCAAGGCATCGGCATGCTGAGTCTGTTGCCGCCGTATGCGTGCATTTTCTGACTGCAGTTCAGTGGTACTCACAAAATAATGCGAAACGTCACGCGCCGCCTGGCTGGGAACCACTGCCAGCATCTGCACCGGATACAGCACCGTACCGATCACCTGACGCACCAGATTCAGTGATTTGAGACGGGAATCAACAACTAACAGGAATATCGCCAGAACAGCAAAAAAGATGGCGCGGGCACGCGCTGATGCGCCTTGTTTGAAAAGTGGTGGCGGACTGTAATCCATACTGTATCCATCAACAAAAACCGGTTGGTCCGTCCCGACCGCAGTACAGCCAGTGCAGTCTGTGCTCCTGAAAACAAAAAGCCGACAGATCAGCAGCCGGCTCTGCAATATGTTCAGTGACTGTCCATGGCGTGTTTGTCACGGACAGTCCGCTGTTCAGATTACTCGTAAGAGAAAATCGAACCCAGCTTATCCATGCGTTCCAGCGCCATGCCGGAACCACGTACCACGCAGGTCAGCGGATCTTCTGCAACGATGACCGGCAAGCCGGTTTCTTCCATCAACAGGCGATCCAGATCACGCAGCAAAGCGCCACCACCGGTCAGCATCATGCCTTTTTCAGCAATGTCCGCACCCAGTTCCGGCGGTGTCTGTTCCAGCGCGTTTTTTACGGCCGATACAATGTTATTCAGCGGATCTGTGAGCGCTTCCAGAATTTCATTGCTGGAAATCGTGAATGAACGCGGGATACCTTCGGACAAATTGCGGCCTTTGACTTCCATTTCCTTGACTTCGGAACCCGGGAAAGCAGAACCGATCGCTTTTTTGATAGCTTCTGCGGTTTGTTCGCCGATCAGCATGCCGTAGTTACGACGGATATAGTTGACAATCGCTTCATCAAACTTATCACCACCGACGCGTACCGAACCTTTATAGACCATACCACCCAGCGAAATGATGCCGACTTCTGTCGTACCGCCACCGATATCGACGACCATGGAGCCGGTCGCTTCCGATACCGGCAGACCGGCACCGATCGCAGCTGCCATCGGCTCTTCGATCAGATACACCTGGGAAGCACCTGCGCCGAGTGCAGATTCACGGATCGCGCGGCGCTCAACCTGGGTAGAACCGCAAGGAACACAGATAATGATACGTGGCGAAGGCTTGAAGAACTTGGTGTCATGCACCATGCGAATGAACTGCTTGAGCATTTGCTCGGTCACGGTAAAGTCAGCGATCACGCCATCTTTCATCGGACGGATGGCTTCGATATTGCCAGGTACCTTGCCCAGCATCTGCTTTGCTTCTTTACCGACAGCCTGAATCGTTTTTTTACCGTTAGGGCCACCTTCCTGGCGTATCGCCACGACGGAAGGCTCATCCAGGACGATGCCCTGGCTACGGACATAAATCAGCGTATTGGCAGTACCCAGATCAATGGCGAGATCATTCGAGAAATAACTACGTAAAAAACCAAACATGTATTGTCCTGTATTTAACTATTGAGGTGTCCAGCCGCGCTGGGGGGCTGGGCCACGGAATTTTTTCTCCCTACGGCACACAGTATTACGCTGACAAATCCATTCTGCATCGACTTACAGGATTTAGCGTGCCATTTAGGGCATTAACCCATCATTCTACCTTATAATCTTCTTAAATTTACTCGATACCAATGCCTAAAAATGCGCATATCGATGTTTATAAATAATTAATTGACTTTGATGCAAAATTAAGCGCAGACCGATTTAAAAAACTTCGCTCTCTGCCACGGAATTTCGCGTATTTTCCGATAATTTGCACCGGGCCACTGATCCCTTTTTGACACTTTGATGCGTGCGAACGCCGATTAACTATGTCACTGACACTTGATGATGTAACGCGTATTGCCAAACTGGCAAAGCTGAATATTTCTGGCCCTGAAGCCGACTCCACCCTGGAAAAGCTCAATGGCATTTTCTCGCTGGCTGAACAACTCAAAGCCATCGACACCACGGGCGTCGCTCCCCTGAGCCACCCGATTGCAGCCTTGCTGCCGGAACTGGCCTTGCGTCTGCGTGAAGACGTAGTCACCGAAAGCAATCAGCGCGCAGCTTACCAGCAACCTGCTCCTGCGACCCAGGATGGCCTCTACCTGGTTCCTCAGGTTATCGAATAAGTATTCCGGAATTGATTATGCATACCAAAACTCTCGCCCAATTATCTGCCATGCTGCAAAGCAAGCAGGTGAGCGCCACTGAACTGGCCCAACATTTTCTCGACCGTATCGCTGCCAGTGATCTGAATGCGTTTTTGCATGTAGATACCGCACTGACCCTGGAACAAGCAGCCGCTGCGGATGCACGTATCGCAGCGGGCACAGCCACGGCACTGACTGGTATCCCAATTGCTCACAAAGATATTTTCGTGACTCGCAATCTGCGCTCTACCGCCGGCTCACATATGCTGGAAAACTATGTCAGCCCTTTCGATGCGACGGTAGTCGACAAACTGGCACAGGCAGGCATGGTCACGCTGGGTAAGCTCAACTGCGATGAATTCGCGATGGGCTCGTCCAATGAAAACTCCTATTTTGGCCCGGTACGTAATCCTTGGGACAAATCTGCTGTGCCTGGTGGCTCCTCGGGTGGTTCCGCAGCAGCGATTGCTGCGCGACTGGCACCAGCGGTCACTGGCACCGATACCGGTGGCTCTATCCGCCAGCCAGCCTCGTTCTGCGGCATCACCGGCATCAAACCTACCTATGGCAGTGTTTCACGCTATGGCATGATCGCCTTCGCGTCCTCGCTGGATCAGGGTGGCCCGATGGCGCAAACGGCGGAAGATTGCGGTCTACTGCTGAACGCGATGGTCGGTTTCGATGACAAAGATTCGACCTCGCTGGAACGTCAGCCGGAAGACTTTAACCGCGACTTGCATCAGTCACTACAAGGCTTGCGCATCGGTGTGCCGAAAGAATTTTTTGGCACCGGGCTGGCACCGGATGTAGAACAGGCAGTACGCGCGGCTCTGGACCAGTATGTGAAACTGGGCGCAACCCTGGTTGATATTTCGCTGCCAAAAACAGAACTGTCCATCCCGGTTTACTATGTGATTGCACCGGCTGAAGCCTCTTCCAATCTGTCACGTTTCGACGGTGTACGTTATGGCCACCGCGCTGCCAGTTATACAGATCTCGACGATATGTATCGCCAGTCGCGCACTGAAGGTTTTGGCGCTGAAGTGAAACGCCGCATTTTGGTTGGCGCCTATGTACTGTCGCACGGTTACTATGACGCCTATTATCTGCAGGCGCAAAAAATACGCCGTCTGATCGCTCAGGATTTCGCCGCTGCCTTTGAACAGTGCGATGTAATTATGGGACCAGTTGCACCGACGGTAGCCTGGGACATAGGCGCACAATCCGACGATCCGCTGGCGAATTACCTGGCTGATATTTTCACCTTGTCGACCAGTCTGGCTGGCTTGCCTGGCATGTCTATCCCTTGCGGTTTCGGTCAGGGCGAAAAAAATGCGCGTCGTCCGGTAGGGCTGCAACTGATCGGCAATTATTTTGCGGAAGCGAAGTTACTCAATATCGCGCATCAGTATCAGCAAGTCACAGACTGGCATCAGCGCAGCCCGGAATAAGTGCTCAAACAGTTAGCCTGACTGGTCGTGTACGCTGCGACAGTGACTTGCAGCGACAACTCAGTCAGGTGCCGCTGGCAAACTACAGCGTTTGCCAACGCCAACCAGATACGAAGGAATACATATGCAATGGGAAGTCGTTATCGGTTTTGAGACACATGTGCAGCTCAAAACCCACTCCAAAATTTTCAGTGGTTCATCCACCCAATTTGGCGCAGAACCAAACACGCAGGCCAGCCCGGTAGACTTAGCTCTGCCTGGCGTGCTGCCGGTCATGAACAAAGGTGCCGTAGAAAAGGCGATACAGTTTGGTCTGGCAGTCGGTGCCACCATCGCGCCAGAATCCATCTTCGCACGTAAAAACTATTTTTATCCGGATCTGCCTAAAGGCTATCAGATCAGCCAGTTTGAAATCCCGGTAGTACAAGGTGGTTATGTCCCCTGTATCGTGGAAAAAGACGGCAAAGCGGAAGTACATCAGATACAGCTGACCCGCGCTCACCTTGAAGAAGACGCCGGTAAATCTTTGCATGAAGATTATCAGGGCATGACAGGCATCGATCTGAACCGTGCCGGCACGCCTTTGCTGGAAATTGTGACTGAGCCTGTAATGCGTAGTGCAACTGAGGCTGTGGCGTATGCCAAGGCGCTGCACTCACTGGTAATGTGGCTGGACATTTGTGATGGCAATATGCAGGAAGGCTCCTTCCGTTGCGACGCCAATGTCTCGGTGCGCCCGGTCGGCCAACAGGAATTTGGCACACGCTGCGAAATCAAAAACCTGAACTCTTTCCGCTTCCTCGAAGAAGCGATCAATTACGAGGTAAGACGTCAGATCGAATTGATCGAAGATGGTGGCCGCGTGGTACAGGAAACCCGTCTGTACGATCCGGACAAAAAAGTCACCCGTTCCATGCGCAGCAAAGAAGATTCTCAGGATTATCGCTACTTCCCAGACCCGGATCTGCCACCGCTGCGCATCAGCGAAGCCTGGATCAATGAAGTACGCAAAACCATGCCGGAATTGCCAGCTGCGATGCGTCAGCGTTTTGTTGAACAATATGCGCTGCCGGACTACGACGCGACCATACTGACCCAGTCTAAAGGCATGGCGGATTACTATGTCGCGCTGGTTGAGACAGCGGGTGTAAGTCTTGCAAAAACAGCCGCTAACTTCATGATGGGCGATGTGGCATCCACCCTGAATCGTGAAGGCGTGGACATTGCCGCCATTCCGGTCAGTGCCGCCCAAAGCGGTTTACTGCTGCAACGTATTGCCGATGGCACGATCTCCAATAAGATCGCCAAAGAAGTGTTTGCCGGTATGTGGCAGGCTGGCAGTACTGACCTGAACCTGGCCGATCAGATTATCGACGCCAAAGGTCTCAAGCAGATTTCTGATGTCGGCGCGCTGGAAAAAATTATTGATGAAGTCATGGCGGCGAATCAGCAATCGGTCGATGAATTCCGCGCTGGTAAAGAGAAGGCATTTAATGCACTGGTCGGTCAGGCCATGAAAGCGACTAAAGGCAAAGGGAATCCTGCCCAGGTCAATGAATTACTGCGTAAGAAACTCGCAGGTTAAGAGGAGATATTGATGAGTCACTTACGTCAGGAATTTATTCGTTTTTCTGTTGATGCTGGTGTAATCCGCTTTGGCGAATTCGTCACTAAGGCAGGTCGCCTGTCGCCGTATTTTTTTAATGCCGGACTATTCAATGATGGCGCGAATCTGGGTAAGCTCGCGGCCTTCTATGCCGATACGCTGATTAACTCCGGCGTGGAATTCGACATGCTGTTTGGCCCGGCCTATAAAGGCATCACGCTGGCCAGCGCGACCGCTGTCGCACTGGCCGCACGGGGCCGCAATGTGCCTTTCGCGTACAACCGCAAAGAAGCCAAAGACCATGGCGAAGGCGGCACTATCGTCGGCGCCCAGTTACAGGGCAGGGTCGTGATTATCGACGACGTGATTTCCGCCGGAACCTCGGTACGTGAATCGGTAGACATGATACGTGCTGCCGGTGCCACGCCAGCAGCTGTACTGATCGCACTCGACCGCATGGAACGGTCGGGTAAGGACGATGCGCTGTCGGCACACTCAGCGGTGCAGGAAGTCAGCCAGACCTACAACATGCCTGTTGTTTCCATCGGCAATCTGAACGATCTGTTTGACTACCTGTCCGCAGCAGGTGCCGGCGCAGAATTGACCCAGCATAAGGATGCGGTAGCGGCGTACAGGGATAGGTACGGCTCGAAATAATTGAGCGATCTGTTTGCCGGGTCAACTTCACGCAGAGTTTAGAAATTGAATTTCAGCCCTGTCTGGATGTGTGTATGGGCAAGCTACTTAATTGTGGACCGTTCGGTGTAAAAATTAAGTAGCTGCCTTACCTGACTTTCGTGGCTGATAGTTGGCCTTACATCTATCTGCGTGTTAGTCTGGTTTTATCTATTAATCGAATAATGCCTGGTTCACAGGCATTACCAAAGTTTCCAGAAATTCAAATATGTAGCAGATATGTCTATATAGCATCTGTATGTATTTTGTTTTACCTGGTTACAGTAAATATCTCTCACTCATTCTGAGTAGCGAAATAAGTCGATCAATTACAATTTGGACGTTTCTTGTGAATCATTACAATAATTTAACTGCACTCCGGTGGTTTTCAGCAGGACTGGTGCTGTTTGGCCACAGCTTCACCTTATTGGGATTGCCTGAACCCGTTTTCATGAATTACACGAGACTAGGTCCTTTAGGCGTTTCGATATTTTTTGCCGTGAGCGGATATCTGGTCACCCAGAGCTGGGAACGTGACCCTCATCTTTATCGTTTTTTAGTGCGCAGGGCACTGCGGATATTCCCCGGACTAGCCGTTTGTCTTGCTGTCACCACTTTTATCTTAGGGCCGCTGTTAAGCACATTACGTTTCACTGACTACTTCACGCACTCGCAACCATTTCGTTATTTTTTTGAAAATTTATTTTTATACATAACGTTTAGCTTACCAGAAGTATTTACAACAAATATTTATCCGCATGCAGTCAATGGGTCCATTTGGAGCTTGCCCGTTGAATTTTTTATGTACCTGATCGTTGCACTGATAGGCATCACAAAATTACCACGTTTCTTTTGGCTAATTATTGTGGCGCTGTTAATGTATTTTTCAGCGAGCTGGTCGACAGTCTCGGTCGATCCAATAATTGTTTATCGCTCCGATCTGAGGGCCGTCGTTACTTGCGGCGTCTATTTCTGGATCGGCTCTGCATTGTGCCGTTATAAATTTAATCCCTCATCGGTCACCACACTTGGTGTCACGATGATAGCGTGGATCAGTATGACTCGATGGCCAGAAGTGTTTGCAATAGGTGCAGGACTCGCAATTCCCATACTGGCTTTAGGCTTTGGGCTCGCCACCAGCAATTGGCTAGGTAAGCTTTCGAAATACGATTACTCGTACGGAATTTATATCTATGCATTCCCAGTTCAACAGACCATTGCGCATTTCTTCCCAAAGATGAGCATACTGCCGTATTTACTTGTCGTCAGTGCAATCACGCTCGTACTGGCGGCCGTATCATGGCACTTAATTGAAAAGAAAGCTTTAGCGTTAAAACCTAAGCGTTAGATCAATGAAGAGATGATGCCATTTTTGGTGTGGCATCATCAATCAAACTCCGCTTTGTACCGCGTGTCTGTAACTTTGAACGCGGTTTATTGTGCTTGTTTAATTTTTCCAACATAGGCTGGAAAATATTCCGATAAAAATTTAACCACAAAATAATTACACAGCAGTAAGCACAGGAAAGAAAAGATTATTGTTAATAAAGGGTTGGCTAAATTAATTTTCAAACCGACCAACACTAACAATTGAGTCAATACTATTTTAAAAATATTTTCAGTTCCGCAAAATATCAGTGTCTCCCGCCCCAATTTTTGCAGAAGAGAAATTTTCTGCAGAAGCATAGCAAGCAAAATATTTCCAAAAATCAACACCAATATCGTAAAAATATAGATCACTTCAGTTAATGGCTTAAATGTCTGCAGTGAAGGAGCTACGGTGCCAATTATTCGTATTAACCAGTCACTTCCATTGAAATAATTAGCAAGTACAAATAATACTGTTATTAAAATTAATATTTTTTTAAGCCAGCATTCAGAAAAGAATAGACTCTGCTCTTTCAGCAAAGGAAACATGGCCTTACCGAGCACGTAATATAAATAATAATACATTGCGCTGTCGATATTCATTATCCATGATGGATTCACAACTGGATTGTTTGGCAAAATGGTTTGACTGGCAACATATGCTAGCAGTGCCAGTAAATATGTTGCTACGCGCGACTTAAAAAGAACCAGGAACAGATAATCTATAACGACGACGATGTATAGACAGGGAATGAACCAAAGCGATGCTGCATATACTTTATTTCTGATCCCCAAAATAAACGACTTGAATGCTTCGCGAAAATCGATAAATCCCCAGTCATTTAATATCGTAAAAACGAGCAATGCAATCAAACTAAAAAAAACATACGGAAGCAATAACTGGGCCGTCTTTTTCTGTGCAAACGTAAGAAATTTTTCATCTGCTTTGCCCGGCGCAAAAAAACCAGCCGCAAAAAAAAACATTGGTACATGATAAGTAAATACAAACGGATATAATTTCCCTGCAGAATTACCAAAATGTCCTATGTAAATTGCAAATATCCCTAAAAATTTAAGTACATCAACCCAAGCAACCCTTGCTTTATTATTCATTTCTTATTTCTTTCTTAATTGGTGTCAAGCAATGTTTCTATTATAGCTATTTAACATTTGACCATTAAGAATTGCTTCAATTTAAATTTTTAGTATGTCTTTTTTCAGCTCCTATTTAGCATCAAATTTCCTGTGCAAATTTGATATTAGTGGTGCGATACTATCAAACACACCTTCATACATTTAACTTACTCTTATCTACGCCGAACTGCTCGTCAAATATCTGTGTCCTCGAAATATTGCGGGCTAAAGCAACTGGATAGGCCGCGCTAAATGCGTCACTTCTCCTCTTTATTTGCTCTGGATCTACTGGAGTCCGATACATAGATGTCAGTTTCGGAACGTAGACAAATTCATTATTGTGTGCGTAGCGTACCCATAAGGTCCAATCTTCCAACGCTTCCATATCCTCGTCAAATCCACCGCGTTGCTCAAATAATGAACGCTCAAATAGAACTGACTGTATCGGAAAAAAGTTATGGTGACGCAAAACCTGATAGTCGTAGTTTTGGCGCAAAGCATCTGGCACTTGGTAAGTACACTCTTTGTATCTACCGTCCTGAATCTGACTACTATCGGTCATTATTTCCCATGCCAGACTGTAGGCAGCACAGGCCTTAGGCTGCTCCGTCAACGCATGCATCAAAACTTCGACATGATCAGCAAAAAGTAAGTCATCGTCATCTAAGAATAAGCACCAACGCCCATTTGCCTGTTGTAATCCATAGTTACCAGTAGCCGAACGTCCGCACTTTCCCAATCCAAAATAACGCAAAGGCAAATGGACGTAATCACGCATACTTGTGACCAACTCCTCCTGAGTTTGACCTCCATCCTCAACAATAATATGTTCTAAGTTGGGATAGGTCTGGCGCGCTACAGAAACAATTGCCTGACGCAGATAGTTTTCACGACCACGATAAGTACGGGTAATAATACTGACCAAGGGCGGTGGCTCTGGCAGGGCATGTTGTTCAATAAAAGCACCGTCACGTATCATTTCAAAATCCCATGCGCGAAAAGGGAAGTTGACCTTACTCGAAGAACGGGACAATAAAACTTTTGGCGTTAGTAACACCAAACGCAAGATATTTTTGAATACGTCAAAGCGCGATCCGGGATAGGCCTCATTTGCCATCAATAATCTCAGGCTTAATATGGGAACTGCCATCACGTCCCAAAAATTCCCATACTTCAACCTTAAATACAAATTAGCAAAAGTACTGCCCGTGTATTGCAATTTTTTAACTTGACCAGCACTTTCATAGGTGTAATGCCAAACAACTGCTTGAGGGCAATATCGCAATACGTAACCAGCCCTGCGCAAACGATAAGATAATTCTACGTCCTCTCCATACATAAACAGAGTTTCATCGTAACCTTTGATGCGTTCCAACGCAGAGCGGCGCAGTAACACACAGGCATGGGAATTCCAACTGGTACTACCGGTAATCGGGTCGTAGTACTTGGGGTGTTCATAAGGCTTTTGCCTCAATTCCCAGGCTGCAGCACTATCGGTATCAGCCTGTGCTGACGAGACAATATTCAATAAAGCATTTGACTCAAAGGTTAAGTCAATGTTTGTAACCAGACAGTAAGGCGCTTTGCCAGCACGAATACCCGCATTATGTCCAGCACCAAATCCTTTGTTTTCCCGCTCTAAAATTTCAACTGTCAGGCCTTGCTCTACCAATTTCCTTGAGAAAATATGTAGTTGCTTAACGGTATCATCCGTCGACGCATTGTCGACAAAATACAAATTAATGAGCTTTTTGTCGTAATTGAGTGCTAGTAGTGAATTGGTAAACGCCTCTATCCATCGGCCATTATTATGGGTAACGATACTGATATCGACACGTGGTAACTGTTCCGGTTTAAGCTTAGGGGGCAGGCAAATTGTCAGTGGTTGTTGCATCGCTTCGCAACGTTCTTTGACGATATCGGCAATTGTTCCCTGATTCATACTTGAATGCGGCACAACTGCAGTTAAGTTCATCAGCTTAGACCAAGACTCATCCATCAGTTTATAAATTGGCTTGGGTATTAAGTTACTCGCACGGCTACCAATAAACTTAATGCCATTCCAAAGAGGAGTGACATCTCCTTTGATCAACTGCATTAACCAGCGTAGGGGAGCAGTTAATTTCCAGGCTGTACTGGCACGAATTTTAACTATTTGCGCGAAAGCAGCATCTCTTTCAGTTTTTATAGATAGTAAGCTACGCTGCAATTCTTCACTTTGTTCAGTCAGAAGTGAGACCTGTGCAAGTGCCGCATCTCTCTCACTTTGTAGCGATGAGAGACTACGTTGTATATCGTTAATTTGTTCAGTTAGGAGAGAAATTTGTTCTAACACTGCGTCTTTTTCTTTCTTTGATAATGAAAGATTATCCTTTAGCTTCTCATTTTGACTTATCTGTACTGAAATTTCATTTTTGTGCTCTTCCAACCTGGATTCCAGCTGCCGATTGAGTGCTGCAATATCCTGCTCCAGATGAGCTACCCAGTTCTTGTGGAGAACAATATCTTCCACACGATGATCCAAAGCTATTTTTATAGACTGATAGGCATCAGAATGCTCAACTTCTTGCTCAAGGAAACTTGCTGCAAATTCAGGGAGACTCGCATCGGAAGCCAATGCGATCCAATACAGTGGACCTTGCATGCCACTTTGAGCCTGCAACACACCATCTTCCCGACGATGACTGATCAGACCAGTACTGTCTGACTCAGAGAAAATCCCAGAACCATAAATAAGCTTCTGTCCAAAAAATCTGCTATGCGTAAAATGCTTACCTAATAACGCTTTAAATTCATGTTCATATAATTCTTTAACATGGTATTCATTCTGGATACCAGTCAAATCAGTGTAGAAATGCTTGTCAGGGCTAGAAATCAATAGAAGACCGCCTGGACGCAGAACCCGCCGAATTTCAAGCATCATCTCTTCATGCTGATCATGGTGTTCTATAGTCTCGAAGCTGACGACCATGTCAACGCTGGCATCGTTCAGTGGGATTGCAGCACAACTTCCTACACGGTACTCCAGATTCCCTTTGTGGTATCGCGCACTGGCGTGCTGAATCGCTTCACTGGATATATCAACACCATATACCTGTTGTGCGTGGTCAGCCAGCAGAGCAGATCCATACCCCTCTCCACTGGCAATATCAAGCACAATTTTTCCCTGCACCAGTGTGCTGGCTTGTATATATCGATGTACATGTTCCAACTCAATATTGCCGTTCACTTCAGGCACATACCGCTCACCAGTAAATTTAAGAATATTTTCCATTTCATTCTTCTCTGGTCGTCAATTTGATATCTTGCATGGGAATTCCCATCAAGCCAGTTGCCACTGAGCTCGCTTCCGATTTAAAAATCAGCGCATCATGCAGCCAATGGTGCTGTACATGCATTTCCTGGGTCCCAGTTGCAATTGCAACACCCACGCTATAATCGCCGGCAGGCAGTATAGGCATAGCGAACCTGAATTCAGCGTCCAGACCACTTCCCGCTTCACAAGAAAGAGATGCGTCTGCGTAGCTCAAATAGGTGTTATCGCCGAACAACGCCTGCCCTCTGTGATCTTTAATGGAAAACCCTATGATAGGGTTGACTAATTCCTGATGCGCCTGCGCAAATATTTTTAAAGTGACGACTTCGCCACCCACTACCCAATTTAACGGATTGCCATGCACATCATTAAACTCGACATTCTTTATTTGTGCTCCACCTTGCCCAAACGCAGATGCATCATGATCAAAAGTAAATATACGCAAGTCGTTTCTCAAATTACTGGCGTTGACTAAATCCTGACGCTGATCACGAAACAATACAGGTTCTGCTTTTCGTTCTGCTTTCAGTTTTTTTACATCACTCTTTCCCTGCTGTGCCTCATAAAAAGCCTGTAGATAAGACGCGCAGACTTTTTTTGGATTACCTTCCTCTATCAATCTGCCTTTTTCCAGCCAGATTACCCGGTTACAAAGGTTCTTCACAGCACCGGTATCGTGACTGACAAATAAGACCGTACCCTTTTTCATAAAATCACGCAGAAAACGCATACACTTCTGCGTGAAGAATGCGTCACCCACGGCGAGCGCCTCATCGATGATCAGAATCTCTGCATCCACATGAGCAATGACAGCAAATGCCAGTCGCACCATCATGCCGCTGGAATATGTGCGTACTGGTTGCTCGATGAATTCCCCTATGTCAGCAAAGGCTTCGATATCGTTGAATCGTGCTTGGATTTGCTCTGCGGTCAGACCAAGTACAGCAGCATTCATATGTACATTTTCGCGCCCGGTAAATTCCGGATTAAATCCAGACCCAAGCTCAAGTAATGCAGCTATACGTCCATTGGTGCGAACCTGGCCTGTACTGGGCGTCAGCGTTCCGCAGATGATTTGCAATAAAGTAGACTTACCAGATCCATTGCGTCCGATAATACCGACGGTCTCACCTTTTTTTATCTCGAAATTAATATCTGTTAAAGACCAATATTCACGAAAATAATTTTCTGACCTGACGCCAAGCAGTTTTTTAATTTTGGGAAAAATAAATTGTTTTAACCTGTCAGCCGGCGTGCCATACATTTGATAGTACTTGCCCAGTCCGCTAACACTGATTGCATTACTATCAGAGTACATCTGCAAATCCTTTTCTGGTTTTCTGAAACCAAACAAATCCCATCCATGCGATGGCACTGGCAAGCACTGTATATAAACCCAAACCTGTCCATTCTGGCATCAAGCCCCAATAAATCACATTTCTCGCTTGTTCAATAATAAAAGTCAGCGGATTGAGCATTAACCACTTTTGAAAAATTGGCGGGACAGCACTGACGGGATAAAAAATTGGAGAGAGGAACATCAAAACCATGGCAATGATGCCTACGGTCTGTCCAACATCCCGCAGAAAAACACCCAATGAAGCGAGAAACCAAGCTACGCCCAAAGAAACTATAACAAGTGGCAGTAAAACAACTGGCAGAAATATAATTGTCCAATGCCAAAAACCATTGAAAAGTAAATATGCCAACAATAAGACAGCAACACTGATTACGCTATGAAACAATGCAGCGCCCAACGTAATAACGGGTAAAATTTCTAAGGGGAATATCACTCGTTTGACGAAATTTGTATTTGATGTAATTGCAGCATGCGAGCGATTGATTACATCCGCAAACAAACCATGCACAATCATCCCAGTAAAGAGCAAAATAGCGAACTCAGTCTGACTTTGTGACCCACCATTACCCCAGCGAGACTTAAATACCACCGAAAAAACGAAGGTATAAACCACCAACAGTATAGCGGGATGCAAAAATGACCATGCCAACCCCATAGAGGAGCCTTTGTAGCGTCCAATTACTTCTCGCTGAGTCATTTGCAAAATCAAGCGGCGATTTTTCCAAATGCTGATAAATGGTGACCTGAAGTCGCATGGATGTGTTTCATGCGGATTCATATGCTAGCGTGACCTTCTCGAGCGGGGGAGGTGTTAAATTGAAGCTCAACTTTGGAAAACATGAACAATACTAATTAGATAAGATATTTTGATGTAAAAGAATTAACTTTTATCAAAAGACAAGGCGTTATTATACATTCAGCTCTTCAACTAAATGTAGAATTAGCGTTATTAGGTAAATATGTCTTGATGCTACCGTAAACCAACGAAATTCTTTTACTACGTTACAATTTGAATTAACTAAAAATCACAAACGAAAAAATTTAACCCTCAATTAAATTTGGCATTATTTTATTTAGTCTCAAAAAGACTCATCTGACCAGGTTCAACATTTTATTTGAATCAATGTACTGTCAGTCGCAATTACAACCATCGGCGAAAGATAGAATGAGCGCTCCGAATTCGCTTAATTTTTATTCCAGTGCTCTTTCGCTTTCTCATTCCTATCTGCCCTTTTCTATATGAAAAAAATCATCTCCGCCAATCTAAACGGCATCCGCTCCGCTGCTAAAAAAGGTTTTTTTGAATGGATGAAGAAAGAGGATCCTGACTTTCTTTGCGTTCAGGAACTCAAAGCACAGGCTCCGGATATGACAGTAGATTTTTTAAATCCCCATGGGTTTCACGGCCATTTCCACTACGCCGAGAAAAAAGGCTACTCCGGTGCCGGTGTGTACAGCAAGCAGCAGCCGGATAAAGTCCACATAGGTTTTGGCAGCGTGGAGTTCGATGCTGAGGGACGCTATGTGCGCTGCGACTTTGGCAATCTGTCTGTCATTTCGGTCTATTGTCCATCCGGCTCCTCGTCTCCTGAAAGACAGGAAGCGAAGTTCCGTTTTATGGAAGAATTCCTGCCGCATCTGGCCGCACTGAAAGCGGAAGGACGCGAACTGGTGATCTGTGGCGACTGGAATATCGCGCACAAAGAAATTGATTTGAAAAACTGGAAGAGCAATCAGAAAAATTCCGGCTTTTTGCCTGAAGAGCGTGCCTGGATGACGCAGGTGTTTGATGAATTGGGTTGGGTCGACGCCTACCGGCGGCTGCATCCGGATACCACCAGCGAATGCTATACATGGTGGAGCAACCGCGGTCAGGCTTGGGCCAACAACGTAGGCTGGCGTATTGACTATCAGGTGGCAACACCGGGTATTGCAGAAAAAGCGCACGCAGCCAGTATTTACAAGGACGAACGCTTTTCAGACCACTCGCCGCTGATTATTCATTATGAGGACTGAACAATTCACTCCTCAAGCAACTAACTGTTGAAAAAAATGGCTGGAAAATTCCAGCCATTTTTTTATTTCAGGATTACCCGGTTGACCGGTATTTGCTCAATTTTTCGACCAGCTTCGCGGATGTAAGACTCCATCGTATCGAGGTCACGTCCGATCAGTGCTCGTTCACTGGCCTGCCGGAATACGGTAAATCCATCTCCACCTTCAGCCAAAAAGCTGTTCACAATAACTGTGTACAGTTTATCCTTAGCAATCGGCTCACCATGCAAACGCAGGTTCTGAAGCTGCTCAGCAGCACTGGCATTTTGATGCCACTCATAGCTAAAACCATCCGAAACAAACAATTTTTTCACATCGCCAGCGGGCCGGTTTTGCCATTGCTGCTGTAACACATTACGGATTTGTTCACCTGTCATCTTTAAACGGATAACGCCGTTACCAAAAGGCTGCACAGCGTACAGATCACCAAAATTGACTTGTACCGGACCGGCATTCGCCCCCGAAGGTAAGTCATTACGTATTCCACCAGAATTCATGAACGCGACATCCGCCTGACCGATATGCTGAGCATGATGCAATTGCGCGTCAGCGATCAGATTACCCAGCGTACTATCGAACACCTTGTCCTGACTAAAACGCAGCAATGGTTTATTCAGGCTAATCACCGACCGAGAGCGCATCGATGCTGTCAGGCGCGAGACTTCAGCCACCAGCTTTTGCGCAGCAGCGTCCGGCACAATTTGCTGCTGATCGATCAGATGGTTGACTGCTTCCGCCTTGACTACACGTCGGTTAGCCTTGTCGATACTCAGCGTTGACTCTGTTAGAAACGCCCCATAACTGCGCCCCTGCACCACCAGCTTGTCGCCGATTTTACAGGTGTAGCCCTGATGTGAGTGTCCGGACACAATCAGACTCACTGCTGGATCGATGCGATTGGCTATGCCTATGATAGGTCCCTGCAAACCTTCGCAGCGATAAGTCGGATCATTCTCTGAACCTTTGAAATTGGCGCCTTCATGGATCAGCACAACGATTGCGTCTACACCTTGCTTTTGCAGTTCAGGCACATAGCGATTAATCGCCTTTGCTTCATCTTCAAATTCCAGTTGCTTCACTGCGTCGCCTGCAACCAGGTTAGGCACATCCGCAGTCACAGCACCGATAAAACCTATTTTCAGATTACCAACCTGGCGTACTACATAAGGCGGCAACCAGGCTTGTCTGGTCGTTTTGTCGATTACATTCGCGCCCAGATAAGCGTAGCGTGCGCCGCTGAAGTCGCTAAAAGCACAACCAATCTGCGGGCAGTTGCCCTGAATACGACGCATCAGATCTGCGGTACCGGAATCAAACTCATGATTACCAACGGCCGTCACACTTAAATCGATACGATTAAGTGCCTCGACTACGGGCTCATCCTTGAGCAAAGCGGATCCCATCGGGGACGCGCCCATCAAATCGCCTGCCCCCACCAGAATACTGGCACCGACCGCAGCACGCCGCTCCTTCAGTTTTGCAGCCAGATACGCATAGCCACCGGCCGCACCGTTTACGACTTTGCCATTCAGGTTCTGTGTGAACTGATACGGTACGGGTTGTTCTGACTGCAAGTTCCCATGGAAATCATTGATACTGAATATAGTCACCTGTTCAGGTGCTGCAGGCTTCAACGCGCAAGCTGGTAAGAGTAAGGCTAACAAGCTCACTGAAATAAATTTGGATGAATACATCTTGACTCCGGAATAGCAAGAAAAAAGGTCTGCAAACCCTGAGATTTGCAGACCTTCTGAATTGTCTGCTGCTAGAGACAGCAGCAGGATACTGACTCAGAACAGATTAGAAATCTGCGGAGAAAGTAACAGATGCGAAACGTGGTGCACCGAGGTAATAAGTTGGCGCACGACCAATAATATTATTTACAGTTGTCGCATTAGTAAATGTTGATGAAGAGGCATTCCGGAACTCTTTGTTTAACAAATTACTTACATTCAATCGAATGGTCGGCTTTTTCATCCATGTTGTGTTTGCGAACTGATAGCCGGCGTCAAATCCAAGCAGGGTGTAAGCAGGAACTTTTTCATCGTTAACCAATGTTGCCCACTGTGAACCAGTATATTTCGCCTTCAAGCGCGCATACCAGACACCTGTTTCATATTGAGCACTCAATCCAGCTTTCCAGCTTGGCGTATTAGTCAGCTCTTTGCCATTCAATGGCAAAGGAGCTGTTCTGTTTGTACCTGCCGGTGCAGAACTGTCTTTCAACCACAAATCGTTTTGAGCAATTGAACTAGCATATCCCAGCGAGCTATAGAAAGACCAGCCATTTACTGGTGTATTACCTAATTCAATCTCAAACCCTTTGGTCTTCACTTTACCTACGTTAATAAGGTATGAGTTGCCAGTGATAATATCAAAAGAAGAAAGCTGACGATTGCGATAGTCTACAGCGTACAAGGAGATCTGACCTGTCAATTGATCAGTCTGATGGCGCAGACCAATATCCAAATTATAAGACGTCTCCGCTGGAACTTCAGTAAATGTCAATGCACCGGTAGTCTTATCCAAGTTTACGTTGGAAGTTGTGGAATAAATGAAGTTAGCAGGCGCCTTCATGTTTTTCGCAAGGCTTGCGAAAATTTGATTGCTATTATCTAATTGATAACGGATGCCCACCTGAGGCAAAATCTCTGAATACGATTTAGTGATATTGTAATTCCAGCCAGAACCTGTACCAACGGAACCTTCATTAGCATAGTTAGTGAAATCACGCTTCAATGTTGGAGCGCGCATCCCTACGTTAACAGTCAGCTTATCCTGCATGAGGCTGATCGTATCTTGAGCAAAGAACTGATATCCTGTACTGATTGTCTTCCAATCACGATTCTGGAACAGTGTGCCATCTGGACGAGTGATCAGATTTGTTTTAAACCAAATATCTTCAACCCCACCATTATTGTTGACAAGCTGCATAGGCGCATACTGCTGATGAGAAGCGCGTTCGAACCAGAAACCAGCTAATACTTGGTGATTGTCAAAATTATGTGTTACTGATGCAGTAACACCTGGACGATTGGTACGAGTCACACTAGAACTAGCTACGATAACTTTATCTTTGGTATCGCCATCACCATTTAAATCAACGCCTGCTGTTGTTAAGTGAGTCGCTTGATTGAGGAAAGCACTTTCAGTCTGTAAGCGCTGCTGAGTACCACCAGTACCATAGCCATACCAGAAATAAGGAATAATTTTAATGTCTGTATCTTCGCCGATCCGCATTTTAATCGTTGCGGAGGCAATAACATTCTCAAACGGGTTTTGAGTCAGACCGTAGAAAACAGGCCCATATCCTGGCTGTTTAGAGTCGTCGCCAGATGTGCCTGGAGTTTTTGCAGCATGACCTGAAAACTGAGTCGCATAGTCAAAGAAGTAACCATTTTTCTTTATATCGTCCAGAGTGACGATAGAAATATTCTGGTTTACTGCGCGGTTATATAAAATCGTACCAGACACAGAATTGAATCGGTCAAAATCTGTACGGAATCCCATGTCTACGTGGTCACGGCGTGCAGCGCCCTCGCCTTTCCATTTGTCAGCTTCAGCATGGGAAATCGAAATGAACATGCGTGTTTTACCGTCGTTCCACAGACCAGAATCAAAACGACCATAAGTTTTATGCATATGCAAACTACCAAATGTCTGCATAAAACGGTAACGTTTTTCCTTGGATGGGTCGCAAGTAGTGATACCGAAGTTACCACCTGTTGCACCAACTTGCGGGGAATCTACATCCGTAGAACCTTGCGTCACAAATTGCGTACAAGTATTTTCCTGGTCAACAAATTCTTGCGGATAAACAGAAAAACTACCAGAGTCATTAACTGGCACGCCATTGATAGTTGCACCGATCTGGTCGCTGTTAAAACCACGCAGTGTCAGACCGCCGCCGAACAAACCGGTTGCGTCGTAGTTGTAGCTGTTAACTGCTGGCATCAATTCCAGTGCTTCGTACGGATTACCGGTTGGACGCTGTTTAGCCAGTTCTTCTGCGGTGATTGTGCTACGTGCTTTCGGCGCGTTTTCTTGCACCATCAGACCCATACCGACTTTTTTGCCAGTAATGGTCACTTGTTTAGAATCTACCGGATCATTGCTGGTAGTAGTGGCCTGCTGCGCATAAGCGGAAGACATGCCCAGGCATGCGATCTGGCATGCTACTGCGACCATCGACAAACGCGATGGAAACGCAGACGATTGCTTAGTTTGTTTCATTGACTGCTCCTGATCAGATTACAGATAAATAAAGATTGCGTTAAACCTTGTCTATCATCTCAAGCCTTCAACACAGCTTGATGACATCTCCATCACCACACTTTGTTTTCCCGAATGCCGGTTTTTGAAAACTATTGAGTCTGCTATAACTATTTCATTTCGGTGATAGCCCCTATCCCAAGGACCTGATCCGATCAGGCGCAAACGATTGCTATACTTTGTGCAACTGCGGAAAACAGCTACTTTTTCATATTGCGCAAACGATTGCTTTTCGGAACAAAAAAACAGACGATTTCTGACATCGTCTAATTCTGGGGACATCTTCAACAAAAAATTTGCTGCTTTGCAAACTTACTGAAACAGATATATTGATATGTGAAATAAGTCTAGCACAGAAATTTTTACACCTTACAAAGTGTTACACCCAATTATGAAAGGATGATGACAAAGTGGTGTTTCTGCAAAAAATCTGTCACATACACACCACAAAGTTAATAATTTTGTCATTATTTTGACGTATTACCGGGATTTTACCGACTTTTCATGAGAAAAGCCCTATGTCATGAAAATTAATTTTCATGACATAGGGCCAAAATCTGGCAAAAACCAAGCCGCAGGCTGCGCTCTGCCGCCTGTAGCTTCATTATGGATAGCTGATTGGGGCTATACCCTTTACATTGGTCTGATAAGCAGGAATCCGATCCAGAGGCAGCGATTTTGCACGTGCATATAAAGGCATCACTTCTGGGAAGTGCCGACGAATTTCGTCTATACGTGTTTTTCCCGCCGGATGGGTGGATAACCATTGTGGTGGTGCGTTTTTATTGACCATGCCCATCTTTTGCCATAAGGCGACACCCGCCCGTGGGTCATAGCCAGCACGGGCAGCAATTTCCAAACCAACGACGTCAGCCTCAGTTTCGTCGTCGCGTGAAAATTTGAGCATGCTGACATTCGCCACGCCGCCTGCCACAGAACCTGCGATAGAAGGATCATACCCCTTGGCTGCGGCAAAAATTTCTGCCAGTTTCACACCAAAATTAGCCACAGCTGCCTTGCCAGCACGCTCAGCCCCATGTTCACGCAAGGCGTGCGCGATTTCATGTCCCATCACGATCGCGACTTCATCGTCGGTCAGTTTCAGGATATCGAGGATACCGCTGTAAAAAGCAATTTTGCCGCCTGGCATGCAATACGCATTAATTTGCTTGGAGCCTAGCAAATTCACCTCCCACTTCCAGTCTTTGGCGCGTTCATTCCAAGGCAAGGCAAACGGAATCAGCTTTTTGGCAATACCGCGTAAACGTATGACTTGTGGATGATCATCCGGACCCAGTGCGCGTTGCTGCTGCGCTTGTTGCAACGTTTGTGCATATTGTGCAGCTGCCTGGGTTTCCAAAGCACCGGTCGGCGCAAATTTGCGCATGATAGACATACTGCCGACACTGACACCCTCATGTGGTGCATTGTCTTGCGCGAGCACGGGCACAGCCACGCCCATCGTGAGACTCAGGCATGCTGCCAGCAAAGATTTCAGGTAAGGCGGTTTCATAAGCTCAGGTTCATGGGAAATGAAAACAAGATGGTAACAGCCACACCGATTTTCAAGCAAAGTATGTCAAAGTTTTACATTTGACAAGCGCAGATCCCATGAATCCGTCCGACATCGCGACAGTGCAGATTTCAGCTGATTTTCTTACGCAAGCGGAAAACTGCCAGACTACCACGCCAGTTTGGGAAAAGATGGACAGGCTGCCCTTCATGCAAAGCCACGCATTGCATGACCTCCAGTCCAACTTCATTGGCCAAATCAGCAAAATCATAAATCGTGGCACAACGCACGTTAGGTGTGTCATACCACTGATACGGCAAAGATTTCGACACCGGCATTTTGCCGAGTAATAATGCGGTGCGATGCGGCCAGTAACCGAAGTTAGGAAACGAAACGATCGCTTCGCGCCCTACTCTGGCGATATCGCGCAATAAGGGCTCTACATGCTTCATCATTTGCAGCGAGGATAAACACAGCACGGTATCGAAGGCATTATCATTAAACATGCCCAGTCCATGCTCCATATCCTGCTGAATCACACTTACATGGCGCTTGGCGCTGGCCAGTACCTTGTCGTCGGCAATTTCTATACCATAACCGCTACATTGCTTATCCGTCTGCAGATAATCAAGCATCACACCATCACCGCAACCAACATCCAGCACTTGCGAGCCTGGTTGCACCCAATCGGCGATAAATGCCAGGTCTGGACGTAGCTGGTTCAATTCTGCGAAATTCATACTGTCCGTCCTTTCAACTCTGCATCTATCCGGTCAAAATAAGCGCCCACCAGATTGAGGTAACGCGCATCATCCAGCAGGAAGGCATCATGCCCATGCGGTGCATCAATTTCTGCATAGGTGACGGTGCGACGGTTGCTGACTAAGGCCCTAACGATCTCACGGCTGCGTTCAGGTGAGAAGCGCCAGTCTGTCGTAAACGAGGCCACCAGGAACTTCGCCTTCGTCTGCGCCAGAGCCCGTGCCAGATCACCACCGGTATGACGTGCCGGATCAAAGTAATCCAGTGCTTTAGTGATCAACAAATAAGTATTGGCATCAAAGTAATCTGAGAACTTATCGCCCTGATAGCGCAGATAGGATTCAATTTCAAAATCAACGCCGTAACCAAACTGGTAATCACCACTCTTCAGATCACGGCCAAATTTTTCCGCCATATCATCATCGGACAAATAAGTAATGTGGCCTATCATTCTGGCCACCCGCAAACCACGACGTGGCACCACCTGATGGGCATAAAAGTCACCACCATGAAAATCCGGGTCAGTCAGTATCGCCTGACGCGCCACATCATTGAATGCAATATTCTGGGCGGACAGTTTAGGCGTAGAAGCGATCACCACGCAATGTTGCAGACGATCCGGATACAAAATGCTCCAGGCCAGCGCCTGCATCCCCCCCAGAGAACCACCCATCACGGCAGCAAAACGTTGTATCCCAAACTGGTCAGCAACCCGTGCCTGCGCATTGACCCAGTCTTCCACGGTTATTACAGGAAAATCTGCGCCATAGGGCTTACCGGTCGCCGGGTTCTCATGCATAGGCCCGGTAGAGCCAAAACAGGAACCCAGGTTATTGATACCGATCACAAAAAAGCGCGTGGTGTCGACTGGTTTTCCGGGACCAACCATGTTATCCCACCAGCCCAAATTTTTTGGCTGATCCGCATACACACCGGCGACATGATGCGAGGCATTCAGGGCATGGCAAATTAAAACGGCATTGGATTTATCCGCGTTCAGTTCGCCATAGGCTTCCACCATCAAGGTGTAACCGGCGATACTGGCACCGCTTTGCAATGCCAAAGGCTGTTCGAAACGAAACGCTTGTGGCGTCACGACACCTACAGATCCGGGGGAGTCAGGCATACACTCTTCCATCGGGAATATCCCGTCAAAATTACTGTAAAGGAAGGCTAAAAGGTGGGCTGAATGGGGGAGGATAAGCTGCATTCAAGCTCGCTTTAGCCGTATTTATCATCCGGAAGGTATCCGGAAAGCGCCCGCAAGCTGATTCTCAAATCGGCGCTATCAGGTAAGGATAAACAAGTCCGGCGCTGCCGTCAAACGCCAATCACTAAGCAGCCGAACAAGTTCGCAAAGTTTTAGCCTGTTATCCGGCCTGTTCCATTGCCGCCAGAAGCTCCCGTATTTGCAAGGGATCAAAACTGCGTAGAATTCTCTTCAGGGGTGCCTGCAGATTTTCCAACCGGGTATTCAGAACCGCCTGTTTAATTTCGGGTAATAAGGCGGCAGGCATGGATAACTCGCGGTAGCCCATGGCGATCAGCAAGCGGGTCAGACGGATATCCCCCGCCATCCCACCACAAATCGAGACTGGTATCTCTGCTTTATCGGCAGTACTGACTATCATCTGCATCAACTGCAATATCGCCGGATGCAAATCGTCATATAAATGGGCGACTTCATGATCAGCCCGGTCTATCGCCAGCGTGTACTGAATCAGGTCATTGGTACCTATCGACAGAAAATCCAGTTTTTTGACAAACATAGGCAAGGACAGCGCTGCAGCGGGAATTTCTATCATGGCGCCAACCGGTATGGCTGCGTCAAAAGCGATGCCCTCTGCGCTCAGCTCAGCTTTAGCTTGGGTAATCAACGCCAGCGACTGTTCAATTTCCATACTGTGCGCCAGCATGGGAATCAGCATTTTCACTGGTCCGAATGCAGAAGCCCGCAAAATGGCGCGCAGCTGTGTCATGAATAACTGTGGTTCGGACAGGCAATAGCGTATCGCACGCAAACCCAGTGCCGGATTCAGAATCTGATGATCGCTCACCTCCAAAGGCTTATCGGCGCCGACATCGAGGGTGCGTATCGTGACTGGCCGTCCCTTCATGCCAGTCACGGCTGCCTTGTAAGCGGCAAACTGTTCATCTTCGGTAGGCAATTTATGCTCGTGCCCACTGCGCTCCATGAACAGGAACTCGGAACGGAACAAACCAACGCCACTGGCACCGGCATCCATTGCGTGGGCGGTGTCTTCGGGCAATTCGATATTAGCCAGCAGCTTGATTTCCACCCCATCCTGCGTGATGGCAGGCGTTTTCTTCAGTTTCGACAGCTTTTTCTTTTGCCGCAGTAACTGGCTCTGGCGTTCACGATACTGGTCCAGCACCTGGGTCGTCGGTGCTACGATCACCACGCCGGCATCGCTGTCGATAATCAGCCAGTCGTCCTGCTCAATCAGGCGCGACGCATTACCCATGCCGACCACGGCTGGGATGCCCAGACTGCGCGATACGATCGCGGTATGCGAATTTTGTCCGCCTTCATCCGTCACAAAACCAGTAAAGGCATCATCGCGGAATTGCATCATGTCAGCCGGAGAAATATCTCTGGCCACCACGATCATATTGGCACTGCGCTCATCAATACCATCCGAGCGCGGAACAGCATTGGCCGATCCAGTCAGTACCTTCAGCACACGTTCGGCTACCTGTTGGATATCAGCCTTACGTTCACGCAGATAGTCGTCTTCGATTTCATCGAACTGGGCCGACAATTCATCGACCTGACTGACTAAGGCCCACTCTGCGTTGTAATGACGGGTGCGGATAATATCGAGTGGTGCTTCTGATACCATGGGATCCGACAGAATCAACGCGTGGACATCGAGAAACGCACCCAGCTCAGTTGGTGCATCCTGAGGAAGATCGGCCCAGATGGCCTGTAATTCTTTATGAACCTGAGCAATCGCATCTTGCAGGCGTAGCACTTCGGCCTCAACCTGTTCCTGAGCGACCAGATAATGTTGTACATCCAAAGCAGCTGGCCGCAACAGATGCGCCCTGCCTATCGCAATACCACGCGAAACCGGGATGCCTTGCAATGTAAATGATGCCATGCTGTATCCCCCAAATCTTTGTTGTAGTTGCCCTGATGTGACCTCAGGTTAATGAGACAGACAGCCGGGCTGCCCGTGCCCTGTATATCTTGCGCTGTTATTCGCCTTCACCAAACTTATCGTTAATCAGAGCCAGCAGTCCATCAAAACAAGCCTGCTCTTCCGGGCCATCGGTTTCCAGCAGGATTTTGCTGCCTTTTCCAGCTGCCAGCATCATCACGCCCATAATAGACTTGCCATTCACACGGCGTCCATTGCGCGTGACCCAGACTTCGCTTTTGAATTTACTGGCGAGTTGAGTGAATTTTGCCGAAGCACGTGCATGCAAACCCAGCTTATTAACGATTTCAATTTCTTGTTGAATCATGCTAACTCTTTCTGTTTTTTATCTTTCTGTTTTTTGTCAGATACGTACCCGGTTATCGACCCGCATTGCCCCATTTTGTCCACCTGCCAATGCCATCTCCACCACCACATCCAACGCATCATGACGGTAAGTTAAGGCCCGCAACAGCATAGGTAAGCTGATACCCGCAATCACGGCGACCTGATCCGGCGCGCCCAGCTGGCCGCAACAATTTGACGGCGTACCACCCATCATATCGGTCAATACCAATACTCCGGCTCCGCTGTCCAGTCGTCGCACTGCTTCCAGCGCCAGCTGATGCACCTGATCTGTATTCTGATCGGCGATCACATCGATGGCTTCCAGCCGTTCAGGCATAGCACGGAATACATGAGCCGCCGCTTGCAAGAACGCCGAACCCAGCGGCGCATGTGTCATTAAAAGGATACCAACCATATTACCTGATTACCTGTAGTGAACGCGGAGTCCCTGGCGACTCTGCAAAAGCCCGAGTCTTCGTTGAGTCATCCTTGTTGTCAAGTCCAATGCTGTATCAGCATGACGCAAAGCCTATGCCAACGCCTGTTCCAGCGCATCAATAAACATCGCCGCCACATCAAAACCTTTTTGCTGCGTAATTTCCTGGAAGCAGGTCGGGCTAGTCACATTGACCTCTGTCAGGCAGGAACCGATCACGTCTAATCCTACCAGCAACAAACCACGTCGGTACAATTCGGGGGCCAGCGTCTGCGCAATCTCAAGATCACGCGCCGATAAGTCCTGCGCTACACCGATGCCGCCGGCAGCCAGATTGCCACGTACTTCACCATTCTGAGGAATGCGGGCCAGTGCAAACGGCACGACCTTGCCGCCAATCAACAAAATGCGTTTATCGCCATGTACGATTTCTGGAATATAGCGTTGCACCATGATAGTGCGCGTTCCCTGTAAAGTCAGGGTTTCAATCACGGACCCCAGATTCATGCCATCCGCGCCAATACGGAATATTCCGGCGCCACCCATGCCATCAAGTGGCTTCAGTATTACATCCTGATGCTCACGGTGAAATGCACGGATACGCTGCTCATCGCGTGTGACCAGGGTGGGTGCGGTGAATTGGCTGAACTGCGCGATACTGAGTTTTTCGTTGTGATTTCGGATCGCGGCAGGTTTATTAAAAACACGTGCACCCTTGGATTCAGCCAGCTCCAACAAATAGGTGGCGTAAATGTATTCCATATCAAACGGTGGATCTTTACGCTGTAACACCGCATCGAATGCGTGCAAAGGCAACGCTACTGGCGCGTCAGCGCGATACCAATCGTCCGCGTCACCAGTCAGCGTAATACGCATTACATTCGCCACCACCTGACCAGATTCCAGCGCCAGTTGCTCCGGCCCAAAGGCGTAAATCGTATAGCCACGCTTTGCCGCCTCGCGCATCATCGCGAAAGTAGAATCTTTGTAAGTTTTGAACTGCGACAAGGGATCGGTCAGAAATGCAATTTTCATAGCCTGTATTCCAGTTGAGACATCGTTGATGGTCTGCCACAGCACAATGCACAGCCGCATCAGAACCTTAGTGTTGCCTTCCTGAGATTAATAAATTTCAGGATTCGGATCTGTTCTTTCCAGCTCCAGCGATGCTGCTAATAGAGCCAGACGCGCCACCACACCATACATATAAAAACGGTTAGGGGCCGCAGTACCGGGTTTGGCACGCATATCAGGTACCGCATGTTGCTGCGCAAACGCGAGCGGAACAAAATGCATGCCCGGTGCATTCAGATTTTCATCCACGCCACGGTCTTCATGGAAGCGGTAAAAACCACCAACCACATAGCGGTCTATCATATACACCACCGGTTCCGCGACGGATTCATGCACTTGTTCAAAGGTGTACACGCCCTCCTGCACAATCACGTCACGCACTTCCACGCCGTCTTTAATCACCGACATCTTATTGCGTTGCTTACGATTCAGATCGCGTACCTCGTCCGAGCTGTGTACAGTCATCACGCCCATGCCATAGGTGCCGGCATCCGCTTTAACAATGACAAAGGGTTTTTCCTTGATACCGTATTCTTTATATTTTTTGCGTATCTTGGCCAGGATGGTATCAACCGCTGCGGCCAGCGCATCTTCGCCAGTGCGTTCATGAAAATTCACGTCCTTCACTTTCAGGAAAAACGGATTCAGCATCCATGGATCGATGTCTACCATCTTGGCGAATTTCTTCACGACTTCATCGTAAGCAGCAAAGTGATTGCTCTTGCGTCGCATCGCCCAGCCCGCGTGTAGCGGTGGCAGCAAAGTCTGCTCATTCAGCTCTTCTAAAATGGCGGGAATACCGGCTGATAAATCATTATTCAACACGATGGTGCACGGGTCAAAATTCTTCAGACCCAGCCGGCGCCCGTTGGCAGAACGTTCCAGCGGCTCCAGTATCAGTTGTTCACCATCGGGCAAATCGATGGTCACCGGCTCAGTCACTTCAGCTGACAAAGAACCTAGACGTACATTCAAGCCAGTTTGGCGGAAAATCTTGATCATCCTTGCCACATTCTGCAAATAGAACATGTTACGGGTATGATTTTCCGGAATCAGCAACAGATTTTTAGCGTCAGGGCAATATTTCTCTATCGCTGCCATCGCAGCCTGCACCGACAAGGGCAACATCTCCGTGGCCAGATTATTGAATCCACCAGGAAACAAATTGGTATCGACTGGTGCCAACTTAAACCCGGCATTGCGTAAGTCTACCGAGCAATAAAATGGCGGTGTATGCTCCTGCCACTCGAGCCGGAACCAACGCTCGATAGCGGGCGTTGCCTCCAGAATCTTTTTTTCGAGATCGTGCAGGGGCCCATTGAGAGCCGTGACCAGATGCGGAACCATAGTGACCTTTGCGTTTGAGCTGCCTGTGATCCGGTCACATAGCAAAAATACTATGAAATACACCGAATCAATAAAGATAGAACTAACTTGGGACGAAACCCTAAGAATCAAGTCAATTCCACCAATATCCCTACAAGTTTCAGGATGATTTGGTCAGCAGATTAAAATGCTCCACGACTGGCGGGGCTGCAAAATAAGGGCCGACGATGGCACGCCACTGCAGAAATGCCGCAGACTCCCGGAAATCAACCGTGTGATTTTCCAGGGTTTCCCAAAATATCGTCAAGATATAACGCTCAGGGGATTCTATGCCTTTATTGACTTTATAGCCTGCAAAGCCCTTGGCTTGGGAAATCACCTCAGTCAGACCACGCTGTATAGCCTGGTCGAATTCAGCTTGCTGGCCTGGATGGATACGGATATCGGCGAGTTCTAAGATCATGGTGCGCTCTCTGGAAAATGGAGGAAAGTAGAAGATTATCTTTGCTCTCCATTATGGCATTACTCGTCGCAATGTTACATCGGACTCCGTCCACACCAAGCCGGGAATATGGCTGTGATGAATTATTTTCAGGCTTTATACCAACTCGCGCTGACTCAGTTCCAGTTTGAGGTAGGCATAAAATACCGGTGCCACAACCAATCCGGGCACGCCGAACAAGGTCTCCATCACCAATATCGCTGTCAGTAACTCCCAGGCACGCGCATTAATTTGCGCACCGATAATTTTTGCATTAAGAAAATATTCTGCCTTATGGATCACCACCATAAACAATAGAGACCCCATTGCCACATGCAAAGAATGAGACAGGGCCACAATCACAATCAGCGTGTTGGAAATGATATTACCGGCGACAGGTATCAAACCGGCCACAAAAGTTATCGCGATCATGGTTTTCACCAGCGGCAGGTGAATCCCGCACAAGGGCAATACCAGCGCCAGATAAATCGCGGTCATGACCGTATTGATCAGCGAAATCTGCACCTGCGCAAACACGATCTTATGAAACACATTCCCCAGATTGCTGACACGCCGTAACAGCGCCGCAGCAAAGGGTTTATGTTGTGCGTCATCACTGACATCACGCAAAGCCACCATGCTGCCTATAATGAGGCCGAGCAATAAATGCACCAGCATATGACCGGCTTCAGGCACCAGTAATTTGGCTTCGCCAGCGTGCTCTCTAAGCCAATGTATCAGCATTTCCTGCAATGCAGCGACGCCTTCCGGCAAGTTGGCACTTACCCACTCCGGAACTTGATGACGCGAAGCCTCAATAATATCCGCCAGTTTTTGCAAGAGATTATGTAAATTACCGGCATCGCTGCGGAAAAATACATGCAGGCCCCAGGATGCTGCCAATATCGCGCTGATCAATATGAAGGACAGCAACACCACGGCGATCATACGCGGTTGTCGGTGACTGAAACGGCGCGCGATGCCCGGCGTCATCACATGGATCAGGGAATACACCAGCAAACCTGCAAACAAGGCCAGTACCAGACCTGCCTTTAATGCCAGCAACAGACCCAGACCTGCCAATATATAAGAAGCATATTCGCAGGAATTCAGCGCTGGCAACGCTGGTGTCAAAGGCTTAGCAGCCATACTTGTCCTTTCAAAAGTGACCGATTGCGACGGCAAAAATCAGGCGCTCATTTAAGCATAAAGCCTGGCCCTTATGCGACGGTAATAACGCACTTGATTTACTCCGGCAGTCATAAGAAGACAGCAATGACTTTTCCCAACGGCAAGACGCCGATAATGGCAATACCAAAGGTAGCGGGATATGCGCCGTCAAACTAAGTTACACTAAGTTTGTATTCCTTTTCGGAACTTCTGGCGTTTAATACTAACTAATTCGTGACAATTCGCAACGAGGCTAATATGAAAACGACACGTAAAACGACAAGTAAACACTGGATGATACTGAGCACACTGGTCGCAATGGGTGGCGCTGTGCACACTGCACATGCAGCCGACTTTGAAGATTTTGCACGTGTAATCAGCGTTACGCCGCAAATGGAACAAATTAATGTACCGCGCCAGGATTGCCGTACTGAATACGAAACCACCCAGCGCTATCGTCAGCCCGAACGTCAGGCAGAACGTAGCAATGGTGGCGCTATCCTTGGTGGTGTTGCAGGTGGTTTATTAGGCAGCCAGGTCGGCGGTGGCAATGGCCGTATTGCAGCAGCCGCGGCCGGTGCCATTGCTGGCGCCCTGGTCGGTGACCGCATGGATAACAATAACGGCAATAACAACAACTATAACAACCAGCCTGCCTACGAAACCCGCCCTGTGCGTCAATGCCGCAATGTAGACAGCTGGGAAACGCGTACCAACGGCTATGCGGTGACCTACGAGTACCATAACCGTACTTACACCACGGTCATGCCGTATGACCCAGGTTCACGTCTGCGCCTGCATGTTGCACTGACGCCGCGTCCTTGAACGACTAAACGTGACAAGCTGCCTGTGGTTTGATGACTTTTTGCTTATTTCCTCAGCAACAGTGGTTATTTTGCATCATTCCTTTACCCCAAAAAACTGACAAAACAGTTAAAAATGATCCGAAATGAAAAAAATGCCGCAATTTGCGGCATTTTTTTCGTCAATATTTCCAGAAAACAAGTTGCATAAGCCACAGAAAGCGTGGCGCTTTATAGTATGATTTGCGGCAAACCCATCGCTTACGCTCCGTCTCCAGTCCATGAAAAACATGTTTAAAAAATACGGTCTGCTGGTATGGCTATCTCTTATCCTGATTGCCGGTTTTGTCTTCACGACCTTTGCTGGCTATATCGTCTCACGCGACACGATACATCAGAGCATCTCCGAACAAACCTTGCCGCTAACTGGGGACAATGTCTACTCCGAAATCCAGCGAGATATCCTGCGCCCGGTTTTCGTTTCGTCGCAGATGGCGCACGATACGTTTCTACGCGACTGGATACTGAATGGCGAAGAAGATCAGGAACTGATCACCAAATATCTGAAAGAAATCAAACAAAAAAACAATGCGGTATCCAGCTTCCTGATTTCAGAAAAAAGCCGCAATTACTATCATTCCGAAGGTCTGCTCAAAAAAATTAAAGAAGGCGACCCACGTGATTCCTGGTTTTTTCGTGTCAAAAATCTCAAGACCCAGTATGAAACCAATGTCGATCAGGACCAGGCCAATCATGATGCGGTCACGATTTTTGTCAATTACCGCATATTCGATTATCAGGGGGAATTTCTCGGCGCGACCGGAATAGGACTGACTCTTGACACGCTTAAGCATCTGATCGATAGCTATCAACAGCGTTTTGACCGGAAAATATTTTTCGTCGATCAGAAAGGCAAAGTGACGCTCAATGGTAGTAATTTCGGTAAAACCGGCGGCAGCCTGCAAGCAATGAGCGGCATACAAAGTATCAGCGATAAGATACTCAGCAATCGCGGTACCGACTCCTCTCACCTGGAGTACATGGGTAATAATGGCAAGGTCTTACTGAATTCACGCTACATTCCGGAACTGGGCTGGTATTTGTTGGTCGAGCAGGAAACCAATGTCGATATCAAACCTGTGCAAAACGTCTACCTGCTCAATATCGGCATCAGTGCTGGTGTCACGCTTCTGATTGCGGGTATGGTGCTGATCACTGTGCGGCGTTATCAGACACGCCTGGAAAAATCAGCATCAACTGATGCACTCACGAATTTGTTGAACAGGCATGCGTTTGACTTCGTATTTCAGCAGGCGCTGCTCGACAGTGAACGTACACGCCAACCTATGTGTGTGATCCTGCTTGATGTTGACTTCTTTAAAAAAATCAATGACAAACAAGGTCATCTGGTCGGTGATCACGTTTTGAAAGAAGTCGCAGCGATTGCCAAACGTTCATTGCGGGAAAGCGACATCATCTGTCGCTGGGGCGGTGAAGAATTTTTAGTATTACTCAAAAACTGCACGCTGGAAAAATCCACATCGATTGCAGAAAATCTGCGCAATACCATCGCTAATAATGACTTTTCACGCACCACCGACTTAACCCGTGGCCGCTTGTCAGTAACGGTCAGTATGGGCGTCGCACAATGCCGTGAAAACGAGAGCGAAGATAGCGTATTCGAAAGAGCCGATCTGGCGCTATATCAGGCAAAAGAAAACGGCCGTAACAGCGTTTACTTCTCTGAGTGAATACGGCGGGCTGCCAGTGCCTGTGTCGGCGCGATCAGCGCCTGATACAGCGCACCGGCCTCAGGCAAGGCTTGTTTCAGTGCGGCGGCCTGCTGCTCCACTAACACCATGTCACCGCGTGCGATCGGCCCGGTCAGTGCGCGCTCTGCACCTAAGCTAAACACATTCTCCAGCGACAGCCGCGCCAGCGGTGCCGCCATTGCCTGCGCCATCTCAAGAGGAATGCCCGCTGCCTGATACGTCGCTAAGACCGTATCCATCAGCGTCACCAGATAATTACTGGCCATCACGGCTGCCGCGTGATACACCAGCTTGTGTTCTGCTTCTATCCGCACAGTATGGGCTGCGACGGCCTGCAAGGCGGTTTCTAACAGCGTCAGTGCCTGCACATCGCCTTCCAGACTGCATATGGTGCCCGCAAAATCGGCCGCCACTTGCACCGGATCAGCAAAGCTGCGCACCGGATGCAGGCTGGCAGTGCATGCACCTGCTTGTGCCGCCGGTGCCAGCAACAACGAGGCTTTGGCACCGCTACAATGAAACACCACATCACCAGGCCGCAACACCGCACCAGCCACCAATTGTGTGACGGTTTGACTAATCTGATCATCGGCCACACTCAGCATCCAGATATCGGCTGGCTGCATATCAGGCCAGCTGGCCGCCGTGCCGGCACCAATCACAGTCAGCGCGTGAGCCGTGCTGGCCAGACTACGATTCATGACTTGGCCAATGCGAAATACCGCCTGCTGATGCCAGACCCGCGCCAGCGTCTGACCGACCCGGCCAGCACCGATGATGGACAGTGTTTTCACCGTTCAGTCTCCTGCGGAAAACTGCGCAAGCCATCCAGATTGAGTATCGTGATCCCGCCATAATCAACCCGCAGTAACTGTTTTTTTTCCAACAGCTGCAGCGCCTGATTGGCACGCTGACGCGACACGCTGCTGATATAACCGATCTCTTCCTGAGAAATCTGCAGTTGCATACTGCTGGCAGGATTCAGGTAGGGATGAAACATCGCTGCCAGGCAGCGCGCCACCCGGGTATCGGGATCGAGCATACGATCGTATTCCACCAACGAGATAAACAAACCCAACCGTGCATTGAGCTGATGCAGCAGGAAGCGGTTAAACGGGATGCTGTGATCAAGCAAATAGTTGAAGGTCGTGCGCGGCATGAAGGCGACGCGGGTGTCGCGCAAGGCCACCACATCGTAGCGCCGTGGCTCAGTCTTGAGCAGCGAACCTTCACCGAACCAGCCGCCCGCCAGCATACAGCTGAAGGTCACGGTTTTCCCTTCCGGCGAGATACTGCTCATTTTTAAAAAACCGTCGATCACGCCCATCCAATGATCCACAGGATCGCCTTTACGACACACAAACGCACCGGCCGGTACAAAGCGCTCTGTCACTTCGTCCCTGACTTTTTGCATATGTTCCGGCGCCAGCATACTGGCCCACATGGTGTGCTGAAAACGCAGTTCTGGATCGCTGTTGGATGTAGTCATGTTTGTGCAACGCACCACCGAAAGTTGTCTCAATTACTCAGATTGTCAGTCAAACGACAGCAGTGATATGAAGAACACCGCTAGACTCAGCCCCTGACTGTCACAGAGCAATATTGTAAGCCCTAGTCTGCACACATGCGCTGTTGTTTGATGTCCGGTCCGCTCTGTGTACACACGTAAGACTGTCGTAAGTAAAGCTCAGGACACTTCCAAAACAACTTGAGTAAACAATACAAACCTGAACGCAAGGATGACCGGTACACAGAAACCGGAATCTGAGCGCTATGCCTGAGGGCAGATGGTGGAGACATGACAAGTACAACGAACAAGACCTTTCCGGCCTTGTTGCTGGCGCATGGCAAGCTGCGTCCGCATCATCCGGCTTTTCGTGAGAAAGATCTGGGCATCTGGCAAACCTGGAGCTGGCAGCAGGTCAATACGGAAGTACGTGCCCTCGCCTGTGGCCTGGCCGCACGTGGCTTTCAGCGTGGCATGCATCTGGCCATCATCGGCGATAACCGGCCACGTCTGTATTGGGCCATGCTGGCCGCGCAATGCCTGGGCGGTATCGCCGTGCCGCTGTACCAGGATGCGCCCGCTGCCGACATGGCCTATGTCCTCGAAAACGCCGAGATCACCTACGCGATAGTGGAAGATCAGGAACAGGTCGACAAGCTGCTGGAAATCCGCAGCCACTATGCAGGCATCGCCCACATTTGCTATGAAGACGAACGTGGCATGCGTCATTATCAGCAACCTGAGTTGGTGTCTTATGCCAGTCTGCAGCAGGCCGGACGGGATTATGATGCAGCCCACCCTGATTTTTATCTGCAGCAGATTGCAGCCGGCACGGCAGAAGACACCGCCGTCATGCTCTACACCTCCGGCACCACTGGCAAGCCCAAAGGCGTGTGCCAGAGCCACCGCGCGTTTATGACGGCAGCGGAAGGCGGCGTGGCCTTCGACCACTTAAGCGAACACGAAGACATCCTGTCTTATCTGCCCATGGCCTGGGTCGGTGACCATCTGTTTTCATTTGCGCAGGCGCTGGTATGCGGCTTTACGGTGAATTGCCCGGAATCGGGCGAAACGGTATTAAGCGACTTGCGCGAAGTCGGCCCCACCTATTATTTCGCCCCGCCACGGGTGTTTGAAAACATGCTGACCACGGTCATGATACGGATGGAAGATGCCGGTCAGTTCAAGCAAAAACTGTTTCAGCATTTTATGGACCTCGCGCGCCGCTGTGGCGCAGACATCCTCGATGGCAAACCGGTCACCCTGAGCGACAGGCTGCACTACCAGCTTGGTGAATTCCTGATTTACGGACCACTCAAAAACGTACTGGGCCTGTCACGCGTGCGCGTGGCTTACACCGCCGGTGCTGCCATCGGACCCGACCTGTTCCGCTTTTACCGTTCTATCGGCGTCAACCTCAAACAACTATACGGTTCGACCGAAACCTGTGCCTATGTCTGCCTGCAACCGGATGGAAAAATCCAGTTTGACAGCGTGGGCCGCGCCGCACCCGGCGTTGATTTACGGCTGGCAGACAATGGAGAAGTGCTGGTGAAGTCAGCAGCCATGCTGACTGGCTATTACAAACGGCCAGACGCGACAGCAGAAGTGATAGACAGTGCGGGCTACTTCCATACCGGCGACGCTGGCATCCTGGATCAGGATGGCAATTTGAAAATCATAGACCGTGCAGCCGATGTCGGTAAGCTGCAGTCGGGTGCCATGTTTGCACCCAACTATATCGAAAATAAGCTCAAATTTTTCCCCTATATCAAAGAGGCTGTGGCCTTCGGTCATGAACGCGCGCATGTGTGTGCCTTCATCAATATCGATATGGAAGCGGTCGGCAACTGGGCCGAACGGCGCGGCATTGCGTATTCCGGCTATACCGATCTGGCCGCCAAGGCCGAAACCTATCAACTGATCCTGTCCTGCATAGAAAAAGTGAATGCTGGTCTGGCCAGTGAGGCAGGTATGGCCGACACCCAGATACAACGCTTCCTGGTGCTGCATAAGGAACTGGATCCGGATGATGATGAACTGACCCGCACCCGCAAAGTACGACGCCGCTTTGTGGCCGATAAATATGCGGTCCTGATCGATGCGATGTATGCGGGGCTGCGTTCGCAATACATAGAAACCCAGGTCAAATTTGAAGATGGCCGTCAGGGCAAAGTCTGTGCTGATCTGCACATCAGCGATGCCACCACTTTCGCTGCCCGTCAGCACGCCGCCTGAGGAGAGCGCATGAATCACAACAGACAAACCGGCGATGTCATCCTCGACCTGCAGGGCATCTCCCTTGCATTTGGCGGGGTGAAGGCGCTCACCAATATTTCATTCAATGTCAGGGAACACGAAATCCGCGCCATCATCGGACCGAATGGCGCTGGCAAAAGCTCTATGCTGAATGTGATCAATGGCGTATACCGTCCGCAGCAGGGTCAGATCACGTATCGTGGACAAGTGCGTAAAGACATGAATACCTATGCCGCTGCGCGCAGTGGTATCGCACGCACCTTCCAGAACATCGCGCTGTTCAAAGGCATGAGTGTGCTCGACAACATCATGACCGGACGCAATCTGAAAATGCACAGCAATTTTCTGCTGCAAGCGCTGTACTGGGGACCGGCGCAAAAAGAAGAAATCGCACATCGACATAAGGTCGAACAAATCATCGATTTTCTGGAAATTCAGCACATCCGTAAAACGCCGGTAGGTCGCCTGTCCTATGGTTTGCAAAAACGCGTGGAGCTGGGCCGGGCACTGGCAGCAGAGCCGGAAATCCTGTTGCTGGACGAACCAATGGCGGGCATGAATGTGGAAGAAAAGCAGGACATGAGCCGCTTCATCCTGGATGTGAATGATCAGTTCGGCACCACCATCGTCCTGATCGAACATGATATGGGCGTCGTGATGGATATTTCCGACCGCGTGGTAGTGCTCGACTATGGCAAAAAAATCGGCGATGGCACACCGGCAGAAGTGCTGGCCAACCAGGAAGTGATTAACGCCTATCTGGGCGTGGCGCACTGAGACTGTCATTAAGGGCAAATCATGAATCTGAATTTTTTCTTTGAAGTGCTGATCGGCGGTTTGTTATCCGGTGTGATGTATGCACTGGTGGCGCTCGGCTTTGTACTGATTTACAAGGCATCCGGCGTGTTCAATTTCGCTCAGGGTGCGATGGTGTTTTTTGCGGCGCTGACCTGTGTCGGGCTCAGCGAAAAATTCCAGTTATCGATGTGGCTCGCGATCCCGCTGACCATGCTGGTGATGGTGCTGCTGGGTCTGGCGATAGAACGCGTGGTATTGCGGCCGCTGGTCAATCAGCCAGAGATTACGCTGTTCATGGCGACCATAGGACTGACGTTTTTCATCGAAGGATTAGCGCAGCTGCTCTGGGGTTCCCAACCGCATAAACTCACTCTGCCGATAGAAGATGTGCCTATCGAATATGTGATGGAACACTACAACATTCTGGTTTCGCAGTTTGATGTGATCGCGGCGCTGATCTGCGCCTTACTGGTCACGGCACTGGCGTTGCTGTTTTCCAAAACCAAAATCGGCCGTGCTTTACGCGCAGTGGCTGACGACCATCAGGCCGCGCTCGCAGTTGGTATTCCATTGCAGCAGATCTGGGCCATCGTCTGGACCGTGGCTGGCTTTGTGGCACTGGTGGCTGGCTTGCTGTGGGGTGCGCGTAATGGTGTGCAATTTGCACTGACCTTTGTCGCCCTCAAAGCTTTGCCAGTGCTGATCCTGGGCGGATTTACCTCAGTGCCGGGCGCGATTGTGGGCGGACTCATCATCGGTGCATCAGAAAAGCTGGCCGAGGTGTATATCGGCCCGCTGGTGGGCGGCGGGATTGAGGGCTGGTTCCCGTATGTACTGGCACTGTTGTTCCTGCTGGTCAGACCTGAGGGGCTGTTCGGTGAAAAAATTATCCGGCGTATTTAAGCCGCACACAGTTGGTTTGGCTGGTGAAATGACATTTGAAATGCGCTTTGTACAGCTTCGAACTGGACTATTAAAACAGCACACCCGTAGCGGGATTGCCTTTCCAGCCAAAATCGCCCTGTAAGCCGCATCCGTATTGAGACTATAAGGACAGACTATGTTTTATCGTGAAGCCGGACAATTTAAAACCAGCTACCAGTCGGATAGTCAGATTTTCCCGCTGCGTCAGGATCGTATAGGGATCACGATCCTGCTCTTGCTCGCCTTGATCGCCGTACCCTGGCTGGCGTCGGATTATGCATTTTCGGCGATCTTCATCCCCTTCCTGATTTTTTCGCTCGCGGCACTCGGCCTCAATATCCTGACCGGCTATGCGGGTCAGCTCTCGCTAGGCACGGCCGCCTTCATGGCGGTCGGCGCCTTTGCTTCGTATAACTTCATGCTGCGTCTGCCCGGCATACCAGTGTTACTGGCTTTCGTACTGGGCGGTATCTGCGCCGCACTGGTCGGCATCGCTTTTGGTCTGCCCTCGCTGCGTATCCGTGGCTTTTATCTGGCGGCAGCGACGCTGGCAACCCAGTTTTTTGTGGTCTGGTGTCTGACTAAAATCCAGTGGTTCACCAACTACAGTGCTTCCGGCGTGATCACTGCACAGGAAATCGTGATTGCAGGCTATGCCTTCAACACGCCGCTCAAAAAATATTTGCTGACTCTGCTGATCGTCGCTGTGCTGGCCCTGCTGGCGAAGAATATGGTGCGCTCGAATGTGGGGCGCTCGTGGATGGCGGTGCGTGACATGGACGTGGCAGCCGAAGTAATCGGCTTCCGGCTGATGCGTACCAAGCTGCTGGCGTTTGCGGTGTCCTCGTTTTACTGCGGCATCGCCGGTGCTTTGTACGCGTATGCCTATCTGGGCACCGTAGAGCCTGAAGCCTATAACCTTGATCTGTCTTTCCGCATCCTGTTCATGATCATTATCGGTGGCGTCGGCTCTATTCTGGGTTCCTTTCTGGGGGCGGCCTTCATCGTGCTGCTGCCAGTGGTACTGAATCTGCTGGCGCATACCCTGGCGCTGCCTACTCATGTGGCGTCGAATCTGGAACTCATGGTGTTTGGCGCACTGATCATTTTCTTCCTGATCGTGGAGCCGCACGGACTGGCGCGCTTATGGCAAATCGCTAAAGAAAAATTAAGGCTGTGGCCTTTCCCACACTAAGGATGTGAGGCTTAACCGGTTTTATCCACAAAAGAGCCCGCTACCCAACCGGGTCAGGGCCGCAACGCAGTAACTGACAACACGAAGGAGACACCATGAAACTGATGAAATCTGTATTACTGGCTTCTGCACTATGTGGTCTGACTGTCACAGCGCAGGCTGATGAACAGTTTGTTCCTGTTCTTTCCTACCGCGTTGGACCGTATGCAGCGGGCGGTTCAGGCTTCTTTGGCGGCGCGATTGATTACTTCAATCTGATCAATGCCAAAGGCGGTCTGAACGGCGTCAAAATCAGCTGGGAAGAATGCGAAACCGAATACAACGCTTCACGCGGGGTGGAATGTTATGAACGTCTGAAAAAATCCCAGGGCGGTGCTTCGCTGGTAGAGCCGCTGTCCACCGGCATTGCCTATGGCATTCTGGATCGCGTCGGAGACGACAAAATCCCGATGACCACACTCGGTTATGGCCGTTCCGATGCGGCTAACGGCAAGGTGTTTCCCTATATTTTCCCACTCATCACCAGTTACTGGAATCAGGCTGCAGCGATGACCAAATACCTGGGCGATAAAGCGGGTGGACTGGACAAACTCAAAGGTAAAAAAATCGTTCACCTGTACCACGACTCAGCATTTGGTAAAGAACCGATTCCGGTACTGGAAGCCCAGGCCAAACAGTATGGCTTTGAACTCATCAAAATCCCGGTCGCGCATCCGGGCAATGAACAGCAATCGCAATGGCTGCAGATCCGTCAGGCCAATCCGGACTTCGTGATCCTGTGGGGCTGGGGCGTGATGAATGCGGTGGCGATCAAAACCGCGCAGCGCAATGGCTATTCGCGTGAAAAAATGCTGGGCGTGTGGTGGGCAGGTTCGGAAGAAGATGCCGTACCGGCTGGTGATGCCGCCAAAGGGTATACCGCGATGACCTTTAATACCCCAGGCAATTATCCTGTACTCGATGAAATCCGCAGCAAAGTCTATGCCGCCGGCAAGGGCAATCTGAGCGACAAAGCGCGTATAGGCTCGGTCTATCACATGCGCGGTGTGACTGCCGCCATCTTGTGGACTGAAGCCATCCTGAAGGCGCAGGAAAAATTCGGCAAGGGCAAAACCATGAGTGCGGAACAGATACGCTGGGGCTTTGAAAATCTGAATGTGGATGAAGCACGTCAAAAAGCGCTGGGTGCACTGAACATGTTTCCTCCGGTGAAAACCTCGTGTGAAGACCATGAGGGCTCAGGCGCAGTCAAGGTGCAGCAATGGACCGGCGATCAGTGGAAAGCGATTACGCCAAACTGGATTACCGGTGACAAGGCACTCACCCGTGCGATGTTGGAAGAATCATCGAATAAATATGCGGCTGAAAAGAAAATCACACCAGCCTGCCTGAAGTAAGACCAGCAGTACTCCGGCTGCGCGGAATGACAAGCTGCGTAGCCGGAGCCAGAACCTGAGCCAATTTTCCCGCTGTATCAATCTGATCAGCGTGGTATGACAGAAGAGCAGATGATGAGTATCTCCGCATTGCGACCAGAAGCCACTGCAGATAACCCAGCTTATCTGAGTGTGAACAATATCGAAGTGATTTACGACCATGTGATCCTGGTCTTAAAAGGGATATCGCTGCAAGTCCCGCAAGGAAAAATCGTGGCGCTGCTGGGCGCCAACGGTGCTGGAAAATCCACCACGCTGAAAGCGATTTCCACTCTGCTGAAAAATGAACGCGGCGATATCACCAAGGGCGATATTCATTTTCGCGGCGAACGCGTCGATCAGCTCACGCCCAATGAGCTGGTCAAACGCGGTCTGTCGCAAGTGATGGAAGGCCGCCATTGTTTCGCCCACCTGAGTGTGGAAGAAAATCTGCTGACCGGTGCCTATACCCGTCACCTGAGCCGCAGCGAACTGAAAGCCGAGCTGGACAAGGTGTATCACTATTTTCCGCGACTGCGCGAACGGCGGCAGTCGCTGGCCGGCTATACCTCAGGCGGTGAACAACAGATGTGCGCCATCGGCCGCGCGCTGATGGCCAGACCCAGCATGATTTTGCTGGACGAGCCGTCAATGGGTATCGCGCCTCAGCTGGTGGAAGAGATTTTTGAGATCGTCAAAAATCTGAATCAGCAAGAGCAGGTCTCATTCCTGCTGGCGGAACAGAATACCAATATCGCTTTGCGTTACGCCGATTTCGGCTACATCCTGGAGAATGGCCGCGTCGTGATGGAAGGTGAAGCCCAGGACCTGGCCAGTAATGAAGACGTGAAGGAATTTTATCTGGGCGTCTCCGGCGCTGGCCGCAAGAGTTTCCGCGAATTGAAATTTTACCGGCGTCGCAAGCGCTGGCTGGCCTGAGGCGCGACCTTTTTTATCAGCGCCCACCATGCTCCCCTGAAGCACAACCACGTCTGACCAGCAGTGATTTTTCTAAAGGAAGTCTGCACCATGCATGATTATCTGGATGCTCTGGAAACCCGTAATCCGCTTAGCCGCGAACAGGCGCTGATGAACCGGCTGCCGCAACTGATCGCCCATGCGCAGCAGGCACCCGGCTGGAGCCGCATACTGCAAGGTGTGCACGCGCCCGAGATCCGCAACCGGGCCGCACTGGCCAGCCTGCCAGTCACGCGCAAATCGGAGTTAAAAACGCTGCAAAGCGTGCTGCGCCCATTCGGCGGACTGAGTACCGCCGCACCGCATGAACTGGCGCGCATCTTCATGTCGCCCGGCCCTATCTTCGATCCGGAAGGCCGTGGCGCCGACTGGTGGCGCTTTGCGCGTCCGCTGCACGCAGTCGGTCTGCGTAAAGGCCAGCTGATACAAAACTGTTTTTCCTACCATTTCACACCCGCCGCTTTCATGGTCGAGAGCGCTGCCGCCAGACTGGGTTGCACTGTGATACCTGCCGGTACCGGGCAGACAGAAATGCAGGTGCAGGCGATGGCGGAACTCAAGCCGGATGCTTACATAGGCACACCAAGCTTCCTCAAAATCATCATAGAAAAAGCCCAGGACAGCGGTGCCGATATCTCCAGCCTGCAAAAGGCAGTAGTCGGTGCCGAAGCATTGCCGCCATCCTTACGGTTGTGGCTGCAACAACACGGGGTACCGCATGTGCTGCAATTGTATGCGAGTGCCGATGTCGGCAATATCGCCTATGAAACCATGACTGAGGGTGAGGTTCATCCCGGCATGGTGTTGGATGAAGAGCTGATACTGGAAATCGTACGCCCCGGAACTGGCGATGTCCTGCCTGAAGGTGAAGTCGGGGAAGTGGTGCTGACTTCCTTCAATCCCGATTATCCGCTGATACGCTTTGCGACTGGTGATTTGTCCGCCATCCTGCCAGGTATCTCGCCCTGTGGCCGTACTAACCAGCGTATCCGTGGCTGGCTGGGCCGCGCCGATCAGACCACCAAGGTGAAAGGCATGTTTGTGCATCCCTCACAGATTGCCGAAGTACAAAAACGCCATCCCGACATTCTCAAAGCCAGACTGGTAGTCAGCGGTGAAATGGGAAATGACAGTATGAGTCTGCACTGCGAAACCCTGACCCCGTCTGAACACCTGCAGCAGGCCATCGTCGCCAGCTTGCGTGACATCACCAAACTGCGTGGC
This sequence comes from Cognatundibacterium rugosum, assembly GCF_014284365.1. Taxonomy (GTDB): domain Bacteria; phylum Pseudomonadota; class Gammaproteobacteria; order Burkholderiales; family Burkholderiaceae_D; genus Undibacterium; species Undibacterium rugosum. Next base: position 209,934 of record NZ_JACOGG010000002.1, read on the forward strand.
GAAGTTGCGTTCGTGAGCCCGGCCAGCTTGCCGAATGACGGTAAGGTAATCGCGGATATGCGCAGCTATCAGTAGTCAATTTATTGGGCTCAGCCTTCTGCAGCGTACAGAATAATGCGCAGCCTGCCCGCTTCTCCTCGTGTTTGTGGACGCTGACCAGCGTCCATTTTTTTGTGCTCCAACAAGGGGCGATACACTGTGTCGCCGATTTCCGACAGCGGCCTGCTGTGCACAGCAGTAATCTCCATTTTGGCCTATAGTTCTAGCTTCGTAGGACTGACGCAAAATTGTCCCGGCAAGGCTTGGCGATGCAGGCAGTATGGTCTGTACCTGGCATACGAAGGCGAGCGATAACACCGCTGGGTGATTTTGCGTCAGTTTTGCTATTTATCCAACCGATCCGGCAGGAGACATCAGCGATGACACAAATCAGCCAGTTAAGTATTAATCAACAAACCCATCAGCTTGATGTGGACCCATCCACCCCGGTACTGTGGGCCTTGCGCGATGCGCTGGGGCTGACCGGTACCAAGTTTGGCTGCGGTGCGGCTTTGTGCGGTGCCTGCACCGTGCATATCAATGGCCAGGCCACCCGTTCTTGCGTGACGCCGGTTTCGGCAGTCGCCGGACAACAGATTTCGACCATAGAAGGCATGGAAAACGATGCGGTTGGACGCGTGGTGCAAGCCGCCTGGATACAGCATGATGTGGCGCAATGCGGCTATTGCCAGAGCGGTCAGATCATGAGCGCAACCGCGCTGCTGAAAACCAATAAAAAACCCAGCGATGCTGACATCGACGCCGCCATGGCAGGCAATATCTGCCGCTGTGGCACGTATCAACGTATCCGCGCTGCGATACATGATGCTGCGCGTCAGTTAGCCTGAGGGGAACAGCATGCTATTCAATCATCAAAGACTGAATTTGCCACCCGTGCTGCAAAACCGTCTGCAAGCCGCCCCAACAGGCTTGAGCCGCCGCCGTTTTTTGAAAGTCACGGCCAGTTCCGGTTTTGCGCTGGCTTGTTATTCACTGTTGCCAGACAACGCACAGGCACAGGGGACTGAGGCGAATCAGAAGGCCGGTCTGAAACCGACTCAGCAGCCTTCGGCCTTTGTGCAGATTGCAGAAGATGGCATCGTCACGGTGACCATTAACCGTCTGGATTTCGGTCAGGGTGTGCAGACTGGTTTGCCGCTGATACTGGCGGAAGAACTGGATGCGGACTGGAGTCTGGTACGCAGCGTACATGGCAGCAATTCGCCCGCCTATGCCGATCCTTTATTTGGCATCCATCTGACCGGCGGCTCGAATTCCATCAAGAACTCGTATATGCAGTACCGCGAACTCGGTGCGCGCACCCGTGCCATGCTGATCCAGGCCGCGGCGCAACAATGGAAAGCAGATCCGGCCAGCCTGAGCACCAAGGCCGGGTTTGTAATCAGCGCCGAGGGCCAAAAACTGAGCTATGGTCAGCTGGCCAAAGCTGCCATGCAATTGCCGGTGCCTGAGCAAGTGACGCTGAAAGATCCGGCCAGCTTCCGCCTGATCGGCCATGCCACCAAGCGGCTGGATGCGGCAGCGAAATCGCGCGGTCAGCAACAATATGGCATCGACGTGCGCTTGCCTGGCATGCTGACTGCCGTGGTGGCAAGACCACCGGTATTTGGTGCCCGCCTGCGCAGCCTGGATGATGCGGCAGCGAAAGCCATGCCTGGCGTCAAAGCGGTACGCCGTATCGCGCTTGATCGCGGTGCCGAAGGTGTGGCGATTATCGCGACCGGCTACTGGCAAGCCAAGCAGGCGCGCGATGCGCTGAACGTCGAATGGGATATCGCCTCAACAGAAAAAACTGACAGCCAGGCGCAGTTAGCCGCTTATCGCCAGTTGGCTCGCCAGCCGGGTTCACAGTATTACAAAGACGATGTCGCTGGCATCGCCAACGCCACGCATCAGATCAAGGCCGAATTCGTCTTTCCGTATCTGGCGCATGCGCCGATGGAACCGCTGAATTGCACTGTTGCGCTCAAAGGCGACAGCGCTGAACTCTGGTGCGGCACCCAGATGGCCGGTATGGATGGGCTGGCAGCCGCACGTACGCTGGGTTTGAAGCCAGAAAATATTCTGGTGCATACCCAGGCTGCAGGCGGTGGTTTCGGCCGCCGTGCAGTGCCCAGCAATGATTACGTGGTGGAAGCCTGTCAGGTCGCCAAAGCCGCGCTGGATGCGGGCTTGCAGGCACCGGTACGCACTGTCTGGAGCCGTGAAGATGATATCCGTGGTGGCTATTACCGCCCTATGCATCTGCACACTGCCCATATCGGCTTCGATGCGCAGGGCAAAATCCTGGGCTGGGATCATGTGATCGTCGGTCAGTCTATCGTGGCCGGTACCCTGTTTGAAGGCATGATGATCAAGGATGGTATCGATGCGACCGCAGTGGAAGGCATGAAAGAACCGTATGCACTGCCGATGCGGCTCACCGTGCATCATCCCAAAGTGAATGTGCCGGTACTATGGTGGCGCAGCGTAGGCTCTACCCATACCGCGTTTGTGATGGAAACCCTGATCGATGAAATCGCGCAGAAAACGAAACAGGACCCGGTTGCCTACCGCCTGAGTTTAATCGGCGATCAGCATCCGCGTCACCGCGCTGCACTGATGCTGGCTGTCGAGCAATCCGGCTACGGCAAACGCAAGCTGGCAAAAGGTCAGGCCTGGGGTGTGGCAGTGCATGAATCCTTTGAATCGGTAGTGGCCTATGTCGTGGTAGCATCGCTGCAGAAAACGCAGCCTAAACTGCTGGAAGTGACGGCGGGCGTGCATTGCAATCTGGCCGTCAATCCGGAAAGCGTACGCGCACAAGTTGAAGGCGCAGCATTGATGGGTCTGGGCATGTGCCTGCCGGGCGCAGCCATCAGCCTGCGTCAGGGCGTGGTCGAGCAAAGTAATTTCTCTGACTACGTCGTACCACGCATCACCGATATGCCCAAAGTCGCGGTACACATCGTGCCCAGTGCCGATGCACCGAAAGGCATGGGCGAACCCGGTCTGCCACCACTGGCACCCGCCTTCGCCAATGCCTTAGCACGCCTGCAACCCAAACGCCTGCGCGCCCTGCCGTTCAAACTGGCCTAAGCGCAGTACTTACAGACAGATGCTGGCGGCCAGCCAGCAAACCAGCCCCACCCGGCTCAGACAGCGGGTGGCGGCTTCCAATTCAGATAACTCACACAAGGCCTGATGAGCATGAAGGTATGGATGAAAATCATTGGAATAACAAGCTGGATCTTGTCCCTGTTTTTTTTCCTTACAGGTGCATGGACGGCCAGTACAAATGAATCAAACCTCGGCTTGCTGTTTCTTGTAGCAATCTTTTTCGTGATGCCTGTCACCTTGTACAACTGGCAGTTTGGACGCCATAAAAACACACCAGAAACATTGACGGTCGTCGCCAGTCTATTGCCTTTGGCAATTGTCACGGCGTTTAGACATGCTTTCGAACCCTGGCTAGTCGGCTTTGTCGTTTTAGTCTGCCTGATGGTGAATGGCAGCGCTGTCATAAAATTGCGTCGCAAATTCCCGCAAGATTTTCGACGATAAACCAGCATCACACGCCTCGCACAGCGGCAGAGGCCAGACAGTTCAGACTCAGGCATACTGAATGGTGTGAATCACTGGAATTTTCGGTGATGCAAACGCAGGCGTTGTACAGTACAAGGATGTGTGGGGGTCTTGTTTCAACCTGGAGTTTGTACCTCCCGGTTAACATGCTTTGTTACTCATGCCGATCAAACTTCCACTGCCCATCCACCTTAATAAAAATAAAATTCTCGTCAATCGCGCGTTTATCTCGCAACAGAGTATTCAGTTCAGCACTGAGTTGTATCGTATTTGCATCCATCACAGACCATTTCCAAATTTTGCTAAAACCGTATCTGTTCATTTCATTTTGCATCGGTGGGTAGCGCAGCACCCGTCTACCATTTTCTGTGGTGCGTAATTCTAAAGTTTCTTTGCGAAACTCTTTTTGAGTCAGGCTATAAAAAAACTGCATGATGGGGTTGATTGCATCGCGAACTATCGCAACTTCATCTTTATTATTCAACTCACTGAGATCGACTCTTTGCTTCCCCTTACGATAAGGATCCTCTTTTAAAAAGCTCAGATCCCAGCCACCATTGTCGGCAAGAAGATGGCCAGGGAAGCATTGCAGTAATGTGACGATCACTAGCTGGCAAAGAATTTTCATGTGAATACGCAGATATATCTATCTTAAATTGAGACAATTTTTCGGCAGCAGCCCAGGCTAAGTAACATATCTTGTCGACACTTGACGAATTTAAATCCAACTTTTCTTTATCGGCCGACATAGAAACCAAACACTTAAATTTCATCATGCCTGACTGACCAGCGTAGTTCTGACTCGGTATCAATTCTCGGTATCATATAAAGCACTTAGCTATGTTTCATTCTCGACATGAAACATCTCTTTCCCTGATACCGAAGGTACTGTAGTGACTGTTTTGTATCACACTGTCGCAATCCCCAAAAAAATACCCGGCTGATACGCCGGGTAAACTGGATAGACAAACTGATGCGCGCCGCTTAACTCGATTCTTTAATCATGCGGCCAAAACTTTTTTGTACCGGTCTGGCATTCATCGGATATAGCCGATGGAAAATGCCTATCTGTTCTGCCGACAATTCTATCGGCTCTTTCATCACCATCCATAACACGCCTTCACTGCAAGGTGGGGTGGTGAGTGAACCCATATAGGTGTAATAGCCGCGTTTGAGTGGCAGGATATTGCTGAGGTCCATGGCGCTCAGCGCAGAGACCGCTTCATTTTTTTCGAGTGGCAAATTATTCCAGACCAGCTGTACCAGTGCATGCGCTTTGCCACGTTCGATCAGCACCGCCACGACCGCCAGCTTGCCATCGGCGTCTTTGTGCACCAGATGTACCACCATCTCAAAACTCTTGCCATTGATGCGTTCTTCCGACGGTTTGTGAAAGTGGAATTGCATCAGTTCATAACTGCGGCCCATCACGGTGATGAAGTTACCGGCAGCGACATTGACTTGTATCGTATGGCCGTTATCGATCACATTAAAGCCAGATAATTTGTAATCAAAATTGATGGGATCGAGATCGACCTTGATGCCGTCGCGGATATCGATCGGCGACTGACGATCGCCGTTGTCGCATTTAGCATTAGAGGGATTCATTTTTCCCCAGTTGAGCGGACTGCCCTCACCCTGATATCCCCAATGCAGCGCGCCATGACCACCCATCGCAGCAACAATTGCCGCCGTGCCGTGCTCGGCTTCTTTTTTAGGTTCTGCTTTTTTCACTACCGGAGGCGCATAGCTACGCACTACAGGACGGGCTTTGGGCGCTTCCTCACGTTCTTTGTCTTTGCGTAAAACAGCTAAGCGTTCGGCGATTTTTGCGGCGAGTTCGTCAGCCTGCAAGGCTTCTTTGGCAGCCGCGTCTTTTGTGTCTTTTTCTTTGTCTTTGGATGACTTTTTCGTGTCTTTTTTCTCAGACGCACCGTCTTCCTTGGCCGATGCCTGCTTGATCGGTTTGGAAGGCGACGAGGCTGGGCCGTCATTTGCGTGAGCAAAGCTCGCCAGCAGCAGGGTCAACAGGAGGGCGGGATAGCGGCGCATAATCGGAGCATTTCTGATGGGGAATAGTTCGGTTACGGCAATTCCGGTGACAAACTTGAGTCTGAGCGCAAAGTTTGCCGAATTCCGCTTAACTCCGCAGATACCAGGGCCTGTTAACATTTAAATTACGAGATGCGGAATCTGAATGTAAGCAGGCCCTAAGGTATCCTGGCACGCTTTTCGCCGCAAAGCGCGCCTGGGTCGGCAGGTAATTAGATGATATTGTGCAAAACAGCTGCGCTGAGCTGGGTTAAGCTTGACGCCGGATTGATGGCCTCAACGATGCAGGCCACTGTGCTGATTTCCCCATAACAACCAGGAGACACGATGACTTATCAATGCTTTGACTTCGAACTCAGCGACAAAATCGCACATCTGCGCTTTAAGCGCCCGGATAGCATGAACACCATGCAGCCAGTGTTTTTCCGTGAGCTGAGTGCGATACTGCGTCAGTTACAACAGGAAGCCGCGGCGCGGGTGCTGATCCTGTCTTCGACGGGTAAGCATTTCACGGCAGGCATGGCGCTGGATGTGTTCACCAGTGGCAGCTTCAGCCTGGACGATCAGCAAGCGACCGGACGCGCCAATATCGGTCTCGTGCTGCAAGACATGCATCAATGTTTTAACCAGCTGGAAGCCTTACGCATGCCCGTCATAGCAGCAATCCAGGGTGGTTGTATCGGTGGCGGTGTCGATCTGGTCTGCGCCACCGATATCCGGCTGGCCAGCCAGGATGCGTTTTTCTGTATTCAGGAAATCAATATCGGGATGACCGCCGACCTCGGTACCTTACAGCGTCTGCCTAAGCTGATCCCCGAAGGCATCGTGCATGAGATGGCCTATACCGGCCGCCGCTTACCGGCTGGGCGCGCCATGGCGGTCGGGCTGGTCAATGAAGTGTTTGATACACAGGAAGAGATGCTGGCAGCAGCGCTGCAAATGGCGACAGAAATCGCCGCCAAACCGCCAATAGCAATCTGGGGCAGCAAGCAGGCTATCCATTATGCACGTGACCACAGCACGCATGACGCTTTACAGCAAATGAGCTGGCTACAATCCGGCATCTGGCAAAGCAGTAATCTGCTCGAAGCCTTCATGGCAAAACAACAGGGCCGCGCCACCCAGTTTGCCGACCTGGCACCGCTGAAACCTTTTACGGATGCGGCTTATACGCTGAAATAAACGATCTCAACGAGCGCCCGTGGCCCGGCGTTTGCTCAGGCTAAGGGCGCGATATAGTTCAGCGGTAAGCCTTGACTGCGGTATTCGCCCCGCTGACCAGAATGACGCCTGCCCACAGCAGTTTTTTCCCGGCTGGCGCAGCGGCTTTTTCTGCCAAAAAGAGGATTTGCGGCGTCGGGCGCTTACCGGGAGGCAGATCATTGAAGGTCACCAAATTGGTGATACGGTTTTCGTGAAATGACAGTGCGACCCGCTGAAATTCTGCACCGGTCGCCTCTTCACCGGCGATGGCGAGGCTGATGTCGTCCAGCGTCAATTGCGGATCGACTTCGACGATGTAAGTGAACATTATTTTTTCCTTCTCAGTTCGCTATGCGTAACAAGCAAAAAATCAATCAAACAGGCTGAGTTTAAAAACCCTGCGCTTTAAAGGCCGCGTTCAGCGCACGTATGGCGACTTCACGATCCGTATCATCAGCCAGATTCTTCGCTGCGCGAATCTGCGTTTTCAGCAACTGCAAGGCCCCTGTTTTACCGTCGCTGCCATCCAGTGTGGCAGGTAATGCATCGGGCTTAACGCCCAAGGCAGTCAGTATGGCTTTCGCCTTATCCGGCGTCATCGCTGGCGAGCCCACCGCATCGGTCAGACTGCCTAGGCTAATGATTTGCGGCTGACTAGGAACCGGCACTTTATATAGCACGGCCAGTGCTTTATCGCTCTGCGCACTGCTCTCAGCTGCCTGCGAATTAATGAATTGCAGTGCGCCATTCAGGGTGCCGGCCAGATAGTATTCATTCAGATCGGTGACTGCTCGTTCGAAAGGATAGTTCTCTGTCGAGGCCGACAGGCCCAGCAGAATTTTGTAGAGCACTTCCTTACGTTTGGCATTCATGGTCGCCACCAACGCCTGTATGCTTTTTTCGTAGTAAAAATCTTTGTCTATGGTGGTTTTAGCACCGCTGATACCGGCTGCGGCGACTGCCAGATTGGATTTCGCCTGTAAGCCGCCAACCAGCGTACCGGCCAGATTCAGGCTCATATTGACCACGTCAGTAGCGGCATCCAGTTGCTGTTTGTCGGAAGTCAGAGTGCGGATAAATTTCAGATATTGCAGATCCATTTGCACCAGGCGTCCTGATACAAAACGGTTACGCGCATCCTGCCGTTTTTCTGCATCGAGTTTGTAATATTCGCTGATGTTGGTGGCGCTCGCGAATTCTTTAGAAAGCTGCTCCAGATCCTGATCGATATTGAAGGAAGGCTCGGGCGCACCGCCACTGCGAATGCTGTGACAAGCTGAGAGCTGCAAACCAAATACCGTTATCGTGATGATGAGTAGAAATTTACGCATGATAATCCCCCAAATTGCTCGCTGTTTTGCATCGCTTTATGTGCGTTCTCGCACTTTGTGTATTTTGTGTACATTAGCACTATTTAATTTTCTGAAAAAGAAAGTGTTAAAAATTATTGAGCACTGATGTATCTAAGCGACAAAAAATTCATTTACGGAAATTTTGTTTCCGTACATTTCTATCTAGAATGGATATAAATTTTCTGAGCCGATCAAAAAAATCCAGAATTTCTCAGCAACTGATGAGGTAGTCCGCCTCCAGTTTTGCGACGCCGGCACCAACCAGTTCAGCAGCAAGCTGACTCAGTAAATCCTGTACCCAGGCGGCATCGAGTATTTGATCTGCAGGCAGTAACTGACAGGCGGCAGCCTGCATCAGCCGGCTGCGGAATAGCTGCAGATTCAGTTGTGCCAGCGTGATCTGCCGCTGATCGAGCAACATGAAGGCGATCAGCACTTTGAGTGCATTACGTGCATTGCGCTGCGGCTGGGACGACAGATAATCAAGTCTGCCGCGGGCGCGTGCCAAGGCACTGCTGACATCGTTAAAAGGCGCCCCGTGGCCGGGTATCACGATACGAGGATTGAGCTCTGCAATCAGTGCTAATACCTGTGCCTGTTCAGCAAAACCGGAACCGCCTTCAAGCTCAGGAAAAATCACGCCAAAACCGTTTTCCCATAAGGCGTCAGCAGAAATCAATATGCCTTCCTGCGCGCAATACAGCATGATGGAGTGAGGATCATGGCCAGGTGCCTGTATCACTTCCCATGTCAGTCCTGCCAGTTGCCAGCGCTGCCCATGCTGCAATCCGCCATCACACTGAAAGCGCGCGCACTGCTGACCGGTCGCCAGAAAACTCAGGCGTTGTTCATCCCACTGCTGTACGGCATCCATTTCCTGCGCTGGTACCCAGGTCTGACTGGCGTATTTTTTCTGCAATAATGCATTGCCGCCACAATGATCGGAATGCAAATGGGTATTGAGCAGCAGGTCAAGTTGGCGGCCCTGTAAGGCGTGACTCAGCAAAGCCAGCGTTTGCGGCGCATGCGTCAGATAGCCGGAATCGACCAGGACACAACGCTCTGCATCCTGTAACACGATATTATTGGACGACAGCCAACCACGTTCCAACACTTGTATGCCCGGGGGGAAGCGCAGCGTGGTGGTCATCGCGAATGCGCTCAGAACATGCGTTCTTTGACCTGATGCCAGATCTGGATTTTACGTTCATTGCTGGCATTGCTCCAGCCGGTCAGCTCAGGGACGGTACGGAAGCAGCCAGCACACCAGGCATTTTTTTCATCCATGCGGCAAACACCAACGCAAGGTGAAGGCACGGCTTGTGCAGGGTCGGCCAGCGCCGGATCAAAATCGTAAAGTATGCTCATAGTGCTTAGTCAGGGTTAAGTGCAATATCTGCCAGTGGTGCACCGGTCATCGCCTGCAACTGCTGCGGCGTCATCGCAAACACCGCATGCGGATGGCCGGCGGCGGCCCAGACAGTCTGGTATTGCATTAAATCGCGGTCGATCAGCAGGATCACTTTTTCCACGTGCCCGATCGGACACACGCCACCTATCGCATAGCCAGTTTTTTCACGCACAAAACGCGCATCGGCTTTGGCCAGCGGGCCGGTGATAGCAGCGACTTTGCGCTCATCGACGCGGTTATTACCACTGGCGATCACCATCACGGCGGCATCATCGGACTGACGGCGGAATACGATGGATTTGGCAATTTCAGCTACGCTGCAGCCTAGACCGGCAGCGGCTTCGGCCGAGGTTTTGCCAGTCTCAGGCAAGAGCACAATCTGGCGATCATGTCCTGCTGCCTGCAGTAAGCGCGCCACGGCAGCGGCGGATTCGGGTAATACCTGTTCCTGATGCATAGTTCACCTTCAGAAAATGCAGACAAAAATCCTGTGGGATGGCTGCCATCATACAGCCTTCCTGCCACCTGGTTCAGCCACCCCAGCTTTGCAGCAATTCCTTGTGTTCAGGCGGGTAATTACCGATTCTCAGACCGGCGCGGTATTCGCTGCCGCTCAGTATGGTGTAAACACAAGTGGCCTTGCAGACCACCTGGGTGCGTGCAGAAGCATCTTTGTGGCTGGGCACTTCCATCATCATCTGATATTCCTGCTTTTCCTTGAGCATGACGCCAGACTGCATCTGTATGCCAGAAGCAGAAAAATTAACTACTTTAGCCGGCACAATGCGCCCCGGAGCTACCTGGATGGCAGCCCGCCATGCAACAGGAAGACGCGCAGAATTACGGGAATCACTCATAAAGCTAGCTCAGAAAACGACGAAAAACGAAGATATAGGCGATGCAAACCCAGAATTGTAACAAGATCTTGCGCTGCCGTAAGAAATGATATCGATATTCATACAAATTCTGTTAATTCTACGAATCTCCACTTAATTTTCACTGTTTAACCAGTCTAACGCCGCCTGCGCCGCCTGTTTTCCAGTCGCGAAGCAAGCCGTCAGCAAATAGCCGCCGGTCGGCGCTTCCCAGTCCATCATCTCACCGGCACAAAACACGCCGGCACGCGCTGTCAGCATGCCACGTGCATCGATTGCACTGAAACGCACGCCACCAGCGCTGCTGATCGCCTCATCTAAAGGACGGGTAGCCATTAAAGGCAGCGGCAATTGCTTGATCGCCAGCGCCAGCGCATTGGTATCAGCCAGTTGCGCTTTACTCAGCAATTCGTACAACAAGGCGATCTTTAATTTATCCAGACCCAGCCGGGTTTGTAAAAAACTGCTCAGCGAGCGTGCGCCACGTCCTGACTGCAACTCATGCAATACCCTTTCGGCCGATTTGTCGGGCAAGAGATCCAGCTCCAGCACGGCGCTGCCCTGTGTCAAAATCTGGTCGCGCAATGCGGCAGATAAGGCATAGATCAGGCTGCCTTCCACACCACTGGCGGTGATCACAAACTGCCCCTGACGCATGGGCTGCTCACTATGCTGCACACGCGCAGCGACGGTCAGCAGCGGCTGACCGGCAAATTTTTCCTGGAAAAATGGTGTCCACGGGCGCTCAAAGCCACAGTTAGACGGCAGTAAAGGGCTCAACGCCACACCCTGCTGGGCGAGCAGCGGCATCCAGCTGCCATCCGAACCCAGCCGCGCCCAGCTACCACCACCCAAGGCCAGAATCAGCACATCGGCCTCAACCGGAATTTCAGCATCGGCATGCGCAAAGCGACAGCGTCCCTGTGCATCCCAGCCCAGCCAGCGATGACGCATGTGAAAGCGCACACCCTGTTCACGCAAACGGTGCAGCCAGGCACGCAGCAAAGGCGCCGCCTTCATATCGGTCGGAAACACACGGCCAGAGCTGCCGATAAACGTAGCAATACCCAGTCCCTGCGCCCAATCGCGCAAGGCCTGATTATCAAAAGCCGCCAATGCCGCTTGCAAGTAATCAGCCGCTTTGCCATAGCGTTGCACAAAACGGTCCATGGGTTCGGAATGGGTCAGGTTCATTCCCCCCTTACCGGCCAGCAGAAACTTGCGGCCTACCGAAGGCATGGCGTCATACAAATCGACTTGCAGACCTTGCTGCGACAGGGTTTCAGCCGCCATCAGTCCAGCCGGACCACCACCGACCACCACGGCACGGCGGAATGCAGGAACAGGTAAAGAAGATGGCTGAGTCATGGTGTTTCCGGTAAAAAGCTAAATGAGGACTTACGCAAAAATTGTCCCGGCAAGGCTAAAATCCCTTTGGTGCTATAGGAAACATCGCTGGTAAGCGATGTCCGTTACACCATGGCGACGCAGGCAGTACGCAGTGTACGACAAGGAGCCATAACGCAGCTGGGGCGGTTTTGCGTAAGTCCTAAATACAGGTTACTGCCACAGTCAGGTTATTGGCTATGGCAATCAGGGGCGTAATGATACGCTGCTTCAGTCGGTTCAGCCGATTTAGTCTGCCAGGAATTCAGCCCCAGGCCGGGAATTCCAGTCTGACCCGCAAACCCTGCCCCTCATCGCCGGCTGACAATTGAAGGCTGGCCGCATGGGCATCAGCAATATTTTTCACGATGGACAGCCCCAGTCCGCTACCGGGCTGATCAGCGCCGGCCAGCCGGAAGAAACGCTGCAGGACTTGCTCACGGTATTGCTCGGGAATGCCGGGGCCACTATCCTCGACTTCCAGCCATGCCCGGCCTGAATGACTGCCACAGGACAGCCTCAACCGCCCGGGGGCGGGCGTATAGCGTAATGCATTTTCTATGAGATTTCTGACCAGGATGTGCAATTCGGCGGCATCCACCCTCGCCCAGGCTTGTTGTAAGTCCTGTTGCCAGGCCAGTCCGACAGCTTCCGCTTCTGCTTGCCAGTGGATGCAAACTGACTGCAGACTGGCCGCCAGATCACAGACCGGATGCTGTGCGTTCAGGTGGCTTTCCGGCTCGCTGCGCGCCAGACTCATCAGTTGTGCAACCAGGCGGCTTGCCCTTTCCACACCGGCGCGCAATCCGGCAATCGCTTCGGCACTTTCTTCCGGATTGCGCGCACGCTGCAAAACCTGCAGATTGGTTTTCAGACCAGCCAGCGGCGTGCGCAATTCGTGCGCGGCATCAGCGGTGAAACGCTGTTCACGTTGCAGGGTTTGGGCGACCCGTTCAAACAAGCGGTTCAACGCATGCAATAAAGGATTGATCTCCATCGGTGCATCCGCCGCACTGAGCGGCTGCAAATCGCCGGGTTGGCGTTGTGATACCTGACTCGCGTAATCTTGCAGGCTGCGGAATACCCGGTTCACCGCCCACCAGATGGCCAGCACCAGCAAGGGGATGATCAGCAGCGCCAGCGCCGCCAGCCGGTAGGCAAAGCGACTGCTGATTTCCTTACGGTGGCTGATCGGTTCCACCACCTGAATCTGCACCGTACGGGGCTGATTCCAAATCGAGTAATGACGCCATTGACTGGATTGCAGGTTCAGCCAGCTGTAACCATCGGCTGCCTGTTGCCGAAACGGGGTTTCCGGCGCTCCTGAATTTTTATAGAGCAAACGACCATCGGCACTCCATATTTGGAATAGCAGGTATTCCTCATGATGAGCCGCAGTGGATTCACCGAGCCGGTGCGCCTGATGCCAGCTACCTTCGCCAAATTCGTGTTCAGCCAGTGACAACAGGATATGTGCAGTTTCTGCCAGCGACTGATCGAATAATTCGCGACTCTCGCGGTCCGCATCCAGATACACCAATACGGCGCTGACGCTCCAGATACCGATGGTCAGACTCAGCAAAATACCGAGCAGGGTGCGGCGTAAAGACCATTGTCGCGGCGCTTCAGCGGTCGCACTCATGACGGGGCTCCTGGCAATTTATCCATCATATAGCCAACCGCATGCACGGTACGTATCAAAGATTTGCCGAGTTTCTTGCGCAAGTGGTGGATGTGAACCTGAATCGCATTACTCTCTACTTCTTCGCCCCAGCCGTAGACCGTGCTTTCCAGTTGTTCACGGCTCACGATCTGGCCCTGATGCTCAATCAGCATCAACAAGACGCTGAATTCTTTTGCGGTCAGTGCCACCGGCTGGCCATCCAGCTGCACGCTGCGCGCCGATACATCAATCAGCAATCCCGCATAGCGGATCAGTTCCTGGATACGGCCATGTACCCGGCGGCTGGCGGCCCGTAAGCGCGCCGATAATTCATCCAGATCAAAGGGTTTGATCACAAAATCATCCGCACCCGCGTCCAGCCCTGCGATGCGGTCCGGAATCTGATCACGCGCCGTGATCACCAGCACCGGATGATGGTAATCACGCTGTCGCAACTGGCGCAGGATCTGCATGCCATCCATGCCCGGCAAACTCAGGTCCAACAGTATCGCCTCGTAATCATGCTGCAACACCGTCGTGACCACACTGTCGCCGCGCTGCAGCCAGTCCACCGTATAGCCAAGCTGATCCAGCCCCAGCTGGGTTGCACGTCCTAACTGCGGATCATCCTCAACTAACAAGATACGCATACTGTTTTCCCTGAGTTTTTTCGGTCTGGTTTTGGATTGTAACGCCGCTTTGTTAAGAACTCCTTAAGTTCTGGCCTGCATCATGTCGCTCACAGTTCAGTATGCACCCGTGGTGTGTGCTGCATGATTAGCTCCACTATCTCAACCCAAATCATCACCTACTCACAGCGAGCATCCACTATGACTAAGCTAACCCTGACCTGTCTGCTGCCCTTGCTCGGCATGCCACTGGCCAGCCTTGCCAGCGAACCGGCCCAGATCACGCTGAACAGCGCACAAATACAACGCGCAAATATCGCCACCACAGCCCTGATCAGCAGTGAAGCCTCCGCCAAAACCACGACCGGCACACCACAGGGCCTGCATTTATCCGGCACTGTCATCAGCCCACCCAATGGTCAGGTGATCGTCAGCAGCATGGTCAGCGGTATAGTGCAGGAAGTTCAGCACAATGCGCTGCAAGCGGTGCATCAGGGACAGCCCATCGTGGTCTTGCATAGTCCACAGTTAATGGAAATGCAGCGCGAATATCTGCAACTGGCAACCTCGGCGCGGCTCGCGGCTGAAAAACGCGAACGTGATGAAAAGCTGCTACAGGAAGGCATCATCGCGCGCAGCCGCTGGCAGGAAAGCAGCGGCGCCGCGGTCCAGGCCGAGGTGGCGGCGCGTGAACGTTACCAAAGCTTGCGCAGCGCAGGCCTTAGCGATGCGCGCATCAACCAGTTACTGAATAAGCAGCAGTTATCACCGGTGCTCAGTATCAGCGCCAGTGCCAGCGGCACGTTAAGCGAACTCAGTGTCAAACCAGGTCAGCGTATTGAGGCCGGAACCCCGATTGCAGCTATCAGCAAATCCGGTCCTTACTGGGTAGAGTTACAGGCCTCGGCCCAGCAGGCAGCCCAGGTACGTATCGGTGACAGCGTGAGCATCAACCAGTGTGCACCGTTGAAAGTGATTGCGATCGCCAATCAGGTTCAAAGCCAGAATCAGACTAGCCTGATCCGGGCAGCACAAAGTAAGCGCGAAGATTGTCTGCAACTGAACCAGTATGTGGAGGCGCGCATACAGAACAGCCAGATACCTGCTGCCTCCGTCGCTGTGCCTTTAAGCGCAATCGTCCAAAATCAGCAGCGCAGCCACGTGTTTATCCGCAATGACAAAGGCTTTCAGGTAATACCGGTGCAAGTACTCAGCAAACAGGGCGAGCTGGCGTGGCTGCAAGCCAGTCATCCTGCGCTGCGCGCAGGTAATCAGGTGGCGAACCGTGGCATAGGCATACTCAAAGGCGCCTGGCTGGGACTGGGCGCGGAAGAAGGCGGAGAAAAATAATGCTGGCCAAACTGATTGCATTTTCACTGGCGCAGCGCTTGCTGATGCTGGTACTGACACTACTGCTGGCAGCGGCTGGCTATCAGGCGTTTCAAAGCCTGCCTATCGATGCCTTTCCCGATGTATCCAGCACCCAGGTCAAAATTATTCTGAAAGCACCCGGTATGACGCCGGAAGAAGTCGAGGCGCGCATTGTGGCGCCGGTTGAGCAGGAATTGCTGGGCATACCGCGCCAGGCCATCCTGCGCTCGCAATCCAAATATGCGATTGCCGATATTACGCTGGATTTTCAGGAAGGCACGGACGTATTCTGGGCGCGCCAGCAAGTCAGCGAACGCCTGAGCAATGTGTTAAAAGACTTACCGCCTACCATCAGCGGTGGTCTGGCACCGATCACGACACCACTCGGTGAAGTATTTATGTTCACCATCGAAGGCCCGCTCTCGCTGATGGAAAAACGCAGTCTGCTGGAATGGACCATACGTCCGCAGTTGCGCAACATCCCCGGTGTGGCCGATGTCAACTCACTCGGTGGTCTGGTCAAAAGTTTTGAAGTGGTACCCAATCCGGATGCACTCAGCGCTCGCGGCCTGACGCTGGCGCAATTACGCGCTGCGCTGGAAAGCAATAACCGTAATGACGGTGCCGGGCGCTTATCTTCTGGCGAAGAATCGCTGCTGGTCAGAAGCGACGGCAATATCCGCACACTGGATGATGTCGGTGCAATTGCAATAGCTGAACAAAACGGCGTCGCGATTCGCATCCGCGATGTGGCACAAGTCAACATCGGCGCGCTCAGTCGCTATGGCACAGTAACCAAAGATGGTCAGGGCGAAGCGGTGGAAGCACTGGTGCTGGCCATGCGTGGTGCCAATGCACGTCAGCTGGTGCAGCAAGTGCGCGAACGCCTGAACAACCTACAGGCGAGTCTGCCAGCCGGCACCACCATCAATACCTTTTATGATCGCGGTCATCTGGTTGAACGTGCAGTTCAAACTGTCAGCAAAGCGCTGGCAGAGGCCAGCATCCTGGTCGTGATCCTGCTGTATCTTTTCCTCGGCAATCTGCGCTCAGCACTGGTAGTGGCCTGTATCCTGCCTTTGTCAGCACTTGGCACTTTCATCCTGATGCAATACTTCGGCCTCACTGCCAATCTGATGTCGCTAGGCGGATTAGCGATTGCCATCGGTATGCTGGTCGATGCGGCGGTGGTGGTGGTCGAAAACATAGAAGCGCACAGCGGACACCAACAAAGTGCCTTGCTGCCACGCCTGCATGTGATCTACCGTGCAGTGAAAGAAGTCGCCTTACCGGTCAGCGCCGGTATCTCGGTCATCATGATCGTATTTCTGCCGCTGCTGTCGCTGCAAGGACTGGAAGGCAAGCTGTTTGCACCAGTCGCGCTGACGATCATTTTTGCGCTGGCCAGTTCGCTGATCCTCTCGTTTACCGTCATCCCCGTGCTGTGCTCGTGGTTGCTGCCAGCCAGCCATAGTGATAACCCACGCCTGGTGCAATGGATGGAGCAGCGTTATCAGGCGCTGTTAAGCCGTGCACTGCAAAACGGCAAACTGCTGGCCGGCATCGCAGGCCTGATCTTAGTGGCCTGTGCAGCGCTGTTCCCGTTCATCGGTAAATCCTTTATGCCGGTGCTTGATGAAGGCGATATCATTTTGCAGATAGAAAAACTGCCATCTGTGAATTTGCAGGAATCAGCCCGCATTGATCAGGCGGTACAACAACGTATCCTGGAAAAAGTGCCGGATGTCGCCAGTATCGTGGCGCGTGCAGGCTCCGATGAGCTGGGACTCGATCCTATGGGATTGAATGAAACCGACAGTTTCCTGGTACTGAAACCACGCGAACAATGGAAAGCCGCGAACAAAGACGCCTTAATGGCACAGTTACGCGCAGTGACTGCTGAATTTGCCGGTGTCAATTTCAGTTTTACCCAGCCGATAGAAATGCGGACGTCGGAAATGCTGTCCGGTGTACGCGGTGATCTGGCGGTCAAAGTGTATGGGCCGAATGCCGAGATACTCAATCAGCTGGCGGAACAAATCGTGCAGGTACTCAATGGCATCCAGGGTAGCCAGGATGTGCTGAAAGTACAGAACGAGGGTGTGCAGTATCTGCAACTCGATATTCAGCGCGAAGCAGCCGGTCGTCTGGGCATGAGCGTGGAACAGATACAGAACGATGTACGGACTATGGTGGAAGGCAATGTAGCCGGCGTGGTGGTAAAGGAAGGCCAGCGTCTCCCTTTACTGGTGCGTGGCAGCGAGCAAACCCGTTTGTCGCCGGAGTTGTTCAGCCAGTTGCGCTTAACGCCGCGTGAAGGTGTATCCGTGCCCTTGTCGCAGGTGGCGCAATTACGCACGGTGGAGGGCCCGGTCAAAGTCGAGCGTGAAAACGCATCGCGCCTGACCGTGGTGCGTGCCAATGTGCATGGCCGTGATCTGGTGTCCTTTGTGGAAGAAGCGCGGCAGCAGGTGGCAGCTAAAGTGAAATTACCGGCCGGTTATCAGATCGGTTGGGGTGGACAGTTTGAAAATCAGCAGCGTGCTGCGCAACGTCTGATGCTGGTGGTGCCAGTGGCCTTGGCACTGATTTTCCTGCTGTTGTTTTCCAGCTTGCAAAGCCTGCGTCAGGCCTTGCTGGTACTGGCGAATATCCCGTTTGCCTTGTGCGGCGGCGTGGTGGCACTGGCAATCAGCGGTGAATACCTGTCAGTACCCGCCTCCGTCGGATTCATCGCACTGATGGGTATTGCAGTGCTGAATGGCCTGGTGATGATCAGCTACTTCAATCAATTGCTGGCGCGTGGCGTGGCGATGGTTGAAGTGGTCAGCAGCGGCGCGCTGCGTCGCTTCCGTCCTGTCATGATGACCGCCAGTATCACCGCCTTCGGCCTGGTACCGCTGTTACTGGCGACTGGCCCCGGCTCCGAAATTCAGCGCCCGCTGGCCATCGTGGTGATTGGTGGTCTGGTCAGCGCAACCGCCTTGACGCTGATTTTGTTACCGGTTTTATTTGCACGCTTCGGGCTGGCCAGCCAGCCGGGCGGCACTGCTGAGAAAGTCTGATCATGATTCATAACTTAGAACAAAACGCCGTGCTGCAGCTGGCCATTCCGCGCACGCTGGATGAAGACATCGCCGATTTGCTGCTGGCGCATCCTGAACTCGCATCCGGCTTCACGCTGCTGCCAGCACAAGGTATGGGACAACATACCCGCCTGTTGAGCGCCATGGAACAGGTGCAAGGCCGCAGCCAGCGTCAGTTATTTCTGGTCTGTGGCGCACTGGCTCAGTTACGCGCCTTGCTACAACTGCTTAATCAACATTTTCCGGGTGCCGATATCCATTACTGGATCACGCCTGTGATCGAATCAGGGAGTCTGCAATGAACACCATGTATGTCCGCCTCAGCCTTGCCGGTCTGGTGCTGTTGAGTCCGCTGAGTTTCGCGAATTCCGGTCATCCGCTGGCACCGCCATTTGCTGCCATCCTGCCTGCTGAAGCGCAGGTCAGACTGGCCCTACATCAGCTACCCGAGCTGCGCACCGGAAAACTGCAACAGGAACTGGCAGTCGCCCAACAACAAAAACTCAACAGCGGCTCCCACGAATGGCAATTGAAGCTGGCGCAGACTCAGCGTAAAGATGCCGCTGCCGTCGTCACACGTGATCAGGAAATCAGTGTAGAGCGTGCGGTACGCTGGTTTGGCAAAGCCAGCCAGGATCAGGCGCTCGGTGAGAAAGGCAAAGAAATCGCACGCATCGCGCATGCCGATATCTGGCATGAAGCTGCGCGTGGCTTGTTGACTGACTGGTTTGATACCTTGCGTGCGATACGCTATCGCCAGCAAGTGGAGGAGCAATGTGTGGTGCTGCAGGAAGTGGTGAGCATCGCCAGCAAACGCGTCAAAGCCGGCGAAGCGGCAAGGCTGGAACAACAACTGGCCGAAACCGAACTACAACGTCAGACTGCTCTATTGCAGCAGGCACAGCTGCGTGAAGAACAGCTGCTGCGCAATTTGCAAACCCGTTATCCCGAATTACCGGCACCAACGCTGACCGTACTGCCGCAACCTTTACCGGCCGTGGCCAATAGCAAGGCAATAGAAGAAATCACTGAAGATAATCATGAGGTGGAATTGCTGGAACTGGAAGCCGAAATGGCCAAAATGCAGGCCAGCCGGGTGCGCGCCGACACCATGCCAGACCCTGTGCTTGGCATACGTGCGGCACGTGAACGCAATGGGCAGGATAGTCTGATTGGTTTCAGTATCTCGATACCGCTGTCAGGCACTGCGCGTCAGGCCGATGCGCAGGCTGCCGTCAGCAAAGCCGGTATCGCCCAGGCCAAGCTGGATCAGGTGCGCAGCAAGGTATTCCGCGATGCGCAACGAGTGGTGGCAGAGCGCGAACAATCCTATCGCATCTGGCAAACCCTGCAAAACGTGAGCCAGCAAAGTCAGGCACAGGCACAAACCATGCTGAAAGCCTATCAGCTCGGGGAAGTCTCGCTGACCGATAGCCTGCAGATACGGCGTTATGCCATGGAAGCCAGGCTCAATGCCGAAACCGCTCAGCTCGATGCCTTAATGGCTCAGGCGCGTTTTGAACTCGATGCGCATCATTTATGGTCGATAGACTGAATGCTGAGAAAGTGCTGGTACGCTTACGCAAAAAACATAAAAGGCAGCCTGGCTGCCTTTTATGTTTCATCCCTGAGTCTGAATGAAATCTCTGAAATCACTTATTCCAGATTTCCTGATAATGGTGGCGGAAATCATTGGCCGGTTCAAAGCTGTTTTTAGCGCCGCCGTCATACGCAATATTTTGTGCTGTGACCAGATGTGGCGGAATCGCGAAATTGCTGGCTGGCTGACCACCGAAGGCGCGGTTCAGTTCATCCACCAATTGCCATGCCTGCTGCGTCAACGGTTCCGGCACCGTACCGGTCTGTATACCATTGCTGCGTATGCGTTTATATGCGGTAGCTGAACCATCGCCGGCCGCCACACCCGTCAATTTATTATTGCTGAGCAAAGCCGCAATTGGTGCGGATTCCAGCATATCAAAATAATAGTCATTGACCGCAATCACATGGGTCCATTTGGCTCCATGGCGTTTAACGGCACTCTCAACGGCTGGCTTCATTTTCAGATGAGTTTCTGCCAGCGGCACGTCTTCCACACTGAGTAATTTGCAGCCTTCACATTGCTTGACGGTTTCTATGATCGCCGCAGATTTGGCTTGTAAAAACGGATTCGTGGAATCGGTGAATACCACGATACCCGCTTTGTTATTTGACTCAACCACAGTCAGCAAGGCGGCCAGCTGTGCGACCTCTTTGGGGTTGGTCGCGAGGTTGGTGAACAGACCATCAACCGGTCCCGGCTTCAGTGAGGCATGCCAGCCTACCACAGGAATTTTAGCGCTGGCAGCAGCGGCCATGCCTTTGGCCTGGGTACTCACATCAACGCCAGCCAGAATAATGCCATCGGCTTTCATATCAATGGCTTGCTTGATAATCGCGGCACCTTGATTACACCTGCCACGACAATCGATAGGCAGGGTTTCCCAACTGGCTGCCATGCCGGCTTCCCGCACTCCGTTAAACAAGCCTGAAGTACCGGCATCACTCATGTCGGCAGCAATAAAAATGATCTTCTTTTTTTTCTGTAACTTCGGACCTTCAACCGGACCATCCCATTTATTTTTTAAGGATGCTGCGCGCGCCACTTTGGCATTGGCACGACTTAAGAATTGCATAGGATTTTCTTGTGCAGTCGCGCTGGCGATGAAACTAAACGCAACAAACAACACGGTCAGGCACTTACTTTGCATAGCAGTCATGATTCTGGGTTGGTCAGGTTAAAAACATGCCTGCGCCGGTCTCACGCCGCAGGGTCTGCACTTCATCGATTGCACTAAACAAAACTACGGGACTGACGCAGGCTTCAAACTGCACAAGCATACGAAGGGGAACCATAACGCCGCCTGGGCGGTTTTACCTCAGTCCAGAACTACTGTGATTTGCTTACATCCTTTTACATCTGCTTACGTCCGTTCGGATTATTGCAGAAATCTTCTCGCTGTAAATAGAGTTTGCTTACCACTCGTCACGACACTGAATTTAATTCAGAAAGAATAAATATTTTCAATCTAAAAAACCAAATTGCAGCCATTTCTTACTTAATAATTTAGTTTTTTAGTAAAAAATTACCCTTAACTGCGGATAAATAACAACAATTTAGATTAATTCCCGCGAAGTGAAGAAACTGTGTTTATTGACTATTGGTTGGATATATCAATAAGCATAGCGCCATCCCATGTCGCTAATGCAAATATTGCGCCAGCTTGTTGCACCGATTTGTTGCATGTTCAGAGGAAGGGGATCTGGGACGCAGCATGTCGACAGCTGCGGAAGAAAGGAAAACAGAGAACACAGAAAAAACAACAGACAGAACAACCGGATGGCACTCAGGTGCACATCCGGCACGGCTTACAGCTTGCGATCATGGGTCTTCAGCAGATACGGCATTATTTCCAGATGATGTCACCGGAGCCGTGACGTTCAATACTGCGTTTTCCAGGATTGCCACTGATGACGGCGTCACCGCTACCCGACAATTTAATTTTGATGTCTTCGCTCACCCAGGCTTTCACATCGCCGGAACCCTGCTGTTGCAGTTGCGCCTGGGACGCCTTGAGTCCCGTCGCGTTCAAATCACCGGAACCCATGGATTTCAAAATCAGCAGACGGCTTTGTCCCTTCAAGATCGCATCACCTGAGCCCTGCATCGTGAGATCAATGGTGTCACCGTTGGGCAGACCCAGATTCAGATTACCGCTACCACCCAGTACAGCTTGTACCCGCTGAAAATCAGCATCCATATTCAGATCGCCGGAACCTTTCAGTATCAACTCTATCTGTTTCGCTTTGAAGCCACGGATACTGCCATTACCGCTACCGCTGAGCTGGACTTTTTCTATCGCAGGTAAAGCCAGTTCCACCCGGGTCTGGTCGGACTGACCAATTGCAATGAATAAACCACGGGTACTCACGTACAAGGTATTTCCTTCGACTTTAGTGGTCACACGCGGCACCAGTTTTGCGTCCCCGCGCACCAATAACTCAGCTTGAGTCGCTTGTCTTAAGACCAGATCGACCGGGCCATTCATGACGACATTCAAGACCTGTTGTTCCATAGGCCGGACTTCGCTGGCAACCGCGGCTGTCTGAGTACCCGCAGCATGCGCCTGCATCAACCAGGCGGTGGCTGAGGTCAACACCAGTGATACAGCCAGCATGCTGACACCGGTACGGATAAGTTTTTTCATGATATGTCCTTTCTCAAAAATCTTCAGGCGGTGTGCATAGGGGCATGACGCAATTGCTGTGCAGTCCAGCGCAGATAACGTACAGCACCATGCCAGCTAAAACGGGTCAGCCAAAAAGTCAGCATCATCAACAGGATAGCGCCGATTATCATGCCCAAGCCTTTGACTGCCTGCCACGTTCCCATAGGCTCGCTAAAGCTGAATTGAATATCGATCGGTTCAGCCTTGATGGTCTGTGCGGTGTGCTTTGCTTCCGGCAGACTGGCTGCAACGACGTCGGCGGTGGTCGCGGTCTGGGCATGTACACCGCTGCCATTGATCTCTATTTGCACCGGTTCATGAGCAATGCGCGCATCAAAACTCTGACGCACAGTCACAGTCTGGGTTTGTGGGATCTGTACATGGAATTGTGAAATACCAGCCACACCGGCTGCCGCGAACAGGATGCCGCCGAAATACAGACAGACCGAGGTCACAAATCCGGCGAACAGGACGCTGACAGCGGCCATGACAGGTGCAATCAGCAACAGGTTCAGGAAGGCCAGGCCAGTCAGCGCGACAAACAGGCGCGCCAGATTCACGAGACTGAAGCGTACTTGCAAAGCGTGGTAACGCACGCTGGTTTTCTTTTGTGCCGCTACCAGTTCCGGTTTAGGCAGACGCGCCGCGATGCTTTCTTCGCTCTCCCCGGCCAGCATCGCGTCAAGGAATTTTCGCTCATACGTCCACAGGCATTCTTCGATCACCGGGCCGGGCAGGCCAGTCAACGCCTGTTGCAGTGCATGCATATAGGTCGCTTTATTCATCATGACTCCGTGTGGTAAGTGGTATAGGAGTCATGATAAGGACAGGCTGACAGTACCGCCAGCAGCATGCGACAGTGCGTCAATTTGCAGTCATGAACTGCAAAAATGCAGGCATTGGAATCAGCGCAGGTTCGGCGGTTTACTCATCCAGCCTATCGAGGTCGCATGCAGGCTTTGCACATACAGGCGGTCGCGTGTTTCGAGTACGCCAGTGGTTTCGGGATAGGTGCCGCCCGGGTCTTGCAAATCCGCCACAATCTTGCCCTGCTCATCGAAGGCCAGCACATGTCCATAGGCGGGCGGTACTGGCCATAAAAAGCGTGGCAGACGCAGCGTCAGACTGCGCAACCAGGGTCTGTCCGCCATCTGGTCAATCGCTGCGCCACGCGGCTTGGCCAGACCCAGCCAGATACGGCCATGTTCACCGCGCATCAGGTTATCGGGATAGCCAGGTAAATCGCGCAGGATACGATGCGCCAGGCGCTGGTCTTTATTCGACTTCAGATGCAGCTGTTGTGCGCTCAGCGCGATTTGCCAGACGGCGTACTCACCGGTTTCAACCACAAACAAAGAGCGCTCATCCTGACTCAGCGCCACCCCATTGGCAAAACTCAGCTGATCCGCCACAACCCTTGCCTGGTTTAACTGCACATCGTATTCAATCACACGGCCGGTGGATGAATGCTCCAGGATATCGAGTACGCTGGCATGAAAAGTTCCACCCGACTGCCTGGCACCAAAACGCTGACTCGCATCAGAAAAATAGATCTTGCCGTTTTTTGCCACCACCACAGAATTCGCATACAAGACTGGCGTGCCATCCACCTGATCGCACAGCACAGTGATCTGCTTGTCCGGTGTAATCCTGAGCAAACCACGGTAGGCATCCGCCGCAATCATATTGCCCTGCGCATCAAAGGCAAAACCCAGTACACGTCCGCCGGTATTGATCCATACTTCACGCTGGGCCCCATCCTCCTGCATGCGCAGGATGGCACCGGAGGCGACTGCTGCATACAATCTGCCATCCGGACCCAACAACAAATGTTCAGGCCCCGTCTCACTGCCGATATTGAGCTGCTGTAAATGCGCGAGCTGTTCATTTCTGGCATGCGGTGGGGCATATCCGACGAAAGGAGTCGCTTGCCACGCAACCGGATTGACCGGCACCGGCGCCAGGGTCAGATAAGCAACGACCAATGCCAACAACAACAGTAAAGTCCAGACGATGCGGGATAGTTTCATTGAGTCTCCGGAAAGCGGCAGTTCAGGCTGCAGCGCTTAGTTTTAATGTAAAACCCGGCTCGCATCCAAGGTGCGCAGCCAGGTCAGTTGTAAGACGCGCGCATCATTACTGGCGCGGTGACGGGTGATCGCCAATTCATGCTCCACCTGCAGCCGGGTCGCATGCCAAAGTACGGCCTGTTGCGGCGAAATGATTTCGCGCAAATCAGCCAGCCGGAAATGCGGGGAACAGCCAGCCGCATCAAATAATCGGGCCAGCCACACATAGTCCTGCCCCCAGCCATCGCTGTACACGGTACAGCCTTCCAGTTGCTGGTTGAGCAGCGTCGCCACCAGTGCAGCGGTTTTGCCGCGCTCCAGCAGCAATTCTCTGGGTATATTGTGTATTTGTGCCGCCTGACTATCCCAATGTACCCAATCCTGCTCGGGCCGGATCAAGGTACACCAGCCTTCGCCGTGGCGCTGGGAATAGCCCAGTTCGATCGGGTAACTGCCTTTGCCAAAGCCAGATGCTTCAATATCCATCACGATAGGAACTGTCGACATGCTGACCTCCTGACATATTTGATGAAGTGAATCCCGGGTCGCTTTTCAGCCAGATCTGGCGGCATTTCTTAATTTCTTACTATGCAGGATAAATCACTTTGCTGACGCACCGCTGTCTTCATAGAGTTCCAGCGGTAAACCATCCGGGTCGGCAAAAAAACAAAAACGCCGCCCGGTATATTCGTCAACACGGATCTTCTGGCAAGCCACCTGATGCTGCTGCAAATGCGCCAGCACCCGCTCCAGATTCTGCACCCGGAATGCCAGATGGCGCAAGCCCTGCGCTTCCGGCCAGGACGGACGTGGCGGCGCATCCGGAAAAGAAAACAACTCTAACTGCGCACCATCCGGCAAAGCCAGATCCAGCTTGTAAGAATCGCGTTCTGCCCGGTAGTGCTCATCCAGTATAGGTAAACCCAGTATCTGATGGTAAAAATATCTGGAGCGCGCATAGTCGGAGCAGATCACAGCGACGTGGTGAATGCCGGATAACAAGTGCATGATCAGCCTAGTAAAACCAGACCCGGGTTATTTTTTGTCCGCTCACTTCATACACAGCCGCTGCTTCAACAATGTGTTCCGCCACACCATGTACACGCTCGTGATCGATCACCTTTTGTCCTATCACCATGCGATTGACCAGCTCAGCATGCAAATCCGGTAAGTTAAAGCGCTTATCGGCATAGTGTTGCGCCAGCGCGGCGATGCCTGTGATCACAGGCTCTGCAGCGGGTGGGCGGAATACCTCGATCTGTTCGTCATAACAGGCGACAAATGCCTGTAAGTCGCGTGCATTGTAGGCATCCAATTGCGCCTGTACGATGTGTTCTGCGGTGCTCATATTACCTCGTTATTTTTCTGGCCATGCCTATCGATGCGGGTGCGGTTGCTGCGAAGCCGAACTGTGCGTACAGCTGATGTGCCTTGCCATCGGCAATCAGACTCACGTAGCCACTGTCCGGTACGTGTTGCTCCAGCCAGGCTGTGATTTCCTGCATGATGCGTTTGCCTAAGCCCTGGCCCTGAAACGCGGGCAATACCGCAATATCCACTACCTGAAAAAAACAGCCGCCATCGCCGATCACGCGCCCCATCGCGATGGTTTGCTCAGCATCCTTGATCTGCACCGCAAACAAGCTGGCTGGCAAACCCAGGCTGGCGGCGACAGTGGATTTGGGGCTCAGCCCTGCGCTCTGACGCAAATGCTGATATACCACGATATCCGGTACATCATGGATTATTCGATAGGGAAAATCTTTAAGCATAAGGGCTCCGTCACACGCTACAAATCAGGATACAGCTTGCCTGACACGCTCAACACGGCTCAGCAAATCGCGGTTCATCTGGCGCGCATGCGCTGGCATATGACGTGCGCTCAGATCAATATCGGCGCAGAGTTGTCTGGCCTGATCAGTACGCGACTGACGCAATGCCCATTCAGCCAGTTCCACTTTCGCGTCCAGGCTACCGAATTGCTGTGCTGCGAGCTGGAATTCACGCTCTGCATCCGCCTGCCTGTCCAGCGCATCATAAATCTGTGCCAGCAATATCGCCTGACGCTCTGCGGCATAGGACGGACTGTCGGCGCGCACAGCACTGGCCAGCTCCAGTGCACGTTCCGCATGACGGCTCAATAAGTGGGCCTGGGCCGCCGCCAGCCGAATTTCAGGATCACGCGCAAACGGGCCTTGCAGACAAGCGTCAAACTGAATTGCGGCGTCCGCTACCGCACCACTGTCGAGCAAGGCATTGGCCAGCAGCATCTGATTTTGTGCGGTCGGTGTCAGCTCAAACGCACTGCGCGCCTCGCGCAATTCACGTTCAGGATCAAGGCTGCGTGCAACTGCTTTGACAGTTTTATGCACATGATGCTGAATACGGCTTTCCGGCAAATATACGGCAAAGAAATAGACCGCACTGCCAAGCAAGGGGAACATGAACATGATGACCAGCCAGTACAATTCACGCCCGGTACGTATCACATGCACAGCAAAAAAAATCACGATCAGCAAATGCAGACCAACACCAAAATAAGGCATAGACAAATTCCTGGATAGATAATGAATTCTTAGTTGTCAGCGATCCGCTCAACCTGCATAGGCGGCACATGCCGCAAGCCCGCCGCTTTATTCGTAACGCAGACAATCCACCGGCAATAAGCGGGAAGCGCGCCGGGCCGGATAAAAACCAAAGAAGATACCAACAAAGCTGGAAAAGGCACAGGCGATAATGATAGCCTGCATGCCGATTTCCACCTCTATTTTACCGGTAGAGGTGATCGCTGCCGCACCTGCACTGGCAAGTAAAACGCCGATCATTCCACCAACCAGACAAATCACCACCGCTTCCGTCAGAAACTGCAGCAAGACATCGCGCGGTTTGGCACCAATCGCCATGCGGATACCAATTTCCCGGGTACGCTCAGTCACCGACACCAGCATGATATTCATAATGCCTATGCCGCCCACCACCAGCGAAATCGCGCCGATAGCACCGAGCAAAGCCGCCAGCCCGGTTGAAATTTTTGCACCCGCCTCCGCAATCGAAGCCAGATTCTCTAAGCGGAAATCGTCTTCCTGTTCCGCCTTGATACGATGACGGTCACGCAGCATTTCCTTGATATCGGTTTCCGCATCTTTCATGGCTTTATCCGACTTACCCTGGGCAATCACATAATGCACATTGCGCGGGAAAGGGCTGCGTATCAGATTCGCCCGTGCCGCCGTGATAGGCACCAGCACTAAATCACCGATATCGCCTCCGTCAAAGGACCGGCCTTCACCCTGCAACACGCCGGTGACCTGGAAAGGAACATTGTCGATACGCAGAAACTGACCCAGCGGATCGGCTTTATAAAAAAACTGATCGGCGACTTTTTTACCGATGATCACCGTCTTGGCAGCGGCACGTATATCGGAATCGCTGAAATAACTACCGGTTTCTATCTTCCAGTTACGTACCTTGAACATTTCCGGCGTCACGCCCAGCACAGAATTGTTGGAGTTATCGCTGCCGGAAGTAATCTGGAAAAAGCCTTGCAGCGCCGCCGCTGCACCATTCAGGCTGGGCAGCTCATTGAGTGCTGCCGCGTCTTCAAAACTCAGCGAAGGTGCCGTTCCGGTACGGGCACGCACGCCCTGGGTACGGTTGGCGCCGGGCGAAATAATCAGCAAATTACTGCCCAGGATTTCCAGTTCCTTGGAAATGAATTTCTTCGCACTTTCACCGACCGCCAGCATCATCACCACCGAGGTAATACCGATGATAATCCCCAGCATGGTCAGCGCAGTGCGCAGACGGTTGGCATTCATGGAACGGAATGCCTCGATAAATACCTGTAGCACATTCATGGTTGCCCTACCGTTTCTGTATGCGACGCAGCCAGCTGGCGCAAGCCTTCAGCGGCCGGGCCATCGTACAACACACGACCATCTTTCAGCCGCACCAGACGTTTGGCATAGGCGGCGATGTCTGGCTCATGGGTTACCAGTAAGATCGTGATACCGCGTTCGCTGTTTAACTGCTGCAAAGAGCGCATGATGTCTATGCTGGTCTGGGTATCCAGATTGCCGGTCGGCTCATCAGCCAGTATCAGCGGCGGATCAGCCACCAGCGCACGCGCGATTGCCACCCTTTGCTGCTGGCCGCCCGATAACTGATTTGGCAAGCGCCGTGCAAAATCTTTCAGCCCGACGCGTTCAAGTTCACTGAGTGCTTTCTGATGCGCTTTGGCACGGCTGACCCCGGCATAAATCAAAGGCAGAGCCACGTTTTCAGCCACGCTCATGCGTTTGATCAGATTAAAACTCTGGAATACAAAGCCTATGGTACGGTTGCGTATCGTCGCCAGTTCAGCGCGCGACAGGCTCAGGGTATCGACCCCATTGAGCAAATAGGAACCGGCACTGGCCTGATCCAGACAACCGAGTATATTCATCAGCGTCGATTTGCCTGAGCCGGATTGTCCCATCACTGCCACAAAATCACCGCGTGGCACCTGCACATCAATACCGTGCAAAACCTGGGTTTCTACTCCGCCGGAAAAATAACTTTTGGTGACGCCCTGCAGCGCAATCAGAGCGGCGCTCATCAGTTAGCTCCGGCTTTATCCAGCGCGCGTGTAACTACCTGATCACCCGCTTTAAGCTCACCGGACAGTACTTCGGTGTAACGGAAATTCGACAAACCGATTTTGATGTCCACAGCCTGCGGCTGTTTTTTATCGTTGAGCTTATATACCTTAAAGCTGCGCGTCTGCTCTTTTTTGGAACGGAAAGCGATATCATCTTCCGGTTCCGGTGGCGGCAATGCCGCACCAGCACTGGCGCTAGCGCTGGCTGAAGCTTGCGCTGCCAGATTTTTTGCTTCGCGTGCCTGCTCTTCCTCACTTGGTTTATAGCGCAGGGCAGCCGTCGGTATGCGCAGCACATTTTGCCTGGCCCCCACCACCAGCCTGACCTGCGCAGTCATGCCGGGTTTGAGTAATTCATCCTTATTGTCCACATCCAGCACCACGTTATAGGTCACGACGTTTTGCTGTACATTGGCTGCCAGCCGAAACTGGCGCAGTTTGGCTTCGAATTCACGGTCTGGATAGGCGTCCACCACAAAGCGCGCTGGCAAGCCATCGCGCAGCGCGCCGACATCGGCTTCGGACACACTGGTATCGATTTGCATCTTAGTCAGATCACGCGCAATCTGGAACAGATTCGGGGTCTGAAAAGAAGCTGCCACCGTTTGTCCCATATCGATGGTACGTTTGATGATCACACCATCGATAGGTGAGCGGATCACGCTATTATTCAAATTCGCTTGCGCATTGTCGAGCTGGGCCCGTGCCACTTTGATGTTGGCTTCTGCCACTTCCAGCTCGCGGCGCGACTGATCCATCGCGATCCCTGAAATGTAATTTTGCGCCACCAGCTTTTGATTGCGTTCCAGTGTAGCCTGCGCCAGCCGCCGCGACGCCTCCGCCGAAGCTAGGCTGGCCTCGGCTTGTTTGATCTGTGCGTTGAAAATAGTCGGGTCCAGCTTCAGCAAAATCTGACCTTGCTTCACTCTGTCATTAAAATCAGCTTTGAGCTCAATCACGGTACCCGACACCTGAGAACCCACATTAATCAGGGCGACCGGATTGAGTGTGCCGCTGGCGGTCACCGTCTGGCTCAGATTACCTTTTTCGACGGCTGCAGTTTTAAATCTGGGCGCCTCTTCCTTGGGTTTGCTGTCTTGCTTATGCAATACAAACGCTGCAGTTCCGGCCACAACAGCCAGCACAGCCACGATCAACAACCGCTTTTTGGTAAACACTCGCATACTTTGACCTAATTTTCTGATTAAGAACTGCGCTACAGTGACCTGGCATGACACACCATGCCAGCCTGTGACAACATCAGCTCAGCTTCGTTCAATCTTTAACAACCAGGCGACACCCAGTGCCACTATTCCTGTCAGCACTCCGATCCAGCCCCAGCTGCCGGCGGCCAGAAATCCTAACACCATCCCGCCCCAGGAAAAACAACTGAGCGTTTCTATGATGCCGACACTTAACTGAGTCTGACCACGACGGTTCAACTGATTCCGGTTACCGGGTCGCGAAAGCCACAAATGGATGCAGGCTACTGACAACATACCGGCACCGCAGCCGAGTAAAGTGATCAAACCGGCCTGCCACTGACGCAGGCTGAGCCATACGATCAGCGGCAACACCAGCAAGGCGACCGGCAGGCAGGCTGCAAGCAACTTGGCAGTTTGCACATGACGCGCGGTGACTGGCGCTGAACGCAGCAAATCCGGTGCATCTTCGGCCGCGACAATGACCCAGATCAGTGAACCCGTCAGTGAACAGGTCAGAAAAGTCATGGTGGCCGCCATACCGGGTAACAGGATGCCATTTTTCAGGAGCAAAAACACCGCTGGCAACAGATACAATAATTGCAGCGCGATCTGGGACAGCAACTGCGGATCACGCAGTAACAAACGCCATTCTTTATGCATCACGTTGCGGTATAAGCCCTGACGGAAGTGCAGCCCGGCGCTGACCGCCGACATTGGCCGGACGCGGGCGGGTGCTGTCACCGATTGCTGTACACCGTGGATGAAAAAGCGGCAGGTGTAGCGACTGGTCAGCCAGAACAGCGCCAGCGCCACTGCACTGATGATCAACGCCGGCAGCCAAGCACCAAACAAGGCGCGTGCCGGTAACCAGACCAGGCTGTGCTGATCGAACAGACCACCCTCCTGTATCCAGGGTTTGCAATAGGCGATCACGCGCTGTTTGCTCTCATCCGGAAACTGATTAAATAGCTGAAAACCGAGAAAAACCACGGCACCTGACAAGGCACCCAGCAAATGGGCCACCGTCTTGGTACGGCGTGCACCCAGCCATTTCACCAGCGACAGCGTCAATACCATCGCCAGACAAGAGGCGAGTACTGCCAACGCCAGAATCGACGGGTAAATCCCTAGCCAGCGCCACTGGCCGATGAACAGACCGACATGCGCAAACGGCGATAAAAACAGCAGAAACAAAAAAGCCACGCCCAACACGATACCGGCCAGCCTGACGGTAAAGATGCTTTGTGCAGGCATCGGTGAACTCAGCAGCAAATCCAGGTCGCCGCGTTCAAACAGCGCTTTCACACTGCGGTTCAATGCCATAGACAACATCATGCTGAACAGCACCGCCAGCGCCACACCGGTCGCCATCACCAGCATGGGGTCAGGCTGATCATGCAGTGCAGGCAGACCACGCAAGACCACCCAGGCAAACGCATGCACCACCGCCAGTACCAACAGGCTCAGTAACTTGCCGCTCAGTGGCATGCCTCGCTTAGGCTTAGTCCCGGACTTATCGTCGCCCATATCGAAAAAGAACATGCGCCATTCATGCCGGAACAACCACAGGCTGCTGCCCGGCTGACTCTGCCAGCGCGCACTCATGCCTGTAGCTCCGGACTGACGGAGGCTGTCAATTGCAAGAACACATCCTCGAGCGTGCCACTGCCATTGTGGGTACGTGCACGCAGCTCATCCAGCGTGCCTTCAGCAATCAGTCTGCCATGTTGAATAATACCTATACGTTCCGCCAGCCTTTCCGCCACATCCAGAATATGGGTAGTCAGGATCACCGTGCCGCCCTGTGCCACATGGCGCAGTAACACATCCTTGACCTGACGTGCTGCTGCCGCATCGAGTCCGGTTAAAGGTTCATCCAGAATGATCAGTTCGGGTTCATGAATCAGCGCGCCTGCCAGTGCCAGCTTTTGTTTCATGCCTTTAGAAAAACCTTCGATCAGCTCATCGGCGTGCTGCGTCAGATCCAGCCAGCTCAGCAACTGCTGCGCGCGACTTTGCGCCTGCGCGGCCGACATACCCCACAAACCCGCTACAAACTCCAGGTATTCAAAGGGCTTGAGCTTGTTGTATAACATTGCCTCATCTGGCAGATAAGCCAGCTTTTGCTTGGCAGCGGCAGGATCGGCACTCAGTTCCTGGCCCAAAATATGAATGCTGCCGCTGTCGGGCGCCAGCAAGCCTGCGACCATGCGCAGCGTCGTGCTCTTACCTGCGCCATTCGGCCCCAGCAAAGCGTATAACTCACCGCGTCTGACTTGCAAATTGATATGATCGACCGCCGGGCGGCCAAAGTTTTTCACCAAATCTTTTAATTCCAGCGCGATGTCTGACATGCTTCATTCCTTTTTGTATTTTTCTTAGCAAACTGAGGCAAAACCTGCTCAGGCCTGAATGGCGGTGCAGAGTTCCACCATCACCCCGTCCGGGCAACGCAGATAAGACACGGTCTGGCCCCAGGGTTTCTCTTGCGGTGCTGCGAGTTCAATGGCACCTGCCTGTAAGGCATGGGTATGGGCCGCGGCCACATCCTGCGTGACTAAGGCGATTTCAAATCCCAGCGGTTGTGGCGAGCTGTGGGCTGCGACATGACCGCCTTTGATATTCATGTCCCCCATCGCGTGCGCCGCAAAAGCCAGCGCCGTCGCTCCCGTCTCCAGTTCACCGTACATGCCGGACTCATGCAAAAAGCGTGTCTGCAAGCCAAAGGCCTGTTCAAAGAAGCGCAGTGAAGCCGCTACATCCGGCACATAAATGATGGTGTAAGCAAATTGCATGGCATACCTTTATAACGTAACAAACGACAGCCGCACTACCAGGCAGCTTGCAGGATGGAGCATATTACCAAAAAAATAAGTTCAAACCCGTGCCGCAGCACTGGTTTGCTGCAAAAAAGCAGGCGCTGACAACAGGCTTTGCGCTGGCTGCCGATGCGAAATTCAAATTTCGGCTATGCTTGCTCAAAAATGGCAGATGGACAAGGGTAAGCCCTGGCGTCATCGTCCTGACATCGCCACATGAGATAAATGCCTGGCAGACACGATACCGCAGCATGATGGCCTGATGCCGTAGTCGCGGTCAGTCTGCTGAGGTGCAGAAATACAAGCTTGCATGCTGCCACCACTTGGGCAGCTCAGCAGCTAATCAAAAAAAGGGGAGCCTGTGAGCCAACTGTTACAACATCGCCTGGAATTACTTGGACAATCTGCCCATAGGCCCTTGCTGAGCCAGGGCCTGCGCGGTATAGAGCGTGAAACCCTGCGCGTGGGTCAGGACGGGCAATTATCACGCCGCGGGCATCCGCAGCAACTGGGCTCCACCCTGACTCATCCGCAAATCACTACCGATTATGCCGAAGCACTGATGGAATTCATCACTCCGGCTGAAACCGATATCGCGACCGCGCTGGAAAAACTGGATCAGATACATCGTTTTGTGCACGCAGAACTGGGTGATGAAATCTTGTGGAGCCAATCCATGCCTGGCGTACTGCCCGATGAAAAAGACATCGATATCGCCTGGTATGGTCAGTCTCACATAGGCATGATCAAACACGTGTACCGGCGCGGTCTGGCACTGCGTTATGGCAAATCCATGCAATGTATCGCCGGTATCCATTACAACTATTCTTTGTCGGAACAACTCTGGCAGCTACTGGCCCAGGCGGAGCACACCCGTGGCGACGCGATGCATATCCAGTCGGAACACTATGTCGCGCTGATACGTAACTTCCACCGCTACAGCTGGCTGCTGATGTATCTGTTCGGTGCCTCACCGGCACTGGCAACCGGCTTCCTGCGTGGCCGCGCCCATCAGCTGGAAAGCTTGTCGGAAGACACGCTGTATCTGCCGTATGCGACCAGCCTGCGCATGAGCGATCTGGGTTATCAGAATAATGCCCAGGATGGTCTGGTACCACCGTATAACAACCTGCTCGATTACATGCGCAGCCTGTCGATGGCAGTGCGCAAGCCCTATGCGCCGTATGCCGCGCTAGGCACCCGTCGAGATGGGGAATGGGTACAGATCAACACCAATGTACTGCAAATAGAAAACGAGTTTTATGCCACCATACGGCCTAAACGTGTGATCCGTACCGGTGAGCGTCCTATCGAAGCGCTGTGCGCGCGCGGTGTGCAGTATGTGGAAGTACGCTGCATGGACGTCAATCCCTTTGACCCCTTAGGCATCAATCTGGAAACAGCACACTTCCTGGATGCCTTCCTGCTGTTCTGCGCCCTGAATGACAGCCCGCTCACCAATGAAGCGGAAGGCGAAGAAAACACCGCTAATTTTGCCGCCACCGTGAAAGAAGGCCGTCGTCCGGGTCTGCAATTGCAGCGTCAGGGGCAGTCCATCCGCTTGCAAGACTGGGGCAAGGAATTGCTCGCTCAAATCGCGCCGGTTGCCACCCTGCTGGATCAGCAAAGCGGTGGTAAGGCCCATCAGGACAGCCTGCAGCAACAACTGGCACGCTTAGACAATCCGGATCTGACGCCATCGGCTCAGGTATTGCGCGCCATCGCAGCGGAAGGCAATTCTTTCCCACGCTTTGCATTGAAACAAAGCCAGCAACTCGCAGCGGATTTTCGCGCACGCCCACCGAGTGCAGCAGAACGTGCTTACTTCAGCAATCTGGCGCAGGCATCGATTGCTGAGCAGACGCAGATGGAACAACAGCAAACCGGCAGCTTTGATGAGTTCATCGAAGATTACCGTTCACGGACTTCGTCGCAGCTCTGCTGCGAGAATTGAGTGTAGTACCACAGCTCAGCCTAAGCCGCAGATAAACCCCAACAGTCAGACATCCCTTTTGGGGCGCAGACTGGCTGCTGATTTACTTGTCTGATGCCTGCAAAGGCTGCGCCTGACTGACGGCATTTGCCTGTGCTTTTGTCTGTGCTTTTGTCTGTACAATCAAGTCCTCAATGTCCTCAGCCAGCGGAAATTTCAGCTCATAATTCGATAGCAGAATCACGACATAACCTGCATCCTGATACATATCAAAATTCGCCCGTGCACCGGTAAAATGCCCGCTATGCCCGACTACCCGCCCCGCATCACCGCTATGCAATTGGAAACCATAACCATAGTCATACTTCGACATGGTCATATTCCCTGGTGTATGGTTGTGCCATAAGACTTGCAGACTCTCTGTTTTAATCAGGCTGCCGTTTTTCAGCGCTTCGGAAAAGCGCAGTAAATCATGCAGCGTAGAATAGCCACAACCGAATGCACTGCCTCTGAGCAGACCTTCAAAACTGCTTTCCTGTCTGCGTCCCGAGTTTTTTTGGATGTCCATATAACCCATTGCCAGATTGTCGACCGGGTCATCCAGCGCATAGCTGTCAGAATTTTGCATGCCTGCTGGCTGGTAAATGTGCTGACGCACATAGGAAAAATAATTATCGCCACTCAGTTTTTCTATGATGGCACCGAGCAGCAGATAACCGGTATTGCTATACGAATAGCGGGTTCCGGGCTGGAAGGACGGCGTCAACCCTTCCAGCAGCGGCTTCATGTCCACCAATTCTTTATACATGGCGCGTGAGCTGTGACGCGCTTTGGCCCGGCTCAGAAATTCAGGTAAGCCGCTGGTATGGTTGAGCAACTGACTAACCGTAATACGTTTGCTGACGGCCACAGGCAACCAGCTCGCATCGAGGAATTTATCCAGCGTATCATCGTAGGAAAGGCGTCCCGCTTGCACCAGCTGCGCGATCGCCACCGCTGTGAACATCTTACCGACTGAGGCGATATTGAATTTTGTATCCAGCTTATTCGGCACATGGTAGCGCTGGCTGGCTTCACCGCACACCGATTCAAATAAAACCTGGCCATGTTTTGCAATCAGCACTGCACCGGAAAATTCATCAGCCTTACATTTCTTTTGCAGTAAAGCGCCGACCTCTTGCCTCAATTGCTGATCGGCTGCGCTATATGTGACCGTGTCTGCCGCTTGTGCTATACCAACAGTTAAGCTGGCCAGTCCTGAAAAAACCAAACAAGAGATGTGTTTGAACATCGTTGCCCTGCTCCATAGGTGATTACCGTTTTTGAGTACCGTTTTTGAGAGAGAAATTCCGCGCCTAAGCTCGCACATCATAGGATACGGGGATGTTAAAAGAAACCATCATCTGGCAAGAGCCATTCAGCCTGACATGTCCATACACCAGTCTGCTACGCATCAGGCATCCTGTATGCAGCGTGCTTTGCCCCAAAAAAAATCCCGGCAGAGGGAGTGCCGGGACAGAAGGGAGAATTGCAGTATGCGTTACGCAAAAA
Organism: Cognatundibacterium rugosum; assembly: GCF_014284365.1. Classification (GTDB taxonomy): domain Bacteria; phylum Pseudomonadota; class Gammaproteobacteria; order Burkholderiales; family Burkholderiaceae_D; genus Undibacterium; species Undibacterium rugosum. The sequence continues at coordinate 247,070 of NZ_JACOGG010000002.1, forward strand.
TCAGCGATCATTTTCAAACAGGTTACCGAATCCGCCTAATACCGAACCCTGTTCACCGCCTTTGCCACCACCCATCTGCGAGGCAGCGACGATACGGTTCGCAAGGCGTGATAAAGGCAGCGATTGCAGCCAGACTTTACCGGGGCCGCGCAACGTGGCAAAGAACAGACCCTCACCACCAAACAGCGCGGTTTTGACACCACCGACAAACTGAATATCAAAATCCACATCGGGCGTGAACGCTACCACACAGCCGGTATCGACACGCAAGGTCTGACCTGGCTGCAAAGTCTTTTCTATCATCGCACCACCGGCATGGATAAAAGCCAGGCCATCGCCTTCCAGTTTTTGCAGCACAAAACCTTCACCACCAAAAAAGCCTGCACCCAGACGCTTCTGAAAACCTATACCCAACGAGACACCCTTAGCCGCGCACAGGAAAGCATCTTTCTGACACAAGAGCGTGCCGCCTAACTGACCCAGATGCATAGGCAGGATCTTGCCCGGATACGCGGCACCAAAGGCAACGCGGCGCTTGGACATGCCGTCCTGATTAGTGAACACGGTGGTGAACATGGATTCACCCGTGACCAGACGCTTACCGGCGCCCATCAGTTTGCCGAATATGCCTCTTTGCGATGCCGAACCATCACCGAAGATGGTTTCCATCTGTATGCCATCTTCCATGTAAAACATGGCACCGGCTTCACCGACTGCAGCTTCCTGCGGATCGAGTTCGATTTCCACGAACTGCATATCGTCGCCATAAATCTGGTAGTCCACTACATCCATCGTCATGCTAATCGTCCTTTCTGAGCAGTTACGGTGCAGAGCAAGCCTATCTCCTCTGCCACCCGGCCACACCCTGTTATCTGCGCGGTATGTGCAAACCAGCAGGGCGGCTACATCGCTGCGCATTGTAGGCAAAAGCAACCGTATTCAGACACGGTAATCGACGCTGAAATTTACCGGAAGCAAACACGGTACGGTCACTGCATCGTTTCAGACCGCGAGCAATTTATAAAACAAAGTCGTGCTGCATAAGCGGCCATCCGGCTTCAGCGCAAAATCCGGAATCTGTCCGGCCTGCGTCCAGCCAGCGCGCGCATACAGGCGCTCTGCATCACCACCGGTTTCGGTATCGAGCACAATACACGTCTTGCCCAGTTCGCGTGCCCGTTGTTCCGCTGCGCTCAGCAAGGCTGCCGCGATGCCCTGACGACGCGCGCGGCGGTGTACCAGCATCTTGGCCAAATCGGCCCGATGCGGCTGATTGTCAGGCATCGCCGTGACCAGCTGCACCGTGCCCAACACACGCTCATGCGTGTGCACACCATCACGAGCTTCGGCCCCTTCCAACGCAACCAGCAAATGCCGCTCACCCGCCGCCAGCCCTTGCACCACAGCTTGCCAGAATGCCTGCGCACGCTGCAAACTCAGGCCCGCCATAAAGCTGACCGAAGCCCCGCCCGCTACGCAATCACATAAGATTTCACTCAATTCCGCGCTATACGCCTGCGCCTGCTGCGCGTCCCAACTGCAAATTCTGTAGTCCATCCTTTTTCTCCTTTGCTTTATTTGTTTTGAAACGCAATGCGAGGCAGCGCTGCGTATATCTCATGGCTTAATCAGTGCAACCAGATAATGCGCAACGCCCTGGCCCGGGTTGTGATAAGTGATGGCTTCCTTGAGTGACATCGCCAGACAGTCACCAGCATGCAGCAGATAACTGAGCGCACCCACCTGTATGCGCATCTGACCGGATATCAGCCAGACCTGCTGCGCGATATCGAGTTCCTGATGCAGATTTTCATAGTGAACCGTCTGCCCCGCAGGGAATTGAATTTCAACCAGATGCAAAGGCGACAGACCAGGCGGGGATAACTGACGACGGGTATAACCCGACTCGGGATCGGTCCATATAATTTGCTGAGCAGCTAACTGCATTGGAGATGGCGGTGAAGTCAGCGCAGGTTCTGCTTCAAACAAAGATCCCAGCGTCACACCTAATGCTAGGGACAGCTTATCCAGAACCACGGCAGTCGGGCTGGTCGCTGCGCGCTCAATCAGCGAAATCGTAGAACGGCTGACCCCGCTGCGTTGCGCAAGACCATCCAAAGACCAGCCATGCGCGTCACGCAACGCGCTGATTCGATGAGCAATGAGTTGATTAATATCCATGACTTCTAATATATAAGAATATTTATCTACTATATTAGATTTCACATCAGCGACACAATCAAATTGACGTGTATTTGCAATTCAGTATAAAAAAACCACGTGCTTAGTGCCTGAATCTGATACACAAGCTTAAAAATACTGCCTGAGCAGCACACGCCAGCCGGATTCGGTATTGATCGCGCCATATTGACTCAAGGCGCTGCCGCTGTTTTTTTGCCATTGCAGGGCGACGTCCAGTTTGCCCTGGTGATAGCGTGCTTCCAGCCACAGGCGTTTGCTGGCGTCTTGCTGGTCGCGGTTCAGCATGGCGCTGAGGTCGAGGTGTGAAATAAGTGCGTCCTGCCAGCTCGCATACAAAAACAATTGCTGCCGGGTCGGGCTTTGCTGTGCCAGTTGCGCGGCATTGCGATACGCGGCGTACAGCGGTAAAGGCCCGCGTTGCAGCCTGTCCCAGCCTTCCTGATCGACAGCACGTCCATTGATATGCAGCTCAGCAGTCAGAGTGAGTTTATTCTGCGTGGTATAGCTGACACCGGCGGCCCATTGATTATGCCAGGCAGTTTGCCCGCCTTGCTGTGCAGTGAACGGCCGCAAGGCCGTGTTTTGCACGACCTGATCCAGCAGTGCGCTGCTGTGACCGCCAGCCCATTCCAGATAGGTCACGGTCGCATCATTGACCAGACCGGAAATCGTGGCGCCAAACTGCGCAGGCTGATGACGCTGCTGCATGATCAGGAATTGCGGCGAGAAGTCGGCGACTTTCTGACTCAGCACCAGCAAATAGCGGTCACTGTGATTGGTCGCCCCCACATCCGGATTCCAGCCCGCCTGCACGCCGACATCGGCCAGGCGCGGTGCTGCAATCAGCGTGGCGGAGCCGCCATCCCATAATTGCTGGGCGCGTAGCATGATGCTGCCCTGGCGGTTTTCTTTCAGACTGGCCGGATCAATCGAAACCAGTGAGCGCACAGCACCATCCTTGAAAAAATCAACCGGGTTATAGCCATAGGCCACGCCATTGCGCACATTGATGCGTCCCACATCAAACAGCTGGCTGTCTTGCGGCTTCCAGCTCAGATAGGCTTCTTTGAGCGTATTGACCGCATGTTCGCCTTGGCTGTTAGCGGGCCAGCTCAGATCCAGCCGGTCAGCCAGCAACAAGCGCCATTGTTGATGCAGGCTCAGATCCCATTGCAGGTCAAACGAAAGCCGCTGCTCCTGCTGCTCACGGGTCTGGCCACTGCTCTGGCGCAGTCGCTGCGCGCCGGCTCCCGCCTCAGCATAGAAACGCCAGGCACGGTGTGCTTCCGGCGCCTTGACCATGGTATCAGCCAGCTTGAGCGCATCCAGATCAGGATCTTCCACTGGCGCAGTTTGTGCCAGCGTCAGACCTGAGCTACACAGCAAAGCAGCCAGCAGAGCCAGACGCAGCGCGCTGCTTGGATGTGTCAGCCTGGTGTGGCGGGCTGAACGCAACTGTAAGGCTGGCATCTTATTCCGGCTTAAAGCGTGGCAGATAATCGCGTTGCAGCCAGGTCTCAGGCACTTCGCGTTTTACCCAGTCGCTGTAACGCATGATGGTGACCCAGTCCGGTTCCAGACCATCGATGATCACCGTTTCAGTCGGCCGCTCGGCGCCGAACACCGCCTGATAACGGCGGTAATACGCGGTCTTCAGCAGCTTGCCGCTTTCGGAATAAAAGCGCGACTTAATCGGACGCATACTGGACTGGTCTACCCACATCACGATGCGGTGGTAGCTCGCACTGTCATTAGCTGCGTTCAGCTCCAGTTTGATACTGCGACGGTTCTGGCGTTCACCATCCTGGGTGTCTTCTTCACTGGCACTGACCGCCTGATAATCCTTGGCAAAGTTCACCGTCACCACATCCCCGTTCGATGCCTGTCCCAGCAAGCGCTGTTGCGGTGACAGCCGGATACTGGCTTTGCTGGACGGGTCAAAGAACCACATGTCCTTGCCATTAAACAGGATCAGCTTATTCGCATCGCGTGCCGGTGCCAGGTAGCGCACCAGGCTGCGGAACTGGCCACCTTTAGGATCGGCTTTAGAGTAAATCGCCAACGTGCTCGCATCGGTCTCTTTGCCTTTGCGGTATTCGACCAGGGTATTGGTCAGACCGAAAGGAAAATCAGGATTGCGTATCGCATCGCTGGCCGCCAGAATTTCCTGCGGCGTCGCCGCCATTGCCAGCTGACTGCAGACACTCAGACCAGCCAGCAAGGCCAACGCCATGAAACGGCGGGCTTGGGCCGCTGACAAAACAGAGAATATAGCCATCAGGTTTTCCTTACACATGACGTAAAGCGTCGACAATTTCAAATTTTGCTGCACGGTTCGCCGGCCACCAGGCAGACAGCGTGGTGACGATAATCATGCTCAGCATACTACCGGTCAGCAGTGGCAAATCCTGCCCCACCCGCACCAGGATCAGATAGGCATAGGAATAGCCGGGCGGCGTCCAGGTCCAGCCGCTGTGGTTGATCAGGTAAGCCACCGCCAGCGCGCACAATGCGCCCAAGATGGCACCGATCACACCGAGCACCAGTGCCTCGCATAAGAACAGGTGGCGAATACCGGAGCGGCGCAGGCCGATAGCGCGCAGAGTGCCGATTTCAGCCGTGCGTTCCACCACTGCCGTACTCATGGTATTCCCTATCGTGAATAGGACGATCACACCGATCAGCATCGCGATAAAACTGAACATGGAATCCATGAATTGATTGGTCTGTCCATAGGTAGGATTCAGAGCTTCAAAATCGAGTACATCCAGCGTCTGATCAGGAAATTTTTCTTTAAGCAGCGCGGCAATGCGCGCTCTGGCCTGCGGGATTTGCTGAGTCAGTTCCAGCTGCACCATCAGCGCAGTGACTTCGGGTTCACGCTTGCCATAGATCAGGCGCTGCGCCTGCTGCAAATGCATCGCCATATAAATATCATCGAGTGCCTTGATCCCCATATTATTAGCCTTGATCGCCTGCAGACTCGCGACATTCGGCGCACCGCCCGAAGTGGCGGCCAGCATTTCAATACGGTTTTCTGTGACGACTGGCTGACTGTCTTTCTCCAGCGCCGAGAGGGCTGAAATATCGTCCGGTAAGCTGCTACCTGCGCTCTCGTTAGTACTCTCATTTGCGTTCTCGTTCCCACCTTGTTTCGGGACGACTTTTGCTTCTTCCTTACGCTGGTCGCGGCAATGGCTGTCCTGCAGCAGACTGCAGAGCTTGAGCTTGCGCGCCACGCCCTGCCCGACCACCACCGCATCAATGCTCTGTCCTTCCAGCGGCATCGGCAAGGCGTAACTTTTCACACCGTACTGATTCCAGCGCAGCATGGCATTGCGCTCTTCCGGCACGATGCCGACTGCCATCACCGAGCGTGAAATACCGGCTGCGAAATTCCCGGCGATACCGCCCAGTTGCAGCGTCGGTGTGACCACCCTGAGCATAGGACGCAACTCAGGATCATCGCGTAAAGCCTGGATCATCTGTCGATAGTCGCGTATGCCATACGCGCTGGGATTATCACTGCCATCTAAAAAATAGCCGCTGCGCTGAATTTGCAAATGGCCGGTGTATTGCACAAAGCCGGTCAGCGAACCATACATGATATTCGAGCGATAACCGCCAAACAGCAGGATCGCGGTCAGGCCCACCACCATGGTCAGCACCGTGGTCAGCGAGCGGCGGCGATTACGCAATAAATTGCGGATAGCCAGCATCAGGGTATTCATGTCTGTACCTCCTTCTGTGCGCTACCAACGATTTTGCCATCGCGGATAAACACCACCTCATCGGCCTCAGCCTGAATCTGCGGATCATGGGATGAGAACACAAATGACACCTGACGTTCGCGCTGCATACGGCGCATCAGCGCAATCACTTCCGCACCGGTCTGGCTGTCGAGATTGGCGGTAGGCTCATCGGCCAGCACCAGCTCAGGCTGTATCGCCAGTGCGCGCGCGATCGCAACGCGCTGCCGCTGTCCACCCGATAACTGGCCCGGCAAATTATCGCGCCGGTTACTGAGGCCGACGTCGTCCAGCAAAGCCAGCACGCGCTTCTTACGCTCTGCCGCAGGCACATTCGCGAGTATCAATGGGTACTCGATATTTTCATAGGCGCTGAGCACAGGCAGCAAGTTGAAATTCTGAAAAATGAAGCCGATATGACGCGCACGAAAATCCGACAAATCATCGTCCTTCATTGTCTGCACTTCCAGACCCGCAACCAGGATCTGTCCGCTGTCCGGGCGATCCAGACAACCAATCAGATTCAGCAAGGTGGTTTTTCCGCTGCCCGAAGGACCGGACAACACGGTAAAGCGATCCGGTGCTATATCGAGCGTAATATCACTCAGCGCTGGCACATCCACCGCGTCCATGTGATAAATCTTAGCAACCTCTTTCAAACGTACAGGAACCATAGATTTTTCTCCAAAAAAGCAAACCTGTGCCAGCTGTCGAGCTATCCAGCTACCCAGTCGCCAGCGCATCGTATACGGTTTATGCAGATGAAACTTGTACATTTCCGACATCTTGCGCAATTCTGACTCAATCTGTCCACGTCTGCTCCGGTCTGCTCCGGTCAGCGCCGGTCTGCTCTGCCAGACCCAGCACGGATACTGACAACACACCGAATGTGAGACGACAGCAGCGACAAAAAACCACAAGCCTTACAGACGCTGAAAATACTTTTATCCAGCACTGCAACTTTCTTGCTTTATCAGGCCTCGTCCTCTAGGATGGCAAGGTCTTTTTTTCCAGCCACCGCCATGCCTGCATTGCCTGAGTTAAAAGAATTGGAACGTATTATCCAGCTGGGTCAGTCTCAGCTGGATGTGGCGGTGCTATGTGATGTGGACGTACAGCATAAACGCTTTCCAGTGTACCGGCTGGCCTTGGGCAATCCGGATCCGGTCAAGCCCGCGATCGGTTTTTTCGGCGGTATCCATGGGCTGGAACGCATAGGTACCCAGGTCTTGCTGTCTTTTCTGCGTGGCTTACTAACGCGTCTGCAATGGGATAAAAGTCTGCAGCACATGCTGGACGACGTGCGGCTGGTGTTTATGCCGCTCATGAATCCGGGTGGTATGTGGCTGGCTACCCGTGCCAATCCTAACGGCGTGGATCTGATGCGCAATGCACCGGTCGAGGCACTCGATAAAGTCCCGTTTCTGCTCGGTGGCCATCGTTACAGCCGCCACCTGCCCTGGTATCGCGGGCCAGTCGGTGCACCGATGGAAATCGAGAATCAGGCGCTGGTGCGCGCGGTCCGGGAAGAATTGCTAGGTCGCCCCTTCAGTGTCGCGATAGACTGCCATTCCGGTTTCGGTCTGCGCGACCGGGTCTGGTTCCCCCATGCGCACAGCGTGCATCCGATACCGCATCTGGCTGACATCCTGGCGCTGGAAGAATTATTCCAGCAAACCCATCCGAATCACCGCTATCTGTTTGAACCACAAAGCCTGCAATATCAGACCCATGGCGATGTCTGGGATTATCTGTATCTGGAGGCGCAACAACAGCCGGAACGCAGCTTTTTACCACTGACGCTGGAAATGGGTTCCTGGTTGTGGGTCAAAAAAAATCCGCGCCAGCTGTTCTCGCGTCATGGCATGTTTAATCCCGTGGCGGAACACCGGCTGCACCGGGTACTGCGGCGACATAACGCCTGGCTGGATTTTCTGATGCGCGCCACCTGCGGCTATCAGCAATGGCTGGCCAGCGGCCCTACCCGTCTGCGTCTGCAGGAACGGGCGGTACAACGCTGGTACCGGCCATGACAGGATGGCGGGCGGTATGAGCTGGGTTTTATTACGCGGTCTGATGCGCGAACAACGCCACTGGGGCAGCTTTGTCGCCGCCCTGCAGCAAGCCTATCCCGATCAGCGCATCCTGACGCTGGACTTTGCCGGCAACGGCGTCTTGTCAGCGCAAAGCAGCGCCACCAGTGTGACGCAGATGGTAGAGCAATTGCGTACGCAGTTAAGTACACAGTGTGGACAACAGCCGTCAGGCAAAATCCGGCTGATGGCGATTTCTTTGGGGGCGATGGTGGCGGTGGCCTGGGCTGAGCGCTATCCGCATGAAATTCAGGATCTGACGCTGATCAATACCAGCCTGGCGCCGCATAGCCCGTTTTATCAACGTCTGCGGCCACGCAATTATGCGGTGCTGGTGTACACCATGTTGTGTGGCAGCGTACAGCAACGCGAACAACTGATACTGCGTCTGACCAGCCAGCGCTTTAACGGCACTGCCGCAAAAGAGGAAGCAGCGGAAATCGTGGCGCACTGGGTCAGCCTGGCACAGGCCCATCCGGTACGCCGTCGCAATGTGCTGCGCCAGCTGTATGCGGCCATGCATTACCGCGCGCCGGATCAGGCGCCAGCTGTCGCTTTACGCATCCTGGCCGGTGCCCAAGATGCGCTGGTGAATCCACAATGCTCCATCACGCTGGCACAACGCTGGAATGCCGAATTACGGCTGCATCCCGAGGCCGGACATGATCTGCCGCTGGATGATGCTGACTGGGTGATACGGCAAACGCTGGACGTGATCGCTAAGCCGAGAAGTCCAAGCGCTTAGTCCAAGCACTTAGCCCAGACGCTTAGCCGCCAGCGCATTGCCTGCGCGGCTCACCGCTTTGCGGCCCAGGTGGGCAGAAATAAACTGACCGGCATCGACCACTGCATCCAGATCGATGCCGGTGTGTATGCCCAGGCCCTGCAGCATGAATAACACATCTTCGGTAGCGACATTACCGGTAGCACCTTTGGCATAAGGGCAGCCACCGAGGCCAGCGACGCTGGAATGGAAAATCGAAACGCCAACTTCCAGACTCGCATAAATATTGGCCAGTGCCTGACCATAAGTGTCGTGGAAGTGACCGGACAAGCCAGCCAGCGGGAATTCCTGTGCCACGCTTTGCATCACATGCTGTACCTGTCTGGCAGTACCCACGCCTATGGTGTCGGCGATATCGATTTCGTCGCAACCCAGATCGCGCAAGCCACGTACCACATCCGCCACGCTGCTGACCGGTACCTCACCCTGATACGGACAACCGAAAGAGCAACTGATACTGCCACGCAGACGGATCTGATGCTGTTTCGCGGCCGCTGCGACTTCACGGAAACGTTCTATTGATTCAGCGATGGAGCAGTTGATATTTTTTTGTGCGAATGCTTCCGAAGCCGAACTGAAAATCACCACTTCATCCGCGCCAGCCGCAAGTGCCGCTTCAAAGCCCTTCATATTCGGCGTCAGTACCGAATAAATCACACCCGGCTTGCGCGTGATTGCCGCCATCACTTCGGTCGAGGTCGCCATTTGTGGTACCCATTTTGGTGACACAAAAGACGCGGCTTCGATATTGGCAAAACCGGCAGTTGTCAGGCGATTCACCAGTTCGATTTTCACTTCAGCCGGGATGCTTTCTTTTTCGTTTTGCAAACCATCACGAGGTCCGACTTCAACGATTTTGACTTGTTGCGGTAACTGCGACATTGGTGTTCCCCCTGTGTTCATCTTATGATTCGCTTTAAGCAGCGGCCTGCGCTGTCTGCACGATAGCCAGATACTGACGTGTGACGCTGTCCATGCCCTGCTCAAGGCTTTCCACGATCACGGCATGACCAATAGAGACTTCGAGTATGCCGGGAATCTGTAAAAAACGGCCCAGATTCTGCAGGTTCAGATCGTGACCCGCATTCACCCCCAGACCCGCCTGCTGCGCGCGTTTCGCCGTGTCAGCGAACTGCGCCCAGATGGCATCGTTCTCAGCACTGCCATAGGTTTCTGCATAGGGCTCGGTATATAACTCTACGCGGTCCGCCCCCAGCTGACGCGCCAGTGCCAGATCAGCGTCAGAGATGCCCGCATCCACAAACAGGCTGCTGCGTATACCTGCCACCTTTAATTGCGCGAGTACCGGTGCCAGCAGCGCCGCATCGCGCTGCATATCCCAGCCGTGGTCAGACGTCAGCTGATCCGGCGCGTCCGGCACCAGCGTGCATTGCGCGGGACGATGGCGTAACACCACATCCATGAATTCCTGCGCAGGATAACCTTCCACATTCAGTTCCGCCCCACGTTGCTGACACAGGCGACCCAGGCTGTCCACATCCGAGTAACGCGCATGACGCTGATCCTGACGCGGATGCAGCGTAATCCCGGCTACACCGAGCTCAAGAAAACGCGCAGAAAACGCATCCACGTCAGGATAATTCCTGCCGCGCGAATTGCGCAGCAAAGCAATTTTATTGATATTGATAGAGAGTAGTGTCATTTCAATTCCTATTGGCCATGCATATGGCGAACGATGGCGGGCAATCAGCGCAGGGCGTCATTGTATGCCTTTGCGTTACAACGTGTCCCGGCAACGCGATTGGAGGATGTGGAGTCAGATCAGACATGTGAAGCTTATCCAGTATATCAATGCTGCCCGCTACTCCCCTCTCCCGCGAGCGGGAGAGGGGCCGGGGGTGAGGGCGGTGGCAAAGGCGGAACAAATAGTTAGCGCAACCTTTATACAAACAGATATTTTATTCATTGCCATTTATCAAGCACCCTCATCCCTGCCCTTCTCCCGCACGCGGGAGAAGGGATGTGACATGCTACTGCGCAAACGCCAGCAATTGCGCGCCTTCGCTGACCTGATCGCCAACTGCATACAAAACTTCATCGATCACGCCGTCATGCGGTGCTGAAATCGTGTGTTCCATTTTCATGGCTTCCATGATCAGCAAAGCATCGCCTTTTTTCACTTCCTGTTGCGACTTGACCAGTACTGCCACGATCTTGCCCGGCATCGGTGCGGTCAGGCGGCCGCCTTCGGCTTCTGTCTCACCCGCATGGGCCAGCGCATCCTGATACTGCAGTACGCTGTGCTGACCCTGGCTGAATACATGGAAGAATTCACCATCACGCACCACGGTGGCACGCACAGTTTGCTCGCCCAGCGCCAGCACGATGTCATTGCCACTGGCTTGCACCAGCCGCACTTCCACTTCCTGCTGCGCGCTGCGTATGCGCCAGCCCTGCGCCAGATAGGTGACGCTGACACTGTGCGCCTGCTGTTCTTCCGTCCATTCCAGATTGCGCCGTAACTGACTGTTCATACGCCAGCCATGGCTGCTCTGCCACGGATCGCTGCCACTGCTTTGTTCTGAACGCAGCAAGGCCACAGCGGCGCAGGCCAGCGTGCCCAGCGTAGCGGGCTGCAAAGCTGGGAATAAGCTGGCCTGATTGCGCTCGATCAGACCGGTATCCAGATCCGCACCCGAGAATGCCTGCCCCGTCACCAGGCGCGATAAAAAGCCAATATTCGAATGCAGGCCAACGATCTGATATTGCGCCAATGCCTGCGCCATCCGCGCCAGCGCTTCCTGACGGTCTTTACCCCATACGATCATTTTCGCGATCATAGGATCATAGAAAGGCGAGATGGTATCGCCTTCGCGCACACCGCTGTCGATACGGAAAGCCGCGGGTTCGGCAGCGCCGCCCAGCGTGAAACTGACCGCCTCCGGTGTGCGCAGATGACGCAAAGTACCGATGGAAGGCAGGAAGCCTTTTTCCGGATTTTCTGCATACACACGCGCCTCGATGGCATGGCCATGTATCTGTAATTCAGATTGCTGCAACGGCAGTTTTTCACCGGCTGCGACACGCAGCTGCCATTCCACCAGATCGGTACCGGTAATCATTTCTGTGACCGGATGTTCGACCTGCAGACGGGTATTCATTTCCATGAAGTAGAAAGAGCCATCCTGATTGGCGATAAACTCAACCGTACCCGCACCGACATAGCCGACCGCTTTGGCTGCGGCCACTGCGGCCTCGCCCATCGCCGCACGGCGTTCCGCAGTCATGCCCGGTGCCGGCGCTTCTTCCAATACTTTCTGATGGCGGCGCTGTACCGAGCAATCACGCTCAAACAGATACACGCAATTGCCATGGGTATCAGCGAACACCTGAATTTCGATATGACGCGGACGCTGCAAATATTTTTCTGCGAGTACCTTGTCGTCGCCAAAGGAATTGATCGCTTCGCGTTTGCAGGATGCCAGACCGTCTTTGAAATCCTTGCTGCTTTCAATCACGCGCATGCCCTTGCCACCACCACCGGCACTGGCTTTCAGCAAGACCGGATAACCGATGCGGTCCGCCTCAGCCTGCAAAAAATCAGGGTCCTGATTGTCGCCGTGATAGCCGGGTACCAGCGGTACATGGGCTTTTTCCATCAGCGATTTCGCTGCCGACTTACTGCCCATGGCTTCAATCGCAGAAGCTGGCGGGCCAATGAATGCAATGTCATGACGGGCACAGGCTTCGGCGAACTCACTGTTCTCAGATAGAAAACCATAACCAGGATGAATCGCCTGGGCACCGGTCGCCAACGCCACCTCTATAATTTTGTCAGCGCGCAGATAGCTTTCCTTGGCCGCTGCCGGACCGATCAGCACCGCTTCATCACAGACCGCCACGTGCCGGGCATTGGCGTCCGCTTCCGAATACACAGCAACGGTTTTGATACCCATACGGCGTGCAGTCGCAGCGACACGGCAGGCGATTTCGCCACGGTTGGCGATCAGGATTTTGGTGAACATGGTCTCTATCTTTCTTATTAAGTCATTTAAAATCGTTCAACTCAGATCTCAACAACAGGCTGCGCTATTCAATTTTTGCCAGGCTGCTGCAGTGTCTCCGGATCGCGTTGAACGATGCCAGGTTTGGTCAGCTGCAGCTACCTGCCTTCGCTTCCACTTTGCCACGGGTTTTCAGGCCCAGCTTAGCCAGCAATACGCGGTCGTCTTCGGCTTCCGGATTTTCGGTCGTGAGTAATTTATCACCATAGAAAATCGAGTTGGCGCCAGCCAGGAAGCACATCGCCTGTACCGCTTCACCCATTTGACGACGGCCGGCGGATAAGCGCACGCGGGCTTTCGGCATGGTGATGCGGGCGACAGCGATGGTACGTACAAATTCCAGCGGATCGAGCGGATCGAGGCCGTGTAAAGGCGTGCCTTCGACCTGGACCAGATGATTGACCGGCACCGATTCCGGATAAGGATTCAGATTCGCCAACTGGGCGATCAGACCGGCACGCTGACGGCGCGATTCACCCATGCCGACGATGCCGCCGCAGCAGACTTTGAGACCGGCATTGCGCACATGACCCAGTGTGTCCAGACGGTCCTGGTAGTCACGGGTGGAAATCACATTGTTGTAAAACTCAGGTGCGGTATCGAGATTATGGTTGTAGTAATCCAGGCCAGCGTCAGCCAGACGCTGCGCCTGCTCTTCTTTCAGCATACCGAGTGTGGCGCAGGTTTCCAAACCCATGGCTTTGACTTCACGCACCATGGTTTCGACTTTTTCCATATCGCGGTCTTTCGGTGAACGCCATGCGGCGCCCATGCAGAAGCGGGTTGCACCATTTTCACGTGCGGCTTTGGCAGCATCCAGCACTTCGCGCACATCCAGCATTTTCTTGGCTTCCACGCCGGTATCGTAACGTGCAGCCTGCGGGCAGTATCCGCAATCCTCTTCGCAACCGCCGGTCTTAATCGATAACAGCGTCGCGAGTTCCACATCACCATCCGGGAAATTGGCGCGATGGGCGGACTGTGCTTTGAACATCAGTTCATTGAAAGGCAGATCGAATAAGGCCAGCACATCGTCTACCGGCCAGGTTTCAGCTTCAATTTTTTTTACAGGTGGCTGAAAACTCAGCGGCTGTTGCAGGGGTTCATTCGCTTGCATAAGTCTTCCTTGACTGAAGTGTAAGTGTGTTAAGGTCGAGACAGGCAGCAGCAGCGCTGCGCTGTTCCGCGGCCGTTCCGCGCAGACGCGGGATGTGGCCAAGTAAGGGAGCGGCGATGCGCTGGGCAATCGCGGCGATATTGTCTTGCAGGTGGAGCATGTCGGGATCGACGGTATTGGCAATCCAGCCAGCCAGCGTCAGGCCTTGCGCACGGATAGCCTGCGCCGTCAGCAAAGCATGGTTGATACACCCCAGGCGCAGACCAACCACTAAGATCACCGGCAAATCCAGCACTTGCGCCAGTTGCGCAGTATCAGTGTGCTCGTTGAGCGGCACGCAAAAACCGCCCACGCCTTCCACGATCACCACGTCGGCCAGACTGCGCGCCTGTTCACAGGCGGCCTGTATGCGCGGCAGTTCTATCGACACTTGTTCCAGCCTGGCCACGATATGTGGCGCAGCGGGTGTCTGCATCAGGTAAGGACAAACCAGTGCTTGCGGCGCCTGCACACTGGATGCTGCCATCAGCGCGTCGACATCGTCGTTATGCCATTGTTCATCGCGCCATTCCGCACCCGATGCGATTGGCTTCAGGCCCAGCGTGCTGACACCCTGCTGGCTGAAGGCCTGCAATAAGGCACTGCTGCAAAAGGTCTTGCCGATTTCGGTATCGGTGCCGGTGATAAAAAAGTCGCGTTGACGCAGCGTCGTCATCAGGCTACCTCGGCAAAGCACTGTGCCACATAACTCATCTGATCCAGGCGATTAATGGCCTGGATCAATTGTTGTACCTGCACTTCGCTGTGCGCCGCAGACAGGGTGACACGCAAACGCGCACTGCCTTGCGGCACAGTCGGCGGACGTATCGCACCGACCCAGTAGCCCTGATCCAGCAAGTTACCGGCAATGCTGAGCATGGCTGCATTGGCGCCAATCACGACCGGCTGAATGGCGGTGATGGATGGCATCAATTGCCACATTTGCAGATTCAGGCCATCACTGAACTGATGGATCAGCTTATTCAGATGGGTGCGTCGTTGCTGGCCTTCTTCACCGCTGATGATATCTATGCTGGTCAGTAAAGCATGCGCCAGTGCCGGTGCAGCAGCGGTGGTGTAGATGTAGGCACGCGCTTTCTGGATCAGCCATTCGATCACGGTTTCATGGGCAGCCACGAATGCGCCGCCAACACCGGCCGCTTTACCCAGTGTGCCCATGTACACCAGATTCGGTGACTGCAGCGCAAAGTGTTCCAGCACACCGCGTCCGTGTTCGCCCAGCACGCCAAAACCATGCGCATCATCGACGATCAGCCAGGCATCGTATTGTTCGCATAAGGCCAGCAGACGCGGCAATTCAGCGATATTGCCATCCATGCTGAATACGCTATCCGTCACCACCACCCGTTTTTGATGGCGGCAGTTTTGCAGCATGCTTTCTAATGCGGCATAGTCTTTGTGCGGAAACACCTGAGTATGCGCGCGTGACAGACGCACACCATCTATCAGCGAGGCATGATTGAGTTCCTCTGAAAACACGGCCGCGTCCTTGCCCGACAAGGCAGTGACCACGGCCTGATTCGCCATATAGCCAGTGCAGAAATATAGTGCACGTGCCTGCGCTATGCAGGGCGACATGAATTCTGCCAGCCGCTCTTCCAGTGCCATATGGGCGCGGCTGTGGCCACTGATCAGATGCGAGGCACCACTGCCGGCGCCATACAGCGATGCACCTTTTTGCAAGGCTTGCACCACCAGCGGATGGGTCGCTAAACCCAGGTAATCATTGCTGCAAAATGCAATCAGGTCACGCTCTTCGGCGCGCAGGTTGGCACCGTGCACATGTTCGACAGTGCGACGGCGGCGTATCAAATGCTGCTTATCCAGTTCTGCCAGCTCTTGTTGCAAGCCTTGCAGTAAAGGATGGCCTGCCGCTGCCAGCTGTAAATGCAGGCCGGACGTGCTGCTGTCGGCAGGGTGTTGGGAACGACTACTCATGCATAACCTTTTCAAATACGTTCATGGTTTTCTGTGCCAGCAAGGCGATGTCTTCATCGCTCAGAATATACGGCGGCATCAGATACACACTGCGCCCTATAGGACGCATTAATAATTCTTCCTCCAGCGCGGCACTGAAAAAGCGGCGCGAGAAGCTCGCAGCACGCGCCGCATCAGGCTCTATCGCATCGAACGCGAAGATCATGCCTTGCTGCCTCACATGTGCGACCCGGCTGTCATTCTGCAGCGGCGCGAAGGCAGTCGCGATAGCCTGCGCACGCGCACGGTTAGCGCTCAATACCTGATCATCGGCAAAAATCTGCAAGGTCGCCAGCGCCGCACGGCAAGCCAGCGGATTGCCGGTATACGAATGCGAATGCAGGAAACCACGGCGCACATCGGTATCATAAAACGCCTGATACACCGCGTCGGTGCTCATCACCAGACTCAGTGGCAGATAACCACCGCTGATGCCCTTAGAGAGGCACAGCAGATCAGGCCAGATGCCAGCCGATTCACAGGCAAAGAAAGTACCGGTGCGGCCACAGCCAACTGCGATTTCATCCGCGATCAAATGCACCTGATACTGGTCGCATAAGGCACGCAGACGCTGCAGATATACAGGATCATGCATCGCCATGCCGGTCGCACATTGCACCAGCGGTTCGATGATGACGGCCGCCACTTTGCCGCTGCGCTGCTGTAACACCCGCTCCAGATCGGCGGCGGCACGCAAGGCCACATCGGCGGCGCTTTCACCGGCTTGCGCCTGACGCGCGTCGGGGGAGCTGACCACATGTGCTCTTTGCAGCATAGGTCCATAGGCGTCGCGGAACAAACTCACATCGGTGACGGCGAGCGCACCGACGGTTTCGCCGTGATAACTGCCCTGCACGCAAATGAATTCCTGCTTCTCCGTCTGGCCCTGATTGCGCCAGGCATGAAAACTCATTTTTAAGGCGATTTCCACTGCCGAAGCGCCATCCGAGGCATAGAAGCAATGTCCCAGCTGATGCGAAGTCAGTGCCGCCAGCTGTTCAGATAATTCGATCACTGGCGCATGGGTGAAGCCAGCCAGCATCGCATGTTCGAGCTGATCCAGCTGTTCTTTGAGGGCGGCATTGATACGTGGATTGGCATGGCCGAACAGATTGACCCACCAGGAGCTGATCGCATCCAGGTAGCGACGGCCTTCCATGTCATACAGCCAGATACCGCGTCCGTGACTGACAGGTATCAGCGGCACGGGATCAATCGCAGCATGATGTTGCATCTGAGTGCAGGGATGCCAGACGTGTTGCAGGCTTCTGCTGACCCAGTTCGTTTGTGTTTCCAAAATCACTCCAGACTACGGATCAGACTGAGCTAAGCCGCCATCGCTGCGGCGGCACCCGGCTTAGCTCAGTCTGGTTAACAAAGCGCGTATTTTATGCGACTTTTCACCAGCTTCCGGTGTTAGCCCCCGCAATCCTGACAGGATGGCGGGTTATTCTTAATTTTTTACTACTTAAAACCGAGTTTCAGTTCAGCCAGGACGGTTTGCGTTTTTCCAGGAAAGAACGCACGCCTTCACGTCCTTCCTCAGAAGCGCGGATCTGCGCGATGCCTTCCACTGTAGCGGCGATCAGCGTAGTCGTGATTTCGCGCCCGGCCACATCCTGCACCAGACGCTTGGCCTGACGCACCGCGTTCGGGCTGTTGGATACCAAGGCTTTCGTCAGTTCCGCGACCTTGCTGTCCAGCGCTTCCGCACTCACCAGCTCATGCACCAACCCGCAGCGCTGCGCCTCGGCGGCGCTGAAGCGTTCAGCGGTGATGAAATAGCGACGTGCCGCACTTTCTCCCATGGCCTTGATCACATACGGAGAAATCGTGGCCGGTATCAATCCCAGCCGGACTTCGCTCAGACAAAAATTCGCACTGTCCACGCAAACCACGATATCACAGGCCGCCACCAGCCCCATACCACCGGCATAGCAATCACCCTGCACTTTGGCCAACACCGGTTTGCTGCAACGGTAAATTGCAGCCAGCATGGCAGCCAGCTGGCCGGCATCGGCCAGGTTTTCAGCATGGGTATAGTCCGCCATTTTTTTCATCCAGTTCAGATCGGCACCCGCACAAAAGGCCGGGCCGTTGGCAGCCAACACCACCGCGCGTACCGTGTCGTCCTTATCCAGTTGCTGAAACACCTGAGTAAGTTCGGCGATCGTGTTTTCGTTAAATGCATTGCGCACATCGGGACGGTTCAGGGTCACGGTGGCGATCGCTTGTTCTATGCTGACGAGTAGTGTTTCCAACAAATTCTCCTGATAAGTTCTGTTCTGCTGCTTGAGCACCTGCTACATTCATACTGACTGCACACTGACACAATTAACATCGTGACATGCGGTGTACAGGCACCACACATTTAGTTCGCCGACTGTAATTCTTTGGGTGGACGGAACACCACGATACCGTTCACTGCATACAGATAACAGCTACGCTGGTAATAGCGTTCACATTCACCCAAGATACGCACATGCGGCTCGGGTGAGGATTCCGGGTTTTTGGGATTTGTCCCGTTTGACAAATACGATTTCCCATCTGCCGTGATTGCAAAGGCGCGTGGAAATGGCTTGTTCAGAAATACCTCGTAGCCCACCCTGACGCCGAATTTTTCGAGCTTACTGATATCGCTGATACTCGCAAAACCCGATGCAGGCGGTAAGGGTGTAGCGCCGGTGTAAGCTGCAATATCACGTGAGGGTTTGAACACTACCTGATCATCAATCGCGTATAAGTAACAAGGTTTTTGGTATCTCTCTTCGCAGTCCTTGACCACACGCTGCCGGGGATCGGGCGACGAAGCCGGATTTTTTGGCTTGCTGCCAAATGAAATCCACCAGCCCGTTCCACCTTCCACGATCGCAAAGGCACGTGGCATGTCCGCTTTGAGGAAATTCTCATACCCTTTTCTGACGCCGAATTGATCGAGCTTTGCAATATCATTGATGTCAGCAAAACCGGACTCAACAACCGGTGTCGGACGTTTGAGTATTTCATTCAATTCCGGTCCGGTAACAACAGGCCTGGGGCCGGGACTGGGGCTGGAACCGGAGCCCACGGGTGGACTGACCACCGCTATGGTGGCAGCAGGCTTAGGTACAGTATTTTGTGCAGTGCTTTGCGCATTGTTACCCGTACGGTAGCGTTCAAGCGCCGCCTGACTGCGTACCGGCAATTCTTTAACCCAGTTAATCGGTATCGCAAAATTCAAGTTCTGCGCCGCATCGATACCGGCAGAAGTGATACCGACCAGATTGCCCTTCTCATCGAACAATCCACCGCCACTGGACCCATGTGAAATCGGTGCCGATATCTGGATCAGACTCAGCTGGTTTTCTTTATCGCGGCGTAAGGCTGAGACCAGACCATCACTCAAGGTCTGTTCCATATTGACCGGATTGCCTATGGTATAAACTCTTTGTCCCACGACCAATTGACTCGCATCTCCCACCGGTACTGCCACAGCGGGCAGGTCTGCAGCGCGTAATTGGCACAAATCGCGCTCTATATCGATATGTTCTAACTGCGCCGGGAAATTCTGATTTTGCTGGTTCAACACAATCTTGGCAGCCTTGCTGATCACATGGCAATTCGTCAGCAGTACCCCCTTACCAGTCACGACGGCACTACCCTGGCTCATGGCTTTACCCGCTTTGTCAAAACTAAACACCCGCCACACGCTGGGTGCCAGCCTTGCATACAATTTGTCCGGACTCTCCGCACTGGCCTGATTGCCGAATACCGCATGTGTACATAGCAAACTCAGGCAAACAGCACGGTGTACAGTGAATCTCATCGTGTCATCCTTTGCTTATCTGGCCGGTAGCAAATCTTTAAAGTCGTCCAAACTACTTTTCGGGCTATTTGCTTTCGCGGGTGGTAGCCGCAAGGATTCGCTTAAAGGCACGCATTGCCGACCGTTGACATTACGACGTAACCAACTTTCTTCAAATCTGGGTTTACCCGCTTCGGTCACGTCATAAATGACCGCCATACAGCCACTCTCATCCAGACTGGCATCCAATAAATAATTACGTCCGGCTTTAGGCACAAAAGAAAAATTCACATTACATGTTGATCCGGATCGAAAACCTTCAAGACTCAAGGTATTGAGCACGTTAGCCTGTAAGCGGGTCGTATGTGTACTAGTCGGACCATCGCCATGCATCACTGTCATAGGACCAGCGCAGGACAGCGGACTCTGAAACAGACTCAGCCGGAAGCTACGTCCAGTCAACACAGTGGGCTGTACTGTAAGTTGCACCGTATTCCCCCCCACTGGTGGCACATACGTCGTGACGCAGGCGGCTAATGCAGATAACAATACCGCACCTGCCAATAACTGACTTAAATTTTTCTTTTTCATACTCAGTTTCCGTCAACAAAAATATAGCTGAACCGTATGGAAAAGCAGGCGCTACATTTCCAGATTTCAGTTATTCTGAACTACCCTTTACCACTTATCTTGTGACAAGCAAGCCGAAATTTTCTATATTGCGATGGCTCACTTTTTTTTACGTAACTGCTTCGCCATTCAATGACTGGTCATCTTTCGGTTTTTGCTAAGGGAAAGTCAGGCAAAGCGATCATAGGCTTCTTGTTCAGACTGGCGCGGTAAGAATCGGACATTAACTGCGACCATGCAACGAACTGCTGCATATACGCAGAACGGGCCGGATCGCTTTCCACCCTGTCTTTGTTCCAGTCATTTTTCGACCACTGTGTCACATTTTTTGACGGCGGCAAGCCAGCAAATTCAGGATTCCACCAAACCTTTACCAGCAAACAATCCCCAAACTGATATTTGTCATACATGGCTGCCAGCGTCGTTGTAGGCAATTTGATCCCCTGCTCAGCAAACCATAGCGAAGTCGGCTGCCACCAAGGCTGTGCACTGCGTTCAAACATTTTTATGCTATGCGTGATCAACAAACATTCGGGAAAATCGATGTGGCTATTGAAGCTGTCTTTAAAATATACATCGTCGCGCTTGCACGGCTCAGGCAACCAACGCCTGGTTGAGGTCGACGACACTGATGCGCCCAGCTCGATTGCAGCGCGAAACTGCTTGTCTTTCAGATTCACGAAATACCCAGTCCACACATCTGCACCTTCATCAATTGTGCTCCTGAAGGAGACTCTGCGCTTATGTTTGGCTGTCAATATCCAAACACCTGGCGGGAGTGCGAACTCACGTGCACCTATTTGCACAATACCATCTTCGACGCGATCACCTTGATTTGCGAGCGCCAGATCAAATGCATAGACGCGGGTAACGCTGAGCAGTGCAATCAGCAGCAGCAAGCTTTGACGGAGAATATAATTTCTAAAACTATGCATAAGGCACCTAGTAAGAGGTTTTCAATTTTTTCGTGAACATCACTTTTGTTACCTTACTTCTTCTGCGCAGGAAAACCATGCTCATCCAGGAAATGACTGACCAGCGGTTGCCAGATGTCTAAACCGGCGCTGAACAAACGATGTCCGTCGCGACCAAACGGGGGCAGCACTTTCAGCTCTGCCTGGCCACCCGCATTAATAAACGCGGCATGCCACGCTCTGCCGTGTTGCGCTGAGAAATGCTGATCATTTTCTGTGTACAGCCACAGCATAGGGACTTTACTGGTAAGACCGAAATTCGCAAACATCTGGTCCAGCTTATCGGCTTCACAAGGTTCACCCGGCCGTGTCTTGGGGTCACCTCCGGAGCCACCTGCAAAATTGATTGCAGCGATCAGTCCGGCAGGATTTCTGGCGACCGTTGCGACCGTGCTGTAGCCGCCTACCGATTGCCCGACCAGCAGCAAACGCTGCGCATCCACGTAGGGCAGACGCGCTGCATAGGCAATCACAGCCAAAATTTCATCGCTGGCAGCCTGTGCGATTGACGCATAATTTTTAGCTTTACAGGGCCCGGCGTTTTCCGGGTCTGGTTCTGTACCCAAGGCACCGTAACCGATGCGGGTAGGGACGAATACGGCAAAGCCTCGCTGCACAAAATATCTGGCTTGCTGCGTCAGTTGGAAACGCGGCGGCTGCGCGCGGTTGGGCGCACGCCCATGGTTCAGCAACACAAATGGAAACGGCCCGTCACCATCCGGCTTAAATTGCGTGATGACGACCTTGGCGGTGACTGCCCGGCCCGAACGTTCATTCACGCTCACGGCTATATCAGTCACCGATTCGTGGATGTCTGCGGCAAAGGACGAGGCTGCAGCGGACGATGGCCTGACTGCATACGAAGATGGAATCCATGCTGCTGTCATCAGCAACATGGCCAGCCTGAGCACAGAGCGCCGCATCGCCTTACATCCTGAACACACCAAACTTCACATCCGGTATCGGCGCATTCAGCGCGGCACTCAGGCCCAGACCCAGTACCATACGGGTATCGGCCGGATCGATCACGCCATCGTCCCACAAGCGGGCAGAGGCATAGTACGGATGGCCCTGATGCTCATATTGTTCTTTGATCGGTTGTTTGAACGCGGCTTCTTCTTCGGCGCTCCAGCTGCCGCCTTTGGCTTCTATGCCATCGCGTCTGACCGTTGCCAGCACACTGGCCGCCTGCTCACCACCCATCACCGAAATACGTGCATTCGGCCACATCCACATAAAGCGTGGCGAATAAGCACGACCACACATGCCATAGTTACCGGCACCAAAACTGCCACCGATAATCACGGTAAATTTAGGTACATTGGCAGTCGCCACAGCGGTCACCATCTTGGCGCCATTCCTGGCGATACCTTCGTTTTCATATTTACGACCCACCATGAAGCCGGTGATATTTTGCAGGAAGACCAGCGGAATCTTACGCTGGCAGCACAACTCGATAAAGTGGCTACCTTTGAGTGCAGATTCAGAAAATAAAATACCATTGTTGGCGATAATCCCGACAGGCATGCCATGAATATGCGCGAAGCCACACACCAGCGTGGTGCCGTAACGCGCTTTGAATTCATCAAATGTACTGCCATCGACGATACGCGCGATCACTTCCCGGACATCGAAAGGCTTGCGTGTATCGACCGGGATCACGCCATACAATTCGCTGGCCGGATACTTCGGTTCCTGCGGCGTTTTCAGCACGACTTCAGCAGGTTTCTGGCGATTCAGATGGGAGACGATCGTGCGTGCCATCGATAAGGCATGGGTGTCGTTCTGTGCCAGATGATCGACCACACCCGACAAGCGGGTATGCACATCGCCGCCGCCGAGGTCTTCAGCACTGACCACCTCACCGGTAGCTGCTTTGACCAGTGGCGGGCCGCCGAGGAAAATCGTGCCCTGATTTTTGACGATGATGGATTCATCGCTCATCGCCGGCACATAGGCACCACCTGCGGTACACGAACCCATGACCACTGCGATTTGCGGTATGCCTTTGGCCGACATATTGGCCTGGTTGTAGAAGATACGTCCGAAATGATCGCGGTCCGGGAATACATCGTCCTGATTCGGCAGATTAGCACCGCCGCTGTCGACCAGATAAATGCAGGGCAGGTTGTTTTGCTCGGCGATTTCCTGTGCGCGTAAATGCTTTTTGACCGTCATCGGATAATAAGTACCGCCCTTGACGGTCGCGTCATTACACACGATCACACATTCCTGACCCGCGACCCGGCCTATACCGGTGATCACACCCGCAGAAGGCGCCGCGTCATTGCCGTTTTTTTCCTTGTACATGTCATACGCAGCCAGCTGCGAAAACTCCATGAACGGGGTACCCGGATCAAGCAGCATCTGTACCCGGTCACGCGGCAATAATTTGCCACGGGCCAGATGTTTGGCACGCGCTTCGTCTCCGCCACCCAGCGCAATACGCGCTATCTTTTGTTTCAGGTCGTCCACCACCAGTTGCATCGCAGCGGCATTGGCTTTGAATTCTTCAGAACGTGGATTCAGTTTGGACTCTAATGTCGTCATAATTTCTTTCCGATTTTTATCATTTTTTTTGTAGAACGCAGCGCTGCCTGTCTCTTCCGGCAACCGTCACGCTGCCTGCTTAATCTACGATGCCATCCACATACAACCATTTGCCGTCATATTTCACAAAACGGCTGATTTCATGCAGGCGATGGGCTTTGCCGCCTATCTTATAGCGCGCTACAAATTCCACGGTCGCCTGATCACCATCGGTTTGATGGCGCTTCACTTCCAGTCCCAGCCATTGAGTAGGATCATCATGCGTGATGCGTTCCGCAGGACAGGTACGCTCATCCCAGGTAGCACGCAGATAAGCCTCATCATTGCGGGTGTAAGCACTGTAACGCGAACGCATCAGCGCTTCGGCAGTCGGCGCAGGCTGCCCCTGATGATACACAGCACAACATTGTTCATACGCTGCAGCCTGGCCGCAAGGACAGCCCGCCACGGTTTTCTTGCTATTACGACTCATACGATTTTTTTCACTTCCTTTTCCTGTACCGGTGCGCCTGCGGCTTTCCAGGCACCAAAACCACCTTCAATATGGGCCACGCGTTCCAAGCCCATATCCTGCAAGGTTTTGGTGGTCAGTGCGCTGCGCCAGCCGGCTGCACAGAACAGGATAAATTCTTTGTTATCTTCAAATACCGGACGAAAGTAAGGAGAGTCCGGATCCACCCAGAATTCAATCATGCCACGCGGTGCATGAAAGGCACCCGGTATCACACCTTCACGTTCCAGCTCGCGCACATCGCGCACATCGATGAATTGCACACCAGCCTGATCCAGCTTGGTCAGGGCCTCTGCCACGCTATAGGTTTTAATCTGCGCAAATGCCTCATCGACCAGTTGCTTATATCCTTTTTTTAACACGGCTATCTCCTTGATTCACAAGTCCACCACTATCTGCCTAAGGCCAAGCTTAAAAACCACCTTCGGCCAGCCATTTTTCCACTTGCGGCAAGCGGTCATTACCCCAGAAGGATTCGCCATCGACCCGGATCCAGGGTGCACCGAATATGCCCTGCGCCACCGCTTGCTCGCATTGCTGCTTGAGCGCGTCTTTCCATTCATCCGCTGCACATACAGCTGCTACCGCGCTGCCATCCAGCCCCAGCTGATCGACAAAGGCGCTGAGCCAGGCGATGTCATTGATGGCTGCCGGTCCGGTGAAGTAAGCGCGGCTGACACCACGCACAAAATCACCGCAACGCTGCGGCGCGGTTTGTCGTAACCACAGGCAAACGCGGGCCGTGTTCTGGGTATTGATCGGGAAAGGTTCAGGCAATACAAACGGTACTCCGGCAAAGCGTGCAGAGCGCACAAAATCATGCCGGAAATAATCCGACATCACCGGTGGGCGCATGGTCAGCGGACTGGAACCCGTGACCTTGAATACCGCGCCCAGCAAGACTGGCTGCCAGATTACCTCACGTTCATAGCGTGCTGCCAAAGCCTCTATAGACTGACTTGCGATATAGGCATAGGGAGATACAAAATCAAACCAGTATTCAACAGGTGCTTTCATGATGTTTCCTCATCCGTCAATTAGTGCGCTACAGTGACATTTCATGCTGCAATCAGGAGCCTGACCTGGCTCTTCAAAACTCCGCTCAGGCCAGCGCGCGGCTGATCAGAATTTTCTGGATTTCTGAGGTGCCTTCGTAAATCTGACATACGCGCACATCACGGTAAATCCGCTCTACCGGAAAGTCACTCACATAGCCGTAACCTCCATGTATCTGTATCGCATCCGAACAGACTTTTTCTGCCATTTCCGACGCAAATAACTTGGCCATGGCCGCTTCTTTCAGACAAGGCTTGCCTGCATCTTTCATGCTGGCGGCATGCCAGATCAGTTGTCGCGCCGCTTCGATCTGCGTCGCCATCTCAGCCAGTTTAAACTGGACGGCCTGATGTTCGTATATCGATTTACCAAAGCTGCTGCGGTCTTTGGCATAGGCCAGTGCAGCTTCAAATGCGGCACGCGCCATACCGACCGATTGCGAGGCGATACCGATACGTCCACCTTCCAGCCCGGACAAGGCGATCTTATAGCCCATGCCCTCTTCGCCGATCAGATTCGCAGCCGGAATGCGGCAATTGTCGAACATGATTTGTGCGGTATCGGAAGAGTGTTGTCCCATCTTGTGTTCCAGCCCTGCCACGATGTAACCAGGGGTAGCGGTCGGAACCCAGAATGCGCTGATGCCTTTTTTACCGGCAGCTTTATCCGTAACGGCCATCACGATGGCCACGTCCGCATGTTTGCCGCTGGTGATGAATTGTTTGACGCCATTGAGTACATACACATCGCCGTCAGCACTGCTTTCGCGTCTCGCGGTGGTACGCAAATCCGATGCATCGCTACCGGCATGCGGTTCGGTCAGACAAAATGCACCTAACATGTCGCCGCGTGCCAGCGGCACCAGCCATTGCTGCTTTTGCGCTTCATTCGCATACATCATGGCGATACTGCAGACCGGGCAGTTATTCACTGAAACCACGGTCGAGGTACCACCATCACCGGCAGCGATTTCTTCCAGCACCAGCGCCAGCGACAGGTAATCCATACCGGCACCGCCGAACTCTTCCGGTACTGCAACGCCATACGCACCCATTTGTGCCAGCTCCTTCAGTTCTTCTGCCGGAAAATGCTGCTCTTTATCCCAACGCGCTGCGTTTGGCACTAAACGTTCCTGGGCAAAGCTGCGAATCGCGTCGCGTATCATTTCGTGTTCTGGTGTCAGTAACATGTGAGTCTCTCTTCTATTTCTCGTTATTAGTTGGGCGCTGACCAGGTTACCAGGGCAGACTGGCACCATCTTCCGCATTAAAAAATCCGCCATGGTGTTCCGCTTGCAAACCTTCCAGCAGACTGCGTATGCGTTGTGCGCTGTCGCTGGTGTCCAGATCAGCGCCTGCACCACCCATATCGGTTTTCACCCAACCCGGATGCAATGCGACGCAAATTGCTTTGCCGGTATGGAGCGATACATCTTTCAATACTGAATTCAAAGCGGCTTTGCTGGCACGATATAACCAACCCTGTGAAGCTGAACGGCTCGCGATAGAACCCATGTGTGAGGAAATCACCGCCAGCTTGCCATGTGCATTTTCCACCAGTGGCAAAACCATAGGCAAAATGCGCATCGCAGCTAATACATTGGTGTGCATCACTTCATCAAACTGGTTCTGTAAAGGCGCATTCAAGGCACTGGTACGCGGGCCATAAACCCCGGCATTCAAAATCGCGACGTCGATTTTTTCGTCATCCAGCCGCCAGCCCAGACCGGCACAATCATTGAGCTTATTCACATCGAGCGGCAAGGCTTCGCAGCCAGCATCCTGCAGTTGCGCCAGTTGTTCAGGCTGACGTGCAGTCGCGATCACGCGCCATCCAGCCGCCTTGTATTGCAAGGCCAATTCGTGACCGATACCACGCGAAGCGCCAATGATTAATGCGACAGGCATATTGCTTCCTTTAGTTCAAACGATGCGCACCGCGCACCTTGGTTTTTACGCTTTTTATACTTCTTGCAGTGTCTTTCACGACATGATGGAATCAAGTTTCTTTAGTGCGCGACTTCATTCAATTTCCAAGGGATCAAATGAATTTTTACAACGCTTGTTAAGCTGGCATAAGCGTAGCGAGCGGCACAATATTGAGTTAAGAAGCGCAGTCGTACTGAAGTACGACGAGCATCGCAGGCTCAAGAGTGTGCCGCGCAGTAGCTTAGGGCAGCTTAAACCAGCTCGATGGCGATGGCAGTCCCCTCACCACCACCAATACACAGCGAAGCCACACCACGTGCTTTACCCTGCTTCTTCAATGCACCGATCAATGTGATGATGATACGGGCACCGGACGCGCCGATAGGATGACCCAGCGCACAGGCGCCGCCGTGTACATTCACTTTATCGTGAGGAATATTCAGCTCTTTCATCGCTGCCATAGGCACGG
This sequence comes from Cognatundibacterium rugosum, assembly GCF_014284365.1. Lineage (GTDB taxonomy): Bacteria > Pseudomonadota > Gammaproteobacteria > Burkholderiales > Burkholderiaceae_D > Undibacterium > Undibacterium rugosum. The sequence continues at coordinate 274,979 of NZ_JACOGG010000002.1, forward strand.
TGGCAAAGGCTTCATTAATTTCAAACAGATCGACCGTTTCTGTAGTCCAGCCGGTTTTTTTGTACAGCTTTTCTATTGCGCCTACCGGTGCTGTCGTGAACCAGCCTGGTTCCTGTGCATGGGAAGCATGGGCCAGAATTTTAGCGATCGGTGTCAGGCCCAGTTCTTTGGCTTTGGAAGCGCGCATCAGTACCAGCGCAGCAGCACCGTCATTGATGGAAGAAGAAGAGGCAGCCGTGATAGTGCCGTCTTTTTTGAATGCAGCTTTCAGAGTAGGAATTTTATCCAGTCGTGCTTTAAGCGGACCTTCGTCCTTATCAATCACCACATCACCGGCGCGGCTGGAAACGGTGACCGGTGCGATTTCCCAGGCAAAGGAGCCATCAGCAGTAGCAGCCTGCGCACGTTTCACGGAGGCGATGGCAAATGCATCCTGATCTTCGCGGCTGAACTGATATTTGGCAGAGCAGTCTTCGGCAAAGGTGCCCATGGAACGGCCTTTGTCGTAAGCATCTTCCAGACCGTCGAGCATCATGTGGTCATACATCATGCCGTGACCGATGCGATAGCCACCACGGGCTTTCGGGATCAGGTAAGGCGCGTTGGTCATGGATTCCATACCACCGGCGATCAGCACTTCATTGCTGCCTGCATTGATAGAATCGAAGGCGATCATGGTCGCTTTCATCGCGGAGCCGCACATCTTGGACAGCGTGACCGCACCTGTGGACATCGGCAAACCGGCTGCCAGCAAAGCCTGACGTGCAGGAGCCTGACCCTGACCGGCCATCAGGCAGTTACCGAACAAAACTTCTTCCACCAGTTCAGGTGCCACACCGGCACGTTCAACCGCTGCCTTGATCGCAACTGCGCCGAGCTGGCTGGCAGTCAGCGTCGCGAAATCACTCTGAAAAGCGCCCATAGGGGTACGCGCTGCGCCAACGATAACGATAGGGTCATTCATGATTATCTCCTGTTAAAAACTGAATTCAGATCACGGGCTAAAGTGCCGTGGTCTGGTGACAAAAACGTATTTCCTGCGGATACGGGAACACATCGTCAACCTTACCGGCCACGATGCGTGATTGACGACCTTGCCAGTATTCCGCTGTCAGCAAGTCCGCATGGTGTTTCATAAAAAATTCCCTGACTTTACGATTCCCCAGCAAGAAAGTACCAAACTGTTCAGGGAATACGTCATTTTTAGCGATCGGATACCAGGGCTCCGCCGCCATTTCATCTTCTTCATTGCGTGGTGCCGGGATCTGACGGAATTTGCAATCCGTGATGTATTCAATCTCGTCATAATCGTAAAACACCACACGTCCATGGCGCGTGACACCAAAGTTTTTGTACAGCATATCGCCCGGAAAAATATTGGCGGCGACCAGTTCTTTGATCGCATTGCCATATTCGCGCACGCCATGCTCCATGGCCGCCAGATCACCACGCTGTTCAGCTTCGGTCAGCCAGATATTCAGCGGTGTCATGCGCCTTTCTATGTACAGATGGCGTATCACCACTTCGTCGTCGCTGACCTCAAGTAAAGACGGCGCATACTGGGCGATCTCGGCCAGTAATTCCTCAGAAAAACGCGTGCGTGGAAAAGCCACATCGGAATATTCCAACGTGTCGGCCATGCGGCCTACGCGGTCATGGTTTTTCACCAACAGGTATTTTTCTTTGATCAGTTCCTTGCTGGTTTCCTTAGGCGGTGGAAAGCTGTCTTTGATCAGCTTGAACACATACGGGAAGGATGGCAGCGCAAACACCAGCATCACCAGTCCGCGGATACCGGGCGCCGCTGCGATCTGATCGGATGAGTATTTGAGGTGATGCAGGAAGTCGCGGTAGAACAGATTCTTGCCATGCTTTTGCAAACCCAGCATGGTGTAAATCTCACTGCGTGGTTTGCGCGGCAGGATGCTGCGTATGAATTGCACATAGGCCGACGGCACTTCCATATCGACCATGAAGTAAGCACGGGTGAATGAAAACAAGACCGTGATCTGCATATTGTCGAACAACACGGTATCGAGCACCAGTTGCCCCTTGGTTTTGTGCATGATGGGAATCACGAAAGGATATTCGCGGTTGCCGTTAATGCCTTTACCGATAATGTAGGCAGATTTATTGCGGTAGAACAGATTGGCGAGCACCTGAATCTGATGATTCGGCTCCAGCTTTTCCTGACCAAAATTTGCTTTGAGACGTGCCTCTACCAGCGCCACATCACGGTCCAGATCTTCAAAGCTGGCATTCAGCCGGAAGTTGGTCACGATACGTTTGATCGTGAAACGCAAGCCATCGGTCGCCGGATAATAGACCCGGTAAGTCGGCGGTGTGTCTTCGCGTTCTATGTATTCGGTCGACGTGGCGGGCCGCACGAAAATAAAATCGTTATGAAAATAAGTGCGATGTAAGAGCTTGGTACAGACGGTGTTAAAGAAGGTTTCCGCGAGTTCCGGACGCAAATGATCGATTAACAAACCCATGTAATGCAGTTTGACTTCGCGCCAGACTTCATCACTCAGATCATCCTGTGAATATTCGTCTTCCAGCACCTGTACACATTCACGCACCCGCTTGTCATAAAACTGTATCCGTTCTGTCGCTGCTGCCTGTGCGGTTTTCCAATCCCCTTTTTCAAAATGCGTTTTTGCTGCCTGACTGCTGGCGCGAAATAAACGGTAATGTTTGTCAAAACCGTCGAGTATGGTTCTGGCTATATCAAACGCAATTTGCGAGGACAGCAATTTGGGGAAATGGGTATGTGGCATGGCGTTCGCTCAGGTCAGGTTAAACTGGGTTTTCCAAGTACTGAGTTTAACCAGATCGGCTGCAATCCCGCCACAAACGACGAGCAAAGGACGCTGAAATTCACGGATTTGTGGGAGATTCTGATACGCCACCGCCAGCGTGGCACCACAGGCGGGCTCGACGATGCTACGCATATCGTTGGCGAATTGCAGACAGGCATCCACTGCCTGTGCATCGCTGACCACAACGCTACGGATGTCATGCTGTTGCGCCAGCGCCAGCGCATGTGCCGACACCTGACGCGCACCCAGTGTGGTCGCGATGGAAGTAATCGCTGGCAAAGTGACACACTCCCCCGCCGCCAGACCAGCGTGATAAGACGCGGCCCCCTCGGTCTCCACGGCAAGTACAGGGATGTGTGCCAGACCATTACGCTGTAAGCCCTGCACCACACCACTGAGTAAGCCACCGCCGCCGACTGAGCACAACACCACATCGAAATCCAGCTGACCCGCGACTTCATCCATCAACGTCGCATTGCCGTCCCAGATATCCGGGTGGTCAAACGGAGGTATGTACACATAACCAGGCTGTTCACACAGACGCAGCGCGGCCTGATTGGTTTCATCCCATACCTGCCCTTCCACCAGCAGTGTGGCGCCAATTGCCTGAATAGCCTGCCGCACACTGTCAGCTGTGGTATGCGGCACCAGTATCGTGGTTGGAATTCCGAGTGCCACACCAGCCACCGCCGCCGCAAATCCGGCATTGCCACCGGAAGGGCAAATCAAGTGGCGCGCACCACGAGCGGCGGCACGCTGGCACATCAGCCCTATGCCACGCAACTTGAATGAGCCTGAGGGCTGACAGTTTTCCATTTTCAGCCAGACTGACTGACCCAGCATGGCCGATAAACGACGATGCTGCAGTAAGGGAGTGGTGATATGCAGATAAGACATGGTCAGCAAATCCTGAGATGGAAATATTCTCCGCAGCAACGCTTGCCGCTGAATCACTGCGGCAAGCGTTGCTGACGGCACGATCAGCGGGTTTCTGCAAACAGTTCGCGGCCAATCAGCATACGGCGGATTTCGCTGGTACCGGCACCGATCTCGTACAACTTCGCATCACGCCACAAGCGGCCAACCGGGTATTCGTTGATATAACCGTTGCCACCCAGAATCTGGATCGCTTCACCTGCCATCCAGGTCGCTTTTTCAGCGCTGTACAAAATCGCACCCGCCGCATCTTTACGCAAAGCACGCACGGCTTCCGGTGTGGTGGCGCGGTCACACGCCTGACCAACGGCATAGACATAGGCCTTACATGCCATCATGGTGGAATACATATCAGCGATCTTGCCCTGCATCAATTGGAATTCACCGATGGCCTGACCAAACTGTTTGCGGTCGTGAATATAAGGTACGACCACATCCATACAGGCTTGCATAATGCCGAGCGGGCCGCCGGACAATACGGTACGTTCAAAATCCAGACCCGACATCAGCACATTGACGCCTTTGCCGACTCCGCCGAGTACATTTTCCAGCGGTACTTCGCAGTTATCGAATACCAGTTCGCCGGTATGCGAACCGCGCATACCCAGCTTGTCCAGTTTCTGCGCAATCGAGAAACCTTTATAGCCTTTTTCGATCAGGAAGGCAGTCATACCGCGTGGGCCAGCTTCCAGATCAGTTTTTGCGTAAACCACCAGCACGTCGGCATCCGGACCATTGGTAATCCACATCTTGGTGCCATTCAGCACATAATGATCACCCTTCAGATCAGCGCGCAGCTTCATGCTGACTACGTCGGAACCGGCGTTCGGTTCTGACATGGCGAGCGCGCCGATGTGTTCACCGGAAATCAGTTTTGGCAGGTATTTTTGCTTTTGCGCTTCATTGCCGTTGCGTTTGATCTGGTTCACGCACAGATTCGAATGCGCACCGTAAGACAAACCGACGGATGCGGAAGCACGGGAAATTTCTTCCATCGCGACGATATGCGCCAGATAGCCCATATTCGCACCGCCGTATTCTTCGCTGACGGTGACACCAAGGATGCCGAGTTCACCCATTTTTTGCCACAGATCCATAGGGAACTGATCGGAGCGGTCGATTTCCGCTGCACGCGGCGCAATTTCTGCAGCCGCAAACTGTTGTACGGCTTCACGCAGGGCGGCGATGTCTTCGCCGTGATCAAAAGTCAAACCAGGTAAATGGAGCATGTCATCCTCACTTTATTCATTCATTTTTAGAACTGACGAAACTGTCACGGCAACGCTGTTGCGACCGCTTAGCCGCGATCCTGCAAGCTATCTTGTGGACAGCTTATTTCCTGCTGATGACAAATAAGGTCTGCTGCATCACTGCGCATAACTTTTCTTTGCCATCCTGTACTGCAAACACGTCTGCACTGGCCACCACCAGGGATTTGCCGTTTTTGATTACCCTGCCACGCGCGATCAGTGTGTCACCGGTGCCGGGTGCCAGGATGTTGATCTTGTATTCGGCAGTCAGGCATTCACTGTGTGGCATCAGCAAGGTATTTGCAGCAAAACCGCCTGCCACATCCGCCAGCGTACCGATCACACCGCCATGAAAATAACCGTGCTGCTGGGTCACTCTGTCGCTGTAAGGCAGGCTGATTTCGCAACTGCCGGGTGCCATCGCTGTGACTTTCGCCTGCCAGGCCATCAGTGCGCCCTGACGATTAAAGGCTTCCAACAGCTGCAAGGCAAGCTGCGCTTCCAGTTCGCCAGCTGGCTGTTCTGCTGCCGGGATGCTGTCCATACTCATGCCAACTCCATATCAGACGCTGCAAAGTGAAAATCATACGACTAATTGACGTTTACGTAAACGTCAATTAGCAACAACGGGTGACTCAGGAGCCTTCGCTTTCTTCCTGCAACCGGGCCAGACCCAGTAAGCCACGGCTTTTTTCCTCGTGCGCACTGATCTCGGCCAGCATCACTTCGATGTCTTCACGCTGTTGTTCCAGCGCTGCACGGTGCCGTGCCAGCACTTCCAGGAAGCTGTGTAACTGGGCCTCGGTATCCTTGGGCGAGCGATACATATCAACCAGACTTTTGATGTCTGACAGGCTCAGTCCCAGGCGTTTACCGCGCAGGGTGAGCTTGAGATGGGTACGTTCTCTTGCCGTATAGACACGATTTCGACCACTAGGACCTTCGCGGGTCGGGCTTAACAAGCCCTGGTCTTCGTAAAAACGGATGGCGCGCGGCGTAATGTCGAATTCACGCGCCAGTTCGGTAATCGTATAAGTAGCCATAGTTTTCTAAAACAAGAAATCCGTTTTCGCAGAGAGGATGCCACGCAGGGCCGTAACAACTTTGCTTAAGTTGTGTACTCTGATTACAATCTGCAGTTAACGTAAACGTCAATTCAATAAAAAAGCATTGTAGGCTATTCTGAGCAACTTGTTGATCTGCACTGCAAGCACAACAACATGCCATTCTGACCTCAATACAAGGCAAGCAGCCAACTCCGGCGCGGATACGCCATCTGTTAGTCCGGCTGCCTGCCTGAAATCACCCTGAGCTTACCCTGAGACCGCCGCTATGAATCCATTGGAACAAGAACTGTCCTACCCTTACGCTGATACCTTGCCGGAACCCGGCAAAACCATGGAAATCGTTCCAGGCGTACTGTGGATCAGAATGGGGCTGCCGTTTGCCCTGAATCATATCAATCTGTGGCTGCTGGAAGATACCCTGATGACCGATCAGGGGCCGGTACATGGCTGGACCGTGGTCGATTGTGGCATCGCCAGCGATGTGACGCGCGATACCTGGGAAGTGTTGTTTGGCGATCTGCATAATCACTTACGCGGACTGCCGGTGATACGCGTGATCGTCACCCACTGCCACCCTGATCATGTCGGTCTGGCTGATTGGCTATGCAGCCGCTGGAAAGCGCCACTGTGGATGACGGCGGGTGAATATGCATTTGCGCGCATGATGTCGGCCGCGCTGCCAGGAGCGGATGGCACCGCCATGTTCCCGCATTTTCGCCGTCATGGCTTGCTCGACCCGGCCATGGAAGAACAGATACAGGAAAGAAAAGGCCATTACACGCGACTGGTGCCTACCGTTCCGGCCAGCTACCACCGCCTGCAGGAAGGCGTGCCGCTGATGATCCATGGCCGCGCCTGGCAAGTCATCGCTGGTTACGGCCACTCGCCGGAACATGCCTCGCTGTACAGCCCCGAACTGAACTTACTGATTTCGGGCGATATGCTGCTGCCGCGCATCTCCACCAATGTCTCGGTGTTTGCGATAGAACCGGAAGCCAATCCGGTACAGCAGTATCTGGATTCCCTGCAAAAATACCGCAGCCTGCCACAGGACGTGCTGATCCTGCCTTCCCATGGCAAGCCTTTCCGTGGTGCGCATACACGCATACAGCAATTGCAGGAACATCATGCAGCGCGGCTGGCTGAAGTGCTGGCCGCCTGCGCCACGCCGCAGTCGGCTTGCGATATCGTGCCGCTGATGTTCCGCCGCCCGCTCGACGCGCATCAGCTGACCTTTGCCATTGGCGAAGCACTCGCCCATCTGCACCAGCTGTGGTTCGCCGGGCAGTTACAACGCAGCCTGGGTGAAGATGGGGTCTATCGCTTTGTAGTTCAGTCAAACTGAACTGACCGTTCATTTGCTTTGCAAACGCAAACCCGGGCTGGCGGGTGGCAGGCTGCATGTGGCATCAGCTTGCAGGAAGGCGCGTACCGTCTGCATGATCAGTTTCTCCGATGAACGTGATGCACCGTGGCCGGCAAAATGCTGATGGGTGGCGCCATCGATCACCCCCAGCCATTTACAGCCAGGAGGCATCTGACTGAATGGTGTGGTGCGGCTTTCCCAGGACAAGCCACCGAGTTCCGTATCGCGGGTGCCCGTCAGCAGCAACACGGGTTGACGAATCGCCGACCAGGCCTGATCGGGAAAAATGATGCCCGGCCCTTGTGGTGACAACGCGATATAGCGGTCAAAGCTTTTCTGTGCGCGTATCTGCATCAGATTCTCAGCACCAGCTTCCATCATGGTGGTCGCTGCCCCCATGGAATGACCGATCAACACGCTGGCTTTCGCATTGCAGCGTGGCTGCGCCCACAGGCGCGCCGCATTGATGTCCAGTTGCCGTGCACGGTAAGCTGCGCTGTCGGTCACCATGCTGGTCAGTGCGGACTGCAGATTGCCGGCACGCAGATGCCTGCGCAAGACATCGGTGCCACTGTCATGATGATCGGGCACCACCGTCAGCCAACCCTGTTCAGCCAAGCCTTGCGCCAGATAGGCATAGCCTTGTTCTGAGCCACCGGCACCATGCGAAATCACCGCCACACCCTGACAAGCACCCGTGGCAGGATATACCAGCGCATTGCGCACTTCCCCATCAGCACGTTCCAGACGAATCAGCTTAGCCGTTCCTGCCTGACACGGCATCAGGATGAAGCCCAACATGGCCGCCAGTAAGATAGATCGCACACGCATTATTCGCTCCTGCAACAAAACACCATCATGCCACCAGGCTTCGTTCAATGGATTCGTCATATTGTGACAAGTTGTAGACTGCTACGGCCCAGACTGTTTTGCGCAAATTTGTGGATGACTGGTGTGCAGTTTGTCGCGTCAGAGTGGCATACTTCCTGTTTTGCCAGCGGAATTCAAATGTTATCGATCTTGCTCACCCTCGCAGCATTGCACTGGATCGTGCTAGTGACGCCCGGCGCTAACTTTTTACTGGTCGGTCAGTTAGCCGCCAGCGGTCAGCGTTCACAGGCACTGGCAGCCGCCGCCGGTATTACTTGCGTTACCCTGACCTGGGCCACACTCGCAGTGCTGGGCATCGGTATCGTGTTTCACGCCCATCCTGCTTTACGTCAGCTGGTGCAAGTAGCGGGGGGTCTGTATCTGCTGTATCTGGCCAGCAAACTGTGGCAGAGCAAGGGGCAGAGTCAAACCGTAACACCGCAGCAAATCCGCCTGAGAGCCGCATTCCGTATGGGCTTCCTGACCAATATCCTGAATCCGAAAACTGCACTGTTCTTTGGTAGCGTGTTTGCCACCGTGCTGCCAGCGCAACCAGACTGGCGTATGACGCTCAGTGCGGTGTTGCTGGTGTACGCCAATGCGATAATCTGGCATGTGTTTCTGGCGCTGGCGTTTTCGCATCCGGCGATACAAGGTCGCTACGACCGACAGCGCCAAAATCTGGGACGCTTTTCCAGCCTGATGGTCGGCCTGTTTGGCACCCGCCTTATCTGGACGACATTGCAGGAATTGCGGGGCAGATGGCTGTGATGCGCTGAGCTGTCATCTGAAACTTCCGCCAGCACCCGCCCCCTGTTGCAAAAACATCATATCGTTTTACAGTTAATCTGCCTGAGCCTCATTGTCGGGGAAAACGATTTCCAGCTTAGCACTGACAGTAAAGTCCGCGTAGATATTAGCGTGCAAGCCATTTTTGCTTCAAAACCTGCACTGGCATTGAGTCTTCATTTTTTATTCCTTCAAATTTCTTATACCTGAAGGATGAATCTGGTTGGCCAGCGTAACGTCGTTTCCAAAAAAAAATTGCATTCAGGCAAAATTAGAACTACATTTCTATACAACTTGTGGGCGACAGCAGCGCCACACAACAGCCTGAACTCATACCAACTGCTGACTCCATACCACCATGGATACAGGGAGACTGTCTATGCTGTTTGACGAAGCGATGAAGCTGCATATCTGGAATAAAGCCAGCACGGTTGATCATGTCGATGCCAGCACGTGGCGCCGCGATCAGTGTGGAGCCTGGATCAAATACACGGAATTTGGCAATCGCTTTTCAGACTATGGGTGGGAAATCGACTACATCCTGCCGCTGGCCGAAGGTGGCGTCCATGAAGAAAAAAATCTGCGCCCGTTACAATGGGAAAACCAGTTATCCAAACGCGAAGGCCGCCTGACCTGCGTATTACGAGCCATCGGTCCGGAAAATATGCGGATTTGAAATTTCTGAAGCAAGGGTAGCCTCCAAAGGGAAGCTGCCCGGTTCAGCGTACAACTCAGGCTGCCGCTTCCACATAACGCGCAAAATTGTCGAGTATCGCCTGCCAGCCTTGCTGTTGCTGTTCGCGCGGGTAGACGTTCTCCGGTTCAAACGTCACGGTAACCCTGACGCTGCTGTCTGCCTGCGTGACAAAATCGACTTGCGCCTGACGCTCACCAAAGCGGTAGGCGAGCCGCTGGCTAGGAACAACCTCTGTATAGACACCCGCGAAATCAAAACCATGGCTGCCATCTTTCGCTTCCATGCGTGAAGAAAATGCCCCGCCTACCCGCAAATCCACCTGCGCTGCAGTGGTATGCCAATCTGCGGATGCCGCATTCCATTGCTTGATGTCCTGCGGTGTGGTGTAAGCCTGCCAGACTTGTTCCGGTGTGGCCTTAATCGTCACGCTGACGCTGATATTGCTCATCAAATTAACTCCTTTAAAGAAAAATTAGCAGGCCCTAGTCTGCCAGCGATCGCTGCATAAAACACCAGTGCGCCTGCCATTCAACCGGCACTTCTGTGCCAGCATAGGGTGGACAAGGCTCAAAACCATAACGCCGGTAAAGCCGCTGAGCAGGCTGCATAAATACTGCACTATCCAGGCACAGACGAGTGTAGCCAAATGCGCGGGCATCAGCCAGTAAAGTCTGCATCAGGCTATCTGCCAGACCCAGACGCCGGTACGCGGGCCGCAGATAAACGCGTTTGAGTTCTGCCAGCTCTGTGCTCAGACCTCGCAAGCCACCCATCCCTATACTGTGTCCATCCACCTGCAGCAAATAAAATATGCCCTGCGGTGGCGACTGCGTACAGACCGCTGCCAGCGCAGTCGGCAGATAATCCTGCAGCGGTAACTGCGGCGATATGGGCGAGCTGGCAGGCAGATCCTCGACCAGCGCCAGCTGACTGAAGACCCAGCCCAGATATTCCTCATGCAAAGCCATCAGCTGCTGCTGATGGCGCTGTACGTCGGCAACCAGAATCTGTGGCGCTGTCATCATTCAAGAACCATTGATCAATAGCTTCGGGGGGTTTAAAAAGACACAGCCTGCTGTCTGATGAAGCTAGCGGCAACAGCTGTCTCCACACTACCTGCGCGGTTGCAATACCAACCCTGACCTGACACATCCTTAATCGACATACGTCCAGCTGTCTGCGCCATCAAAATGCCGGATACGTATACCTTCAAGCAGCTCAGGGTCGAACAGCCGGCTATTCACGCCCACACGATCTGCCGGCCCACCATTGATTGTTTCCCAATGGGTCGCACAGCCGCAGATTTTACAATGCATGGTACAGATAGAGCGGGCACCCCAGAGGTATTGCGTGCTGTGTTCAGGATGGCCTACCATCTGCACCATATCGGCGCGATAAAATGCCCAGCGCGCGCCATTCCGACGGCAAATCGAGCAATTACATTCAACGACAAATTCCGGCATCGCAGGCACACTAATCTGCACCGCTCCACAATGGCAAGTAGCGACCAGCTGAAGCATGCTGTTATCCGGCTTCATTGCCCTGCAGGTGGCTGCCAGAGTTCCACCTTATTGCCCTCCGGGTCGATCACCCAGCCAAATTCACCATACGCTGAGGACTCCGTTTTTTCCAGTACCTGACAGCCCTCTTCACGCAAGGCTGCCAGCAGCTCAGCCAAATCAGCGACACGGTAATTGATCATGAAGCTGGCGCGACCCGGCTCAAATTGGGCGTTTTGTTCAGCAGCAATCGACCACACCGTGCTGCCGCCCACAGGCTGACCAGCCTCATCCGCCCAGCTGAACGCCGCGCCGCCCCAGGGCTGCACATCGATACCCAGATGGCGCTGATACCAGGCCCGCAACGCGACTGCGTCTTTGGCCTGAAAAAAGATACCGCCTATTCCTGTTACACGTTGCATGATCGCTCCCCGGTCAAGTGTGAAGCCCATTATAAAGATGCAATTGCAGCATCTGTGCTGAGCTGCAATGCTCAGACACAAAAAACAACAGCCCGCCCAGTATTCGCTGAGCGGGCTGTCTGCCATCATATTGCGGCCGTGCTTGTTATCCCCGGCGTGCCTGCTTCAAAAAATCCGGGCACACCAGACACATGCCCCCTTAGGCCAGATGACGCAATTCACGCATCGCGACGGAGACCGGTGCCAGATCGGCGGCCTGGGCGCTGATGGTGGATAACAGCGTATTCAGGCGTTCGATGGCTGTCAGATGGCGCTGACGCCAGTCGGCCAGCGTTTCCTGACGTGACAGCAGGCCACGTGTGATCTGACTCGCAATCGAATACACATCATCACGCGCACTGCCACGCGCCTGCGTCTGCCACAGCGTATCCGTCGGCAGGCGGTTGATCTGATTGCGCCAGCCACTCAGTCCCAGCTCATCATCCACCCCGAAATACGCACGTGCGGTGGTTTCGATGTCATTACCAGTGCTGCCAGCCAGATCGACCAGATCCAGTGCCGGGAAGATGAATTCCAGCGCGGTCAGGTCTTGTGCCAGTTTCGCTTCCACACCTGCCTGCGTCAGTGCATCGGCCTCATGCTGCCAGGCCGCACGGGCATTAGCAGGCAGCCAGTTTTCCAGCTGGCCACGCAGTTCACGTGCGGCTGGCTGGAAGCGCTGAATCAGGGTAGGCATATCACTGCTCTGGGCACGGATACGCAACATCCAGCGCGAAGCACGCTGGGTGATGGCGATCAGTTTCGACAACAGATCCAGCTGCAACTTGCCATCGACTTTGTAATCGAGCGCATCGATCTGATCCCACAAGACTTCCAGATCGAAAATCTCACGCGCCAGCGTGAAGGCACGGATCACATCCGCAGCACTGGCACCGGCTTCAGAGGCGATGAAATTGACGAACGTCGCACCGGCGCGGTTGACCACGGTGTTGGTGATATAGGTCGCAATGATTTCACGCTTGAGCGGATGGGCTGCAATCGCGTCGGCGAAACGCTCAGACAAAACTTGCGGGAAGTAAGCCTTGAGCGCACGGCTGAAGAAAGGATCATCCGGCAAATTCGATGCCACCAGTTCATCGAACACCGACATCTTGGCATAGGCCAGCACCACAGCACCTTCCGGTGCAGTCAAGCCTTGCTTACGCGCTTTGCGATGGAAGATTTCTTCATCGCTAGGCAGGTATTCAATCGCGCGGTTCAGACGGCCTTGCTTCTCCAGGGTCTGCATCAGTCTTTGCTGACCATCGAGCACATATAGCGGCCGGTGCGCGGCAATATCCAGTGCCTGACTTTGATAGTAATTATCAGTCAGCACCAGATGGCCGACTTCATCCGTCATCGAGGCCAGCAAGTCATTGCGCTGTTTGAGCGTGAGATCACCGGCTTCAACAATCGCACCAACCAGAATTTTGATATTCACTTCATGGTCGGAGCAATCCACACCGGCCGAATTATCAATCGCATCGGTATAAATGCGGCCACCTTTTTGCGCGAATTCGATGCGGCCATTCTGAGTACAGCCGAGGTTGCCGCCTTCAGCCAGCACTTTGCAGCGCAGCTCATTGCCGTTGACGCGGAAGGCATCACCGGCCTTGTCACCGACCTGGGCATGGGTTTCAAACGTGGCTTTGACATAGGTGCCGATTCCGCCGTTATACAGCAGGTCGACTGGTGCCTGCAAAATCACACGCAACAATTCCACCGGCGTCAGTTCTTCCGTTTCCACACCCAGCACGGCGCGAGCCTGAGGGCTCAGACGTATCGATTTAGCGCTGCGCGGATACACGCCACCACCTTCGGAAATCAGCTTCTTATCGTAGTCATCCCAGCTAGAGCGCGGCAGATTGAACAGACGCTGACGCTCTTTAAATGAGGTGGCCACATCCGGTGCCGGATCGATGAAAATATGACGGTGATCGAAAGCAGCAACCAGCTTAATCTGTTCCGATAACAGCATGCCGTTACCAAACACGTCACCCGACATATCGCCGATACCCGCCACTGTGAACGGTGTCGTCTGGGTATTGATGCCCATGGAGCGGAAATGGCGCTTGACCGATTCCCAGGCACCGCGCGCGGTAATGCCCATCTTCTTGTGATCGTAACCCACCGAACCACCGGAAGCGAAAGCATCACCTAACCAGAAACCGTAATCCGCTGATACGCCGTTGGCGATATCAGAGAAAGTCGCCGTGCCTTTATCCGCCGCCACCACCAGATAAGGATCATCCGGATCATGGCGCACCACTTGCGCCGGTGCCACCACCGCGCCTTTGACGATATTGTCAGTAATGTCCAGCAGGCCGGACAGGAAGATCTTATAGCAAGCCACGCCTTCAGCCTGATAGGCTTCGCGTTCGGACGCCGGCGGTGCATTTTTCAGCACAAAGCCGCCTTTGGAACCAACCGGTACGATCACGGTATTCTTGACTTGCTGCGCTTTGACCAGACCCAGAATCTCAGTACGGAAATCCTCGCGCCGGTCAGACCACCTCAAGCCACCGCGCGCGACTTTGCCGCCGCGTAAATGCACACCTTCCACCCGTGGCGAATAGACCCAGATTTCAAACAAAGGCTTAGGCTCAGGCACGCCCGGCACTTCACGCGGGTTGAGTTTAAAACTCATGTAAGGCTTGAATTGCCCATCGGCCGTGGTTTGCCACAAATTGGTACGCAGGGTCGCCATGATGGTGGCGTAGAACTGGCGCAGGATGCGGTCTTCATCCAGGCTGGCGACATTGGCCAGCTCCGCTTCCAGCTTCTCTTTGATTTGCTGCTGCGCTGTTTCACGGTCACCCGCAAAATCAGGCTTAAAGCGGGCACCAAATAACTCAGCGATCAGCTGGGTGATCGCGGCATTCTTATTCAGTGCCGCTTCGATATACGTCTGGCTGTAAGCAAAGCCCAGTTGTTTGAAGTAGCGGGCACAGGCGCGTAACACAGCGATAGAGCGCGCATCAAGTGCGGTATTGAGTACCAGACGGTTCAGATCATCGCTCTCCACATCGCCTTTCCAGACTTGCGAGAACAGGGTTTCAAACCTGCCCTTGATCGCGGATAAATCCGTCGTCGCAGGCAGTTGCAGACCCAGATCATGTATCCACAGATTGTCATTGCCATTCAGGATCTGGTAAGGATGCTCGTCCAGCACGCGCGCACCCATGTGCTCCAGTACCGGCAAGGAATCAGACAAGGCGACTTTGCTGGTGTTATAGATCTTAAAGCGCAGTACGCCTGCCTCCGCATCGAGCGGGCGATACAGCTTGACCACCATCGGTGCAGCGGGCGTCAGGCTGGCCAGCATTTCTGCATCCTCGGCGCCAACCAGCGCCGAGAAATCTTCACGATAGGCAGTTGGGAAAGCGTCGGAAAAACGGTTGGCCAGCGCCAGCCCGCCACCTTCGCCATGGGTGCGCAGTAATTCTGCAGTACAGTCATCTTCCCAGCGCTGCGCCAGCTTGGCGATACGGGCTTCGAGTGCGCCCAGATTCACATTTTGTGGTGCGCGTTCCTTGGCTCTGACCTGGTAATGAATACGGGCCAGCGGACTATCGGTCAGCATAGGCGTGAATTCTATCGACTGACCATTGAGTGCATACATCAATTCGTTGCCGACTTTGACGCGTAATTCCGTGTTGTAGCGGTCACGCGGCACAAACACCTGCGCTGAAGTGAAGCGGCCAAACGGATCACGGCGCAGGAACAGACGGGTGCGCTGGCGCTCTTGCAGACGCAGGATGCCTATCGCGTGCTCCGTCAGGGTTGCAGTGTCGATCTGGAATAACTCATCGCGCGGATAATCATCCAAAATCGCTTGCAAGGCTTTGGCTGCATGGCTTTGCGGCACCACGCCGGAACTTTGCATGACGTCTGCCACGCGTTGACGTACGCGCGGGATTTCGCTGACCGGTGCAGAATACGCGGTGGACGTGTACAAACCCAGGAAGCGCGATTCACCGATCACTTTACCTTGTTCGTCATAGCGTTTAATCGCGACATAATCGAGCCAGGCCGGACGGTGTATGGTGGCGCGTGTCATCGCCTTGGTCACCAGCAGCGTCTCATCGGACTCCATGATGGCCTGCACTTCTGGCGGCAGATAAGCCAGGCTGGTCTGTACTTTGCCACGCAAAATACCCAGACCGGATTCAGGAATCGCCACCAGCGTGACTTTATCGCCATCCTTGCGCAACTCGTAATCGCGCGCACCGAGGAAAGTAAAGTGACGGTCTTCCAGCCAGCGCAGGAAGGCCACGCCTTCATTGGCGGTCTGCGCCGGTGCATGCTTCTCACAAGCGCTGCTGACTTGCTGCACACGTTCCAGCATGGCGGACCAGTCGGTCACAGCGGCACGTACATCGGCCAGCACCGCCAGTAATTCTTTCGCCAACACCTGCTGATCCGCTGCACTCACGATGCGGTCGCATTCGACCATGATCAGCGATTCAACCGGATCATCGCGGCCAGCAGCCTTGGCAGCCGCGACCGAACTGACGGCACTGATCTGTCCCTGCGCATTGCGTTGCACGCTCATCAGCGGATGCACGATCCAGTGCGCGGTACGGCCACTGCGGTTAATCGCCATCGTGACCGAATCCACCAGAAAAGGCATATTGTCATTGACGATCTGCACGACCGTGTGTTCGCTCACGAAGCCGTCTTCGGCCAGCGTAGGATTAAACACCCTGACGGCAGGCGTGGCGGCGGCACGTGGTGCATCCAGTAAACGCCAATGCGCATTTGCCTGTGCAAAGAGGGTGGCTGGCCCACGGGTCGTGATTTCGTCGGGATCGGTGTTCTCGAAATAAGCTGCCAAAAAAGGACCTTGTCGGTCAGCAGCAGGGCCAGGATGGGCTTGCGCATAAGCGATCAGCTCTACGAAGTGCGTGGTGGTCATACGTTCTCCTTCGGGTGGGAAGATACGGGAAAATCACTGCGAATTCATTGCCAGCCGCCAGTATCCTCTAAACTGCGAAAGGCGACAAATGCCTTTACCTGTTTCTGCAGATAAAAATTACTGGATGACTGAGGATTTTTGTGCTGACTCAATGCCGTGCTGCAGCAAAAACGCTGGATATGCGGGCTGTTGCTGCTTCAGGGGAGTATGTTGCGGCGCGTTGGGTTGTCTTCTCCGTGGGTTTGACGGTGCTGACAGTAACATGGGCGAGATGTTGGGTGTTTGCGTAGTTTGGGCGCTCAACAAATGTATTTCTGGCGGAAGCCAAGCATCTCCCATGTGACTACGCTGCCATGCGGTGCATTGTTAAGTGCCTGACTTAATATTGCCAACACTGACTAGGTTTTTGCTGCGCAAACTCCGCCACCGTTCCCTAAGTCGCTGAAATACGGCAGAATGCCTGTCCCACCTTGCAATCCCCTGGCCTGAATCAGGCGCGTGATGCAGCGGTGGCTACCTTGAGAACAGCAGCGCATCAGCACAGACTGATGCCGATACGGAGAAACACAGATGGCAAATCGTTGGGCGCACGAAGAATTTACTTTTATCTCTGACCGGCACTGGGAAAAAATCCCGAATCAAAGTGATGACGGCAGGCTGCAATTGTTTTGTCCGGAAACCGGTACCTCGCTGGCGCTCAGTATGGAAGCGATGGATATTCCTAAAAATAAAATTGAGAGTGTCGCCAAGTCTCTGATGGAAGCACGCAAATTTGCGCATGTACGCGGCATTCAGGACATGATGCAAAGTAATGAAGTACCGGATCTGCAGTTTGTCGAAGAACACATAGGTCCAAATGCGGGCGGCAATGGTTATGAAGTGGTGTATGAAGGCAGTCTGCCAGGCAAGAATTTCTTTGGCTTTCTGGGCTTTGTGAGTCAGCGCAAAATCGTCAATCTGATCGTGGTCACCCCCTTTTCTTATGCCAAAGGGCATGCTGGCATGTTCCGTGAAGTGGCTGGCGGTTTTTCGGTGGTTTTGCCCTGAGTCTGATGTAGCGCTGACCGCCTGAGCACGGCCAGCGCCAGCTTACTGCCCCGGTGTATTTGCAAAAGGCCGCGCCGCATTCACATGCAGAGTGTGCTGTCTGCCATCTGACCCGCGATAGGTATAGCGGAATGCGGCACCCGGAAACTGTATGCCCAGTACCTGCCCGGCTTCGTCCAATGCCACGTAAATATTGCCGCGTCCCAGACCCGAAGTCCCTGTCGTTTTGGAGCGGCTGCTGTCGGCATAATGGGGCAGCGTCGATGCATCGATCACAGGCATTTGCATGACCACTGCCGTGGATGGTGGCAAACTGGATTGCTTACGTTGCAGCAGCGTCTGTAACTGAACCAGCGCGTCGGCCTCCAGCGGTTGCAGCGGACCGGCTGCGATCATCACATGGCCGGTATCCGCTGCCTGCGCACTATCTGGCGGCGCATTCACGCAATGCTGATTCAGACACCAGCTGACCACATCACCGGCACGCAACTCACGCAAATCGCGCACACCTTGCCAGCCCTGTGCCGTACCGTTGCCCAGCGTAGCAAAAAACTGCTGATACACATAAGCCTGAGGCCATTTCTGCCTGTCCTTCAATTGTTGCGCGAACTCACGGATTGCGTTCATAGACTGCGGTGCCGTGCGGCTGAGTACATAGCTGACCCAGCCTGAACAATCGGTAACGACCCGGTAACTGCCATCCTGCTGCTGCACGATATCAGGCTGCGCGGCTGCGCCAGTCTGGCCGCGATGGGTGTAGCGGGTATCGCTGAGCTGCCCCAGGATACGCTCAGCCAGGGCATAGGTGTCCGCCGCCTGGTCGGCCTGTGCCTGGCCGGTACAGCAAAACAACATCACAAGCATTCCAGCCAGCGAAGCTGGCTTGCACATCGATGTATTTTGCATGACTGTTCTCCGGCTGATGTTTGCGGCAGCACCAGGTTTATGGCTGCTGCCAGACCTTGACCCACTCCACATCCATACGATATGGGCTTTGTTCGCGCGTGCCATAGCCTTGCGGCAGCAAGGGCCCGGCCCAGCCCCGGTCTTTCAGCTCACAGGTCAGGCGGATTTCCTGGGCCACCTGTGAAATCGCCTGTGTGGTACGCCAGCGTTCTGTGCCATCGACGTAAAACACGTATTCCTGCGGGGTCCACAATAAGCCATAGGTATGCCAGCTGCCATCGAGCGATACAGGCGACAGCCATTTTCCACCCAGATGCTGATGCTGTTCGCGGTAGCCATCCCAGTGCAGGTTAAACGAGGCCAGCTGGCTCACGTCCTTGCCCTTCATATCGGTCAGTCTGTGCTCGATGATATCGATCTCTACCCCGGAGCGTTGCGGGTCGCCTGTCCATTTTCCCAGCGTAGGCGACTGCAGCCAGAATGCACAATGTCCACCCGGCGCATCCTGAAAGCGGATGCGCGACTCGGTATAGCCATAGCGAAAACTATATTTGCCAGCGGTGCTCAAAAAACCGCTGTAATGCTGACCCTGCTCGCTGTAAGTACGGATATGCAAACCCTGTGCATCCACGCTGACCGCGTCTGCCGTCAGTTGCGCCGCGTCGCGCAGGTAGCTGGCTGGCGTCCAGCGCTTCAGATCGAGCTGCTCCCCCTGAAACAGATCTTGCCAGACCAGTTGATAGCCATCTGGCGGCGCAGCCTGCGCAGTGCTGCAATAGAACAGCCCATGTAGCAACGCAGTCAGCACAGGCGTGGCAATTCGCGCGGATAGGTGATGCTTCATTGTCACACCGGATGATGATCATGCAGGGAACAGGCCTGTACCCTGGCGCCGAAGAAGCTGGCTTGTAATTGAAATGCCTGCAGCAAGCGCTGGCGTCCGGCTTCATCTTCAGGCAGTGCAAACACGACCTTCAGAAACTTAGGCTGATGGCCTGCCGGTGCAGTCCGGCTGTGACCAATATCGGCTGCCAGCAAATCCTGCTCCAGCAAGCTCATTACATCGGGCTGTGCCGGATGCTGAGCTGCACGCAGCGCATTCAGGATCTCGGTTTCCGTGATCTGCACCGTGTCATGTTCACCCTGAAATTTTTTAACCCCGGCGATATTCACTGCGATGCCGCCGGTGATCTCATATTCCAGCGGTGCCACTCTTTCATAGTGGAATGCTTCCCAGCCCGGCAAGCCGCGCTTAGCCTGCGCCACACTGGCCATCGCGGCCGCCACGCTGCCACCGCTGCTGATCATACCGACCGGCAGCATGTCTTCCAGCGTATCCGGCACAGGGGTATTTGCTGTATCTGTCATGACCAAGTCCTATTCTGAAAAAGTTCTAAACAACGCCAGCCTGCATTGTATGCCAGCGCCAGCCGCTTTATTTCAGGCTTTCAGTTTTGTTTTCAATCGCGTCTTTGGCCGCATCCTTAGTTGCATCTTTAGTTGTATCTTTAGGCGGATCTTTCGGCATGGGTTTGCGCGGTAACAGTTCATTGCGATTGGCAGCGTGGGCCACAAAGCTGGCCACAATCAGCGCGGCCTGACTCAGGTCGGCTTTTTGCACTTTGTCGTACACGTCGATATTCGAATGATGGGTACGTGTCATGTAATCCATCTGATCCTGAATAAACTGAAAACCCGGTACGCCCACACTGTCGAAGCTCACATGGTCAGTGCTGCCCGTCTTGCGCAAGGTGGTGGTGGTCGCGCCCAGATCGGCAAACGGTGCCAGCCAGGCGTCAAATACCGGCTTGACCGCCACATTGTTTTCAGCATAGATGCCACGGATTTTGCCAGCGCCATTATCGAGATTGAAGTAAGCAGAAATCTTTGCATGCTGCGGCTTTACCTGCAGTGGTCCGGCCGGTTTGCGTAAAAACACAGGTAAGGTTTTTTCAGCCGGATCTGTGCTGTCCGGACGCGCCGCGACCCATTGCTGCACATAGGCACGGGAACCGAGCAAGCCCTGCTCTTCCCCACCCCAGAGCGCAAGGCGTATGGTGCGGCGCGGCTTGATGCCTGACTCTTTGAGCAAACGCACGGCTTCCATCATCACCGCGACACCAGCCGCATTGTCAGTCGCGCCGGTAGCACCATGCCAGGAATCCAGATGCGCCCCCAACATGACGATTTCATCCTTTTTATCGCTGCCCGGAATATCGGCGATCACATTCACTGCTGCCTGCGCATCTTCGTCTTCAAAGCGTGCGTCGACCTGCACTTCCAACTCGACCGGCTTCTTTTTTTC
The DNA here is from genome assembly GCF_014284365.1 of Cognatundibacterium rugosum. Classification (GTDB taxonomy): domain Bacteria; phylum Pseudomonadota; class Gammaproteobacteria; order Burkholderiales; family Burkholderiaceae_D; genus Undibacterium; species Undibacterium rugosum. The sequence continues at coordinate 295,912 of NZ_JACOGG010000002.1, forward strand.
CAGCAAACGGTACAGCCGGTTATAGGCTTCACTCGCCAGCACCAGCGCCGGAATCTGTGCCGATTCGCCCATCTTATACGAGCCGCCGCCCTGTACGAATACCGTGCCATCCTCACCACGCGACACATGCAGGGTCGCGATCACTTTTTCTGCACTCAGAAAACTTTGTAGTTTCTTCTGGAATTGCTGCTGCTTCTGAAATGTCTGACCATCAGCGCGACGCGCAGCACCAGGCTCCAACTCCATTTTCTGCAGATCTTCCAGTTCCTGACCGGTATAGCGTTTCGCATCACCCGTCAGATGCGGCTTAAAGCTTAGCGGCTCATCCAGCAATACCAATGCATCGCTGAGCTTGCCCTTCCATTTTTGCAGTTCTTCTTCACTGCTAAGTCTGGCGATCACCGCACGGCCACGCTGCACACCACGGGTACCCGGCGTCCAGGCTTTAGGAATCGCCAGCAAATCGAGTGGCATCGGGCTTAGCATACGCAGACTCGCATGCTGATACGACCAGCCCAACCCGAACGGCGCAAAGCTCTCACTGTGCACATTTTGCAAACCCCAGTGACGTAATTGTGACTGGCTCCAGTCCACCGCTTTCTTTAACCCGGCAGAGCCGGTCAGACGTGCGCCTATCTCGTCGGTCAATACCCCCAGATGCTCATGCGCTTTAGGATGATTCAGCGCCTCATCGCGCAGGCGGTTAATCAGCTCCAGATCAGTCTTTTCTTCCGAAGCGAACACGTAGCCGTAGGGTAAAGTCAACAGCAGCAGACAGCACAGCAGTTGGGAAGGCAGGTGCATCGTGGTCTCCTCAGGTAAATTGTTGTGATCCTGACTATGAACCGCAAAGCTGCACTTGGTTCCATTACGTACGCTATGGACAGGTATTTTTTTAGCTCAGGCAAGGAATTATCTTGCTGAGTACGCATCTAAAGACGGTGAAAACCCTGATCTACGCAGATTTTGCTGATTTTTTCGCTACAAATAGTAAGGAAGCGTGAATACTTGGCAAATTCACAGGTAGAATTCAGCGTCAAATTAATTTGAATGCATGAGCCTGTTGCTCATGCAAAAATGCTTATCCGCTGCACAGCAGTTCAACTTTAAGGAAATATTCATGTCGATCAAATCCCGCGTCGTTCTGGGTAGTGCCATTGCGCTGTTCGCGCTGAGCGCTTGCAATGATAAAGATAAAGCTGCCTCTGCATCTGCAGAGAAGGATGCTGTGGCTGCGACCGTCAACGGCGCACCTATCGGCAAAAAACAACTGGATCAGATCATGTTGCAGCAAGCTGCACAAGGTCTGCCTGACAATGCGGAAACACGCAAAATGGTGATCGACAACCTCGCGATGCAAATCATCGTAGCGCAGGAAGCGGTCAACAAAGGTATCGATAAGACACCGGAAGTCAAAGAACAGCTGGAAATGACACGTATGTCTATCCTGGCTAATTCCTACGTCAAAGACTATATGAAAAATGCTGCAGTGACTGACGAAGCACTGAAAGCAGAATACGACAAATTCAAAACAGCAGCAGGCGGCAATGAATTCAAAGCACGCCACATTCTGGTTGAAAAAGAAGACCTGGCAAAAGAACTCATCGCGAAAATCAAGAAAGATCCTAAGTCTTTCGACGCGCTGGCAAAATCCAATTCCAAAGATCCTGGTTCTAAAGACAAAGGCGGCGATCTGGGCTGGTTCAATGCACGTAACATGGTGCCTGAATTCGGTGATGCAGTCGCTAAACTGGAAAAAGGTAAGTTCACTGAAGAGCCAGTCAAATCCCAGTTTGGCTATCACGTGATCATTCTGGACGATACCCGTCCGGTGACCGTTCCTGCCTTGGATGACATCAAAGCGGGTCTGACCCAACAGCTGCAACAGGAAAACCTGAAGAAGATGCTGGAAGACCTGAAAAAGAAAGCAAAGATTGAAATCATCGGCGCTTCTGCATCTGCATCCGCATCGGCTTCTGCCTCCGCTACAGCAGCACCTGCGGCATCGGTACCAGCTTCTGCATCTGCATCCGCTGAAGCGAAAAAATAAAATAAGCTGTTAGTACTTAACACATAGTACAGTCAGATTGCACAGCCCCGGCTTGGAAACAAGGCGGGGCTTTGTTTTGGAGCCTGCCCATGTCTTCTCGTTCAAACCAACTCAGCCAACTTCCTTACAGCGTCGCACTGCAAACCGGTGCGCATGCCGACCGGCTCGATCTGCGCGACCGCAGCTTTGTACCGGAGGTGCGTCATCTGCCGCAGCAATTTCCGGATGCAGCCTGCGTCAGTCAGCGCTGGCCGGACTATCTGGCAAACTATGTCATGAATCAGGGCAGTGATGGCGCCTGTACCGGCTTTGGGCTGGCTGCAGTCATCCATTATCTGAACTGGCTGCGTGGCCAGCCAGTCAGCCTGCGCAGTGCGCGCATGCTGTATCACCTGGCGCAGTTTTACGATGAGTGGCCAGGTGAGGATTACACCGGTTCCAGCTGTCGAGGTGCCCTAAAAGGCTGGCACAAGCATGGTGTATGTGCAGCCAGCCTGTGGCCATACACGGTCAAAGCGAACGGCAAGGTGCCAGCGTTTGAAGCCCCACAGCCGGGCTGGGCTGACGATGCACTGAGTTGTATGCTGGGCGTGTATTACCGTGTCGATCAAGACGATATCACGGCCATGCAGGCCGCCATCGCGCAAAGCGGTGCGCTATATGTGTCGTCAGCAGTGCACGCAGGCTGGGATCATCCGAAAAAGCCGGGCGCTGGACGCAGCCCTGCCGTTCTCAGCCTGCTGGATTTACCGGTGATACAGCCACATGCGCAGAATCAGGGCATGCATGCGTTTGCGCTGATTGGCTATACCACGCAGGGCTTTGTCGTGCAAAATTCCTGGGGGAGTGACTGGGGCAGACAGGGGCTGGCTATTCTGCCTTACGAAGACTGGCTGCAACATGGCAGCGATGCCTGGACCTTCGCGCTCGGGGTGCCTGTCAGCACGTCCAGCACACAACACGGCAAGCTGCCTGTGGCTTACCGGCACAACAGCAAGCATCACCAGCATCAGTTAAGCCAGACACAGCAAAACGCCAGGCTCAGTCTGGATCAGGCTTACAGCATGAGCCTGATCCTGGACAGCAGCGCGCGCGTGATACAAAGGTTGCTGCCATTTGCCGATGCGGCTGCCACGGTAGACTATATCGCGCATCAGGCGCCACTGACCTGGCATACCCACACCAAGCAGCGTGGCCCGCTCAGGCTGGCAGTGATCGCACAAAGCGGCCTTTGTGATGAAGCGCAGCAGATACAGGAAAATGCAGTCAGTGCGACAGCATGGCTGGCGCAAGGCATTTATCCGGTCTTCATGAGCTGGAATAATGGTTTCACTGGGCTGCAACAAGAACTGCATACGCAATACGCACAACAAAGCTCATCCGCAGCGCTAAACCGCAGCATCGAGGCGCAAGCCGATGCGCTGGGCTGGAAAGCGCGCTGGACGCAGATGAAACACCATGCCTGGCTGGCAGCGCAGGCTGATCAGCCGCCACGTGCACTGCATGTGCTGCTACGCGTACTGAGTCAATTGCAACGCGACTGTGACGAACAAGGTATCAGGCTGGATATACATCTGATCGGCGACCGCGCCGGAGCTTTACTGACGGGACAAATGATTGCGAGTGGCAATGATCTGCACTTCGCCAGTGTGCAATTGCTTGCCCCCGCCTGTAGCCTGGATTTTGCACTCAGCCACTTCGGGCCGGCCTTGCACAAACAGACGCTGCATCCGCAGCAGCTGAAAATTTACTGCATCGCCGAACAGGCGCTGCAGCAGACGCACTTTGCTGATGTGTACCAGGGTGGCTTACTGTATTTGATTGCGAATGCACTGGAAGACCGTTATCAGACGCCGCTGCTGGGCCTGGCCAGTGCCCTCGATGCCGGAGCTGCACAGCAAGCACACTGGCATCCGGCCTGCCGTAAAGATCTGCAATGGTGGCATCAGCTGTTTTGGCAAGGCACGCCGCCGCAGGATTTCGCGCGTCACGGCGACGGACTGACGGCCAGACAGCGCAAGCAACTACGCCTGATTGCGCCAGAAGCACTTAGCAACACTGCAGCTGGACAAGCACATCCGGCGCGCGACGCCTTGCTGCAAGAACTGATCAGTACCATCAAAGCGACAAAGCGCGAACGCTAAACCTTAATAAGAACTGCTCATCACTACCCGCGCACTGCTGATCTGCACCGGCGTCAGCCGCCACACCAGCGGTGTATCGAGCAATTCCAGCTTACGGATTTGAGCAGCGTTTTTGGCTGGAATATTGATGGCCCAGCTTCGCTGACTTTTGCCATTGAGCGGGTCGTCGACACCGGTATCGAAGGTTTCGGGATATGAATATTTTCTGAAACCTTCTTTCAACACACGATAAATCTGACTGCCATCGGAAAAGGTGACGCGCAGCGTGTAATCGCAACCGGAAGTGTGGCAGTACCACATATATTCAGGATTGCTGCCATTCTGGGTGTAGGGGAAAATTTTACTGAGCTGCGCCGTCACGGTCGGATCGATGGTCTCAATCAGATTGCCCTGATGCGTGACCGGTTCATAAAAACGTGAAGCCCCGGCGGTTGCCGCATTGCTATACGTCGCCACAATGGTATGCACAGGCACGTTCTGGCTCAGCGGCAAATTCTGCTTAATCCCATAGGCAGCGAAGTGACCGGTTTTTGGCGTGTAATCAGTCCAGGCCGCGCGACTGCTGTCCCAGCCCGACAAACCGGTGGCAGAAGCTGAATCCGCTTTAATTTGCCCCTGTATCCAGCGTTGTATGCGGGCGGTATTGAAATCGGAAAACAAGGAAAACCTGTACTTAGGATCGCTGCCGCTATCTGCATCATCCATAGGATCTTTGCGATAGCAACGTCCCTGCTCATCGAGCTGATACGCATTGTTCGTGCGGCACCAGGTAAAACGCGGTGCAGTCGGTGCCATCCGTGGATTGCGGAATTCACGGGTCGCCATATTGTAGCCCCAGGCTGAACCTTTGACTGAGCCTGCGATGTATGGAAATTTTCTGGTACTGGCATCGTTGTATTCGCTGTTTGAATGTCCAAGTCCCATCGCATGACCAGTTTCATGCAACAAAAAACCGTAGGTATTACCCCCGGCGCCGACGCCGGAACCAATCACGCTGACACCTCCCCCTATCCAGGCCAATTGGTTCAGGGACTGAACCGACTTATCAATTGCGATGATGGAGGCATAAGTCACACGATTCATCGCCATCTCCCCATTGGCGAGATGGATCTGATAGGCCAGATCATTCGCCGTGTCGATCAGGTGTGCGCCGTCGCGGAGTTCATGATGAGAACTGACCACATAAGCAGCAGCGCCAGCTTTGGGCGGAATCACCATCGCATCTGCCACAAACTGCCCCAGCGGATGATTGCTGACCTTGACCTGCGAAGCGGGCCAGGTCGCTGCGGCCTGCTGTTGAGCTGCCGCATCCATATGCATTACACGCTCGTTATCCAGATTCAGACCGGTATTGGCATTAGTAGCGCCAAACAGTACAAAAGGCAGTATCTGCATCTGCAATTCGGTATTGGCACCAACCGTGATCGCGACCGGCTTGCTGACATCGTAATTGCTGGCGGAAACGCGCAGGCTGATGCCGGGCTGTACCAGATTCGCTGGCAGAGTCAGGCTCCATAAGTCACTGCCGTAAGGGGTGTCGAGTCCCTCGGAAGGTGGCAATTGAGCGGGTGGCGTCAAAGCCAGCTTGCCTAATACTGCGCCATCCTTGAGCACTTCCACAACCGGATTTTGTACATCTGCACTGCCCAATCTCAACAAAACCAGCGCATCGCGCTGCGCTGCCAGCGTCAGCGGTGCGCTATTGGCGATGCTCCAGTTCAGTCCATCCGGCGGTATCAGATGGGTCTGGGCAACCTCTGCCTTGCTAATGAGCAAAGCAGTCCTGGCTGCGACCGGCGGTGTACCGCCAGCTGCACCGCCCTTTCCATCGCTGCCGGCATTACCCGTGCCACCGCCACCACAAGCTGACAAAATCAGCATGGCTGCTGCGCAGGCGCATGCCGAAAAAGGAAATGCAGAAAATCTGGCTGAGGAGTTTGGCTGTTTCACGATTTCACCTGTAGACGTATGCCTGTACGATAAGGCAAACATCACAGCAGGTGAATTGTACTTTGGTGCAAACCTGCTTGGCAGGTCACGTCGGTGAATCAGCGATTCAAACTGCAGGCAGCCCACCCTGATTGCCGAATCCGACATCGGCTGGCATGCGTGGCATGATGCCTGGGCCGGATAGTAATTGCATCGTCATCCAGACGGCGATCACAGCATAAAACAGGCGTGGTAACCAATCCGCCAGTTGACGCCAGCTATCCGCCAGCTGCGCATTTTCCTGTGCCGCATAACGCAATAAGGTCTCGCTCAGCGTGCCGCTTTGTTCCGCCACATTTAACAAAGGCATGATCGCACCGCTGCCAACATCCGGCACTTGCATCAGCGCCTGATACAGACTGCGACCCGCATGTAATTCCTTTACGGCAGCACGAAAGCGCAAGCGCAGAGCCGGGTTGCGCACAGTCTGGCTGGCCTTGGGCAGCGCATCAAATACCGGCACCCCGGCTTCCAGCAATAGTCCCAGACTTTCATAAAAATTTCTGGCATCGTGGCGCAACTGAAAACGTCCAAGCACAGGCACATGCTGCACGCCCTGCAGCAGGCTGTCAGCGATTGCAGAGTCGCCGCGTTCCAGGGTTTGCCACAAACGCGAAATCAGCCAGGCCAGCACACCCAACAGCAAAAACGGCAGCAACAATCCCCCCAGATAAGCCGTGCCGCTAATCTGGCCGCTGACCAGTTGCGGCAAGGGCCGTACACACAGTGCGATGAATAAAATTAGTAAGGGAAAGCGCAAACGGCTGCGGACTGCCGCGATCTGTGCACTGCGCTGGGTATAGTTATCAGCCAGGCGCTGATACAGCACAGCCGGACTGCCCGCCTGACAGGCCGCACGTAATAACTGACTTTCGAGGTCGCTCAACAAGCCAGCAATTTGACCTGCCGTCGCAATATCCTTACCGCGCTTTAATTCACGCAAGGCACGCTGCACCCTGGGTTGCAGCCGCGCCGGCAAACGCAACAGAGAAAATGCATGATGCGCAGACAGACCGGATTTTTCCATCATTGCCAGATGTGTGAACATTTGCGCACGCACAGAAAACGGCATTACAGGCACAGAGCTGGCCATGCTTAACGGTCCTTTCATATTCAGGTTACAGCGCGATGCAGAACAGCGCAGCGTCAGCTTCTATTCTAAGGCTTGAGTTAATGCACAAAAACAAAAACCCCATGCAGATTCTTTTGCATGGGGTTTTCTGAACCGGATCACAACAAGAAACTGCCTGATTCAGCTTGCCGATACAGCATATGCTTTATTTGGCAGCTTATTTGCCCGACTTGTGACGCGAGGTACCGCTGTTTTTGTCGAACTTGGACGGACGACGTTCGCTACTGCGCGGCGCACCGGCAAAAGATTTTGCACCCGGTTTGCCACCTGTTTTTTCTGCGACGCGACGGTCACCGCCGCTACGTTTGGCACCGGCAGGGAAATCCTGCGCAATACCGCCGCTGGATGGGCCAATTGAGCTGATCTTGATTTGCTTACCGGCGACCCAGACGCCCTTGAGCTGCTGCAGCAATTCCTTAGGCATGCCATCGGGTAAATCCAGTGTGCTGTAATCGTCAAAAATTTCGATACGGCCTATGTATTTAGCTTCCAGTCCGGCTTCATTCGCAATCGCACCCACGATATTCGATGGGGTGACGGCATCCTGTTTACCGACTTCGATACGGTAGCTTTGCATAGGAATCGCGACCTTGGTCTTATCCTTTTTCGGCTTGGCGGCACGCTCTTCCGGTTCTTCGCGCGTGCTGAAGGCACGGTCGACCACCTGATTCAGACGACTGCCCGGTGCGCTGTCCGCGATACGCGGTGCACGCTCTGCACGGTCTGTACGTTCAGGGCGTTCGGTACGCTCGGGACGGGCAGCACGTGGCGCCGGGAAGTCAGCTGCTGCGCCAGTCTCAGCACTGATGCGCAAAGACTGACCCGCCACGCGTACCGATTTCAGATGATCGAGCATCTCGCCCGGCAAATCATCCGGCAAATCGAGGATGGTGTAGTCATCATAAATATCGATACGGCCGATGAATTTGGATTCAATATTGGCTTCGTTCGCAATCGCACCGACGATATTGCCCGGCTTAACGCCATGCTCATGGCCGACGGCGATGCGATAAGTCTGCATCCCAGGTTCGGCAACGCGCGGGCTGTGTTCGCGACGCGGGCCACGTTCAGCACGGTCGTTACGCTCAAAACGATCGCCACGCTCACGCGGTGCACGGTCATTACGGTCACTGCGATCGTTACGTCCCGCACGCTCTTCGCGCCAGCTGTCATCGGCTTTCGGTTCACGCCGGTTTTTATCTAACAGCAGCGGCTCTTCGCCGCGTGCCATTTTCGCCAATGCAGCTGCGATTTCAATCGCAGGCACATTGTGTTCCTGCTCAAAGTCTTCGATCACGGCGGCAAATTCTTCCAGTCCGCCCTGCGCCAGCGTGGTGGCGATCTGATCTTTGAAGCGGGCGATACGCACATTGTTCACAGCCTGTATGGTCGGCAATTCCAACGGTGACACCGGCTGACGGGTCGCACGTTCTATCGCTTTGAGCAGATTTTTTTCGCGTGGAGTAATGAACAGGATTGCCTCACCACTACGACCGGCACGACCGGTACGGCCTATACGGTGGGTATAACTTTCCGGATCATAGGGCACGTCGTAGTTAATGACGTGGCTGATACGCTCTACGTCCAAACCACGCGCAGCCACATCGGTCGCCACCAGAATATCGATCTTGCCGTCTTTCAGTTGCTGGATAGTGCGCTCACGTTGCTGCTGATTGATGTCGCCATTAATCGCTGCTACAGAAAATCCGCGTGCATCAAGCTTGGCGGCCAGCTCTTCGGTACCCAGTTTGGTACGTGCGAAGATGATCATGCCGTCAAAGGTTTCGGCTTCCAGAATACGGGTCAGCGCATCCAGTTTATGCATGCCTGAGACCAGCCAGTAGCGCTGACGGATATTGTCGGCAGTCCCGGTTTTGGCAGCGATGGTGACTTCGGCCGGTTTGTTCAGATAAGTCTGGGCGATACGCTTAATCACCGAAGGCATGGTAGCGGAGAACAGCGCCGTCTGACGGCCCTCCGGCGTTTCTTGCAGGATGCGCTCGACATCGTCGATAAAGCCCATACGCAGCATTTCATCGGCTTCATCCAGCACCAGGGTTTTCAGTGCGGACAAATCCAGCGAACCTTTATCCAGATGGTCAATCACGCGACCTGGTGTACCGACGATCACATGCACGCCACGACGCAGTGCCGATAATTGCGGGCCATAGCTTTGGCCGCCATAAATAGGCAGCACATGAAAGCCGGGTATATGACGCGCATAGGTCTGAAACGCTTCAGCGACCTGAATCGCGAGTTCACGGGTCGGTGCCAGTACCAAGGCTTGCGGCGTGGTCTGACGGATGTCGATGCGCGACAAAATTGGCAAAGCAAATGAAGCGGTTTTACCGGTACCGGTCTGGGCCTGGCCCAGCACATCGCGGTTATCCAGCAAATAAGGAATTGTGGCCGCCTGAATCGGTGACGGGGTTTCATAACCGACATCTTGCAGTGCGCGCAGCAGTGGCGCACTCAGTTCAAGGTCGGCAAAAGATAAGGGGGTGGTGTTTTCTGACATGGCGATGCTCGCTCGTTCGCTCGTATCGCAGGATGCGACAAGATATTTGGGACGCTAGTTTACTCTGTTGTACCCAGTATAGGTGCAGGATAAGGAAAGTTCGCCTGTTTTTTCAGCAAATTAAAGGCAAAAAGCAGACCAGGCAGCGGATATTGCGCCACTTCCTTAACATACAGCCAAGCCTTACCGCTTTGCTGGCCTTGAGCAGCAGCAAAAAAAAAGCCCATCCGGTCAGGGATGGGCTCAATAGTTCGGAGAGTTATTATTATTTTTTCTTATTATTTATTTTTATTATGTGTCCTGCCCTGAACGCTTACCAGGTGAATACCGCGCTGTATTTACCACTGGTAGCACCAGTGCCACCGCTGTAGAACAACACTTTGGCGTACACCACTTTTGCCGCCGTGCCGGTGTTCGCATTGGTCACGGTATCAGCTGCACCCGTGCCGTTGGTGCTGGATGTCAGCTTAGTACCTGTGCTGCTATACAGCTCCAGATCGTAGTCAGAGGTGGAGTTTGGTGTCATCACCACTTTCAGGGTTTTACCGGCCGGTATCGTCACCTTGAAATAATCCACATCAGTACTGGCGCTCATCGTGCCATTCACCGTCGTGTTGGAGGTGCTGATCACGTTAGCTGTCGCGGTGGTGTTATTACTTTCTGTTTCGCTGATGACGGTGCCTGGAGGTACTGCGCCAGCCAGAATATTCTGTGCTTCAAACTTGGCACGGAACGTATTGGCGTACGTCGCGTCGTTCGGGAACAAGGCAGTTGCCGCATTCACGATCGCTGTCGCCATGGCGGGCATCTTCACGTTGGAACCCAGACCAAAATGCGCTTCCAAAATAATCTTATCGACGTTTTCACGTGGTTTGCCAGCCGCGATCAGCGCAACCAGTGACTGGAACAGCGGAGCAGACCACAATTCATCAGACTGGAAGGTCACGCCATTTTCTGTCACCGAGGTATGTGCCGGATAGGATTTCGATGCATTGTATTTGGCATCGGTGCGGTTCAGCATACGGCCACCCCAGCATGCATTATGACCATCCCAGTGGAAGGCCCATTCCGGATGGAAGGTTTTGCCATTGGCGGTGCTGTAAGAATAAGAAGCAGCCCAGTAATCGCCAAAGCCTTCACCCATACCGCCGGTATCACCACCGGTCCAGCTATTGTTGATGTTGTACTGGATGCCGTGACCATATTCATGCAGGATCACGCCCACGTCTTCGCTATCATTGACACAACCATGACCGAAGGCCAGGTAATCCTTGCCGGCTGCCGCAGGCTGGTAATGGGAATTGTCATCACCATTCACACCGTCGGTATCCACATTCAGCGGACGGTTGATGATGGATTTGGAACCGGTGAAACCCAGCGACTGGATATAGCGCTGATTCTGATCCAGGTGGAAGTAAACGTTGGTGTCGTCAAATGCATTATTGCCGCGTTTGGCTGTCCACACGCCATTGGTGGTGGTGCTAGGTGCGGTATTTGGCGCTTCGATATCGGTGATGTTCACGAAAGGACCGGACAGTGTGTAGACGCCATTGGTGACGGTCAGATCACGCAGGGTTTTGGTCGAATACGCAGCATCGAAAGCGCTGGCAGGCGAAGTGTCAGCCAGATTTTCTGTGTTGAGCACAGTACGTGGATCAGGATCAAATACCAGACCGCTACCGTTGACACCGGAAGCCACTGCTGCGACGGCCAGGCTGGTGGCAGTTGGTGCTGCTGCGACTTTGCCCAGTTTGGCAGAGAATGCGGCCGTTTCAGACTGACGGTCCAGCGTGGAGACGTTCAGCTTAGCGCGCTCTGCCAGACTGCGTTCACCGCCTTTGGACATACGTGGCAGCGTGGTCGAATAGGAATCCAGCAATTTTCCGTCAGCAGTGCTGATGTATTGCACAAAGCCGCCGGTTGGCATCTGCGCCGAGATGTTGACTTTATGCGCGAGCTGGAAACCGGCAGGACCCGCAACCCAGACCAGATCGGTCTTTGGTGCAGCCACCAGTTTGTGTTGCACTTTCATATTGGCCCAGGCTTTGTCCAATGCCTGCTCTGCACTGATTTGCTTTTGTACATACAGCTGATTGACAGCATTGGCGTCGGCCTGTGCCGAGACAGGCTTGGTCTCGTTGAAGACTTTCAGTAAGTCGCCTTTGTGACTGATCGAGATAACGATTTCAGCACGATCCACTGGGATGCCGCGCAACATTTGCTGATAGTAGTAATGCTTACCGAGCAGGGAATCCTGCACCTTGGTCAAGACCAAATTATCGAGGCTGGCGGGCAGGCCATATTTGGCTGCGTTTTTAGCCAGCACATCTTTCGCGGAAACGGCTTTTTCGCCGGCGAATATGGTCAGATTTTCTACCGTGTGACTGGCTGCAAATGCGCCGCTGGAAACAGCGGACAAAATGAGTGTTGCGAGGATGGATCGTGATTGAAACCGCATGTGTACTTCTCCCTGTTTATATACATTTCCAGTCAGTTCACTGCCGGAAATCTTTGATTATTTGCGCATCGCTGCGCCCATGTGGCAGCCCCGCCGGGCTAGTGACTTCAACAACGTCGACTCAGTGTAGGGGGAAATGTTGTCCGAGAATAGTAAGCAAAATGACGTCAAAAAACCGACATAAAATACATTTCGACGAACTTATAATTCATTTTGACGATCATTTTTGTTAAAAATACATGCTACGCACCAACATTTCCTAAAACGCACCAAATCTGAGCAATACGGAATCCTCGTTTCGTCAAAAAATGCACGTTTTTCGTGCGATTTCTACCCACTTTTGAGCGCAACCGAGCTTCGCCTCTAATTTCGAGTGGGCGATTTACAACAACAGAGACAAATGAAATAAATCAAATCGGCTGGAAAGCCAGATTTGTATTCAGTTTGAAACAGAAGACTCAGCAAGCATGCGGCATGCAAGACGAAATGCGGCCAGTTATGAGGAAATACGCGGGCTTTTGGAATGAAAAAATTTTTTGATCAGCCATGGGCGCTGCGAGTTTATTTTTCAGTCAACCCGTATTGGTGCATCAGCCGGCTTTGCTCACCGCTATCGAACAGGCGTTGAATCTGGCGATTGATCTGTTCCAGCTTCCAGCCCGATTTCGGCGACAGGGCACATTGGGTATAGACCCTGGAGAAATGCGTAGGCGCGATACTGAACTGTGACCTTTGCTCCGGATGCAGTTTGAAATACCCTTCTATCTCCGCGTCGGAGGTGATCAGCGCATCCGCTGCACCCATCGCGACCAGCCGGAACATACTTGCGACTTCGACCTGATCCAGACGCTGGATTTTACCGGCCGCCACTTCCTGCTGTATCTGTGGGTAATGGTAGGCCAGCTGGGTTGCGATTGTTTTCCCAATTAGCTGGGCCGGATAGCTGCTTGGTACAGCATTTCCTTTACGCACCAGCACGCGTTCAAATTGTGGCAGGTTCGGCAGAGTCCACTGTAAATCTGCAGGCTGGTCCACCCATTGCGGACTGAAATAACAGGCCAGATCGGCATCGCCACGCAGCAGTGCCGGTTCTAGCCGGCGTCGTGAGCAATTCTGATACACAGCTTGCGCCTGTAAGCCACGCGCAATCGCATCGGTATAGTCTTTCAGTAAGCCATCCGTCAACTGATGCTGCTTATCGAATACATTGAGTGGATAATCCAGGGTCTCAATGACGGCAATACGCAATTTTTCTTCAGCGCGTGCTCCAGCCTGACCACTGTAAACCAGGCCAGCGAGTAGCAACGACAACATGATTGCGCATTTGTTTGACACTAAAACTCACTTTGAATGATGTCCAGCCCAGCCTGGAAAGCCACGCACTCCCTGCATGCCACCAGTATGCAGCGCCAACACAGTCTGCCCTGATTCAACGATTCCACTCTGACATAGCAGATGCAATGCGTACAACATCTTGCCAGTGTAGACGGGTTCCGTCGGGATACCAGTGCTGGCATAAAAATTTTCGCAAAATTCGCTCAATTCGGGCGAAATACGCGCATAGCCACCATGATGGAAGTCTGTCAGCAAACGAAAATTTTGCCACTCCGGATAGCCGGCTTGAAACAACAAACGCGCCAGCTCATTGTGCAAATATGCGGCATTTGGAAAACTCGCCACTGCCGTTACCTGACCACGCCCACGCATACCTGCCAGCACACCTGCGGCTGTGGCGCCAGTTCCGGCTGCCAGCCAGACCTGATCAGGCACGAAGCGCAATTCCTGCTCCACTTCAGCGACCAGCTCAGCGACCCCATGCAAAGCGCTCGCAGCACTGCCGCCTTCCGGCAGCCAGACCGGCTCACTCGACTCGCCATCCAGCTGCGCGTACTGGCGCCAGAAATCCGGCTCGTCACGCAAGCGGCGGTAATCCTCGCGGCTCACATACACCAGCTGCATGCCCAAAGCACGGCAATCCGCCAGCATCGCACTGTCCATCCCCGCATGCGCGCGCACCAAAAAACGTCCAGACCAGCCACGCTGCTGCAAAGCATGTGCCAATGCATGCAAATGATTGGACCACAAGCCACCCATACTGAGTACCAATGGCTGACCCGACAAGGCCAGTAAAGGGTATTTGAGCTTGCGGAACTTGTTTCCGGATACCTGGGGATGCAGCAAATCATCACGCTTCACCCATAAGCGGATACCGGGAAACAGATCACTCTGCACAGGCTGACAAGGAGAAGCGGCTGGAATCACGATAGTGTTATGGCTGACAAAATGCTACAGTAAGGCCGCGCTATTGTAAGTGACATCCGCTAACTCTGCAGGCGCATTCAGGATACCGGGACCAGACCATACCCGGCCACACAGGCCAGCAGCAATTCCGTCGGAGAGGACATGCCAACCGATTCACAACATCCCTTGCAACATGCACGGTCACAGCTGACCAAGATGATCGAGGATATTAAAGCGCATGGTAACCAGGACAATCTGGTGCCGAATCTCGAGAAATTGCTAAGGCAGTTAGACAGCATGGCCGAACACGATCATCTGACGGGTGCCTACAACCGGCGTACCTTGTTGGCGAATCTGGAGTCCGAGCTGGCACGCTCTTACCGCACCGGCCACACGTTTACACTGGCCGTCATCAGCATCGATGGGCTGGAACTGATACTGGAACAGCATGGACAAGCCGCCGCCCGGCGAGTACTGCAAATCGTAGCCAAAGAAGCGCTGACCATGTTGCGCACGCTCGATTCTTTCGGTCGTGTCGCGGCCAATGAATTTGCCATCATCATGCCAACCACCTGGCTGGACCCAAGCCTGAAAGCCATCGCCCGCCTCAAACAACGTATTGATCAATGCGACTGGAATGCCGTCGCCCCCGGACTACGCATCAGCTTTAGTACCGGCCTTACCACCAATGCCATCAAAGATACGCCCGACATCATGCTGCAAAGAGCGACGCAAGCCCTGCAGCAAGCCAAGGCCAAAGGCGCAGACGGCATCGCTGACATCGAAGCCCCGCTACCGGAATACCGGCCGGAAGAGGATGCGTGAGCGCGGTCAGTCTGGTCTCTACCCTTTGAGTCAGGCTCAGGCCGCGCTGGCTGGTTTCAGTGCATCCTGCACCACAGCCCCACCATGCAAAACAATGACACGCTGAGCCATAGCGATCGTTTCTGGTCTGTGTGCGACGATAATACGTGTGAGATCTAACTGTGCAATGGCAGCGTTTACCGCCTGCTCATTCCAGATATCGAGGTGACTGGTTGCCTCGTCCAATACCAGCAATTTAGGAAACTTATACAAAGCACGTGCTAATAAAATTCTTTGCTTTTGCCCGCCAGACAAACCCGTACCAATGTCACCAACCAGGGTATGAAATCCCATCGGCATCATGGCAATTTCATTGAATATTGCGGCCTGTTGTGCACAATATTCAACATGCTTTTGATCAGGAACAGGATCAAAGAAACAAATATTATCGGCAATAGATCCGGCAAATAACTGATCATCCTGCATCACTGTGCCTAGTAACTGACGATAGTTATGCAAGCCGAGTTGTTTAAGTGGTACCCCACCAATCAGAATTTCACCTTCGGTTGGCTCTAATAAGCCCAGCAAGAGCTTTAATAGCGTAGTTTTACCACAGCCGGATGGGCCGGTAATCGCGATGCACTGCCCTGCAGGAATATGCAGGTTCAGTTCTTTCAAAATCAATGGCTCTGCATCAGCATAACGGAAACTCAGATTCTTGATTTCAATCTGCGGCGAGATACGTTCAGGATCAACTTCGCTGATCTGGTCATCGTGCTCCGCTTCTGTCATAACAATATCGGCAACGCGCTCACCATGCAGCCTCATCATACGTAACTCAAATAGCTTATCGATCAATGCAGCCAGCCGGTTACTGAATTGGTCTTTGTAACTGATAAATGCAAACAACATACCGATGGAAAAACGGGCATCAAGTACCGCTAACGCTGCCATCCAGATCACAATCACCCGTTCTGCATTAAACAATAAGGTATTTGCCGTTTGATAGGATACCGATAGCCGGGAAATCCGCAATTCAGCATTAAACTGGTCGGTCAGATTATTCATCCAACCAGCGCGGCGCTCTTCGATGCGATTGAATAATCGCACACTCTGTATACCACGCACCGATTCCATAAAATGTGTCTGCTGTTTAGCAGCATGAATGATTTGTTCAGCCTTTGCCTCCCGCAACTGACGGAAAATTGCCCAGCGCAGCAAAGCGTACAAAACAACAGCTACACAGGCGACAGCTGTCAATTGCGGGCTGTATAACAACATCACAATCAAAGTGCCAATCACCATCACACCATCAATAACGCCCTCAACAAACTGAGTGGTCAGACTGTTTTGTATGGTCTGAATAGAACCAAAACGCGACACAATATCGCCTGTATGGCGCTTTTCAAAATATGGCAGCGGCAAACTCATCAGGTGTGCAAAGGTATTGCCCAGCCACTGAAAATTCAAATTCGTGGCCAACACCGTCGTCACCCAGGATCGCACAGCTGTAATCGCTGTCTGCACAATAACCAGTAATAAAAATCCTATCCCCAAGACGGTGACTAAATCTTTATCTGCCGCGAGTAAGGCTTCATCCACTATCCATTGCATGTAAAACGGAGCGACCAGGACACAGACTTGCAGTGCCAGTCCTAAGAATAGCAATTGAAGCAAACCACCTTGCAGACCAACTACCTGTCCCATCAAAGAGAGCAAAGTAAACTTTTGTACTTCTTCCGCTTTTTTGAAGCTGCTACCAGGTATCAACTCCAATGCGACGCCAGTGAAATGCCGGGCGAATTCTTCCAGTGCCAAGCTACGCTCACCGACAGCCGGATCCAGAATCACAGCCTTTTTGGCAGACACACTTTTCAAAACAACGAAGTGATTTAAGTCCCAATGCAAGATGCAAGGCAGCTTTAATTCCGGCAGGTGCTGCATATCCAGTTTCAGTGGCCGGGTCTGCAAACCCAGCCCTTGTGCCATAGCCATCACCCCTTTGAGCGTGGCGCCTTTTAGCGAGACTGAAAAGCGTCTGCGCATACTGGCCAGATCAATTTTATGACCCCAGTAACTGGACACCATACACAGACAAGCCAAGCCGCATTCAGCAGCTTCTGTTTGCAGCAATACAGGCAGTTGGCGGCGACGCCAAAAGCGCAACTCAGGAAACGAAACGTGGGACATATAATTCCAGACAGCGAAAATCAGAAGAGAGCAAATGACGCTTAGAGACGGCCAGTGATGCTGTACAGAGGCTCCAGCACCCATTCATACAGTCGTCGTTGTTCCAGCAGGATGCTGGCGTCGACGGCCATACCCGACTTGAGTGGTAACTGACGTCCATACGCTGTGACGTTTTGCTGATCGAGCGTGACACGGATGCGGTATAAGGCCTCGTTACTATTGGCGGATTGTGCACCTAAAGGCAGCTCCTCAGGACGAAGTGCATTGCTCGCCACTTCACGCACGGTTGCCTTGTATTGACCGAATTTCTGATAGGGATAAGCCTGGTAACGTAACAATACCTGCATACCTGGCTGCACAAAACCAGCGGAGCGTGAAGGTGCATAAATCTCGGCTTCCAGTTGTGACCCGGCAGGAATTAATGACGCCAGTGCGATACTGGGCGTGACCGTCTGTCCAACTGCCGCCGTAATCGCAGTCACCGTTCCATCTTGTGGTGCCCTGACCACAAGTTCACGACGCGCTTCATTTTCAGTCAGATCCTGTTCGATTGAACTGACATTACGCTGTACCGCTGCTGCATCCCTTTGTGACTGTAGTTGCAGATCCGCGATATCTGCATGCGCAGAAGTCAGATCACGTCCATTGGCAGATTTAATCCGGTTTAACTCCGCCAAACGTTGCTGCTGGTCGATTAACTCAGCCTGTTTATCCTGTAACTGCGCAGCAGAGATATAGTTTGTCGCCTGTAAGTCGACATACCGTTTAAAAGACTGCTCCGCCAACTGCACGCGTTGTTTTTGAAGAAGAATTTGCGCATCAATTTTTGCAATTTCGTTCTCCAGATCACTCGCCCGCCGACGCAATGCCTCCAGCCGCGCACGGCTTTGTGCAAGCAACTGCGACTGGTCAGTATGAAAGCTGTCACGACGATTCATCAACAATGAAGAAATCGTCTTTTGCGCATCACCCACGGCAGCACTGCGTTCGCTCGACAGTACAAACAACACATCGCCGGCATGCACAGCCTGACCTTCCACTACCTGCCTGGACAACACAACGCCGGCCTGCGTTGGCAACACACGTATAACGCCGAGATTGGGTAACAACACCCCACTGCATTGGGCTTTACGGGTAGTGCTGAAGAACACAAAAAAGCCAATGATCAACGCTGCTATAGACACAAATAACAAGGTCAGAAAACGATGACTGAGCGGATGCGCCAGCAATACCGTGCCGTATTTGCGGTTGGAGATATGTTCGATAGCCTGACGGCGGAACAAAGGCGTGGCAGCTGGTGATGCTGTTGGGGCAGATCCCTTTGAGACCTTAGCATCATCGGCTTGTGGAGAAATATGCTGCTGATTCAAAACCATCTCGCTTGCTGAAAAAAACAACGGATGAGTGTAAATGAAAAATGGTTTTAGTTTTTAAAATAAAAAGAAAAAACAACATTTGATAGAAATACACCGGATATTGCTTTTTGCATGACGATTAAACATACAGATTGATAGTCTGGAAAAGCTGCAATTTGCGGCATATTTACTAACCAATAACGGAGATGATTATGCAAGAGTTAAATTTAGTAGAAGTCAATGAGGTTAGCGGTGCTGGTATTATGTATGATATTGGTAAATTTTGGGGAAGCGCATTCCGAAACGGCGATTGGGACTACCCAATGGCTGGCTCTGGCTATGCTCTTGGCGCTTAAATAATCGGAGAACTATGATGACCGAACTAAATACTTTTGAAGTTGAATATGTTTCCGGTGGTGTTGCTTGGGTTGGCGCAATACTGACAGCTATTGCTATTGTCGATGCAGTTCGCGACGCTTATAACGGATTTAGCGATGGTTTAAATGGTAAATAAATAGATACTCCCCTCCTTTGCGGGAGGGGCTCAAATTGGATAACGACGATTAGGTCGCGACTCAAGGATGTTATTCTCGATGTTGGATGTTTGGGATCCTAAATTATGAAGGCCATTCCGATAGAATCGAAAATTCTTCACGTCATCAAAGATATTGAAGCTCGTAGTCACTTGCTTTATTTGGGTTTGATGTGTTGCATATTACTATTGCAGAATGTCGTTATGTCCTCAGTATTGGCGCCAGCGTTGAACCAGAGGGATAATAGTCAAGTAGTTTTCGACGATTTTTCGACGCCGATTCTCATTCCACTCTTTATCTCTCCACTGTTTGAGACCTTGATTTTTCAAGCTGCTGCTATATGCGTATTACAGCTGTTTGAACTCAAGCAGAAAACTATCATCCTGTTGTCAGGCTTAATTTTTGGTTTAGCTCATTTCATGGGATTAAATTATTTGATCGTTGTTTTTTCTGCAATTTTAGCGGGATTTCTTTTTTCTGGCATGTATCTATTTCGATTAAAAAGAAGTGGTTTTTTCTGGGCTACAACCGATGTGGTTTTCGTTCATGCTATCAACAATACTGTTATTTTCATTGATACTTTTCAGTGAGACTTCAATTCCAATTAATTTGCTGTTATTTGCAGCTGTTTTTTATATTTTAGGAGAAGCAAAATGCAAGAACTGAACTTAGTAGAAACGGATTTGATTTCTGGTGGCAACTATCAAGATAATGTTGATTTTTTTAATCAACTTAAAAAAATAATAGATGCTATTAATGAGAGGAACCGTCCAGTTCCTCCAGCGATACCTTTCTAATTGGATGAACAAAGTTTTTTAATGCAGTGCATTTCCTAAATATGCATTTGGCATTCATATGAATTGACGAATCCAATGCATATTTTTGAAGCTTATTTTTAGAAATATAAATCATTTTCCACACTCAAAATTCACCATTTTGGGATGCTGAAAACTTCATATTACTGTAATCATTTAATGGAATAGGTGAAGAACATGCTTGAGCTCAACCAGAAAGAAGTTGAATGTGTTAGTGGTGGAATAGTTGTTGATCCTTGGAATTTGCCGCCAGGTATTTTCCTTGACGAGCGCGGCAATCCTGTTGATAAAAATGGAAACCCGCTGTTTTAATAATTTCACTGAATAATTGAACCATTAAACGAATATCTAAATAGGTAAATCATCATACTTATTGAGAGGATGGTGATCTGTGCCAAATTTATGTTCAACTGGATATATTATTGAATCGTGTTTTTTTAAAAAAAGGTAAAAAAATGCTGGAATTAGATATTGCTGAAATTATTGAGGTGAGTGGTGGAGTAACTGGCAATGATGGCGGATGCATTCCTATCAAAACTCCAAATCCTAAAAAAATCATTCCTGACGGAATAGAGTAATTGCGCATTAAATGTAATAAAGTCTGAGAAATTTTCGTTCGATTTCTCAGACTAGCTCGACATAAATATGAAAATGGCTTTTAATTCATCAGCTGGCAGAAAAAGACATGCTTATTAAAGCCGCATAACACTTCATTCAACTACACCGAAGAATTCTGGTTCAATCCAATCAAACTTGTCCCATAGATCATCATTCAATTTCGGCAACTCTCCACTGACCAGCACGCTTGTTAATATCCGAAATAGCGAGTTCAGATCATTTCACCTTTTTCAAATCAAGATTCTAATGCGAATGAAAATAATGATATTTTCACAGAAAAAAGACATTTACAAAATAAATAATTTATTACAATTTGGCAATTGACCTTCTGCAACTGTTATTGATACTGTAAAAAAACTGCTTCCACAGCAGTTATTAAGTAAAGCTAAACAGCAATCAATTTATAAGGAAATCAATATGCAAGCTAATGTATGTGAAATTCAGGAATTGAATACAGTTGAAATCGAAGAAGTAAGTGGTGGCTTTCTGCCAGTTGCGCTATTTCTGTTTGACGTTGCAATTTGGGCCTATGATGGCTACAAATTAGGCCAGATCACGAAATAAAATCAGAACAACGGAAGTCTGTTGCTGCATTTTCCTACAGACTTCTATTCATATTGTTTTTATGAAATTTCGCTTAGGCTTACCGCCACCAATTGATGAAGTAAAAGTCACGCCGCATCGGTTTGGCTTTGACTATGTGAATTTGCATGTGAAAGCCTCAGCCCTGGGTACGCTTTTATTCATGCCCTTAGCTTATGTGATCTGGACACAATTCTGGTCATTCAAACAGATTAACGCGATTTTCCGCTTGAATCCGCTCCAGGGATTTTTGATATTGTTATCGGTACTGGTCGTGCATGAAATATGTCATTTGCTGGCATTTCCGCGTATGGGCATCAGTCAGCACACATATATAGGATTTGATCCGAAATCTGTTTTCCCCTATGTTTCGTATCAGGGTTTACTCAGTCGCAACCGATATTTTTTTGCTTTAGTTTTCCCCATTTTTGTGTTGACGGTATTGCCGTTTATACTTGCGTTCTATATTCCATCTTACGTAGGTCTGCTTTCCTGGGTATCCATTTTTAATTTAATTGGTGCTGCCGGGGATATCCTTATTTTGTTCAGCCTGTATCGGAAAATTCCAGCCGACTGGTATGTTCAAGGTGAGTTTTACGGACCTCTGCAATGAAAGGCTGCACCGATGAGCATTGAAGTCAGTGAAGAAAAAAATAACGCAACCGGTATCAAAAAATCGAAGTTAGTACTCGTGCTGTATTTCGTACTTATTTTATGTGCGGCGTTAGGCGGCTTTATCGCAGCACGACTGGAATAAGACGTATTGGACAAAAGTCTGCATGAAAACTGTGAGTTTATTTCCACAATGTGCATGAAACGTTCCCAACGTTCTGACAAAATGGAAACTGTCAGCACCTGACTAATCTCCGTTTGCGCATCTGCTCAGATAAGCAAAGTAAAAATCTTCGAACGATATCTTTCAAAATAATGTTGAGAGCTTATGAAAATGGACGAATCAAAAAATGATCTTATCTATGTTGCTCTCATGTTTAGCGGATACGTGGTAGGTGTCGTGTTAGCGTCATTCTATTTATGGGCTTCTCTCCCTAATTAGTTCGGCATGCATTGCATGTGAAATCACAGAAATCTTTTGATTTTTTTCATACTATCTTTCTGCCATTGAACAGGCTTAGGACAGGCGCGTTATTTTGCAATGTGCCTGACTACTTTTGATCTGACAGGAATGACAGTGATTTTATATTAGTCGTATTTTTATATTTCCACACTGCGCATGGAACTTCCCGGCGCTCTGGCATACTAAGCCTGCAAGCCGCTGCCTGTCTGATGTGAGGGCAGTTCCCGGTTTCTCATGCCTCAGCTCTGACAGGAACTTCATGAAATCTACTCCCCTGCTGGCCAGTGTGCTGGCCGCTTTTGTTGTCGCCGGTGCTGCGCTGCCGGTATCTGCTGCGGCGCAAGCCGCTGCCAGTCAGGATGCACGTGTAGATCCGCTGAAACAGCGTGCCGATTACATCCGCGAGCATTACACCAAATTCGAATACCGTATCCCCATGCGCGATGGCAAACGCTTGTTTACTGCGGTGTATGTGCCGAATGATGCGGATCGCAAAAAGACTTATCCAGTGCTGATGGTGCGTACACCGTATTCGATCGCACCGTATGGCGCGGATCAGTATAAGGGCATGCTGGGACCGACCGCTGAGTATGAAAAAGAAGGCTATATCTTTGCATTCCAGGATGTGCGCGGTACCTATATGTCAGAAGGTGAGTTCCTCAATATGCGGCCACATATTGATGTCAAACGCAGCAGCAATGATGTCGATGAAAGCTCAGACACGTACGACACCATAGACTGGCTGATCAGGCACCTGCCTCAGCAAAATGGCAAGTTCGGGCAATGGGGTATTTCCTACCCTGGTTTTTATACTTCGGCCGGTGCCATCGACAGCCATCCGGCACTGAAGGCGATTTCACCGCAGGCACCGATCGCCGACTGGTACCGTGGCGATGATATGCATAGAAACGGTGCGCTGAATCTGTCTATGGCATTTACCTTCTTTCACAGCTTCGGGGTACCACGTCCAGAACCGACTGAAAAACGCGGCTGGCGCGAATTCAATTACGGCACCCCCGATGCCTATGAATTTTTCCTGAAACTGGGACCACTGGCGAATGTGAATACTAACCACTTCAAGGGTGGTATCCCATTCTGGAACGATATCATCGCGCATCCCGATTATGATCAGTTCTGGCAAAGCCGCAATCTGCTGCCGCATCTGAAAAATATTAAGGCAGCAGTACTGACCGTGGGCGGCTGGTATGACACCGAAGATTTATATGGCCCGTTGCAGACCTATAAAGCGATAGAAAAACTCAATCCCGGCATCCAGAACACGCTGGTAATCGGGCCCTGGATACATGGTGGCTGGACACGCAGCAATGGTGATCAGGTTGGCGATGCGCACTTTGGCTACAAAACCGTGAACAATTATCAGCCTGTGGAGCTGGCGTTTTTCCGCCATCATCTGAAAGGCGCTGAGCAGCCACGCTTGCCCGAAGCCTGGATGTTTGAAACCGGTGCCAATCGCTGGCGTGGTTTTGACAGCTGGCCGCCGCAACAAGTGCAAGACCAGGCCCTGTATTTTCATGCCGATGGCAAACTGCGTTTCAGCGCACCGGCCGAACAGCAGCCGGCCTTTGATGAATACCTGAGTGACCCTGCCAAACCGGTGCCCTACACCACCGAGATCATGAATGGCTGGAGTAAAAATTATGTCGCAGCTGACCAGCGCTTTGCCAGCAGCCGTCCCGACGTACTGAGCTGGGAAACTGAGGTACTGGAACAGGATGTGACGCTGGCTGGCCCGCTGGAAGCCGACTTGTTTGTGAGCGTGACTGGCAGCGACGCCGACTTCGTGGTCAAGCTGATTGACGTGGCGCCAGCCGATCTGAAAGAACAAGGCGTACAGCGCGGTCATCAGCAAACCCTGGTGCGTGGCGAGCCTTTCCGTGCGCGTTATCGCCAAAGCTTCAGTCAGCCTCTGGCCATGGTACCGGGACAGATCACGCCGGTGCGCTTCAGCATCAATGATGTGCTGCATACCTTTCAACGTGGTCACAAAATCATGGTGCAGGTGCAGTCATCCTGGTTCCCTTTCATCGACCGCAATCCGCAAACCTTTGTGCCGAATATCTACGAAGCCAAGGCCAGCGACTTTATCAAAGCGAATCATAGAGTCTACCGCTCTGCGGGTCAGGCCAGTGCCTTGCGCGTGAAAGTGTTACCGGCGATTGATGCCCGGCCTGAAGTCAAGTAACAGTCAGCGTTTTCAAACACACTCAACCCGCCAGCTGGCGGGTTTTTTATGCAGAAAGCCTGCGTGAAATTAGCAACATCATCGCAACATCAAGATAAAAATGGCAAGCTTCCATTTTAGCAATATGCTATTCTGTTCCGCGCCTTACTGCTGCACCGCTACATTCACAGTATCCCCACTCTACGAATTTCCAACGGACTCGCTATTTGGGAGACGAATATGTCGAACATTGCCGGTAAAGCCTATGCGATGAATGTCATCACACCAGTACGCTGGTACACGGCATGGGTGAATAAGTTGTTTTTCTGGGTTGCACTGAAACGCCCGAGCACTTTGCAGGGGCTGATCACGCTGTCTTTAATCCATTATGCGCGCTGGGTGATCATCGGACGCAAGCAATTTCCCCATGTGTCACCGGAGCAGCCCAAAGAAAAACTGAAGTACAGCTACATGCTGTTTTTCAGTAATTTCAATGGCAGCTGGGATCAGTATGTGGACTCATTCACCTTCGCGATACCGGGCGGGCTTGATCTGTTCTGGAAATGGAATGTGCGCTATTCCAAGTCGGTCGCATTGACACCTTTCCATCGCTATATTCAGTACAACCAGCTCGAGACTATCCACTATTACAGCGCCTACCCGCTGGCTGCCTCCAACGATATCAAGTCTGCTCAGACTGTCAGGGAAAGCCTGCTCGCGTTTAACCGCACAGTCGATCAGGGTAGTGACGAAGAGTTTGAAAGGCGTTACAAGGCCTTGCTGCGCGGGCTGCAGCATGATCTGGGTGAAATGCACCCGACCCCCATCATCAGTATGTCTGCCACGCAGGTAGAGAAGCGGGTGCGCTGGCATGCAGGTCAACTCGATCAGGAGCGTCCTCATGGCTAATGTATTTGGTAATGCTTACGGTCTGACCGTACTCTCCCCCATCCGCAATGGTCTGGTAGCGGGACGCGAAATCTCGCATGCGGATCTGGTCCGTGATCTGCTGCAAAGCTGGAATGAGGAATTCAACAGTCCGATGGCACGGGTGCCTGAGACTTATCTGTGTCGCTTTTTCGTGCTGGACGATGTGGTCACTGAATCCCTGCCTGGCGGCAGCGCGCCGGATACCTGGTCGGATTATCTGCCGGTGGTGCCAGACGGCCTGCGCCGCAGCGTAATGCCGGTCGAAGAGCATTTACAATCGGCTTATCTGGTGTTCACCACCAATTTTCATTGCGGCCCCTCGGGTGAGCCGGATGCCTATCTGCGCGGTATGTGGGAAGCTATCAACCAGCGCATACGCGAAGTCTGGCAACACTGCTATGGCTTTGAGCGGGTGCAGGATGCCCGTAGTTTCACGGACTATATACGGCAATGCCAGCTCAAGACTTCGCTGTTCTTCGTGGGTTCGAATGATTTACCGCTGGCAGAGCAGCTCAAAGCACTGTATCTGAAACAAGAGTTCGCCCGTTTTGCCACCGCCCATCAGGGCTTGCCTGCCGCCGAACTGCGTGCCCGCTACCGCGAGTTCATGCACAGGGTACAGGCGGAACATGTGCAAAGCCCGACCTGGGCACCGGGACAATATCGTCTGTAACGCCATACAGGGAAATAGACCATGACTCAAGAACTGGATTTATCCGATATCCAAGGCCATATCCTGCGCGCTTACGCACGCTTTGGTTATCCCAAAGGCCGCTACGTGTTCCTCAATATCCGCCATAGCGCACGCGCACGCCAATTCGTAGGACGCATCACGCAGCGCGTGACCACCGCCGTGAACTGGGGCAACGGGCCAGATGCGGTACAGCCACCGGATTGTGCGGTGAATATTGCGTTCACTTATCAGGGACTAAAAGAACTGGAATTGCCACGCGCTTCCCTGGTCGATTTTTCGCCGGAATTTATCGAGGGCATGAAGCACAGGCGCGATATTCTCGGTGATGATGGTCCAAGTTCACCTGAGTGCTGGGACCCGATCTGGCGTGACAACCGGGTCACGCGCGAGAAAGACGTACACATCACGGTCTTGCTGAATGCGCGCGCGCCAGCGCCAGCTACCGCCGATATGGCGGGTGTGGCACAAGCCATGCAAAGCTGTACGGAATTTCTGGAACAAGGCTACCAATGGCTGCTGGACGAAGTGCGACACAGTGAAGGTGGGGTGGTGATATTGGGTGGAAATCGCGGTGACAATGGTGAACTGCTCGATTATCAGGAAGTGAACGTGGTGATGGAAAACGGCATGCCGACTGCCAAAGAGCATTTCGGCTATACCGACGGCATCGGTGATCCGGTATTCGAAGGCGTGCCTTATGATGTGAACCGCGTACGTGGCCGTGGCAAACAAATGGAAGATGGTAGCTGGGCACCACTGGCAACCGGTGAATTCCTGCTCGGTCATGTGGATGAAGCACATGAGTATCCACCAGCACCGCTGCCTGTTCTGCTGGCGCGTAATGGCACTTATATGGTGTATCGCAAGCTGCATGAGAACGTGGCGAGCTTCGAACAATATCTGCAACAGGAAGGTAAAAAATATCCGGGCGGTCCGGAATTGCTGGCAGCGAAATTTGTCGGGCGCTGGCGTGATAACGGTGCACCGCTGGTATCTGCGCCGGATGCTGCGGCCAAACAGGCCTTTGATGCGCGCTTTGCTACCGCCACGCCGGAACAGCAGGACCGCATGCTGAGTGACTTTACCTATGATGCCGATATGAGTGGCGGCAAATGCCCGTTCAGCTCGCATCTGCGCCGTATCAATCCGCGTGCCTCACTGGAAATGGGACGTGATCCCGGCGATCCGCCCGGCTCACTGAAACGCATGACCGGTGCGTTTGATACACCTGGCGCGTTGGTCAACCGGCGCCGTATTCTGCGTCGTGGCCTGCCTTATGGTGCCGTGCGCGACCGCCAGCGTGATGACGGCAATCACGGCATCATCATCATGATGCTGAATGCCGACATTAACCGCCAGTTTGAATTCGTGCAGCAGCAATGGATTAATTACGGCAATGATTTTAAGGCGGCCAACGATAAGGAAATCATCCTCGGCAATCACAGCAGTGATCCGCGTTTCGCGAGTAAAGCGGTGCTGCAGGTTGATCCGGCCAGCGAGGATGCGCCTTACATCCTGGCACGTATTCCGCGCTTTGTAGAAACCCGCGGCGGCGAATATTTTTTCATCCCCAGCATGACCGCACTGAGGATGATTGCTCGCGGCGTTATTGATCCGACGTAAAGTTAGTGGTATTGCCCCATAAAAAACGACTGGCCTGGGTCTGCTGATCAAGCGGGTCCACGCCAGGAATATTCCAGCTGTCCGGCTCTTTGCGCGGGGTATGATTATGCTCGTGCCGGAAGGCAGAAATCGCGTCATACACGATTTTACGCGCACGGTTAATGCCACCCAGCGGACGATGTTCAGGCAAGGCATGCCAGGGCGTGAATGACAGCTCTTCACCAAAATCTCGCTGCGGTTCAGAATCAAAATTCTGACGCGGGATGCGGATGGTGGCGATCTTGATAAATGGCGACAGGGTCTCTGGCCATAATTTGCCCGGATCTTCGATCGGCATTTTTTCGGCATCCGTCTGTATCTGTATCATGAAGTCAAACACCGCATCTTCTTTCGACAATTGCTTGACCATGGCACGGCGCAGAAAATCATCTTTAGGATAATCCGGCAAATGGTCGATCGACTTGGTACTTGGGACCACGGCATACTTGACCGCTTTGTCACCATACAGATAAGGCGTGGTGCTGAAATAGGAGATATGCAGAGGATTGGCAAACTTCAGCATGGAATGCCACAGGTTATACGAAACCCGCCAATGGGTCAGGAAATACCAGATGGTGGATACAACACCCGTCGTCATCGCCTTAATCAGACCGGCAAATTCTTTGACATTGGCCGTCACAAACACATCGGTACTGATGAGGATGAAATCATGGGTTTCAGCATCCTGTTCCGCGTCCAGCAATTTCTTGCCCGGTACGCCCATCAGTTTGATGGCCATGCCGCGGATGTCGCTCTTGATGTCCGGCTGTATCGTGCCATTCTGATTAGAAAAACGTATCCAGGATTTATACCTGCGTGGCTCCTGAAAGACACCAACCCGCAAATCTGCCGGCAAATCCGGTTCAACGATGAAATAGGCTCTGACCAGTCCATGCATTTTTGGATGCGCATCCCTGCGCATCACGCCTTGCGGATATTCGCGCTGAATTTTCGCCTTCAGACGTTTGCGTAAATCATTAATGTAATGCGCTTCGTCCGGCGGAATTTGTTCAGTTGCAAGAGGTGGCGGCGCCATGGCTATCCTTTCTTGTTTCCGGGCATATCAACATGCGTACTGCATAGGATACGGTTTCTGCCAGCCTGAATTCAGGGAAAATACGCTAGGGATAAGACTGATGGCTGGACGGATCTCTGATCTGTGATCAGGACCTGGTAAATGTTTAGTGCGAAGTCGGCTGAGACAATTTCGCCCAGTCCTGCAGATACTACACAGTTTCAAATTCACTAGCAATTTTTGCACCATCATTTGATGCGTCGCAAACACAAATTCTGAAATTTCTGCCAATTCAAGGGGGAAAATCCGCTTCCCTATACGTAACTCTAAATAACTAGTTTTGTTACCTCAATCCACGCATTTGCTGATATTGGGGCAATAAATCGCAGATATCACCATGAATTTGATTGCAGTGCATAGAATTTTTCTTACAATACACGACAATTATGTAATAAAACTACAATCAGGAGACATCATGTTCACACTTAGCCGCCTGTACCGAAATGCACAAACGCTATTTTGTTGCACCGCGCTGTTCAGTACCCTGCCTGCACTGGCAGGCGAACTGACGGCACTGGACAGGATAGAACCACCGTTCTGGTGGACTGGCATGCAGGATCGTCAGTTACAGCTCATGGTGCATGGTGATCAGATCGGACGGACGCGACCACAAATCAGTGGCACAGGTCTGCGCGTGCTTAAAGTACAGGCTATGCCGAATCCAAATTACCTGATCATCGAGCTGGAAATCGGTGCCGCAATGCGGGCAGGCAAACGGCATATTCGCTTTGTTGATGCTAACGGGCAGATAAAGGCCGAGGCTGATTATGAATTCAAAACCCGGGAACCAGGCTCCGCCCGGCGCCGTGGTTTTGGCCCTCAGGATGCAATCCTGAATCTGATGCCGGACCGCTTTGCCAATGGCAATCCGGCCAATGATGTACAGCCCGGCCTGACTGACAAACTGGATCGCAGCGACGACAGCGCGGGTCGCCACGGCGGCGATCTGGCTGGCATACAGCAGCATCTGGCTTATATCGCCGACATGGGCTACACCATGATCTGGCCAACGCCGGTGGTGGAAAACAATCAGCCTCAGTATTCCTATCACGGCTATGCAGCGACCGATTTTTATCGCATCGATGCGCGGCTGGGCAGTAACGCAGAATATCGCGAACTGGTGCAACAGGCACGCCGTCACGGCATAGGCGTGATCCAGGATGTGGTGCTGAATCACATCGGTGATCAGCATTGGTGGATGCGCGATCTGCCGTCGCCGGACTGGATCACTTACCAGGGCAAGTTCGTGCCGACCGCGCATGCGCGTACCACGGTCAGCGACCCGTATGCCGCCAGTGTGGATAAACAAAATTTCACTCAGGGCTGGTTCAGCGAGCGTATGCCGGATCTGAACAATGCCCATCCTGTACTGGCGCAATATCAAATTCAGAACAGTATCTGGTGGATAGAATATGCCGGTCTGTCCGGCATACGCACTGACACATACAGCTATTCCGACCCAGGCTTTCTGGCACAATGGTCGCGCCGTATTCTGCGGGAGTATCCACAGTTCAGTATGGTCGGTGAAGAATGGAGTACCAATCCCAATGTCGTGGCGCGCTGGTTACGTGGCAAAGTGAATCCGGACGGCTACGTCTCATCTATGCCTGGTATGATGGATTTCCCTTTGCAAGATGCACTGATCAAGGCCTTGACCGCCAGCGAGTCCTGGAATACTGGCTTCAACAGCCTGTATGAAGCCCTGGTCAATGACCAGTTTTATCCTGACCCGGCCAGACTGGTCCTGTTTGAAGGCAATCACGACCTGAGCCGACTGTACACGGTGCTCAATGAAGACTGGGATCTGACACGTATGGCGCTGGTATATATCGCAACCATGCCGCGTACACCGCAACTGTATTACGGAACTGAGATATTGATGACCAGCGCCAAAGAAAGAAATGATGGCGCCGCGCGGCGTGATTTTCCCGGTGGCTGGAGCGGCGACGCCGTCAATGCCTTTACCGGTGCTGGTCTGACAGACGCGCAAAAAAATGCGCAAAGCTGGCTCAAGACCCTGCTTAACTGGCGCAAACATCAGCCCGTCATTCATCGTGGCAAACTGATGCATTTCGCCCCCGAAAACGGCGTCTACAGCTATGTACGTACGCTGGGGCAGCAACAGGTGATGGTATTCATGAATAAGAACAGCAGCGCCAGCCAGATTGCCCTCACCCGATATGCGGAAGTTCTGCCAGCCGGAGCGCAGGGCCGCGAGCTGTTCAGCGGCCAGCACGTCGATTTATCGCAGTCACTCAATATCCCGGCACGTGGCGTGCTGGTATTCGAGCTAAGCAAACCCTAAACGGATTTCAGCGCAGCCAGCATTTGCTTGCGCTGGCTGGTATAAGCCCACCAGGGTTGTGCTTCCGCTCCATTCATGAAATCAACGACCGACAACAGCACATCCAGCACACAGGGATCATGCTGTTGCCCGCTCAGCAGGCATAGCCGCTGATACAAGTCCAGCGCAGACGCGCCGATGAGCTGTTGAGGATGGTGAATGCCGAGCAGACGCAAATCGGCCGCCCCGGCGGCAGCGATATTGGGTAAATCGGTCAGCGCATGCAGCGCCTCGCGTCTGACCTTAGACGGATGCATGTCTGGCTGCTGAGGTTTGTAGCGCCAGCCAGTCCGCTTGCAACAAGCCAAAGAGCGCGGAATCAGACACCTGACCATCGACGATCCAGCGTTCGCGCAGCAAACCTTCCTGCACAAATCCGAGTCGCTTCAGAGACAGTTCAGACGCGTGGTTAGCCGGATCTATATCCGCTTCGACGCGATGTAACTGTAAATGCTCAAAGCCATAGGCCAGCAAAGCACGCAACGCCTCCTGCATATACCCCTGCCCCCAGTAAGGACGCGCCAGACCATAGCCGATCTCAGCGCGCCGGCATTGCCATAGGAAACTAAACAAACAACAGTTACCCAGCCAGACCCCATCCTGTTTGCGTACCAATGACAGATTCAGGTACTCACCGCGAGGCAGGGCATCCAGATCACGCAAGATGCGACGCTCCGCCTGCTCTGTGTGCTGCCAGGCCGGTTCGCTCCAGTAACGCACAAACTCGGCGTCAGCACACATCGCAAACAACGCGTCGGTATCCGCCATCTGCATAGGGCGTAATTCCAGCCGCGCTGTGCTCAAACGGACTTGTGAAAAATCATGAGAAGGCATGTCATGCATCGGCAGCTCCGGTGGGCATTCAATTTAAATGATCCATTTGGCCGGACGACCGGGCAAAAGAAGAACGTTCATACAGCATAAGCATGCTGAAAAAAGTAAGCAAGTGGCCTGCTAAGCACAAATTAGCATGCTGTTCCATATCAGGCGCCGGTTACACCACACAACTCGTTTCTTTCTGAACACGATCCTACGCTCAGCGCCAGGCAACAATATCCGCACTCTCCTGGTCACATTATTCGTAATATTCGAAGAATACTGATAGTATTTGATTGAAAAAAACAATGGCAATAAGTACAACCATCATCGCTTTTTCGCAACTTGTTGATTTAGTGCATCCCCTTTTATTGCTAATTTTGATAACAAAATGATTGCAATTCGTTGGAATATGTCCAAAATAGAACGATAGGAAAAAAATCCAGAAAGAAATTTATTTCTGTGATGCATAAAATTTTCCAGGGATTTTTTCCCGCAGAGAAATCACTCAGGCTCTCGCATCGCTCCGTTAAGTAAGTAGAAGTTCACGTCGTATTTCATTTAGGAAATGTAATATGTGGAATTTTTCGCTTCGCCAACATAGTCAGATCAGTTTCGCCTACGCACTGCTCCTATTGTCGAGTCTGCTTTTGCTCTGGCAATATTTTGCGCTGGTGAGCAGTCTCGCGATCGCCTGTATCGTCCTCAGCGCCGGCTATCTGTTTTTCCGTGCACTACAGAATCAAGCTCCTGAAGCCACACAGGAAGCGGCCATTCACCGCGTCACACCTGCCACAGAATCGGAAGAAGAGCTCGCCAATTTATTACACCACGTGCTGCCATTGTGGGAAAAACATGTGCAATCGGTACGTGAACAAACAGAATCGGCGATAGGCGACCTGATCAACAGCTTTATGCATATGGTCAGTGAACTTGATGCTGCAGGTTTTGGAGGTGTCAGCAATATTGCCCTAAATAAAAATAATGACGCAACCATTACTCTGTTGCAGCTTTGCCGTAAAGAATTAACACCGGTCATTGAATCTTTGGGAAAAATGATCGCCAGCAAAGACGAGCTGCTCAATTGCATCCGTGAGCTGGCGAAGTCCACCAAAGAACTCGATACCATGGCGCACGAAGTGGGCCAGATTGCTGCCCAAACCAATTTGCTGGCAATTAATGCCGCCATTGAAGCGGCTCGGGTAGGCGAACACGGACGAGGCTTTGCTGTGGTTGCGGGCGAAGTACGCAAGCTGTCGCATCTTTCCGCTGAAACCGGACGGCGTATGGGCGAACGGGTCAAAAATGTCTCCGCCGTCATGCAAACCGCCTTGAATACGGCCGACCGCACTGCCAGCCAGGACAGTCAGATACTGGAAATTTCCGGACACGTGGTCAAGGATGTGCTATCGCACGTTGAAAGTATGGGTGATACCGCCAAGCAGTTGTTGATACATGGCGGGGCAATACGCGGCAATATCGAAGAAACCTTGGTCAGCCTGCAATTCCAGGACAGGATAGGACAGATGTTGGATGTGGTACGTACTGACATACAAAAAATGCAGCAACAAGTCGCGCATGCAGGTCCCGGTGAGTTACCGACGACATCGGTGTGGCTGGAAGAATTGCAGACGACTTACACCATGCAGGATGAATACCGGAATCACGGCAAGGAACATGCAAAGGCAGAGAATGAGACCGAAATCACCTTCTTTTGACTTTGCAACAGCCTCTCGATTGAAGCCCAGGCCAGTCAGCAACGCCTGAAACGATTTTTGCAGTGGAGTATGTATGCTTGCACCCCAACAAAGATCAAAGGTCATGGTTGTCGAAGACGACGAACTGGTCTCATTGCAGATTCAACTCAAGCTGGAACTCTTGGGTTTTGACGCCGTAGGAGCTACCACCACGGGTGAAGAAGCAATCACGCTGGCCAAACTCTTACAGCCGGATATTGTACTGATGGATATCATGCTGGCGGGGCAGATGGATGGTATCGAAGCCGCACAGATTATTCACTCACAACAGCACATCCCGGTGGTGTTTTTATCCGGCGATACGGAAGATGAAACCCTGAGCAGGGTGAAACAATCCGAAGCGTTCGGCTATATCATCAAACCTTTCACCGATCGCGAATTGCGCACTTCGCTGGAACTGGCGGTCTATAAGCATCAGGCTGAAGCCAGATTAAAACGTAGCGAGCAAAGACTGCGTGCGATTTTTGACGCCGAACCGGAATGCGTGAAGGTCGTCAAGGCAAACGGAGATTTACTGGAAATGAATTCCGCCGGTCTGGCAATGCTGGAAGCGGACAGTCTGGAAAAAGTACGTCAACACACACTGATCAGTTTTATAGATCCCAAATACCGCGATGACTTCAATCAGTTAATGCGAACCGCGATTGCGGGCGGTAATGGTATTCTGCAATTTGAAATTACAGGCTTACGCGGAAGCCATCGCTGGCTGGAAACCCATGCCGTTCCTATCCGCGACAATGTGCATGAAGACACCATGGTGCTGGCCGTTACACGTGACATTTCAGCGCGCCGCCGCACAGAAGAAGCCTTGCGTCAAAGTGAACTGGATTTGCGCGAAGCCGAGCAAACCGCGCATGTCGGTCACTGGGTATGGGAACCAGACAACAATAAAGTCACCTGGTCAGATGAAATGATGCGTATCTGGAAGCGTGATCTGTCCAGCTATAAAGGGGACATCCAGCGCATGATCAGGGAAACCGTCCATCCTGATGATCAGGCTAAGATCTCTGCGCGACAGACAGATACCTTTAAACAGCACAGTCTGGCTCAACCATTTGAATACCGCATCATCTTACCGGATGGCGAAGTCCGCTATATCTGGGCGATGCCGGGTAACCGCTTAGTCAATGCCAGCGGACGCGTGGTACGCCTGACCGGCATCGTGCAAGACATCACAGAACGTAAGTTAGCAGAGGCCAGCCAGCATGAGAGTGATGCGCAACTGGAGCAAACCTTTGTCGCATCTCCGATAGGGATGGCCCTGATCGATCTTAATTTACGCTTTCTGAAGGTGAATCACGCATTCTGCGATATGTTGGGCTGGAGCGAGGCAGACTTCATGCGTGAAGGTTTTGATCTGGTCGCACCTATTTCCGATAACGTGAATGACCGCGCACTGTTACAGGAGGTGGTCAAGGGGGTACGTCCCACTTTACAGCTGGAGAAACGTTATCTGCATCGCCAGCAGCATGATATCTGGACTCAGTTAAATGTGAGCGTAGTACGGGATAAGGATGGTAAAGCTACCCATTTCGTTTTCCAGATTCAGGACATCACCGAGCGCAAACTGGCGGAAGCCCAGCTACATAAATTATCGCTGGCGGTAGAGCAAAGCCCAGAAACCATCATCATCACCAATGTGCAACATCAGATTGAATATGTGAATGAAGCCTTTGTCAAAACTTTCGGCTATAGCAGGGAAGAATTGATAGGAAAAACACCGGCGATGATCGGTACCCGTAACTTGCGACAGGAACAGCGTGAACATTTGTTTACAACGCTGCAGCAGGGACAAATCTGGAAGGGTGAATTTGTTAATCAGCGTAAAGACGGCAGCCTGATTATTCAATATGCGATCATCACCCCCCTGCGTCAGGAAGATGGCAGCATTACCCACTATGTCTCCGTACAGGAAGACATTACCGATAAAAAACGGCTGGGCGAAGAACTCGACAAACACAGGCATCATCTGGAAGAGCTGGTGGTCAGCCGTACCGCTGAGCTGGCACAGGCCCGACTACAAGCCGAAGCAGCCAATGAAGCCAAGAGCAATTTTATTGCGAATATGAGTCATGAAATCCGTACCCCGATGAATGGTGTATTGGGTATGACTTATCTTGCGATGGCAGCCACCTCCGATCCAAAGCAACGTGACTACCTGAAAAAAATCCAGCTGTCCGGCCAGCACTTGCTGCACATAGTCAATGACATCCTCGATTTTTCAAAAATTGAAGCAGGCAAACTGACCTTGGAATCGGTTGATTTCTGGCTGGATGAAATACTCAATAATCTGGCCAGCATGATGAGCAATAAACTCATTGGTCGCAACATTGTATTGAATTTCGATGTCGACCCCACGCTCGCTAATCACATGCATGGGGATCCATTACGTCTAAGCCAAATTCTCATTAATTACACCAACAATGCACTGAAGTTTACCGAGAGTGGTGAAATTGTGGTCAGAGCGCGCAAAGTGAACGATGCGGCGGATGGCTGGCTAGTGCGTTTCGAAGTGCAGGATTCTGGCATAGGTATGAGTGAGGAACAGCAAAGCAAATTGTTCCGTTCTTTTGAACAAGCCGACAGTTCCACTACGCGCAAATACGGTGGTACCGGACTGGGGCTGGCGATTAGCAAACAACTGGCACGTCTGATGGGTGGCGATGTGGGTGTCAGCAGCGAAGTCGGCAAGGGCAGTACCTTCTGGTGTACTGTGCATTTATCTGCAGCGAAACAGGAGGTCGCCCCGCCCGAACCGCTGGAAGAAAATATGAGCAACACCAAGCTGCGTTTGCTGGTCAATGAGCGCGAACGCATTACGGTGCTGGTGGTCGATGACAACCAGTT
Organism: Cognatundibacterium rugosum; assembly: GCF_014284365.1. GTDB lineage: Bacteria > Pseudomonadota > Gammaproteobacteria > Burkholderiales > Burkholderiaceae_D > Undibacterium > Undibacterium rugosum. The sequence goes on from NZ_JACOGG010000002.1 coordinate 332,723, forward strand.
CAATCAGCAGATCGCCTCAGAATTACTGGAAAGTGCCGATCTGACGGTATTACTGGCAAGTGATGGCCAACAAGCGTTGGATATCCTGGTGGACAGCGCCGTAGACTGCATACTGATGGACATACAAATGCCGGTCATGGATGGTCTTGAAGCAACCCGCAAAATACGGGCGCAGGATAAATTTGCCAACCTGCCGGTTATCGCCATGACAGCCAATGCGATGAATGAAGATCGCTTGCAATGCCTGGGCGCCGGGATGAATGACTTCATTGCCAAGCCATTTATTCCGGAAGTCCTGTTCACCACTATCCTGCGCTGGCTCAGCCATTTGCCACAGGATCAGCCTTTACCACACTTGGAGGAACAGGCGGCCAGCTTCCAATCCAACCAAAACTCGCGTATCGATTTGAGTGTACTGGAAAAACAGCTAGGCAATCATCCTGAAAAAATCGGTAAGTTCGCGCGCAAATTTATTGAGTCAGCCGATCATGGCCTGCAAGACCTGGAGCAGGCTTTCCAAAACAAGGATATTCAACTGATTGCGGCGCTTGGACATAAACTCAAATCCAGTGCGCGTACAGTTGGCGCACATCAGTTTGCCGATGCCTGCCATAAGCTGGAAATGCTGCGCAGCCAACCTAATCTGGACGAGGCACAAAGCCTGATACAGTGGCTGCATCATGAATTCATCGACATCGAAAAGGCAGTACATCACTATCTGGAAGAAACGACCAGAGGTACAGCCACGCAAAGCATCAGTACTCAGCCCGGCCAGATTAATAACTTTTCCGATCTGCACGTGCTGGTCCTTGAGGACGACACCAGTCATCTCGATATCGCCTCTGCCTGCCTGCGGAAACTTGGCGTAACCCGCATCATGTCTTGCCTGGACGGACATCAGGCATTGACCATGATACGCACCTATCAACCGGAAATTATTTTATGCGACCTGCATCTGAACGGCATGGATGGCATCAGCTTCCTGCGCCTGGTTGCGGAACAATCCTATACCGGTTCCATCGTACTGATCAGCAGTGTCGATCATAACTTACTGAAAGCAGCGGAGAGCCTGGTACGTGCTTATGGCCTGCGCTTACTCGCTGCGTTGAAAAAACCCCTGCTACCGGATTTACTGGAACTGGCACTGGTACAACAAAAACAAAGCCTGCCACGGCAAGTAGCGCATAAAACTGAGGCTGTGTTATCACTGGCAGAACTGCAACAAGGCCTGGCTGAAGACTGTGTAGAAGTATTTTTTCAACCTAAGGTGTCCGTACACGACAAGCGTGTGGTGGGTGCGGAATGCCTGGCGCGCTGGCGCCACCAGGAACGTGGCATTATCGGCCCCGCCAGCTTTGTACCAGTGCTGGAAGCCCATGGCATGATTGATGTGCTCACGCATGAAGTCTTGAAAAAGGCAGCACAACAACTAGGACAGTGGCTGCAGCAGGGACATGATTTCAAGGTGTCGGTCAACGTCTCTATGGATGATCTGGATCAGCTGGATTTGCCGGAAGAATTTGAGCGCATCGTGCTGGCAGCCGGCGTCACGCCTGATCACATCACGCTGGAACTGACCGAGAGCCGGCTGATGGAAAATCTCACGCTCAGTCTGGAGATACTGACACGCCTGCGTTTAAAAGGTTTTGGTCTGTCAATTGATGATTTCGGTACCGGATTTTCTACCATGGAAAATCTCAAGCAGTTACCCGTGACTGAACTCAAGGTGGACCGCGCATTTGTGAATGGTGCAACCAAAGATGAGGGGGCACGCGCCATCCTGGGTTCAAGCATTCAGTTAGGAAAAATCTTCCGCCTGAATCTGGTGGCGGAAGGTGTGGAGAGACAGCAGGATTGGGATTTAATTGCCAACTCGGGCTGCGATGAAGTACAGGGTTATTTCATCGCCAAACCGATGGCGAGTCAAGATTTTATCGAGTGGAAAATCAATTGGGATGAAAAACTGCAGGCCAGTAAATCTCTGAATTCCACCTCATAAATGGGTCACGGCGGTAGCTGTTTGATCCTTCAGGTGATGCACTTAATTTGAAAGACAGGAGTTCACAATGACGCAACATGGGGAACAGAACTACACACAGATGAGTGTAATGGTGATTGATGACGATGATTTCCAGCTCGAATTTATTTCTGACCTGCTCAATGATTTAGGAATCAGCAAAATCCAGACTGCACTCGGTGGTGAAAATGCCATACTGAAGCTGGAACATGGTAAATTTTTACCGGATCTGATTTTATGTGATATCCAGATGCCAGACATCGATGGCTTTGAAATGATGAAATTATTGGGGGACCGCCACTTTAACGGTGGAGTCATCCTGATGTCGGGCCAGGGTGCCAAAGTACTGTACTCAGCGTCGCTGGTGGCGCAACTGGCGCGACTACGTTTTTTGGGCACCATAGAAAAACCGCTACAAAAAGACGCTTTGCTGGGTGCGATGGATAAGCTCAGTCCGGTCACCTGAGCGACGCTCACTTTGCGCATAGGCACGCACAAAATGCTGGGAACTACATAAGAAAAAGGGGCGATATGCCCCTTTTTCTTAGCCTTTTCCTCAACAACTTTGGCCCGGTTTACACCGGGCTGATTTTCCGTTGATCAGAATTTTTTCCAGAGCTTGACGAAGTAAGCTGCACCACCTAAACCAAACTGTACGCTGTCGTAGTAAAACCCGTTATCGGTTTCATTCGGATTCTGACGGGTCGGTTTGACATTGAAAATATTGGTGCCACCCACAGTCAGTTTAGTGGTGTCATTGAATGCATATGTGAGTGCCACATCCGCCGACGTCTTAGGTTCGTAATAGGCATTCGGCACACCATTTTCTGTCCCGGAGAACGTACCCAAAGTCTGCGAACCATAACGGATGATTTTAAATTCACTGGACCATGGACCCTGCTCATAATTGAAGCTGAGCGTCGCTTTCATACGTGGCCCACCTTGTTCGATAAACAGGCGTTCACGCTCAGACAACAGGACGTTTTCAAAGCCTTTGAGCGAAGGAGGTGCTGACACTTTTGTTACTTCAGTCTTACTGAAATTCGCACCGAAATATGTCGTCAGCTTGCCCGCACCCAGGTCAGTTTTATGAGATGCCGTCAAGTCCAGACCCTGAGTTCTGGTATTAATGGAATTCACAAAGAATTGTGCCTGTCCCACACCCAGTGCAGACAGGGTCGCACCCAGTGCAGGGTAATTATTGGCATCAAAACGTCCAGACAAAACGATGCGATCAGAGATATCGATACGATAGAAATCCGCCGTCATACTCAGTTGCTGACTGGGTTTAAATGTCATACCCAGCGTGTAATTCTTAGACTTTTCTTCCTTCAGCTTAGGAATACCTGCTGCATTGGCAACTGGACCGCCATTTGGTGCCAGCACCACGTCCATAGGCACACCACTGATGAAGTCAGTAAAGGTCGAAGAGAAAAAGACTTGCTGCAAAGACGGCGCACGAAAGCCTGTACTCAGCGAGCCACGCAGATACATCGCATCCATCGCCTTGTAGCTCAACGCCAGCTTACCGGTCAGAGTAGAACCAAAGTCGCTGTAGCGTTCGCCACGCAAAGCGGTCTGCACTTTGAAGCGGTTAGTCACATCCGTCTCGATATCGACATAAGCGGCCACGCTGTTACGGTTGCGGTCAGTACGGTCGCCAGGCTGGAATCCGGGGAAGCCCTGACTACCGCCATTGCCACCGATACCAACGCCATCCACGTCATTATACGAACCAGGTTCACCGGCAAAAATCTTGTAATTCTCACGACGGTATTCAGCACCGAAAGCGACGTTCACACCTTCCATAAAGCCGTCAAAGAAACGGCTGAAATCCAGATTGGTGGTCGCCTGGGAAAATGAAAAGCCACCGGCATCGAACTGGCTAGGGCTGATGCCCTTACCGCCATTGAGCAAATCCTTATTCGCGATCGAAGCATTGAGGGTATTGCTGATGTTGTAGCGCAGCTGGTTCTTGCCATAGGTTTGTGACAGATCGGCATTCCATTCACCGATGCGCCAGCGATAACCGGCGATACCATAGATATCATCGATATCGCCATTGATATAGGGTACAAAACCATTCGGGTACATGGCAGCAGAATTACGGGATGGAATATCATCACTGCCGATACCACCACGCGCCCAGGCGGCAGAGGACGCCTTGCGCTGCTGAGCCCCGAGGGTGAAATAGAATTTATCGGAGCCACCATTTGGCACTTCACCATTCAGATACACGGTAGGTCCTGTGACTTTCGTGTCGCCTATCGTGCGTGGATTCCCCGGATCAGCGCGATTGGAACGGCCGCGGTCGGTGTATTCGGCGGTGATGCCCAGCACACCTTTTTCACCGATACGCACGCCGCAATAAGCCGACGGCAAATAGTTTTTGCCATCACCGGCAGAATACTGGCTGTAACCGAAACTGGCTTCGCAACCCAGCGTTTTCTTCAAACTGATATCCAGCACACCGGCAATCGCGTCGGAACCGTACTGAGCTGCAGCACCATCACGCAAAACCTGAATATTACTGATCGCCATGACCGGAATTGCATTCAAATCGGTACCGGTGTTACCACGATTACGCGCACCAAACAGATTCACCAGCGATACGGTATGACGACGTTTGCCATTCACCAGCACCAGTGTCTGGTCGGAACCCAGTCCGCGCAAGGCAGCAGAATCGACCAGATCCGCGCCATCCGCACCGGTCTGACGGGTAGAGTTAAACGAGGGTGAAATATTGGCCAGCGTCTGAGCCAGATCGAACTGACCACCCTGCTCTGCCGATTTTGAGACGGAGATAAAATCAACCGGTACCGGTGTTTCAGTCGCAGAGGAATTGATTTTGCGCGATCCGACGATGGTTAAGGTCTGTATCGGCGCCTCTGCCGATTTGTCGGGTGTTGCAGTCTGCGCCAACGCCGCGAATGGGAGTACTGCAGCCATACCGCCAACACCGTACAGCGCCAGCAGGATTGCTTTACACATGGGTTTCATAACCGGAATTCCTTGAAAAAAAGCGTGAATCGGGACAGGAAACCACCAACTGCAGTCTGCTGTTCTTCACATTTTTTGCGCAGAATTCATTGTCACTGACCTCTATTTGCGGCAGTTTCCAGGATTTTTCAGTATCCGGTTGCAGCCAAAGCAGTGTCAATCAATGCGTTGTAAATTTACGTCTTTTATGCGGAAAACACGTATCTTTCCCACATTTTGACAGCATTTTTTTCATTTTTAGCGACAAAAAGACGTTATATATTTCAAGCCGGCAATACTTCGGCTACCGTACCAGGAAAACATTTCCCCATCCACCAACTCAACAGGAAGGCCAGTCTGGCGTTCCAGCATATCTGCATGCTGCTGCGTAAAACGATAAGGCTCACTCGACAACAGGATCAGATCCATTTCCGCACACAGTACTGACGACCACTCAAAGCGCGGATAACGCTGAGTATTGTCGGCTATCTGCACTTGCTGCCAACCGATCTGGCGACACATGTCGGCAATATAAGTTTGGGCCGACACCGTCATCCATGGATCTTGCCAGATGCAATACAACACACGCTGCGGTCTGCTGCGTGCGGCGCAGTCAGCCAGCACCTGCTGAGCTGACTCGAACTGTGTACACAAGGCTTCGGCTTGCGCGCTATGCCCAAACAAGCCACCAGCCAGCCGAAACAAAGCCGGATTATCATTCACCTTCAACGGATGCGTCACCACTACATGCGGCACAAAGGTCGCGAGTTCATCGACCACAGGTTTGGTGTTTTCGTCGATATTGACGAACAGATGGGTAGGTGCGAGCGCACGGATTTTAGCGATATTCACATCCTTGGTACCGCCAACTTTAGGAATCGCGGCGACCTGATCAGCGGGATGTATACAAAATCCGGTACGGCCTACCAGTGCATGTTGTAAGCCCAGATCGATCAGCAATTCCGTCAGTGAGGGAACCAGACTCACGATGCGTGCCTGCTCCGGATTCCATACAGGATGCTGTTGTTCGATGGCGTCGGTAAATAACTGACTCATGCGCTCGGCTCCTGCGGCGCCGGCTGTCTTGGCTTTTGCGGTGCACGTGAAAAAATAAAGTCATAGAGCGGATTCGGCAGCAGCCGCAACAGCTTCGCCACTATGCCCATCTGCCATGGAATCACGCGATAGGAAGTGCCAGCGGCGATCGTCTTGACGGCCTGCGCGGCAAAGCGTTCAGCGGGCATCAGGAAGGGCATGGGGAAAGTATTCACCTGCGTCATGGGCGTATCGATGTAACCCGGTGCTATCGTCACCACGCGTATACCATCGCGTGCCAGCTCCACCCGCAATGATTCGCAATAACTGATGACCGCAGCTTTCGACGCGCTGTAGGCTTCGGCGCCGGGCAAGCCACGGATACCCGCCACGCTGCCTATGCCAACCAGGCGGCAGGCCTCCTGTCCAGCGATATGCTGCATATGGGGGATAAAGGCACTGAAAGTCGCCACGGTCGCCATCAGGTTGGTCTGTACAATACGCTCAAACACCACATAGTCTTCCTGATGTGCGCTCAGTGTGCCCATCGAGACACCTGCATTCGCAATCACCACCTGCACCGCTCCGGCTTCCGCGATAAAGGCCTGTGCGGCCTGCCGTAAGGCGGCATGATCGGTCACATCCAGTGCATAAATACAATGACGCTCAGGATGCGGCAGCGATAGTCTTAACTGTTCCAGCTGAGGCTGGCGGCGCGCTACCAGCGCCACCCGCGCGCCTTGCTGTGCATAGCTACGCGCCAGGGCTGCACCCAGACCTGAAGAGGCACCGGTAATAAACACATTCATCATTTGAAATCCAATCTGCACACTAGGACGAGGCTGGAATATACGTCAGCTTTTAACTTGCTGACCAGTCCAGACTCAGAAAAATCAACCGCGAAGCAACGCGCCATACCTCATTCCTGCATAGGCGTATTTGCTGCCAGCCAGGCCCGTGGCGACAAGCCTGTCTGCTGTGTAAACACCCTGCTGAGTGCCGATGCATTGGTATAGCCCAATGCAGGCGCGATGACTTTCACCGCCTGTCCTTGTAATAACTGTTTTTTTGCGACCGCGATACGCCATTCAGTCAGATAGGCAGCCGGTGCCACCCCCATTACTTTTTTAAAGCGACTCGCAAACGCACTGCGTGACATGGCTGCTTTCCGGGCTAACTGCTCCAGCGTCCAGGCTAATTCCGGACTGTCATGCATCGCGGTGATTGCCTGTGACAGTTGCGGATCAGCCAGGCCAGAAATCAATCCGGCAGAAATGCCTTGTTCTGAAGCCTGATCCAGCAAGCTGCGCAATAGCTGCAGCAATACCACGACAAACAAACGATCAGCAATCAGACGCTGCCCACAGCGTACCTGATCGACTTCCTGAAATAACACATCGAGCACGCCCTTAAGACTGGGCACAGCTGCCAGCGGCAACACGATCAGCGGGGGCAATGCCCTGACCAGAGGATGGGAGGCACCACCGGCAAAATATACCGAGGCACAGGTGAAATCGGCTCCATCCACCGGTGCATTGTAAAACTGATGCGCCAGGGCCTGAGGATAGAAAATTAAGCTGGGCTCAGTGATGTCTATGCTGCGCGATACCCCGGCACCAGCATGATGCGTGAGCCGCATTTCTCCCTTGCGCAACACATGAAAAAATCCGCGTCCGGCCTGTGCATCAAACTGCGTCAGACCACACAGCGCACCTGAAAAATACAGGTTCGCCGTGACTGGAAAATGTTCCAGTAAGGACGACAGACGGTCTAGTGCCGGTAAAGTTTGTTTCGGCATATCTGGATGATTAGATACATATTTAAGACGTAAGGATACCAATCATACACTTCAAACGCGCACACTGCGCTCTGTGCACTCAGCACTGTCTCATTTGACCGACGATCAATTCATCTACTGATTTTGCAAAGGAAAATATCATGTCTCACGTCGCTTTAATTCAATCCGCCACCACCACTGCACAACGTCAGGCACTGCTGGCTCCGATACAACAAGCCTTTGGCAGCACACCCAATATGTTCAGCGCGGTGGCCAATTCACCAGCAGCGCTGAGCAGCATGTGGGCTGCGTTTGGTGCATTGGGTAAGGGAGTGCTCGGAGCTCAGCTGGGAGAGCAAATTGCGGTTGCTATTGCACAGAGCAATGCCTGCGAATACTGCCTGGCCGCGCATACTTTACTAGGTAAAAATGCGGGGCTCAGCGCAGACCAGATGGCTGCCGCACAGGCAGGGCAGTCAGCAGATCCAAAAACTGCGGCAGCTCTGACATTTGCCTTAAAAGTGGTGAAACAGCGCGCTCAGGTGAATGAACAGGATTTTGCGCAATTACGCAGTGCAGGATTTGAAGATGAACATATCGTCGAGATTCTGGCCCATGTCGCGCTGAATATTTTTACTAACTACATCAATATCGCACTCGATGTGCCTTTGGATTTCCCAGCGGTCGCATTGAATCCGGTCTGACAAACTGAGGTCAAACTGATCGCGGCTGACCCCGGAAGCCGCTCCGTTGACACAAGAAAAAGCCCGCATCAGCAAAGGCTGGTGCGGGCTTTTTCTTGCATGCGAAGACTGGCTAGCGTCTGAAAACCCTTAGCCTACTTTTTCTTGGCGGGTGTCTGTGCAGTGGCCGCCGGAGCTGCTGCAGGAGCACTGGTTGCAGCCGTACTGATGCCTTTTTCTTTCTGGACTTTGGCCAGCAAGAAATCCATCACTTGCAATGCAGCGCGGTTTTGTACGTCTTCAGTCACACGGCCTACACCGGACACTGCCTGTGCCGGGGAAGTCACATAACGTCCATCGATCGCAATCATCGGCACGCTGTCGACCTGATATGCTTCCTGAGTTTGATTCAGGCGTGCGACCTTGCTTTGCATACTGAAAGCAGAGTTATAAATTTCACTGAATTTTTGTTTATCGAGGCCGGATTTAGCCACGAAATTCATCACGTCCGCATCAGTCTGCAAACGGTTACGATCCACATGATAGGCATTGAAAGCCTTGATATGATGCGACTCCAGCTTGCCCATGGTATCCAGCGTCAGGAATAATTTTTGTTGCGTGACCAGGCCATGGAAATTCACATGCACACGTTTGAACACGATCTGATCACTATGCTTTTTAACCCATTCAGCGATCAGTGGTTCGAGTGCATTACAGTGCGGGCAAAAATAACCAAAGAATTCGGTGACTTCGATTTTTTTCCCTGCTTCGACGGGCTGAGCTTTGGTCAGTACCCGGTATTCCTTGCCCGCTTCGGGCGCTGCCGGTGTAGCCAGTGCCAGACCCGCTGCCATGCTCAGACTGGCAATCACGACACCACGAAACAGTTGTTGCAAAACTCGCATATGCTTCCTTTACTTAATCATTGAAATCCATCATCCGTTATGACAGCTAGCCGGATACAGACCCAGCCAGCAGGACGATCTTACTTAAGGGTTTTTACGATCGCGACATCGACGCCATTCTCTGACAACTTAGCGCGGTTACGGTTCATTGTTTCTGCATTCGGATATGGACCCACCCTGACCCGGTACATGGTGCCGGTATCAGAATTTTTCTCGCTGATTTTCGCTTCAAAACCGATCAGGGCCAGCTTGGCACGTGCGCTTTCTGCATCATTCACTTCGCGGAAGGCACCGGTTTGCAAGTAGTAGGTGTACTTATCTTCTACTGCCGGATCGATCTTGACTACTTCCGCTGGTTTCTCTGCGGGCTTTTCTGCAGTCACTGGTTTTTCTGAGGCCGGTTTGACTTCTATTTTGCTGTCGGCCGGTTTGACGGCCACGGTATTTTGCTCTGCCGCTTTTGGTGCGTCTTTCAGCACATCTTTATTGGCTTCTTTGACCGCGTCCTTGTTGCCATACAGCGGTTTATTCGGATCTTGTAGCTGGGTCAGCGGCTGATCCGGTTTGTCCTTACCGCCTTTATTGGTAAATGGCGTGGAAGACTTAGTAATCAGGAGCGCGACGGCCACGGCAATACCGAGACCAATCACCAGACCGATGATAATGCCTGTGAGCGTGTTGCCGCGCTGACGGGCCAAAGTTGTGAGATGTGCTTTCATGCGTCTCCGGAAATTGAGGTTGCCAGAAATAGGTATACGCTGTGACTGGCCGCTCGCCCTCGTTCTGCCTGGGCTGGCGGCCAGTTCTGCTGTTTTTTACATCTTGTTAGGTGCGGACACACCGATCAGGCTCAGGCCATTGCGGATCACCTGACGGGTGGCCAGCATCAGCGCCAGACGTGCCAGCTTAGTCGCTTCGTCGTCAACCAACACGCGCTCGGCGTTGTAGTAGCTGTGCAGCTCACCGGCCAGATCACGCAGGTAGAAGGCGACCTGATGGGGGCCAAGTTCGTCTAAGGCTTTTTCCAGCATTTCCGGATATTCTGCCAGCTTGGCCAGCAGGCTGGCTTCGCGTGGAGCGGTCAGTGGCGACAGATCAACTTGTGCCAGCGGTGCGAACGCTGCTTCATCAGTTGCATATTGTGCCAGTACCGAGCAAATACGGGCGTGGGCATACTGCACGTAGTAAACCGGATTTTCGTCAGACTGTGCCAGTGCCACATCGACGTCAAATACAAACTCAGTATCTGCCTTACGTGAGATCAGGAAGAAACGCACCGCATCACGGCCACGTACTTCATCACCATTGCCCGACCATTCGATCAGATCACGTACGGTCACGTAGGAACCGGCACGCTTGGAAATTTTTACTTCGGCGCCGTCCTTCATGACCGTCACCATTTTGTGCAGCACATAATCCGGGAAGCCCTGAGGAATACCGACGTTCAGTGCCTGCAAACCTGCGCGTACCCGTGCGATGGTGCCGTGGTGATCGCTACCCTGAATATTGATAGCCTGGCGATAACCGCGCTCCCACTTGGTGACGTGATAGGCAACGTCAGGCACAAAATAGGTATACGTGCCGTCTGATTTTTTCATCACACGGTCTTTGTCGTCGCCGTATTCCGTAGTTTTCAACCACAGTGCACCATCCTGCTCATAGGTTTTGCCAGCGGCGATCAAGGCCTGTACTGCGGATTCGACTTTGCCGTCGCTGTACAAAGAAGATTCGAGATAATAGTTATCGAACTTCACGCCAAAAGCCTGCAAATCCGTATCCTGCTCACGACGTAAGTATGCGACCGCAAACTTACGGATAGAATCGATGTCATCGGCATCGCCACTCGCAGTCGCAGGTACCCCATCGCTGGCCGCAACGGTTTTCTTGTCCAGGAAATCCCGTGCTATTTCGGCGATGTAATCACCGTTGTATGCAGACTCTGGCCAGTTGGCATCGCCTGGCGCAAAGCCTTTGGCACGCGCCTGTACCGACAGCGCCAGATTACCAATCTGTACGCCTGCATCGTTGTAATAGAACTCGCGCGTCACATCAAAACCCTGTACGTGCAGCAGTGCTGCCAGCGCATCACCCAGCGCACCCTGACGACCATGGCCGACATGCAGAGGGCCAGTCGGGTTGGCGGACACAAATTCCACCACCACTTTTTTACCGGCACCGCGTGCACTTTGACCAAATGCGGCCGATTGCTGCAACACGGTACGCACGACTGATTGCTTGGCTGCTGTCGCCAGACGGATATTGATGAAGCCAGGTCCTGCGATCTCAACTGCAGCGATCAAAGGATGTTGCTGTGCTTCGATGTTGGCAACGATCTGGGTCGCCAGCTCACGTGGATTTTTGCGCAAAGGCTTAGCGATCTGCATGGCGATATTGCAGGCAGCATCACCGTGTGAAGGATCGCGTGGGCGCTCCAGCAGGATGGCAGGTTGCAGATCACTGCCTTCCAGCACAGGAGCAACAGCGGTTTGCAAAAGATTCAGTAAGTCTTGTTTTTGTTGAGCTAACATGGCACAGGATATTCTTTGCTTATTGGCAATGAAATAGAATGAGAACAGCAAACATTATACTGTCTCCCCTGCGCCATGTCCGTTTGGAAATTCAGACCGATGCGGTTTGCAGCGCGGCGGCTGGTTGAGCATTCTTGAGTAATTGGCGTACCCGTAATAATTTGCTCAACAGAATGCCATTCACCAGTCCGAAAGCAATACTGCAAACCAGAATCGCGCCAGTGTCAGTACGTAATGCCGGCTGCATCGCAAAGACCATACCCTGCACGTATTTACCCACAAAAATCAACATCATCAGTGTCAGTGGCAGCCAGCTACCACGCACCCAGATATGGCTGGCAGATTCCACCCGCAGACCGTCTGCATCGGCCATACGCACTGCGAGCTGGGCACCCAGCCAGACTGCGCCGGCCCAACTCAGCAAAGCGAGTGCATTCCACCCGAATTGCTGCAGCTGCCCCTGAATCGACAAGCCGGCCATCAACACCGGCAATAGGGTCAGACGACGCAAGTTTTGCACACGGTCACGGCTTGCCAAAGTACCAAAAACCAATAAAGTTGCCAGAACGACCCAAACCCAGACTGGTGTATGACTCAGAATTTGCTGCAGCATGATGATCTCCTTGTTGGTGATGTCTGATTGCGATGGAGTCAGTATGGCGGGCTGGTAAGCACGGAGCGAGCAAAATGCGACGGAGTCACGATTAGAGTCGCAAAGCGCGGCCCAGATGGCGTCAGTTGCCGGCGCCGCACGTGTAGAATGTCAGCTTTTCATTGTTTGGATCAGCTATGTGGTTTAAGAACTTACAGGTATTTCGTCTGAATGCGCCCTGGAATATCAGCGCCGACGAGCTCAATACGCAACTCGCCAGAATTTCTTTTTCGCAATGTGCGTCCAATGAAATGCAGAGCCAGGGTTGGGCCTCACCACGTAATAATGACTTGCTGGTACACAGCGTCAATCAACAGTTCCTGATCTCGCTGGCAACAGAAAAAAAGCTGCTGCCTTCCAGTGTGATTAACCAGGTGACCAAGGCGCGCGCGTTGGAACTTGAAGAGCAACAAGGCTTTGCACCAGGCCGTAAAGCGATGAAGGATTTAAAAGAGCGTGTGACCGATGAGCTGTTGCCGCGCGCCTTCGGCGTCAAGCGTTTAACCCACGTCTGGATCGATACCGTCAACCGCTGGCTGGTGATTGATGCTTCTAGCCCGGCCCGTGCCGATGAAGTCATCAAGCTGCTGCTGAAATGCTGCGATAAGATCCCGCTGGAAAGCCTGCGTGTCAAAACCAGTCCACAAGCCGCGATGACAGGCTGGCTGGCCGGTAACGAGGCGCCGAAAGGCTTCACGATCGATCAGGATACGGAACTCAAGAGTGCGAATGAAGATAAATCCACCGTACGCTATGTACGCCACACGCTGGAACCGGATGACATACAAAAGCATATCGCTGCCGGCAAACTCTGCACCAAGCTTGCGCTGACCTGGAATGATCGCGTCAGTTTCGTGCTGACCGATACCCTGACCATCAAGCGTATCAAGCCTCTGGATGTACTGGATGACGACAAGGACAAGGGCATGAATGAAGAAGAACGTTTTGACGCAGATTTCGCGCTCATGACGGGTGAGCTCGCGACATTAATCGATGATCTGGTCTTTGCGCTGGATGGCGAAGCGCAAAGCAGTTAAATACAGTTCCCAGCGGTGTGGTCCTGGTTGACTGCACCGCGACTACAGACTAAGTCCGCAGCACCCTACAATCGCTGACAACTCAGGCCGTGTTAGCGCAGGGGCGCCTGATACACCAGCCCTCTCCTTCCGTCTCGCCTCATTTGAACGCACTCACAGCAAGCTGAAGGGTAAGCGCCCGGTCATCACAGGTTGACCGGTTCTGATATGGATGATGGAAATTATTGAGCAAGCTTCCAGTTGTGTGGCAGTAGTTCGCCGATGCGGCTGAATGGTTGCAATGGTAGCCTTTCCAAT
>NZ_JACOGG010000030.1 GCF_014284365.1 Cognatundibacterium rugosum
TTTATTGACTGTTAATTGTTAAAGATCACAGAATATTGAATTCTTTTTTCTGCTTGCCTTCCGGCTTTTGCTTCGAATCGTTTTGTTCGTCAGCAGCAGAGAAACGAGATTATGAAGGACTCGCTGACTCTTTGCAAGCCCCCTCGTTCAAATAATTTACATCAGCCGAAAAGCTCGCCCACTCCAATATAGGCGGCGGCTATGTGCATTTCCCTCAAGCACGCCACCAAACGGTAGAATACTGCTTTTCAGATTTTCCACTTCCGTCCGGCACGGAGGCTTTTTGGATCACCACTATGTTACGCATTACCGACCTATCTCTGCCACTTGATCACACCGAAGCTGACTTAACTAATGCGATATTGGCGCAGTTAAAAATCTCTTCAAGTGAGATGACTAGTTACAATATTTTTAAACGCAGTTACGACGCGAGAAAAAAAACGGCAATCTTACTGATATATACGATTGATGTTGAGACGGTGGATAACAAGGTGGTGCTGAACCGCTGCAAAGATCATCCAAAAATTTCGGTGACACCTGATACCAGCTATCAGTTTGTCGCACAGGCAGGCAAATCCTCCTTTGATAGACCGGTAGTTATCGGCTTTGGCCCTTGCGGTTTATTTGCCGCATTTATTCTCGCAGAAATGGGCTACCGTCCTATCGTCCTGGAGCGGGGCAAGACGGTACGTGAGCGTACTAAAGATACCTGGGGTTTGTGGAGAAAACGTGAATTGCAACCCGAATCAAATGTCCAGTTTGGCGAAGGCGGTGCCGGCACATTCTCTGATGGCAAGCTATATAGCCAAATTAAAGATCCCAAGCATTATGGTCGCAAGGTATTGACTGAATTCGTCAAAGCTGGCGCACCTGAAGAGATTCTGTATGTAAGCAAACCGCACATAGGCACCTTCCGGCTGGTAAAGATGATAGAGCAAATGCGTCATCGCATTGAAGAACTGGGTGGCGAAATCCGTTTTCAGCAACGCGTCACTGATATCGATATCCAGAACCACGAAGTTCGCGGTCTGCATATTAATGATAACGAATATCTGGCAACCAGACATGTGGTCCTCGCGATTGGACATAGTGCACGCGATACCTTCCAAATGATTTACGATCGCGGCGTCTACGTTGAGGCCAAGCCGTTTTCGGTGGGCTTCCGAATTGAGCATCCGCAATCGGTAATCGATCAGGCACGCTTTGGTCCCAATGCTGGCAATAAAATCCTGGGTGCGGCAGATTACAAATTGGTGCATCACGCCAAAAACGGTCGCTCAGTCTATAGTTTCTGCATGTGCCCTGGCGGCACCGTAGTAGCAGCAACCTCAGAACCCGGACGCGTTGTCACCAATGGCATGAGCCAATACTCACGCAACGAACGCAATGCCAATAGCGCGATTGTGGTTGGCATTACGCCCGCTGATTATCCAGGACACCCACTGGCTGGCATCGATTTCCAGCGCGAACTGGAATCACGGGCTTATGAGCTTGGCGGCAGCAACTACAGCGCGCCAGGGCAATTAATCGGTGACTTCATTGCAGGCAAACCATCCACTGCATTAGGCTCAGTAATTCCGTCCTATAAGCCAGGTATAGAATTGGGTGACCTGCACCTGGCGTTACCAGAATTTGCAATTACCGCAATACGTGAAGCCATTCCAGCTTTCGATAAAAAGATTAAAGGTTTTGCAATGCAAGATGGTTTGCTAACCGGCGTGGAGACAAGAACCTCATCGCCAATTCGCATCAAACGCGACGACCTTAGTCTCTGCAGCTTAAATACGAAGGGACTGTATCCGGCTGGCGAAGGGGCTGGCTATGCAGGAGGTATATTATCTGCAGGTGTAGATGGTATACGTGTCGCAGAAGCCGTAGCACTGAATATTGAGGGTAAATAAAAAAATGGATAAAGACGAGTGAGGGACGCTCACTCGTCTTTATAACTAGGTAATGACTGAAGCAAGTGACAAAAACCGTTAAGCAATCAGATCCTGCAAGCCCTCGCTCAATTCCGCGATAGGAGGCATCTCTTGCAAAAGCAACTCTTCTTTGAATCCCAGTTTTTTTGCAACCGCGGCTGGGAAAGTCGCAGCAAGCTCATCTTCGGAGAACTTAGCCTCTTCTGCACGAGCCCGCCATGCAGCCAAATGCACGATCGCAGCGACTGGCTCAAATGGCTCATGCTGCAAAGGCTCAGCACAGGCTTTAATGGCAATTGCAAAAGTTTCAGGAAAACGCCAGCGCTTAGCCAGCTCCGCACCCACGTCATAAAAATCATAGCCGAAAGAATTCACCTCAACATCGGTGCGACGTGCATCCAGCGGCCCCGCAATTTTATCAATCTGCAAGGTCTGCTCAGGCATCCCCGCGTGCATCACCAACTGTCCAATTGCATGCATCAACCCCACGGTGAAAGCAAAATCTGAATTCCCATGCGCTTGCTTGGCTATCCATTTGGCAGCTACCGCAGTATTCAAGCTATAACGCCAGAACTGCTTCAAATCGACACCCGGCATCGCTTTAAAGCCGCCAGTCAGACCTGAGCTGACGACCAGTGTGCGTACTGTCATAAATCCCAGCATCAACACCGCATCATCCACACTGCCTACGGTACGTGATGCATGATAATAGGATGAATTTGCCAGGCGCAGCAGCTTGGCACTGAGCACCTGATCAGCAGACAGCTTGCGGGCAATCTCGTCGATCGAGACGCTGTCATTGTTAAAGCTGTCTATCACTTCCTGGACAACTTTAGGAATGGAGGGTAAGGCATTTTGTTGTTGAAACAGAGCATCGAGTTTCATGGGCATCTCCTGGGATGTTGGCGGCCGTGTTGCCTAGACCTGCATCTTGATCGTCATTTCACATGACAAATCGCCTTTTCTGACAAATAGCGCTACTCGCTATCAAAAATCATACTCTGATATTTGCGCTAAAGAAAACTATTTTCTCTGCGAAACAACGATCTTTTCGATTGCCCCAAGAAAATACCTAGTCTTCTTTTGCGCCAACGATACCCAATTCCTGAATTTTGCGGGTAATTGTATTGCGCCCTATCCCAAGTCTGACTGCCGCATCATTTTTGCGACCATGTGTATATTTGAGTGCAGCACGAATGACAATTGCCTCAAACTCTTTGCCAAGCTTGACGATCACTTCTGGTTCAGCCGCCGCCAGCAAGGAAGCAGCTTCTGTCTCGAGCAAATCATGCCAGTTTTGGGAGGCCGTCTCAGTTACAACGGTGGCGATTGAATTGCCTATACCTTCATTAACAAGACGCGCTTCACCAGTTAGTGGTGCTGAAACTGCTGCCTGAGCAGTCGACGTCAGATCCTGTGGCAAATCCGGAATTTCTACCGTTTGCCCTGGAGCCATCACCGTAATCCAGTTACACAGATTTTCCAATTGGCGCACATTGCCCGGGAAGTCCAGAGTCGACAAATATTGAACAGCCGGCTCCGATAAACGCTTCACATCCACACCAAGTTGCTTGGCGCTTTGTGCCAGAAAAAATTTTGCCAACAGGGGAATATCTTCACGTCGCTCGCGCAAACTAGGCAGCCTGAGCCTGATGACATTCAGGCGGTGATAGAGATCCTCGCGAAACAAGCCCTCTTTGACGCGCGTCTCAAGATTTTGGTGCGTAGCTGCGATTACCCTGACATTCGCTTTCAGAGGCTGATGTCCACCGACACGGTAAAAATGCCCGTCCGACAAAACCCGCAGCAAACGCGTTTGCAAATCAAAAGGCATATCACCAATTTCATCCAGAAACAAAGTACCGCCTTCAGCCTGCTCAAAACGACCACGGCGCGTGGTTTGCGCTCCGGTGAAGGCACCTCTTTCATGCCCAAACAATTCAGACTCGAGCAAATCCTTTGGTATCGCCGCCGTATTGAGCGCAATAAATGGCTGAGATGCGCGTGGGCTATGTTTGTGCAATGCACGCGCAACCAGTTCCTTACCGCTGCCCGATTCCCCGGTTATTAATACCGTCACATTGGACTGCGACAAACGTCCTATCGCGCGAAAAACATCCTGCATTGCAGGTGCCTGCCCCAGAATTTCCGGCGTTTCTGAAATGGTCTGATCGACACTGAATTCGCGCAAACTTTCGTCGAGCGCTCGGCGTATTAATTCAACCGCTTTATCCAGATCAAAAGGCTTGGCGAGATATTCAAATGCCCCCCCTTGAAACGCAGCCACTGCAGAATCAAGATCAGAGAACGCGGTCATAATGATCACTGGCAAACCAGGGTGCTTAGCCTTTACAACCTGCAGCAACTCCAGACCCGATGCACCGTGCATACGGATATCCGACACCAAAACCTGCGGCGCTTCTGTTTGCAAGGCTGTCATCGCATCGCGTGCATTGGTAAAGCTGCGCGTCGTGAGGCTTTCCCGCGCCAACGCCTTTTCCAATACCCAACGAATCGACTCATCATCATCCACTATCCAGATTGGCTTCATATTTTTCTTTTCAGTTTTATGTTCGGTTTAACACAGCGTGGCGCAAGCTTTATTCATCAAGGCAAAGGAATCAATATTCTGAAATCCGTACAACCAGGGCGACTCTCGCATTCAATCGTACCTAAATGCTGAGCCACAAAAGTCTGCGCCAGCGTTAGTCCCAAGCCACTCCCCCCATCCCTGCCAGAGACCAGTGGATAAAAAATACGGTTACGTATTTCTGCGGGAATACCCGGGCCGTTATCAATGATATGCAAATCTAATGCCAGCCTGTAACGTACTTTGGCCAAAGTGATTTGGCGCACAACACGGGTCTTAAAAGTCAACACTGCATCGCCCTGAGCGATGCGATCTGACAAGGCTTGTGCTGCATTGTGCGCAATGTTCAGCACAGACTGTATCAACTGCTCTTTATCGCCACGGAACTCGGGAATCGATAAGTCGTAATCGCGCTGTATCGACAATCCTTGTGGGAACTCAGCCACAATCAGACTACGGACCCGCTCACATACTTCATGAATATTTACGTCACCAACGATATGCGGATGACGGTGCGGGGCCAACAGACGATCGACTAAAGTCTGCAGACGATCTGCCTCTTTGATGATGACCTGCGTATATTCCCGTAACTCACGCAGTTGGCGCTCAGGCAGCTCCAGCTCTAACAGCTGGGCAGCGCCACGAATTCCACCGAGCGGATTTTTGATTTCATGCGCAAGATTGCGGATTAGCTCTTTATTAGCTTGACTCTGGTCCAGCATGCGCTCTTCGCGATCGAGCTTGAGTTGCTGCACATTTTCTCTTAATTCGATCAGTACAGGCATGTCCGGGTTATCCAGCGCGGTCACGATACTGTGCACATGCAGTGGTTCGCGCCCCGACCGTTGCAACGTCAAGTCCTGGCGCTTATCGGCAAACTGATGTTCGACCGCCTGATGAAATACCTGAAGTAAATCGTCCGCGTTCAAAAACAAGTCATTGAGTTTTTGATTGACGAGCGATCGCGCCGAGCTTTCCAGTAAATTTTCAGCAGCAGCATTCGCATACACCACTGCGCACGCATCATCCAGCACAATGACCGCTGAAGTCAGTAAATCCAGGCCGGAAAAAGAAGAAGGTGTCATCAAACCAGTATCCATAAAAAAAGGTCGCCTACCGCGACCTTCTTACGCAAACATCATGCCTACCTGCAGGCCTCCCGCTCACTCATTACTTGAGATTCGCAATCTCACGACGCAATGCTTCTACATTCTTTTCTGTACGCGCAATGTTATCCTTCATCATCGCCGTGCGCTCCAGATATTTGGCATAGTTACGTTCATCGCCACGTCGTTCAGGTTCACCGTTATTAAACTCTTTTTTTAAGTCCGCCAGCTTTTGCTCCTCGGCCTTTAATTCATCACTGAGTATCTGCTTTCTGTCCGCATCACGGCTCTTCTGTGTACCCTCATCCACTTTAGGGAAATCGGCCGGACTAGATGCGGATTTAGCCTGCGCCTTTTTTGGCGTCGGCGGTAAAACAGGTGCGGGCACCATGGTAATACCAGGTAGCTCTACTTTCTTACACCCCTTAGTAGCCCCGGTATTCTTGTACTCTTTCTTGCCGTTCTCATCCACACACAGAAATACCTCAGTCTGTGCAAAGGCCAGCCCCTGGAAGGCAATCGTAGAGATCAAACCAATCAAAAGTCGCTTCATAATCATTCAAAAGTCAAAAACAGACCCTTAGTGTATGCGAAGCAGGGACAGTTCACAATCCGCCGTTACCAGTCGTTACTGGTCGTAACAAAGAAAAAAGCGGGGCTAGCCCCGCTTTTTTACCCCAGAAATTACAGGGAATAGTACATATCGAACTCTACTGGATGCGTAGTCATGCGGAAGCGCTGTACTTCCTGCATTTTCAGCTCAATGTAGGCATCGATCATGCTGTCGCTAAATACACCGCCGCGTGTCAGGAACTCACGGTCTTTGTTCAGTGCATCCAGTGCTTCTTCCAAAGAAGAGCAAACAGTAGGGATCAGTGCATCTTCCTCAGGTGGCAGATGGTACAGATCTTTGGTCGCTGCTTCGCCAGGGTGGATCTTATTCTGAACACCGTCCAGACCTGCCATCATCAGTGCGGAGAAGCACAGGTATGGATTTGCCAGCGGATCCGGGAAGCGTGCTTCTACGCGACGGCCTTTTGGATTTGCGACATAAGGAATACGGATAGATGCAGAACGGTTACGCGCAGAGTAAGCCAGTTTTACCGGCGCTTCAAAGCCTGGCACCAGGCGTTTGTAGGAGTTAGTACCTGGGTTGGTAATCGCGTTGAGCGCTTTTGCGTGCTTAATGATACCGCCGATGTAGTACAACGCGAAGTCAGACAGGCCTGCATAACCGTCGCCAGCAAACAGATTCTTGCCATCTTTCCAGATCGATTGATGCACGTGCATACCGGAGCCGTTGTCACCAACGATAGGCTTAGGCATAAATGTCGCTGTTTTGCCGTAAGTGTGAGCAACATTCCAAACGACGTATTTCAAATTCTGAGTCCAGTCAGCACGCTCAACCAGTGTAGAGAACTTAGTGCCGATTTCATTCTGACCAGCACCAGCCACTTCATGATGATGCACTTCAACCGGAATTCCCAGAGATTCGAGGATCAGGCACATTTCCGAACGCATATCTTGGAAACTGTCGACCGGAGGAACCGGGAAATAGCCGCCTTTAACTGCAGGACGGTGACCAGAATTACCACCTTCCAATTTCGCGCCAGTAGACCAGGACGCTTCTTCGGAATCAATCTTCACGAAGCAGCCGGACATATCCACATTCCAACGTACACCATCAAAAATAAAGAATTCTGGTTCTGGACCAAAAAAAGCCGTATCACCGATGCCAGAGGATTTCAGGTAGGCTTCTGCACGCTTCGCGATAGAACGTGGATCACGGTCATAACCCTTGCCATCAGAAGGCTCAATCACGTCACATTGCATAAACAATGTGGTTTCTTCCATGAATGGATCGATATTTGCGGTGTTTGGATCAGGCATCAACAACATGTCAGAAGCTTCAATACCTTTCCAACCCGCGATGGATGAGCCGTCAAATGCATGACCAGACTCAAATTTATCCATATCAAACTGGGAAACCGGAACAGTCACGTGCTGTTCTTTGCCTCGTGTGTCAGCAAAACGGAAGTCAACGAACTTTACTTCGTTGTCTTTCGCCATTTTCAACACTTCTGCTGCTGTCATTGCCATGTGAAACTCCTCAAATAGAGCAAAAAAAATTCGGAAATTGCCGGGTCTCCTGCCTGAGTACAGTAGAAAACCCGCCAAACTGTCTTCTTGACTTACGTATTCAAACTGCGGCGCTTAAACTCATCCATCCTATTAGCAGAAACTATGCCACCCTACTTGAGAATAAAGACCCCAAGCATCAAACGACTAAACAACTGTTTTTAATGAATTTTTGCATAAGCTTTCGTAGAAAACCAATATAGCTCAAATTTGCAATCGCACCAAAACGCAGCACAAAAAATATTTTGCACCAAAATAAAGCATCAATATTGTTTGCTCTGTTCGCAGCATCTTTTTGGTGCGAGCTATCTCTACCCAACGTGCTTTCCTAAATATGTTGCACAGAATAGTGCATGCAACGCCGTTCCGCTTGATATGTATCACACAGCCATGATCGACTTGCAAATAAGATTGAGTCTCATTTTCCCGGCTATGCTGCAAAAATTGCATCAAACTTCATTTGTCGCATATACTTTCCATAAAGAAATAATTTACTTTCCTTATCAGAGCTTTTCAACACAATGTCCATTTCCTCCCAAATCAAGCGAATCAACTCCGAAATCTGGGTAGCAATGGTATTCTGTTTTGCAATGGTGTTCAGCACAGCGATCATTAGCAAACTTGAGCAGGCGGCACAAAGCGAGCTGCACAGCCAGGCTTCGGAACTCGCACTAATGCAAGCCCATACACTGGAGCACAAACTCGCCCATGCGCTGTCAGCAAGCTACGCCGTCGGCGCGTTTATTCAGCAAAACCAGGGAAAAACGGAAGGTTTTACCCAGTTTGCCAAACAACTGCTGGAATACCATCCCAGCGTAAATGCAATTTATCTGGCACCTGGCGGGATTACACAACTTGTCGTACCAACAAGCCTGAGCAGCATAGGTTTAGGGATAGACCTCATGCATGACGCAACGCGCAAAACAGAGGCTATATTGGCTATCCAGAGTCAGCAACTGAGCCTGGCTGGCCCCTTAGAGCTAAAACGTGGTGGAACTGGTGTCATCGGCAGGCTGCCGGTTTACCTGGAGGGCGCAAACGGCAAAGAGGTGCTTTGGGGCATTGTCTCTGTCGTTATTTCTCTGCCAAAAATTTTGAGTGATGCAGAACTTCCGGAGCTGGCTAAACGCGGACATCAATATGAACTTTGGCGCATACATCCTGAGACGGGTAAAAAACAAATCATTGATCAAAGTGCGCACTTTTCAGACTTAAACGGTGTGCGTCATAGCTTCAGCTTACCGAATACCACCTGGATTTTAGACGTCAACATCAGTAGCAAGAAAGGGGGCGTCGCTGCAACTCCTCTGAAATTTGGACTGGCACTGCTGCTCAGCACAATGCTAGCCGTCATGACCCATTTATTGATATCGACGCGCGAACAAAAAAAAGGCTTGCGCAAATTGGTAACTTTGCGCACCAGCGAGCTGGTGGCAAGAGAAAAAGAATTGCAAAGGGCTCAGTCCATATCTCAGACCGGGAGCTGGACTGCCGACCTGAGTACGATGGAAATCCGTGGTACAGAGCAGGCTTTTCGTATTTGGGGGCTAGGTCACAAAACGACAGTTTCCTGTCAATCTGTACTTACACAAATACACCCCGAAGACCGTGCTATCGCCATTGCAGGCTGGCAGAGAGCCAGGCAAGGTCTGGCTGCATCCGTCGAATACCGGTTACAAGTGGGCGATCAACTTAAGTGGGTACATTCCCAGATTGAACGTGATCAGGATCTGGCCAGCGGCGTCATCCGTTGCATTGGAACCGTGCAAGACATCACCGAACGCAAAAAAATTGAAAATGACTTAAGGATCGCTGCAATCGCCTTTGAAGGACAGGAAGGTATCGTCATCACAGACCAGCACAGAAATATCTTACGCATCAACCAAGCCTTCACACGTATTACTGGCTATGGATGGGAAGAAGTACAAGGGAAAACCACCAGCTTGTTAAAGTCAGGTATACATGGCTCAGCCTACTACGCCGATATGGCGGAGCAATTGGAAACGCAGGGGCTGTGGCAAGGAGAGATATGGAACCGGCGCAAGAATGGTGAAATCTATCCGGAATGGCTGACGATTACCGCTATACGCGCTGCAGATGGTGCCATCGTTAATTATGTGGGCACCATGCTCGATATCACACAAAGAAAAGCGACCGAAGCCAAGCTGGAACATCTGGCCTACCACGATCCGCTTACTGGTCTTGCTAACCGCAGGCTACTGTTGGACAGGCTACAACACGCATTAGTCAGCAATGCACGCAGCCAACGCTATGGCGCAATCCTGTTTTTGGACCTGGATAATTTCAAAACAATCAATGATACTTCTGGCCATGGAAAAGGCGATATCTTGCTGCAGCAAATTGCGAAGCGCTTGCAGCTCCGCACCGGAAAAGGCGATACGCTGGCGCGCATAGGCGGCGATGAATTTATCATCATACTGGAAGACCTGAGCGAGAACCTGCGAGACACAGCAATCGAAGTCAGATCATTTGCGTCTGGCATACTGGACGATATCAAACGCCCATTTGATCTCGATGGCCAACATTTTCATACCACCGCGAGCATAGGTATAGACTTGTTTGGTACCAGTGAAAGCTGTGCTGAAGATATGCTGAAACAAGTAGAAGTTGCGATGTACGAGGCCAAAGCGGAAGGCGGCGATCACATCTGTTTCTTCAACCCCGATATGCTCAACATCATTGCGGCCAGGGCGGCCATGGAAAACGATATACGTATTGGAATCAGTGAGCAGCAATTTGCCTTATTTTATCAACCACAAGTCAACAGTGCGGGTAAATGGATAGGTGCGGAAGCGTTGATACGGTGGCGCCATCCTGAAAAGGGGATGATTTCTCCGGCTGAGTTTATTCCATTAGCAGAAGAATCAGGTTTAATTATCCCGTTAGGAAACTGGGTCATTCATGAAGCCTGCGCACAATTGCAAATCTGGTCCAGTCAGGCTGCCAGTGCGCATATGACGCTGGCTGTGAATGTCAGCGCCAAACAATTCCGTCAGGCTGATTTTGTAGATATTGTTTTAACTGCACTCGACTCCAGCGGCGCCGACCCAAGAAAGCTCAAAATCGAACTCACAGAATCAGTGCTGGTCGATAATGTGGAAGAAATCATTGCAAAAATGCAGCTACTTAAATCACATGGCGTTTGTTTTTCGTTAGATGATTTTGGTACTGGCTATTCATCCCTGACCTATCTGAAAAAGTTACCTCTGGATCAGCTAAAAATCGACCAGTCTTTTGTGCGCGACATTCTGATGAATCCTAACGACGCTGCTATCACCCGCACCATCATCGGCTTAGGCAAAAGTCTGGGACTGGCCGTCATCGCGGAGGGCGTAGAAACAGAAGCGCAGCGTACATTCTTGCAAAGTCAGGACTGTCATGCGTTTCAGGGATATTTATTCGGAAAGCCATCTGCTACACTCAATATTCCACACAAAACACCGCTTACAGTCTGATTGCACCGAAGGCAGCTCAGCGCTCAATCACAGTGCAGGTATCGGATCAGCATCTTATACATGAATGGAAACGATGATGTCAGAAACAAATCTGATTGCGCTGGCCAAACAGCGCGCCCAGGAAAACAGCCTTCCCTATGCGGGAGCGCTGACACCGACAGAAGCCTACACATTACTCCAGCAGCACGATCACGCAGTTCTGGTCGATGTCAGGACGAACGCAGAACGCGACTGGGTGGGGCGCGTCGCGCTCAACGAAACACAGCACCATGCTGTGCAATGGAGCCTTTATCCAGGTGGCACGCCGAACCCAGAGTTTTTGAAGCAACTTGAGCAAATCTGCCCGGACAAATCAAATCCACTTCTGTTTTTGTGCCGTTCAGGCGTGCGCTCACGTCACGCTGCAAAATTAGCAACAGAACATGGTTATACGCTGTGCTTAGACATACTCGAAGGGTTTGAGGGCGACAAAGATACACAAGGTCATCGCAAGACCCTCGGCGGCTGGTGCCAGCGCGGATTACCTTGGATGGGTGCTTAATTCATGTATTCGTGGAAAAGGGCTTCCATCTTTTATCAGTCTTTGCTAGAATAGCGGACTTCGCTGATGCAGAAATGCAAAAGCATGTTGGAGAGGTGGATGAGTGGTTTAAGTCACACGCCTGGAAAGCGTGCGTAGGTTAATCCCTACCGGGGGTTCGAATCCCCCCTTCTCCGCCAAAGATACATAAGCCCTTGATTTATCAAGGGCTTTTTTCTTTTGGTTTCGCATATGGTGGCACTCATAGGGGTACCTCTTCTCCAGAGGTTGCTATGAAAATCGCTTGCAGAATCCAACAATCCCGCCACGGCGTTTATTACTACCGCCACCAATTTTCAGCACTGGGCATTCGCAAAGAACGCCGGATTTCGTTACAAACCAAAAATCCTGTCATTGCAAAAGAAAAATCATTGCTCATTTCCGCTATGATGATTGCAAATAAAACAGGTGGACGTATGCACGATAACGAACGCGACATTCTCAAAAAGATTGAATTACTCAACCAAAAAGAATTGGAAGAAGCCTTCCGTAATCTTGAAATTGTTATTACCCCACCCAATGGCGGCAATATCTCTATAAAGGCTGATCCCAATAATCCAGCAGATATTCAAGCCATGCTTCAGGCAAGCAAGGATTTTTGGGCGAGCGAGATTGGTCAATCCATGAAATTGAACATGGTGCAATCCGAACACGCCGTGAGCGGGTCGCCCTCTTTGCCGAACGAAAATTCCAGTTTAACAACCAGAACTGCAATCGCAGAAACTCAGGTTGTCGCAGGCATACCGCTGCCAGATTTAATCGAAAAATTTGCTACCCGTAAAAAAGATACACTGGCCCCCAAAACTCTCTATGAGTACCGAAACCATCAACAGCTTTTTTCGGATTGGATTGCTGCCAGAAAAAATAGCCCGCACTTCCCTATCAAGCAAATTACCCGTCAAGACGTTTCCGACTTCATAGACGAGCTTTTGCAGAAGGGACTATCCAATCAAACCGTTCAACTCAAATATTTAAGTCCTATTACCGGCTTATTTGAACTGGCAAAAAATTCTGGCTTGTGGGATGCCGAGGCAACATTTCCGACGTATGGGCATAAGCTTTTTACCAAGGCGACGGCAAAAAAGGTCAAGGAAAAAAATAGCTGGAAACCATTTACTGCCGAAGACTTGCGCACGGTATTCAATCCAAGCACTTATTTAAGCCAACAAAATCCTACCGATTTTTGGCTACCCTTGTTAGGACTGTACACAGGTGGACGAATTGGTGAGTTATGCCAGCTATTGATTCACGACATTAAGCAAATTGACGATGTATGGGCAATTTCTATCACTGACGAAGATGAATGCCAGCGTCTGAAAACACCTGCCGCCA
The DNA here is from genome assembly GCF_014284365.1 of Cognatundibacterium rugosum. GTDB lineage: Bacteria > Pseudomonadota > Gammaproteobacteria > Burkholderiales > Burkholderiaceae_D > Undibacterium > Undibacterium rugosum. The sequence continues at coordinate 13,146 of NZ_JACOGG010000030.1, forward strand.
AGAGAACTATTCCAATTCACCCCAACTTAATCAAAATGGGTTTCTTGGATTTCGTGGAAGATATGAAAGCCTTTAGTGGCATGTTATTTCCATATTTAACCCCGAATAGATTTGGAAATTTCAGTGAAACGCCGAGCGAGCGTTTCGGAAAATATTTGGACGTTTTAGGTATCAGCGATCCTAAAAAAGTATTTCATTCGTTCCGCTCAACGTCAAATAACACGTTAAAGCAAAACGGTATTCCCGAAGAGACCCGTTGCCAATTTATTGGGCATGAGCATGAAACGACCAATTCGAAAGTTTATTCCAGTGAACATTCTGTAGCCTATTTACTGGAGCATGTTGCACCAAAACTCTCATTTGAGTTGGCGTTTTCCGAGTTAATTTATCCGAGAGAGAACATTCTTAAATCAACAAAGCAAAAACTTGCCCTCAAAGAAAAACATCTTAAAAATAAATCTGCCAAAGAGCAGAGAAATCAGAATTCAAAATAGTAGCAGGTTAAATTTGTTCACAATTTCAACTCACCATGAGCAGCCCGTATAATCAGACGGGCTGTTTCTTTTCAGCCTGCCTCCTCATACATTTCAAGAATAAAATCCGCAACGAGTTTGCCGAATTTATCACTCAACGGTTGCCCCAATATTCCCAGCAAAAAATAATCGGTGTAATCGGTCGCTTTGGGGTCGTCACTGGTTTGTGCCAATATCCATAAAGCGACGATAGCCAGCATAGTTCGGCTACTCAGGTTTTTAGCCTTGCAACTCTTTGCAATCGCATTGTTCTTCGGATTCGCGATCAATTGATCCAGGTCCGCATGCGATTCGCGCCACGCTTCACCGAATTGGTACCCCACCATATATTGCAGCAATGTGTGGCTTTTTTCAGTGACACTTTTTCCCGACTGATACAGCTTGGCATCTGCCAGCAAACTAGATACCGTTCGTTTGCAAGCACTTTCATCCTTACCCAGCACAAGAAATAACGGCAAACGTTCAAAACCTGAGCGATATATTCTTGCCGTTCCGGGCACCATTTTATCTATCTTGCTAATGAGTTCCGGGAGTGGCGAAGAAGAAAAAGCACTATACCGATACCATTTATTGGGATCGAAATCAGCGGGATCACACTCCGACTTTTGCCGACTCAAGCAATTCAGCATTTGCTCAATATTCGCCTGCCTGCTTCCTTCTAATACCGCCGCCAGCCAAAGCTGGACTCGCAATTTACTTAAACCGACCAATTTACCGTTTATTTTTTTACTGGTTTTCATTTTTTGTTCATCAATAAACAGGAAGATTTCCTATTGAATTGTTGTTGCAATTTTACCAAGCTACGTTATGCCAAAACGTTCAATATTCCACGCTTGGGCAAATTGCTAAAATTGCCCCCACAACAACTGATGATAAAGGAAAAAAGATGAAACCTGAAAATACCGATGCATTTGATTTTGACGAACTGTTTGGCAATCTGGATATGAGTAGCGCCAGAGAGTTGACCGAAGACGAATGGCGAGACTTTGCCTACTTTCCAAGGGAAGATAGCGTCACCGAAGAAGACTACCTGATCGGCTATTACGACATGGGCATGTTTAACGAGATCACTGTCCGTGCCCGTAACGAGGAATTAGCCATTGACGGCTTTCTGTGCGATTACCAGCCTAAGGGTCGCTATGCCCCTTATATCGCTCGTTGCGAGACGATGATCAGGGCAAAAGGACGTATTGCAGCGGGCTATACCGATCTGCCGTATGACGGGCAAACAGAACGTTTTGAGAACTTCGGCAACAAATATTACGAAGCACTGAATAACTGATTGAGTAACAAATTCAGCGATGAAACGTAAATCGCTTAACACGGAAGTTTTGCAGCACAAGGAGAAGTAAAAAACATTTCAAGGAAAGGAAATCATATGAAAGAAATTAAAAGTGCCATTGAAATACAACAAAAATTATTAATCCTTTATAAGGGTATTCCTCGTGTCATTGAGCCATATATAGTCGGTACAAATGCCAGCGGAAAAATTTTTCTTCGTGCTTACCAAATAGGTGGCGAAAGCTGTACAGACGAAATCGGATTTAAATTATTTGAAGTAGGCAAAGTACAGGCAGTCACAGTGATACCTAATCTATTTTTTGCAAAACCTAAGCACGGTTACAAAAAAATCGACCCAGTTATCACCACCGTTTATGCCCGGGTGTAAAACAGCATAGAAATAATTAGCCCGCAATCAGCAATTAAAAAGGCGGGTTAATCAGCAGTGCAAAGCAGTACCCATACAGCGATAAAGTTTCCCCAAAATAGAGCGAGCTTGCTGGGAGTAGCGGCAATCCGAGATTTCAGAAAAAACTTCTGAGACCAGGAAAAAAGAAAAAAAGCAGCAGTAAAAAAATCCACTCTTTTTAAAGGAAAAAATCATGTCTCACACAAAAAAGAAGCATCCCGTTATTTCTGCCATTTCAGGTATTCAAACCATCAAAGATGTAGCTGATGCCGCAGGCATAGTCCTAGACAAAAATCTTTCACCAATCAGCCTATCTCTTTGGGTGAATTTGACTGGTGGTCTGTATGAAAGCATGGATGGCGAAGCCATGGGCATTATGTTCGCGCTGATTATTGATATTGCCCACAAAGGCTTTACCGTCACCGACATTAAAACGATTCAGATCAATCAAGCGGGGAACAATTTCAATTTAAAATTTTTCTTCAAAGACGACTCCGATTGCACGGCGACTTTCCACTAATAACGACTAGCTTCTCAAAAAAATTACAGCGACGCACCTATGTGTAGAACCCTGTTGCAGCGGGGTTCATGGTGACACAACGGTTCAAGCCTGCGGGTGCAGGCTTTGAAGTTCCACCGTATCCATGGAAAACAAAAACTCAAAAAATGGAAAAAATCATGAACACAAAAGACGATTTGAATGAAGAAGTGTTTGACCCGTTTGCAGGTACAGAAGTCACCGTGGGAACGGCAAACATTAAAAATAAAGTCAGTCAATTTGACGCGGCTTACAGCGATATGGCGAGTGAATTTGCCTTGCTGCGCGACTTGAAGGAATTCCGCGACAAATATGCGATTATCAATCGCTCAGGCAAAACCTATATCTGTTGGGAAGACAGTTTTATGCAAACGCTGGAGTTTCAAAATATTCTGGACTTCCACCATTTCCATGCTCACCTTTATCACTTTATTCCGCAGGATAAAGCGAAATCAGGCAAAGCACGAGAAGATAAAAAAGTGCTGGTGACTCAGGCATTTCTTGAAGATAAACGAAGCACCCGATATGAGGGTATCGTATTTGACCCTTCCGAAACCTGTGGCAAACAGTACTGGAATTTATGGCGAGGGTTTAAAGTCCAACCCAAGCAAGGCGATATTTCCCTATTCATGGATTTGCTCGCTGCTTTGTGTAATGACGACCAGACCTGTATCACCTACTTATTGAACTACCTGGCACACATGGTGCAAAAACCAGCCGAGCTACCAGAGGTGGCAATTGTGATGCGCGGAACCCAAGGTATCGGCAAAGGTTCGCTCATGAAAACCATCGGCGAATTTACCGATAACTACAGGCACTTATCTTCTACCAACAGCTTAACGGGTGAATTCAATGGACACCTATTAAATGCCTTCGTCATTTTTGCAGACGAAGCCGTTTGGGGTGGTGATAAATCGGCTGAAGGACGATTGAAAGCGATGATCACCGAAGGCTTGAATATGATTAATGACAAAGGACGACCAGCGATTCAAGTCCGAAATTATTCTCGCATTTTTGTCGCTTCCAATGAGGAATGGGCAGTGCCAGTGGGTGAAGAAGATCGCCGTTTCTTTGTGATTGACGGTAGTCCTCGTTACAAGGGCAAGACGAAGCCGGGTGAATTCTTCCACCAATATAATGAATGGGTACAAAACGGTGGTCGTGAAGCGATTTTTCATGCACTTAAAAATCGTGATATTTCTAGTTTCTCACCACGAGATTTTCCGAACACCAAAGCCCGTATGGCATTGATGATTCGCAGTTTGCCATTGCCTGAGCGATTTATTTATGAAGTTTTGAATGGTTCAGCCCTAGTGGAAAACAAAACGATTGTGAAGGCTCCTGATAGCACCCAGAGCCGTTGCTATCGCAATGCTTTCTATGCCGACTGCTTGGAATGGTGTAAAAGCCTTGGCTTTCGTTTTATGCCAAGTGCTGACGAAATGGGTAAAGCCATGAGCAAGGTATTTGCCTTTGATCAGGATAATCCCAACTGGCGATCCAACTGGAAGAGTAAAACACAGGGTTATTTTTATCAGTTGCCAAGCCGTAGCGAATGTATGAAGCGATTCGCTCAAAACATTTGCAATGCCGAGCCAACGATGGTTTTCTTTGACTATGAAGACGACAGCACCTTGAAATCCAATGACGACAAATCCAATATCGTCAATTTCCAGAAGCAAGCCTGATCAGTTTGACCTGCAAAACACGAAGAGCCGCAAGGCTCTTTTGCGTTTCTGGGGTAGTCATGTTCAATCATGTCAAATGCGCAGAACCGGGAAAGCTAATACCAGCAACACTCTTATTGTGAAACCTATGCTGGTATTGATTCTCCGGCGAGTAGAACCGTCAGATTCAACATTCATCAGTGTTTCAGACAAAAAAGCGGGTTCTGCGCGAACGACGCAAGTTAGGTACAGGTAAAAAGCGCAGTATCCTTTCGGCTCTTCTTTATATCAATTATTTAGAGTAGAACCGCAGAACGTATGGGGAGAGCCACGTCCAGTAACGCTTTCAAGGTTCTGCTCGAATATTGTTCAGTGCAGAACCGAGCAGAACCAAGTCACTCATAGTCGCAAAAAAATCAGTTAATCCAAAGACAAACGATGAAATTCAACATTCATGTCGTTGATATCAGAAAATTGCTCCAACCCACGAGCCAAAGAAGTAGTGCTTGGATTTTCAACAAACACACAGCGCTTGCCAGTACGCTTGCAAAAATCTTTTACTCGCCAATAAGCATTGTGACTGATGCACCCCGTTTGACATATTACGAGATCAGCGGCAGCTAAATTCGCATCTAATAAGTTTTGATTATCTTCAACGCCACCATCATGATGGGCAAAGCGACCACCAACCCGCTCAATCAAATCGCGATAATTTGAAACATTGCCGCTACGTCCACCAACACATAGGACGTTTTTTTGTTGTAAATAAAGAGTAATAGGGATAACTTGAATAACTGGCTCTAATAACTCGGTATTTTTGTGCTCACTATCTTTTGACTTCGTGAATTCTGCAAGTTGTACCTGAGCTTCCCGAAGGCTTGTTTCTAGCTCCGTTTGGCGCTCTGTCATTTGATCGAGTTTATATAGCAATCGCTTGCGCGTATCCAAGTCAGGTATGGAAGTTTTTAAGGCAGTTATATCCGCACTGAGAAATGCAATGCTACTGTCTTTACCGATAAGCTCTGCCCTGATCTGAGTAAGTTGCGTATTCAGGCGTTCGATTTCGTTTGATTTCTCTGTCATTAAACGCGTACTGCGTTCCTGCACTCGGCCCAATTCCCTCGTGAGCAAAGCATTCTCTTCTATTAATGCATTAAATCGCGACAGGTCAGCGCGAACACTTGCGCCAGCCTGATGTTGAAGCATGTGCATATCACGGCACAGTCCTTCTTGCAAAGTCGTGTCGCATCGAGGGTGTGTTAATGCCGCCCAGAAAGCGCCAGCAACATCACCTATGTGAATTGCATCTATCCATAAACGTACAACAGCGTCCTGTGTCTTTGCCAAACGAAATTGTTGAATAGTTCGGTTATAGCGCTGATCAAGCTCTTGTTGAATTAACTCAGACACTTTATTCCGACGCCCACATTCAGCGACAGCCCCAACATGGATTTCGTAGTCATCGGCAAGATTTTGACCATTTAATGCTTTGTTAATAAGTCGCCTTAAATTTGTCAATGGAATGCAGACGCCTACCACTGGACAATGGCACTCATGCGGCAAGTCCCATATGCGTCTTCGACGTGATCCTGTTGCGGAAATTTTGTTAAGGTTATGACTCTCTTTTGTATGCTTACTCAAGAAAGGGCGTTCGTCCCCATGGTCGCACATATTAATCCTCCCTTTTTCTCAATATTCTGATCCATAAAATTTGGCGTCTTGACTAGTCCGTTTGAGTGCTCTGTATGAGTCAGACGACGCGCTAGACGTGGTGATACCAGTGCCAGTGCAGTCGCAATAGCAATTATCAAAAGAAAGAAGTACAGCCCCATAAATCCAACGTAGCCAAGCAATGAAGCAACAGGTTTTGCGAGACCGAGGAATGCTGCATATAACCAGGTCACAACGCTGATGGCACCCAAAACGGCAGGTAATTTGGCAGCGCGTAGCGGCTCGTTTTGAGCTTCGCACAGACGCTTGAATACTATCTTGTGTAACGCAATACCATTCATAGTAAGGAGTATCACCACGGTGAGTTTTGCAAGTAACTTCGGTTTGGTTGCCAGCACTGCCCAGACAAAACCCGTATCCATCCAAATGACACTGAGACCTGTGACCCAAAGCACAAATAGCGCCACTGAAACAGCAAGTCCCGCCCTACCTAGAAGGTTCGCATCAGTTTTGTGCCGAGCGAAAATAGCGTAATCACCGAACGCGATGCCCATCCCAGCTGCAACAACTGCAAACACATGAAGAAGCATGAAAAACATACGTGTGATAGCCATAAAATTAATTGTTAAAACATCCACTTACTTTTCCCTCTATCTTGGTTTGATGTCGGATATGCGACAGTTTTAATATTTTACGATCATTGTAAATGAGACTTATTATCATTTGTGAATATTTTTATTTTCCATCTTTACGCAATGCGTTGCTCAGAACACCTGCCGTAATCATTGATAGGGATTTTGTCCTCTAAGTCGCTTAACTAAATTTCTGAATCAATTCCTGAAAAGCGGAATTTCGTACATATTGCAGCGTTTACATTAAGCAACAGGAGAGGTTCGGACTGCTTACATTTTCTTGCAAATGATAATCGTTCGTGTTTAAATTCTCAGTTATTAAATTTACTCACTATCGCCCTCTCAGAACATGACCGCCTCCTTTAAACTCTACAAACCCCTCCCATTCATCGCTTGTACATTACTTTTCGCTCTATCTGGATGTGGTGGCGGTAGCGGCTCAAGCGTTGAAGATACGAACGGGCAATTGAAAAATAACTACACTGCCACGAATTTTGTTGCGACAAGCGCTGCTTATAACCCTACGTTTGCAACCGACGCTAATTTTGCTGATGCATGGGGAATCGCCATCCGCCCACCAGGTGCAGGCGGACACTTCTGGGTCACAGCTGGCAATGCCACTTATGAGTATCAAGGTGATGTCAATGGTCAGCCTCTATCACAAGACGCACTCAAAAAAGTGGCTTTGCCAGGCGGCGGCAGGGCAACAGGCACGGTGTATAACGGCACAGCCACCAGCTTTGTACTGACGCAATCTCATCCCAATGGTGACATTACGGCTGGAGCTAAATTTCTGTTTGCTACCGATAGCGGTGTAATCTCCGCCTGGACTGAGCGTAAGAAATCGGATGGCAGTTACGACCGTCCAGATGCGGCCAAGATTGTGATTGATCAATCGGCACAAGGTGTTCAGTTCTTCGGCTTGGCAATCAACCCAACTTACGACCGTCTGTATGCCGCTAATTTCGGCACGAATCCTGGCGTAAAGGTCTTCGATGCAAATTTCAACGACATTTCAGCAACTGTGAAGTTCACAAATCCATTTGCTGTTGATACTAATAATGTGAAACCTGGTGAATATGCCCCCTTCAATGTGCAAGTGCTGGGTAATAGTGTATTTGTTGCCTATGCGCAAACCAGTGAAGATCCTGCGGCTCCAGGTCACCTGCTGGCAGCAACCGAAGTCCATGCGCCAGGCAGTGGACGACTTGCTGAATTTGATTTGAATGGCAAGTTAATAGGTGTCTGGAATGACGGCGGCAAACTCAATGCGCCATGGGGTCTGGTCATCACGCCTGCTAACTTCGGATTGCTCAGCAACACGCTACTCGTTGGAAATTTTGGTGAAGGCACGATTGTCGCGTTCGACAGAACCACACACGCTCCCGTTAATTATGTGCGTGCCGCAAATGGCGCACCGTTGGTAGTGCCTGGTATCTGGGGTTTGATCTTTGGTAATGGCGTGGCACTGGGCGACACCAATGCACTTTATTTCGCCTCTGGTCCCGAGGATGAAAAAGGTGGTGTGTTTGGCTCTATCCGCTATACCCCTGTCAAAAAATAATCCCAATCATTACACCAATTTTTTTTATTCATTACTCGATTTACTTACCAATTTAGGATTTCAAATGAAGTTTCAGCCATCTAAAATAGCCAGCGCACTTTTCGCGGTGGGGGTATTGTCATTATCTGCCGTCCCAACAGCTCAAGCAGTCACACTGGAAGAACTGGCAAAAAAACTCGAAGCGATGGAAAAGCAAAACGCCGAGCTTTCTGCCAAAGTGAAACAGCTAGAAGCCGATCAGGGTAAACAAGCGGTTCAAGTGCAACAACAATCTAAAGCCATTGAACAACAAGCAGTGGCAAGTTCAGCTTCAGGCTCTAGCTTGAATAACTGGGCATCGAAAACCACGGTTACCAGCTATGGCGAAATCGGCTACAGCCGCCCAACTAAAGCGCCCGAGAATGCACAAGTTGACGTTGGTCGTGCTGTCATTGGCATTACCCATCGCTTCGACGAAAAAACCAAGATGGTTTCCGAGTTTGAGTGGGAACATGCGATTACCTCTGCGACAGATAAGGGAGAGGCAGAAGTTGAGCAACTGTATGTGGAACATGAATTAAATAATGGTTTGCGCGCTAAGGCAGGTTTGTTCTTAATGCCAGTCGGTTTAATCAATGCCAATCATGAGCCTACCGCCTATTACGGTGTTTTCAGAAACTCAGTCGAGACCGCAATCATTCCTAGCACATGGCGAGAAGTCGGACTCGGATTGTCGGGTACAACAGAGAGTGCATTGTCTTGGGATGTTGGTATTACGACTGGTTTCGATTTGACCAAGTGGGATCCAAAATCTACAGATGGCAGTGACTCTCCTTTGCGTGCCGTTCACGGTGAAGGACAATTTGCGAAGGCTAGAAATCTGAGTGCTCATGCTGCATTGAATTGGCGGGGCGTGCCAGGTTTGTTACTGGGTGGTTCGGTATTCACTGGCAAAGTTGGACATAACACAGCTGGTTTTGCAGGCAATGATACGAGTCTGGTATTGTTCGATGTGCATGCCCGCTATCAAATTGATAGGTTAGATTTGTCAGCGATGTACACAACAGCGAAATTGAGTAATACGGACGCTTTGAATATTGGCTTTGCAAGCAGCACTACGCCTAATCCTGTGCTCGTACCATCCAAGTTTGGTGGCGGGTATGTGCAGGCAGCGTATAAGCTGTGGCAGACTGACCAATACAGTTTGACGCCTTTTGTCCGTTACGAACGTTTCAATACTGCAAAAGCCTACGGAGCTATTCCTTTGGCAGCAGGTGCGATAGTCAAACCTGATGAAAAAATTTGGACATTGGGGACTAGCTTCAAAATTGGTGAGGGTGTTGTGCTGAAGACTGATTACCAGAAATTCCAAGAAGACAATACGAAAGATCGTTTGAATCTGGGCGTTGGGTACAGCTTCTAAATTTATTTCTGCTGCCTTGATCCAAGAGAGGTTGTCGCTCAAGCGGTAACCTCTTTTTGCTTACGCTGGATTACTTGATCCTGGTGCAAAATACGATATAAATCAATCAGTCCAAAGACAAACGATTAGAATCAAAGTCAGAAGAATCATTGTTCACTTCAAATAGTGCATAGTCCCTAAGCTCAAGCATTCCCGCTGCAATCAATTCTCTACCTAGCTTTTTCAAGTCATTCTCAGCCAGCTTAATCACATAAGCACCTGCCAGAATTTTTCTTCTGGTATCGCGTTTTCTTTCCTCTACCATTTCACGATTTCTGGTTTGCTGAATACGGGCTTCAAGCTCTGCTTTTTGCTGAAGTAATTTATTCAAATTTGGTTTGCTCATTTTTTATCTCCTGTTTTTATTGTTTTGGCGTTGACATTTCAGATTCACGCTGTAGTACATAAATAACAAACAAAAAAGAAACGTCAAGAGCGAAATGCGCACTTATACGTCGTTACTCGACGTGTGCTCAAAGCTGAAAGCAAAAACAAAAATGACGTTGGGGAGAAATGAAATATGGCGATTTACCACTTGAGTGTGAAACTCATTACTCGCACCACTGGAAGAAGCGCTACCGCAGCAGCCGCATATCGTGCTGGCGAAAAAATTTACGATAACCGTACTGGTCAAACCTTTGACTATTCCAGAAAAAAGGAAGTCACTTACCGTCGCATTTTTACTCCGCCGAATGCACCACAATGGGCAAAAGACCGTGAACAGCTTTGGAATGCTGTAGAGCAGTCAGAAACGAGAAAGGATGCACAGGTAGCCCGTGAGATTGAAGTCGCTTTACCGATTGAATTGAGCCCTTCGCAGCACATTATTTTGCTGGAGCGATTTGTGCATACCCAGCTTACCAGCAAAGGCATGATTGCCGATGTCGTCATTCACAATAAGAACGGAAATCCCCATGCTCATATTTTGCTGACCACTCGTGAAATCAATATTACTAACGATGGCTTTGGCAAAAAGAACCGTGATTGGAATAGTAAAGAGCAATTGGAAGAGTGGCGCGAGCAGTGGGCGAAGCACTGCAATAGAAGACTGTCCATTGCAAGTAGCAAATCCCGTATAGACCACCGTAGTCTGCAAGACCAAGGGCTAGACCAAATTCCAACCGTGCATGTCGGCGCAAATTGTCATGCAATGGATAAACGAGGTATCACCTCACAACGAAAGGAACTCAACAACTTAATCAAGGAGAAAAATATGAGTAAGCAGCAATGGAAAAAAACAATCGCTGAATTGAAATTGGAACACGAGCCCGTCAGCGACAGCCAATTAAAAGTAAGCGCGAATTTCCCCGCACCTTGCAACGTGAACAGTGGTTGAATTATGGCGTGACGCTGCCAGCGTAGTTAAACGGCAGCAGGTCGTGCAAGTCTGCCCCCTCTGCGCGCAGCGGCAATTCGGT
>NZ_JACOGG010000031.1 GCF_014284365.1 Cognatundibacterium rugosum
GAGCGCAGCCAGCGTTCTCCTGCAGATAGTACTCAACAACCTGTACTTTGAATTGCTTTGTATATTTACTCATGAAAACACCCCAAAAGTATGGACGGGTGTCCAACTTTTGGGGTGCAGTTCATTCTCAGGCGTTTTTTTTATTCAAGTCAGGCCAGAACCTGGCCCAACAGGTTTCAGGCAACAACAGGTGACAATTTGTCGATGCCACCCATGTAAGGACGCAATGCCTCAGGAATGATAACCGAGCCATCCGCCTGCTGGAAGTTTTCCAGCACAGCGACCAGCGTACGTCCCACCGCCAGACCAGAACCATTCAGGGTATGCACCATTTCAGGTTTGCCTTGCGCATTGCGGAAGCGGGCCTGCATACGGCGTGCCTGGAAGGCTTCCATATTCGACACGGAGGAAATTTCACGGTAAGTATTCTGCGCTGGAAGCCATACTTCCAGATCAAAAGTCTTGGTCGCGCCAAAGCCCATGTCACCGGTACACAGGCTGACGACACGATATGGCAATCCCAGTTTTTTTAATACCGCTTCAGCATGGCCAACCATTTCATCGAGGGCTTCCATCGATTTTTCAGGATGAACGATTTGCACCATTTCGACTTTATCAAACTGATGTTGACGTATCATGCCGCGCGTGTCACGGCCATAACTGCCTGCTTCTGAGCGGAAGCATGGCGTATGCGCGGTCAGCTTCACTGGCAAGGCATCCGCAGCCAAAATTTCGTCGCGTACGGTATTGGTCAAGGTCACTTCAGAGGTCGGGATCAGGTACAGGGTTTCGCCCTCACCTTCCTGGCCGCCTTTTTTAACAGCGAACAGGTCTTCTTCAAACTTAGGCAACTGGCCGGTACCGCGCATGGAATCAGCGTTCACCATGTAAGGTGTGTACACCTCGGTATAGCCGTGCTCTACCGTTTGCGTATCGAGCATGAATTGCGCGAGTGCGCGATGCAAGCGGGCGATGCCACCTTTCATGACTGAGAAACGCGAGCCTGTCAATTTGACCGCTGTGTCAAAATCCAGACCCAGTGCAGAACCAATATCGACATGGTCTTTGACTTCAAAATCAAACACTGGTGGCGTGCCGACACGGCGCACTTCCACGTTGGCACTTTCATCCTGACCGACCACGACGGATTCATGCGGCAGATTCGGGATCGCCTGCAGGAATGCCGTCATTTGCGCCTGTACTTCTGCCAGACGAATTTCAGATTTTTTTACTTCTTCAGGAATCGCAGCGACCTCGGCCATCACAGCAGAAGCGTCTTCGCCTTTACTCTTGAGCATACCGATTTGCTTGGACAAGGTGTTGCGCTTGCCTTGCAATTCTTCAGTACGTGACTGAATTTGTTTGCGCTCTGCTTCCAGCGCATTAAAAGTCGCTACGTCGAGCTGAAATTTACGGGTAGCGAGCCTTGCCGCAACCGTATCGATGTCTTTACGCAGAAGTTGAATATCTATCATGGTGTCTTGCCAGGAGGAGAAAATGGTCGAATCCGGTATTGTAGCAAGGGAAAGCGGAAATCCCTAGACACCGGGCACTAAAGGCGAATGCATACTGCCTGCCAATTGCGCCGGTGCTCGCACAGCGAAAGTAGCAATGAGCGGTTTATTTTTTGCTGCGGCTCAGGGCGTCCTGATCGAGTTGCTGCAAATAACGCAGCTTCTCGCCTATCTTGATTTCCAAGCCGCGCGGCACCGGATGATACCAGGACTCGCCTTCCAGCCCTTCTGGCAAATACGTTTCGCCAGCCGCATAGGCATCCGGCTCATCGTGCGCATAGCGGTAGAGTTTGCCATAACCTAGCTCTTTCATGAGCCTAGTCGGCGCATTGCGCAGATGCTCAGGTACGACCCGGCTCTTATCTTTAGCCACCAGGGCACGCACCGCGTTATAAGCCTTGTAGACCGCATTCGACTTAGCCGCACAAGCCAGATACACCACCGCCTCGGCCAGCGCCAGCTCACCTTCAGGCGAGCCTAAGCGCTCATAGGTTTCTGCCGCATCCAGCGTGATACGCAAGGCACGCGGGTCAGCTAGTCCTATATCTTCGGCTGCCATGCGTACGATGCGGCGCGCCAGATAGCGCGGATCGGCACCACCATCCAGCATCCTGACCAGCCAATACAGCGCACCGTCCGGATTCGATCCCCTGACCGACTTATGCAATGCTGAAATCTGATCGTAAAAAGCGTCCCCGCCTTTATCGAAACGTCTGAGTGCGTCGCCCAGGCTTTCCGATAACAAGCCCTGATCAACCTGCATCACCTGCCTGGCCGCTGCCGCATGAGCGACGATATCGAGGTTATTCAAGAGCTTACGCCCATCACCATCCGCGCTGGCGACCAGGCTGACCAACGCCTCCGCACTGAGTTGCAAGCCATTGAGCTCACGTTCGCAAGCGCGCACGGCCATTTGCTCCAGATCCGCGTCCTGCAAGGACTTCAGTACATACACCGCAGCGCGCGACAGCAAGGCACTATTGACTTCAAAGGACGGATTTTCTGTGGTGGCGCCAATAAAGGTGAATAAGCCACTTTCTACATGCGGCAAAAAAGCATCTTGTTGGGACTTATTAAACCGGTGCACTTCATCGACAAACAAAATCGTGCGGCGCTGCGAGGTGGCTTGCAATATCTGCGCCCGCTCCACCGCTTCGCGTATGTCTTTGATACCAGACAGTACCGCTGATAAGGCGATGAATTCACAATGAAACGCGTCCGCCATCAGGCGCGCCAGCGTGGTTTTGCCGACACCGGGCGGGCCCCATAAAATCATGGAATGCGGTTCGCCTGAGGCAAAGGCCAGGCGCAAGGGCTTGCCTTCACCCAGAATATGCTGCTGTCCGATCACATCAGCCAGCGTGGCCGGACGCATGCGCTCTGCCAGCGGCGCCGGACGGGATTTATGCATGTTCACAAACGACTCACTGACGGAATACGTCCGCCCCGGCCGGGATCGTAAATTTAAACTGATCCGGTTTCAGTGCTGGATTTTTTTCGAAACTTTTGAAAGTCACCAAGGACACCTGCCCGAAACTGTCACGTAATTCCAATACCTGGGGCACACCATCTTTCATCGCGATGCCTATGCGATCGAACTGGCTGTCTTTCGCCTTGGCGATGGCTTCCAGCCATTCCATACCATTCTGCGCCGGTGCCTCTTTCAACGTGAAGTTCTTGTCCAGATCAGCCGCACCTGCGCTGCCAAACAGAATGGCAGCCGGACTGGCACCGAGCGCATTGCCTAAGGCTTTAATCGTGACCTGATTCAGATCTTTATCGTAGACATACAACTTCTCGCCGTCGGCCTGCAATTGCTGCTCGTAAGGCTTGGTGTAATTCCAGATAAATTTTCCGGGACGGGAAAAGACAAAATTCCCCTGAAAGGTTTTTACAACCTTGGCACTGCCATCCACCATCTTGACCTGCTGCTGTACAAACTCGCCTCTGGCAGTTTTATTGTTAGCGACAAAGGTCTTAAATTGCTCAACGGCAGAGGCATGCGCCCAGGCAGGCAAGGCGCAGCACATCGCGGCCACAACGCCAAGCAAAGCCCGGCGCGATAAAAATTCGGTTTTCAACATCAGATGCTTTCAATCTTTCTACAAAACTTGGGATCAAGATCAGGATTCCGCAGCATTACCTACCGGGACCAAAATCTCGCGGTTACCGTTCGATTGCATGGGCGATACGATGCCGCTTTGCTCCATTTGTTCCAGTAAGCGTGCCGCGCGATTGTAACCAATCCGCAAGTGGCGCTGCACCAGGGAAATCGAAGCACGCCGGTTTTTCAGTACAATCGCGACCGCCTGATCATACAAGGCATCGGCTTCTCCACCGCCTGCGCCTTCGCCAGCAGCAGCGCCATCAGCGCCTTCTTCCAGCACACCACCTTCTAAGATACCTTCAATGTAATTCGGTTCACCCTGCGCTTTCAAATGTTCAACCACGCGATGAACTTCTTCATCTGAGACGAAGGCGCCATGTACGCGTACCGGCAAACCGGTGCCCGGTGGCATGTACAGCATATCACCCATACCCAGCAAGGTTTCCGCCCCCATCTGATCGAGAATGGTACGAGAGTCAATTTTGCTACTGACCTGAAATGCGATACGGGTAGGAATATTGGCCTTGATCAGGCCGGTAATCACATCGACCGACGGACGCTGGGTAGCCAGGATTAAGTGGATACCAGCAGCACGGGCCTTCTGGGCAATACGGGCGATCAGCTCCTCTACCTTCTTACCGACCACCATCATCAGATCGGCCAGCTCATCGATAATAATCACGATGGTCGGCAATTTATCCAAAGGCTCAGGCGCATCTGGTGTCAGGCTGAAGGGATTCGGAATCAGCTCTTCTTTGCGGCTGGCCTCTGCAATCTTGGCGTTATAACCGGCCAGGTTACGCACACCCAGCTTGGACATCAGCTTGTAACGGCGTTCCATCTCAGCCACGGCCCAGTTCAGCGCATGTCCAGCCTGGCGCATATCGGTCACCACGGGCGCCAGCAAATGGGGAATTCCTTCGTACACCGACATCTCCAGCATCTTAGGATCAATCAGTATCATGCGCACATCATTCGGGTCTGACTTATACAGCAGCGACAAAATGGTGGCATTAATCCCCACCGACTTACCGGAGCCGGTCGTACCTGCGACCAACAAATGCGGCATTTTAGCCAAATCGGCACAGACAGGATGGCCTGCGATGTCCTTGCCCAAGGCAACCGTGAGACTGGAGGCACTGTCGTTATAGACTTTGGAACTCAGGATTTCAGTCAGACGTACGATCTGACGTTTAGGATTGGGCAATTCCAGACCCATGTAATTTTTGCCCGGAATCGTCTCAACGACACGGATGGATGTCAGGGACAGCGAGCGCGCCAGATCACGCGCCAGATTCACAATCTGACTGCCTTTAACGCCGGTTGCCGGCTCAATTTCATAACGGGTAATCACTGGACCCGGATAAGCCGCCACCACTTTGGCTTCAACACCAAAGTCAGACAGTTTTTTCTCAATCAAACGGCTGGTAAATTCCAGGGTTTGTACACTGACAGTTTCCAGCACCGGGGGCGCATCGTCCAACAAGGATAAAGGCGGTAAATTGGTATCCGGCAGCTCGTTAAACAACGAGACTTGTTTTTCTTTCTCCACCCGCTCAGAGCGCTGCACTGCCACGACCTGAGGCTCTATACGTACCGGTGCCGCCTCAACGATCTTGGCACGTTCCTGCACCACAGCTTCTTCACGTTTGACAGCCGCAGTTTGCCCGACCCGGCGATCTTCAGCTGCTGCGTATTTATTGAGTGCAAAGACAAAAATCCACTCGATTGCCGCACCGGCTTTTTCCGCTATCGTCAGCCAGGACACCTGAAAATAGAGACTGATGCCTATCGCGACGAATAGCAATAGCAGCATGGTCGCACCAGTGAAACCCAGCGAGACAAAAGCCAGACTGCCGATAATATTTCCCAGCACACCACCCGGTGCGAGCGGCAACTGTACATTCAGGCTGTACATGCGTAAAAATTCCAGCCCCATAGAACCAGCCAACAGCAAACCAAAGCCCGTCATGCGACCGACGATATGGGTCAGGTTTTCCTGTTCTTCGTTGTTATCCGGACGTACCGCAAGACGCCCGGACAAGCGCTGATAGGAGGCAAACACTTGTCGGAACGAAGCCACGCACCACCACCAGGCAGAGAAACCAAATACATAAAACAGCACATCTGCCAGCCAGGCACCAAATTTCCCGCCCAGGTTGTGAATATGAGCGACTTCACGTGCCTGTGACCAGCCAGGGTCCAGCTTAGAGTAGCTGAACAGTATCAAAATCAGGCATATGCTTAAGGCAGCGAAAATAATCCAGCGTGCTTCCATCACCAGCACAACCATGCGACCAGGCAGCGGAGGCGGCGGTGTCGCTTTACTGTTGCGGGTGTAGGCTTCGTTACTCGTAGTCATAAATCGGGAAATTCATCATCCAGACAGCAAAGACTGACAAGATAGCATGATCAGCCTGAGTCTCCAAACCCGTGTCAAGAGCGGCTTTCGGAAGGATGATCTATAATTCGCCCCATGTATTTGCTGAGCTTGCCATAAAACAAGAAAATCTCTTGCAAATCCCGGCATCAACGCCATCTGTAAGCAGGAAAACAGCGGCACGGCACAAGCACTTGCGCCGCGCTTACCAAAACAATTTTTCTATGCAGGTCTGCTATGACTACCACTAAACACGCAAAAGTATTAATTCTGGGCTCAGGTCCAGCCGGCTATTCTGCGGCTATTTACGCAGCACGTGCCAATCTGAATCCGGTGCTGATCACTGGTGTGGAACAAGGCGGTCAGCTGATGACCACGACCGATGTGGAAAACTGGCCAGCCGACCCGATGGGCGTGCAGGGTCCAGAATTGATGCAGCGTTTCCTGCAACACGCTGAGCGCTTTAAAACAGAAATCATTTTTGATTACGTCCATACCACCAAGCTGGATGAGAAACCGATACGCCTGATTGGCGATCAGGGTGAATACACCTGCGATTCCCTGATTATCGCAACCGGCGCATCAGCGCAGTATCTGGGTCTGCCATCGGAACAAGCCTTCATGGGCAAAGGTGTCTCCGCTTGTGCGACTTGCGATGGTTTCTTCTATCGCGGTAAAGAAGTCGCCGTAGTCGGCGGCGGCAATACAGCGGTGGAAGAAGCGCTGTATCTGTCTAACATCGCCAGCAAAGTCACCGTCATCCATAGGCGTGACAAGTTCCGCGCTGAAGCGATTCTGATCGACCGTCTGATGGCTAAAGTCGCTGAAGGCAAAGTAGAGATCAAATGGAACCATACGCTGGATGAAGTCACCGGCGATGACAGCGGCGTGACCGGCATCAACATCAAATCAGCAGACGGCGTGATTTCCTCCGTCGCGCTGCATGGCGTGTTTATTGCGATTGGACATAAGCCAAACACCAGCATCTTCGAAGGTCAGTTAGAAATGCATAACGGCTATATCAAGACCCGCACCGGTACTGAAGGCATGGCCACCGCAACCAGTGTTGCTGGTGTATTTGCTGCCGGTGACGTACAGGATCACGTCTACCGTCAGGCAATTACCAGCGCAGGTACCGGCTGCATGGCGGCACTGGATGCACAGCGTTATCTCGAAGAGTAATTGAACTGGTCTTAGCTGGATTATGTCTTCACTGAAAAGTTTTGCTGACCTCAGTACGCTGGGGCAGCAATTAAAAAAAGAGCAGGAAACACGTGCACGTGTGGAAGCGGAGCGCCTGGCCCAGGAAAAAAAAGCCAAGGCTGAGGCAAATATTTTTCGCAACAGCATAGGTGATGTGGCGCCACTCAAAACGGACAGCAAACACCTGCACGCCCCTGCCAAACCAGCGCCCATCCCTTTTCAGCATCTGGCGGATGAACAGGCTGCGTTGCAAGAATCGCTGTCGGATGAATTCGACCCGGCTTCTTTGCTGGAAACAGATGAAAATCTGAGCTATGCGCGCCCTGGCATAGGCGCGGATGTCACCAGCAAACTGCGTAAAGGACACTGGGTGATCCAGGCCCATCTGGATTTGCATGGACTCAGGCGTGATCAGGCACGTGACAGCCTGGGCGAGTTTCTACGTAAATCAGTCAAAAATGGCATACGCTGTGTGCGCATCATACATGGCAAAGGGCTGGGTTCAGTCAACAAAGAGCCTGTGCTCAAGCAGAAAGTACGCAACTGGCTGATACAAAAAGAAGAAGTGCTGGCGTTTAGCCAGGCCACGGCTGCCGATGGCGGCTCAGGCGCATTGATCGTGCTGCTGAAATCCTGTTCAACGATATAAAAAAACTCCGGCATGCCGGAGTTTTTTCAGTGCTGACAGCGTCAAACAAAAAGCAGGCACACCTCAATCCTTGAATTTACGGTCTTTACCAATCACGGTCATATTCACATATTTTGAGCCATTATGATTTGTGGCTGAAAATTGCAAATTGAAGCCACCAGCATCATAAGACTTCAAATTAATCGTTTCTAAGGCCGCAATCAATTTCTCACGCGTCAAATTCTGACCGGCGCGACGTAAGCCTTCCACGAATATCTTCGCCGCAATGAAGCCCTCCAGACTGGAAAAATTCAATTCAGTCACCCCAGCCTTAGCCATGATTTTTGTATATTCCGCCACGATAGGTGCGTGGCTGGGCGACCACGGAAACGGCACCACCTGCGAAATCATCACACCCGGCCCATCATTGCCCAGCGTGTCAGCCAAGGCCTGACTACCAACGAAAGACAGATTGTAAAACTGTCCGGTATAGCCCCGCTTGCGCATTTCACGTATCAGCGCGGCACAGGAAGCATAAGCACTGACCTGCACGATCGCATCCGGACGTTTCGCCAGCAGGCGATCCGCTGCTTTGGCCACGTCCAGACTATTTCGCTCTACCGTTGCGGTATCCACGACTATGGCGTTGAACTTTTTCAGCGCGCGCTCCATCCCGTTTAAACCATTTTTCCCGTAAGCATCGTTCTGATAAAACACCGCAATTTGCTTAATCCCGGTATTCATCAGTTGACCAACAAGATGCTCGGTTTCGTCGAAATAGCTGGCTCTGACGTGGAAAATCAGTTTATTGAATGGTTCACGTAAAGACTGCGCACCAGAAAATGGAGCAAAAAATGGAACCTTGGCCTGAGTAAAGATCGGAAGCGCCGCATTACTGGTTGGCGTGCCAACATAACCAAACAAGGCAAAGACATCGTCCTTCTCTATCAATGCCCTGGTGTTGGCAGCCGCCAATTCCGCCTCATATTGATCGTCGCGCTTAATCAACTCAATCTTGCGTCCAAACACGCCACCAATGGCATTGACATGGTCGAAATATGCCTTGGCACCGGCATGCATTTGAATTCCCAGCTGAGCGGCAGGGCCAGAAAATGCCGCCGATTGCCCGATGACGATCTTACTCTCGGTCACGCCTGAGTCAGCGTGAACCCCGGCAGCAGCAATAAGCAACAAAAATACGAACAATATGCCTGAGATGGCCCTCATAAATGCGCTCACTTTCACGGTTTTATACCGCGTCCGGACCTGTTTCTCCAGTGCGGATACGGATTACCTGCTCCACATTTTGTACAAATATTTTCCCATCGCCAATTTTTCCAGTATGGGCGGCTTTAATGATGGCGTCTACTACATGCTCGGAAATTTTGTCATCTACGACCACTTCCACTTTGATTTTAGGTAAAAAATCAACAACATACTCTGCCCCACGGTAAAGTTCGGTATGACCTTTTTGACGACCAAAGCCTTTCACTTCCGTCACAGTCAATCCGGTGATACCGACATCAGCTAAAGATTCGCGGACTTCATCCAGTTTGAAGGGTTTAATGATTGCAGTAATTTGTTTCATGACGACTCCTGTTAATACTTAATTTATATTCAATTAATAATCAATATTCTTAATCGGAATGGAAGCGTTTAATCACGGAACTTCGACGTGATCGGATGGCGCCAATCGCGCCCAAATGCGCGGTGAGTAATACGAATACCGATGGGTGCCTGACGCCGTTTATACTCATTCAGCTTAATCAGGCGCGTAATGCGTTCCACGTCATCATAGGCATAACCGGCTGCAACAATTTCAGCACGTGAGCAATTTTCCTCCATATACATACGCATAATGCCATCCAAAACCTCGTAAGGCGGCAACGAATCCTGATCTTTCTGGTCAGGACGTAATTCAGCTGAAGGCGGACGTGTGATGATGCGCTCAGGGATTACTTCAGAAATCTGATTGCGGTAAGCACAAAGGCGATATACCAGCGTCTTTGCGATATCCTTAATCACGGCAAAACCACCCGCCATATCACCATACAACGTGCAGTATCCGACTGCCATTTCACTCTTATTGCCAGTGGTCAACACTATCGAACCGTATTTATTCGACATGGCCATCAGCAAGGTGCCACGTATGCGCGCCTGAATATTCTCTTCAGTCGTGTCTTCTTTTAATCCCTGAAACTCATGTTGCAAAGTAGCGCGGAAGGCATCAAAACAAGGACTGATAGACAATTCATCATAGCGAACACCAAGGCGCTGCACCATGTCACGTGAATCTGTGAGGGAAATATCTGCTGTGTAAGGTGAAGGCATCATGATCGCGCGTACCTTATCCGCGCCAAGCGCATCACAGGCAATCGCCAGGGTCAATGCGGAATCAACCCCACCCGATAAGCCCAGCAATACGCCGGGAAAGCCGTTTTTATTCACATAATCGCGCACCCCCAGCACCAGCGCATCGTAAACCTGTGCTTCCAGTGAAAGTGGCGTTGCGTCTGGGCTTGTGTGTAGTGCACCGTGCTCCAGCGTCAGCACAGCCATTTCTTCTTTGCAATGCCCCATACTCAAGACTTGCTGACCCTGCTCATTCAGGGCGAATGAGTTACCGTCGAAGATAAGCTCATCCTGGCCGCCTACCAGATTGGCATAGACCAACGCCATCCCCTGAGATGTGACATGTTCACGCATCACTTGCAAGCGCAAATCCTGCTTACCCATGTGGTAAGGCGAACCATTTGGTACCAGCAAGACCTGAGCACCGGCCGCCTTAGCGCTGGCAGGTGCCGCACTGAACCAGGTATCTTCGCAGATATTGATACCAAATATCGTTCCATTGAGTTCAAATACGCTGGCCTGCTGTCCTGCCTGGAAATAGCGCAATTCATCAAACACCATATTGTTTGGCAAATTGTGTTTGAAATAACGTGTTTTGATTTGCCCGTCTGCAAGTACAGATACCGCATTGTAATAAGCGCCCTGCTCTTCATGCGGGTGACCGACCAGCACATGCAAACCAGGATAAGTCGCGAGATCTTGCGTCAGTTTCTCCAAAACAAGAGCAGTCTGTTGATAGAATCCTGGCCTGAGCAATAAGTCCTCGGGTGGGTAACCCGCCAGAGACAATTCCGGCGTAACAACAATATGCGCGCCCTGGCTCGCAGCCTGGGCCGCATACGCCAGTATTTGCGCGGCATTGCCAGTCAAATCCCCGACAGTACTATTCATCTGTACTATTGCAATTTTTGTGGTCGTCATTTTTGTTCAATTCAGATGTAAAGCCAATATGAAAAGTGTTACTACAGACCGACATTATCGCATGCGCGTCATCACTTCACTTTCTGATATCGGCAAAGAAGTGTGGAGCCAGCTATTACTTACAGCCAAATGTGATGATCCTTTCCTGCAATATGCTTTTCTGGACGCCTTACATCAATCCGGCAGCGCCACACCTGAGACCGGCTGGCAGGAACAGCACATAACGATCTGGGATGGGCGGGAACTGGTCGCCGCCTGCCTGATGTACAGCAAAAGCCATTCTTATGGTGAATACGTATTCGACTGGGCCTGGGCGCGCGCCTACCAACAACACCAGCTAGACTATTACCCCAAGCTCTTAAGTGCCGTGCCCTTTTCCCCGATTCCCGGACCACGCCTGCTTGCCGCAGATGCGCGTACATTGCACATGCTGCTCGCCGCGTTACGGCAATTATGTGAGTCAGGCAGCTATTCCTCCTGCCATATCCTGTTCTTGCCCGAAATGCAGCAAGAAGCACTGGCACAGGCTGGCTTTTTATCCCGACAGGGAATCCAGTTTCATTGGCGCAATCAGGATTACCAAAGTTTTGATGATTTCTTGCTCACACTCGATAAAAAACGCAGAAAAAACATACGCAGTGAGCGTAAAAAAGTTCAGGAACGTGGTTTTCAGTTTCAACATCTGAAGGGGAACGAATTACAGGAGGCGCACTGGCTGTTCTTTAAGCGCTGCTATGACCTGACCTATCGTAACCACCACTCCAGCCCCTATCTGAATCTGGATTTTTTCCTGCGTTTGGGCGCGCAGATGCCCACTGCTTTGCATATGGTGATTGCTTCCCTGGAGGAGCAGCCAGTTGCAGCAGCGCTTTTCCTGCGATCTGAACACAGATTGTATGGTCGCTACTGGGGCTGCGTGGAAGAGCACCCCTGCCTGCACTTCGAAACCGCTTACTATCAAGGGCTAGACTTGTGCATACGCGAGGGCATACAGTGGTTTGAAGGTGGTGCACAGGGCGAACACAAACTGGCGCGCGGATTTCAGCCGGAAACGACCCATTCCGCCCACTACATCCATCATCCCGGATTTCGCGATGCGATACAGGATTTTCTGCACAGGGAGGCCAAAGAGATGCAGGAATACCGCCAAGTGCTGCTGCAGCATCAGGCATATCGTCATTTTCCCGATCAAGAGGCGGAATAACTTGAATTTTTTGATGCTTCAAGGCATTCTGCGCAAATGCAAAATAATTTAACACCCCAGGAAAATACCCCGGTTGCACCTCCACTCAATAAGCGAGTGGGTCGCTTCTATTTAACGGAAAAACTCGGCACCGGCACCAATGGCACAGTTTATCTGGGGCATGATCCGGTGATAGACCGGGACGTCGCGATCAAGATACTGAATACCAGTCCTAACCTTGCGGACAAAAAGCAGCGTGAGCATCAATTTATTAATGAAGCGCGGGCCGCAGGACGCTTATCGCATCCGAATATTGTGACCATATTTGATGCGTCAACTGAGGGCGGTACTACTTTCATTGCGATGGAATTCTTGCCAGGCAAGGATTTGCGCGATGAACTCGCGTCTGGACGGCAATTTGACATTATCGAGACAGCTGCCGTCGTGCAAAAAATCGCTGATGCATTGGCTTATGCCCATGCCAACGGTGTGATCCATCGTGACATTAAGCCAGGAAATATTTTTATTGCATCAAACCAACAGCCCAAAGTGCTGGATTTCGGCATTGCCCGCGCGCCTAACCGTATTCTGGAAGAAGGCAGGACTGGAGACGTGACCCTGTTTAACAATAATATTCTCGGCACACCCAACTACATGTCGCCAGAACAGGCCATGGGCAAACCGGTCAATGCATTGACTGACGTGTACTCTCTGGGCGCAGTGATGTATGAAATGCTGACTAACCAAAAACCATTCCAGTCGAATGACATCAATAAACTGCTACAGCAAATTATACAAAAAAACCCAAAATCTCCCGCAGAAGTCAGCCCCAATATTCCCGATTCCCTATCCCGCATCGTGATGAAAGCGATGAGCAAAGATACGTCCGCCCGCTACCAGAGTGCGGAAGAGATGTCGCAAGCACTACAGAAATTTCTGGAGCGTGATAAAAAACTGAAGCGTAAAGGGGCTAGAAACAAGTCAGATCAAATGGCCCACTCCGATGCGCCTAATGACAAAGGTGGAATAAGCTGGATCAGCGCTGCAGCAATCGGTCTGGCGTTGATTTGTGCCATTTACTACAATTTGCGGCATTGATGCATAGCATCAACGGCAAAAAAAATGCGACCCTGAGGTCGCATTTTTTATTTAAGGGGTATTAAGCCTTTTCGTAGTTAGCTACGCCATCAAGGATTTCCTTACGCGCTTCTTCCACATCGCCCCACCCTTCAACTTTCACCCATTTGCCTTTTTCCAGATCTTTGTAATGTTCAAAGAAGTGTTGAATCTGACGCAATTGCAGCTCATTCAAGTCAGAAGGTTTTTGCAGGTTTGCGTAGATAGGCAGGATTTTGTCGACTGGAACAGCCAATACCTTTGCATCGTTACCAGCTTCATCTGTCATTTTCAGTACGCCGATCGGACGGCAACGGATCACAACGCCAGGTATCAGTGGAAATGGTGTGATCACCAGCACGTCAACCGGGTCGCCATCACCAGCGATGGTTTGAGGAACATAGCCGTAGTTGCATGGATAATGCATTGCTGTTCCCATGAAGCGATCAACAAAGATAGCGCCGGTATCTTTATCAACTTCATACTTGATCGGATCAGAATTCATCGGGATTTCAATTACTACGTTGAAATCATTTGGCAGATCACGACCTGCTGGAACGTTATTCAAGCTCATGTCACTCTTTCTATAAAAAATCAGGAAGTTTGAAAATTATTTCGGGAGAATTATATCGGCTTTCCGCCACTAATTGTGCAGCGCATATATAAAACACCGGCGTATAAAAACGGACAATCTACAAGGTGGTCGCAATGGCACATTGGCGATAGTGATAAGCAGCTTCCTCATCCTGGCCCAGCGCTTCATGCAACTGTGCGAGTTTCAGATTAGCTTCTCTGACGGTACTTGCCGAAATCGCATCGGACAAAGCCTGCTCCATATGCCTTTGTGCCTTACCCCATAATTTCTGACGGAAACATAAGGTACCCAGGGTCAAGGCCAGTTCAGGATCGGTGGGGTGTACATGCATCCATTGCTCACAATGATCAATCTGGGCCAATAATGCGGCGGATCCTTCAGCCGCAGCTGCATCGCGGTAGGCGCGCAATAAACGCTCATCCCACTCTGTTTGCAGGGCTTTTTCGACGATATCGCGCGCATCATCGAACAAACCACGTCCGTTAAACGCCAGCGCCGCATAATAGGCGACCGTCACCGATTTACGGTCGGCAGCCGGAATCTCATACCAAACACGGCGAATAGATTCTGCATCATGAGCATTGTCACGTAGCAAATCTTCATAGGCCAACTCTTTGAGACGATTCGACAAGGCCGGATGTAGCGCATGATGCTTATCCAAGGTACGGACCAATTTCAGTACTTCTGCCCAACGTCTTGCCTGCTGATTTGCTTTCAGAGCCCAGCGCAATACCTGAATGTGGCGACTGCCATTCGCATGCAACTCCTTGACTGCCTCTAATGCCTTATCTGACTCGTGCTGATCCACATACAGCTCGGTGGCACTGACCAGACGTGCGACTTTATGACTGGCATCCGCCTCTACACTGGCAAGCCACTTATCACGTCGCACATACTGCCCCATATGATGGGCTGCCCTGGCAGCGACTAAAGCAGCCACTCCTGCATTTTCAGGTAACTCCGCAGCCCGTGCGGCAGCTTTTTCAGCATACCCAAAACGGCCCTCAAACAAAGTTCTGAGCGATTCACGTAAAGCTTTATTGGCATCACGTTCACGCTTACCTTGACGATAAGCTGCAACCCTGGCGGGCATGTCTCGTGTGGTTCTGATGGCAGCCAACACCAGATAAGCCACCACGAACAGTACCAATAAGCCAACCAGGAACAAATTCAGCGACAGGTCTATCCGATAAGGCGGGTAGAACAACACAACATTGCCCGGATTGAAGCGGGCACCAATGGCAAGGCCGACTGCCAGTGCAAATAAAATAAGAAGCCGGATAAAAATCGTCATTTATGGCTTCACCTTGTAGTTACGAACCGCATTCAGGCTTTCCACTAAAGTCGGCATTTCTATCGACAGATTGCTACCCTGAATCTGGCGCAGCAGCGCCTGCACCGTTTGCGTTTGTTTGGCACGGGTATCGAAATACTTAGACAGGCCATCCTGCGCGAGTATCATGTCATTGCGAAATACGCTTTCGTTACGCGACAACAAGGCCAACCTGGCATTCAGCAATCTGAGCTTGAGATTTTCACGCGCAAAATACGACTGATTCGGGGCCAACAACAGTGCTTCCGGCGCTTCTACATTGCGGACACGTATTAACTGCTTGAGCTCGCCCCACATTTCCGAAGAAAAACTCTGCCAGGAATCCTGCATGCGCATAGTCCAGGTCAGTTCCTCGTCTTTATCTTCCTTACCGGGCTTATCCGTTGCTTTGGATTTTGATAACACACGTAAAGGCGCTTTCGGTGGCGTTGCTGTCGTAATCGATTTTTCATCAGACCACAAAGGAATATGGTCGATTTGCGCAATCGCGCTGTCGAGTCTCAAGGCAATACCAGCCAGATCCAACGCTGGCAACGCCTTCAGCTTATCGATATCTTTGGCGATGGCGCGACGGATAGTAATAAATTGCGGTTTATCCGATTTTGCCAGGCGGCTGTCGGCATTCTGTAACGCAATTAATGCACCCTGAACATTCCCTGCCAGTTGCAATTGCTGACTCGCCGTCGCAAGTACCTGCTCAATTTCCGCCAGCGCCCATTCATCACGGTTTTTGGACAAATCCTGATACAACTGCTCCAAGGCCAGTTGCTGGCTTTGTGCCTCAGTTTGTTTGCCTTCCAGCAAAATCACCTTGGCCTGCAGCTCTTTAGTGATGTCCTGAGAATTTTTTGCCAGCAAACGGGTTTCGGTACCCGACGCATCTGCGCTGAGCAGGCGCTTGGCGACTTCTTCTTTGAGGCTACTGATCTGGTTCTGTGAGCTCCACCAATTAGCTGCCAGCAATAGAGCCAGCGCGCCCGAAAACAGATAAGCAGGCTGAGTCCAGCCAGCTTGGGGAGCTTCCTGACGGAAAGCCGGATTATCTGCAAGCGGTGGCGTAGTTGCAGACTCCTGAGCTACAGGCGGAACGCCTGGATGATTGTTCGATTCGTTCATATCTGCGATTGTAACGCGACAAGCAACTGTTCGTCGCCTGAGCCTGTTAAAGTAATTGAATGAAATCCAAGCTGTTGCGCCGTTTCAGCAATTCGCTGGTGTGGGACCACGATTTGCTGACGTTGCATATTTGCCACGATTATATCCTCATCCAACAGTCCGATCCAGCTGTGCAAAGTACGCAAAGCTTCAGAACTGGTGATTACCCAGATCGCTTGCTGCCTAAGCAATTCCTGCAATTGCTGTTGTCGTTGCGCATCAAATACAGGTTCACTGCGCACATAAGCGGGTAATTGATCCACTAGCACAGCATGATTACGCAGGGCATCCGCCAGGAATTCACGTCCGCTCTGCCCTCGTACGATCAGCACCCGCTTTTCAGCCAAGCGCTGCAAGTCCAGCTCTTCCAGTAAAGTCTCGGAATCTGTTTTCAGCGCATTAGTTGGGCTGATGATGCGCACACCTTGCAGCTTACCTCCATATGCCTGCAATGCGGCAACGCCACCCGCACCCATCACGGCAATATCGACCTGTTTAGGCCAGGACTGAACGTGCGCAACATAATGATCGATCGCATTCGGGCTCACAAACGCCACCATCGCGTAGCTATCGAGACGGGCAAGCGATGCCAGCAACGCGGTTTTATCCGGCAATTCAGCGATTTCTAACAAAGGAAACAGCACGCCCGTCAAGCCCGCCTGACTCAGCCGCTGTTGAAACAGCACGCCCTGCTTTACCGGGCGGGTAATCACGACAGGCCTGCCGGCCACCATCAACTCAGGCATTTTGGCTAAGACACAACGCGAGTATTTCTTCAGCATTCTGCTGCTTCAGTAAGTCGATCACTGCGTCGCAGAGAGCATCCATTTGTCCAGCTGACGCAGTCAAATCAGCGCGTGCTATGCGCTGACCATCCACACTGGCAATCATGGCTCGGAAGCGCAGCTGGGTTTCTGTAGGCTGCGCATAGGCAGCCAACGGGATCTGGCAACTGCCGCCAAACGCTTTTGACACTTTACGCTCTGCATGCACTGCCTGTGCGGTCAGCGCATGGTTTAAAGGCGCCAGCCAGGCTTGCAACTCGGGTCTGTCAGCAGGAATTTCTATCGCCATCGCACCTTGCCCTGCAGCAGGCAGACTTTGCTCCGGCTCCAGAAATGCACGTATGCGCTCTGCCAGCCCCAGGCGCTTCAAGCCGGCTGCTGCCAGAATGATTGCCGCATATTCGCCCTGATCCAATTTTTTCAGGCGTGTATCCAGATTGCCGCGCAAAGGCCGTACGACCAAATGCGGGAAACGTGCCGCAATCAAAGCCTGACGGCGCAGACTGCTGGTACCGACGACAGCACCCTGCGGCAACTCGTCCAAAGCGGCATAGGCTGAGGATACAAAAGCATCCCGTGGATCTTCGCGTTCCAGAACGGCCGCCAGCGCAAAGCCCTCAGGTAAATCCATAGGCACATCCTTGAGAGAGTGTACCGCCAGATCGGCGCGTCCTTCGGCCATCGCGACTTCCAGCTCCTTGACGAACAAACCTTTACCACCCACTTGCGATAAAGCCTTATCCAGTATCTGATCGCCACGTGTGGTCATACCCAGAATTTGTACATCGCAATCGGGATACAGCGTTTTCAGACGATCACGTACATGCTCCGCCTGCCACATAGCGAGACGGCTTTCGCGCGAGGCGATGATCAGTTTTTGGGGTGAGGTCGCGTTCAAAATAAATTCTTTCCGATTTACCAAAAAATTCAATCCAGTCCGGATTGCAAGAAATGAAGAAATGGGAAGGATTTTACCATTTGAGCGCAGGTATCCTTGCGCCAGACTGTTGAAATGTATCAACGAACGCCACATTCAGCCCAAACTTGACACGCAATCTGCTGAGGCTGCATCATAGAGCAAAATCAGAACGCCACAATGAAATGCCGCCCTACTGAATGCGGCTTTTTTTACGCATGTTTCAACCTACGGATTCTTTATGCAAGCCAGTACAACAGAAAACAAAAACCATTTAATCCTGACCGGCGACCGCCCGACCGGCCCCCTGCATCTGGGCCACTTTGTGGGCAGTCTGCGTAACCGCGTCAAATACCAGCATCAGTATCAGCAATACATTATGCTGGCAGATGCGCAGGCGCTGACAGACAATATGGATAATCCGGTCAAGGTACATAACAATGTACTGGAAGTCGCGCTCGATTATCTGGCAGTTGGCATAGACCCGGCCAAATCGACGATTTTTATCCAATCCCAGATTCCTGAACTGACTGAGCTGACTTTCTATTATCTGAACCTGGTATCGGTCGCACGCCTGGAACGTAATCCGACCATCAAACAGGAAATCGTATTGCGTAACTTTGAACGTGATATTCCGGCAGGCTTCCTGACCTATCCGGTCAGCCAGGCCGCTGACATTACCGCCTTCAAAGCCAGCCTGGTGCCGGTAGGCGAAGATCAGATTCCGATGATAGAGCAAACCAATGAAATCGTGCGCCGCTTCAATCGCCTGGTCAACAAGGACATCCTGGTTGAATGCCAGGCACTGGTGCCGGAAATCGGTCGTCTGCCGGGCATAGACGGCAAGGCTAAAATGAGTAAGTCCCTGGGCAATGTAATCAACCTCGGCGCGACACCGGCAGAAATCAAAGCAGCAGTACGCAATGTCTACACCGATCCTTTGCATTTGAAGGTCAGTGATCCCGGCCATCTGGAAGGCAATGTCGCATTCACCTATCTGGACGCGTTTGACCAAGACAAAGAAGGCCTGCAAGCCATGAAAGACCACTACGTACGTGGCGGCCTGGGTGACAGCGTGGTCAAAGCACGCCTGGAAGGCATATTGCAAGACATGCTCGCCCCTATCCGTGAACGCCGTGAAGAGTTTGCCAAGGATCGTGGTCAGGTTCTGCAAATGCTCAAAGAAGGCACCATGCGTGCACGTGAAGTGGCAGCAAAAACCACCGACGAAGTGAAGGCTGCAATCGGCCTGAAACACTTCTGATACGGCAGTAAGGCGGATGCAAGCAGCAGTCCGCCCCGGCAGCGGGAAATTCCGATGAATGCAGGCCTACAACTCACTCCAGCCCAGGCGCGCAAATTGCATTTGCATGCCCAAGGCTTGTTGAAGCGGCCTGCACGGGAGGCCAGTAAGCAAAACGTACTGCAGTGCATACGCCAGATGGGTGCACTGCAAATCGACACCATACATGTCGTCGCACGCAGCCCTTATCTGGTGCTGTGGAGCCGTTTAGGCCACTATCAGCCGCAATGGCTGGATGAGTTATTAGCTGAGCGCCAGTTGTTTGAATACTGGTCACACGAAGCCTGCTTTCTCCCTATCGAACAGTTCGCATGGTACCGCCATCAAATGCTGTCGCCGCAGCATCTGGGCTGGAAATTCAATCAAAAATGGCTCAATGAACAGGCAGATAACGTCAATCACGTACTGAGCAGCATACGCACTCAGGGCGCATCCGGCTCACGCGATTTTCAGTCAGATCAGGCACGCAAATCGGGCTGGTGGGAATGGAAGCCTGAAAAGCGTTCGCTCGAAGTTTTATTTACCAGCGGACAGTTAATGGTGGCGCGGCGCGATAAATTTCAGCGCATTTACGACCTGACCGAACGCGTGCATCCGGACTGGCGCGATGAGAGCAATCCTTGCACACCACATCAGGCCGAGCGCGACATGGTATTGACCGCAATCCGGGCACTGGGCATATGCAAATCAGCCTGGGTAAGAGATTATTTCAGGCAGCGCCCATTGGCAGCCGCTAACACACCGGAGCAATTGACAGAACAAGGCTTGTTACTGCCTGCGTCTATCAAGGGTCAGTCAGACACTTACACCATCCACCCTGACCATGCGGCTCTGGCACTCGAGCTGCAGAATTCAGAGGCGCAGATACGCGGCTGCCGGATTTTGTCGCCGTTTGACCCGGTCGTGTGGGACAGGCAGCGCCTGAAAGAATTCTTTGACTTTGATTACCGGCTCGAGTGCTATACCCCTGAGCCTAAGAGGCAGTATGGCTATTTCTGTCTGCCTGTACTCAGGAATGGTAAATTCATCGCGCGCATCGATGCAAAGGCGCACCGTGCGGACCGTATCATGGAGATCAAGGCCTTCCATGCTGAGCCCGGCTTTGCGTGGAGCGAACGGCTGCGTGCAGACCTCTTACAAGTATTCACGGAATTCAGCGCCTGGCATGGCTGCGACGCATTGCGTATCACTGCCAGTCCTGCTCTGACAAAGGCGCAACTGCGATCACTGCAATTCAGCCAAGGAAGCAGCTAGCTATACTTTGCGCGTTCAATACCAGCCTTCTGCAGTACAATGCGCGCTTCCTGTAATATTTTCTAACAATTGAAGCAACCCATGACACGCATACTCATCGCTGACGACCACACCATTATGCGCGAAGGACTTAAACGCATACTGGAAGGCATAGACGACATCCAGGTTGTGGCCGAAGCTGTGGATGGATTTGATACCTTAGAAAAAGTCAGAAACACCGAGTTTGATGTACTGCTGATGGATTTATCGATGCCGGGCCGCAGTGGTGTCGATCTGATACGCCAGATTAAGGAAGAATTCCCCAAACTGCCGATACTGATATTGACCATGCATGAAGAAGAGCAGTATGCGGTGCGCGCTATTCGCGCCGGCGCGCGTGGCTATCTGACCAAAGAAAGTGCCGGTACCCAATTGGTCACCGCTCTCAGAAAAGTCGCTTCCGGTCGCCCCTACATCAGCATAGAAGTAGCCGAGCAATTGGCCATGAATGCTATGCCAGCCAATGAAACCATGCCGCATACCAGCTTGTCTGACCGCGAATTCGAGGTATTCAGCTATCTGGTGAAAGGCAAATCGATTACTGAAATTGGCGAATTATTACATCTGAGCGTCAAAACGGTCAGTACACATAAGATGCGCATCATGCAAAAAATGAACATGAGCAATCTGTCCGACATGGTGCAGTACGCTATCACCCACCATTTACTGGTTCCGCAGAACTAAGTCCCCTCCCTGTTTCGCGCTCAGGCCAGAACCGGGCGCCTCGCACCTCCCTCCCTTCGATTTTTTTCTCCAGGCCTGGCCCTGAACTGTCAGCGCCCCTATATGCAATCAGCCATCACTGTTGCGCGCCGCAAGCATCCGTATTTGCGCTTGTAGGAATATTCCTAATCAGCCAGGGTTAAATCCGACATTTCAAATCAGCATTGCCTGATGTAAATCAAGTTTTGAATTCGTGATAATGGACACATGCAAACAAAGCTTTGTCCGGTATCAAGGAATTATGAATTTATTTATTGTTGAAGATTCTCTACTCATCCAGAAGCGACTGGTGCGCTTTATTGAAGAAATTCCAGGCTTCCATGTCGTTGGCGTTTGCGGTGATATCTACGAGGCCTATCAACAAGTAAAAGCATCCGATACCGATGCCATGCTTTTGGACCTGCAACTTGGCGACCAGAACGGTCTGCAGTTGCTAAAAGAAGTGAAAGAGAATTTACCGGCGATTAAGGTGGTTGTGCTGACAAATCACTCAACTGACGACAATCGTACCCAGGCAATGCGCGCAGGAGCAGATGGCTTTCTGGATAAGTCAAAGGACTTTGCACAGATTCCCGATTATTTGCTGCGATGGCAATAAAAGAATTTACCAAAATTTCAAATTTTTCAATTTATCTCGTGGAGCCTCAAATGACAACAGCATTTCAATCACAGTCCACTCTGTCAGCCAATACCAAAATGAGAGCAATGGCCAGCCATGGCAATCAGGAAGCCGGATGGCGCTGCCACGGCAATTTGTGGTCCAATTTGCGCGAAGTGTGTGATCTGTTGCATATCCCGGCTCCTGCTGTGAGTGCCGATGAAGAAGTGCTGTTCCAGCATGTACGCTTCAAAGCGGGTCAGCGCATCCATACCATAGGCCAAAACTTCGACACCCTGTACATCGTCAATTCCGGCTTCCTGAAAACAGTACTGATCGATGAATATGGCAATGAACAGGTACTGAGTTTCCCGATGAAAGGCGATCTGCTCGGCATCGATGGCATACACTCGCTGCATCATGCGTCTGAAGCCGTTGCCTTATCTGATTGCGACATTATCCTGATGCCTTACAAAACCTTTGCTGCACTGGGTCGCAGCTATGCCGAACTGGAACATGCGATGTTCAGCGTGATGAGCCGCGAACTGGTACGCGAACAAAGCATGATAGGCATGTTGAGTGCATTGAGTGCAGAAGCCAAGGTAGCACGTTTCCTGACGAATCTGGGTGAACGCTTCAGCCAGCTCGGTTACTCAGGTAAGTCATTTAATCTGCGTATGACACGTCATGAAATTGGCAGCTATCTGGGCCTGACACTGGAAACCGTGAGCCGCACGCTGTCAGCATTCAATGAAATGGGGCTGATCAGTGTGGATCAACGCGAAATCTCCTTGCTGGATACAAACGCACTCAAAACCTTGCGCCGCCTGCCACCAGCGAAGGCGAGAAGCAAAGTGACCGACAAAGTATCTGCTCTGGTGGGCAAAAAATTATTGCCAACCTGGAATGCTGAAGCTGCAGTTGCCGCATAATGTCAACGACTGGCCGGGTACCTGCCCGGCCTCAGTCACACTTTCGCAATTCCATTTATATTCATGGAGCCATAAGCTCCATGAACTTCAAGGAGCCTTGCAATGACGTATAAAACGATACTCGTCCATATCGACGAAACTGAAAGATCCGATTTACGGGTCAGGTTTGCTGCTCAGCTCGCGGCAAAAGAAGAAGGCCACCTGATTGGCACCGCAGTCACAGGTGTTTCCCGTTTCATTTACCAGGATGGCAATATCAGTGCCAGCGACCCTAATCTGATGGTACATCTGCAATTTCTGCGGGAGCGCGCAGAAAAAGCGGTGGCTGGTTTTGAGCGCGTAGTAGGTCAGACCAGTCTGCAGTCTTTTGAAAGTGTCATCGCCAATGATGAAGCGGGTGGCGGCATAGGCTTACAAGCGCGTTACAGTGATCTGGTGGTGATAGGCCAAACGAATCCGGATGAACCCTCGCCCTCAGTTTTACCGGATTTTCCGGAATACATAGTCATGAATGCAGGCAGACCGGCTGTCATTATTCCTTATGCAGGCGATTTCCCTTCTATCGGCAAACGCCCTCTGATTTCCTGGGATGCGAGCCGCGAAGCAACCCGCGCAGTGACTGATGCACTGCCGCTTTTAAAGCGGGCAGAGTTGGTACAAGTTGCGATCTTCAACCCCAAGAAAAATCCAGGTGCGCATGGCGAGCAGCCAGGCGCAGATATCGCGCTTTACCTGGCAAGGCATGGGGTTAAAGTGGAAGTCTCTGTTCATACTACACATACCGATGTCGGCAATGCCCTGCTCTCGCTGTCGCATGACCTTGACAGTGATTTGCTGGTCATGGGCGGCTACGGACATTCGCGTTTCCGTGAAATGATCATGGGTGGCGTGACCAGAACGCTACTGGAAAGCATGACTATCCCGGTTTTTATGTCGCACTGATAACAGGCCCCAGATCATCCGGAATACCATGTCAGTTTTAAAAGCACCCTGAATTGAACTGCACCCCAAAAGTTGGACACCCGTCCATACTTTTGGGGTGTTTTCATGAGTAAATATACAAAGCAATTCAAAGTACAGGTTGTTGAGTACTATCTGCAGGAGAACGCTGGCTGCGCTCTGG
>NZ_JACOGG010000032.1 GCF_014284365.1 Cognatundibacterium rugosum
TGGGGCGTCGCTTCCTGCGCACCGGTGTAGTTAGTAGTTCCAAAGTAGCTCCCGCTAATATTTAACGGGAACTACTTTGAAGATTTTTAATGCTGACGTCCAGACGGTTCTGGTGAGGCGCTTACCTGAAGGTAGTGCCAGGTTGTTTGTCCACTATCCCAGAGAAGGAGGCATTGGTGGCTAACATTACGGTCAAAGCCGTTCCCTTCGGTCACTGGACCGCCCGCAAGCGGGCGGCCCTTTACCTACAACGTTAGAAATCTGCCGCGATATGATCTACCGAATGCAATTTGCGTCCGATGTTATTCGAGACGGGATGGGGCTGGAGCTGATCGATGAGTCAAACACCGTCGTGGCCGAAGTCTTCCGCAACGACTCGACGCACGAGTTGGTTTTCTCAGCATTTACTGAGAATATTCCGTTCATCGAAATTGAAAAGCTGGTGTCTGTCGCAAGACACGACCTGCAGACTTTTGAAGATGGCACTGTACTCCCAATGAAGAAAGAGTGATGTCTATTTTCAAATCTCATTTCTGACGGACACACTGCAGGGGGAAATGTCCGCTTCCGCAAGCCGCTGTGCAAGCACGTTAGCACCCCCATAAAAAAGTCCCATCCGAAAAACCTAAGTCCCGGAAAAACCCTTGTTGCGACAACACCGCAAGCATGCGCTTAGTACCTCACTCAAACCCCTACTCCGCTTCGCTCCTTAACGATGCAGGCAACCCAACCCGCACAACTCAAAACGACGACCCCGGTTGCTGCAGGAAGCTGAGTTCTGCTTCGGTGGATGTGCGGCCCAGGATAGCGTTGCGGTGGGGGTAGCGGCCGAACTGGTCGATGATGGCTTTGTGGCGTAGTTCGAATTGGTAATTGTTCGCCAGCCCCAGTTCGCGGTACAGGACTTCGGCGTCCTGATGCACGAGCGCGGATTCGCTGTGCATGTAAGGCAGGTAGGCGAAGCTGCGTTGCACCGGGCTGAGTTCCTGTGTCATGCCGTTGCGCTGCATTTCCTGCGCCAGCACCAGTGCCATACCATCCTGACTAAAGGCCAGCGGGGTGCCGCGATGGATGTTTCTGGAAAACTGATCGAGTACGATGATTTCTGCCAGCCGGCCCGGTGCATGTTCACGCCAGGACGCATATTCTGCGCGGCTGGCGGCTTGCCATACTGCGCCAAATTCCTGCGCGATGCGCTGATCCAGTGCGGCATCGACTTTCCACCAGTCGGCAGGCTGTAATTGTTCAAACCAAAAGTGCAGTATCTGTTGCCACATGGTGTTAGTCCTGTTGATGTTTTTTGATGTTGACTGTACTGGTCGATGAGGACCAGAGCAGGCTGCTGCGGCTTAACGGAACTGGCTGAGCTGGCCTTGTGGTCCGGCGCAAGCGAGGCTGAAGAAGGACTGACCGTTGCTGGCGGTCAGTGATTCCTGCACCTCATTGTTCACTTCATTTTGCAGCTCATTTTGTGCGGCTGTCACTGCTGTGCCGCGCGTAGCCTGGCGCCGGTATTTGCCGATTAAGGCAGTCGCGATCAGGCTTTGCTGCGCATCTTTCAACACGCCTTGCACATGACTGGACGAGACCGTACCGATGAAGTAGTTGGCGGGGGCTGCGTTGTCTTCTGCGCCGGTCAGCAAGCTGGCGGTGATGCGGCTGCCATCGCGTTGTATCAGCGCCCTGCCCTGACTGAGCTGCCAGTTGGCGCCTGCCTCCGGCGTGCCCATCACATAGCTACATTGCCCAGTCTGCTGCTGTGCCTGTGCGGAACTGGGCAGACTCAGTGCTGGCAATGCGAACACTGCGATTACAGTGAAGAGCAAGGGGATTTTCATACAGTTTCCTTTCAGGGCTGACAGCGCAGTGGTGCGCCGTCAGCTTTACAGCGCTGCGCCGAAGCGTTCCAGTCGCGGCAAATAATAGTGATCGCCATTCAGGGAGAACATCAGGCGCTTGACCTGGCCGGTGATCAGTTCGCGTTTTACCAGACCAATATAGCGTGAATCGCGGCTGTTATCGCGATTATCGCCCAACATCAGATACTGTCCCTGCGGTACGGTGACCGGGCCAAAGCTGCGCATGGCGGGACGCTCAGGCATGACGATGATGGCGTGATTCAGGCTGCTCAGCTGTTCGCGGAAGACTTGCTGTTCGCCTGCATATTCGCGCTTAGGCGTGAGGTGATCGGGGCTGGCGACAGACTGTGCTTCATAGCTGGCAGACTGGCCGTTGATGAACAGGCGCTCATCGCGCATTTCCACCACATCGCCCGGAATAGCGACCAGGCGCTTGACCAGGCGGGTGCCGTCTTCGGGCGAGGAAAAGGTCACGATATCACCACGCTGCGGATCAGCCAGGGGTTTCAGGATGACATCGGTGAAAGGCAGTTTCAAATCATAGGCGGTGCGGTCGCAAATCACGCGGTCGCCCTCAAGCAAGGTCGGATACATCGAGCTGGACGGCACCAGATAATAGTCAGCCAGCGCGCTGCGCACCAGCACCATGCCCAGCATGAAGGCGATAAAGCCCTTGTTATCGGCAACCAGTTTTTTGAGTTTCAGCATAAGTAGACTCCTGCGTACAGTAGTAAATGAGGCAGCGGCCAGTCTGTGTATTACGATGCGGACACAAACCGGCCCCTGCTGCATACAGACAAAAAAATACCCCGAAAGTTCGGGGTATTTTTTTATTCCTCTGAAACGCAGAATTATTTTGCGTTCATCAATGCCACTGTAGTGTCGAGCATACGGTTGGAGAAACCCCATTCGTTGTCGTACCAGCTGGATACTTTCACCAGACGGCCATTCACTTTAGTCAGTGTTTCGTCGTAGGTGGAAGAAGCTGGGTTGTGGTTGAAGTCAACAGACACCAGGGGTGCTTTGTTGTAGTCCAGGATGCCTTTCAGGGCGCCTTCGGACGCGTCTTTCAACACTTTGTTGATTTCTTCAACAGTGGTGTCGCGGGAAGCGATGAAAGTCAGATCAACCACGGAAACGTTGATGGTTGGAACGCGCATTGCGTAGCCATCCAGTTTGCCGTTCAGTTCTGGCAGAACCAGGCCAACCGCTGCAGCTGCACCGGTTTTGGTCGGGATCATGCTCATGGTTGCAGAACGGGCGCGACGCAGGTCTTCGTGCATCACGTCTGTCAATACCTGATCATTGGTGTAAGCATGGATAGTCGTCATCAAACCACTTTCGATGCCGATTGCGTCGTGCAGCGGTTTTGCCAGCGGAGCCAGGCAGTTAGTAGTGCAGGATGCGTTAGAGATCACAGTGTCAGTTGCTTTCAAAACGCCGTGGTTGACGCCGTACACAACTGTCGCGTCAACATCTTTACCGCCTGGAGCGGAGATGATGACTTTTTTCGCGCCGCCAGCCAGATGGGCAGATGCTTTTTCTTTGGTGGTGAAGAAGCCTGTGCATTCCAGCACGACGTCGACATTCAGTTCACCCCAAGGGATGTTGGCTGGATTGCGTTCTGCGAATACTTTGATTTTATCGCCGTTGACGATCATGGTATCGCCTTCAACGCTGACGGTGCCAGGGAACTTGCCGTGGGCTGTGTCATAGCGTGTCAGGTGCGCGTTGGACTCTGCATTGCCGAGGTCGTTGATCGCTACGATCTGGATCTCATTCTTGAATTTACCACCTTCGTAGTGAGCGCGAAGGATGTTACGGCCGATACGGCCGTAGCCGTTAATTGCGACGCGAATCGTCATGGTTTTATCTCCAAAGGACTATTTACAACTATCAATAAACAACAAAAATCGTCTGGGCTGATGCGGCTGCAGGCTCTGCAGAATTTGCTGCTGCAGATTCCGCTACAAGTTCTGCTACAAGTCTGGTACCACTGCGTCCCGGTCATGCCGGGACCGCATACATCATCCTGTTAATGAATTGCTGCAGACGTTGGCATTGCCTGCACAGAGGCCAGCAACACGGACAGATCGCGCCAGCCATAGCCGCTTTCTTTCAGATCCACGCCATCCCAGCTAAATTCCTGCTCCAGAATAAATTCCGCACCCAACTCTTCGTAAAAATTGCGCGCCACATTATTCCCGGAGATCAGCCACACTAACAGATTCTGCGCACCTTGCGCCTGCAAAGTGCGTGCTACCTTCTGCACCATACGGCGACCGATACCGGAACGCTGCCAGGCCGGACGCAGATACACGGCGCTCAGTTCAGCACTAAAGCCATGTTTGGCGCGCTCAAGCAACATACCGGAAGCGAAACCGATAATATGGCCTTCACTTTCCGCGACATAGACACAGGCGCGGTCACCTGCCGTTGGCAAGGCTTCCAACACTGTTTTCCAGTGCAGGAAGCTGTCCTCGATGCGCATTTCATCCAGATAGGAATCCGGAATCATGCCACGGTAGGTGGTCTGCCAGCTTTCCACCCGGACTGCTGCGATGGCTTCTGCGTCGCCGACTGTAGCACGACGCAGGCTGACTTCCTTGATACTGCTCATCATTTCCGACATAGTGTCTCTGACTTCCATCATGCCAGCGTTGCTTTAACCTGAGCGACGACGTTGTCTACGGTGAAGCCGAAATGTTTAAACAAAACGCCAGCCGGTGCAGATTCACCGAAGGTGTCGATACCGACGACTGCGCCTTCCAGACCCACATACTTGTACCAGAAGCTGGTGACACCGGCTTCGATCGCGATGCGTGGCAAACCTTTGCCCAGTACTGCAGCCTTGTAAGCCGCATCCTGACGGTCAAATACATCGGTAGACGGCATGGAGACCACGCGTACTGCGATGCCCTGCTCTGCCAATGCGGCGGCGGATTTCACAGCCAGTTCGATTTCGGAACCGGTAGCGATCAGCACGGCTTTCGCCTCTGCGGCATCCTGCAATACGTAGCCACCGCGCTGGATATCAGCGATCTGTTGCGCGCTACGTTCCTGGTAAGGCAGATTTTGACGTGAGAAGATCAGCGTGGACGGGCCATCATTGCGTTTCACTGCATGGGCCCAGGCCGCTGCCGATTCCACGGTGTCGCATGGACGCCAGTTATCCAGATTCGGGATCAGGCGCATGCTGGAAACGTGTTCTACTGACTGATGGGTAGGACCATCTTCACCCAGACCGATAGAGTCATGCGTGAAGACAAACAGGCTGCGGATTTTCATCAGCGCTGCCATGCGAATGGCATTGCGGCTGTAGTCAGAGAAAGTCAGGAAAGTCGCGCCGAAAGGAATGTAGCCGCCATGCAAAGCGATACCGTTCATGATCGCGCTCATACCGAATTCACGCACACCGTAATTGATGTGGTTACCGGCCTGATTGCCACGTACCGCGACGCATTCTTTCCAGTTAGTCAGGTTAGAACCGGTCAGATCGGCAGAACCGCC
This sequence comes from Cognatundibacterium rugosum, assembly GCF_014284365.1. Lineage (GTDB taxonomy): Bacteria > Pseudomonadota > Gammaproteobacteria > Burkholderiales > Burkholderiaceae_D > Undibacterium > Undibacterium rugosum. Next base: position 5,370 of record NZ_JACOGG010000032.1, read on the forward strand.
GAGGAATTCAGGCAGCGATGGCGCAAAGGCCTGAATTGCATTCTGGCTGGCTTTACGGGTTGCGATGTTTTCTTTTTTCTCTACGCAGGCAGCGATCGCATTCGCGACGACTTCATCAAAATTCGCTGGCAAGTCACCTTTCATACGGCGTGTCAGTTCAGCCGCTTTTTGCGGGAACTGGGCGCTGTAAGTCGCAAACAGGTTATTCCAGGCGGCTTCATTGGCTGCGCCTTCGGCTTTCGCATCCCAGTCGCTGTAGACTTCAGCCGGGATGTCAAATGGCGCGTAGTTCCAGCCCAGATGTGCACGGACTGCAGCCACTTCTTTGTCACCCAGTGCCGCACCGTGTACGTTGTGGGTGCCTTCCATGTTAGGAGAGCCTTTACCGATCACGGTTTTGCAGCAGATCAGGGTCGGCTTGTCAGAGGTTTTTGCCGCAGTGATCGCTGCGTCGACGGCCTTCGCATCGTGACCGTCAACAGCGCGGATCACATTCCAGCCGTAGGCTTCGAAGCGTTTAGGGGTGTCGTCAGTGAACCAGCCTTCGACATGACCATCAATCGAGATGCCATTGTCGTCCCAGAAGGCGATCAGTTTATTCAATTGCAGCGTGCCAGCCAGCGAGCAGGCTTCGTGGGAAATGCCTTCCATCAGGCAGCCGTCACCCATGAACACATAGGTGTGGTGATCGATTACCGGCAAACCATCCTGATTGAATTCTGCTGCCAGCAGTTTTTCTGCCAGCGCCATACCCACCGCATTGGTGATGCCCTGCCCCAGAGGACCGGTGGTGGTTTCTACGCCCGGAGTGATGTGCACTTCCGGATGTCCTGCAGTTTTGGAATGCAGTTGACGGAAATTGCGGACTTCATCCATCGACAGATCATAGCCAGTCAGATGCAGCAACGAGTAATGCAGCATAGAGCCATGGCCATTCGACAGAACAAAACGGTCGCGGTTAATCCACTGAGGATGCGCTGGGTTATGACGATAATGGCCTTTCCACAATGCCACAGCGATGTCTGCCATGCCCATAGGCGCACCCGGGTGACCGGAATTGGCTTTTTGAACGGCATCCATAGACAAAACGCGCACGGCGTTTGCCATAGTGGTAAGTGTTGCTGGCTGGAGAGTTGAGATCATGGCAATAGATGATGTTTTGAAGAAACTGGTAAATGAAGCAAATCACGTCAAACCTAAGCGACGTTTCCGTAGAGCGACAACAGCTAAGATGCATGCTGTCTGTCAGTGATAACGATGATTGCACATTGAAAGCCCGATATTTTACCAGAGCCAGACGCTCAGAATACAATTGCGGCTTTTGATCAGACCTAATCACCATGGATGGCTTGCATTTAACCGCAGATTGTTTTGACTGTACGGCAGAAATGTCGCTTTTCCTGGAGGCTGACCTGTTGTCCGCCTTTATTGCATCTTGTGTAAAAGATACTGGTCTGGCACTGGTCGGCGAAAAATATGTCTCGTTTAGCAATCCCGACCACAGCCCGGCGGGCGTCACCGGCACGGCGCTGTTGGCAGAATCCCATGTGGCGCTGCATACCTGGCCAGAGCTGAAGGCGGTCACACTCGATGTGTATGTCTGTAATTTCATGCAAGACAACAGCCTCAAGGCGCATCAGTTGCTGGAATTGCTGATACGGCGCTTTAACCCGGTTCGCTGCACACGCCAGGAGTTGCAACGCGGCCGCATTCAGCCCGACCTGGTGACAGAAGCATTGAGCACAGCCACCCATTACCGGACGCAGTTACAACAGCGCATCATGCAAACGCAAAGCCAGTTTCAGCAGATAGAAATTGCTGACACTCACGATTTTGGCCGCATCATGCGTATCGATCAGGCCATGATGACCTCAGAAAAAGATGAATTCTTTTACCATGAAAATCTGGTGCATCCGGCCGCCATCACCCATCCGGAACCAAAAACCGCACTGATTATCGGTGGCGGCGATGGTGGCTCCAGCCGCCAGTTACTCCAACATCCGAGTATAGAACGCATCGTATTGTGTGAAATCGATGAGGAAGTAGTCAGCATCGCCCGTCAATATCTGACCGCCATCCATCAGGGTGCGCTGGACAACGCCAAAGTAGAACATGTGTATGCAGATGGTTTCGCCTATGTGCAAAACTCGGAAGAACAATTTGATCTGATCTTGCTGGATCTGACCGATCCGCTGAGTCCGGATGGCAGCAGTCTGGCGGCGACTTGCATGACGGAGGATTTTTTCCACCAATGTTGCGCCAGACTCACAACGCAGGGCATGCTGGTGATGCATTTGGGCAGCCCTTTTTACCATCCGCAACGCTATCGCGACACCCTGAAAAAATTGGCAGCGGCCTTCCCGCTGGTGCGGCCCTACTCTGTATTCATCCCTTTATACGGTGCAGAATGGGGCATGGCGGTCGCCAGTATGGCCGCTGATCCACTCGCGCTGACAGGATCAACGGTAAAGCAACGTATCGAACACCGTGGTTTACAAAACTGCCATTATTACAATGAACAAACCCATCAGGCGCAGTTTGCGATACCCAATTACCTGCGTGACCTGATGCCAGACCCAACATATAGGAATGATCGTGAAAAAGCATGCGTGTAAGGACGCTCAGTCCAGCAGGCGACGTGCCACCAAGGCCTTGCCTTTGCTGCTGGCTGGCAGCGCCAGCCTGGTTGCCTGCAGCGAGCAGCCGGTGCAGGAACTGACCCAGATCCGGGATGAATATCAAAACATCGAAGATTGTCGTAAAGACTGGGGCGATGGCCCGGCCTGTGAACTGCAGCCAGGCAGCAATTTGCAGGAAGCGGCACTGGCGCCAGCGTCCAGCGCCACTACGTCCAACACCTCAGGCACCAGCAGTTATACCAGTGGCTATACCAGCTCAGGCTCGCACGGCTACTACGGTGGAGGCGGTCATTTTCTGGGCCCCAGCTATATTGCCGGGGAACGCGAAGCCAGCCGTCAAAGTATGGGCTTGCGCAACTCCCAGTCCGATCATGCGAGTGGCCATAGTGTGAGCCGTAGCTCGGGTGGACGCGGTGCGGTCAGCCGTGGCGGTTTTGGCGGCTCGGCCCATGGTCATTCAGGAGGTGGTTAATGGAACGCATCAGCTTACAGCCGCGCAGCGGCTGGCAACAACAATTCGAACAACTGGGCTTCAGCTACCACTCTATTGACGGCCTGTACTGGGATGAGCGTTATGCCTACCGCTTTACCGAACAGCAGATTGACGTATTAGAACAAGCGACCGAGGACCTGCACCAGATGTGCCTGCAAGCTGTCGATCATGTACTGCGGCACGGCATGCAGGAACGCTTCAGCATTCCGCCCAATTTCTGGCAACGGGTGGAGCAAAGCTGGCGTGAGCGCGAGTTCTCGCTGTATGGCCGTTTTGACCTGAGCTGGAATGGTCAGGGTGCACCCAAAATGCTGGAATACAATGCTGACACACCGACCGGCCTGGTCGAATCCAGCGTAGCGCAATGGTATTGGCTGCAGGATGTATTTCCGGATGCGGACCAGTTCAACTCCATCCATGAAAAACTGATCGCACAATGGCAAAGCTTCCCGCATAAGGGCATGCTGCATTTTGCCTGCATCATGCAGAACGAAGAAGATGAAGGCAATCTGTCTTATCTCCGGGACACCGCGATTCAGGCCGGACTGACTACGCGCCAGCTTGGTGTGGAACAAATAGGCTGGGATGCGCAACGTGCACGCCTGGTCGATGATGTCGATCTGGTCATCGATAATCTGTTCAAACTCTATCCCTGGGAATGGCTGAGCCGCGAAGCGTTCGCTGTGCATCTGGAACAGCCATCAACGCACATGCGCATCATAGAACCAGCCTGGAAAATGATTTTATCGAACAAGGCGATCCTGCCAGTGCTATGGGAATTATTTCCTGGCCATCCGAATCTCTTGCCCGCCTTCGTCGACCGCTGGCGCATACAAGGCGATTACGTGAAAAAACCCTTGTATTCACGCGAAGGTGAAAACATCTCGATTTATCGTGGCAGCGAGGTCATCCATACCGATGGTGAATATGGCGCTGAGGGCTATGTGTATCAAGCGCTTGCACCGCAGCCGTTTTTTGATGATGGCATCACTCCGGCATACACCTCGATAGGTTCATGGGTAGTCGGCGATCAGGCAGCAGGCATAGGCATACGTGAAGATGCGACACTGATTACCAAGAATACCAGCCGTTTTATCCCCCATTATTTTGAATAAGAAAGTCTGCGTATGAGTTCTCATTTTTTTAACAGCGGCCTGAGCGCATTTTTCAGCCACTTCCTGATCGCCGTATTACTACTCGCGCTGTTCATCGCGATTTATGTACGCATTACCCCATACAAGGAAATCACACTGATACGCGCCGGTAACGTCGCAGCAGCCATTAGCTTATCCGGCTCTATGCTGGGATTTGCGATAGCACTGGCTTCCGCCATTGCCAACAGCATCAGCTTATTCGATATGCTGACCTGGGGCTCCATTGCACTGGTGGTGCAATTACTGGCGTTTTTACTTACCCGCGTCATGCTGCCGGACATCGTGTCCGACATCCCGCAAAACAAAACCGCATCCGGAATTTTCCTGGGTGCTGCCAGTTTCGCGCTGGGACTATTAAATGCGGCTTGTATGACTTACTGAGCGATACCAAAGAAGGCTGAACTGTTGCTTGGGCAGAAAATTCAGCACTTGGAGACGATCTGCCAGCGCCCTCAATCGGTGGCAGATTCCCGCATTTTTTACATGAGTGAAATATACGCACCATTTACAACACGTATCACTTCGAAAAATGCAAATAATTTCGCAAAACAATTGCATTAAAAGTATTATTTTGAAGTTTATTTCCTAAGTTTGATAACTCAGGAAAAAAAATCAATAAAACGCAGCATAGATCCATCGCAGCGATCCGACTTAATCTCGAGTTGTATTTTATTAAAGCCATTATGAAACTGTTCAAACTTGCAACTGCAATGGTACTTTGCTGCCATTTCTCAGTATTTGCCCAAGCGGTTGAAAAAATCCCTCTGGATTACTTTATCAAACCGAATCAATTCTCTCACCCACGTCTGGCGCCAGACGGTAAGCATATTGCGATGATCGTCAGTCTGCCCGACGGCGAGCGTTTTATTCCAACGATGGCGGTATTTGAGTTACCTGGCTTTAAGATGAAGAGCATCATCAGATTACCTAAGTTTGAAGTCCCTGGTAATATCAGATGGCTCAACAACGAACGTCTTTTAGTTGCGAAAGCGACAGAACGCGGTTCGCAGGAAGCACCTATGTGGACTGGAGAAATACTGGCATTTAATTTGGATGGAAAAAAACAGGACTACCTGTACGGTTACAACATGTTTGCACAATCCTCTAAGGGCGACAGGTACGATGATGACCATGGATTTGGCAGCATTGCTTTTATTCCCAAAAATACAAACGGACAGTTTTTTCTGGAAGAGCATAAGTGGAGCAACAATCACAGCACAGTATTGCAAATCAACGCCAATAACGCCGCCCGAAAGACTGTAGCGGATATTCCAGTACCTGGCCTGAAATTTACCTTTGATAAATATGGCCAGCCAAGATATGCGTCAGGTAACAACGAAAAATACGTAGGTATCCTCTACAAACACGATGACAAAGACAACTCGTGGAAAGAAATAAACAGTGGCAGCCTGGGCTGGGGCTTCCGTCCATTTCAATTCCTTCAGGATAATTCCGCTTTCTACGCCAATTTTTCCGAACATGGCGAGCCACCTAAAATTGTATTGCAAAATACCCAAAGCGATGAGCGGCAAATCATTGCAGAAAATCCGCAAAGTGAGCTCGGATATCTGGAATTCGATACCTTGACCCAAAAACTATTTGCATATAGCAACGTTGTTGGTCGGCCTAAGCATATCTATGTAGATTTCGGATCAGAAGAAGCTCAGTTACATCAGCACCTCTCTAAGCAATTTCCCGACGATATGGTGTCCTTTCTCGATTTCACCGAAGACCGCAGCCGCCTGCTCTTTAAAGTGAGCAGTGACAAAGATCCGGGCACATATTATCTGTACGACAAAGCAAGCAAAAAGGCGAACATATTATTTGTCGCATCCGAAGAACTGGAACCGGAAAAGATGGCTTCCCGCCAGCCTGTTAGCTTCAAAGCACGTGATGGATTGCCTTTACATGGTTTTTTAACTATGCATCCAGTTAAGGCCGGAGAGAAAAGAGCTCTGATCCTGCTACCGCACGGTGGCCCACACGGCGTTTATAACACTTGGTTTTTTGATTCGGAAGCACAATTTCTGGCTAACCGGGGTTATGCCGTCCTTCAGGTCAATTTCCGTGGATCTGGCAGCCGTGGCAAGTCCTTCGAAATCAAGGGCTACAAGCACTGGGGAGACCAGATTCAATACGACCTCATCGATGGTGTGAAATGGGCAGCAACTCAGCCTGGCATCGACGGAGCACGTGTGTGTGCTTACGGTGCCAGCTTCGGTGCCTATGCATCCTTGATGGTAACCATACGCGAACCAAATATGTTTAAGTGTGCCGTTGGTTATGCTGGCGTATACGACCTGCCTTTAATTTTTAATGAAGAATCTGTGACATCCAATAAAACAACGAAAAGTGCATTCGTGCGTTTCTTAGGGACGGATATCGATAATTTAAAACAAAATTCTCCGGCCTATCTCGCCCAGGAAATAAAGGTTCCAGTTTTTCTTGCTCATGGTGACGAAGATAAAGTTACGCCCGTCGTACAGGCGAATTCAATGCGCAATGCATTGAATAGTGCAAATAAACCATATGAATGGATGCTGGCTAAGAATGAAGGTCATGGCTTTTATGCGACGAAAAATCTGAAGGAGTTCTACGAAAAACTGGAACAGTTCCTGGCCAAGCATCTCGGTCAATAATCCTTTAAAGGGGATGTCGCCAGGCATCCCCTGCCTTATAATCCCGCCTAACTTCAGCTTACCGGCCCTCGCGCCTTGTCTTGCCATGCCACGCTTTTACTGCCCACTGCCGCTTGCGATCGGCGCCATGATCGATCTGCCCACGGATGTTGCGCACCATGTGTTTGTGTTACGCTTGCAGAGTGGCGACAATATAGAACTGATGAATGGTGAAGGTGGCAGCTACATCGCGACCCTGGCCCAGATAGAAAAAAAGCGTGCCAGCGCCGAGGTTAAATTATTCTTACCGGAAGAAGTCGAATTGCCCTACGCACTGAATCTGGCCCAGGCCTTGCCTGAGGGGAGCAAAATGGACTGGATCATAGAAAAAGCGGTAGAGCTAGGGGTGAGCTCGATACAGCCGCTGGCAGCCAGGCGCTCTGTGGTTAAACTCAGTACTGAACGCGCAGAAAAGAAAATGCAGCATTGGCAAGGTGTGATCATCGCTGCGTCTGAACAATGCGGCCGCAACCGGCTTGCACAATTAAATGAGCCGCAAGACATCACGCAGTGGCTGACCCAAACTGATATGCATCAGCGCATCATGCTGTCGCCACGCGCTGAGAGCTCGCTGGCCGACTGGGCCAGGCATCACCCGCCGCAGCCTATCAGTCTGCTGATCGGCCCGGAAGGTGGATTAAGCGCCGAAGAAGAAGCGCTGGCAACGCGCCAGGGTGTACTGTCGCTATCCATGGGGCCGCGTATTCTGAGAACGGAAACAGCAGGCCTGGCGGCAATCGCTATATTGAATGCGGCCTGGGGTGGAATGTAGAAAAAAGTCAATTTCATACAAATTTAACAAAGCATCCAGGATTTCCCATTTACACTCAGCGAGTTTCAAGCGCACCGCAGGTGCACACTACTCTCTCAAACTTCAGTCAAACACAGGTGGGAAAAATGGGCTTATTCGATACGGCATTATCCATGTTAGGCAACGCGAATTCTGCTGAAGGCGGCGGTCAGTCTGCGCTGATACAGGTGGCACTCGGCTTGCTGAATCAAAGCGGTCAAGGGGGAACAGGAGGACTGCAAGGTCTGCTGTCTCAGTTTCAGCAGGCAGGCCTGGGCGATGTTGTCGCCAGTTGGGTCGGTACCGGTCAGAATTTGCCGATTTCTGCCGAACAAATCCAGCAGGTATTAGGCAATGGTCAGCTTGCACAGTTAGCTGAATCTGCCGGTATCCCGCATGATGGCATCGCTGGTCAGCTCGCCAACATGCTGCCTGGCCTGATCGATCACCTGACACCAAATGGTGAAGTCCCGGAAGCAGGGAAAATTGATGCTTCCAGTGTATTGCAAGGTCTGGGCTCTTTATTTGGTAAATAAGTTTTACCCTTATCCGAAGAAGCTGCGCAGCAAAAAAAAATCCCGCAACAGCCCAAAGCTGTGCGGGATTTTTTTTGAGAGGCCTGCTGTGATTATTGGGCAAGCAAAGTCACATCATCAATCAGAAACGCCGTTGCTGTCACGCTGCCTTCCACACCTGTGAATACGATGCGGATAGTCTGCCCTTTGTAAGCCGACAAGTTGAAGGTCTTATTCAGGTAGCTACTGCCCTTATCCAGATTCGAATAGGTCGCCAGCGTTGCCAATACCGTACCGCTGCTGTTTTGCACCTGTACTTTGAGTGTGTCATAAGCCTGCGTCGTCGTTGTCTCGTCCGACACCACTTTCAACCAGAAACTGAGCATGGCCGAATTCGCGGTCGACGGGATCGTCACTTGCTGAGACAGCGTGTCAGTGTGTGTACTGCCGTAGCCATTCAGCCACGCCTTGTAACTACCGGTACGGGCCGCCTGACCTGAGCTGTTTGAAATCACACCTGAAGTCGCCGTCCAGGACGCAGCACCACTTTCAAAACTGCTATTAGCGATTAACTGCGTGCTGACTGCATTATTCACACTAAAATTCACGCTGGCCGAAGAGCCCACGTTATTGGCCGCGTCATACGCCTTAGCGACCAGAGTATGCGTCGCGTTCGTCAGCGTGGTCGAATTCAGGCTCAGGCTGTAAGGTGCGGTCGTGCTTGTGCCTTTTAACGCGCTATCCACATAGAATTCTACTTTAGTCACACCGACATTATCACTGGCACTGGCGGACAGTGTGATATTGCCGCTGCTACCAGTTTCCGATGCTGTGACGGTTGGTGGCGTCGTATCGGCAACCGGATTATTTACGGTGAAGTTTACGCTGGAAGACGTACCGATGTTATTGGCTGCGTCATATGCTTTAGCGACCAGAGTATGGGGGGCGTTCGTCAGCGTGGTCGAATTCAGGCTCAGACTATAAGGCGCTGTCGTGCTGCTGCCTTTTAACACGCCATCGACATAAAACTCCACTTTAGTCACGCCCACGTTATCACTCGCGCTGGCGGAGAAGCTGATGTTGCCGCTGTTGCCGCTTTCTGAGGCACTGACTGTTGGTGCAGTTGTATCCGTATTACCGCCACTGGTTTGGGTCACCCAGACTGGTGCAGACCACAGGATATTGCCATCGTCCTGAGTGATTTTCGCGTAATAGAAATGCTCGCCTACGGCTGGCGTAATAGTCGCCGTTGCAGCGCTGGTCAACTGGCTGACCGTACCATTACGACCTGGCACCCCTTCATAAATCACGACACTGGACACAGTACGGCCCGTGGTGGACGCAAAATTAGTCGTCAGTGTCAGTGGTCCGCTGTTGCTGAAGCGTTCGCCCATGATGTGGTTGTTTGCGGTCAGAATGATTTGCGAATTCTTATCCATGGTCGCAAACACGCGGCGTGCCTTCAATGCGTCAATAAAATTCGCATTGGTGAGCGGCATCCCATTCGGTATCAACACACCGGTGCGGTTGGTGTAGGAGGCACCCCAGTTAGCGCAGTGATTATCCTGGTCGCTGCTGAAGGCAATATGAAAACCCGCTTCCAAAGCTTTATTACATGCGCCTTCATAGGTGCTGCGGCCAGTCTCGGTTTCTGTGGTGTTGGTGGAGAATGCGGACGTATTCAAGACTTCACATAACACCATAGCCTGATCACCGTCAGCGGTATAACCAAGCGCGACACCATTGGCAGCGAACTGACCACTGCTGGACGGATGATTAAACTGACCTATCCAGCCACGCTGACGCATCAGTGTGTACAACCCCGCATAATCGCCTTTCGCGACAAAGGTATCACCGATCAGTTGATTACTGCTGTTGTATTCCCAGCCCAGCAATTCTGTGGCATTGAAAATATTCAGATGCCCGCCATTCGTGATGACACCCCATTCCATGCCATAGATCGCCAGGAAGTTACTATGCGATGAATTGAAACTCGCTGCTGCACTCAAACCGGACTGGTAAAGATTTTTCGCAGTCGCCGGATTGGCTGAGGCATTGGTACTGTCAGAACCATCGTACATATGGTTGTGCTCAGACGTCATCAGGAAATCCAGCCCCTTATTCAGTGCGTACTGATACGCATCGGTCGGACCGTAAGCGGCAGACTGCGGATTCTGTGCGCCGGTACAGGAACTCAAATCACCGCCACCATCGCTGTGATTGGTCTGGCTGTGTAAATTGCCGTAGTAAATGGTGTAAGGCAGTGAGCCACCTGCGGCTGTCAGGCTGGCGACAGCCATTTTGTTGGCGATACCGGCCTTTGGTGCCGTTGTGGTTTTGCGCGTGTTCAACGCAGTAAAACCTGGCATCGCCGGCACCGCTACTTTGCCAACCTGCATAGGCCAGCTTTGCACTTCCTGTCCTGCCTTATTGACTTGCAGGTTACGCTCAACAAGCGTATTGACCGCTGTATTAGACGATGCTGTTGCCACGACATCGGCAGCCACTGCAGTCAGTTTTACCTGGTACAAACCATCGCGAATGACTTCGCCTTTGGAGGTTTTCCCCGTCCACAGAATTTTGTTACTGATCGCTTTATTGAAGATTTTTTCTATGCCATACCAGCGATCCAGCACGCGGCCATCAGGTGTCAGCAGCTCCACGCGCCAGCTCACAGCCTGCTCTTTTTTTAAATGTGGATAGTCAAATTCCAATGTGAAATAACGCGCTTCCGCACCAGCCCGCAAGCTGGCATCGGCTTTATAAGGCACGTGCAGCGTGGCTTCGAACTCATGATGATCGGCAACTGAGGCCGAAGCAGTAACTGCCATGCCTGCACCCAGGATAAGGGCCAGGCTGACTTGCGTAGCGATATGCTTGAATCGCAACGGTTGAACGATGGACGGCATGAAATACTCCCTGATAGCTGTTGATTGTTAAGCAGTTCACACACAAAACTGGCAAACACAAACCAGGCACTCAGGAAATTTCGGGCAATAAGCCGCCCTGCCACCTGGCAATCAGGTAGCGCCATCTCCCCAATACACGCAGGTGTTGGTTAAGCTTTTATTTGTGATCTGCAGTCTGTTGCAGCAGAAATTTATTTTTATAACTAAGGAATGTCAGCACCGACGACACCCATCCAAATTGTCGACAATTTCAATTGGCAATCGTTTGCGCAAACGTTTCACAGATTAACATTGACTTATGTCAAATTTATTACCTGCAATTTCACAGCTGTAATTTCTATCAATAAAGATGCAAATAACTAAACAAACTGTGCTATTTTTGAGACATTTTTAGATTTAACGAAATAAAAGTGTTCAGTTTTCGTGTTCTATCTCAAGGTTAATATCAAAGCTGATACATGGATATGTAAGAGCTTTTGGAGGGGGAAATGCTGTGTAAAACGTGGATAAGCGATTTTTCAACACAATTTCCGTAAAAATCACGGGCAGAAGTTTGCATTAAGAAATTTATTGCTGATTCAAATATATAAGTTGTGACTGACACGCATTGGATATATAACTGTTAACGAGCTCCTTACTTTTATTATTTCATTCTTTACAATTCCAATGATTTTCTCCGTCCCTGCGCTTTGGCGCGTATTCTTAAAAATATCACACAGCGCGCTGTAGATATATTAAGATATATTAAGATACATTGCGTTACACAACATCTTATCTTCACTTACCTGATGTACGCTGCATTTTAAATATCAAATGAATAATATTAACGATAGCGTGATTTTCGATCCTTGGATGAAGGATCAAATAGATGCAGCCGTTTCTGCATTGATGCACCAGACCTATCAGCACAAAACGTATGGCGCAGCCTTAAAGTGTGCTGAATACGCGATACTAGGCGCTCGCCTCCTGACTACCCTCAGTAAGCGCCCTTACTTTGCAGTGGCCGGCTCGCAAATCGTCGGCTTTGGCAATGATCAGTTTGAATTAATCTCGCCCTCGCGGCGCGAGAGAAGAAATGCAAAAAAACTGGCCGATATCCAAAGCTACCATTGCTGGATAGAGTGCCAGCAGCATGAAGACGGCTCCACGCACCTCGAATACATCGATTTCACCAGCCGCTATGACCGACAAATCGCGCAATTGCTCAAAGTTCCGGATGCCAATATTGCAGAGGAAAACTACCTTTGGGACCGCGCCGATACACTCGATTACCCGATTCCTCAGCGTTTTTTGCAACATCCATCTGTGATCGGACGTAGTCATGGGTGGCGCTGGAAAGATCCGGTCTGTACCCGGCTTCTGAGGGCCTACGAAAAAAACAATGAAGCCTATTTCAGGCAGCAATCTGCAGAGTTACTACAGCTGCTGACAAGGCAAATTGAAACACTCATGCAAAGTCAGCAGCAGCATTGCCTGAACTAAACTCCGCTCAGGGCTTCAACATCAGTTGCCGTATCATGCCCACCGGCGCACTGCCATAACTCAGGAATTGTTCATGGAAAGGCTTGAGCCTGAACTGAGTTCCACGCTGCTGTTTCAACTCTTCGCGCAAAGCCATGATGTCAGCATAACCGCTGAAATAGCTGGTCAGTTGCACCGAGGTATATTGCACACGCTTCCACTTGCCATCCGCTTCAGCCTGGGTCTGAAAAGCTTCCTGAGTCAGGAAATGCTTCGCTTCCTGCTCGCTCATGCCCATCACATGTACCTGGTAATCCAGAATAGTGTTACAGATCGCACGCAGATTCCATTTGTAATACATGAGCCACATCTCAGGCGTATTGCCACCGTAGCCGGACTCCAGCATCATGCGCTCGCTGTAGACCGCCCAGCCTTCTATCATTGCGCCATTGCCGAATAAGGCTTTGATGACGGAAGGTGACTGGTTGGCATGTTGCAGCTGGGTGTAATGACCAGGTATCGCTTCGTGAATATTCAGAATCTGCAGCACCCAGTGATTGTATTCACGCAACGTGCTTTCTATTTGTTCCGCGCTTTGGCCAGTCAGCGGCGTGACGTTGTAATAGGTCTTATCATGTGGCCGGAATATGCCGGGAGCTTCTATTGAGGCAACGGACACGCCACGCTCATACTCGGGCGTTTCACGTACCACCAGTGGCTTACGGGTATCAAGGCTGAGCAAATCATGCTGCTGTATCCAGGCTTCCAGTTGCGGTAACTGGCGACGGATTTCAGCGAACAACTGATCCGGCTGCACATGTTGCTCGGACAGTTTATCAATAACCAGCTTGATACGCTGCGTTGCGTCAGCCGGACGGGCCGCTTCTCCCATCACGCGCGGCCACAACTGATCAGCCAGCTCCGCCATACGCTGATGTGATTCTGCTTTGGCTGCCAGGGCTTTTTGATACATTTGCTGCGCACTCAACGGCGACTGAATATCCGCCTTAAACTTAGCGGCATATAATTCCTGCCCTATGCGGAAAGAACGCCAGCCCTGCGCAGGTGGATGCGCAACCAGCGTTTGCAAGAAATCGGCATAGCCATCCAGCGCTTTGCCAGCCGACTGTAAACGGGTCTGCAGTTCTGATTTCTCCGCTTTACTCAAGGACGAAGTCTGCGCCTCTTGCTGAATCTGGGCAAACACCGCGCGGGTGCCTGCCATTTGCGCAATCGCCAGTTGGGTATGCTCCAACGTAGGCTGGTCTATGCTTTGTTGTGCCGCCTGATAATACGCAGGAACCGCGTTGAGACGTTCGCTGATCAGGCGCAGGCGGCGCTCTTTAGGCGCAAAATCGGTGTTGAGCAAATTATCAAAACCACCCGCTACATTGTGCTGTGACGGATTCCAGGCGAATTCGCGGTAAGTTTGCAGATACCAACGATTCGCCTCCAAATAATTGCGGATCAACACCAGATCCGTCTGATCGTTGGCGGAAAGCGTATCTGTCGCGAAGGCAGACAAGTTGTTTAACCAACGTTCGCAAAATTGCAGATAGGCCTTGCGGCCTGCCTCATCCGGCAAGCTTAGTTTGGCTCCCAGCTCAAAACGCCCGGCTGCCATCGCGCTTTCCGGGTCCTGTTTCCAGAACTCCTTTAAAAACTGCGTACGCATTTTTGAAAATTGCACTGCTTCTGGCCGCACTTGCTGTTTTACAGCCTGTTTTACGTCCTGGTTTGTTGCCTGGCTTGCCTGTACCGGCAAGCTCAAGCTACTGCCCAGTCCGGCCAGTAGGGCACTGAATACGACTGTACGATAATCTGACATCTTCTCCTCCTTAATATATTTATTTTAAATTGAAGAACATAGAGCCACGTGCAGTCCATAAGTTCCATAGACTTTCTAGGGCATGTCCTCATTTCATAGAATCAGCCAGCAAGTAGACATTTTTGCTGATTTGCAGGATTCTTCCATCCTGGATAAAAGGGAGATGGAATGGTTCGGCGCGTATTAAACGATGATATCTGGC
>NZ_JACOGG010000033.1 GCF_014284365.1 Cognatundibacterium rugosum
ACTGGTTCAACGCCAGCAAGTCCCTGGCGGCGGTGCTACATTCAGGGCAATCGACTACAGTTTAAATCGCTGGTCGGCGTTAACCCATTACCTCAACGATCCTCAGGTGCCGATTGATAATAATTGGGTTGAGAACCAGATTCGTCCGGTCGCATTGGGAAGAAAAAATTGGATGTTCGCCGGCAGTCTGCGTGCAGGCAAACGTGCGGCGGCGATCATGAGTCTGATCCATTCAGCCCGGCTCAACGGTCACGATCCTTACGGGTTCATGAAGGACGTGCTGGAAAGACTACCATTACAACCATTCAGCCGCATCGGCGAACTACTGCCACACAACTGGAAGCTTGCTCAATAATTTCCATCATCCATATCAGAACCGGTCAACCTGTGATGACCGGGCGCTTACTTTTGAAATGAAAAAAAACCTGAGCATCAGTTCAATGCTCAGGCTTCTTTAAGGATACTCAAGATCAGGAGAACTTCAGATAAGCCTTCAACTGACGCCACTTTTCTTCTTGCTCAGGTGTTTTTGGTTTGCCCGCTGCCTCTTTCAGGAATGCAAGTACCAAAGCAAGTATTAAACCTAAGAAAGCAAACGCCAAAGTAATAATTGAACGTTTAGGTTTGTCTTTCAACTCAGGCTCCACCGCCTTATCCAACACCTGGATCAGGGGAATATCTTTAGCCTCATCCAAACGTGCAACCTCATACTGCTTAGACAGTAACTCATACAACATTTGATAGTATTTGGCATCACGAAGCAATTGCACACTGCTGCTGCCCGACGTTTCTTTTACTTTCGCAGCACTCGCATCATGTGTGGTGGCAGTTCCATTTTCCAACTTCGCCAATTCTTGCTGCATTCCCAGCAACTCTTGACTGACACGCTTATATTCCTGATTGTTCGGCGTCACAAAAGCCTGCATCGCTTTAAGCTGAATCTCTTTGGCAGATATCGCAGCACGCAGCTTTGCCACGGTTTCCAACACAGCTTTACTTTGCGCATCAACGCTCAGCATGCCTTTGCTATCAATACCAGACGATAAAGCTGTTTCAGCGGCAATCATTTTCTCTTTTGCCTGCAACAATTGCTTTTCATAGAAAACACGTCGTTGAGACGCTTCCGTTAAAGCGAAGGTACTGGTCAGTGCAATCAGCTCTTCTACATAGGCATTGGCAATTTCCGCCGCAATTTTAGGATCCTTATCTTCGACTTCAATAGAGATAATATTGTCCTTACCAGAGGCGATGACCGAATTTGCATCCAGGGCTTTACGCGTGGTTTCTGTAAACTTTTGCTCATACCTCGATTGCAGATCAAAACGCTTGATGAGTTTATCGGTCAGCAAACGGCTCTTTAGCATGGACACGTACAAATCATTCGGATTTTTTAAGCCCAAGGCAGCACCAGCACCACCTGCCAGCCCACCTAACTGACTCAGCATTGCGGACGCAGTAGACTGACTTTGCTGTGGCGGCAATACCTTGGTATTCGCCTTATACACTTTGGGCATGGCAAAGCTGATCAATAGCCCGGCGACGCCAAACAGTACAGGATATAAAATGATTTTTCTTTTGTGCTTGGCCAATACCAGCAGTAAATCCATCAAACTGATGCCATCCCCATCGTCATGCATGGCAATATTTTTTTCTTGATTCATGACTGTCATGCTTATTGCCTCAAACTCTTAATTGCTGCTGCACTGATGCCAAATCCAGATAAGATTTGCGCCCAGTCTTTGAGCCCATTAATCACAGATTTATACGCAGTCTCTTTATTCAAACGCTCAGGCACGACTATGCTGTCGCCTGGCATGACTTCAGCAGAGCTGACACTGGAAAACCAGCCACGCCCGGTAGAGGACAAAACTGTACCGTTAGCACGAAGTACAAAAATACCGTCTAAATCAGCTTCCGATGTCACACCGGCATTCGCCAGATATTTGTCAACTGTCGTACCCTTACGCCAGATGACAGAAGCTTCCTGATTCACGGCGCCAAAAATGTGCACAAAGTCAGGGCGGCTAGGAATGATGAGCTGATCGCCATTCTCCAGTTTCAATTGTGGCAACTTATCGACATTTTCATCATTCGCAGACAAATCTAAAGAAACACGTCCTGTCGCCTTCAATTCGCGCATACGCGCCAAGGCTTGCATGCCAGACTCTTGCTCACTCTTAGCTTTCAATGCGGCTAGTTGTGCATCAGAACCTGATTGATTTGCGGCTACCTTAGCCGATTCGGCGCGCAACTGAGACTCCAGACGTCGGACCGTTTTTTCGAGGTTGACCTGCTGCTCGGCACGAACCTTGTCGCGATAAAATTCCGTTCCAAATAAATAGGCGTTTGAAGTTGCGCCGCCAGCTTTGGCGACCAGACTTTGCAAGGTCTCCCCTGGCATCATCTGATAGACACCAGGCACATTGACCTCACCTTCGATACGTGCAAATACCTTGCGTTTAGCGACCGGAACGCGGATATCATTTTGCGAAAACACGGTTACCGCATCACCAGCCTGCAATTGTAGATTATCCTCAGTATTTCCCGCTTCCAAAGCACGACCAAGATGAAATGGAATCAGAGTCACATTCAGCGTAGCACGATCTATACGCTCAATGACTGCGTAATCCCAGTTCACATCGTCGAACAGATTACCGATGCGAGCGGACAGCGAAATTGCATTTTCTTTCCTCGCATCCTGACCATCTACGCTCTGCTGCAGCAAAATGTCATTCTGACGCTGCACGGAAGCGCGTGTAATCAAACTTTCACGATTCGGAATCAGATCACGAATACGCATACCGGATTTGAACGGAACACGTAATGCCTGATTCACATTACCACGCAAGGTCACCGCATTGGCGAAGTCCGGCGTAATGGCTGTCACGGTCAGTAAATCGCCATTTTTTAAACTTTTGCTCAAGCCCGCGCCGTTGAGCGCGAATTCTTCCACTGTACGTGGCTGCGACTTGTTTGCATCGATACGTTCCAGGAAGGCTCTGCGTGGATCGGCAACAACGGGCATACCACCAGCCAGATCAAGAATACTGGAAATCGATTCGTTCGCTGTTTTCAATTCATAAATGGCAGGTGTATTGACTTTACCCGTCAACGCGATATGACCAACCGCAGCGGGAATAAAGATAGTATCGCCATCCTGCAATTTGATATCACTGCTTTTATCACCCTTTGCAATAAAGGCGTACAAGTCCAGATTACCCAGCACCTTGCCGTTGCGCTTTACCTGCACATTGCGCATAGAACCTGCCGCATTTGGACCACCACTTACAAGCATTGCGGTGACTAATGTAGAAAACCCGGACACTGTGTAAGAACCTGGCTTTTTAGCTTGCCCAACTACATATACGGTAATTGCGCGCAGACGACCAAAACTCACATTAACAGTCACATCGCGATACAGCTTTGCAATCGAAGACCGAATTATTGCCTCAGCATCAGCGGCTTTGACACCGGCCAAATTAATATTGCCTATCGTCGGAATACTGATGACGCCGTTTCTGTCGACAACCGCGCGGTAATCGACATCCAGACTACCCCAGGCGCGTATCAATAATTCATCACCGGCTCCCAGCATGTACTCCGATGGAACCGGCGTATTCTGTAAAGGAGCAAAACTACTTGGTGTATTTTGAAAAAAATCCGCACCAAAAACAGGCAGACTTTTCCCGGTTGCGTAACGAACAAATTGTTGGAATTCACTTGCTTCGGTCTTTTCAGTGCTCCGGTTTTCTACGCGCAGCGGCACTTCATCAACTGCCGGTTTGGATGGCAATTGGGTTAACGACTGATTGGTAATGCGTGGTTGCTTTGCCGTCAAGGATTGCACGTCCGCTGTCTGCACATCAACCTGCTGTGCAAATGTACTGCTAGCCGCCAGCAAAGCAATGACCGGTAAGGTACTCTTCATAATTTGGTGCATAGGGTGTAGGTTAAAATTAAGTATAAGCTTAAGAAATTTAAGAAATAAGTGATTAAGATAACTACCGGTCTGCCATCAGGCTGCATCGCGTGAGAGTTTGTGATTCTCATCACTTTCAGAAGTGCGCTCACCGACCGTCATCCAAGGCTTGATCTTAAAACGCACGATCATTGCATAAAATATGCAATAGCAAAGAATGAATATGCCGGTAAAGAGAAGAATTAGCGGTGTATTCGACCAGCATAATACCGCTGGAATAATAGAAAATGCAGTCAGTCCCCACAGATAAGGGGCGGTCATCGAATTGCGTTTGACGATATGTGCGGCCTCTTTCGAGCCTATCATGTGTCTGACTAAGCGTTTATATACCAGCGAATGCAAGTGTATCGCGTCGGGCAGGCCTGCAGGCAAACCACGGATGATCTTGCGGCGATAGATAGAAAACACCGTTTCCCACACCGGGTATATGACCAATAACAACGGAAACCATGGCGAAACTGATGGGTTGCGGTATACCAGCATGACGCAAATTTCGGCGATCATAAAGCCCCATAAATAAGCGCCGCCATCACCTGCAAAAATCGTCCCGCGTGGATAATTCCAGAATAAAAATCCCAGTGTTGCTCCTATCAAAGCAATACACTGCCCAAGCAGAAACACATCACCAACCTGATAACTGACATAGGCAAGCGCAGACAAAATCATCAACACAACTGTACCAGCCAAACCATTAAAGCCATCGATAATATTCATCGCGTGAGTAATACCACCAACAGCCAGCATGACTAGTAAGGCATTCAAGACGATATAACTGCTCACCAGATGATCCAGTAAAGGCAATCCTAAGCGTATCAATTTCGCATCTAACAACCACATCCCTAGCAAGGCAGCAACAAACGCAGCCAACAAACGCTTTAACGGGCTAACTTTCTTTGTGACGTCCTCAATGATCCCAGCCAGCCATACAGGCAAAATGGCGAGTACAAAAAACAAACTATTGACGTGCCACTCGCCCAGATACAAGGCCGCTAAAGCCGACAGTAAGCCTGCAAATATCGGGACGCCACCTATGCGTGGGGTTGCGCCATGATGCATCTTTTGCGGTCCGGAGCCACTTTGATCGGCAGAAAATTTGTGGTGAACATGTTTGTAATAAATTAACAAAAAACATGCAATCCAGGACACAATTGCCGCAATGAATAGAATAACCGCCATGCTCACACTTATAAAAATATATACGAAAGTAATATTACCAGACTGAAGCAGAATTTTTTCATTCTGAATTCACAAGATCAGGTAAACATTTAAAAAAATTGAGTTCACAAGCAAATAGAAAAAGCGCGCACACTTGCGCGTATATTACGCAACTAAAATTTCCACTTGATTACTACGCAGCACCCAGCAACGACGCTACACATTCATAGACACACTAAAAATCCGTTTCCAGCAAAAAAACAGCCAGCTTGAAACTATGTTTTTGTTATCATGCCTAAACAAAGCAAAACTAGCATTTAAGCATACAATTAAGACAATAAAATCAGATGCACATTGTTGATCGATAAGCTGTCAATAATCTGACAATAAGCACCCTTTTTGCCAGAATCACCTTAACTGCGGCCAAATGCATCCTCAAGCCGGACAATATCGTCTTCCCCCAGATAACTGCCAGATTGCACTTCTATGATTTCTAATGGAATAACACCAGGATTCCTCAACCTGTGCACTTCTCCCAGTGGGATATAGGTCGATTGATTCTCAGTAATCAACTTAACTTCGTCACCACAAGTGACCTCAGCCGTCCCCTTGACCACTATCCAATGTTCTGCACGATGATGATGTTTCTGCAGGCTCAGGCTTGCACCAGGCTTGACCTGTATGCGTTTCACTTTAAAACGTTCTGACTCGTCGATACTGTCATACCACCCCCAGGGCCGGAACACTTTACGGTGCAGGGTGTGCTCGGCACGCCCTTGCTTTTCCAGCATAGCCACGACTTTTTTGACATGTTGACTCTGCTTGCGGTCAGCAACCAAGACTGCGTCTGCCGTCTCGACAATAACAAGATCGTCGACACCAACAGCACTGACCAAACGATTTGAAGCATAAATCAAGGTGTTGCTGCAATCTGCAAAAAAAGCATCGCCAACAAGCATATTGCCACGTCCATCATGTTGACCAGTCTGCCACACAGCATCCCAAGCACCAAGATCACTCCAGCCTGCTGCGAGCGGTATCATGCTGATGTTAATTTCAGAGCCAGGGCAATGCTCAATCACCGCATAGTCAACCGACTCGCTGGCTACTTGATCAAACATCGCTTTATCTGGCCGAACAAACAGCTCGTCATTGGAGCGGCTATTCCATGCTGAACTGACAGACTGCAATATATCAGGGCGGAACATTCCCAATGCTTTGAGCCATGTGCTCGCTTTTAAAACAAACATTCCACTGTTCCAGGCGTAATGACCACTACTCAAGTACTGCACTGCTGTCTCAAGGTCTGGCTTTTCCGTAAACTGCAGAACTGTATGCTTGCCTGATGCGCCCAGATCTTCATCGTAGTGTATGTATCCGTAGCCGGTTTCAGGGCGGTCCGGCTTGATACCAAGTATAACGATCTCTCCACTGAGAGCAGCCTGTACACTTAAACGCAATGCGGCTGTCATGGCAGATTCGTCAACTACCGTCTGATCCGCTGGCGCCACGACCAAAATGGGATCGTCTCCCTGCAAACCCGCCTGTAACGCGGCCAAGGTTAAGGCAGGTGCCGTGTTACGTGCAACGGGTTCAAGTATCAGCCTAGCAGCAATTTCTTTCAACTCACGTAACTGGTCAAGAGCCAAAAAGCGATGCTCTTCATTCGTAACAATTAAAGTTTCATCAATCTGACATGCATTGCCAGCAATAGAATTCACCCGGCAAATGGCTTGCTGGAAAAGACTGGTTTGACCAGAAAGCACCAAAAACTGCTTGGGAAATCCGGTACGAGAAAGGGGCCACAAGCGAGTACCAGAGCCACCACACAATATGACAGGGACGAGCTTAACCATCAATCACTCTCTTCGATAGAAATTGCTCAAAAAAACAAGAAATTCATCTCATTTTGACGTATTTCTAATGACCAACGAAACAGTATGTACATCGCAAAGAAATTGCAATAAGCGCGCGTCATCTTAACTGACGTTCTGCACCTGTTCACTGGTTTTGCCAAAGCGCCTTTCACGTTTATGGAAAGAAGCAATAGCTTCATCGAGCGCATCAGCGCCGAAGTCCGGCCAAAAAGTTTCGGTGAAATAAAATTCAGAATAAGCTAATTGCCATAAAAGAAAATTTGAAACTCTGGACTCTCCACCAGTACGTATCAACATATCAGGCTCAGGTGCGTACGCCATAGCAAGTTTTGACGATAACAACTCTTCCGTCACGTCACCAGCCTTAACACCATCTGAGATGAGCTGGTTGCACGCATTTGCGATATCCCAGCGACCACCATAATTAGCGCAGATAGTTAAAGTTAAACCAGTATTGGCAGCGGTTTCAGACTCAGCCAAGCGCACCAAATCCTGCAAATCTTTATCGAAGCGGCTCAGATCGCCAATGACTTTGAGGCGAATATTATTTTCACCCATCTTGCGTATTTCACCGACCAGGACTTTTCGAAAAAGCTGCATCAGCAAAGAAACTTCCTCCTGAGGACGGCGCCAATTTTCCGAACTAAAGGCAAATAATGTCAAAAACTCAATACCACGATTGACACAGGCTTCAACAACTTTATTTACCGTCTTTACCCCTTTTGCATGTCCTGCAAAGCGTGGCAAAAAGCGTTTTGTTGCCCAGCGACCATTGCCATCCATGATAATAGCTATGTGTCTAGGCATATTACCGTGCGCCATCACACCCGCATTTTTACTGTTCATACAATTCTCAAATTATTTACTAGGAACACCAAATGGTATGCTTATTGTCGCATCCACAATAGTTGAATTCAATTGGCCTTTGAGTGATTTCACCCGCCCCACCCCAAACTTCAGTTGTGTATAACGATTCAAGCCATAAGTCAGATACCCCAGGCTCTGCACAATTGCGCCGCCCTGGCTGTTCACGCCGCCGCCGCCCGCTGCACCAGCAAGTATCTCTCCGGACAGCCCTAAACCATGCGCCATATTCTCGGATCTCATTCCCAGTCCAGCTAAACCGACAGAATAGCCGCCAGCGTTGCCACTAAATCCACTATGTGCCTGAGCGGACATAAACAGGCCTGAATTTAGATCACGATTGATTTTCAAACCCATCGTGCTGAGTGCCTGATCACCACCGGAATAACGGCTAGCTTTAACATAATGTTGAATACTCGCTGCCCATTCCATGCCACGAATAGTGCGGTCAGTTCTTGAACGACTAACATCATCCAGAACTATCCCCAAATTCAACGTTCCATACTTTGCTTTAAATTGACCGTCGGGCGCATCGACTAAGCCACCTTCCAGCGTGAAAAACACATCCGGCGTAATATCTATTTTTGAGTAAAGCCCCGCTTTTGCAATCAGGCCTCCGCCCGTTGGCACCTTACCACCACCGCCCATACCTACGGAAAAACGACTTCCCACGTGTACAGACTCTGAAAACACAGGAATTTCATAGGCAACTCCGCCTAAAATCTCAGCATATCCATCCGCACCGCCTTTCACAGCCGCACCAGCCTCAATTCCCCACAATACATTTCCAGAAAGAAATTGTTCCGATCTGAAGCCTGCGTAACCTAAGGAGCCCTCATAGGGCTTTGCACCAAGATCAGCAATGCCATGACGAGGCTGAAACACTCCACCCGTGATCTGCATCCTGTCGAAACCAATACCACCCCGCCCCAATCCTGCAAAAGAGCGACCCGCAGTTGCCGAGTCTGCATAATTGAAATCGGTATCAAAGCCAACGACCAAACCAGCCTGATTTGAGCGTATATGCCCGTTAGGAAAACGTACTTGAGACAGGGAGAGCCCGACTTCAGTGCGTCCTGACTTCCATGTTAAGTCGATATGGGGCCGAAGCATAAGCCCTCCCCCTACTGCTGCTGCACCACCGCCACCACCACCTGCATATAAGCCAGCTTTTCCATACACATCTGCAAACACATGTCGCCTGAAAGCCAACTCCGCACCACCGGTAAAAAAACCCCCGCGCTTTCCGGATATCGCACCGTAGGCGGCCGGGCCGATTTCAACCGCCTCATTTACTCTCAGCAGATAAGCACCGCCTAGCAGGCCCATCGTTTCGTTTTGTGGGAGGTTAAGTTTTTCGAAGCCAAACTGCACATGGGCAGCTTTACTCACAATTTCGAATTCAGGGGACGAGTTCGCCTGCTGCGCATGCACGTGAGAAAAAGTAAGCGAACATACAATCACCAGCGGAAGTGAGGCGCTTTTTTTTATTTTCATTTTTTAAATGGAGCTTGATATCGACTGCTCAAGGCAATCACCAATTTACTTGATCAAGTTTTCTAAATTCCTGAATTTGGAATACAGGAATTCATAGCACCAGGATAGTGTTAACTGACAATACAAATTGCTACATCTCCCAAGGAAAACCCTTGTAATCTGTGTCGAGAGAGCATTGTATCAATGCTTTGGATACGAAAGAAGTATTAATTTTGCAGTTAGAGATGTTAACGGGGTTTATATCTGAGCAAATAAAAAAGCGGCTCTACATCAGCCACCTGTTGCAGATGCATCGCAAGTTGCATCTTTATCGGGATTACATGTCCTTGCTCGTCCAAGAAAATTCAACTTTACTCGACGCGTAACTGAGTTATATATAAATGAAACCGTTCCAGCTTGAGGTTGCTGTACGCTAGCTTTAGTACGACTCCGACCATTACCCGTATAAGATATATAAGCTGAAGAGCTATCGGTGAAAGCGCTGGTTACAGTAAATTTACTTGATAATGCATCGTGAGTAAAAATAATTTTCTCATTGGAGTCTGCCTTTAAATTACCATTGTCATCGACGAAAATGGTCCAGCCCGACTTCCAGTCACTTCCATCTGTCGCAACCATACTGACTTGTGCCCCGCGCTTTATGGCCTCAGCACGTGCAAGGTTGACACCCGCATAAAATTCTAAGGTAGCCGTCTGCAATCGTTGATTGTCGATAAATGAGCTAAATGAAGGCGCGGCAAGTGCCATCAGGATCGCAGCTATGGCAATCGCCACCAGCAACTCGACCAATGAAAAACCTCGATACAAGAAGCGATTGAAATTTAATGTTCGCATGGCTCACCAGCACAAATCTTTAGTGCCTGAACTGCTAGTAAACCCTTTAACTCCAGTACTGGTCAGTGTCAAATTTCCGCAAACCGGGTCACTATAGTTCTTGTTAACATTGGCAGTACCAGGGGAAGCCGTTAGCAAAACACAATTTTGAATAACATCGCCAGTGCAGGCTTCCCCCTTAATTTCATAGTTACTGGCAGCAGCAGTTGCCCCGGAATACCAGGTAAATTTCTTTTCAGTCACATCCGTAGAGGCCTGAGAAAAAACGGTATAAGTATTGTTCTGCGTGTAAAACTGTTCTTCTTGCAGCATCAACTTTACTAAAGCAGTCTTCGCTTCCGCTCTCTTCGTTTTCAAAGTGTGCGACTGGTATGCGGGAACGCCAAAGGCTGTAATCATGCCTATGATTGCCACTACGATTAACAATTCGATGAGACTAAAACCATTATTTCTTTTCATAAACACCCCGATATACAATTTATGAACCACCTGCCGTAGCAGCTTTTTTCAATTCTTGCCAATTTCTAATTTCCTGCCAACTAATGCGACCTGCCCTGGTAACCGCATCAGCTGCCGCTGAATTTTCAGTAGTAATACCTGAAGAATTCCCCGTCCCAGCAGTTCTGACCGAAATTTTTGTCGTAATTCTGCGCGCGCCCGTCCCAGTTCGGTCCCCAGACGAAGTGGAAATATTGATCACTATCGGGGAAGTCAATAAGCCTATCGTAGACAAAGTACCTGTGACATCAGAATTCATACCGGTAAGGACATCGACCACGTATTTACGACCGCTCCCACCCGAGCACGGATCGGAGCTAAGAATCAGAGTGTTAAAAAATAAATAATTCCCCGCAAGCGTGCCCGTCAACGTATGATGTATACGCTCACCTGTATTTTGAGAATTATAAAAATCCAAATACCATCCTTTTTTTGTACCAGTCACAACACCATAGACAAATTTATTGCCACCGATTCTAAAGCCATTACTGTCCGCAGTCAGCGTGCGCGGTTCTAGCTGGCTACGACCGGTCACCACGTCACTGTCGTAAGTCGTATCCAGAATTGCATAATACGAATTGGTCATGTAGTTGGACGGCGTGACGTCGTAGGTCTCCATATATTTTCCAGTCCCGAAAGTCAGTATATAACCACCTCCCGGTGCAAAGACAATTTGTGGTTGCACTGTGATTGGCTGTACCGCACCAGTTGAGTCTTTCGCTGTAAATACGGGCTTGCTAGACACCTTAGCTCTATCCAGACTACCTGCGCTAAAGTCGAAACGCCATAAATTACCCTGTAAGTCACCCACATAAGCATAACTGACTGAGCCATCTGCACCATAGGCAACATTCGGAGCGCCTAGACCATTTTTGGCCGTGCTATCTTTGATGGGCGTCATTAATTTAAAGTAATTGCCACCTCTAACCCAAGGGTCCGATGGCTTCTTATCCAAAGAGAGGATGAACAAGGCTCCCTGTCCAGTTGCACTCGCGTCATAGTCGTAATTGTTATAGCCGCTAGAAATAACAACAAAGTTACCAAATGTCGGACTTGTCGTCGTGCCACCCGTACGGAATTTTGCTATCAACGGCGGAGAAAGTACGTACCCCATATCCTTATCAATTTTATCGGTGAACTCCCATAAGGCCCCTATCCCACCGGGAAAATTAGCCGGGTTAGTGACATCAAGAGCAAATACACCTTTGTTTCCGGCACCCATTCCTGAAACCAACAAAGTCTTCCAAACGTTGTTGACTTGTGCCTCCTTGACTGTGATACGACCATCCACGAATGAACTATGGCTATAGTAGGGATCGGTAAGATCATTCAAGCTCGATATTAAGGCATTTGGAATGTATGAAAACAATTCCTGGCCATTATTGGCATTGAATGCATGCAACATACCATCATTAGAACCGACATAAACCGCTGCCTGGCGTCCTTTGTTCGCAGTATAAAACGTGCTGTAACCGACACCTGTCACATTCTTTGCCGGGGCACCATAATAGACTGGCGCACTGTTAACAATATCGCCAAGCACACTGTCCCGTGTTCGGAACTGACCTGTTGTGTTTCCACTCGCGTCCTTACCTTGCTCTAAAGTACGTACTCCGCGCAAGTAATCAATACGATCACTAGCAAGGTTATCCGTAATGCCCGTATGTGGATCTGTATTTAATGCCGCCAAATCAGATGCACTGAAATTACCACTGCTGTTAGAAGAGAAGGTAACTAATGCCAAAGACCCATCTGATGAAATTTTCGATGTATAGATTTTCCTGTCTGCAGGCAGAGGGCTGGGCGGCTGCTTATTTACTGGATCACCTGTCAGAATGACCCCTGCATCCCAAACTGCCGTTGGGTTGGCTGATATTGCCGACATTTTTTTCAAACTGCCTGACCACTTGTCAGCTTTAAAACCAGGTTCATAAACAAAGGGGTTATCACTTGAACTGGTGGAACTGATTCCTACCCCGGCCAAGGTTCCACCGCTTGACGCAACAGTTTGGAAAATAGAATTTATCGCTGCCATCATCCTCTTCGGATTACTGGCCAGAAAAAAGTTATCTGGGTCTGTTCCATTACCACTCGCCCACTCTTTATTGTTTGCAATAACAGTTTTACCATCCGAGTCAAAAGTCTTAAACGGATTTTTATCCAGGTTCACATCGGTAAAACCGCCGTATTTAGCTGTCAGATAAAGTTGAGATAGTCTTGGTGCTGTATTCGCACGACCGGCATTGTCTATAGAACCATTACCATTTTCATCAACATCTATCGTAAACGTTTTAACCCGTACCGGCTTATCAAGACGAATATCGTTATTCCGCGCCCAATATGCAGTGCCGACCATGTAGAACGTGGCCCCACTAGAACCGGTATATGCAGTAGCCATATTAGCCAAAGATGCAACTGGCGCTGAATTTCCAGATGTAGCACTAGACTCCATCGCAGCAACGAGTGCCGTTTGAGCTTTTGCATCAAATGCAGGCCATTGCGCTGTCGCTGTATCGGCAGGCCTTAAGCCGCGTCCAGCCCCTGCCAAAGTACCACCTGGAATGAAAGTATCCTGATGCGTATTTGCATCACCAATTGCAATAATATAGTTTTTTTGACAAGATGCTTCGATAGGATCAGTCCAGTTGGTTAACACCTGAAAGTTGTCCTGCATTGCTGTTGTAATCCCAGAAATAGCGCTCGACGTCGGCGACTTTCCCTGAAGATAACGAATACTCTCGTAATATAATTCCCCTAAAGGATCGTAGCCTTTATAACTACCTGTGCGTCCAAATTTGTTAAGATAATTGATAACACCACTGTTTCCAGTTGCATCGTTTTCTGGATTATCATAATAGATACCAGTCAGCGGGTTCCATTCTGGTCGAGTGTTAACCTCTTCGGCAAAACCATTGACTGCGCGATACTGCTTGCTACCTACGTATTTCAATGGAGCACGTAACACTCCACCATATCGCGTGTTAACATTGTCCATCAAATAGCCAAACGCTCCGTAGCGCACATTATTCTGATTGCGCTGCATTTGTCCAACTGGCTTGTAGGTACCATTCGGATATTGCAAACACAAATCCGTTCTGGATGTATTTTCTTGTGCGTCACAAACTTGTACACGTACAAGAAACTCCCCAAGAACACGATCTGACCCAACGTCAAGGCGCGTATCAGAATTAATGTCATTATTCGGGTAAGTTCGCTGAGTACCACACCCCCCCGTCACATTCACATCCGTAAACATGATTTTATTATTACAATTAAGCACATACATAGTCGCAACATTGTATGGAGTTACTCCCTTTGGGGCGCTCATCGTCGCAGACGCTGCGACAATTTTCCTTTGGAAATAGCCGCTATTATAAAAATTAGGTAAATAAGCGCGTTGCAATACAGTTTGAGAGGTTGTATCAATTATCCTATCCCCACCGGTCAATGACAGACGCAACATGTCAATAGACGAGGACGAAGCCCAATTCATAAAATTTCCGCTAAATGAGTCACCACCACACTCATAATTGGCATCCGCGTCTTTTGATATAGAGAAATATCCATTCGCCATATCTGAAGTACTCACAGTCCGACTGGTAATCAGATTTCCATTCTTATCTCTGGAAAAAGTCTTAAATCCACCACTCACATAGCATTTTTTAGAATTGAAATAGCCTATATATTCGACGGTCTTATTGTAGTCATTGGAATTGGTATACGCCGCTTTCACTGTCGGGAATTCAACTGACAAGTCCAGCAATAAGTTGGGACGTACGTTACCACCGCCGGAGTACAGCGGTTCACTTGCAAGGCTGATTGTTGGCGGTGCTGCAAACGTATTCAACATGTTCAAACTTGCCGCCAGCATCAATAGCATATGTGCAGACCAACCTACGTATTTTGACTGCCAAATAAATTTATGTCGCATCATGACTTCTCTGCTTTCCGATAAAACGATTGCAAGACAACTTGAGTATTCGGGTTAGAACCAAAACCGATCGCGGTAATTCTGAACAAATACTTGGTCTGTTCATCAGCCTTTCGTCCTGCTTCCAGATCCTGTACTGCTTCGATGATGTAGCGTGGTAATTTGACTGGAAATGAACTTTTTCCTGTCACCATCGTTTGCCCCGTAAAACGACCAAATTTGACTGAAGCAGAGCCAGATGCATCCGATGCCAAATCAATCACAAACCAAACTGGCGTTTGCCCTTGTGCTGCAGGCAAGCACATCCCTTGGTACAAATTGCCATCCCCTGTTGCACATCCGGCCTCAAAAAACAGATTCGATTTCGGATCAAAGGTATCTGCGCGACTGCCAGCAATCGCAGTTTGTGGATCGATATCCATTTCCGCATCTTTGAGTGCGGCTTCAGCGGCCATCAATGCTATTTGCCTGTCCCTGTCGTTGCGGGAAGCCTTCTCTCCCTGCAATGAAATAGTCGACATGGATATGCTCAATATCAAAACCACGATCAACATCATGAGTGACACAAATAGCGCAGCCCCCTGCTCACGCTTTGCCAAATTCCTGTAAAGTCGGTTTGAACGATGACGTTTAGCAATATCCTTGAAATACATGATCTGACTCAATTCGTTTATGGAGGAGGAAGGCAAGTACCGCGGTCGGTATCGACATAACATAAGTTACGCACCTGTACCGTAGTTGTATAAATTTTGCGGCTACGATTTTTTACGCTCGCTGGCAATTGTGCTTCCATAATCGTCGTTCCCTTATCATTAGAGCCATTTGCGGCCGCATATGCGGGGCCAAACAAGTCGTATTGAGATGTCTGCTTGTCGATACGAGAGTTTTGCGTTCCTCTCACCAACATCGCAACCTTTACAACAGAGATTTTTTTCCAATAAGTTTTTCGATTTAAGTCCTGCTTTTGTTCCGCCTGGGTAGCACCTGATAAGACTAAGGTTGAATCTAAGGCATTAATGTCCGTAGCCGTCAGGTACTGATTAGCAGTGCCATCAGGTGGATTACTTCTGTCTATCCCATACAAGACCTGAAAAGACTCCACTCCCTTTACGATAGATTGTGCAGACCATTTTCCTGACGTTGAGTTATAGTACTTACAAACCAATTCTGGCTCATTGTTAGCATCATTTGCGACATAGTAAATACTCCAGCCACGATCCTGATCCGCGGTACTCGGTGAAACAGGCGCAGGAACAAAAGAACCAGCACAGTTAGTGACAATTCCGTCGCCGCCACCAGTGCCTGAACCAAAGAAGCGAACAGCAAGAACATCGCTAAAATTTACAGCACTACCTGTAGGCGTATCAATTCCTGTGGAAATTGCACTCACACTGTTAGCATCCAACCCAGAAATATCTGAACTTGCTGTCTCTGGCGTTATTTGCGGTGAATTATTAAAATCATAATTCACATAACCACCCTGCCGTAGAGACGCCGCTATATTATCGAGCGCAAAACGCGCCGTATCCTGCACATCCTTACCTTCGGTCTGCGCAGTAAACAAAGTTTTTGTAGACACGACCAGGCTGGTTGCTGCCAAAACCACAATAAGACCCAGCATCAGTGAGACCAATAATTCAATCAGGGTCAGACCAAGCTGAAATCTGACACGCATCAGACTGCGTGAATTGGAGGACATTTTTAATGTATTCATTTTACATATGACTCAACGGTAATTGCGACGCTGG
Organism: Cognatundibacterium rugosum; assembly: GCF_014284365.1. GTDB lineage: Bacteria > Pseudomonadota > Gammaproteobacteria > Burkholderiales > Burkholderiaceae_D > Undibacterium > Undibacterium rugosum. Next base: position 16,384 of record NZ_JACOGG010000033.1, read on the forward strand.
GAGGTATAGATCCATTGCTGTCATTAAAGCTGCCATCCGGATTTTTGCTTTTCCAGCCAATTTTAATTGTCATTCCAGAACTACTATCGGCTGTGCAAGTCCATGTTAAAGCTTTCGCGGTACTATTAAATGGAGCAGAATCCCGGCAGACTAGGACGCGCCCTCCAGGCAATAAGTCCTTAACACGCACGAGCCATTCATAAATTTCAGCCTTCACCAAGCCGTTTGCGTCACAACTTGCAGCAGATGTGAAGCACATGGTTGGTGCACTCGGCGCAGAATCGGTCAGGGAATTATAATTTATAGCTAAAAATGGATTATTAGCATCCCCGCCCTTCATCGCTGCATCACTGGAGCGCATTTTGTCCGCCAATTCACTTGCCAAGGCGACAGCAGTAGATTGAAAGCCACTTTGCTGTGTTGTTCTTACGGCAGCCAATTGCAAACCGGCAGCTCCTATCACCCCCAAAGCGAGCACAAATACTGCAATCAATACTTCTACAAGGGAGAAACCCTGAGTGTGTTTTAATTTCATAGCGACCTACCGTGATATACGCGTATCGATATTGTAGATGTTGAAAAAAATATTGGGTAACCGCTTATCCACTGCAATGTGCCAATTATCGGAATTTATGTTACTCACAGATATCTTGAGTTTGATTCGCCGCCATAGCAGCCCAATTCCAACAGCAAAGCACAAAGCACAAAGCAAAGCGTAAAAAGCAAAACCCCCCGTTACGGTTGTAACGAGGGGTTTTTAAAGGGAGCCTGACGATAACCTACTTTCACACTGGTTGCAGCACTAT
>NZ_JACOGG010000034.1 GCF_014284365.1 Cognatundibacterium rugosum
GTGCCGCCGACGCCGTCTTGGCGTATTGATTCCATCGTCCATCATGTACAAGTGTCCACTTATTAAGTGGACACGATCATCTACGCTTACGCACTTAACTTCAAGATGACTTCACCGGATGCTTACAGCCAAGCCTCATATGACTTCGGTGGACAGACAACAGACGAAAAAAAAACCGCTCAGATTGAGCGGTTTTCTTTGCATCAGGAAGCGAACTTCCCAATTATTCTGCTACAGGAGCGTCTGCAACTTCAGTTGTTTCTGGACGATCTACCAGTTCAACGTAAGCCATAGGTGCATTGTCGCCAACGCGGAAACCCATTTTCAGGATGCGCAGGTAGCCGCCGTTACGTGTTGCGTAACGTGGGCCCAGTTCAGCAAACAGCTTCTGAACAATTTCACGATCGCGCAAACGGGCAAATGCCAGACGTTTGTTAGCCAGTGTGTCAGTTTTACCCAGAGTCAGGATAGGCTCTACAACGCGGCGCAATTCTTTTGCTTTTGGCAGAGTTGTTTTGATGGCTTCATGACGCAGCAGGGAAACTGTCATGTTGCGCAGCATAGCCAGACGGTGGGAAGAAGTACGATTCAGCTTACGTAAGCCGTGACGGTGACGCATGGTATTTCCTTTCAGATTTCAATGCCAGCTCTTCTATCGACATCAGTCGCGGGCCGGTAATTATTTACGACGTTAAAAAATGAACGGTCCGGATAGAACCGTTCATCGGGATAAATTATTTTTCCAGGCCAGCAGGTGGCCAGTTTTCCAGCTTCATGCCCAAAGACAGACCACGGGATGCCAGTACTTCTTTGATTTCGTTCAAAGATTTGCGGCCCAGGTTTGGTGTCTTCAACAGTTCATTTTCGCTACGTTGGATCAGATCACCAATGTAGTAAATATTTTCTGCTTTCAGGCAGTTTGCGGAACGGACTGTGAGTTCCAGATCATCGACTGGACGCAACAGAACCGGATCCACTGCAGGTGCGCGGGATGGTGCTTCAGCTGCTGCTTCAGTGCCTTCCAGTGCTGCAAATACGGTCAATTGATCAACCAGTACGCGTGCGGACTGACGAATTGCTTCTTCAGGAGAGATCACGCCATTGGTTTCGATATTGATGACCAGCTTGTCCAGATCGGTACGCTGTTCCACACGGGCAGATTCAACCGCATAGGAAACACGACGCACTGGAGAGAAAGACGCGTCCAATATCATACGGCCAATGGTCTTGTTTGCATCTTCAGACAGACGACGTACGTTACCTGGCACATAGCCACGGCCTTTTTCTACCTTGATCTGCATATCCAGCTTACCGCCGGCAGTCAGATTCGCGATCACGTGATCTGGGTTGATCAGTTCAACATCATGTGGCAGATCGATGTCTGAAGCCAGCACTGCGCCTTCGCCATCTTTCTTCAATGTCAGCGTGACTTCATCACGGTTGTGCAACTTGAAGACGACGCCTTTCAAGTTGAGCAGGATGTCAACAACGTCTTCCTGAACGCCATCGAGGGAGGAATACTCATGAACCACGCCAGCGATCGTCACTTCAGTCGGTGCATAGCCTGTCATGGTCGACAGCAGCACGCGACGCAGCGCATTACCCAGTGTGTGGCCATAGCCACGTTCAAACGGTTCCATAGTCACTTTAGCGTGACCGGCACCCAGCATTTCCACATCAATGATACGTGGCTTCAACAGATTGTTTTGCATGAAATGTCCTTTTCAATACCCTCGGTTCGTTACACCGATAAGGCTGATGGCATTAAAGAAAAAAGCCTGCCTGTCGAAAAACAGGCAGGCAGTGAAACTCAGAATTAACGAGAATACAATTCAACGATCAGGGATTCGTTGACATCGTGAGCGATGTCGCTGCGATCTGGCATGGACTTGAAAGTACCTTCCATTTTCTTCGCATCAACAGCAACCCAAGAAGGCATGCCGGACTGCTCAGCCAGGGACAGCGCTTCAACGATACGTACTTGTTTTTTCGCTTTTTCACGAACAGCAACGACGTCACCAGCTTTAACCTGGTAAGAAGCGATGTTCACAACGATACCGTTAACTGTGAAAGCTTTGTGGCTCACCAGCTGACGTGCTTCAGCGCGTGTGGAGCCAAAGCCCATACGGTAAGCAACGTTGTCCAGACGGGATTCCAGCAATTTCAACAGTGTTTCGCCTGTGTTACCTTTTTGACGGTCTGCTTCAGCGAAGTAGCGGCGGAATTGACGTTCCAGTACGCCGTACATACGTTTAACTTTTTGCTTTTCGCGCAATTGGTTACCGAAGTCAGAGGTACGAGCACCGGAAGTGCGACCATGTTGACCTGGTTTTGCATCTAATTTGCACTTGGAGTCCAAAGAGCGACGTGCGCTTTTCAGGAACAGATCCGTGCCTTCGCGGCGGGATAACTTAGCTTTAGGTCCGATATAACGTGCCACAGTAATTTCCTTTAGTAATTGACGCAGAACAAGCTGCGCTAGTCTGATCTACCTGCTACCAGACAGTGGTCTTAAAGACAGTCAGCAACATGCTGCTTGTCTGAAATAAAATTTCCCAACACAAAACCCGCCAACAAAATGGCGGGCTTGCATTCTAACGAAAAAATCGTCAGAACGCCAGCGACAAATATCGCTGCTTAGATACGACGACGCTTTGGAGGGCGGCAGCCGTTATGTGGAACTGGTGTTACGTCCTGGATCAGGGAGATCTTGATACCCAGATTGTTCAGAGCGCGAACGGAAGATTCACGACCTGGGCCTGGGCCTTTGATACGTACTTCCAGATTTTTGATACCGCATTCTACAGCAACTTTACCAGCTGCCTCTGCCGCAACCTGCGCTGCAAACGGAGTAGACTTACGAGAGCCTTTGAAGCCGGCACCACCAGCAGTTGCCCAAGACAACGCGTTGCCTTGGCGATCAGTGATCGTGATGATAGTGTTGTTGAAAGAAGCGTGAACGTGAGCAATACCTTCTGCAACGTTCTTTTTAACTTTCTTACGCGCACGTGCTGCTGCCGCGTTATTTTGAGCTTTTGCCATAATGTTTTCCTTGGATCCGGGCTAGCCTGGATTATTTCTTCAAAGATTGCGCTGCTTTACGTGGGCCTTTACGTGTACGTGCGTTAGTACGTGTACGTTGACCACGAACTGGCAAGCCTTTACGGTGACGCAAGCCACGATAGCAACCCAAGTCCATCAAACGCTTGATGTTCATGGACAGTTCACGACGCAAATCGCCTTCAACGATGAATTTACCGATTTCGTCGCGAAGCTTTTCGAGTTCGTTGTCGTCCAGATCTTTGACCTTTTTAGTGGTCAGAACACCCGTTGCTTCACAGATTTGCTGTGAGCGTGGACGGCCAATACCATAGATCGCTGTCAAGCCGATTACGGTATGCTGATGATTTGGGATATTAACCCCTGCGATACGTGCCATTCGTTATTCCTCGTTCAATAACGTTAATTAACCTTGGCGCTGTTTATGGCGTGGTTCTGTGCAGATAACACGAACAACACCTTTGCGCTTGATGATTTTGCAGTTGCGGCAGATCCGCTTAACTGATGCGAGAACTTTCATTTTTGCCCTCTTCCCTTTTAATACAATTTAATTTACTTGGTACGGAACACTATTCGCGCCCGGCTCAAATCATAAGGCGTCAATTCCACTGTCACCTTATCACCAGGAAGAATACGGATATAGTTCATTCGCATCTTCCCGGAAATATGGCCTAGTACAACATGCCCGTTTTCCAACTTAACTCGAAATGTTGCATTCGGAAGATTCTCAAGAATCTCGCCCTGCATCTGTATAACGTCGTCTTTTGCCATTCGATCTGCTGTTCCTCGAGGCAATCACCGCGAAGGAATCCCGCCCTTGAAATTTGCTTTACGAAGAAGCGATTCATATTGCTGGGACATCACATAATTCTGAACCTGAGCCATAAAGTCCATGGTCACGACCACGATAATCAGCAGCGAGGTGCCGCCGAAGTAAAATGGTACTTTCCATTTGGCGATTAAGAATTCTGGTAACAAACAAACCAGCGTAATATAAACCGCACCGGCCAGTGTCAGACGCATCAGGATCTTATCGATATAACGAGCAGTCTGGTCACCTGGACGGATTCCCGGAACAAACGCTCCACTCTTTTTCAGGTTGTCAGCTGTTTCTTTGCTGTTGAACACCAAAGCGGTGTAGAAGAAGCAGAAGAAAATGATAGCTACAGCGTACAACAAAGCGTGGATCGGCTCACCCGGCGCCATAGAAGCTGCCAGATCTTTCAGGAAGGTGATAACACCACTGGAAGAATCTGCACCTTTAGCGAACCAGCTGGTAATCGTCGCTGGGAACAAAATAATGGAAGAAGCAAAAATGGGAGGAATCACACCTGCCATATTCAGCTTCAGTGGCAAATGACTGCTTTGACCACCATATACTTTGTTACCTACCTGACGTTTTGCGTAGTTCACCAGGATCTTACGCTGACCGCGTTCAATAAATACCACCATGAACGTGACAGCAGCAGCAATCACACAGATTAACAGGACCGAAGCAGGATGCATTTCACCAGTGCTAACCAGTGAGAACAAACCACCCAATGCACCAGGCAAACCTGCAGCGATACCGGCGAAAATAATGATAGAGATACCATTACCCAAGCCACGCTCAGTAATTTGTTCACCCAACCACATCAGGAACATCGTTCCGGTTACCAACGTAACTACAGTCGTAAAACGGAATGCCAAACCTGGATCAATTACCAGGCCTGGTTGAGCTTCCAAGCCAAACGCAATGAAATACGCCTGAAGTGTCGCTAAAACCAGCGTTCCATACCGAGTGTATTGTGTAATTTTTCTGCGTCCGGACTCACCTTCTTTTTTCAGTGCTTCCAGTTGCGGAGAAACAATAGACATCAACTGCATGATAATCGATGCCGAAATATACGGCATGATACCCAGCGCAAACACGGTGAACCGTGACAATGCACCACCGGAGAACATGTTAAACATCCCCAAAATACCACCTTGGTTTTGTTTAAACAAGTCCGCCAATGCAGTAGGGTCTATACCCGGGACCGGTACGTGAGCACCGATCCTGTAGACAACCAGCGCAGCCAGCAAAAACCAGAGTCGACCCCATGGAAATCCGCTTGCAGCGCTTTTAGCTTGTTGTGGAGATGTTGCCAATTATTGCTCCGGTGTCTGCACTGAATTAAGCGATGGTTCCGCCAGCAGCTTCGATTGCAGCTTTAGCGCCTTTAGTGACGATCAAGCCGTTCAAAGTAACTTTTTTGGAAATCGCGCCAGACAGAATCACACGTACTGTACGTGCGAGTTCAGAAACGACACCAGCTTGTTTCAAAGCCAGAATATCGATTTCAGTCACTGGCAGGTTTTCCAGGTCTGTCAAACGAACTTCTGCTTTAAACGGTGTTGCCAGCGATTTGAAACCGCGTTTTGGCAAACGACGTTGCAGAGGCATCTGACCGCCCTCGAAACCGACTTTATGAAAGCCGCCGGAACGGGATTTTTGACCTTTATGGCCGCGACCCGCTGTCTTACCTAAACCTGAACCGATACCACGACCAACACGACGTTTGTAGTGTTTTGCGCCATCAGCAGGTTGGATGTTATTCAATTCCATAATTTGCTCCGAACATAAGCCTGACGACTTACGCTACAACCTTCACAAGATACGAGACTTTGTTGATCATGCCGCGTACTGCTGGCGTGTCTTGCAATTCGGAAACCGAATTGACGCGACGCAGACCCAGACCACGTACGGTTGCACGGTGATCCTGGCGTGTGCCGATCAGACCTTTGACCAATTGCACTTTAACTGTCTTAGTAGTCATCGCGCTCTCCTTAACCGAGGATTTCTTCAACGGTCTTGCCACGCTTTGCAGCGATTTCAGATGGAGTACTCATCTTAGCCAGACCATTCAAAGTCGCACGAACCATGTTGTAAGGATTTGTGGAACCGTTGGACTTAGCCACAACGTTTTCAATACCCATTACTTCAAAAATCGCGCGCATTGGACCACCAGCGATAACGCCAGTACCTTTTTTCGCAGGAGAAATCATGACGGAAGATGCGCCGTGCTTACCTGTAACGGTGTGCTGCAGAGTGCCGTCTTTCAGTGTCACTTTGATCATCTTGCGACGTGCTTCTTCCATCGCTTTTTGTACAGCAACAGGAACCTCTTTCGATTTTCCTTTGCCCATACCGATACGGCCATCGCCGTCGCCAACTACTGTCAATGCAGCGAAGCCCATGATACGACCACCCTTAACCACTTTGGTTACACGGTTGATCGCGATCATCTTTTCGCGCATGCCATCATCCGGCTTGTCGGCTGCTGTTTTTGCTTGCATTTTTGCCATGACAAATTTTCCTTAGAACTTCAGGCCAGCTTCACGCGCAGCTTCTGCCAGCGCCTTGATGCGACCATGGTAACGGAAACCGGAGCGGTCAAACGCAACTTCGGTAACCCCTGCTTTGATTGCCTTCTCTGCTACACGCTTGCCGATCAAAGTCGCGGCGGAAGTGTTGCCACCCGCACCGGATTTGCCAGCCAACTCTGCACGTACTTCTGCTTCCAATGTAGAAGCCGATGCCAACACTTTGGCGTCTGGGCCAATAATGTTTGCGTAGATGTGCAAATTGGTGCGATGCACGGCCAGGCGGTTCACTTTGAGTTCTGCGATCTTGGCACGGGTTTGACGTGCGCGGCGCAGACGTGATTGTTTCTTGTCCATCGTCAACCCCTATTACTTCTTCTTGGTTTCTTTAATTACAACCACTTCGTCCGAGTAACGGACGCCCTTGCCTTTGTATGGCTCTGGGCTGCGGTATGCACGGACCTCAGCTGCAACTTGACCTACTTTTTGCTTATCCATCCCTTTGATCAGGATTTCAGTAGGAGTTGGCGTAGCACAGGAAACGCCTTCTGGCATTTGATGTACAACTGGGTGGGAGAAACCTAAAGACAAATTCAACTTATCACCTTGGGCTTGCGCTTTGTAACCAACGCCGACCAATGTGAGTTTTCTTTCAAAGCCTTTAGTAACACCGTTTACCATGTTGTTGACCAGGGCACGCAGGGTGCCTGTCATCGCATTGGCTTCACGGCCGTCATTGGCTGGAGAAAAACTCAAAGTGCCGTTGTTGTTCGCAATTGTCACCAAGCCGTTCAGGCTTTGTGACAAAACGCCCATAGGACCTTTTACTGTAATCTGCTCTGCTGAGATTGCAACTTCTGCACCGGCCGGCAAAGCGATTGGCATCTTACCTACTCGAGACATCTTTCACTCCTTAGGCGACGTAGCAAATAACTTCGCCACCGACACCGGTTGCGCGCGCTTTGCGGTCAGTCATGACGCCTTTTGGTGTGGACACGATGGCCACGCCCAAACCGTTCATCACACTTGGGATCTCGTCTTTACCTTTGTAAATACGCAGACCTGGGCGGGATACGCGCTCCAAGCGTTCAATAACAGGACGTCCTGCATAATATTTCAAGCCGATTTTCAACTCGGACTTACCTGCAGTTTCCGAAACTGCGAAATCTTCAATGTAACCTTCGTCTTTCAGTACGTTTGCAATTGCAACTTTTACCTTAGAAGACGGCATCGCAACTACAGTTTTCTGAACTACTTGTGCATTGCGGATGCGGGTCAGCATATCGGCGATAGGATCGCTCATACTCATTGCATATTCTCCTATTACCAGCTGGCTTTAGTCATACCCGGAATTTCACCACGCATGGCGATTTCACGGACTTTAATACGGCCCAGACCGAATTTACGGAATGTACCACGTGGACGACCTGTCAAAGCGCAACGATTACGCTGGCGGGTCGGGTTAGAATTACGTGGCAAAGCCTGCAACTTCAGACGAGCTAAATAACGCTCTTCTTCTGTCTTTGATTGGTCATCAATGATGGCCTTCAATTCGGCGCGCTTGCCAGCGAATTTCTTCACTAAGTCTGCACGCTTTTGCTCACGATTAATCAGTGCCAATTTTGCCATGGCGACCTCAGTTTCTGAACGGAAATTTAAATGCGGCGAGGAGCGCTTTCGCTTCTTCGTCGGTCTTTGCGGTTGTCGTGATACTGATATTCATACCACGCAATGCGTCGATCTTGTCGTACTCGATTTCAGGGAAAATGATCTGTTCCTTGACACCGATGTTGTAGTTACCACGACCATCAAACGCACGACCAGAAACACCACGGAAGTCACGTACACGTGGCAGAGCCACAGTGATGAAACGATCCAGGAATTCATACATCTGAGCGCCACGCAAAGTTACCATACAGCCAATTGGATAACCTTCACGGATTTTAAAACCAGCGATCGCTTTGCGAGCCTTGGTAACAACTGGCTTTTGACCAGCAATTTTCGTCAGATCACCAACAGCATGCTCAATGATCTTTTTGTCTGCAACTGCTTCAGACAAACCCATGTTCAGGGTGATCTTCAGGATACGTGGAACTTCCATGACTGTTTTGTACGCATACTTTTCAGTCAGTTCACCAACGATTTTATCTTTATATAATGCTTGTAGACGGGCCATGATGTTATGCCTTCACAACTTCGCCAGTCGACTTGTAGACGCGGACTTTCTTACCATCCACGACCTTAAAGCCTACACGGTCTGCTTTGCCGGAAGCTGCATTGAACAATGCAACATTCGACACATGAATCGGCATCAATTTATCTACGATGCCACCAACTGCGCCAGTCATTGGGTTTGGTTTAACTGCTTTCTTAGCAACGTTAACACCAGCTACAACAACGTAATCGCTGTCGATGCAAGCTTGCACCTGACCACGTTTACCTTTGTCTTTACCCGTTAAGACGATGACTTCGTCGTTTTTACGAATTTTATTCATCACGACTCCTTACAGCACTTCTGGAGCCAAAGACACGATTTTCATGAAGCGCTCAGTACGCAGTTCGCGTGTCACTGGGCCGAAAATACGAGTGCCGATAGGCTCAAGCTTTGCATTCAACAATACTGCAGCATTGCCATCAAATTTGACCAAAGAGCCATCTTGACGACGAACACCCTTAGCTGTTCTCACAACCACGGCGTTGTAAATTTCACCTTTTTTTACACGACCGCGCGGAGCAGCAGACTTCACAGTGACTTTAATTACATCACCGATACCCGCATAACGACGCTTGGAACCGCCCAATACCTTGATGCACAGTACTTCGCGCGCACCAGTATTGTCAGCTACTTCCAGCCGGCTTTCTGTTTGAATCATAATGTTCTCTTTCCCAACTTAATCCACACAACTTGCACAATGCAAGTTTGTAGTCAGTCTTGGTCCTGCCAGCAAACCCCTACATAACCCACAATGCACGAGCCAACTGATTAGGTGGACGATTTTTTTAACCACTTTCACAACGAGAGGGTGTTGCGAAAGACATTTAGGCTGTTATTTACGTACTTTGTAAATAACAGCCCATCATTATCGCATCAAAAAAATTTTTGTGCAATAAATTTATACGACTTGCGCGACTTGAACCACACGTGTCACTGTCCAAGCTTTAGTCTTGGAGATTGGACGACCTTCTTGAATTTCAACTGTGTCGCCAGCCTTTGCCTGGTTTGCTTCATCGTGAGCGTGGTACTTTGCAGTACGAACGATGATCTTGCCATACAAAGGATGTTTGACGTGACGTTCAACCAGTACAGTGACTGTCTTGTTCATCTTGTCAGACACAACTTTGCCAATCAATGTGCGCTTCAATGCCACTTTAACTTGATCGTTCATTATTTGGCATCCTTCTGATTCATGACGGTTTTCACGCGTGCGATGTCACGACGAACTTTTTTCAACTGAGAAGTGTTAGTCAGTTGCTGAGTAGCGATTTGCATACGCAGGCTGAATTGTGCCTTCAACAGATCATTGAGTTCTTTAGTCAAAGCCGCTTGATCTTTACCTTGGAGTTCAGATACTTTCATTTACAACTCCTATTATTGGCCGACTTGGCGAACGACGAAAGTCGTTGCTAACGGCAATTTTGCTGCCGCCAGGCGGAACGCTTCACGTGCGAGCGATTCATCAACACCATCCATTTCGTACAACATTTTGCCTGGTTGAATCTCGGCAACGTAGTACTCAGGATTACCTTTACCATTACCCATACGAACCTCTGCAGGCTTCTGGGAAATCGGCTTGTCCGGGAAAACGCGGATCCAGATACGACCACCGCGCTTGATGTGACGTGTCATTGCACGACGCGCAGCTTCAATCTGACGCGCTGTGATACGACCACGGCCAACCGCTTTCAAGCCAAACTCACCGAAGGAAACAGCTGTACCGCGGGTATGCGAGATACCCTTGTTACGGCCTTTTTGCTCCTTACGATATTTTCTGCGTGCTGGTTGCAGCATGATTATTCTCCTGCTTTCTCAGCTGGTGCTGCGTCAGCTTTAGCGCGTACACGCTTAGCTGGAGCTGCTGCGCCAGATGTATTTTGCCCTTCAGGACGCTTAGCACGTGGACGGCTGTTTGGCTTGCCATCGTCACGACGTGGGCCACGACGTTTTTTGTCGTCTTCCGGAGTCGATTCAATAACAGGCGCATCGCCATTTGCCAAACGATCACCTTTGTAGACCCACACTTTAACGCCAATAATGCCGTAAGTTGTGGATGCTTCGCCGAAGCCGTAGTCGATATCAGCGCGCAGTGTATGCAGAGGCACGCGGCCTTCGCGATACCATTCTTTACGTGCGATTTCGATACCATTCAGACGACCGCCAGACATAATTTTGATGCCTTGCGCGCCCAGACGCATTGCGTTCTGCATCGCACGTTTCATCGCGCGGCGGAACATAATACGTTTTTCGAGCTGCTGAGCGATAGAGTCAGCGATCAGCTGAGCGTCGATTTCTGGCTTGCGGATTTCTTCGATGTTAACGTGAACTGGCACGCCCATCATCTTGGACAAATCTGCTTTCAGAACTTCGATGTCTTCGCCTTTTTTACCGATTACAACGCCTGGACGGGAGCTGTAAATGGTGATGCGTGCGTTCTTAGCTGGACGCTCAATAGTGATGCGACCAACGGAAGCGTTTTTCAGTTTTTTCTTCAAGTACTCACGTACTTTCAGATCTTCACCGAGCATGGAAGCAAAGTTGCCATTGCCTGCATACCAACGGGAAGACCAGTTACGTGTTACCGCCAGACGAAAACCGGTTGGATGTATCTTCTGTCCCATCGTGACTCCTTAGTTACCAACAGTCACGTAGATGTGACAGGATTGTTTAGAGATACGATCACCACGACCTTTAGCGCGTGCTGTGAAACGCTTCAGAATCGCACCTTTTTCGACATAGATAGTCTTTACTTTCAGTTCGTCGATGTCAGCGCCATCATTGTGCTCGGCGTTTGCAATTGCAGACTCCAACACTTTCTTAATGATTGCAGCGCCTTTTTTCGGGCTGAAAGTCAGGATATTCAATGCCTGATCTACTTTTTTACCGCGGATCAGATCTGCCACCAGGCGACCTTTTTGCTCAGACAGACGCACACCGCGAAGAGTTGCTTTAGTTTCCATCATCGGTCCTTATTTCTTAGCCTTTTTATCGGCAGCGTGACCCTTGAACGTACGGGTCAGCGCGAATTCGCCGAGCTTATGACCAACCATGTTTTCGGAAACATAAACCGGTACGTGTTGCTTACCGTTATGAACCGCAATGGTCAAACCGATGAAGTCCGGCATAATTGTCGAACGACGGGACCAAGTCTTGATTGGCTTTTTGTCTTTAGTTGCTTGAGCAGCTTCGACTTTCTTCACCAGGTGGGCGTCACAAAACGGCCCTTTTTTCAATGAACGTGTCATGTGTTATCCCTTATTTCTTACCACGGCGTGAGACGATCATCGAAGTAGTACGCTTGTTGCGACGTGTCTTCTTACCCTTGGTCTGTTGACCCCATGGAGATACTGGATGACGACCAGCTGCTGTTCTACCTTCACCACCACCGTGCGGGTGATCGATCGGGTTCATGACCACACCGCGAACGGTAGGACGAACACCACGCCAGCGCATCGCACCAGCTTTACCAATCTTACGCAGATTGTGCTCGCCGTTACCTACTTCACCAACGGTTGCGCGACATTCGATATGAATGCGACGAACTTCGCCGGAGCGCAGGCGAACCTGTGCGTAAGTACCTTCACGCGCCATCAATACCACGCCAGCACCTGCTGTACGTGCAATCTGCGCACCTTTGCCTGGCAACATTTCTACGCAGTGCATAGTTGTACCGACTGGGATGTTACGGATTGGCAAGCAGTTACCTGCTTTGATCGGAGCCTGGGAACCGTTCATCAGCTGATCGCCAGCTGCAACGCCTTTAGGGGCGATGATGTATGCACGTTCGCCGTCCGCGTAGCACAACAACGCGATGTGTGCTGTACGGTTAGGATCGTATTCAATACGTTCAACTGTCGCAGGAATACCGTCTTTGTGGTTGCGTTTGAAGTCAACTACACGGTAGTGATGCTTGTGACCACCACCGATATGACGGGTAGTGATGTGACCGTTGTTGTTACGGCCAGCAGTTTTGGATTTCTTTTCCAACAAAGCAGCAAACGGACGACCTTTGTGCAGGCCTTCTGTTACCACTTTCACCATACCACGACGACCTGGTGAGGTTGGCTTCATCTTAACGAGTGCCATAATTATGCCCCCTCAGTGAAGTTGATTTCCTGACCAGGCTTCAAGCATACAAAAGCGCGTTTTGTATGATTGCGACGGCCAGTAAATCTACCGGTACGTTTTTGTTTACCTTGACGATTTGCCACTTGAACAGATTCAACCTGAACCTTGAACAGCAATTCGACGGCAGCTTTGATTTCTGGCTTGGTTGCATCTGGAGTAACCAGGAAAACCACTTGTTCATTCTTCTCAGCAACCATAGTTGCTTTTTCAGAAATCACAGGAGCCAGCAACACCTTCAACAGGCGTTCTTCGCTATGTTTGACTAATGCGCTCATGCCAGCATCTCCTCAATCTTTGCCAGTGCTGGCTTAGTGATCAACACTTTCTTGTAGAACACTAAAGAAACTGGATCAGCATAACGTGGCTCTACAACCAATACGTTAGCCAGGTTACGTGCTGCCAACATCAGATTTTCGTTAAATTCATCAGTGATGATCAGAACGGAATCCAGGCAACCCATTGCTTTGAGCTTTTCAGACAACAATTTTGTCTTAGGCGCATCAACAGCAACATTATCAACCACTTGCAAACGATCTTCACGTGCTAACTGAGACAGAATCGAGCAGATACCTGCGCGATACATCTTTTTGTTAACTTTGTGAGAGAAGTTCTCATCTGGCGTATTCGGGAATATACGACCACCCCCGCGCCACAGTGGAGAAGAAGACATACCAGCACGTGCACGGCCTGTGCCTTTTTGGCGCCATGGCTTTTTCGTTGTGTGATGAACTTCTTCGCGATCTTTTTGCTTACGATTACCGCTGCGTGCATTCGCTTGGAAAGCAACAACAACTTGATGAATCAAAGCTTCGTTGTAATCACGACCGAAGATAGTGTCGGATGCTGCAACGCTGGTTGCTGCCTGACCTTGTTCGTTTAGGAGCTTCAGTTCCATGGATTAGGCTCCCTTCTTAGCTTTAACTTTAACAGCAGGAGATACAATCACCTGACCATTTTTTGCACCAGGCACGGCACCCTTCACCAGCAACAACTGGCGCTCTGCGTCAACGCGAGCGATTTCCAGATTTTGCACGGTGCGCTTAACGTCACCCAGATGACCAGTCATGCGCTTACCAGGGAAAACACGACCTGGATCCTGCGCCATACCGATAGAACCTGGAACGTTATGGGAACGGGAGTTACCGTGAGTTGCACGACCAGAAGAGAAGTGGTAACGCTTGATGGTACCGGCATAGCCTTTACCAATTGTCACGCCTTGCACGTCGACTTTCTGACCAGCTTCGAACAAACCGACTGGCACAACATCGCCAGCTTTCAGTTCAGCAGCTTTAGCAGCTTCAACACGGAATTCTTTTAAGACTGTACCAGCTTCAACACCTGCTTTTGCGAGGTGACCGGCAGCCGCTTTAGTTACGCGGGATGCACGGCGCTGACCGAATGTAACCTGAACAGCAGAGTAACCGTCTGTTTCAGGAGTTTTGACTTGCGTCACGCGGTTGTTGGATACATCCAATACTGTAACCGGAATAGAATCCCCGTCATCAGTAAAGATACGCATCATGCCAACCTTGCGACCAACTAGGCCCAAGCTCATTATTTTCTCCATTCTCACCTACGATTGGGTGAGGCTGATGTTTAAAAAACTTAAACAAATAGGCCAGCCGAAGCTGACCCACGTTTAAGCCTTCCATTATAGCCCGCAAATTTTTAATTTACAAGGCAAAATATTTGAAATTCCTAAAATTTGTGGTATGTCAAATTTTCTGAATTTTTCGTATTTCTTTCAAAAAGAAGGCAAATCTGGATTATTGCAGTTTGATTTCTACGTCAACGCCAGCTGGCAGGTCGAGTTTCATCAATGCGTCAACAGTTTTATCTGTTGGGTCAACGATGTCCATCAGACGCTGATGCGTACGGATTTCGAACTGATCACGGGAAGTTTTGTTCACGTGCGGGGAACGCAGTACGTCGAAACGCTGGATACGTGTTGGCAGAGGAACCGGGCCCTTAACAACTGCACCAGTGCGCTTTGCTGTTTCAACGATCTCCAGAGCGGATTGATCGATCAGCTTGTAATCGAATGCTTTCAGACGAATGCGGATTTTTTGATTTTGTGTAGACATAACCATTCCTATAAAGAGCGAGCCAGCATCTCAAAAGAGTGTGGCAAATTTACAAAGAGCGAATACTAAAAAAGTCGGCTGCCGTGCTTAAAAACACGGCAGCCGACTAGTGTACTACAAAATTACAAATTACTCGATGATTTTAGCAACAACGCCTGCACCGACTGTACGACCACCTTCACGGATAGCGAAGCGCAAGCCTTCTTCCATCGCGATTGGGTTGATCAGTTTTACTGTGATCGATACGTTG
>NZ_JACOGG010000035.1 GCF_014284365.1 Cognatundibacterium rugosum
ACTACATCCACTACTATAATCATGACCGTATAAAACTGAAATTAAAAGGGCTGAGTCCTGTTCAATACAGGAATCAGCCCTTGGCCACGTAACTATCAAGCTGTCCAACTAAATGGGGTCACTTCACTTGTTGCTGGTTTTTTATTGTGAACGCACAGAGTGCAGCAGCGATCTCTAATCTGTCTGGCTCAGTGCATAACGGATCAGATCAGCCTGACCTTCGATATTCAGTTTGCGTTTGATATTGAGCCTGTGGGTTTCTACGGTACGCACGCTGAGCCCCAGGTCCTGTGCGATATGCTTGTTGGATTTGCCGGTTGCAATGCTTTTGAGCACGCAGAGTTCGCGTTGAGTCAGTACCTGATTCGCGCCGTTTTCATCTGACTTACGCAGACCAGCGCTGAAATAGGTACCGCCGGCAGTCACACTTTCTATGGCGTTGATGATGTCTTCGGCTGGTGCATCTTTTAACACATAGGCCTTCGCGCCTGCTTGTATGGATTGCGTCACGTATTCGGCCTTATCGTGCATAGACAGCATGATAATTGAGATATGCGGGTATTCCTGAGTAAAACGGGAAGTCAGGCTGATGCCATTGGCCGTGCCCAGATTAATGTCCATCAGCACCAGATCGGTTTTGGCTCTGCCCGCAATCGCCAGCGCATCCTGGGCATTCGCAGCCTCGCCGACTATGTAGAAATGGGAAACCGTCTCCAGTCTCGCTCTCAGGCCATCCCTGACTAGCGGATGATCATCCACGAGTAATAAATTGATGGTTGCTCTAGGATGCATTAAAGGTCTCCGTTCGGTATCTGAGCAATGACGCGTGTTCCCGTTGTATCTGACTCGATGCTGAGCTGACCACCAACCGTTGCCAGGCGCTCGCGCATATTGCTGATACCTATGCCGCGCTTGGGATGGTTGGTGATGCCTTGCAGATCAAATCCGTTGCCATTATCGGCAATTTTAAGCCTTACATAATGTTTGTCAGCTGTCAATTCCATTTCAACTGAATTAACTTTTTGTGCGTGTTTGTGTATGTTAGTCAGTGCTTCCTGTGCAACCCGGAACAGACTGGTATTGCTGATCTCCGATAAGTTCTGCATGTCACCGCTGAAGTGGCATTGCACGGGTAAGCCTGTCGCATTTTCAAATTCTTCACACAGGTGTTCAAATGCTGCAATGAGTCCCAGGTCATCGAGTAAAGCCGGTCGCAGGTCATGGGAGATGCGCCTGACCTCACCCAATGCTTCGTTAAGCTGGCTGACTGCCCGTTCGAGTGAGACTTCTGCGGTCTGGCCTGTACTGGTGCCAGCCTTGATTTTGGCGATACCTGACTCGACCTGTAATTTAGTCGACACCAGCAGTTGACTCAAGCCATCATGCAGATCGCGTGACAAACGCGCACGTTCGTCTTCCTGGGAACGTACTACGCTGTGAGTCAGCACTTTCAGTTTGGCCTCTGCCACTCTGGACTCATTGATGTTAATAGCAAGGCCGAACAAGGTAGCCAGTATCGAAAAAAACAGTGCGATCGCCGCAATTGCAAGCAAGGTGGTATGTATGTTTTTTTCAACCTGTACATCGATTTTATGCAGCGCTTCTTCTACATCGTCAAGGTAGATGCCTGTGCCCAGCATCCAGCCCCATTTTTCCAGCGGGATGACATAACCTAGTTTTGGCACCATCTGATCGGTCGATGGTTTTTTCCACAAGTAGCGCACCGGTCCTCCACCTTGCCTGGCTGCGCTAATCAAATTACGTATGGTGTAATTGCCATCAGAATCTGCCAAATCCCAAAGATTCCGCCCAACCAGTTCAGGCTGTCTTGGGTGCATCAGATTCTGGCCTTGCATATCATAAATGTAAAAATAACCATCTTTGCCGAACTCCAATGCTTTCAGGATGCGCTTGGCATCGTCCTGAGCCTGGGGGGCATTGCTGTCGTAGAGCTGGCCTATCGCCGCTTTACCCAAATTGACATAGTGGTTCAGCTCGGCTTCTTTGCTGTGCAGATACGCTTGTTCGACAGTGAGTCTTTGCTGTTTTGCTAATGCGGTCGCATGATACAGCACAGTGACAGCCATCCCTGCGAGTGATAGTAGCAATGGAATGACGGCCAGCAGTATGAATTTGTGCCTGAGCTTCATTGTTCAGTGTCAGTGACTCTCGATAAATACGGATTGCAGACAGTTTTTTGTAGTCTGGCATAAAAAAAACCCCGCAGAGCGGGGTTTTTTAAAAAATCTTAATCAGAGATTAAGGATTTTGAATGTTAGAAGCTTGCTTGCCTTTAGGGCCTTGCGTGACTTCGAACGTTACTTTTTGACCTTCTTTCAGTGTCTTGAAGCCGTTCATTTGGATTGCGGAAAAGTGGGCGAACAAATCCTCACCACCGTCGTCCGGAGTGATAAAGCCGAAGCCTTTGGAATCATTGAACCACTTGACGGTACCTGTTGCCATAATGCATCTTTCAAATAGAAACTAATCACACGAGCCGTAAAAGCAAGAAACCTGACGGAATGTCAGCCCTCCCTAAACTTGCCCACTTCATGTTGACTAAATAGAACTAATGTTGCCAACAATTGTCATTCTTGGCGGAAAAAAAACTAAAGTCAAGAAACTTTTAAGGAGGATGTTGTATTGTTGTATTTTTAATTTAATTTGTCTGTAAAACGCTTATTTGACTGTGGGTTTTTGTCGAAAAAACATTCGCATCGCCGAGCTTGATCTCTGGGAATTGATCACCATCTGTGAAAAGCACAGAAAGCAGGTAACATTTGATCAGCGTTGAAATAAGCGCGATATACTCGTTTATTATTTGCATCGAGATTGAATCAACGTACTAGAATAGACGTATGGGAAATAAGCATGGTAACAGTACGATATTGGAGCGGCAGGCGCAACAGCTCAAGCCGCCCTCTATGTACCAAGTGATTTTGTTGAATGACGACTACACTCCTATGGAGTTCGTCGTGGCTATCGTTCAGGAATACTTTAATAAAGACCGGGAAACTGCGATGCAGATCATGCTCAAAGTCCACCGAGATGGAAAAGGGATTTGTGGCGTTTATTCTAAGGATATTGCGCTGACCAAGGTGGAACTCGTTTTGACGCACGCTCGTAAGGCAGGGCATCCCCTGCAATGTGTGATGGAGGAAGTATGATTGCGCAAGAATTAGAAGTCAGTTTGCATATGGCCTTTGTCGAGGCGCGGCAGGCACGGTATGAGTTCATCACGGTCGAGCATTTGTTGCTGGCCCTGCTGGATAACCCGTCAGCTGCGGATGTCATGCGTGCCTGCGCCGTGAATATCGACGATTTGCGCAAAACGCTGACCAATTTCATCACTGATAATACGCCGACAGTACCGGGTAGTAATGAGGTTGATACCCAGCCTACACTGGGTTTTCAGCGCGTGATACAACGCGCCATTATGCATGTCCAATCCTCATCGAATGGTAAGAAGGAAGTGAATGGCGCCAATGTATTGGTTGCAATTTTCGGTGAAAAAGACTCGCATGCTGTGTATTACCTGCACCAGCAAGGGGTGACACGACTGGACGTCGTTAACTTTATTTCGCATGGCGTACGTAAAGACAGTCCGGCGGAACCGCAAAAATCCCATGAGGGTGGCGAAGAAGGCCAGACCGACGCGCAGGCGAAGGAAAATCCGCTGGATCAGTTCACACAGAATCTGAATCGTCATGCGGCCGAAGGCAAAATCGATCCTTTGATAGGCCGTGACAGTGAAGTGGAGCGTGTGATCCAGATACTGTGCCGTCGCCGTAAGAACAATCCCTTGCTGGTGGGTGAAGCAGGCGTGGGTAAGACTGCAATTGCTGAAGGCCTGGCTTTGCGCATCACGCAAAGCGATGTGCCGGAAATCTTGCAGAACGCTGTCGTTTATTCGCTCGACATGGGGGCTTTGTTGGCTGGTACTAAGTATCGTGGCGACTTTGAGTTACGCCTGAAAGGTGTGCTCAAGCAGTTAAAAGAAACACCGAACGGCATACTGTTCATCGACGAAATCCACACGATTATTGGTGCTGGCTCTGCTTCCGGAGGGACGCTTGACGCGTCTAACTTGCTCAAGCCAGCCTTGTCCAGTGGTCAGCTCAAGTGTATCGGTGCGACCACTTACACCGAGTATCGTGGCGTGTTTGAAAAAGACCATGCCTTGTCACGTCGCTTCCAGAAAATTGATGTGAATGAGCCGACGGTAGAGCAAACAGTACAGATTCTGCGTGGACTGAAATCTAAGTTTGAAGAGCATCACAATGTCAAATACTCTGCCTCCGCACTGACTACCGCTGCTGAATTGTCGGCACGCTTTATCAATGACCGTCATCTGCCGGATAAGGCGATCGATGTGATTGACGAGGCAGGTGCAGCACAGCGAGTGTTGCCTAAGTCTAAGCAGAAAAAGACCATAGGCAAGGCAGATATTGAAGACATCATTGCAAAAATAGCACGTATTCCGCCGCAGACTGTGAACCAGGACGATAGGGCCAAGTTGCAGACCATAGACCGCGATTTGAAAAACGTGGTGTTTGGTCAGGATCCGGCGATTGAGGCGCTGGCGTCCAGTATTAAAATGGCACGTGCTGGCTTGGGTAAAACAGACAAACCGATTGGTGCTTTCCTGTTCTCCGGTCCTACCGGCGTGGGTAAAACTGAGGTTGCCAAACAACTTGCGTTTACACTGGGTATAGAGCTGATACGCTTCGATATGTCCGAATACATGGAGCGCCATGCGGTCAGTCGTCTGATTGGTGCTCCACCGGGCTACGTGGGATTTGATCAGGGCGGATTGCTGACGGAAGCGATTACCAAAAAGCCGCATGCTGTGCTGCTGCTGGATGAGATAGAAAAAGCGCATCCCGATGTGTTTAACATCCTGTTGCAGGTCATGGATCATGGCACGCTGACCGATAATAATGGCCGCAAAGCTGACTTCCGCAATGTGATCATCATCATGACCACCAATGCCGGTGCTGAAAGTCTGCAGAAGCGTTCTATCGGCTTTAACGACAGTCGTGAAGCGGGTGATGAGATGGCGGATATCAAGCGTATGTTCACGCCTGAATTCCGTAACCGTCTGGATTCCATCATCAGTTTCCGTGCTCTGGATGAAGAAATTATTCTGCGTGTGGTAGATAAATTCCTCATGCAGCTGGAAGAGCAATTACACGAGAAAAAAGTGGAAGCCAGCTTTACCGATGGCTTGCGCAAGTTCCTGGGCAAAAAAGGCTTTGATCCGCTGATGGGCGCACGTCCTATGGCGCGCCTGATTCAGGACATGATACGTAAAGCCCTTGCGGACGAATTACTGTTTGGCCGCTTGGTCAGTGGTGGCCGGGTCGTGGTCGATCTGGATGAGAAGGATCAGATTAAGTTGGAATTCTCAGAGGGTGATGCGACGCCACCGGAAGCTTCGCAGGAAGCAGTCGAGGTTGAATAATTGTTTTTGTTCTTGTTTTGGCAAGGATTGGCACTAGACTGCAAAGTCTGGGTAAAGAAAAAAGGAAATGGAGCGGACGATGGGCATACCGAAACCACCACTTTATGTGTTGGAATACACGACAAAAACAATCGAATCCGTGCTGTCAGCGGCTGCTTTGGATGGTAATAATGTCGAAGTCGATGTGTATGACCGGCGCGATGTGAGTAAAAAGCATGTTGCCACAGGGCGCAGGGTGAAAGGTGAAGATGACAGTTTTCTGGTCAGCGTGGATACTGGCAATGGTATCCATGAAGATGAGTGGAACTACACCATCCTGCGTGAGTCTGCGGGCAGAAGCAAAAAAATAAAGAGGTAAGAAAAAAGCCAGATTGAGTCTGGCTTTTTTACTCAGGTGTTTTGTTCACCGGGAATTGCAATACATGGCGCTGTGATTTGAATCGGTCGCCCGCAAATCCAGCGGGCCTTGGCGTTTAATGCTTGCCAGTGCTGCCGAAGCCGCCTTCGCCCCGTTCGCTGTCGCCGAATTCTTCCACGATTTCAAAACCTACCTGCACCACCGGTACGATGATCAGTTGTGCCAGACGCTCCATAGGATTCAGTGTGAATGCGCTTTGCCCGCGATTCCAGGTAGAGACCATTAATTGTCCTTGATAATCGGAATCAATCAGACCCACCAGATTGCCCAGTACGATACCGTGCTTATGTCCCATCCCGCTGCGCGGCAAGATCATCGCTGCATAGCCAGGATCGGCGATGTGGATGGCTAAGCCGGTAGGGATTAACACGGTTTCACCTGCTTGTATGGTCAGTGGTGCGTCAATACAGGCGCGCAGGTCGAGGCCGGCGCTGCCAGGCGTGCCGTAGCTTGGTAAATGATCCTTCATGCGGGCATCGAGGATTTTCAGGGCAACATTTTTCATCGTAAGGTATCTTGCTTATTTCTGAGTGAATGAACAGAGACGGTACCGGATAGGCCAGTACCGCCGTAACATCAGGCATGCAGGCGTTTTGCCAGTTCCTGTATCAGCGCAATGGCCAAGGTTTGTTTGTCGGCGCGGGGTAGCTGGGTCGCGCCTTGGGCGTCGAACAGAACCAGCTCATTGTCGTCCTGACCGAAAGTCTGGTGTCCAATATTCCCGACCAGTAGTGGAATATTTTTTCTGACCCGCTTAGCCGCGGCATATTCCAGTAAGTTCTCGG
Organism: Cognatundibacterium rugosum; assembly: GCF_014284365.1. GTDB lineage: Bacteria > Pseudomonadota > Gammaproteobacteria > Burkholderiales > Burkholderiaceae_D > Undibacterium > Undibacterium rugosum. The sequence continues at coordinate 6,668 of NZ_JACOGG010000035.1, forward strand.
ATTCTGCTGCAAAACCGACGCAGTAAGGCGCATCCGGCAGGGCGGCAACGCTGGCGAGAATATCGGGATTCTGTGCAAATTGCAGCACCGGTGTATCGTGCTCGCCAGTTTTTTTGAGCTTTTGCGTACTCGCATTGGCGACCCGCCAGTCAGCCACTGCGGCGACCGCGATAAAGGCTTGCTGGGTTTGCTGTTTCAGTGCTGCCATCACCGCATCATGCATTTGCTGTGCAGTTTGTACCTGCACCCGTTTCACGCCGTAAGGTGTGGCCAGCGCAGTTGGGCCGGAAATCAGGGTGACCTGCGCACCAGCTTCCCAGGCTGCCTGTGCGATGGCATAGCCCATTTTTCCAGAAGACAGATTAGTGATGCCGCGTACCGGATCGATGGGCTCAAATGTAGGCCCGGCGGTGATCAGCAGATGCTGACCAAGCAGGGATTTAGTCTGGAAGGACGCAATAATTTCGCTCAGTAACTGATCCGGCTCCAGCATACGACCCATGCCGGTCTCGCCGCAGGCCTGTTCACCTGCCGCAGGCCCCATGAGGTGTATGCCATCGGCGCGGCACAGTGCGACGTTTCTTTGGGTTGCAGGGTTTTGCCACATTTCCACATTCATCGCCGGTGCCACCAGCAGCGGAATATGGGCTGGGCGTGCTATGCATAAAGTGGATAGCAGATCGTCGCAGGCGCCATGAGCGAGTTTGAACAGAAAATCGGTACTGCAAGGCGCAATCACGATCGCGTCTGCATCGCGGGTCAGATCAATATGCGGCATATTATTGCCTATGCGCGCATCCCATTGATCGGTGAAAACGGTATTGCCAGACAAGGCCTGCATCGTCACTGGCGTGATGAACTGGCACGCTGCCTGCGTCATCACGACTTGCACCTGAGCCCCCGCTTTGCCGAGTGCTCGGGTCAGCTCAGCCACTTTGTAGCAGGCGATACCACCGGTCAGCCCGAGTACGATTTTTTTACCAGCCAGACGCATAGCAACTCCTTATTTTTTTACCCGGCGCAATTCGTCCAGAATAAATAAAGCCGCACCCAGACAAATCGCACTGTCGGCCAGATTGAAGGCCGGGAAATGGTAGGTTTCCAGATAATGGAAATCCAGGAAATCAATCACATGACCATACAGCAGACGATCAATCACATTACCCAGCGCACCGCCCATGATCAGCGCAAGCGCCCAGCAAAACAATTTTTGGGCCGAATGCTGACGCATTAAATAAATGATGTAAGCCGAAGCAATCAGACCCAGCGCTGTGAAGAAATAGCGTTGCCAGCCGGATTCCTGTGCCAGGAAGCTGAAAGCCGCACCCTTGTTATACACCAGTGTCAGATTGAAGAAAGAAGTTACTGCCAGTGTTTCTGCATAAGCGAACAGTCTGGTGATCGTGATCTTGCTGACCTGATCGAGCAGAATGACGATGGTCGCCAGCCCCAGCCAAGGGATCAGGCTAGCGCCTGAGCCGGAGTTGCGCACTACAGGTTTAGGAGATTTTTTACTTGCCATGAAAGATGGAGTCCATTCACTGTTAACGGGTCAGGGGAAGACTGAACGTGTGCTGAAAACGAGGTTCAACGCAGCGCATGCGGCTGAGTGTCGCCTGTGCGACGACGCTCAGCCTGGTCTGTACTTTGCGCGTTTTAGGCAAAGCGGCGTGATTCGCCATGGCCAAACAAATTGCTGTGGCAACGTCCGCACAGACCAGGATGCTCAGCATGCGATCCTACATCAGCACGATAATGCCAGCAGCGTTCGCATTTTTCGTACTTCGATGGCGTGACCACGACGGCTTCTTCCGCTTCGCTGGCGACTTGTTCTACGCTGGCTGCAGAGGTAATCAGGGTAAATTTCAAATCATCTGCAAAGCTGTTCAGCACGGCAAACTTATCACCGCTGGCTTTGATCACAACCTCAGCCTGCAATGAAGAACCGATACCACCGGCGACCCGGACTTCTTCCAGCTGCTTAGTCACATCGGCACGTACCGCGCGCAGGCTGGCGAAGCGAGCCTGCAATTCTTCTGCGCCCGCTACTGCTGGCAACTGATAGTAAGTCTGGGTAAAGATAGTTTCGCTACTATCCTGATAGGCCTCTGCGGTCGCAAAGAACTGCCAGGCTTCTTCGGCTGTGAACGACAAGGTCGGCGCCATCAGGCGCAGCAGCGCCTGGGTGATATGCCAGATAGCCGTTTGCGCAGAGCGGCGTGCCGCTGAGTTGACACCGCTGGTGTACAAGCGGTCTTTCAGAATATCCAGGTAGAAGCCACCCAGGTCCTCAGAGCAGTAAGACTGCAGCTTGGCGATCACAGGATGGAATTCAAAACGCTCATAATGCGCCAGGATGTCTTGCTGCAGACGCGCCATATCAGCGATCGCGTAGCGGTCTATATCCAGCATCGCATCGACCGGTATGGCATCTTTGCTGAAGTCAAAATCAGACGTGTTCGCAAGCAGGAAGCGCAGGGTGTTACGGATACGGCGATAGGCCTCAGTCACCCGTTTCAGGATTTCATCGGAGATCGACAATTCGCCGGAATAATCCGTTGATGCCACCCACAGACGCAGGATGTCTGCACCCAGCGTATCGGAGATTTTTTGCGGCGCCACCACATTGCCCTTGGACTTGGACATTTTTTTACCTTCGCCATCCACCACAAAACCATGCGTGAGCAAGGCCTTGTAAGGTGCGTGGCCATCCAGCATAGAGGCGGTCAGCAGGGAAGAGTGGAACCAGCCGCGATGCTGGTCTGAGCCTTCCAGATACAAATCAGCCGGATAAGCAGATTGCGCCTTGTGTGAGCCGCGCAATACCGTGAAATGTGTCGTGCCGGAATCGAACCACACGTCCAGCGTATCGCGGTTTTTCACATACATCTCTGCTTCATCGCCCAGCAGATCAGCGGCTTCTATATGCTGCCAGGCTTCGATGCCTTCTTTTGCAACGCGTTGCGCGATCTGTTCCAATAATTCCGGGGTGCGTGGATGCAGTTGGCCTGTTTCTTTGTGCAGGAAGAATGCCATCGGCACGCCCCACTGACGCTGACGCGACAGAGTCCAGTCCGGACGGTTCGCGATCATGCCATGCAGGCGCGCTTTACCCCAGCTTGGGAAGAATGCTGTTTCATCGATGGCCTTGAGCGCAGTTTCACGCAATGAAGCGCCACCGTCTTTCGGCGTGTTATCCATACTCGCGAACCATTGCGAGGTGGCGCGATAGATGATCGGTGTTTTATGACGCCAGCAGTGCATATAGCTGTGGTCAAACATTTTCAGCGAGAACAGCGCACCGGCTTCGCGCAATTTATCGCAGATCGGTTTGGAGGCTTCCCAAATAGTCATGCCAGCAAAGAACGGCAGACTGGACGCGTAGCGGCCATCACCCATCACAGGTGCGATGATCTCGTCATCTTTCATGCCATGCGCTTTGCAGGACTGGAAGTCTTCGATACCGTAAGCGGGTGCCGAGTGCACTACACCGGTACCGCTGTCCAGCGTCACGTAATCGCCCAGATAGACTGGCGAATAACGGTCATAGCCTTCATGTAGCGAGGACAGCGGATGTTTGAAGCGGATTTCTGCCAAATCAGCACCGCTACAGGTCGCAATGACTTTGCCTTCGAGTTCATATTTAGCGAGGCTGGATTCCACCAGTTCCTGCGCCAGGATCAGCAACAGCGGCGCGCCCTCACGTACCGTTTCCACCAGCGCGTAGCTGATGTCCGGGTGCATGTTCAAGGCCTGATTGGAGGGGATGGTCCACGGTGTGGTGGTCCAGATCACGCAGTAACCCTGGCCGTGCGGCAGATTGTCCAGCTTAAAGGCTTGCGCCAGCTTGTCATGCTCTGCAAACGGGAAGCCGACGTCGATAGACGGATCACGTTTGTTTTCATATTCAACTTCGGCTTCGGCCAGCGCAGAGCCGCAGTCGAAACACCAGTTCACCGGTTTCAGGCCGCGATAAACATAGCCTTTATCGAGCAACTGACCCAGCGCACGGATTTCATCCGCTTCATTGCTGAAGTTCATGGTCTTGTAAGGATTGTCCCATTCACCCAGCACGCCCAGGCGGATGAAGTCGGCCTTCTGACGGGCGATCTGTTCTTCGGCATAAGCGCGTGCTTTGGACTGTACTTCATTCACCGGCAGATTTTTGCCATGCAGTTTTTCGATCTGGATTTCGATAGGCATGCCATGACAATCCCAGCCCGGCACATAGGGTGCATCAAAGCCAGCCATACTGCGCGCTTTGATGATCATGTCCTTGAGGATTTTATTCACAGCATGGCCGATGTGGATGTCGCCATTTGCATATGGCGGACCATCATGCAGAATGAATTTAGGACGTCCGGCTGATGCGGCACGCATACGTTCATAGATTTTTTTATCCTGCCATTCCTTGACCCATTTGGGTTCGCGTTTGGCCAGATCGCCACGCATAGGGAAAGGCGTTTCAGTCATATTGACCGGATATTTATTAGCAGCTTTTGCTGGTTTCTGATCGGACATGGTGGTTTTCTTTGTATGTTTTAATTTGGTCTAAGCATCTGCCGTTAAATCCAGGGTGTAGATTCAGCGCAGCTGATGTCACAGTGGTTTGTTGTACGCCTGGCGAAAGGGGCACTGAGTCAGGCAGAGCTTCAAATTCGGTCGGTCGCACTGCTGGCCGGAATGCGTGATGCTGCATCAAAATAGGCACGTGCCTGTTCCGCATCACGGTTGATCGCAGCGGTCAGTGTCGCGAGATCATGGTACTTTTCTTCGTCGCGCAGCTTTTTCAGGAATTCGATTTGCACGATTTTGCCATAGGCATGACCGGTATAATCAAAGACATGGGTCTCGAGCAAGACCCGGCCGCTGTCATCAACGGTTGGGCGTACGCCCAGACTTGCTACACCCGGTAAAGGCTGCTCTGCCAGGCCATGTACTTTGACGATAAATATGCCGGTCGTGGCAGGGCGGTGATGTGCAACGCGCAGGTTCAGGGTAGGGAACCCGATCGTGCGTCCCAGTTTCTGACCATGGATCACATGGCCGGAAATCCGGTAAGGATGGCCCAGTAATTCGCTGGCTTCCGTGAAATCGCCCTGTGCCAGCGCTTTGCGCACGGCCGAGGACGAAATTCTGACGCCCTTATTCTGTACTGCAGGCAGGGTCTGGACTTCGAAGCCATAGCGTTTGCCTGCTTCTTCCAGTGTGGCGATATTACCGGCCCGGCGCGCGCCGAAACAGAAATCCTCGCCCACCATGAGCCATTTCACATGCAGACCGTCTACCAGGACCTTGAGGATAAAATCTTCTGGCGACAAGGAGGCGAACAGGGTATTGAAGTGCTCAACAATCACGCGGTCTACGCCAGCTTGTTCCAGCGAGCTCATATTGTCACGCAGGTTGGCGATGCGGGTTGGTGCCTTAGACAAATCACCGGCCAGGCGGGCGAAGAAGGCGCGTGGATGCGGCTCAAAGGTCATCACCGCAGATTCCAGCCCCAGACGGTCGGCTGCCTGCCGTAAATGGGCGAGCAAAGTCTGATGGCCGCGATGCACGCCATCGAAATTGCCTATTGCCAGTGCGCAAGGCGCACGGGAGGCTGCATTGGGAAGTCCGCGAAATACCTTCATTGTTTCCAGAAAAACTGCTGCAAAGCGGTAGATTATAAATGCTTTCCCCAAACTTTCCTGTTCCGGGGTGCTGAAATTGCGCTAAATGCCTGCAAACCAGCTCAATTGGAGCTGTTTTTAGTGCGCTGCGTGCTCAGGGGCTGCGGCACACTGAGAATGGCGCATTAGTGGTGATGCGACCAGGTGACCGCATCGGAACTCAGATAGGACGCCACCGCTTCTTTGTTGCCTGTTGCATGTTTCATCACTGTGCCGCAGGTGCAGATGCCCTGGTAAGGGGAGATGTGCGCGCAGGCTGAGACTTTTTGCAGGAAGACCTGCACAGATTTACCACAGCTTTTGCATTTAAAGGTCAGTATACGGGCGGGTTTGTTGAGCATGGTGAATTCAATCGTGTTGGTGATCAATATTAAATCGGGATCAGTTTAGCCAGGCTGGCAGCAAGCGGGGCACTGCTGCACAGCTGAACAGCTTGTGTGGCTTACTGCAAAGTCAGTCGCCACAGCGACGTGACTTCTTTGGCGCGCGCGGCATGCAAGGGATCGCTGAGGTCGACGGATTTTCCATGGCGCGGCTTGATATCCATTTTACCGGCGACTTTCAGTCCGGCCGCTTCTATCCAGCCCCAGAACTCATCTGGCTTACGCAAGCCCAGATGTTCCGCCAGGTCGGACATAATCAGCCATGCCTCTCCCTGTGCGGTCAGATGGGCCGCTACACCAGCCAGAAAACCACGCAGCATGCGGCTGTCAGGGTCGTACACGGCGTATTCTATGGCGGAGCTGGGTTTGGCCGGTAGCCAGGGTGGATTACAGACAATGAGTCCGGCTTTACCGGGCGGGAATAAATCGGTTTGCAGCAATTCTACTTGTGCTGCCAATCCCAGATTGTGCAAATTCTCGGCTGCACAAGCCAGTGCGCGCGGGTCCTGATCGGTGGCGATGATTTTTTGTACGCCGCGTTTCGCCAGTACCGCTGATAACACGCCGCTGCCGACACCGATATCAAATGCCAGATCCATTACTGGCAGACGCGCTTTGGCGACTAAGTCCACATACTCGCCGCGTATCGGTGAAAACACGCCATAGTAGGGATGTATCTTGCCACCCAGCGTAGGAATGTCCACGCCATTCTTGCGCCATTCAAACGCACCTATGATGCCCAGCAATTCACGCAGCGATAATGCAAACGTGCTGCCAGTCGTTGCGCCAGCCTGCTCCAGCGCCAGTCGTACATCCGGCGCGCGTCGTAAAGGGACGCTCAGCTCTGCCGTGACCGGTACCAGTACCATGCCGAGGATACGTGCGCGCTGCGCCTGCGCCTGGCGATGCTGATGAAAGCTCAGGGTGATATCGGCGGTCGTGGTGGTCGTGGTCGTGGCGGCAGTTTTTGTATTTTTGCGTACAGCTTTGCGCTCCATACGCCGCCCCAGTGCCTGTAGCATTTGCCTGGCCTGGTGGTAATCACCCTGCCACAACAAGGCCGTGCCCTCGCAGGCCAGACGGTAGGCAGTATCGGCCGACATGCGGTCGTCCGCCAGTACAACTTTCTTTGGTGCCGGGCTGCCATTTTCTGAGCGCCACAGGCAAGACTGAGGCTGGCCCTCAAATTCCCAGTGTAGTTGGGAGGCGGGTGGTGCAGACGTCATAACTTATTCCATAAATACCGCAGACAGCGGTGAGGGCGTAGTGTAGCAAAGTTAAGCAAACTTCTTTTTGATGAAAAATTAAGTTAAGAAATTAAATTAGTAAGAATTGTTTTAAAAATAATATTTATTCGATTACTATAGATGTGGTTTTTCTGGCTGCACTACTGCATCTTTAGCTTATTGAAATGATTGTGTGGTGTCCCTTTGTGATCAATTTAGAGTCTATTGTTTAATATGAAATTACTGTTCTCGATTTTTGTTATTTGTTTTTTAGTTGGGTGCTCTCCAAGTGAGGCTGAGTTGGAGGAGGCGAAAATTTCTGAACTGAAAGAATTCGTATCTTCATCACTAAAGGGCCCTAAATCTAGCCAATTCAGAAATGTACGACTCAATAGAGGAGTTTTATGCGGAGAGATGAATGCGAAAAATGGATTTGGGGCTTATGTCGGGTTTAAGAAGTTTTTTGCAGTAGGGGAGCGATTTGCCTATGTCGATGGACTGGGCTTGGTTGCAGGCAATGCACCTGCAAGTGATATAAATGATGCAATCAAATCTTTAGATCGAGAGAATAAGATCTTAGACAAATCTTATTTAAGAATTAAAAGCGGAGAAAAGCCATTTTCAAAAGAGGAAACAGACGAGTTAATAGCTATAGAAGTTTTTAATGAAAATTGGACTAAATATTGTGCTGTTGCGTCTCGATAGGCTAGGGCGTGTCCTCATTTCAATTTAACCCAGATGAGAGTGCAGGCAATAAAAAGCATCGCCTTGAAATTCCGCGCCAGTTTCTCAAAGCGGGTCGCAATGCTGCGGAAATGCTTCAGTCTGGCAA
>NZ_JACOGG010000036.1 GCF_014284365.1 Cognatundibacterium rugosum
CATCGGCTGATCCGGAAGTCATGATCGAAATGAACATGACCCCGCTGATTGACGTGATGCTGGTATTGATCATCATGCTCATCATCACCATCCCGATTCAGAATCACTCCGTGAATCTGAACATGCCAACCAACCAGGCCGCGCCGAAGAATCCGGTGGAGCCAGTGGTGGTCAACATCGACGTCGACTTTGACGGCACGGTATTGTGGAATGGCGTGGCGTTGGCGAACCGTAACGAACTCGAAGCCAAGCTGACTGAAGTGGCGACCCAGGCGGACCAGCCTGAGGTGCATCTGCGACCAAACGCGGTGGTGCCATACAAATCGGTGGCCGCGGTGATGGCCTCAGCCCAGCGTCTGGGCGTGACCAAGATCGGTATGGTTGGGAATGAGCAGTTTATGAAGTAAAGATCATCACCCCCGGCATGCATCGCTATACAAACCGGGCTGATCAAAAAAAGGCAGGGATATCCCTGCCTTTTTTCTTGCCTGTACGTTCTGTGTGTTAAACGTTTTAAATCTTTAAACCTTTAAACACAGAGGCACAGAGAAAGGCGCAAGAAAATAAAGCTTGATCAGCTTACTTTTCTTTGCTTTTCTCTGTGACCTCTGTGCACCCTCCGTGTCTCTGTGTTAAACGCTTTTCGGGTTTTAAACATTTAAACCTTTGAACCTTTGAACCTTTAAACACAGAGACACGAGACACAGAGAAAGACTTAAGAGAAAGGTAGGAGGGCGGGACTGATTGATCCGCTTACTTCGCTTTTCTCTGTGACCTCTGTGCTATCTCCGTGTCTCTGTGTTAAACGCTGTTAAGGTTTTAAAGTTTTAAGGTTTTAAACGCTTTTAAATACCTTAACCCTGCCACCAATGATGCAGCGTCTTACAAAGGGCGGTGTTCATCGCCGCGTTTGGCGGCCAGGGCGCGACGTGCCATTAAAGCCAACAATATCAGGCCACACACAGCAATGATGGCAGGTGCACACCAGCGCAAAGCAAAATCCACCTTGCTTTGCATCGCTGCTGACAAGCCTTCATACCATAGCAAAGCCGCTGGCCCTACATGGTTCACCACCCAGAACGGCGCCAGTACCAATAAGGCAGTCAACGCAATTGCTGCGACGATAGCTAGCATACGGCTCAAGATAAAAGCTGGATTCATAGACGACTCACCGAGTAGTATTCTCTGACGCTTGCACAGCCTGCGATTTCTGATGAATGCTGTTTTCCGCAGAACGTACGATCACATATTGTTTGCGGAATTCCAAACCACGCTGCGGCCATTTTTCTGCATATGCTATAAGCAAAGGCAGAGCGGCTGGGAAATCTTCACCATTCACACGGCAATCCGCATTCAATTGTCCATGCTGATCACGCGAGACAAACAGCCGTATGCCCAGCAAACGCTCAGTTTGCAGCACATCATGGAAAGCCGCCATCGTCTCTGTCATCAGGCAGCATGGGCAGAAAGGATGTGCTTCTTTTTTCTTTTCAGGCTGCGTCGCCAGGTGTGCGACCGGCCCGAGTATGATCTGGCGGTAACGTGCTGCAGCACTGTCGCCAGCAGCAGTATTGAGTTCTATCACCGCACACTGTTGCGGATATTCAGCGATCGCATCTTCCAGTGCAAGCAAATCCATATTGATCCAGTTCAGCATACCGTCGCTCAGCGCGCTGCTTTCATCTTTCCCCAGCGCGTGCTGATACTCAGTAACACCTTCAGGAAAGAACTGTGGATGCCAGACTGTCATACGGGTCACCGTTTTTATACGTTCTGGTCCCAGTTCTTTTTTTTCCAGAGCCTGGATGCTCAAGCATAAACCGCTGGACAAGCGCACATATCCTTCTCCCTCCTCTGTTGGCTTCTGGTGCTGCTGCAATACGGTGATTAATAGGGCAGTCAGTACAGGATCTGTCGCGGTAACGCCAGCCGGTAAACGCACAGGATTCACGGCTGGTGCAGAAGAAAACCACTGATTTTTTAATGCCTGCACAGACTTCAAAAAAGACTTCATAGGAAAACGATCAAAAATTAAGAAGAATCGGGCATGCGCGTACGTCCCTGCGGATTGGCACCGCCCCGGCAGGATGCCCCGAGGCAGCCCGGCTACGCAGAAATATGCGGCGACAGACCGCATTGTAAGGTCTGTGCCGGTGAATGAACAGCAGCGTTCAGCTATCGAGGTGAGAGATCAGCAAATGGCTCAGGCGCGAAGCCTCACGCGCACGACTCTCAGAGGGGCTGACACCGGCATCCATAGACAAACCGACAGCAAGAATGTCGATCAACAATAATTGCAAAATGCGGGAAATCATGGACAGGAAGGTCGCATTGTCTTCGGTATGATTGACCGCCAGGCAAACACTGGCCAGGCGTGCCAGAGGCGACTGATGTGGTGCAATCGCAATCACATCTGCGCCAGCAGCCAGAGCCGCTTCGGTCGCATGCAGCAATTCTGGCAATTTACCGGAATTTGACACGACGATCACCACATCGCCAGGATTGAGCAACTCTGCCGCCATGCTGAACAAATGCGCATCGCCATAGCTGGCGGTAGGAATACGGAAACGAAAGAATTTATGCTGTCCATCGAGTGCCACTGCACGCGAATTACCGACCGCATAAAATTCAATTTTATTCGCTTTTCTGAGCAGGCTGATGGCGCGATCTATCGCATGCACCTCTAGCTGATCGCGGAAATTCAATATCGCCGATACAGTATTATCAATCACCTTGGCACTCAGATCATGCGTGCTGTCGCTACGCCGGACCTGGCTATGACGTACCGGGATAGTGCCAGTCAGACTGCTGGCAAATTTGAGTTTAAAATCAGCCAGTCCGGTAAATCCCAGAGAACGGCAAAAGCGAATCACGGTAGGCTGGCTCACATCGGCCAGTCGCGCAATCTCAGCGATCGCCTCATTCAGGACGGTACGCGGATTTTCCAGCACCAGCTTAGCAACCCGGCGTTCTGCAGGTGTGAGTTCAGTCTGGATTTGCTGTATGCGGTCCATGAGGGAACTATCACCGCTGCGTCCACGCAAATGCTCAGATAAAATCGCTGACACGCCGTAGAAAGCCGGATTCGGTGTCGTGATGACGTAAGTCGGTATCTGTCCCAGATAAGTACTGAAGCGCCCTTTGGCTTCGAAACGGGAACGGAAAGGCGATTCGGCAAAATAGCTGACCATCTGCGGCACGATACCACCGCCTATATAAATGCCTCCGAAGGCACCCAGCGTCACGGCCAGATTCGCACTGAAGCTGCCTAACATCGCGCAGAAACATTCTATTGCTTCCAGCGCCAACGCATCCTTGTCCTGCAAAGCCTGGCGCATAATTTCCTGCGCAGCCAGCGGTTCAACCTGACGCTGATGACGATCCGCCAGCGCCAGATAAATCAGTTCCAGCCCGGGTCCGGAAATCAGGCGCTCGGTGGATACATGCGGCCACTCTCTCCAGGCATACTGCAAAATCGCATATTCACGTTCATCGCAAGGTGCAAAATTGACGTGCCCACCTTCAGAACCTAAAGTCACGAAACCATCGGAAGTCGGAATCAGACCGGATACGCCAAGACCAGTACCCGGCCCAAGTACGCCGATAACAGACTTGGCTACAGGCTGCCCTCCACCTATCTGCAGCACGTCTGTCGGCTGCAAACCAGGCAACGACATCGCCAGTGCGGTAAAGTCATTCACAATCAACAGCGTATAGAGACCGAATTCACGGCGTACTGCTTCGATGGAAAACGACCAGGCGCGATTGGTCATGCGGATATCGTCACCGTCGATAGGATTGGCAATCGCAAAGGCTGCATGGTGTATGCGCCGTCCTTCATGCTCGCACAGATACGCCTGTAATAAGGGGACGATGCCGCTGAAATCATCACACTTCAGTACCCTTACCGCTTCAAATACACCGGCTGCGGTTTCGAGTGTGAAGCGTGCATGGGTCGCACCTATATCGGCGAGTAATCGTGGGCCGCCGGAAAATCCGGCGCTGGCTACATCTGCAATTGCGTTGTCGGTCATGTCCAGGCTTGCTTGTTCATTCTGCGCGCTATCAAGCGCTATTTTCTTAAGCGGGTCACCATGCCGTGTGCGCTCAGGCGCAGCACGGAGCAAGGGTGGCGAAATTTCCTGCAATTTACCACAGCGTCAGCTACGCTGACTATTTTTCAGTATCAGCCCACAGCACCTGCATACGTAATTGCTGTCTGGCTTTCCATGCCAGGTCCAGGCTTAACTCCTGTTTCTGTGCATCCCAGGTAAATGGAATATCTTGCTGATTCAGCTTTACAGATTGTGGGCGCTGTTTAATCTGATGCACTACCAGACGCCAGTTTCTGTCCTTGGCGACATATTGTTTGCCATATTCGTGATCAAAAGACAGGGTCAACTGTTTTTGCCGACTTTGCAGTGCCTGCTGCTTTTGCGCACGGAAACGCATGATGGCATAGGCACGCGACTCATAGGCATTGGCAGTCAATCCATCGTCGTCATATAGCATACCTTCGCTGAGTGTCTGCTCCTCGTCATAGTAGTAGTGCAAATCCAGTTTGCTCACATCAAATTGCGTCGTGTTTTGTAAGCCCTGTGCCTGCGGAATCCAGGCCCCGGCACGTACAAATACCGGTATCCGGTCCGCTTGCAAAGAGACTGCTGCACGACTGCCAGCTGCATAGCGCTGTCCTGTATGAAAATCCAGCCATGGCCCATTTTTGGGGAAATAGATTTCCGCCTGTTGCTGCCCTGACTGCAGCACTGGATGCACCAGGAAATCATTACCCCAGAAATAGCTGCTGGCATCATCCAGCAAGGCTGGATTGGCTGGCTCCGCAAAAAACAAAGGACGCATCAGCGGCAGGCCGCGCTGATGATTCAAAAAACTCTGTGTGTAGTTATACGGCAGCAGTTGATAACGTAATTCTATCGCGGCCTTTGCCAATGCTTTCGCCTGTGCGGAACGCAGCACAGGCTCAGAGGCGACGTCTTCCTGCGCATGGGGCCGGAACACTGGTTGAAACACGCCATACTGTAACCAACGCGCATACAATTCATCATCCAGATTCGCACCGGCAAAGCCGCCCAGATCGGAATGCATATATGCCATCCCCTGCATGCCCATCTGCAAGGCGATCTCAGGTTGGGAACGCAAACCGCCCCAGGTCCGGTTCACGTCGCCCGACCACGGTATCATGCCATAGTGCTGAGAGCCGGAATACCCAGCACGCATCAGGATAAATGGCCGCTCATTGGGGTAGTGTTTCTGGTATCCCTGCGCGATCAGTTTTGCCCACTCATGACCATAAATATTGTGTACCTGATCGGCGCTGCCAGTCTTGTGCTGCACATGGGAGGGATGTACTTCCGGCTCCCCCAGATCCCCCCACCATCCGCTCACGCCCTGCTTTTTTAAGCCGGCATAGATATTCCAGAACCAGTCTTTCGCGACCGGATCGAACACATCAATCAAACCGGTATGACCGAAATAGAAATCATACGTCGCCGCTTTGCCCTGCGTGTCTGTGGCCAGGATGCGCTGTTCTGTCGCCTCTTTCCAGCGTTTGGATGTGGTGAGGATAAATGGCTCAGTGATCAGAATCGTTTTCACACCCTGTTTGGCAAAATCCGCCATCATTTTTTCTGGCTGAGGGAAGCTGTCACGATCGAAAGCGAGATTGCCCATCGTTCCTTTGACTTCTTTGCCAAACCAGAACAAATCGAAAATAATCGCGTCCAGCGGAATGGCCTCAGTTTTATATTGTTGCACTATCGTGCGTGCCTCCTGCTCGGTATGATAACCAAAGCGACTGGCAAAATTACCCAGTATCCAGCGTGCCGGCAAAGGCTGCTTACCGGTCAGTGTGGTGTAGGTGGCGACCAGATTCTCCCACTGATCTGCCGCAAAAATCTGGTAAGTCTGGCGACCGCCATTCGCCTCAAATGCCAGACGATTATTCTTTTGACTGTCTAAGTCCAGAAAGCCGGTACTGGCGTTATCAAAATGAATGCCGTATAACTTTGACGAATATACCAGCGGCATAGAAAAATTCATTTGCTCTGAACGCTCTTCATAACCATAGTGCGCCCTGTTATACAGCGGCAGACGATGGCCACGCCGGTTCATACCAAGCGCGCGTGCGCCAGCGCCATACAGCACTTCATTCTGACTGATATTGAAATCGACAACTTGTGCAGCACCAGCCTGATGAAAGCCTTGCTGTTCAGAGAGTAAGGGACGGTCTTTGTAAAAATAACTGACCTGATACGGTGATTTACTGATTTTGAGCAGCATATCACCGGCCCGGAATTCGATCTGCTCCTTATCCTGCCGCAAGCGCACCGGCACCTGTAGTGGCTTCATCACGACCGCGTGTGATGACTGTGGCGCAGCTGCGCCCTGAGGAAGAAAACTGGTTTCGATCAGATTCGCGGCATAAGGTCGGAACTGCACCACACCATCGTTGAGGCGCAGCTCTAAGACTGACTCTTTTTGCACCACGTCCTGCACACTGCGCTGCGTATTCTGGGCGCAGACAGCAGGCGCAATGGCCGCCGCCAGCAAGGCACTGCCCCATACCGCATAAACGCTGCGTGGCTGACGACCTGAAGTCACAATACGATGATTTGTAGACTGATTACTGAAAGCGAAATTCATCATTGATCCTGTGCGATGAGCGCGACGATACCTGCGCGCGGCAAACTAACTTTACCTGCTTTGACGATAGCGGTGTATCCGGTGTAACTGTCCCTGACCCGGCTGCCATCAGCAAACACAGGTGCGACGGTAATGCTGACGGGCTGCGCTTCCGGTAAGTCGAGTGCAATCACGACCTGATCCTGCCAGTCAGTCTGCTGCAAGGTTCTGGAAAATGTGTAAGGCTGTGCCGCCAGTTGCTGGTGCTGCCCCGCACCTATAGATGGGTGCAGTTGGCGGAAACGCCCCAGCTTTTGCCAATGCCGCAGTATTTCTTGCACATAGCTATGCTGTACCCGACGATTTTTTTTCAAGTCATCCCAGTTCATCACAGAACGCAATTTGGCGTCACCACTCGCATGCGCGACCTGCAAATCACGCGCAGTCTCATCACCGTAGTAAATCTGTGCCGCTCCCGGGCTCAGCAATAAGCGGGTGCCCGCTGCCATTGCTTGCTGGCGCAGCGGGTCAAAAGGCTGGTCATCATCGTGAGAGCTGATGTAATTCAAGACAGAATATGGCATCAGCGGGCCGTGTAACTGATGCGCATAGGATGAGAACAGGGTTTCATAGTCGCCTTTCGCATCGGACTTAAAGCCAAAATTAATCAGGCTGTCGAAGCCATATTGAAAGTAATTAATCTGACTGCCACCATCCATACGGAATTGCTGACCTTGCTGCAAGCTGTAGCCATATACTTCTGCCGTCATATAAAACGGCTCATCGAAATATACCTTGGCCGGATTACTGCGTTTCCAGTCGCTATGCGCCTCGCTGGCAAGTGCTTTTAGTTCCTTCCATAATTCCGGCTCAGTATGTTTGACGGTATCCGCACGGAAGCCATCAATACCAAAACGCCGCACCCAGTCGGTATGCCATTTCATCAGGTAATAGCGTGGCGCACGTGGCAGGCCTGTACGCGCAAAGAAAGTATCGAGCTCACGCACTTCCTGCTCATAGCGTCCTTCTGCTTTCCATTTTTCCACGAGTACAGCAGGCAGTGATACATCCGTCATCACCTCAGTTTTCAGATCGGGCAAGCCTTTCACCAGTGCACAGCTTACCGTTGATGGCACATCCTGATAGGTACACACCGGATCCAGCCTGACCCAGCTGTCTGGCCACAAGGCATCCCGCTCTGTGGCAGGGCCAGTATGATTCATCACCACGTCCAGCAATATCCGTATGCCGTGTCTGTGCGCTGTATCGACCAGTTCGCGTAAATCCTGCTCACTGCCCAGACTGGCATCGAGGCGGGTAAAATCTTTGGCCCAATAGCCATGAAACCCATATGAACGGCCGCTGCCCTCATCGGTTGCGCCATGTACCTGTTCCACCGGTGGGGTAATCCAGAGTGCATTCACACCCAGTGCATTGAAATAGCCCTCTTTGATTTTTCGGGTCACACCAGCCAGATCGCCCCCCATAAACGAACGCAAAGCAGCGCCATCATCCCGGCGTCCATAGGCATGATCATTGCGTGGATTGGTATTCAAAAAACGGTCAGTCAGTAAAAAATAGACTGTCGCGTTGGCCCATAAAAAACGGGTTACCTGTTGTTGTGTATGGGATGTTGTGGCGCTACTCGCAGCGGCTGGTGCGGCGGGCGTTTGCGCACGCACTTGGGTTTGTTTTTGTTGTAGTTGTTGAGCTTGTTGCGGCTGAGACTGGGCTAAGCTCCAGCCAGACAAGCTCAGCAATCCGGCCACGGCTGTACTCAATACATACTTCATTTGGCTCTCACTCCATGACGCGGGTAAAGTACCACTCTGCTGTCCTCAGCAAGCACAGGCCGAAGCGCAGAGGGGTATTTCATCCATGAGCAGAAAACCGCTTACGCGGCAGCTTCTTCTTTAATCATCAGACTCAGCAAACCGGCAATGATCATGCAGGATCCGCCCAGCATCAGAGTTTTGACGGTATGACCATCAAACCAGTGACGTGTCACCCAGCCCAATAATAAGCCACTCACAATTTGCGGGATCACGATGAAGAAGTTGAACACGCCCATGTAGTAACCCATTTTTTCTTGCGGCAAAGAAGATGCCAGCAAGGCATAAGGCATAGTCAGTATGCTGGCCCACGCCAGTCCCATACCCAGCATAGGCAGCAATAACCAGAGTTGTGTATGGATAAAGTAGATGCTGATCAGTCCGGCTCCACCGGCCAGCAGACACAGCATGTGGACGATTTTTTTACTGCTGCGTTTCGCCAGTACAGGTAATAAAAAGGCGGCCAGCGCAGATACACCGTTATAGACCGCGAACATGGTACCGACCCAGTTACCCGCTTCCTGAAAACTGGAAGATTGCGAATTCGTGGTCGCAAAAATATGCTCGGCAATCGCGGTGGTCGTGTAGATCCACATCGCGAACAATGCGATCCATGTAAAAAATTGTACGACCGCCAGTTTGACCATAGTCTCAGGCATATGCATGAAACCGGATACCATTTCACGCACGGCTGCCGCTATACCCTGGCTGGCAGCGCGTTGCTGCTCAAACTTTTGCAGATCCTGTGGTGGCAATTCCTCACTGCTGATTACCGTCCACAACACCGCCAGAAAATAAATACTGCCGCCCGCATAAAATGAAAATCTCACCGTATCAGGTATCCCACCATCTGCTGAGACATTGCTCACGCCTAATACATCCGAGAAAAAAGTCGGTAGCAGCGAGGCAATCACAGCACCGCAGCCGATGAAGAAGGTTTGCATCGCAAATCCTGCGGTTTGCTGCGACGGTGCGAGCTTGTCGCCAACGAAGGCACGGAAAGGTTCCATAGACACGTTAATCGCCGCGTCCATCAGCCATAAGATGACAACCGCCATCCAGATCGCGCTGGCATGTGGCATCGCTAATAAAGCAAATGATGCCAGCAAGGCGCCGATAAAGAAAAAGGGACGGCGCCGCCCCCAGGTGGGGTGCCAGGTACGGTCGCTCAGATAGCCGATTATCGGCTGCACCAGCAAACCGGTCACCGGTGCTGCGAGCCAGAATAAAGGCAGGTCGTCAGGCAGTGCGCCCAGCGTTGAGAAAATGCGGCTGGTGTTCGCATTTTGCAGCGCGAAACCAAACTGGATACCAAAAAAACCAAAACTCATATTCCACAACTGCCAGAACGACAGCGTGGGTTTATTGACGATACTTTGCATCTGTTTGTCCCCGCCTGAATAAGATTTGCTTCAATGTACAGAACCCAGTCGCTCTGCGTCATGAAGTCTGATTATGACTGGCTTAGTCCTGCCATTCCAGCAGATAGTGTAAGGCCGAATAAAGCAACCCGACATATCTTAAAAAAAGCCCTTCCCAGCCGGAGCTGCAGAAGGGCTTTCGATACCAAGGAGTGGATTACATCTTATAGTTGATACCAACGAACATCTGGCGGCCATATTTTTGATAGCCACGTGGACGATCAGGCAAACCGGAGTAAGTCTGGAATGCAGTATCAGTCAGATTATTCACCTGGAATAAGAGCGACGCCCCTTTCGCGAAACCGCTGCTGAAGTCATAGCCTAATTGCAGATCGACGACGGTATCCGCCTTCACGAATGTCAGCTCGTTCTGACCACCAGGGCCACCGATTTCACCAACGAAATCACTGCGGCGGCGCTGGCTGATACGTGCAGAGTAGCCATCCTTCTCATAGTAAGCCGTCAGGTTAGCGACATTTTTAGACAAGCCTGGCAGAGGTACGCTTTGGCTGCCGAAACGCTGATCTTTAATCGAAATCGCGCTATTCGTCAGCGACAGATTTGCTGTTACACCAAAGCCATCCAGCACAGGTGTGATCAGATCCAACGGTAAGGATACCGCCAGTTCCAGGCCTTGCAACTTACCACCCTGGCCATTGATAGGCTGCGTAAATGTACCAATATTCGTGGTTGCACCCGGAATATTCATGGCAGAAAAATCGTAAGGTGTGGTCTGTTTGTAGATATACGATTTCAACTGCTTATGGAAGACCGCAGCAGAGACATAGGCTTTCTTACCGAAGTATTTTTCGTAAGACAGATCCACATAGTCAGCTTTCCAAGGGTCGAGTTTAGCATTGCCGCCATTCCCGTTAGGGGTACCGGTTTTACCGTTAGATAAACCAACTTCACGTGCTGCATTCAACTCGTCCAACTTAGCGCGTGCTATCGACTTACCGATACCAAAGCGTACAATTTGCTCGCCGGGGAAAGTCGCGGCCAGATTCAGGCTAGGTAATACATCGGTATACACCTTACCATCTGTAATCGGTACCAATGCAGCGATAGGCCAGGACAGTAAGGCATTCGATGTCGACGACTGATCGGTACGTACTACCTGCACACCAAAGTTACCTGCGACTGGAATGTTAGACACTTCTGTATCCAGATTCAGTTTGGCGTAACCGGTAGTGACTTTTTCAGTCAGCGACCAGTTCTTCGTTGCACCCCATGGGTTCAGCACTACCGCGTTGTAAGGGCCGAAATTGGCCGCCAGTACCGCAGGAATATTCCAGCTCAGCGTGTTTGGCATATTCAGGAAGCTCAGATCCTGCGGGCCATACAAAACGCTGGATGAGAAGGAGCCATCGCCTATCTTATCAAAGCCGGTTTCCAGATGTTCTTTCGTCTTATCGCGTTTAGAGTAATTCACACCCACTTCAGCGCTGGAAATCATGCCATCGCTAAAATCACGACGTGCACTGAGGCGGAAAGAATTCAGCTTGTCGTTGAGTGAAGGTACATTCACATAGCCATCACCGAATTTGCCACCAATCTTGATCGCAGCCGGATCAGACAGACTATCGGAGAAAGTGAAAGTCGGAATATCGCGGCCATTTGCATAGTTGTAGCTGATGTTGCCCGCTGCACGACCAGAGTTAATTTCGATCAGTTTTTCTTTGATTTTGGCTGAGGAGTGGCTGATGTCAGCCACCAGTGTCCATTGATCCAGTGTGAATTTATTGTTCCAGCCAAAAGCAGTGATCTCACTTTCTTTGGTAAAGGAATTATTACGGATCACAGGACTCGCATTGATCGTCCCGGCGACAGCCAGACCATTGACCACGTTCAGGTTAGAGAAACTGGCACCGGACCAGCTTTCAAACGGCACTTCAAAACCACGACGCACTTCATCCTGCTTTAACTCCGAATGGTAAGCGTCAAATGTCGATGTAAAAGTTTTGGATGGACGCCATTCGACCACACCGATTAAACCATCACGTTTGGAATTTCCCGTGATCGCCAGGGCTTTAATACCTTGCGGGGCTTTCACACCATCGGGTACGCCTTTATTACCTTCTACCCAGTTCCAGGTTTCGAAGAAATTGTTCACATTTGGTTTATCGCTGTGCGCAAAGCCCAGTGCCACACCAACCGTGCGGTTAGCAAACTGATCGATATAGGAGGCACTGACGCGGTTACCTGTGTTTGGCGCACCCGGGCTTTCGCTGCCCAGAGAGTTGCGTTCGCCACGCACACTCACCGCAATGGTACGTCCAGCAAATGCCAAAGGTTTTACGGTTTGCAGATCAACAGTACCAGATAAGCCCTGACCGACCAGGGAAGGGTCTGCTGTTTTATAAACAGTCACGCCGCTAATCAGCTCAGATGGATACTGATCATATTCAACCACACGGCTGGCACTGGTAGATACTTGTTCACGGCCATTCAGCGTCACAGTGGATAAATCACCGGAAGTACCACGGATACTGATTTGCTGCGCCTGACCATTCACGCGTTGCGCAGACAGTCCAGGCAGACGGGCGATCGATTCTGCAATGCTGGTGTCCGGCAATTTGCCGATGTCTTCTGCGGAAATCGCCTCAACGATCGCGTTGGAATTTTTTTTCACACTGATCGCGTCTTCGATACCTTTACGGATACCCGTCACAACGACGGTCGTTGACTTGGCATCGGCAGCTGGTTTCTCTGCTTTGGCTTCCTGCGCCTGCGCCAGATTGGACATACTCATGACCAATACGCCGCAAGCGATTGCGACCGGGCTTAACTGAAAACGCTGCGCAGGCTGAGCCTGCACACGCTGTTGCATTTGTTGTTTCATCTGTTTGTCCCCTCACTCTTGTATAAAACTACACTTTTGAGCTGCACTGTATCTACCACTTGACTCACCAGAACCCTACGTTCCAGAAACGATTTTGTACTAAAACTAGATTCAGTGTCAAACAAAGACTACATATAACTACAAAAATTTGAGCAATAACAGTGCACTACAGCGGAAACAATGCGCTTACTTGTTGCATCAAGCCCACAAATAGCGCATTCATTTTGTAGTTATACTACTTTTTGTAGTTCAACTACTTTCTTTATTTTCCTTGCATCAAGACCAGTCTGTGTCAAAGCGCTGCGTTGTCACGCGCGCTGCAGATAGTGGCCGGCAACTTATTGCAGCATGTGTAAAAGAATCCAGCTCTTCAACTGCCAGATGAAGCCGATCTTTGTCAGCATGTGCTATATTCAGACCCCTGATTTAGCAGCATGAACAGCAGCACTGACACCTGGCAGGACCAGAATACACATGACAGAGCCGATCGTACTCCGCGGCCAGCTCGCCATCTCAACGAGTCACTGCCCCTAGCCGTCAGGCGTGCGCACCCGTTACCGCAAACTCCAAAGAAAGACCCGTACTATGAATCACAAACTGAGCATTGATGAATTCGATGCACTCGAGCAGGTTAGTCAGCTCGGCAAGCATGGCAAGCCCAGTGTCTGCGTTAACCGTAACGCAAAAAAATTATCCGGCATCAAATTGATCGCCTTCCGCAAAGATGGCGGTCTGGAATTAACAGACAGCGGACGCCAGACCCTGTTTATCAAACAATGTATCGATGGCTTACGCGCGATCGCTCAAGGTAAGGACATTAAATTGCCAAGTGCAATCATTAACTTCCTGAGTAAAAAAGCGCATGTGCAATTAAACCCAGACACACAACAACTGGAAATCACACAACGCGGCCGTGAATGTCTGGACGATATAGAGCAACAACAGGCAGGCTAAAACGCATAGAAGCGCATGGTTTCAGGCGTAAAAAAAGGCACTCATCTGAACTGCACCCCAAAAGTTGGACACCCGTCCATACTTTTGGGGTGTTTTCATGAGTAAATATACAAAGCAATTCAAAGTACAGGTTGTTGAGTACTATCTGCAGGAGAACGCTGGCTGCGCTCTG
>NZ_JACOGG010000037.1 GCF_014284365.1 Cognatundibacterium rugosum
GTGCCGCCGACGCCGTCTTGGCGTATTGATTCCATCGTCCATCATGTACAAGTGTCCACTTATTAAGTGGACACGATCATCTACGCTTACGCACTTAACTTCAAGATGACTTCACCGGATGCTTACGGCAATCAGCTAAAAACAACACAACAGACAGCCAATAACACAAAGGGAGTACGCTTGCGCGTACTCCCTTTGCTGCTTCTGGAATTTGTCCAGATAAATCAGGTTTATTCTGATCGCTTTCAGATGAGTCGTTAGCTTAAGAAGCCAGTTCCTGCAGGTACCTTAAAGGATGTGCATAGTCTGGCCACACCTGCGCAAAGAAACTCAGAACCTGGTCACGACTGACCGCGTCCAGACTGGCTGGAGACCAGGCTGGTGTATTGTCTTTATCGACCACCAAGGCGCGCACGCCTTCAAGCACTTCCCCGTGTTTGAAGCAATGTCTGACCATATCGCGCTCCATCCGCAGGCATTCAGACACCGTCATAGAGGCACTGCGCCTGAGTTGTTCTAATGTGACGCACATCATCAGTGGTGAGCGCTTGGCCATGGTGTTCGCTGTTTTTTGTGCGAAATCGCTGCCTTCCTCACGCAGAGCTTGCATGACGTTGGAGACTGAGTCTGCACTGAAGACCGTATCAATCAAGTCGCGCTGTTGTGCCAGTTGCGAACCTGCAGGATCCGCCTGGTCGCGGTAGGCCGCAGCAAACTGATGAATTTGTGCGCGCAGGTCAGTGCTATCACTGGTATGCAAGAGTTGCATCAACGCGGGTAATTCAGCGGAAGGAATAAATACGTCGGCAAGGCCAGCATATAAGGCATCCGCGGCACCGATCACTTCACCACTTAAACCCAGATAACTGCCGCATTGGCCTGGTGTACGTGATAGAAAATAACCACCACCTACATCAGGGAACAGACCGATATTCACTTCCGGCATTGCCATCTTGGTACGTTCCGTCACTATCCTGACGCAGGATTGTGGACCTGCTTGGGCGATGCCCATACCGCCGCCCATCACTACACCGTTCATCAATGCGATATAAGGCTTAGGATAGAAATGGATCAGATGATTAAGGGCATATTCTTCCGTAAAGAAGTCTTCCAGCAATGCACTGTCGCCGCGTGGGCTGGCGGCACCTACGTCATAAAAAAAGCGGATATCACCACCGGCACATAAGGCCTTTTCGCTGCTGCTTTGCAGGACCACTGCGCGTATTTGAGGGTCATCGCGCCATGCCATCAGTGCTGCGGTAATGCCACGTACCATATCAAGCGAAAGTGAATTCAGTGCTTTTGGCCTGTCCAGTGTGATGTAGCCTATATGGTTGTGTACTGAAGTGAGAAGGTAGTCGCTCATAGAGAATCAGAAAATTCATTAAGGTCAGCAATTCTATGCTGTGATCTGCCTGCAGATCAAACTTTGCTTACATTTTATGCCAACAAAAAAGGACGCAAGCTGCGTCCTTTTGAGTGATCTCCTGAGGGAGATGTGTTATGCCGACGCTGGGTCAGGCATGTGTTTGATCGCTTCGTGGTGGTGATCCTGGATCTTGTCTTTGTGTTTGATCACCTGACGGTCCAGTTTGTCTATCAATGCATCAATTGCGGCATACAGATCGTGCGCCAGACTTTCAACATGAATATCTTTTCCGCTGATATGCAGATTGATATCGGCCTTATGGCGTTTCTCTTTTTCGCGGAGCTTATCGACCGTCAGGATGACGGCAATATCAATGACCTGATCGAAGTGACGCCGGACGCGTTCCAGCTTGGTTTGTACATATTCACGGATTGCAGGAGTTACTTCGACGTGATGTCCACTGATGGTGAGATTCATACTGTGCTCCTATGGTGACGTTGCTTGCTAAATACTCGCTATGATGATGCGCTCATCTCATCTTGTTGGTACTGAGCTAAATCATATATAGCAATTAAAGCCGTGATTACAAGAACTGCGTTACAAAGTTTTACGCAAACTGACTGGTGGGATTTTCAGGGCTTCGCGGTATTTGGCAACGGTGCGTCGCGCAATGACCATCCCCTGTTCACCCAGCATGTCTGCGATTTTACTGTCAGAGAGTGGGCTCTTCTGGTCTTCTGCTCCTATTAGCTGCTTGATGAGAGCGCGTATTGCGGTGGACGATGCTTCCCCCCCGGTTTCCGTCGCAACGTGGCTGCCGAAAAAGTACTTTAACTCAAACATCCCATGCGGGGTCAGCATGTATTTTTGGGTCGTCACACGAGAAATCGTACTTTCGTGTAAACCTAGTGTATCAGCTATTTCGCGCAAAACAAGGGGGCGCATCGCGACTGCGCCATGCGTGAAAAAATTCTTTTGTCTTTCTACAATCGCTTGTGCAACGCGCAAAATAGTATCGAAGCGTTGCCGCATATTTTTGATCAGCCAGCGCGCTTCCTGTAGCTGAGTACCAAGACTGCATTCATTTTTATTATCTTTTGCCATTTGTGCATACATGCTGCTGACGCGCAATTTTGGCATCACATCCTGATTCAGCAAAACCTGCCATTGCTGTCCACATTTGCGCACGATTACATCGGGAACGACATAGTCTGCGGCTTGCTGGGCAAAGGCAGATCCGGGGCGCGGATCACACAGGCGTATGACTGTTTGTGCTTCACGCAGATCCTCGTCGTCACAGGAAAAGATTTTTTTTAATTTTGTGAAATCCCGCTGTGCGAATAGACTTAACTGTTGCTCAATAATCGCTAAGGCCAATCTGCGCGTGACCAAAGGAATTTTAGGCAGCCGTCGTATTTGTAGTGCCAGGCACTCGGACAGATTGCGTGCAGCGATGCCAGCAGGCTCAAAACTTTGCACCATATTCAAAGCGAACTGCAACTCTTCAGGCTCTACGCATAATTCCAGTGGCAGGCTGGAATAGATATCGTCCAGGCTTTCAGTCAGGTAACCATTATCGTCGAGTGCATCGATGACCAGTTCGCACAATGCCAGGTCACGTCCGCCGCGCAGGTTGACGCGCATTTGCTCCAGCAGATGCGCGCGCAGAGTGATACAGGCTGCTTCCAGTTGTGGACGTCCATCATCGTCTTCAGCCTGACGTGGTCCGGCCGGTACTTCGTCAAAACTCCAGTCTTCAGCACTCACGCTTTCGCTGGCGGCAAAATCGGCCTCGGCAGGGGCTTCGGTGGTGTTAGCCTGCTCACCCGGTACCGTATTGTTATCTGTCGTGGTGTTTTGCGCCATCGCACCGTCGGCCAGCAGGCGTATGGCATGATCCAGTGGATCATCCACTCTCTCGAGCATGGGGTTTTCAATGAGCAGTGACTCCAGTTCCTGATGCAGCTCCAGCGTAGAGAGTTGTAGCAGCCGGATGGACTGCTGCAGTTGCGGCGTCAGTGCAAGATGTTGCGAAGTACGGAGTTGCAGACTTTGTTTCATGATGCGCCCGGTTACATACGGAAGTGTTCTCCGAGATAAACCCGGCGCACAGATTCGTTCTGGATAATATCGTCTGGCTTGCCACTGGCCAGTACGGCTCCCTGATTAATAATGTAGGCGTGATCGCAGATGCCCAGGGTTTCACGTACATTGTGATCGGTAATCAGGACGCCGATACCACGCCCTTTGAGGAAGCGTACGATGCGTTGTATCTCGATGACGGCAATTGGATCGACACCGGCAAATGGTTCGTCGAGCAAAACAAACAAGGGATCGGTCGCCAGCGCACGTGCAATTTCCACGCGGCGACGCTCACCACCGGACAAGGAGAGCGCCGGATTTTCACGTATATGTTCTATCTGCAGGTCCGCTAATAACTGATTCAGACGTTGGCTAATGTCGTCCTTGCTCAGAAATTTACCCCGCTTGTCTTTTTTTAATTCCAGTACTGCACGAATGTTTTCCTCTACCGTCAGCTTGCGAAAAACGGACGCTTCTTGCGGCAGATAGGACAGGCCAAGTACCGCACGCTGATGAATCGGTAATGCGGAAACGTCGACCCCATTAATGCCGATCTCGCCACTGTCAGAGGGTACCAGCCCGACTATCATATAAAACGAAGTCGTCTTACCTGCACCGTTTGGTCCGAGTAAGCCTACCACTTCGCCACTTTTAACCATCAGCGATACATCTCTGACTACCTGGCGTGCGCCATAGCTCTTTTGCAGTCCTTTGACTTGCAAAGTATTATCTGTAGCCATCATCTTATTGGGCCTGCGTTGTACCTGACGCTGATTTGCTGCGCAGGATAAGTTGAGTCCGGGGCTTCGCTGTGTCATGTTCGCCGCTGACGCTGTTGGTACCGGTCAGCACTTCATTGCGGCTATCATAGGAAAGATATTCGCCGAATTGTTCCTGCATTACCTTGTTAGCTTCGATATTGCGCACTTTGGCGCGGGTGGTGAAAACGACGATTTCGGTTTTTTCATTGTAGACAGCTTTTTCTGCCTCGCCTTCTAGCCAGCGCTCATTCGGGCCATCCATTTTTTGACGGAAGGTAATCAGGCCATGATTTTTCCCCAGCAAGGTGACTATCTGGGTTCCATCTTTTTCTTCCTGTATGGTCGCATTATCTGCCTGGATCAGCAGTGTGCCACGGGTGATGGTGACACCGAGTGAGAGTACATTCAGATTTTTTTTTAAATCATAGAAGCTTTTACCTGCTTCGATGACCGCATCTTTCAAGGCGTCTGCTTTTTCTGCGTGCGCGATTGGGGCCAGTGTGCAAGATAGCAGTAGGCCGGCTACTGTAATGAGGCGTCGTAAAGAAAGGTGCATACAATTATTTCCTGATATCTGATTGTGAGGGCGGTGCTGCCAGGTCCGGGCGCCGCTTGATACGCATATTAACTTTGCTCAGAAAGCTGACTTGCTGAGTCAGATTGTTGGCCTCAATTCCGATTGATGTGGCATCTACTTTATACGTCTGCATACGGACCGCCTGATCCGTTTTGACAATATCTGTATCCGGCAGCATCAGCAGGTACTGAGTGTTTAACTGAAAAAAATTCTTAGGATCAGCCGAGGTCTGCGCGACGACTACATCCTCATAAAAATGGACTTGATCATAGCTACGGTTTAATGCCGGATTGGCTGATTTCTGCTCGACCAGGGCGCGTTTGGCCTGTATCGTCACTGGTTGTCTGCGCTCATCAAAACTATGTATCAGCGGATTGGTAATCTCATATTGATCAGTCTGTGGCAGATGAATCAGCTTATCACCCTGTACATGATAATTGGCCTGTCCGTTATTGGATAATTTAATGAAATTAAATTTCTCTACATAGTAATCTGGCTCTTTGCGATTCTGCAGGCGACCGGCTGCTTCATCTCCCTGGCGGTGGATGATCTGATGGATCCAGATGCCAGCCAGCACCATGACGCCGAGAGCGATTACGCCCATCCAGCTTCGTGCCTGATCGATAGTGACTTGAGGTTTCATGACAGATAGCGGGCTAAGGCCAGATCATACTTACCCTGGGCGCGCAGGATCAGGTCGCAGATTTCGCGTACTGCACCTTTGCCGCCACCCGCGGTCGTGACGAAATCCACGCGCTGCCGGACTTCGGCGTGACCATTTGGTACGCTGACAGAAAATCCGACCCGGCTCAACACCGGTAAGTCAATTACGTCATCACCGATGAAGCCGCAGGCAGCGGCGGGGAGTTGTAATTCGTCGATTAAGCTCAGGAAGGCAGATTGCTTATCATGGATGCCCTGACGTACATGGGTGATGGCAAGATCAGCGGCACGCTTTGATACGATAGCCGATTGGCGGGCACTGATAATTGCAGTCGCAATGCCTGCATCCTGCAGCAGGCGTATGCCCTGACCATCAAGCACATTGAAGGTTTTGAGCGCTTCACCCTCAGGGCCAAAATGCAGACTGCCATCGGTCAGAATGCCGTCTACATCAAATATCATCAGCTTGACCTGGGCCGCTTTTTGCAGAATGTCGTTCATCAGATCACCTTGGCGCGGGTTAGGTCGTGGATGTGCAGCGCGCCAACCAGATGACCGTCTGTATCTGCCACCAGTAACTGGTTAATGCGATAGGTTTCCATAATCTCTACGGCTTCGACCGCGAGTTGATCTGGGCGTATGCGGCGCGGATTCGGGCGCATTACATCTGCAATCGAAATTTGCGTGAAATCCTGTACGGTCTCCATCATGCGGCGTAAGTCACCGTCCGTGAACACACCGATGATCTGATTTTCTGTATTGACCACCGCCGTCATCGCCATGCCTTTTTTGGTGATTTCCAGCAGCGCGCGGGTCAGCTTGGTTTCCGGCGTCACACTGGGGATGGCGTCGCCGGTGCGCATGACGTCTTTGACATGCGTCAGCAAACGGCGCCCCAAGGCACCACCAGGATGAGAACGCGCAAAGTCTTCTTCACGGAA
This sequence comes from Cognatundibacterium rugosum, assembly GCF_014284365.1. Taxonomy (GTDB): domain Bacteria; phylum Pseudomonadota; class Gammaproteobacteria; order Burkholderiales; family Burkholderiaceae_D; genus Undibacterium; species Undibacterium rugosum. Next base: position 6,394 of record NZ_JACOGG010000037.1, read on the forward strand.
GCCACGAGCATCCAGTACCGCAACGGCCAGTGCGTCGCCCAGTGCCAGTGTGACGGTGGTGCTGGCGGTCGGTGCCAGATTCAACGGGCAGGCTTCTTTTTCCACGTGCAGGTTCAGATGGGCATCAGCGATTTGAGCCAGGCTGGACTGAGGCTTACCTGTCATTGCGATCATCTTCACGCCCAGACGTTTGATGATGGGGACGATAGACATCAGCTCGGCGGCTTCGCCGGAATAGGAGATGGCAATAAACACATCTTGCGGTGTGATCATACCTAAATCGCCGTGCGCCGCTTCAGCCGGATGGACAAAAAAGGATGGCGTGCCGGTAGAGGCAAAAGTGGCTGCGATTTTGCGACCGATATGACCAGATTTACCTATGCCGGAAACGACCACACGGCCGTTGCAAGATAGCAACATGTCGACCGCCTGCGCAAATGCAGCGGCATCTTCTGCCTGCAGGCGCTGACGCAAATGATTGAGCGCGTCGGCCTCAATTTGCAGGGTAGTTGCGGCCAGCATGACCGCCCGCTGCGCTGCACTGGTGCAGCCAGACTTTGACGTGTCGTCAGAGGATAAGGGAGCAGTGAATTGATTCATGCCCGAAGTATAAACGAAATCCTGTAAGCAAAAACTCTGCCAGATGTAACATAATTTGCCTCTGCCCTAAAACAACGCTGTCATATGCCGGCACCATCCCGTGATACCTGGCAAAGTGGCAGGGTAAAGCATGTTGAGCCACCCAATTGGCTTTTGTTGCCGGCTCCGGGCAGGTTTAAAAATGGCATTTTATTCTGCGGAAACAACGCGCCAACGGCAATATCGGCAATAATGTCTTTATGAATGCTCTCGACACCACCTTATCTTTACTGGCCGCCGCCGTTCTGGGGGTGGTGGCTTTCCGCATGCTGCAATTGCCGCCGATACTGGGTTATCTGGTGGTCGGTGTGGTCATCGGCCCTTTTGGGCTGGGCTTTGCTGAAGACAGCGCAGTGACCCATGAAATGGCGGAATTCGGCGTCGTGTTTCTGATGTTTTCAATAGGGCTGGAATTCTCCCTGCCCAAGCTGATGGCCATGCGCAAGCAGGTATTCGGACTCGGGATGGCGCAGGTTTTGGTGACCATCCTGGCCAGCCTTTGTAGTGGCTGGCTGGCCAGTTACTGCCTGCCCAGGTTTTTTCAGATAGGCTGGGAAGCCGCATTCGCGTTGGGTGGGGCGCTTGCCATGTCATCCACCGCGATTGTGTCGAAAATGCTTACGGAGCGTCTGGAGCTGGAAAGTCTGCATGGCCGCCAGATTATCAGCATCCTGTTATTTCAGGATCTGGCTGTGGTGCCGCTGCTGATTTTGGTACCGGCGTTGGCTACCCACTCAGACAATATTGTCACGACCTTGTTGTGGGCTGGTGGTAAAGCCGTACTGGTGCTGGTCTTGTTGCTGGTGGCAGGACAGCGCATGATGCGTAGCTGGTTCAAGCTGGTCGTGAAGCGGCGCTCTCAGGAATTATTCATGCTGAATCTGCTGCTGATCACGCTGGGTGCAGCCTGGCTGACCGAGAAAGCTGGCTTGTCGATGGCGCTCGGTGCCTTTGTGGCAGGAATGCTGATTTCCGAAACAGAATACCGGCACCAGGTGGAAGAGGATATCAAACCTTTCAGAGATGTGTTGCTGGGCCTGTTTTTTATCACTATAGGCATGCTGCTGAACTTGAAGCTGGTCGCGCAAAACATATGGATGGTGCTGTTCCTGTTTATCGGGCCTATGTTGTTAAAACTGGTATTGATTGCAGGCCTGGCGCGCTTGTTTGGTTCATCCACCAGTGTTGCGTTGAGGACTGGGCTGGCTCTGGCGCAGGCGGGTGAATTCGGTTTTGTGTTGCTGAATCAGGCTGGGGCACTGAATCTGATCGACCCGCAACTGCTGCAGCTGATTCTGGCCTCCATGGTATTGTCTATGCTGACTTCGCCCTTCATCCTGGCTAAGTCAGATGCGATAGTGATGAAATTCTCAGCCAATGAATGGATGATGCAGTCGCTGGCATTGACTCAGATCGCGGCGCGTACGATGTCGACCCGCAAACACGTGATCATCGCGGGTTTTGGCCGTAGTGGCCAGAATCTGGCACGTTTGCTGAGTGAAGAAAAAATCGACTACCACGCCTTGGATCTGGACCCAGACCGGGTACTGGAAGCTCAGACGGCAGGTGCCAACGTGTCCTATGGTGATGCTGCACGTAAGGAAAGCCTGGTTGCGGCTGGCATACACCGTGCTGCCGCTTTGGTCATTACCTATACCAGCACCGCATCAGCGCTGAAGATTTTGCATTTTGTGCATGAGCTGCAACCAGACTTGCCGGTGATAGTGCGTAGCCATGACGACGTGGATCTGGAAAAATTACGCGAAGCCGGTGCCACCGAGGTGGTGCCTGAACTGATGGAGGGCAGTCTGATGCTGGCTTCGCATGCGTTGGTCTTGCTGGGTGTGCCTTTGCGGCGCGTGGTGCACCGGGTGCAGGCTGCGCGTGATGAGCGTTATGAATCACTGCGCGGCTTCTTCCATGGTGCCAGCGACGCAGCGGATAGTCCGGATGCCATGCAAATCCGCTTACACTCAGTCACCCTAAGTGAACGCGCCAGCGCGGTTGGCAAGCGCATTGCAGAGCTGGCGCTGGCCGAGCTGGAGGTGGATATCCATACCATACGGCGCGGTAAGGCCAGGCACGAGGCGGACGATACGCTGGTTTTACAGAGTGGTGATGTGATCGTGGTACGCGGAACCTCAGAAGCAGTCGCTAGAGCGGAGCTGAGGCTGTTAAAATAGCGGGTTATTTTTAAAAATTGAAGGACATCTGGCGATGTTAAATCCATCCGAGTACATTAAAGAACATATCCGCACCGTGCCAAATTGGCCACAAGAAGGCGTGATGTTCCGCGATATCACCCCTTTGCTGCAAAATCCCAAGGTGTTTCGTGTGTTGATCGATATGTTCGTACACCGCTATATGGATGAAAAAATTGATGTGATTGCTGGGCTGGATGCGCGCGGTTTCATTATTGGTTCTGTGCTGGCTTATGAATTGAATCTGGGCTTTGTGCCTATCCGTAAAAAAGGTAAGCTGCCTTTCCATACGGTATCTGAAGAGTATGAACTGGAATACGGCAGCGCGACCGTCGAGCTGCATGCTGACGCTTGCAAAAAAGGCGACCGCGTGGTGCTGATCGATGATCTGATCGCGACGGGCGGTACCATGATGGCTGGTAAAAAACTGCTGGAGCGTCTGGGCGCTACCGTGGTTGAGGGCGCGGTCATCGTCGATTTGCCGGAATTGGGCGGCTCTAAGATCATCAAAGACAGTGGTATGCCTTTGTATACGATTTGCAATTTCGACGGACATTAACACGGCGCTTTTGCCAGTTTTGACAAAAAAGGATGCCCGCATTGAACTGCACCCCAAAAGTTGGACACCCGTCCATACTTTTGGGGTGTTTTCATGAGTAAATATACAAAGCAATTCAAAGTACAGGTTGTTGAGTACTATCTGCAGGAGAACGCTGGCTGCGCTCT
>NZ_JACOGG010000038.1 GCF_014284365.1 Cognatundibacterium rugosum
AGAAGTACTATTCAAATTAAGCCGGTATGTTATCTGCAAGACTTATTTACAGTGGATCATGCGAGAGGGATGGGGGTTGGCAGAGCACTGATAAACGCTGTGTATAACACTGCCAAGGCTGTCGGAACTCAACGTGTTTACTGGCAAACACAAGAAACGAATACGATAGCCATGCAACTGTACGACCAAATGGCTCAAAAAATTCCGTTTGTGGTGTATCACAAAAAGCTTTGACTAGTCGCTTGTACGAAGGGGAAATACCAATGGAGGTGCTTTATTTAGCGATACGCACCTGCCGTTGGCGAACCAATATTTCATTCTGATCACATATTGCTGCGGCAAGGATTGTTCACCCTTCTGAACAAGGTCCCCACAACACTTTAGAGCGAGCAGTGTTTTACCAGTTACGGTTATTTGGATTTGCGGAATCCTGCAAGTCCAATGGGACTGCGGTGCATTGATCTCCTCAAAATTGGAACGACATTCCCAAACAGCATGTGCAACATTGACCTCCATTTCTCGCCCGTAGAGGCCATGTTTATCGGTCACAATGCCGACTTTGCCCCCTTTACATCGAAAATCGGATAGCCTCAAGTATAGAGTTCAGGAAAGCTATCCGGTAATCATAAGCAGAAAGTCAGGGCCTAAGGAAAGACCCAGTGAAGAATTCTGCATAAACAGATAAAAAAGTGGTTACTTCTTTTCTTTTTGTGTGAATGGTGAAACTGTTGAGGAAACCGACTCTGGTACATTAATACCCATTGCAGCGTACAATGCTACCGTGTCGACGTAACGGCTTAGACGTGCCTGCAAAAAAGCCAGACTGGCCTGTTGCTCGGTCAGTTGCGCCTGCAACACTGTCTGCAATGGAATTGCGCCAGCTGCACGTTGCTTGCGAGCGATTTCCAGTGCTCTTAGGCTAGCCTGCTGCCCCTTACTGTTCAATTGCCACTGCTGTCTATCTACATCTAGTGCCCGTAAGGTATCGGCGACATTCTGAAACGCATTCAGCACTACGCTGCGATATTGCGCCGCTGCCTGCTGATACTGCGCCTCAGCTGAACGTTGCTGATGCAACAGCGCACCGCCACGGAATACTGGCTGCGTTAGGTTCGCCCCCAGATTCCAGAAAGAAGAATTACCCTTCAGCAGATTTGCAAGCGTCAGGCTGCTACTGCCCAGGCTGCTGGTTAGGCTCAGATTCGGCAAACGTGCGGCGATAGCAACCCCAACTTGCGCATTCGTAGCCTGTAACTGTGCTTCCGCGATACGGATATCCGGACGGCGCTCTAACAATTCAGACGGCACGCTCAATGGTAATTGCGAAGGCAATTGCAGTTGCGCCAGTGTAAATTCCACTGGCAGCTTATCGCCGGGTAGCAAGCCCAGCAATACCCTTAACTGACCACGCTGCTGATCAAGTGCACGCTGCACAGGTACTACACTGGCTTCAGCCTGAGCCAGTGCTGCCTCTTGGGTTGCGACATCCGCCGCTGATGCCACACCCAGCGCTTTTTGCTGACGGGTCAAGTCTGCTAGCTGACGGTTCGCCAGCAACTGCGACTGGGTAATCTGTAATTGCTCACGCAAACCGGCTTCCTGTACCACGGCCAGAATCACATTAGAAACCAGCGTCATGCGCGCGGCCTGCAACTGAAAACCAGCAGCGTCAACTTGCGCCATAGCTGCTTCGTTCTGGCGTTTTAAACCGCCTGCCAGATCGAGGTTATAGCTGACACTGACCTGCGCGGTATGCAACGTGTAAAAACTAGCACCAGAAGCTGCAGGACTGGCCAGGGGATCGGCCACTTTCTGGCGCGTCGGTTGCCAACTGGCATCCACCGAAGGGAGAAACCCAGCTCGTAAAACTGCCGCGTTTTCCTGCGCAACTTTCAGCGCCGCATTGGTCGCCTGCAAATCCGCATTATTGCTGAGCGCTGTTGTAATCAGCTGATTCAGAGACTCTGAACCGAAAACCTTCCACCAGCCATTCTGCAGATTCAGACCAGGCAGTAATAGCTGTACGACTGCTTCGTCATTAGCTTGGTAGTTTGCGTTGTCGGCCGATGTTTCCACATCGATACCAGTACGAACAGCTTGTTGCGGTAACCCGGCCTGATGTCCGGCCAGCAGATCCGGCCGCTGGTAATCTGGCCCGGCAGTACAGGCAGAAAGGACAGAAATACAAGCCAACCTCAGTAAAAATTTCAAAAACTGCATCATGCATCTCCTTCGCTGGTATCAAACTTTACCGGTTGTTCCGCGACTTTTTTATGGTTACGCACACTGGATTCAATCATGTAATACAAAGCTGGTAACACAATCAGCGTCAATGCGGTCGCGGTAATCAAACCACCAACGACCACTGTTGCTAACGGACGCTGCACGTCACTACCGAGACCATGCGCCATCGCAGCAGGAATCAAACCCAGTGCAGCCACCGTTGCTGTCGTTAGTACCGGACGCAAACGCTCACTGGCGGCATGAATTACCGCCTCTTTTAGGCTGATACCCGGCTGCTTACTCCAGCGGTTCAGATTCGAAATCATAATAATCGCATTCAGAACGGCCACCCCGAACAATGCAATAAACCCAACGGCAGACGATACATTCAGCGTCATATCGCGCAAGTGCAGTGCACATAAACCACCCAGTGTGGCCAGCGGCACGGCGGACAGAATCAGTGCTGGCTGACGGAGATTCTTAAATTCGCCGAACAACAGCACAAACATCAGCGCCAGTACCATCGGCAAAATCATGGTCAGTCGCGCCTGAGCCCTTTGCTGGTTTTCGAACTGGCCACCCCAATGAATAGAAACGCGACTGCGATCATACTGCACCTGCTTTTCAATAGCCGCATGGGCATCGTCCAGAAAGCCCGCTAGGTCACGGTTACGCAGGTTTAAACGCACGGTCAGATGGCGCTTGCCCATTTCACGAGTAATCGTGGTTTCACCTTCTGCGAATGAAATGCGCGCCACTTGCGACAAAGGAATTTGCGCGTTGGACGGTGTGACTAGTGTCAGATGACCAATCGCTTCCGGACTGTTCACCAGAGTATTTTTGAAACGGGCAGCAATGTTATAGCTGCGCTCATCAATAAATACTTGCGTCACCGGCGCACCGCCGATACCGGTTTGTATCAGACTCATCACATCCGTGACATTGATACCGAGCCGTGCAGCAGCCAGTCTATCGACATCAACTTTCAGCTGCGGAAGCGGTGGTTCCTGATCAATAATCACGTCCTCGGCGCCGGGAACCGCACTCAGAGTACGCACGACATCATTCGCAATACGGCGGGTTTCGCGGAAATCATTACCCATAACTTTCACAACTAGGTCGCTGTGTGCTCCTGCCAGTTTATCCAATACACCGTCAATCATCGGCTGACTGAAACCGACCTGCGTACCCGGCAGTTTTTTGAAGCGCTCTGCCATTTTTGCAATCAGTTCCTGTTTGCTCAATCCGCTTTTCCATTCACTGTAAGGATGCAATGTGACCGCCGTTTCGATATGCGAAGGCGTAAACGGATCCGTACCATCATCATTTCGTCCGAGCTGGGTAACAACGTGATTCACTTCCGGAAATTCCAGCGTTGCTTCGCGCAGCGCGTCCGCCATACGGGTGGCTTTATCCAGCGCAATGCCCGGTGGCAACGTCACTTGCAGCCAGATCGAACCTTCATCCAAATACGGAAGGAAGTCACGGCCAATGGTGGCACCACTGAAAATCACTGCCACAAGCGTCGCGATAAAAATACCGGTCACAACGCGGCTACGGCCCACTAGCCAGTTCAGCACCTGAGAGTAACGCGGCTTCAGCCATACCAGTACAGGATTATGGAAAATCTTCAGAGGTTTTTTCAATGCCATATACGACAGGCCCGGTATCAGCAGGAGTGCTACCAGCAAGGCACCCACTAGGGCGAAGCCCACGGCATAAGCCATCGGTGAAAACAGTTTGTATTCAATCCGCTGGAATGCGAACAGAGGTAAATACGCGATGATGATGACCAAAATCCCAAAAAACACCGGACGTGTGACCTGACGCACAGACTGCATAATGTCTTTACCATGCAGCGTTACGTCCGGTTCCTCTTCACGGCGGCGTAGTATGTTTTCCATCATTACAATCGCACCATCAACAATGATCCCGAAGTCAATTGCGCCTAGGGACAGCAAATTCGCAGGGATTTTGAAATGGTGCATCAAAATAAACGCAATCAGCAGCGATACTGGAATTGTGATCGCGACGATGATCGCTGCACGTGGGCTCCCCAGAAACAGCAGTAATACCAGCGTTACCAGCACAATCCCTTCAATCAGCGTATGGCTGACGGTATTCACCGTCGCATTCACTAGATTGCTGCGATCCATGTACGGTACGACATGCACATCTTTTGGCAGAATCTGTTCGTTCAATTCTTTCACCGCTTCATGCACACCCGCCATCACACGCGACGGATTTTCATTTTTCAGCAATAGCGTAATACCTTCAACCGAATCCGGATTATGATCAATACCCAGAACTCCATGGCGTTCCTGATGGCCGTAAGTGACTTGTCCAAGATCGCGCAACAGCACAGGTACACCGGCTTTTTGCGTGATCACGATATTGCCTAGGTCGTCCAGATTACGAATCAGGCCAACTCCACGCACCACCATGCCCTGCTCACCACGGGTCAGCACACTGCCACCAGCATTGGCGTTATTGGCGCTTATCGCAGCGGTAATTTGATTCAGCGAAACGTTATATTTACTCAGTGCTGCCGGGTCCAGCTCCAACATAAACTGTGTCGTGATGCCACCGAAATTGGCGACATCGACCACACCGGATACTTGTTTCAGGCGCGGAATCACTTTCCATAACTGCAATTCAGATAATTCACGCAGACTGCGGGTTTTCGATACCAAGGTGTAGCGGAAAATTTCACCAATCGGCGAGGTTAGAGGGTCCAGCCCCGGCTGTGCGCCGTAAGGTAGTGCCACAGTGCTGATACGCTCCTGCAAACGCTGACGGGACCAGTAATCATCTGCACCGTCTTTAAACACCACCGTGATCAGTGATAGGCCGAAGGTACTTTTAGAGCGCATCACATGCATGCCCGGGGTACCCATAATCTGACGTTCTAGCGGAATAGTGATTTGCTGCTCCACTTCTTCCGCGGCCAGACCATTCACCTGCGTCACAACTTGCGAAGTGGTGTCGGCAATATCGGGATAGGCTTCAAGCGGCAGTTGATTCCATGCAAACCAGCCGTACGCGGCGACCAGAAAAAACACCAGAGCTACAATACCGCGCCGGTTAAAGCACAGGGTTACCAGACGATCAATCATTGAAAATCACCCCGTCTTTCAGCAATACACGCTCGCCTGTTTTCAAGCCGCTCAGCACTTCGAATCGCCCGTTGTTCAGCGGGCCGACCGTCACTTCGCGCGCTACCAACTCTCGTGGTGCAACTTCAACATAGACTTTGCTTGCAAAACCGTGCTGTACCACCGCCGTTGCCGGAACCAGCAATCCCTGATGTGCACTGGTGCTCAACTCGGCTTTGGCAAACATGCCTGGTTTGAGCTTTTTATTTTGATTGTTTAAAGGAATGCGTACTTTAACGGAACGCGTATCTGTATCCAGCACGTCAGCGACATACTGCACTTTGGCTTGTACTGGTTCGGCATAAGCATCAAAACGAATCGTCACACTCTGCCCTTCAGAAAGCATCGCCAGATCTTTTTCTTTAGCGGATGCCGTCACAAACACTTTGGATAAATCCGCGATACTCATCAGCGGTTGATTCACATCATTCCAGTACGCACCCGGTGCCGCATTCAGCTCGACCACACGACCGGCAGCAGGTGCGCGCACAACTAGTTGATGACCCGGCAGCACATCACCGGCACTCTGTGCTTTCGCTCCCAGTAACCCCAGACGGGCTTCGGCTCGGCTCAGTTCCGCTTGTGCTTGCACGACGTCGCTCTGCGCCTGTTCCAGATCGCGTTTGGTACCGATATCGGCTTTATCCATCGTTTGCTGACGGTCTAACTGACGCTTGCTCAGACTCAGCGCAGCACGCGCTTTTTCCTGATCACTGAGTGCTTGCGCCAAATCAGCAGAATCAATGGTAAGCAGTACCTCACCGGCTTTCACCAGATCACCGGCCTGTTTGCGCACGACAGTAATACGACCCGACAAAGGAGTCATGATTTTTATAAAACGTAAAGGATCCGCCTCCACTACAGCGGGCAATTGCAAGGGCAATGCGACATCCTGAGGCTGTATTACAGCGATCTGCAAGGACTTCTCGAGCGCAGACTTCGGAACAACCAAAATATGTCCTTCCGCGTTACGTGAATAACCTTCTGCCTGCGCAGGCTTGTTATCCGCTGTTGCATGAGCATGCACAAATAACCAGAGTGCACTAGCAGCAACTGTTGCCGTTAGCAGCCCCACCACCAGATGTGGTCGCCGTATAGTTTTATGATTCATTGGTATACCTCCTTCATATAGCGTTTTGATCCTGACAGACCAAACAATACGCGTAGTGTAAGTATTGTTGCTGCAGCGCACACCTGAATCTTTTTTCAGGAAAGATAAGGAGAGTTTTAGCACTGTTATACTACGTAGTAATGAAATTCAGGAGTTAGAGCATGCATATCCTGCTGGTGGAAGATGACCTGAAAGCGGCACGCTTGCTGGCAAAAGGCCTAGAAGAAGAAAATTATCAGGTCAAACACTGCACTACCGCCGAAGAAGCATTGACACAAACGCTCGATACCTTTGATTTGCTGATTTTGGACTGGAATTTGCCCGGTATGGATGGAATGCTGCTTTGCAGCAAAATACGTAGCATAGGCGTATCAACACCTGTATTAATGCTGACAGCGCGCGACGCACTGCAGGACAAAGTGCAGGGTTTACGTCAGGGCGCGGATGATTATCTAGTAAAGCCTTATGCGTTTGAGGAATTACTGGCCAGAATTGAAGCACTGCGTCGCCGGGCCGAGCTGCAGGCGTGTGTCACTTTACAAGCCTTTGATCTGAGTCTGCATTTACAATCCCAAACTGCAGTTCGAGCAGGACAGGAAATTGAACTAACCCGTAAAGAGTTTGCGTTGCTAGAATTTCTTATCCGTCAGCAAGGGAAATTAATCAGTCGCCATCAGTTGGCAGAACATGTTTGGAAAGCTGATTTAATTGCGATTGACAATCTGATTGATGTACACATCAAAAATCTGCGTAAAAAAGTTGACCTACCCGGTTGTGAACCGCTGATACAAACCGTGCGCGGCCAGGGATTTGTGTTCGCCTTACCGGAGTAAACATGCTTTCTTTCCGTCAGCGTCTTGCCGTAATTCACAGTACTGCGATTACAGCGATTGTAGCTTGTGCAGCATTTGCTACCTGGTGGGGCTTATCGCATGAAATGAATCAGCAACTAGACCAGGCGTTGCTGGCAATCGCGGATGCAGAAGTTTCGGTACTCAACAGTGCTCCAGATCAGCCGGTACGGGTGCATGACCAGCAAACTGGGAAAGCTCCACCCTCGCTGGTGCGACTGGACAGGCTGGTGCAAATCGCCTTACGCGATGGAACGGTGATTGCTAAAAGTCAGAATCTCGGCGATGCAGACTTACCTTTGACCAGCGATATTCTGCAACAAACTGCCGATAACGAAACTGCACTGCTTACGATAAACAATTTTGGTGACGAGCCTTTACGTATGATTGCTGTGCCCGTACGTACTGCTGGTAAGCATTACATCGTACAGGTAGCTGGCTCGTTGGACGATACCGTGCGCATCGCCGATTACGCGACGGGTTTATTCAGTGTCCTTGCTATCGTACTGGTCGCTGCCGTGGTTTTTGTTGCCAACAATATGACCAAAAAAGTTTTTATGGCGATTGAAAATATCGCTAGCCAAGCAGACCGTATTGGGGATGCGAATCTGAGTGAGCGACTAGCACAATCATCCGATGCGGATGAAATTGCCCATCTGACCAGCACACTGAATCAGATGCTAGAGCGACTAGAAAATGCTTTTCTGATCGAACGCCGCTTTACGGCTGACGCTTCTCATGAAATGCGCTCGCCATTGACACGCTTGCGCGCAGAAATTGATATCTGTTTGCGCCGTGAACGCAGTCCAGAAGACTATCGTAATACGCTGCACTCTTGCCTCGAAGAAGTTAGTGGCATAACCAGTATGGTGGAAGAACTACTATTACTGGCTCGGATCGAAAGTGGCCAAGAAGACGATACCGATTCGCTGTGTCATACGCATAGATTGTTGGATGCGGTTGTTAGCGCCAATCGTAGCACTGCAGAAGCAAAGAACATTCAACTCACTGTTGATAATATGCATTTTGCGGACATACGCTTATCTGAACGGGCAGGTAAACTCATCCTAAATAATCTTTTAGAAAATGCAATTAAATTCAGTGACAATGGTGGCACCATACGATTACATGCTGCAACCGAAGGCGGACATTTACTTATTAACGTCGAAGATCGTGGCCCCGGTATCGCAGAACAGGATTTACCTCATATTTTTGAGCGTTTTTATCGCGGACAACGCGCTAAATCGAATGGTATTCCTGGTTCTGGTTTGGGCTTATCACTAGCAAATCATATAGCTACCCGCGCTGGTGCAAGTATCAGCGTTTCAAATACCGAAACTGGTGCACGCTTTACATTACATGTCCCATTGGTATAAGTTTGCAGATTATAAAGTCGATGCGAATCGCCGCAGCTGATGAATTCCTTAAATTTGTTGCTAAATACATAAGAAAAAATCCGTTCGTGGTGAAGATTTTGTGGCACGTTTGGGAAGTGAGGAATTCGTCTTATTTATGCCAAAAACTAATTTATTAGATGCTACTCATATAGCAGAGCGAGTACGAAGAACTATTGACAGTAGCGAATATACAAGCAGGGGCTTGTCAATTCACATAACGATCAGCCTGGGGTTAGTGCAGAGTTTTAAGGACTCTACTCATGCTGAGTTGTTTGAGCTAGCAGACATAGCGTAAGCACCTCACCAGCACCGTCATTGACTTTTGTTGTTTAACGCGAAGTCTGACTCAGGCTGCTTTTTATGCCAAACGATCAGCGACATTCCAAGGCAACAAATCAGCTACACGATTGATCGGAT
>NZ_JACOGG010000039.1 GCF_014284365.1 Cognatundibacterium rugosum
ACTACATCCACTACTATAATCATGACCGTATAAAACTGAAATTAAAAGGGCTGAGTCCTGTTCAATACAGGAATCAGCCCTTGGCCACGTAACTATCAAGCTGTCCAACTAAATGGGGTCACTTCACGATGCTGGTTTTTTTGTTTTTTGCTCTTTGTTATCGTCGCGCGAGTCTGATATCCAGTCTGCCTGTGAGCAGGGTAGTCAGGCGGACATCTCGATGGACAGCGAGGCGCATGGAGATGATGTTGCTAATTTGAGCAGCTTTTGGATCCGGGCAGCTTAGGGGTGCCGGAGTCCAGAATTTATACCGTATAATCAGACGTTAACTTCATTTTCAGCAAAATTCTCACTATCTATGAACTCGTCCGAAATCCGCGATAAATTCCTCAGCTTTTTCGAATCTAAAGGCCATACGCGTGTGCGTTCTTCCAGCCTGATTCCCGGTAATGATCCTACGCTGCTGTTCACCAACTCCGGTATGGTGCAGTTTAAAGACGTGTTCCTCGGTCAGGATAAGCGCGCTTATACCCGCGCCACCACAGCACAGCGCAGCGTACGCGCCGGCGGTAAGCATAACGATCTGGAAAACGTAGGCTATACCGCACGTCACCACACTTTCTTTGAAATGTTGGGTAACTTCTCTTTCGGCGACTACTTCAAAAAAGACGCGATCCACTATGCCTGGGAATTGCTGACGACAGTGTATCTGTTGCCTAAGGAAAAGCTGACCGTCACCGTGTATCAGGAAGACGATGAAGCTTACGATATCTGGAAAAATGAAATTGGTGTCCCTGTCGAGCGCATCATCCGTATCGGCGACAATAAAGGCGCGCGCTACGCGTCGGATAACTTCTGGCAAATGGCGGATACAGGGCCGTGTGGTCCGTGTACCGAGATTTTCTACGACCATGGTGCTGAAATCTGGGGTGGTCCTCCGGGGTCCCCTGAAGAAGACGGTGACCGTTTCATCGAAATCTGGAATCTGGTGTTCATGCAGTTCAATAAAGATGAACATGGCGTGCTGCATCCTTTGCCTAAACCATGCGTGGATACCGGCATGGGTCTGGAGCGTTTGTCTGCAGTGCTGCAGCATGTGCATTCCAACTATGAAATTGATACCTTCCAGGCGCTGATCAAAGCCGCAGCTCGTGAAACCGGCTGCACCGATCTGGAAAACAATTCCCTGCGCGTGATTGCTGATCATATCCGCTGCGCCGGTTTCCTTATTGTGGATGGCGTTATACCAGGTAACGAAGGCCGTGGCTATGTGCTGCGCCGTATTACCCGCCGTGCGCTGCGCCATGGGCACAAGCTGGGCCAGAGCCAACCTTTCTTCTTTAAACTGGTCAATGACCTGGTACAGGAAATGGGCGGAGCCTATCCTGAGCTGGCCGAGGCTGCTGAGCGTGTGGCACAGGTGATCCGTCAGGAAGAAGAACGTTTTGGTGAAACGCTGGAAAACGGTATGAAAATCCTGGAGGCGGCGCTCGCGAAAGATGGCAAAAACCTCGATGGTGAAACTGCTTTCACCCTGTATGACACGTATGGCTTCCCGCTTGATCTGACGGCTGATATTTGCCGTGAGCGCAGTGTGACGCTGGACGAAGCCGGCTTCAATGCCGCGATGGAATTGCAGCGTAAAAAAGCGCGTGAAGGCGGCAAATTCAAGATGGCAGCAGCGATTGAATATAGCGGCGAGAAAACCCGTTTTGTCGGTTACGAACAGCTGCAACACGAAGCTAAAATCATTGCTCTGTATGTGGATGGCAGCGCCGTCAATGAAGTGCAGGCTGGCCAACAGGCTATCGTGGTACTCGACACCACGCCTTTCTACGCAGAGTCCGGCGGTCAGTGTGGTGATTCCGGCGTACTGGTAGGCAGCGACGGCGCGGTATTCGAAGTCGCAGATACCCAGAAAATCCAGGCCGAAGTTTTCGGTCACCATGGTGTCCTGAAGGCCGGCAAACTGACTATCGTGCAGACCGTGAAAGCAGAGGTCGCCGCTGAGGTGCGCGCACAAACTATGCGTAATCACTCGGCCACCCATCTGATGCACAAAGCGCTGCGTGAAGTGCTGGGCAGCCATGTGGCACAGAAGGGTTCGCTGGTGGATGCAGATAAAACCCGTTTTGATTTTAGCCACAATGCAGCGATGACGGCTGAGCAAATCCGTCAGGTTGAACAGATCGTGAACCGTGAAATTTTGGCGAACGTCGCGACCCAGGCGCAGTTAATGGGCTTTGATGATGCTGTTAAACACGGTGCGATGGCCTTGTTCGGTGAAAAATACGGTGACGAAGTGCGCGTACTGGACATCGGCTCCTCACGTGAGCTGTGCGGCGGTACCCACGTCAGCCGCACCGGTGATATTGGCCTGTTCAAGATCGTGGCAGAAGGTGGTGTCGCTGCCGGTATCCGTCGCGTTGAAGCTGTGACCGGTGAAGTCGCGCTGGCGCTGGTGCAGAACCTGAACAACCGCGTGCTGGAAGCAGCGGCCGCATTGAAAGCCCAGCCGGAAGAGCTGACTCAACGTATTGCACAAGTACAGGATCATGTCAAAGCACTGGAGAAAGAACTCGCCACGCTGAAATCGAAAATGGCATCCAGCCAGGGCGATGAACTGGTGAATCAGGCGGTTGACGTCAAGGGCATCCGCGTACTGGCTGCCACGCTGGAAGGTGCGGATGTGACTGCCCTGCGTGAAACCATGGATAAGCTCAAGGACAAACTCAAAACAGCCGCCATCGTGCTGGCATCGGTCAGTGATGGCAAGGTCAGCCTGATTGCGGGTGTGACTGCTGATACGACTTCACGTTTGAAAGCGGGTGAGCTGGTCAATTTCGTGGCCCAGCAAGTTGGTGGTAAAGGTGGCGGTCGCCCTGACATGGCTCAGGCCGGTGGTACCGATCCATCTGGCTTGCCAGCAGCATTAGCGGGCGTGGCTGAGTGGATCAATTCACGCGTATGATCCATATCCGTCGCGCAGAACTCTCTGATGCGGCCCAGATCCAGCGGGTCTATGCAAGTTCCGGCACCTATGCCGGAACATTGCAACTGCCTCATCCCTCACTCGATATGTGGCAGGAAAAACTGCGTCATTTTCCGGTGGATGATGTGTTGCTGGTCGCGATTTATGATGGCGTGATCGTAGGAACGGCGGGATTGCACACAGAGAAAAAACAGCGGCGGGCCCATGCGGCAACACTGGGTATCGGTGTTGCCGATTCATTTGCCGGCCGTGGTGTGGGCACTGCACTGCTCACAGAATTGCTGGAGTTTGCTGACAACTGGCTACCCGTTTTGCGGATAGAGTTACACGTATTTTGTGACAATGCGGCGGCGGTACACCTGTATCAAAAATTCGGTTTTGAAATAGAAGGCACGCATCGTGCGCACGCCCTGCGCCACGGCAATTATGCCGATGTGTATTCCATGGCCAGGTTACACCCGCGCCAGCCCTTATTGCCCTTACAGCAGCGCTGATGAGCTTACGTTATTGCCCGGTCTGCGCACAGACCCTGACCGAACGTGCCGATGCCGGTGAAGGTGGAAAAATCAGACTGGCTTGCCCCGATGGACATTGGACGCACTGGGATAATCCCTTACCTGTTCTTGCCGCACTGGTTGAATATGAGGGGCAGATCCTATTGGCACGCAATGCGGCCTGGCCTGAAAAAACCTTTGCACTGATTACAGGTTTCATGGAGCGTGATGAAACGCCGGAGCAGGGTGTTGCACGTGAACTCAAAGAAGAAACCAATTTGCAGGCGGACCAAATCAGTCTGATTGGTGTGTATGAATTCATGCGCAAAAATGAATTGATTATTGCCTACCATGTGCGCGCATCCGGAGAAATTTGCTTATCAGAAGAGTTGATTGAATATCGTTTGATTGCGCCTGAAAAGTTGCGTCCCTGGCGCGCAGGAACCGGACTGGCGATGGCAGACTGGATGCGAAAACAAGGTCTGGAGCCGGTGTTTACAGATTTCTGAATTCGCCGCACACAGTCTGTTTTTTTATGTTTGCAGCAGAAGCAAAAGCAGCGATCTGACAGATTTTTTGTTTCTTTGCTGCATTTTGGTGCGAAAGTATTGGCAGAAAATTCAGAAAATGTTGTTAGTGTGCTGCATTGCACCATGTCTGCCGAAATTCCGGTAGAATTGGTGCATCACAAGTTTCGCGAATGGTCTTAATCCATTTGCTGCTACAGGAAAAATCATGCAATTCAATAAAGAACTGGATGCCCGTGGACTGAATTGTCCATTACCTATTCTGAAGACTAAAAAGGCGCTGGCCGAGATGATTACCGGCGAAGTGCTGCATGTGCTGGCGACCGATCCGGGCTCAGTGCGTGACTTCAAGGCATTCTCCAAACAAACTGGCAATGAATTGCTGGCGCACGAGGAAAAAAGCAGTGAGTTTGAGTATTTCATTAAACGCAAATAAGCTCTGCTGACAGTTTGTGTGCATGCCAGACCGGTGCACGCTGACAATTCATCGACGCCGATGCAGGCATTCATTGCGCGTCGCAGTGAAAACAGTAAAAACCCCCGCTCACAGGCGGGGTTTTTTTATTTTCAGTCCGTTTCCGTTATCACTGTTGTAGTGCGCTGTTTGGGTAAAATACGTACAGGATGTCGCAATTTCGCGGATATTTCTGAGGATTAGACCTACTGCTCTAGCTTCAGTTGGTGCAAAAAAGGAACGATCGTGCTAAATTTGCAGAAATGTTGATAGTTTCGATTTATAATCCATAAGATTTACGTATACGTCAATTTGAGTGCGCGAATGGCTCAAAACGCTTAATATGCCTGATTTAGGCATCAATGATGTTGCTACAAAGATGAAATACGCTTTGCGTAGTTTTCCAGTAAATGCATCCTGTTAGTTATTTATTTTAACTATTTAAATTTTTAACTTTTCTGTATCCCTCATTAGCTCATAAAGGCAGAACTATGAAAGTCCTGGTACCAGTCAAACGAGTAGTCGATTACAACGTCAAAGTACGTGTTAAATCCGATGGCACCGGCGTTGATATTGCCAACGTCAAAATGTCGATGAACCCATTCGATGAAATCGCGGTGGAAGAAGCTACCCGTCTCAAAGAAGCTGGTGCAGTCACTGAAATCGTTGCGGTTTCCTGCGGCGTGGCACAATGCCAGGAAACACTGCGCACTGCGATGGCAATCGGTGCAGATCGCGGCATACTGGTGGAAACCGATGCCGAACTGCAACCACTGGCAGTGGCAAAACTGCTCAAGGCACTGGCAGACAAAGAACAGCCACAACTGATCATCCTGGGCAAGCAAGCGATTGACGATGACTGCAATCAAACTGGTCAAATGCTGGCCGCTTTGCTGGGCTGGCCACAGGCGACTTTCGCATCGAAAGTAAGCGTTGCTGATGGTAAGGCTACTGTCACGCGTGAAGTGGATGGCGGCCTGGAAACAGTCGCCCTGACGCTACCAGCCATCGTGACAACCGATCTGCGTTTGAACGAGCCACGCTATGTGACTCTGCCTAACATCATGAAAGCAAAGAAAAAGCAGTTGGACAATGTGAAACCTGCTGATCTGGGTGTGGATGTGACTTCCCGCGTCAAGACATTGAAAGTCGCTGAGCCAGCAAAACGCAGCGCCGGTATTACTGTACCTGACGTCGCCACACTGGTGTCCAAACTGAAAAACGAAGCCAAAGTTCTGGGCTGATCGGTCCGGCTTACTTGTTGATACAGACACATCTTTTACGAATCTTTGCGCCAGATCTGACGCTGGTGCTTTATTAAGTGGAAAACATCATGACTACACTCGTCATCGCTGAACACGACAATGCTAGCCTGAAGGGCAGCACTTTGAATACCGTTACTGCTGCTATCCAATGCGGCGGTGATGTGCACGTACTGGTTGCTGGCTCCAATGCTGGCGCTGCAGCCGCTGCAACTGCACAAATCGCTGGTGTGAGCAAGGTATTGCACGCTGATGCGGCGCATTTTGCAGACGGACTGGCAGAAAATATTGCTGAACAAGTACTGGCCGTTGCTGCTGCTTACAGCCATATCCTGGCCCCCGCAACTGCCTACGGTAAAAATATACTGCCGCGCGTTGCAGCGAAGCTGGACGTTGCGCAGATTTCTGAAATCACTAAAGTTGATTCCCCAGATACGTTTGAACGTCCTATTTATGCTGGTAACGCGATCGCTACCGTGCAATCTTCCGATGCAGTCAAAGTCATCACCGTACGTAGTACAGGTTTTGATGCAGCGGCTGCCAGTGGCGGTTCTGCCGCAGTAGAAACAATTACTGCGGTTGCTGATTCTGGTAAATCTGCTTTCGTTTCGCGTGAAGTGGCGAAATCGGATCGTCCAGAACTGACAGCGGCAAAAATCATCGTGTCCGGTGGTCGTGGCATGGGTTCCGCCGATGCGTTCAAAGTGCTGGAGCCGCTGGCTGATAAGCTCGGTGCAGCAATGGGTGCATCCCGTGCAGCGGTTGATGCTGGCTATGTGCCAAACGACTGGCAGGTTGGTCAGACCGGTAAGATCGTTGCGCCTCAGTTGTATATTGCCGTCGGTATTTCCGGCGCGATCCAGCATTTGGCTGGGATGAAAGACTCGAAAACTATCGTTGCCATCAACAAAGATCCGGAAGCGCCGATTTTCTCTGTGGCTGACTACGGTATCGTTGGTGATCTGTTTGAGATCGTTCCGCAACTGGTTGCTGAACTGGGCTGATTACAGTTGGCTTGAGTTAGCATGAAATACCCGTGGATAGTCAGCCAGCCTGCTATCCACCGAGGACAGAGTGAGTGGTTTGTCGCGCGATTGACAGCATAAAAATTGTTGTTGTGACACATTGCTGATTCTGTCCTTTTTTTACGACCAGCGTTTGTGCGTGTTGCTGTCAGCACGTTGAGCAAGGTTTGAATAATTGTAGGTCCTCACTATTTTGGGAAAAGCTATGAGTTATGTTGCTCCTGTAAAAGACATGCTGTTTGCGATCAATGAACTTGCCGGTTTGTCAGATGTGAACGTATTGCCGGGTTGCGAAGACGCCACCGCGGAAACGGTTGAAGCCGTATTAGAAGAGAATGCCAAGTTTGCGGGTGAAGTCGTTGCACCTTTGAATTGGGAAGGCGATAAAGCCCCAAGTTACTGGCAGGATGGTCAGGTATTCACCACGAAGGGTTTTAAAGAAGCATTCAAAATGTTTGGTGAGGCGGGCTGGCAGGGCGTGCAGCATCCTCAGGAATTCGGTGGCCAGGGCCTGCCTAAGCTGGTTGCGACGCCGTGTATCGAGATGTTGAATTCCGCCAGTATTTCCTTTGCTTTGTGCCCTTTGCTGACGGATGGTGCAATTGAGGCTTTGCTGACAGCGGGCAGCGATGAGCAAAAAGCGATTTATCTGGAAAATCTGATTTCCGGTAAATGGACCGGTACCATGAATCTGACCGAACCTCAGGCTGGTTCTGACCTGGCCATGGTGCGCAGCCGTGCTGTACCACAAGGCGATGGTACCTATAAAATTTTCGGCACTAAAATCTTTATCACCTATGGTGAGCACGATATGGCAGAAAATATCGTCCATCTGGTGCTGGCACGTACGCCGGATGCACCTGAAGGCGTCAAAGGTATTTCCCTGTTCATCGTGCCTAAGTACCTGGTCAATGCCGATGGTAGCCTGGGTGAGCGCAACGATGCGCATTGCGTCTCGATAGAACATAAGCTGGGCATCAAAGCCAGCCCGACTGCGGTATTGCAGTTCGGCGATCACGGTGGTGCGATAGGCACGCTGGTCGGAGAAGAAAACCGTGGCCTGGAATACATGTTCATCATGATGAATGCAGCCCGCTTCGGCGTTGGTCTGCAGGGTATCGGTGTGGCTGAGCGTGCCTACCAAAAAGCCGTTCAATATGCGCGTGATCGCGTACAGTCACGTGATCTGGCGGGTTCAGCCGGCCCGGTTGCGATTATTCATCATCCTGATGTACGTCGTATGCTCATGTCGATGCGCGCACAGACTGAGGGCGCGCGCGCATTGGCCTACGTGGCTGCGGGTTTCAGCGATATTGCGCATCACCATACGGACGCGGCAATTCGTAAAGAAAACCAGGCTGTCTATGAATACCTGGTACCTATCGTCAAAGGCTGGTCGACGGAGATGTCGCTGGATGTGACTTCCACTGGCGTGCAAGTGCATGGCGGTATGGGTTTTATCGAAGAAACCGGTGCGGCGCAGCATTACCGTGACGCCAAAATCCTCACGATTTACGAGGGAACGACCGCAATTCAGGCGAATGATCTGGTGGGACGCAAGACTGTACGTGATGGTGGTGCTACAGCGAAGGCATTGATCGCACGCGTGCGTGAGACCGAGGAAGCATTAGCTCTGTTGGCGACGCCGGACAGTATCGCGATTCAGCATCAGTTGGCGGCGGGTTCTGCTGCGCTGGATGAGGTAGTCAACTTCGTGGTGGCCAATGTGAAGCAGGATATCAAAGGCGTGTTTGCTGGCAGCGTGCTGTATCTGAAGCTGGCAGGTATCGTGCTTGGTGGCTGGCAAATGGCGCGTGCTGCTGTGATTGCGCAGCAGCAATTGCAGGCAGGTCAGGGTGATGCGGACTTCTTGCAAGCCAAGATCGCCACCGCACGCTTCTTTGCTGATCATATTCTGTCAGCGGCGCAAGGCATGCGTTCCGCGATTGTGGATGGCAGCGCTGGTGTTCTGGCATTGCGTGAAGATCAGTTCTGAGTCATCTGAGGTTGGCCACCTGCTGTTTAGGTGGTGACTGAAAAAAGCCGGCTGCGCAACTGAAGTGACCCCATTTAGTTGGACAGCTTGATAGTTACGTGGCCAAGGGCTGATTCCTGTATTGAACAGGACTCAGCCCTTTTAATTTCAGTTTTATACGGTCATGATTATAGTAGTGGATGTAGTC
>NZ_JACOGG010000003.1 GCF_014284365.1 Cognatundibacterium rugosum
ATTGGAAAGGCTACCATTGCAACCATTCAGCCGCATCGGCGAACTACTGCCACACAACTGGAAGCTTGCTCAATAATTTCCATCATCCATATCAGAACCGGTCAACCTGTGATGACCGGGCGCTTACAGAAAATCAATGAATTTGCTCTTTGTTTTATGGCGGTCCGGCACATCAAGCGACGTAAAAAGCTAGCAGCAGATTTCTGGCCCCGATACTCAGCTCAACACGGTAAGGTGCAATCCTAAAGTAGGGCGCATCACGATGCGCCGTATGAGGATGAGGTTTACAGCTACCCAGTTACACATGACTGAGTCGATAGCGTTTCAGATCGGCTTTATTTGAGTTTTCAGCGTTTAGTGGAAGCTGGCGTTTTTCATTACGACAGGGCGGGCTGTGG
This sequence comes from Cognatundibacterium rugosum, assembly GCF_014284365.1. Lineage (GTDB taxonomy): Bacteria > Pseudomonadota > Gammaproteobacteria > Burkholderiales > Burkholderiaceae_D > Undibacterium > Undibacterium rugosum. The sequence continues at coordinate 399 of NZ_JACOGG010000003.1, forward strand.
TTTGAAAAAACTTGGTGACAATAGCTAATGCATGCGGCGCATCGCGATGTGTCCTAGGTGCTGTTTTCTCTTCAGCTGCCGAAGAGGGAAGCATAACAAAAAAACAAAGAAGATTAGCAGGAATTTAAATGTCCCACATGTTACTCAGGCTTCCATACGGCGCATCTTGATGCGCCCTACCAAAGGCTTATGCCTTACGGCCTTAAGTTCCGGAAGATGGGTGACTGTCTCAACGTTATGACCGCAGTTGTGCACCCACACACCATACTTGCCCACAAAATAGGTATGAAATTCGTCGACTTTGATATTGTAAACTCGCGCCGTCCCATTGATTGGTTTGTTCTTACCTAGAATAACATTACCCCAATAACCCAACATCAGGACATGCCCGTACCTTAAGTCTTTAGCTGCCATCCAGCCATGTTTTTTCACCATAATCGGATGACTTGGCGTTACCTGCAAGTAACCATATTCTCCATCGGGTTGCACATAACGCAATTCAACAATTGGCATATCGTCAGTGACGAACGTTTCAATAACCTGACGATATATTGGATCCTGTGCATCTACTTGAAGCTTCGGCATAACGGAGTCCTCAGCATTCGTCATCACCCAATCACCAACCTCAATTTCCTCGATTGGTTTCAAACCTTCCTTCGTGTGCACCAATGTACCTGCAACAAAACAAGCTTCCGAGAGATTTTCCTTCGCAATATCTTTTGTAATCGCACCGCCAACACTCTCTTCCTGGCAATTCGAGTTATGCACCCAAACCCCAATCTCCCCAACATAGTAGGTATGCAGATCCTCTACTTCAAAGTTAAATACAGGCGAGGCAAACTCTTGCTGGCTCTCTAAAGTCGGCAAATCATAGTCGTTGTTATCAATCAGTGTGATTTCATTCTGACTCAAATCCAGAGTGACTTCCCACGCATTGTCGATATCACGGGCAACGCCAACGTTTGGTATCTGCGTTGTGAATATCTGCGCTGCGCCAATGACCTTCGCCGCGCTACCATCGGCCAGTTGAACAGACTGCCCAGCACGCAAAGACTCTGCTGCTGTCCAACCCTGTCCCTCAATCCAATAGGGATGGTCGTGCGTGGAAACCAAATAATCCAAGGTGTGCTGCTGCCCATACACATATTGAACCGCGTAGACTGATTTGGCATGGCTGATCATGGTATTTAAGACTGAGCTTCTCTCGGTAATTAGTTCACTATCAGGTGAAAGTTATGCACCCAAATTCTCTTGATTTTGTTTCTTCATCCAGTCCTCCAGATATTGAACTGGCGAACGATAGCCTAATGTTGAATGTTGCCGTGTTCGACTATAAAACACCTCAATATATGCAAAGCTCGCTGCCTTCATTGCATCACGGCTTGCATATCGAATTCCATGATAACGCACATTCTTGAAGTTGTTAAACCAGCTCTCGGTGGGCGCGTTGTCCCAACAATTTCCTTTGTGACTCATGGCGCAAACCATGCCGAATTCCTTGAGCTTGCCCTGAAATGCTTTGCAGGCATATTGACTGCCACTGTCTGAATGGTGCAACGCGGTAAGGTGCAATCCTAAGGAGGGCGCTTCACGATGCACCGTATGCGGATGAAGTTTACAGCTACCTAGTTACACATGACTGTGTCGATAGCGTTTCAGATCGGCTTTATTTGAGTTTTCAGCGTTTAGCGGAAGCTGGCGTTTTTCCTTACGACAGGGCGGGCTGTGGTTTGAAAAAACCTGGTGACAATAGCTAATGCATGCGGCGCATCGCAATGCACGCTATTTGTTGAGCTAAGACTCAGCGCGGCGCAGTAAACAGCAAACCAATCCACTGAAATCCTTGCCGTTCGCGCAGGCGATAAAACAGTACCGGTAACAGCACTGCAAACAGGCAGCCTAGTAGGAGGTGTAACTGGGCGGACTGTAGGTGGAATATTTTTTTAAGCACGATGCGTATGCCGCTGCCGGCCAGGATGTGCATCAGATAGATGGGCATGGAGTAGCTGCCGCATAGCAGCAGTGCTTGTGTGAGATGCGTGCGCAGACCGGGTTGGCCGGTGTGGCTGCGCTCCAACAGCATGGAGGCGCTGATCACCAGCAGTATGCCGCTCAGACTGAGTGGCAGTTTCAGCCAGTGGTTGCTGTCATAATGCAGGCCTAACTGGCTGTGATAAAACCAGGCCAGCGTACTAAAACTCAGCCCGCTGATTAACAGCGCGCTGAGTGCATGTTGCCGGAATAGTGAGCGGTATTGCTGAAATAGCGTGCCTGCGAGGAAGAACAGTAAAAAGGACGCGACAAAATCGAATGGGAATAACAATTGCCATTGGGTTTGTGCCCACCAGCCCGCCAATGCGAGCAGGAGGCCGGCCTTCAGGCGGGCTGGGTGGCGCTGCAATAATAGTACCGCCACCACAAACACGATGAACAGCACGTACAAAAACCAGAATTGCGCGCGTGGTTGCCAGAACAGGCGCAGCACCTCCGCCATGCTGGTCTGGCTGGTGGTGTAGCGCGACAGGAAGACTTCTACGCTACCCTGCAGTAGCGACCAGACCAGATAAGGATAGATCAGGGTGTCGAGTTTACTGCGGATCAGGCCGCCAGCGCCGTATTTTTGCAGCGAGCTCAGTAAGTACAGCCCGGACAGCCAGAAAAACAGCGGCATGTGAAAGTCATAGATCAAATTATCGATCAGCCGGAACCAGCCTGCATCCATGCCTAAGTCTGCATTGAATACGCCACGCGCCACGTGGCCATACACCACCAGCAGTATGCCTATACCTTTGGCGATATCTGCCCAATGGTCACGCGCTGTGCGTAGTTCGGTATCTTGCATAATCGTTCGGAGTTAGAAGCGGTAGCCGGGCATTGTATAGGATGGTGTAAAGATTTCCAGAATTAAAGTTTGTGGCGGTGAAATTGTTGCAATTCAGTAAAAGCAAGTGGGGTAAGCAAATAAAATTAAGGTAAATTATGCTTGTGACTAAGTCAAACTAGCGATAACTGACCAGGCTTAGCTTGACCTAATAAAAAAAACGGAGACCACTATGCAACAAAACCAGCCTTGGCTGTCCTCGTATCCCGCCGGTGTGCCGGCCGAGATCGATACCAGTCAGTACACATCGTTGACCGCCTTACTGGAAGAATCATTTCAACGCTATGCGACTCGTGATGCCTATTTGTGTATGGGGCAGCGGCTCAGCTATCGTGACCTGAATCTGTTTTCCGCCCGTATTGGCGCCTGGTTGCAAAGCCGTGGCCTGGCACCTGGTGCGCGGGTGGCAGTGATGATGCCCAACGTACTGCATTACCCTGTGTGCGTGGCTGGTATCCTGCGCGCCGGATATACCGTGGTAAATGTGAATCCACTGTACACGCCGCGTGAACTGGAACATCAGCTCAGCGATTCCGGTGCGGAAGCCATCGTGATATTAGAAAATTTTGCGCATACGCTGGAAAAAGTCCTGAGCCAAGTCCCTGTGCGCCACATCGTCGTTGCCAGTATGGGCGATCTGCATCCGGGACTGAAAGGACATCTGCTGAATTTTGTGGTCAGGCACGTCAAAAAAATGGTGCCCGCATTTCAGTTAGCTGGTGCAGTCAGTTTTACCCAGGTGCAGAAAGAGGGAAAGGGGTTGCATTTACTCAAGCCCTTGCAAACACATGAGGACATCGCCTTCCTGCAATACACCGGCGGTACGACGGGCTTATCCAAAGGCGCGGTGCTGACGCACAGGAATGTGATTGCCAACATCCTGCAGAATGATGCCTGGTCGCAGCCCGCGTTACAAAGCTTGCCTGCAGACCGGCCCTGGACGACGGTGTGTGCGCTGCCGCTGTATCACATCCTGGCGCTGAATGCCTGCATGATGATGGGTGCGCGCTGGGGCGCGATGAATATCCTGATTCCCAATCCGCGTGATATCGCAGGCTTTTTGAAGGTGCTGAGCAAGCACAAAGTGAATTTCTTCCCCGGCGTGAATACCCTGTTTAATGCCATGTTGAATCATCCTGACATCAAACAGGTGGATTTTTCTGAATTGCAGATCACGCTCGGCGGTGGCATGGCAGTACAGCAAAGCGTGAGTGAGCGCTGGCAAAAACTGACAGGAAAACCTATCCTCGAAGGTTACGGCTTGTCCGAGACTTCGCCTACCGCCACGCTGACACCACCGGATGCAAAGCAGTTTTCCGGCACCATAGGCTTGCCGGTGCCATCGACCGAGGTGGCGATACTGGATGATGCAGGCCAGCCAGTCGCACCAGGTATGCCGGGTGAAATTGCGATCCGTGGTCCGCAAGTCATGCGTGCTTACTGGAACCGCATCGATGAAACAGCCAAAGTAATGACTGCCGATGGCTATTTCCGTTCCGGCGATATCGGTACGATGGATGCGCGTGGATTCGTGCGCATCGTCGACCGTAAAAAAGACATGATCCTGGTGTCCGGTTTCAATGTTTATCCGAATGAGGTGGAGGCGGTGGTGGCTGCGCATCCGGGTGTACTCGAATGTGCATGCGTGGGCGTGCCGGATGCAGCTTCCGGTGAAGCAGTCAAATTATTCGTAGTGAAAAAAGCCCCGGCGCTGACAGTCGATGTGTTGATGGATTATTGCAAAGAGCAGATGACGGGATATAAAAAACCGAAATACATAGAATTCCGCACTGAACTGCCGAAAACCAATGTGGGCAAAATCCTGCGTCGTGAATTGAGAGATGAACAGAGAGGCTGATGACCGGGCCCCGTTCGTGTCGCACCTGGTCAAGACAAAATCACCACAAATCAGTAAAAAACGAAACGCGCTGCGGAGTTCACAGTGCGTTTTTTTGCATTCTACAGAGCGGCGTCAGGCTGAACGCGTTCTCTTCCTCACTTCATCGCGCGCCATACCATTGCGCTGTCGACGATTTGCTCGAAGGCGCTGATACGGCCATCGCGCAGGGTCCACAAATGCGCAACGCGGGCGCTGAATGGTAGTCCGGTTTTCAGATAGATACCGCTATAAGTGCCAATCGCAACGACCTGGTCTTGATGAGCAAAATACTGCTCTATCGTGACGCGGTAATTTTGCCATTCGCTAGCCAGGCGGGCGAACACATGCTGCTGTATCTCATCCCAGCCAATATAGGTACCGGCATAAGGAAAACCGGCGGCTTCAGTCCAACGTATGTCGCTGGTGACCGCATCGCGCAGACGCTGCGCATTTTCTGCTGCGTTGCGTCCTTCGTAAGTGCTGCGTACCAGTGCCAGATGCTGTGCAGTGTGTGGTGCATTGCTTGAGGTGTTCATCGCAAACTTTCCGACAGGGGTTAAGGTATTTGGAATTGCGTAATCAGCCAAAGGGGCTTCACTAAATGGGCTTCACTAATGGGACTTCCGCTAAGGGGACAGCAGCTTCCCGGCTGATGTATGGGGCGGCTGCTGTGTTCATAGGAATTGCCAGTCACACGGAGGCGAACGCTAATCGCTGAAGTTTGACTGCGTCCTGAATTACCACTTCATTTCGCCTTTAGTGACCTTGGCACCGATATCCAGCGACAGCGCACCATCTGCATCCGGATAAGCTTGCTGCATCTGACGGATCAGCTCTGCGCTGTTGGCTGATTTGGCTGCAAATTGCTCAAACTTTTGCAAATAGGTTTTGGTGTAGCTGATAGCACTTGCATCTAAAGCGCTGCCTGCACGCATATGGCCAGGCACGACCAGTGTCGGTTTCAGCGCTTGCATCTCGTCGAGCTGGGCGATCCAGGCCTGACGCTCTGCCACGCTCTGAGTATCTGCGGTCCATACATGCATATGGTTGAACACACCGATATCACCCACTATGGCGCGGATAGACGGTACCCACAGATACGGACGATGCGCGAGCAGGCCCTCGTTGCCACGGATTTCTATGGTTTGTCCATCCAGCGTCAGCGTATTTGCTGTATACGCAACTGGCAACACAGGTTTGACCGGTGCATTGACACCCATTTTCGGGCCCCAGAAAGCGACTTTCGCAGCGACTTTGGATGTCAGCTTTTCCAATACTGCTGGCGTCGCCAATACCTGAGCCTGCGGGAAATATTGCTTGAGCGTTTCCACACCAAAGTAGTAATCCGGATCTGCCTGGCTCACGAAAATCACTTTCAGTTCTTTGCCGCTGTCGAGCACATTGGCCGCAATACGCAGCGCGTCCGCACGGGTGAAACCGGCATCGATCACCATCGCTTCTTTTTCACCGGTGATCAGGGTGGAATTGACGTTGAAACTCTTGGCATCGGCGTTATACACACGCACTTGCAAAGCCTGTTCAGCCTGGGCTGCTTGTGCAGCATTAACGGTAAGGGCGATGGTGGCGGCGATCAAAGTCTGACGTAACATGGTTGGTTTCCTTTTTCAATAAGAGGATGCAGCGTTGGTAGATCTGCTTAATATTTGCTGTTAGTTGTATTCAAGGTTTTTTGAAACTGATGCCAGTGTATAGCGCTCTATTTGCACGATAAATCCCTTAAAATGCGCATCATTGTTTCAAAAAACGTGCGAATTCAAACCAGTGGGGGGCAGCATGGACAGATTGACGGCGATGCAGGTATTTACCGAGGTAGCGGCCAGTGGCAGTTTCAGCGCTACTGCTGACAAGCTCGATATGTCGCGTGCGATGGTCACCCGCTATGTGGAAGAGTTAGAAGAGTGGCTGGATGCGCGCCTGTTGCAAAGAACGACACGCCGTGTCAGTTTGACCGACGCGGGAGAACGCTGCCTGGCCCGCAGTCAGCAAATGTTGGTGATGATGCAGGACTTGCAGCAAGAGACGGCCAGGCCAGATGGCGAGTTGCATGGGCAATTGCGCCTGACCTCCAGTGTCTCGTTTGCGTTTGCGCAGTTAGCAGCCGCGGTCAGCGCCTTTTTACAATTGCATCCGCGTTTGCAGATTGATTTGAGTCTGGGCGATGGTGCCTTGAATCTGGTGGAGTCGCGCATCGATCTGGCGATCCGTATCAGCAGCGATCCTGACCCCATGCTGATCGCGCGCCCGCTGGCGCAGTGCGACTCGGTGCTGGTCGCGAGCCAGGCGTATTTGCAGCACATGGGCAAGCCCTTGCATCCTGAGGATTTGTTGCAGCATCGCTGTCTGAGTCATAGTAGTTTCGCCAAATCACCATGGCAACTCAGTCAGGGTGAACAGCATCTGGCGCTCAACATCAGCAGTCGTTTCACCGCTAACGATGCCACCACTCTGATGCAGGCGGCGCTGGCCGACGCCGGTATCGTCATGCTGCCCACTTATCTGGTCAGTCAGCAACTTAGCGAGGGGCGCTTGCAGCAAATACTGCCGCAATGGCAGTTGCCCAGTTTTACCATCAGCGCTCTGTATCCTTCGCGTCGTCACCTGTCGCCTGCAGTGCGTGCCTTGCTGGATTTTCTGGTGCAACGTTTTGCTGGTACGCAGTGGTGATCATGGAAGGGGGGAACCAAATTCTGTGCTGTGACTCCAAACAGCAATGAGTAAAAAGAATGTGGTAGCTAAGTATGAAATTGAATGAACAACGTCGCCAGTGGATGGGTTGGCTGGCAGCTGCGCCGCTGGGGATGGCCTTGCCAGCCTGGGCGCTGAATGATTCTCCGTTGATGGCTAGTCGTCAGGAGTTAGCCAGACTGGAAAAGAGTTTTTCGGGATCGATAGGGGTGTATCTGCTCGATACGCAAACGCGGCGTCACTTCAGTTATCAGGGCGAAAAGCGCTTTGCATTTTGCAGTACGTTTAAAGCCATGCTGGGTGCCGCGATTCTGCATAAAAGCAGTCAGGATACGGATTTACTGGAGCGTGAAGTTACGCTCAATAGCAAGGATTTGGTCAGTTATTCACCGGTTACAGAAAAGCATCAAGATGGAAGTATGCGCATTGCCGATTTATGTGCAGCGACCATACAAACCAGCGATAACACGGCCGCCAATCTCTTGCTGCGCGAGCTGGGTGGCCCAGCGGAGCTCACCACCTACATGCGCAGTATAGGGGATAACACATTCCGGCTGGATCGCTGGGAAACCGAACTTAACAACGCGTTGCCGGGTGATTTACGCGATACCTCCACCCCGTCAGCGATGGCTAACAGCCTGCATAAACTGGTGTTGGGTAGTGCGCTGACCGAGCCGCAAAGACAACTACTCAAAGAATGGCTGATCGGGAATACTACAGGGAATACACGTATCCGTGCGGGTTTGCCGCAAGGCTGGACTGTTGGTGATAAGACCGGTACCGGTGACTATGGAAACGCGCATGATATCTCAGTGGTCTGGCCCCCATCACGCGCGCCGTTTGTACTTGCGATTTATACCAGCCGTAAGAAAAAAGACAGTGAAACGCGCAGCGATATCATCGCCGAAGTGACACGTGTAGTTGTGCAGCAATGGCTGCTGAAGCAGGGCTGAGTGCCAGGCAGCTAAGCTCGCTAAGGGGCAGCGCATAGCGCTGCCACGGTGTGGTTTAGCTTGCTGTCACTTACATCAAAATGATGTCGTACTGCTCCTGATGGAACATGGTTTCGACTTGCAGAGAAATCGGCTTGCCGATGAAGTCACCGAGCATGGCGAGGTGTTGCGATTCTTCTTCCAGGAACATGTCCACGATTACTTGCGAAGCCATGATACGGAATTCCTTAGGGTTAAATTGCTTGGCTTCGCGCAGCAGTTCACGCAGGATTTCATAGCAGATAGTGCGCGCGGTTTTGACCTGCCCCTTGCCGCTGCAGGCAGGGCAGGTTTCGCATAACACATGGGCCAGCGATTCACGTGTGCGTTTACGCGTGACCTCGACCAGACCCAGGGCTGAGAAGCCGGATACCGACAGTTTGGTACGGTCGCGTGACAAGGCCTTATTCAACTCGGCCAGCACGGCGTTGCGGTGCTCTTCATTCTCCATATCGATCAGATCGAGGATGATGATACCGCCCAGATTACGCAGTCTGAGCTGGCGCGCAATCGCGTGTGCCGCTTCCAGGTTTGTTTTGAAGATGGTGTCATCGAAATTGCGGCCGGCGACAAAACTGCCGGTATTCACGTCGATGGTGGTCATTGCTTCGGTCTGATCGACGATCAGGTAGCCACCCGATTTCAGATCGACGCGTCGGCCCAGCGCGCGTTCAATTTCTTCTTCCACACCATACAGATCAAACAGCGGACGTTCGCCCGTGTAATGCTGCAATTTCGGCAGCACTGAAGGCATGTAGTGTTGAGCAAATTCCAGCAGCATCTGATAATTTTCACGCGAATCAACCTGGATATTGCTGGTCTCTTCATTCACGAAATCGCGTAACACGCGCTGCGCCAGATTTAAATCCTGATACAGCAAGGTCGTCGGCGGCTGAGTCTTGGCCAGCTGGGTGATGGTAGACCAAGTGCGACGCAGGTAATCGACGTCGGCTTTCAGATCTTCATCGGAAGCATCCTCCGCCATGGTGCGTACGATGAAACCACCTTTTTCATCGGCTTGCTGCAAGCTTTGTACTTTGCTGCGCAGGGCTTCGCGTTCCGTCTCATTTTCAATTTTTTGAGAGATGCCGATGTGGGTATCTTGCGGTAAAAACACCAGCATGCGTCCTGCGATAGAAATCTGGGTCGACAGGCGTGCACCCTTGGTGCCAATAGGATCTTTGATGACTTGCACGGTAATCGCCTGGCCGTCGTATAACAGCTTTTCTATCGGCGTCGGTCCTTGCGCAGTACTACCTTCCTGAGGTTTTGCATCCCAGATATCGGCGACATGCAGGAACGCAGCACGCTCCAGACCAATATCGATAAATGCTGACTGCATGCCTGGCAGCACACGTACGACTTTGCCCAGATAGATATTGCCGACCAGACCGCGCGACAAGGTTCGTTCTATATGCAATTCCTGGACTGCACCCTGAAAAATCAAGGCAACCCGGGTTTCCTGCGGAGTGATGTTGATGAGGAGGTTTTCGCTCATAATGACCTGTCTGTGGTGGTGCGAACGCCAGCTGCTTCCAGCAACTGACATGTTTCGAAAATGGGTAAGCCCATAATGCCAGAATAACTGCCGCGTATGTTTGCGATATAGCGTGCTGCAGCCCCTTGTATGCCGTAGCCACCGGCTTTATCGTAGGGCTCGCTGGTGTCGCAGTAAGCTGCAATTTCAGCCTGATTCATGGCTGCAAAGCTGACGTCTGAGCATTGCGTGACGGTGTGCAGGCCCAGTGCCGAACGCACAGCGATGCTGGTTAATACCTGATGGGTTTGTCCGGCTAACTGGCTCAGCATGGCAATGGCGGCGTCGCGGTTAGCTGGTTTTCCGAGAATTTGCTCACCCAGCACCACCGTGGTATCGGCCGCCAGCACGGGACGTTGCGGCAAGCCGCGCAACTGGATGACTTTCCAGGCCATGTCGGCTTTTTCCTGCGTCACACGCGCCACATAGGCCTGCGGTTTTTCGCCGGGCAAAACAATTTCAGTGACATCCGGGCCACGTGGCGGGGCATCACGCAGCAGAAGAACTTCATAGGCGATGCCGACTTGTTGCAGTAATTCTTTGCGGCGCGGACTTTTGGATGCAAGATAAATGCGGTTTTCTGACATAGTTTTTACACTTTCATGTAGCAGGAATTCGGGACCGGCCAGTGGTTTTGCAGCGCTTGTCGTCAAACCCGGTGATAGGGATGATTCTGCGTGATAGACCAGGCGCGGTAAAGCTGTTCTGCCAGCAAAACACGTACCATGCCATGTGGCAGGGTCAGGCTGGAGATGCGCACCAGAGTATCGGCTTTGGCTTTAAATTCGGCATCCAGGCCATCGGCACCACCGATCACAAAAACCACGTCGCGCCCGTCCTGCTGCCAGTGCGTCAGTTGTTGGGACAGCGCGACGCTGGTCCAGTCTTTACCACGTTCATCCATTGCAATCACACGTGCATTTTTAGGGATGACGGCTTCAATTTTGGCTTTTTCCAGCGCCATTACGGTTTCAGCTGTTTTGCTGCCCGAGCGTTCGACAGGTTTAATCTCTTTTAAATGGATGCGACATTCAGGCGGCATACGTTTGGCATATTCCTGAAAACCGGTTTCTATCCAGTCCGGCATTTTGTGGCCTACGGCCGCGATTATCAATTGCATAGCTGTTTTGCGTGAAAGATCACTGACAAACAAATGGCTGCCCAGGGCAGCCATTGTCGGGATTTGCGAGGCAGGCATGTGCCGCCTCGCAGCAGCGCAGCTTATTCAGCCGCTTTTTTGCGTGGACGCTTGGCTGCTGCTTCTTTGGCAGAAGCAGTTGCTGTTTTTGTTGCTGCCACTTTGACGCGTGCACCGGTCGGTACTTTAGCAGCCTTAGGCGCAGCAGTTTTACGTGCCGGTTTGGCTTCTGCATCAGCCGCTTTGACGGTACGTGGTTTACGCGTCTTTTTAGGCTCGTCGTCCAGCGTCGTCTGGATCGCCATCATGTCATGCGTAACTTCTACCGGAGCTGCTTTAGCCGCCGTTTTACGCGGTGCGCGCTTAGGCTTGTCTTCAGCATCTTCGCTGACTTTTTTGGTGGTGCGTTTAGCTGCGCCCAGTTTGACTGGCTTATCGCCCCAGATTTCTTCCAGACGATAGTAAGCGCGGATCGCTGGCTGCATGATGTGCACGACCATGTCGCCCAGATCAACCAGTACCCATTCACCGGTGGTTTCGCCTTCCACGCTGACGATTTCGCCGCCGGCTTCTTTGACTTTATCGCGTACCGAAGCCGCTAACGCCTTAGTCTGACGGTTAGACGTACCGGAAGCGATCAGCACGCGGTCAAACAGGCTGGTCAGGTGAACCGTGTCGAACAATTGGATGTCCTGCGCTTTAACATCTTCGAGGGCATCAACGGCGAGGGCTTGTAATTTTTTAATATCCATTTTTTCAGTAAATTGAATGTTGTTGTATGTAGTCTAGCACCTTGTGAGGAACTAGTGATCTCATTGTCGGGTTATGCTGATGTAATCCTGCGCGCAGTTGGGTCGCTGACACATCCACCGCCAGATCCGGCTCCAGAAAACTCCCGCCACACGGGGTGTTCTGTATGGTGAGTGCACTGCTCGCCCTGCATCTCCATTCCTGTGCTACTTCCGGTGCGGCTATCTCCAGGCTGAATCCGGGGCGGGCTGCCGCACACAGATGAGCCAGGCCAAACAGTTCGCGCCACTGCCGCCAGGTATGTAAGTTCTGCAGCTGATCTGCACCCATCGCAAAGCTAATGGATGCCTGACTGCCTGATTCCTGCCGCAAAGCGCGCAGCGTGTCTATGGTGTAACTGACTTGCTGCTGCTTTGCTCTCTGGATTTCCTGTTCGTCGATGATGACCGGACAGAGGGTCCATGTTTCAAAAGCCAGTTTCAGCATACTGACTCTTTGCTCTGATGTAGCCGTCAGAGCGCTTTTTTGCCACGGCTGTCCTGCCGGGATAATTCTTAACTGTTGTGGTCTGAGTTGCAGACACAGACTGTGTGCAAGCGCCAGATGACCGGCATGCACCGGATCAAAGCTGCCGCCCAATACCAGCAGACGTGGTTCGCTTTGGTTTATACCCATTCCCGATGCGCCAGAAAATGGGTACTCAGTTGTTCTTCCGGACTACCGGCTTCCGGCGTCCAGTTGTAGCGCCATTTAACGATAGGTGGCATCGACATCAGTATGGATTCTGTGCGTCCGCCCGATTGCAGGCCAAAATGCGTGCCGCGGTCGAACACCAGATTGAATTCTACATAACGGCCACGGCGATAAGCCTGGAAGTCACGCTCCCGTTCACCATAGGCGAGTCCGCAGCGCTTTTCAAGGATAGGGCGATAGGCCGGGATGAAAGCGTCACCGACACTGCGCGTCATCGCAAAGCTTTGTTCAAAATCGAGCTGGTTAAAATCATCAAAAAAGATACCGCCAACGCCACGTGCTTCTTTGCGGTGTTTCAGATAAAAATACTCATCACACCATTTTTTGAAGCGCGCATGCAGTTCATCGCCGAATGGTGAGAGTGAGATTTTGCAGGTCTGGTGAAAGTGACGTGCATCCTCTTCAAATCCGTAATAGGGCGTCAGGTCCATGCCGCCACCGAACCACCAGACTGCTTCCTTGCCTTCTGCATGGGTCGTGAAGAAGCGTACATTCATGTGTACCGTTGGCGCGTAGGGATTGCGCGGATGCAGTACCAGCGAAACGCCCATCGCTTCCCATTTGCGACCTGCCAGTTCCGGACGGCTGGCCGCAGCGGATGGTGGCAGGTTATTGCCCATCACATGAGAAAAATTGACGCCGCCGCGTTCAAATACCTGACCTTCTTCGATCACACGCGAAATACCGCCGCCACCTTCCGGGCGTTCCCAGCTATCGGTGAGAAAAGCCTTGCCATCGACGGCTTCCAGCGCTTGCACGATGTTAGCTTGTAAGGACAAGAAGTAAGACTTGACTGCCTGCGTATCCGTCATCGTATGTGTCATCGTATCCGTCATCAGATTGCTTAGGTTGTGCCTGGAAATATCTGGGTTAAAAAGCAAGACGGGCTGGACTGCGTCCAACCCATCCAGGTGAGTCACGGAGTACACACTCCGTCACGTATCAGTGTTTGCGGTTTAACGCGCGCCAGCCTATGTCGCGGCGATATTGTGCGCCATCAAAGTGAATTTTTTCCACCACGTCGTAAGCATGTTTCTGCGCCAGTTTGACGGTATCACCCAGACCCACCACACATAATACGCGGCCACCGCTGCTGTGCAGGGTTTTGTCGTTCAGGCTGGTACCGGCATGGAAAGTCACACTATCCGCGGTTTCCGGCGGAATTCCGCTGATCACATCGCCTTTACGCGGTGCATCCGGATAGCCCGCGGCTGCCATTACGACACCCATGGCGGTGCGGCGGTCCCATTCCAGCTCCACACTGTCCAGTGTGCCGTTGACTGCATGTTCCATCACTTGCACCAGATCGGTTTTCAGGCGCGCCATGATAGGCTGGGTTTCCGGATCGCCCATGCGGCAATTGAACTCCAGTGTCTTAGGATTGCCGTGATCATCGATCATCAGGCCCGCATACAGAAAGCCAGTGAATACGATGCCATCTTTGGCCATACCTTGTACTGTCGGCACGATGATTTCACGCATCACGCGAGCATGCAATTGCGGCGTCACGATAGGGGCCGGGGAATAGGCGCCCATACCGCCGGTATTCGGACCCGCATCCTGATCGAGCAAACGCTTATGATCCTGGCTGGTGGCCAGTGGCAGAATGTGTTTGCCATCGACCATCACGATAAAGCTGGCTTCTTCGCCTGCCAGGAATTCTTCGATCACAACGCGTGCACCGGCATCACCGAGCTTATTGTCGGACAGCATCATGTCGACTGCGGCATGTGCTTCATGCAAATCCATTGCAACCACCACGCCTTTGCCGGCGGCCAGGCCATCAGCCTTAATCACGATAGGCGCGCCTTTGGCGTCGATATAGGCATGAGCTGCCTGCAAGTCAGCAAAGGTCTGGTATTCGGCAGTCGGAATATGATGGCGTTGCATAAAGGATTTAGCGAAATCCTTAGAGCTTTCCAGTTGTGCGGCTTCTTTGGTCGGGCCAAAAATCTTCAGGCCGCGGGCTCGGAAAATATTCACGATACCTGCTGCCAGTGGCACTTCCGGGCCAACCACGGTCAGCGCAATATGTTCCTGTTCAGCGAAGTCTGCCAGCGCGGCCGGATCGCTGATGGCGATGTTTTTCAGACGGGCATCCGTTGCTGTGCCGCCATTGCCCGGCGCCACAAAAATAGTTTGTACCCGCTCAGACTGAGCAAGTTTCCAGGCAAGAGCGTGTTCGCGGCCCCCTGAGCCGACAACCAGAATTTTCATATTATTCTTCAATGATGGCGTTGGTATAAACTTCCTGTACGTCGTCCAGATTTTCCAGCGCGTCGATCAGTTTTTGCATTTTGATCGCATCGTCGCCGGTGAATACGGTTTCTGTGCTCGGCTTCATGGTGACTTCGGCTACTTCCGGTTTGAAACCGGCGCCTTCCAGTGCGGAGCGGATGTCAGACAGGCTGAACGGTGCGCAAACGACTTCGATACCGCCTTCATCGTCGGTAATCACGTCATCTGCACCGGCTTCCAGCGCGGCTTCCATTAGTTTGTCTTCATCAGTGCCTGGCGCAAACAGCATTTGTCCGCAATGCGTAAACAAAAAGGCGACGGAACCTTCCGTGCCCATATTGCCGCCGAATTTATTGAAGGCATGGCGTACTTCCGCAACGGTACGTACCCGGTTGTCTGTCATACAGTCGACGATGATGGCCGCGCCGCCTATGCCATAACCTTCGTAACGCACTTCTTCGTAATTCGCACCTTCCAGCGTGCCAGCGCCGCGCTGTATCGCACGCGAGACGTTTTCTTTCGGCATATTGGCATCGGCTGCTTTTTCAACCGCAAGACGCAGACGTGGATTGGAGTTGATATCCTCGCCGCCCATTCTGGCTGCAACGGTAATTTCTTTAATCAGACGGGTCCAGATTTTGCCGCGTTTTGCATCGGTCGCAGCTTTTTTATGCTTGATATTGGCCCATTTACTATGTCCTGCCATGATCGCTCTTTCCTGAATCGGCATTTGCACACGCAAAGGTGGCTGATTTGCCTGGCTTTTTAGATATTGAAGGGCAGCATTCTACCATATCGCCCTGAGAGAACATTTCCAAATCCTGTACTCAGAGATGAAATGTTGATTAGATGCAAAGTTGTTGTATCGTGGATTTCCTGATCAGGCGCCCTGTCTGGTTTGGTGTCTGGTGCAGTGCATAGTTGGCTGGCGTCATAAAGTTCCCTCCAAACAGCGGGAATTCGCGTATAAATTGTAAGCAAATGTACGCGTCTTGCAAGGGGTATGTTGCAGCGTGGATTGCTTGAATTTTCTGATAGCGCTCAGCACGCTTGATGTGTGGCCGGTGCCATCTGTAACACACGGATGGCAGCTGTTTACCTGCGCATTATCTACACATCTTTGTAGATTGGCGCTAGTTAGCTTGTTTTCAGCGCAGCATGGATAGCGCTTACAATGACTGGTATGAACACCACTTCTTCACACATTATTTCCAGACGGAATTATTTATCTGGGCTTGCGATGGCGATTGCAGGCGCTGTCCTGTTTTCCACGAAAGCAATTGTTGCAAAACTCTTGTACCGCTACCAGTTGGATGCTGTTACCGTAATCGCTTTCCGGATGGCATTTTCATTGCCCGTGTTTGCTGTCATTGCGATCATGCAGATGCGCCAGCCCTTGCGCCTCACTAAGGGCGAAAAATGGCGTTTGGTCTTAGTGGGGCTGACTGGTTATTACCTGTCTTCCTTTCTGGATTTTCTGGGTTTGCAATATATCAGTGCCGGATTGGAGCGTTTGATTCTGTTTCTGACACCAAGCTTTGTATTATTTTTCTCACTGATTTTGTATCAGCGTAAAGTAACACGACTGGAGTTGGGCGCTTTATTGCTCAGTTACTCAGGCATTGTGCTGGTATTTTTGCATGACTTGCACTGGGGCGCGGAGCATGTTGTTTTAGGGGCAGCCCTGGTGCTGGGGGCGGCAGTGTCATATGCAGCTTATTTGATGCAGTCAGGGCAATTGTTGGTGCGTTTCGGTACCTTACGGCTGGTATCGTATGCGATGTGCATCGCCAGTGTTGCATGCATTACACAATGTTTTGCAGTTCGGCCAATTTCTGTGTGGAATCAACCTGACACCGTGATTTATCTGTCATTGTTCAATGCCTTGTTTTGTACGGTGTTGCCGGTATTTCTGACGATGATGGCGATCAAGCGCATCGGTGCCGCCACGGCTTCTCAGGCTGGCATGATAGGCCCGGTTTCAACGTTGTTGATGGGGGCATGGTTGCTCGCTGAACCTGTCACTGGCTGGCAATTACTGGGGACGGCGCTGGTGTTGAGTGGTATGTATTTGTTATCAACCAAAAAATAGGGAGGTCGTGATGGTGAAGGCAATCCGTATGTACCGTACCGGTGGTCCGGAAGTGATGGCGTACGAGGACGTGGAGCTGGGTACGCCGGGACCGGGGGAGATACTGGTTCGCCATCACGCCTGTGGTTTAAATTTTATTGATGTCTACTTCAGAACCGGTTTGTATCCGCAGGAATTGCCGGCCGGACTGGGTATGGAAGCCGCTGGTGTAATTGAACAGGTTGGCCCGGATGTAAACGGCTTACAAGTGGGCGATCGGGTGGCTTACGCGGCACGTCCGAATGGTGCTTATGCCGAAGCGCGTGTCATGCCCGCCGCACATGTGGTCAGGCTGCCAGAGGGAATCAGTTTTGAGACCGCTGCCGCCATGATGTTGCAGGGGTTGACGGTGCAATATCTGTTTCACCGTACTTTTCATTTGCAAGGTGGTGAAACCATTTTGTTCCATGCCGCAGCCGGCGGCGTAGGCCTGATTGCCTGTCAGTGGGCGCGTGCGATGGGTGTGCAAATGATAGGAACAGTCGGTTCCGATGACAAGGCAGAACTGGCCAAAGCCCACGGTTGTGCCCATGTGATCAATTACAACAAAGAGAATTTTGTGGACAGGGTCAGGGAAATCACGGACGGCAAAGGTGTGCCCGTTGTTTATGACTCCATCGGTCAGCAAACCTTTAAAGGATCACTGGATTGCCTGTCGCCGTTAGGTATGATGGTCAGCTTTGGTAATGCCTCAGGACCAGTACCGGATTTTTCCCTGTCGGAACTCGCGTCACGTGGTTCTCTGTTCATCACCCGCCCCAGCCTTTTGCATTATACGGCGCAGCGTGCCGATCTGGAGCATATGGCGGCACAGCTGTTTTCTATGGTGCAGGGCGGTAAAATTAAAATCGATGTGCGGCAGCGCTATGCGCTGGCTGATGTGGCGCAGGCACACCGCGAACTGGAAGCCAGAAAAACGACAGGCTCGAGCCTGATCATACCGTAGCAGGAATTGAACGTGTTTTTCCCGAATTGTCCGCATTACCGGCATCGTCCCGGGCGTCCGGACTATCCCGCTAAATCAGAGAGGAGTTGTGATGGCCGAGCCGCATTTTGAAGATGATGAGGAAGAAAAACCCCAGTTTGGGCGTTTGCTGATAGTCTTATTTCTGGCTGTGCTGACAGTCGTCGCAATTACCGTCGCATCCGAAGCATTCTATTCGCGTTGATGCGACTCACGCTGGTCACGGTCATGGCCAGAGCCCGCATGGGTTTTGCAGGGCGGGCCGGGTAGCGCAGACCGCGTAGTACAGAGCAATTTTGAATTGAATTTATGGACACCATTCCTTTACATATCGCCAAAAAAAATGAGTTTTCTAACTCCAGCCGCTTGTTGCTGCTGCAAAGTCTGGTACCAGTGGCGACCAATCTGGTGTCATCCCAGCTTGAGGCTTTTGCTTCCCGTCTGACGCAGGCCTTGTTTAAGGTATCGGATCAAAATGTCAGGCCGGACGAAGCAGCCAATAGCTTTCAAACCTATCAGTTATTGAAACGCAATCACACCAGTTTTTACCGCATTGTGGCGTCGCAGATTAATGCGGCATTGGCCAAAGAAGTCAGCGTGGTCAATACACGGAAAAAATTCAAAGAGGCGGGTGAGGCGCAGGATATCTCACTGGTGACGTTTGAAGAGATGGAAAATAAAGTATTGACCACGAACCTGGCGAAGGCATTGGAAGTCAATAATGCTGATCATCTGGTGGCGCTGAATATCCGTATCGGGCATGTGCTCCGGCGCACACCGATCAGCGTCTCGCAAAATCCATTCCGGCCGGAAGTGTTTATTTCTGCATTTCTGCAAGCCTGGCAAGAATTCGACAGCAATAAGGAAAGCCAGCATCTGGTACTGCGCCTGTTGCAACCCGAAATTTTTTTGCAGCTGGCAAATGTGTATCAGGGTTTGAATGAGGCCTTTATAGAACGTGGTGTTCTGGTCGATATCGATGAGGCCAAGCGCGAAAGTAAAAAACGCGGACGTTTCAGCCGGCGTGAAGATCTGGAGTCCACCGATCCTTATCTGGAAAATAAACTCAGAAATATTTTCTCGCCCAAGCCGGGTCATGTCAGGCCGGAGCTGGCACATGACATGCAGGAGCAGGGAATGTCAGCGTCGCCCTTTGGTGCGTCCGGTGCCGAGATGGTGACCATAGATCGCCAGTTTTTTGATTACCTGACCAGTTTGCAACGTCAGCAGCAAGCCGCAAGCCAGAGTGGACAGGGTATTTATCTGCGTCAGCTGAGTCAGCAGGCCAATAGCAGCGAGCTGACGCATATTGATCAGAATACGATAGAACTGCTGGCGCGTATTTTCGATTATGTGTTTAATGATCCGAGTATTCCATCCGATATCAAAGCGCTCATAGGACAGTTACAGATACCCACTTTAAAAGTGGCATTGATGGATAAAGACTTCTTTTTTAAAGACAGTCATCCGGCGCGTGTATTGATTGATACGCTGGCCAAATCCAGTGTGCTATTAGGCAGCGAGGCGACGCCGGAAGATCCTTTATATCAAATGATAGAAGGCGTGGTCGAACGCGTACAGCAGGAATTTGATCAGCAGATTGACCTGTTTTCTGATGTGGTGGCGGACCTGGAAGCGTTTCTGAAAGAAGAGGAACAACAGGCAGAGGAAGCGATTTCTGAGCCGGTGGCGCTCGCCCTGAAACAGGAAAAAATGCGGCTGGCGCGCGAGTTTGCTGAAAACGATGTCGCAATCCGGGTTGAAACCGGCGAAGTAGCTGGCTTTCTGGAAGATTTTTTGCGCAATCAATGGATACGCATTCTGACCATTGCGCATAACGTCAAGGAAGAGAAGCCGAACGCGCTGGAAAATGCGCTCAGAACCATGGATGATCTGATCTGGAGCCTGAAGCCCAAGAACAGTTCGGAAGAGCGTAAAGAGCTGGTGAGCAAGCTGCCCGCTATGCTGACTTTGCTCAATGCCTGGCTGAACGCGATTAAATGGGATGAACCAGACCGTGTGCTGTTTTTTTCCAAACTCGCAGAACGCCATGCTGCCATTGCGCGCGCACCACTGGAATTGTCACCGCGTCGTCAATTGGAAATTGCAGTCAATATTGCGCAACGCGCCAGTGAGAAACGTCTGAACCGGCATGTGCTGGATCAGGGGGATCAGGCGCCGGATGAATGGCTGCAACTGGTGGATGAACTGGAGCGCGGCGTATGGGTTGATTTTACCAACAGCACCGATGTCACGACCCGCTTCAAACTGGCCTGGGTCAGTCCTAAGCGTACCCGCTATATTTTCACCAGCCGCCTGGGACATGACTCATTTTCGATTTCCAGCGACGAGCTGATTACCCAGTTCCGACATGGTGATGCAGTCTTGATTTCTGCCAGCTCTATCGTGGATCGCGCGCTGGTTGAAGCCCTGCGCGACCCACCGGCCTGATCATCAGGCGAAAACAGGCGTAGCGGCCAGAGCCGCAAACGCTGTTATTTTTTGGATGGCAGTTCGACTTGAGTCGTGCTGCCATTTTTTTGCGGAAAACCGAGTAGTGCGGCTTCGATCAGGTCAGGCATGTACAGCGAAATCTGTGGACTCAGTTGCTCGGTGGAGGCGCGGATGTCAGCCAGTTTTTTATTGGTGACAGCATCGGAGATATTGATTTCCAGCTGATGCAGATAATAGCGGCGCAGGTTCAGATCCGAGGCACGTAATGGGAAATAAGGATCGCTTGCGAAGTAATAAGGGCGATAGAAATAGCCACGGCGGAAGTGCAGACTCCAGAAGGGGTCATATAAAGCCGGATGTCCAAAGCCTGTGAATTGCACCTCACTCAGATTACTGCCATAGATGATGGCGACCTTCACTTGCGGTACAGCGCCAGTGGCAACCGGCTGAAATCCTTTGGCATCCAGTTGTCTGCGCAGTTCTTCTTCATAGAATTTGTACTCAGGATTGTTTTCCTGAGCCGGGGCGCGTTCTACGATATACGATTTACCCTGGTTGGCAGGCCATTCCTGAAAAACGCTGACCTGGCTGCTGAAGGTGGTCGCACAGGCGCTCAGTATCAGTGCCGAAGCAAGTAATAAAAGGGGACGTAACAGTTGTTTCATGATTTTCTCCGGATTACGCGCATCAACATGCGTATTACTATGATAGCCCCAGGCGGGGTTTTGTTCCGTTTCGTTTTGTAATCAGCGAGGCGTTACCAGCAATCGTGAGCGCCACGCAATGTCAGCGTGTTTGCAGAGCGATGGCAAGACAGCCGCTATTTGCGGCAAAAACAGCGGACTTTCCCGAATTTTCTTCATTTCGCTTTATGAAACTCAATGCAAATTGCCTTGATCAGGTCTGGTATTGGTAAAATGCAGCTCTGATCAAAGCGCTTGACTCTCAGGCAGTAAGTGCGTCCTTTGCCCGTCAGATATGGGCTCAGGTCGCCTCAGACATCAGATGCGGCCTCAGGGCGAAAGCTGCCTGCAGCGCCGCCAGTGTCCAGCCTGAACAGCAGGGCTTTGCTATTCTAACTTTTTTCACGAGACAGCCAGCATATGCGTAACGATACCGCAGCGACTCCACAAGCCATTTTCCGCAAAGACTATGTTGCGCCCGGTTATTGGGTCGACACCGTAGAAATGGGCTTCGATTTAGATCTCGATGCTACGCATGTGGCAACCCGCCTGACCATGCGCCGTAACCCTGACAGTGCCGAAAAAGATCTGGTTTTGTTCGGTGCCGAACTGAAGACGCTGCAATTACGTCTGAATGGCGTGAATCTGAAAAAATCCGCTTATACGATAGATGGCGAAACCATGCGCATTCCCAATGCGCCGGATGAGGTCGTGCTGGAAATCGAAACGCTGATCAAACCGTCTAAAAACACCTCTTTGTCGGGTTTGTATGCTTCCAACGGGAATTTCATTACGCAATGTGAAGCAGAAGGTTTTCGTAAAATCACCTGGTTCCCGGATCGTCCCGATGTGATGGCTAAATACACCGTCGTTTTACGTGCCGATAAAAAGAAATTCCCGGTCTTGCTCGGTAACGGCAACCTGATTGAGCAGGGTGATCTGGGTGATGGACGTCATTTCGCCAAGTGGGAAGACCCGTTCAAGAAACCGTCTTATCTGTTCGCCCTGGTGGCGGGTAGCCTGGTTTGCCAGGAAGAGAAATACAAGCTGGGTTCGGGCCGCGAAGTCTTGCTGCAGGTCTGGGTGGAGAAGGGTAATTTGGATAAGACCCAGCATGCGATGGATTCCCTGAAAAACAGTATACGCTGGGATGAAGAGCGCTTTGGACTGGAACTGGATCTGGACCGCTTCATGATCGTGGCGACCAGTGACTTCAATATGGGCGCGATGGAAAACAAGGGCTTGAATATTTTCAATACCAAGTATGTACTGGCCAACCCAAGTATCGCCACCGATATTGATTATGCGGGCATAGAATCTGTGGTCGGACATGAGTACTTCCATAACTGGACGGGTAACCGCGTGACTTGCCGCGACTGGTTCCAGTTGTCGCTCAAGGAAGGTTTGACGGTATTCCGCGATCAGGAGTTTTCTGCTGATCTGGTTGGCACAAGCACCGGCCGCGCCGTGAAACGTATCGAAGATGTACGTGTATTGCGTCAGGTACAGTTCTCCGAAGATGCAGGACCGATGGCGCACCCGGTGCGACCTGACTCCTTCGTGGAAATCAATAATTTTTATACTGTGACGATTTACGAAAAAGGTTCGGAAGTCGTACGTATGTATTACACCTTGCTCGGTCATGATGGCTTCCGCAAGGGCATGGACCTGTATTTTGCACGCCACGATGGCCAGGCTGTGGAATGCGATGATTTCCGTGCCGCGATGTCGGATGCGAATGGACGTGACCTGACTCAGTTTGAACGCTGGTACAGTCAGGCTGGTACACCACGTGTCGATGTGCAAACGCACTACGACGCTGCTGCGCAAACCTATGAAATCACATTGAGCCAACGTTGTCCGGCAACGCCGGGTCAGCCTGAAAAACTGCCTTTCCATATTCCGGTTGCGATGGGCTTGCTGAACAGTGCAGGTCAGGATATGCCTTTGCATTGTGAAGGCTATGAAGCGCAGGCAGGTGTCAATAGCCTGGTACTGGAACTGAGCGCAGCCAGCCAGACTTTCCGCTTCACTCAGGTGATTGAGCAGCCGGTTGCTTCGCTGCTGCGTAATTTCTCTGCGCCAGTCGTGCTCAATATCAGTTACAGCGACGAAGAGCTGGGTTTGCTACTGGCGCATGACAGCGATCCATTCAATCGCTGGGAAGCGGGGCAAAGGCTGGCGACCCGTCGCTTGGTACGCCTGACCAAAGCCGTGCAGGCTGGTGAGCCGCTGGCGCTGGATAGTATGTTTATCGAAGCGCTGCGTGCCACGCTCAATAATGACACGCTTGATCCGGCCTTCCGCGAGCTGGTACTGACCTTGCCATCGGAAGCGATGATTGCAGAAGAATTTGAAGTGGTTGATCCGCAGGCCATTCATACTGCACGTCAGTTTGCACGTGCTCAGATCAGCCAGCATTTGCGTGCTGATTTACTGTCCGCCTATGAACAACACCTGACTCCGGGCAAATTCAGCCCGGATGCGGTATCGATGGCGAAACGCAGCCTGAAAAATCTGGCCTTGTCCTATCTGTTGGAATGGGTGGATGAGTCCACCTTTGAACTTGCGAAAACCCAGTTTTACGATGCAGAAAATATGACCGATCGTTTGGCTGCATTGGCAGGTATCAGTAATTTCCGTGGCCAGCCTCAACAGCAGAAAGAAGCGGCGAAAGCATTGCAGCACTTCTACAAAGAGTTTAAGAAAGAAGCACTGGTGATTGATAAGTGGTTTATGCTGCAGGCGACCGCACATACCACCGACGTCGCTAAGGTCAGGGAACTGATGACACATAAGGCCTTCACACTGGGCAATCCTAACCGTGCGCGTAGCCTCACATTTAATTTCTGTAATGCGAATCCGGCGCAATTCCACGTGGCTGATGGCAGTGGTTATGCCTTATGGGCTGAGCTGGTGATTGCATTGAATAAGATTAACCCACAAGTTGCGGCCCGCCTGGCACGCAGTCTGGATCGCTGGAAAAAATACCCTTTGCATTTGCAGGAAAAAATGCACGCCGCATTGGAAAAAGTAGCGGCTGCCAAGAAGCTGTCTAAGGACGTTGCCGAGGTTGTGACCAAGGCGCTGGCCGCATAAGCCTGGCGCTGCATTCTGCGGTGCGGCAAGTAGCGCACCGTAAGCCGATTTTTAATAAAGGAGCATCATGAAACGTGTAAGTCTGACCCAATATCTGGTCGAAGAACAAAGGCTGAATAACTCTATTCCAGCCGAATTGCGTTTGCTGATTGAAGTGGTTGCGCGTGCTTGCAAAACCATCAGCCATGCAGTGGGTAAGGGCGCGCTGGGTGAAGTGCTGGGCACCGCCGGTAGCGAAAACGTGCAGGGTGAAGTACAGAAAAAACTCGATATCCTGTCGAATGAAATTCTGCTCGAAGCCAATGAATGGGGCGGTCATCTGGCAGCGATGGCATCGGAAGAAATGGAAAGCATCCATCCGATTCCTAACCGCTATCCGATGGGCGAATATATGTTGCTGTTCGATCCGCTCGATGGCTCCAGCAATATCGATGTGAACGTCTCCATCGGGACCATTTTCTCGGTGTTGAAAGCACCGGAAGGCATGGGCACACCGACTGAGCAAGACTTCCTGCAGCCGGGCAGCAAACAGGTTGCAGCAGGCTATGCTGTTTATGGACCGCAAACCGTATTGGTGCTGACCACCGGTAATGGTGTGAACTGCTTCACCCTGGATCGCGAAATGGGTTCCTGGGTACTGACTCAGCGTGGCATGCAGATTCCTGCGGATACCAAAGAATTCGCGATTAATGCGTCCAACAGCCGTCACTGGTATCCGCCAGTCACACGCTATGTGGATGAAATGCTGGCGGGTGAAACTGGTCCACGCGCAAAGAATTTTAATATGCGCTGGATTGCTTCCATGGTGGCTGATGTGCACCGTATTCTGAACCGTGGCGGTATTTTTATGTACCCGGCAGATCAGCGTGAACCCGATAAAGCGGGCAAGCTGCGCCTGATGTATGAAGCGAATCCTATGTCCTTCCTGGTCGAACAGGCGGGTGGTGCAGCCACCAATGGTAAGCAACGTATGCTCGATATTCAGCCGACATCCCTGCATCAGCGCGTTGCGGTTTTCCTGGGTTCGAAAAATGAAGTGGAACGCGTCACCAGCTACCACCAGGAATAAAACCTGAACGGCAGACTTGGCGGCACTATGCTGCATTCAACGGGTCTGGTAAAGGCGAAGCACTCAGCTTCGCCTTTTTTATTTTCTACACTGGGCGGTAAAGCGTGATGCCATTGTGAGCAGTCATCAGCTGCAAGTGACATCCAGTTTTATGCGCATTAACAACAGTGCTCAGGTTTTTTTTCAGATTCATGTCTGTGTCACATTTTCTACATACAGTTCCGTACTTTTACCCACCATGTACCATCGGAAGGCAAGTAGTATGAAAAACTGTGATAGTAAAATGATCAAACGTAGCCGTATGCATCTGCACGTTGTGCTGGCGTTGACGGCCTTAGGATCTCAGGCCAGCAGTAGCTGGGCCGCTGAAGCTGAACCAGCTGTAGTTGCAGCGATACCTACGGCTGCCGCCACAGGCGATAACACAGCGCTGGATGCTGAGGCGATTAAGGCGAGGGTGGTGATCAGCGGTAATGCTGTTGCTAACCGTGCGCCGGTACAGTCCTCGTTAAAAGCAACGCAGCCGCAATCCATTATCACAGCGACCTTTATCGAACAGTCAGTGACGCCGCTGGCTGACTATAACGCTGTCAGCCGTATCGCACCCAGTGTCGGCGCCGGCGTATCTCCGAATGGTCCTGGTCTGGCTGAAACGAAGGTCACACTGCGCGGCTTCCAGGATGGTGAGTACAATATGACTTACGATGGTATTCCATTCGGCGATACCAATGATCCTACGCATCACTCCACATCATATTTTCCAGCGCGGATTATTGGCGGTATGGTCATCGAGCGTGGACCTGGCAATGCAGGCAATCTGGGACAGGCTACATTTGGCGGCTCGGTGAATTTGTATTCCAAAGAATTGTCCGCTGATTTCGCTTTTTCACCCTATGCCACTTATGGTACCTGGAATACCCTGATGAAAGGATTTCAGATCGATAGTGGTCACATCAGTAATTGGGGTGACGCGAATATGATGTTTAATGCGTCGCGTCTGTCTACAGATGGCTATCTGACGTATAACGCTGTCAGCGAAGAAAATTACCAGTTCAAGTTGAAGAAAAATTTTTCTGACACGACTTCACTCACAGTTTTTTCTACCTATAACACCATTACCAGTTACACGCCCGATAAGGCCGGCGTTACCTTAAGTCAGGTGGCGCAGTTTGGTAAAAACTATTCGCTGAATAATGATCCTGCCAGTCAGAATTACTGGGGATATAACTTCAATCATAAAACGACAGATTTTGATTACATCAAACTGGAATCCTATATTCTGGGCTGGAAAATCAGTAATCAGCTGTACACCTATGCCTATACCAATGATACCTATTCCGGGCAGGATGCCAGTGGCGCGACGGCTAACGGCACCAAAGCGGGGGCGAAAGGGAATACCAATGTTCCAGGTTATAACAAGCTCAATGCTTATCGTGTGAAGGGCGACATTTTGCGCGCGGATAAAGAGGTTGCATTGGGATGGCTGCGTACCGGATTGTGGTATGAAGTCTCCAATAGCAATCGTCATACCTATGATCTTGACTGGACTTTGGGTAAGCCAAATCCTAAAGAGGCCAGTGCGCCATTGAACGTGTCTTATGAGCAGCGTTCCTCATGGAAGCAATATCAGCCCTTTGTCGAATTCGAATGGCTGGCAATGCCTGATTTACGTATTACGCCGGGCCTTAAGTATCTGCATTTCACGCGAGAGGTGGATGCAGCCGTTAATCAGGGAACCCGCATTCCCACGCAGGCATCGGAAACCTATACCAGCACTCTGCCATTCCTCACTGCGAACTATCAGTTCGATAGCAAAAATGCGGCCTATGCGCAGTATGCGAAAGGTTTTCTGGTTCCGGCTTTATCCGTGTTCTATGTGAATAATCCTGGCCTGAGTACACCACAGCCTCAGACATCCAGTAACTACCAATTGGGATGGGTACATCAGTCGTCCAACCTGGCCTTAGATGCCGATATGTACTATATCGATTTTAATAACAAGCTGGCATCCAGCGGCAGTGGGAATGATCTGGTGTATTTTAATCAGGGCGGTGTGGTGTATAAGGGCGTGGAAGCTGCCGCAACCTATTATCTGGGACAGGGTGTGTCTATCCATTGGAACGGCTCTCTCAACATTGCCAAATCTAAGTCGACGCAGTTACAGATCGCCAAAGTACCGGCCAGTACCACTGCCTTAGGCTTGCTGTATAAATTAAATGGCGTTTTCAGCTCCTTAATCTTGAAGCGCGTAGGTGAACAATACGCCCAGGATGGTGAGCCTGCTGCGTATAAAATTCCTTCCTATAACACGGTGGATTTAACCGCTGGCTATCAATGGCGTCAGGCTGGCGCAGTAGTGAAAAATGTGAAGCTGCAGATAGGTGTAAATAATCTGCTCAATAAGCAGGATGTGTTATCCATTTCAGCTAGCAGTAAAGGTAGCCAGTTTGATCAATATACCTTTGCGCCACCGCCTAGCTGGAATCTCTCACTGAGCCTTGATTTCTGAGGGTACAGTCAATAGTGTAAGCCTGCCCCAACTGGTTTGTGGGCGGGCTTTTTTGTCGTCAGTTTAGGGCCTGTTAACATGAATGAAAAAGTTCATTGAATATTAGGGCCTGTTAACATTTAAATTACGTGTGCGAAAGGGGTAAAACAGTTGCAGGGCTAGGCGCAGCCCGCGCAGCAGTGTGATCACTGTCAGCGGGATGCAACAACGCCATGCGGCTGTTTTACCCCTTTCCCTTTGGGTTCAAGCCAAAACGCGCGCTGGACTGCGTTGTGTGTCTTGTCAGGGGCACCAGCCCTGACTGCGACACGCGCCTTGCCAGCCCACGTTTTGGCTTGAACGCATCTCGCAATTTAAATGTTAACAGGCCCTAATTGCATATAAAAATAAAAGCGAAATGCCTGAGTGCGGACGGGTCATCTATCAATAAGAAAGTATGGATTTCTGTCAATTGGCCTATTGCTCAACGCATGTACGCAATTGCCTCCACCATCGGCACAGCCAGATTGCGGGTCTGGTCGTATGCTATTCCCCAGCCTTCCAGTACTGACCTGATTTTTTACGATAACGAGGTGGACCAGCGTTCGCATCACCTGCGTTTGCAATGCAGGCAGCTCGCTTCAGCTAGTTCAGAGTACGTCGATAAAACGGTGACGGCGAGTGTTGATAAGGTGAGTGCCCGTAGAATAAAACTGAACCATGATATACAGCTGGATGTGACAAATTGTTGGGAGGCAGCGACTTCACCGACACCCTTGTATTCGTACTTCATGAAAAACTGGCAGGCCAATGCGGCCTTGTCTGTTGCGGTCTATGAGCAGAATCTTTTGCTGGTCTGGTCAGGTAACCGGAATGCGCTGTATCAGCGGGTAGAGGCGCAACTGAGTGAGTTTGTTGCGGAGAGATTTGAATGGCTTGTCATTCATGGAAACAAAGTATCCGTGTTTGAATATATGGGTAAAGATCATATCGCGCAACAGCCTTTAGGTTTCATGGTGGCGCATTACCGTATCGCTAAGCAAAATGTCTACCTGAGGATGTGGAGCCGGCCCGCTGACTATGCAGCGAACCGTATAGAATTTGCACATATTGCGGTCTGTGCAGCGTCCTGAATCAGAGCAGTATTGACTGGTCTGCTGTTGGACAGACAAAGAAAAACAGGCTTGCTGCAAGGAGATGCAGACAAGCCTGAAAGGGGAGAAACCTGAGTGAGGGGTAATGCACTTATTTCATTTTCTTGTGAGTGCCGCTAAATTTCAAAACACTTAAAAAAATCAGAATGAGTAGTTGACTGTGCTGATCAACAGCAAATTGCCACTCATTTTGCTAAGCGGACTCTCCGCTGCATCATTCAGCATGTGCTGAATGCCAGCCAGTGTGCGGACAGACCAGTTCTGATCAATCACATGGGTCCATGCAACGCTGCACAAGCTGCGATTCCAACCCGCACTACTGGCCATCGCGGGCAGACCGCTGCGCAGACTTTGCGTGGTACTGATACCGAAATAGCGTTGGTTATAGCTCGCATCTCCATAATGCAGCGTTGTCTTCAATTCAATCTGATCATGCATGCTTTGCCAGATCGCGGCGCTAATGCCTAACTGCAGGCTGTTGCCATTGTCTTCTTGTTTCAAATCGAAGCTGGCCATGCTGCTCAGTGTCACGCTATCGCTCAGGCGCGCACTGGCGCCCAGATTTGCCGTCATGCTGCCACTGATGTCATCCATGCCGCGCAGCGCTTCGGTAGGCGATAAATACAGTAGTGCAGGATGCTCAGGGCGTCCGGCACGGTATGATAGTGCGATGCTGCTGGTCCAGTTGGCATGGCGTGTCAGCTTGCCCAAACCGCGCGTGGTGCTGGCAAAAAAACCTTCTTCATTCTGGTATTCAGCAAACAGTGCAGGTACCAGACGGCTGTTCGCTGCACCGGCATAGTCGGGTACATAGGCCGTTCCCAGGCCAAGTAAATGACTATGATTGCCCACCGGTGCGCTGATCTCCTGTGCACTGGCGGATGAGAGCGAGCCTAGCATCAGCGCCGCTGTGCTGCATACACTACCTGTCATCCTGAAGCATTTCACTATCTCTCACCTGTGTGGGTTCATCCAGCTGGCAGTCCGGTTCAGCCGGCTGTGTGCTGTGGAAGTGCACAGTGTGGTGGCTTGAAATTCTTCAGGCAAGACGGGATTGCAAAGCGTAACCTGCTAGTGCGCGAAGGGTTAGCAGGCAGGACTTTGGCTAGGCATGCAGCATTCCGCAACTGGCGCTATTCAGGCACAGGCATAGGCACAGGAACAGGCCGTCAGTGCTTGTCAGCTGCTTAAGTTACTTAAGTTGCTGCCCAGTTCCTGGATTTTTTGTGCGTGTTGATAGAGTGGATAAAAGCGCCAGAACAATACACCGATGAAGCCGAATAAGAGCAGGAAAAATACGCTGCGCTCCAATATAGCAGGCAATATCAAAGCGGCGAGTACAAATGCAATCAGTACGTCGCGCCCCAGCCAGCCTTGATTTTCGATGCGTCGTTCAGACAACTGATCGAGCAAAGTGGTCATGCGCTGGCACTGTCGTTCAGTGCGGGTGACGCGTTTTTTGAACTCCATCCAGTCCGGCGAAATATGCTCCATCGCGCGCAGCTGTATCGCTTGCGTGAACAGGCGATCCAAGGCCAGCTGCAGTTCGGCCGCAGCATCGCCCAGCATCAGGTTGCGGCGGCAGGCAGCACGGACATCGCTGATGATGGAATCCAGATTGCTCCTGGCGATTTTCAATTCTTCGTCTGCTGCTTCCACTTGCCGCAGTTGTGCTTTTTTCTGCTTGTCGACGGCTGCACGTGCATCAGGCAGCAATGCATCCATCACCAGTAACATGGATGCTGGCGCAACTGCGATGTCGCCCAGTGCAGACAGCCAGGGACAATAGGCTTGCAAACCGGTATAGGCTTGCTCCAGCCGCAGTCTTAAGCGTTCTGCCCATTTAGGGTCATAGGAAATTGCCAGCAATTGCGGATGCAGCTTGAGCAGTGAGGGGCTGGCTTGGCGCGTGCTGCCATACATCAGTTGATCGATGTTCACATATTCACCCGGAATATACTTAGGGCTATTCTCTTTGATCAGGGTCTGTGCATCACGCCAGCTCTGCACATAGGCTTTGGTGGCCAGCTGCCACTTTTGTACGATATCCTGACTGGCCGCATTGCCTGCATTGGCATAGATCTCCAATACATCATGGATGTAAAGCTGATGCAGCCAGGAGGCGGCGGCTTCATCTCCCTTCAGTGCCGCATTCGCTTTGCGCAGTATATCCGGCAGTTCAATTGATTCGCCGCGCCAGACCGGGGGGATGCCAGGCGCCAGGAACAGGATCAGGATCAGCAATTGCACATCAATCGATAATTGCTGATCACTGCGTAAATCGATGAGTACCCTGACTGCATTCTGATCTTTTTGCACATCACGGAACCAGGCCAGTAACTGACCATTCGCAATATCGCCGGCTGCTTCTGTCCAGTGACGTGACAGTGCCACTGCTAACTGCGGTTTGGTATGGCAGATGTCGGTACCGATATGATAAGGCGACTGAAAGCCCGCCATCGTCTGCGTCTCCACCGGGGCAGGCAAACTGGGATCACGAGCCAGCCAGCGCAGCACTTCAGCCTCGCCCCAGCGTTGTTGCGGGTCGCGTAGCAGTAAGCCTTGCAGCAGCTTGCGCAGATAGCCATCCTTGATGAGGTTCAGATCCAGATCGCGAGTGGTCAGCTGATGCAGGATCACGGCTTCCGACAAGCCGGCAAATGGATGGCGTCCAGCCGCGATTTCCAGCACGACCATGCCCAGCGCCCAGAAGTCCGTTTTCGCGCTAAGTACGCCAGATAAGCTTTCCGGAGCCGCATAATACAAAGTGCGCGCAGCACCGGTCAGCTTTTGGGTAGCATCCATGACGGAAGAAATGCCGAAATCGGTCAGCACCAGATCGAGCGGATGCGTGGTGCGTAGCAGGATGTTTTCAGGCTTCAGATCGCGGTGTAACAAGCCGGCCTGATGCACGCTGGCGATCGCCGTGGCGAGTTCGCGGATGATGTGTTCGAGCTGGCTTAAAGCCTGCCCCTCAGACATCATCTGGCGCAGCGAGCCGGATGCACAGTATTCAAGTACCTCGAAATGATGGCCCTCTGAACGGCCGGATTCCAGCTGCACCACTTTATGGGCGGCCGGAATCTTTGCCATACGCTCCTGTACCGCTGCGCTGACCTGCATGCCATGCCGGTATAGCTTGAGCACAAACTGCTGCTTATCCTCTCGTCTCTCGATCAGCAGTAATTCAGCTTCCGCACCTTGATATGCCAGCGGCGCCAGAATTTGATAGCGTGATGCCAGTTCTGCGGGTAGTCGCAGCAGGCCCTGAATCTGGATCTGGCTGGAGCCCGCATCTGCAGGCTGCATTACGAGCGGCCGATTGCAGTACAGGCATGCCGTGCTGCCTGGCGGATTGTCCTGCTCACAATCTTCGTAAACGCAATGCAGGCTGGCAGGTGTAACCGGGTTTACGGTACTGGCTGGATATCCGGTTGCCGGCAAACTGGCAGGTAAAGCTTGCGGCAGACTCAGATCAACCCCAGTCAGCAGCACACCGCACGGACAGCGCAGGCTGCTGGCCGGATTCTCAGCCTGACAGCCCGGACACAGCCGTATGTATTCACTACTCATATTGGTGACTCATTCAACACTCACTTATTGTCTCCAGCTGACCTGCTCAAAATGCAAGCCGCGTTCTTCGCACTGGCTGGCCAGTGCTTCCATGTCGCCACGCGCCGGTATGCCTATGTACCAGATGCGCTGCCCATCGAGCATGGTCTGTATTCGTTTGGGCTGGCTGTTCAGTGGCAGTTCGGCATATGCATCGTAAATTGCTTTGCCACGTTCCGAACATGCGATCAGTGCCTGATTGGCAGAGCCGCGCCAGACCCGGTCCGGCGGCTGGCTGGCTATATAGGGCTCCGGTATCAGTGCATCCAGTTTGCCTATGATTTTGCTGTGCTTCTTTTGCAGGCTGGGCAGTGGATAACCGCTGTAGCACAGGATATCAAAGTCGCGTTGTTCCTGCGCGCGCCAGAAATGCAGTGCGTCCAGTAAAGCAGACAGCGCGGCAGGCTGATCGAAGGGTTCACCACCGGAGATCGTCACGCCATCCAGTCCGGCGGCAGCGACCCGGCGGCACCAGCTCAGCAAACTTGCTACTGACATTTGCTTACCCGGATCAATGGCCCAGGTATCCTGTGACACACAGCCTTTGCAGCCTATGCTGCACCCCTGTAGCCAGATGCCGATGCGCTTGCCAGGTCCGAGTACGGTGACCGGATAATGGGCTTTGTTAATCGCGATTTTCATGCGCTTTGTATTTGCAGGCTGATGACTTTATCGTTTTCCTGGATACCGGTCACGATCAGTTTTTGTTTGCCTTCCAGGTCCTGCTCAAACATGGCACGCGACAAAGGATTGATGAAACAGGATTCAAGCTGATTGCCTATGCCACGGCCGCCATGACTCAGGTCTTTGGTACAGCGTGACAGCAATTCCTGTCTTACCATTGCGGGCATAGACAATTGAATTTTGCATTCTTCAAATAAACGGCGCGCCACATTGCGCAGCATGCCATCAAAAATACTGGCTGCGACTTCAGGATTGATAAAGTCGAAGACCACGATGTTATCGCCTATGCGATTGAGTAATTCAGGACGGGATAATTTGAATTTGAAGTAATTGGCGATGGCATCGCGCACCTTGCTCTCAACTGCATCATAGGTTTCACCTGGCTGCACATTTTGCCTGCGCTGCCCATGCTGGTCTTCGACAAAAATGCCGAGGTTGGAGGTGAAGACCAGGATGGTCTCAGAAAAATACGCTGTATCGCCACGTCCGTCGGTCAGGCGGCCATCTTCCAGTATCTGTAAAAATTTATCCAGAATGCGCGGATGGGCTTTTTCAATTTCATCGAATAACACGACAGAAAATGGCTTCTGCCTGACCGCATTAGTGAGTTCGCCACCAGCGTCGAATCCGACATAACCAGGCGGTGCCCCCAGCAGACGTGCACTGCTGTGTTCTTCGGCAAATTCACTCATATCAAAACGCAGATACGCACGTTCATCGCCGAATACGAGTTGTGTCAGGGTCTTGGCTAACTCCGTTTTGCCTACCCCGGTTGGTCCGGCAAAAAACAGTACGCCACGCGGACGGCTGCCGCCGGATCTGGCTTGTGCGCCGGTCAGTCCCATCACCGAACGTTTTAGTATATCCAGAGTTTTGACAACAGCCGGATGCTGGCCCTTGACACGGTCTTCGATGAACTGATGTGCATTGCGGATTTTTTCACGCAGGTAGTCTTTGCGCCAGGGATTGTCGAGTGCACCGACTTTGTAGCAACGCACCGCATCATCAATCATGCGTATGCCCAGTTGTTGGCGGTCGGCCAATTCTGTGATGTCGGATAAAGCAGTCAGCGACATGCCCTCAGTCCCTTCAGTAAAGGATTTCAGGAATTGCTCACGTGTTGCCGGGCTGGCTTCGTTATAGCCAGCGAACAGCGGTGCCAGCTGAGTCGCTGCCGCATGCCGCGTTTCGTAATCCGGCCTGGCGATGACCAGACTCGCAATCTTTTCACTGTCCAGTGTCAGCCAGGAGGGCAGATCCTGGGCCCGGTTCACCAGCCAACAGACTGGATTAAATAAAGGCTGGCCGCCAGTTTCACGCGGCACCACCGGCGCCGCATACAGGGATAATTTTTCAGCGGCGACGAAGAACCTATGTTCGGCTTCGCTCAGTTGCTCGCTATGGCGGGTCAGACGCGAAGCGAAGTCCAGAATCAGCGCGCAGCGTGCATCGCGTTCTGCACTGACGCGTTTCATCAGTTTTGCGAGACTCTCCAGACTCATCATCTGATAGCCATCACATAGCTTCAAATCAAATAAGCGGCAAGCCAGTTCTTTCGCAACCGGCTCGTCCGGGTACACGCGCAAACCGTCTGCCGGATCAAAAATCAGCAAGAAACGGAAGTCGCGCTGCCTGAGTGCTTCCCACAAGGCGCGCGCCAGCGGCACCAGTGCCTGGGTCTTGCCGACTGGCGTCAAAAAACTGTCGCGTATGCTGCCTGAAATCACAAATTGCGAGCGTATTGCTAACAGGCGCTGCAGATCCTGTAACCAGCGGGCTTGGCTAAGACTCATGGTATTTGTCGTGTTTTCAGTTGACGGTGATGCAGCACAGGCGAGGCATCGGAGAAGACTGGCAGTTTATGCGCCGCGACCAGTTGTACCGGCAGCTCGCCTGCTTCCAGGCGGCGCGTGACTTGCAAATGTAAGCCGCGTGCTTCGAGCGCTTTCAGCAGCGCCGGGAATTCGCTGCACCAGCGGTCTTCGGCTAAATGATCGAGTACGCTGCGTTCGTTATCTGCTTCGCTGACGGCACGTATCACATTAAAGTTGGCGCTGCTGGTTTTCGGATCGATACGCATGCGCACCATGTAATTGCCCCAGCTGGACTGGCGGAAATGCACGGTGCCGCCGTCGACAAACAAAGTCTCGGCGATATCCTCGACCTGATAACCCAGGTCTTGCAGGGTTTGTCCTAAGATCAGTGCGTTGGCTTCCTGTAGCTGACGCTGCAGGTCGGCTTCTAACGCAGCCTGTATCTGTAAGCGTAGCTCGGTTGCCAGCAAATCTGCTTGCGCGCCAGGCAGAGATCGCGCCAGTTGCGCGGCCAGACCGGTGACGCTGGCAGGAATTTGCGGCAGATGTGCCACGCGGCGCAGCAGGCGTGCAGCCAGTGACTGCGGTATTGCCGCTGCGGCCGCTTGCTCCAAATCCACATCGGCCTGTGCTTCCAGACTGCGTTCGCGGCGCAAGGCTTCGGCTTCAATTAAGGGTTGCAATTCCTGGTTCAGGGTTTGTAATTGAAACGCATAGGCTGCCAGCGTTTGCTCATCTTCTTGCTGTGGCCGTTTTGGCTTGCTGGCGCCAATTTGGGACGCAAGTCCTATCTTGTCGGCCAGCGTAAGCAGATGCGTGAACAGTTGCTCAGCCTCGTTAAGCTGCTGTTGTACCGCATTTTGGCTGGCGGCACCGGCCAGATCCATGAGCAGGGTTTGGGCATCGCGTTGACGCTGATGCTCGCTGGCCAGCTCCGCAGCCGCTGTGCGCGCACCGGCTACCGAGATGGCGGCGCGCAGGATTGCCGCTGACAGTAAAACGGTGAAAGGATCAGAGGTGGTGAAGATCGCAGTAATTGGTCCGCTCATGACTGAACAAAGTTCGTAAATTGGCCAGAACAGTCTTCAAAAGAAGACAGTCTTTCAGGACTTTGCAATATATCACGATCGTTTCAAAACACACACAATAGCGCGCATGCTGACCATGGTCGTACAGGTTAAGGCTTAGATCGCTTGCGGCCCATGTCATTCATGGCAGGCGAGGCACCAGAAGCTGCGACGGTTGCTGCCGCGGGTTGAAGGGAATAACCACCAGCGCCGCCCTTGCTGTGGTTCTGCGATATCCACCGCCTCGCCCATTTGCGGCGTACTCAGGCGCACACCTTGGCGGGCTGCGAGTTGTGTGATGCGTTCAAACGGCTCATACCAATGATGCATGGCCAGATCAAATGTGCCATTATGAATCGGCAGCATGGTACGCGCACGCAGATCGAGATGGGCTTGCAGGCTTTGCTCAGGCTGCATATGGATGTCAGGCCACATAGGATCATAGGCGCCGGTTTCGATCAGGCTCAGATCAAACGGGCCCAGTTTGTCACCAATCTCCTTGAAGCCTGAAAAATAGCCACTGTCACCGCTGAAAAAAATCCGCAGCTCTGGGCTGATGATGCTCCACGAGGCCCACAGCGTCTGATCTCTATCGTGTACCGAGCGTCCCGAAAAGTGCTGTGCCGGCGTCGCTACAAAACGGATGCCGTCGATGTCGCTACTGTCCCACCAGGCGTGTTCGCGTACCTGACTGGGTGCTACTCCCCAGCGTATCAGTCTTTGTCCTACGCCGGTCGGAGTCAGGAAAAAAGCAGTCTTGTCTTTCAATTGCAGAATTGTGGCGTAATCCAGATGGTCGTAATGATCATGCGACAAAATGACGCCACGCAGTGGCGGCAAATCCTGCAGGCTGATAGGCGGCTGGTGAAAGCGTTGGGGACCCAGCCATGAGAAAGGCGAGGCACGTTCGGAAAATACCGGATCTGTCAGCCAGAAGCCGCCGCCTATCTTCATCAGCAGCGTGGAGTGGCCAAGCCGGTACAGCGTGTTATCGGGTGCCTGCAGTAATTCGCTCTGGCTCAGCTCACGCACCGGGATGCTGCCTCCGGGTATCGTGTGCGCGGTATCTTTGGTCAGGAAGCGCCATGCAATACGCAAATTCTGTAGCAAGCTGGGTTGAGTCAGCACGCGGCTATTTAGAAAGCGTTTGCCATGGCGCCGGCTCTGGCTGACGTCGCTTGTAGCGCTTGCTGACGGTGCTATTTGTGCTGGAATATCGGATGCAGACATAGAAACTCCTGTGCGTCACTTGAGACAATAGGGAAATACTTCAGTAGACTGGGGATAAATTACACTACACAGTGTAGTTTCATTTTCTGAAAAGTAAACTGCATGGTGTAAAATTCTAATCTGATTCCTGTTTTCCATTTTTCTTCGTTAAAACTGACTGATGTCGACTTCTTTACGCCAGACTGACCGCAAACGTGCAGCAATACTGAATGCAGCTATCTGCGAGTTCCGTCAGCTTGGCTATGACGCTACCAGCATGGATAAGATTGCTGCTACCGCTCAGGTATCCAAGCGCACTGTGTATAACCACTTTCCATGCAAAGAAGATCTGTTCACTGCCATATTAATGCTGTTGTGGCAGCGCGCTGCCACGCAGGATGATCTGGTGTATCGCAGCGATTGCAGCCTGGAGCAGCAATTGAGCACATATTTACAGCATAAGCTGAGCTTGTTCAGCGATCCCGACTTCCTCGATCTGGTCCGGGTAGCGATCGCTGCGACGATTCATACACCGGATCGGGCTAGGGAGGTGGTGGATAAGTTCAGACAAAATGAGCCTGCTATTGTCAACTGGATGCGCGCTGCACAAGCCGATGGCAGGCTGGCGGGCACGGACCCGCACTGGATGAGCGAGATGCTGATCGCGCAAATTAAGGGACTGGCATTTTGGCCGCAAGTGACTATGGGGCAGCCAGTCTTAAATCCTGAGCAGCGTGACAATCTGCTCAAGCAGGCAGTGTGGCTGTTCCTGAGGGGATATGCGCAGGGCGGCGCCTAGCTGGCTATGCTGGCAAAGCGGCTGTCCGACAGCCGCAGTTTGTAGTGGAAACTTCGTATTTCTATATTCTTATCAGGGTCTACGTTTATAATTTCAAGCTCAAGCCAGAGCGGGTAGATATTTGCTCTGCCAATTTAGTGTGTTCAGGGAACTAACTCGCCTGAAAAAAATCGAAGTGACTTATGAATTCCGTTTCTCAACCTGCTCACTTGTCGTTTCAGCAGCAAAAGCCCTTGCCGGTGCGTGGTCTGGCGCTTGCGATTGCCGTGCATATGGCCTTACTCGGGTTTTTGTGGGTGGGCGTCAGCTGGCAAAACCAGGCATCTACTGCGGTCGAGGCGGAAGTTTGGGATCTGACCAATCGCGAGGCAGCACCGCTGCCAACGCCGCCCGCACCCGAGCCGGAGCCGGAACCCCAGCCTGTAACCAAAGCCCCTGCGCCACCTGTGGAAGCGCCGCGTGAAGATCCTGATATCGCCTTGCAGCAGGAAAAAAAGCGTCAGGCAGAGCTGAAAAAGCAGGAGTTGGAGCGTCAGCGTGAACTGGCTGAAGAAAAACGCCAGGCTGAAAAAGAAGCCCAACTGAAAAAAGAACGTGAACGTGAAAAAGAACGCGAACGGGAAAAAGAACGGGAACGTGAAAAGGAGCGCGACAAGCTGAAAGAGCGCGAAAAAGCGGATAAGCAAAAACTGGCCGATCAGAAAGCACGCGAAGCGAAAGATAAAGCCGCTTCCGATAAGCTGTTCAAAGAGCAAATGCAGCGTTTGAATGCGCAGGCAGGCATGACCGGCAGCGGTGGCAGCGGTACGGCAGAAAAATCGACGGGTAATAATCGTGGCGACCCGAGCTATCTGGCCAAAATTGCGGCTAAAGTCCGTTCGAATATGAGTTATGGAGCGGCTGAGACGGCGGGTAGTAATCCCACTGTAGAGTATCGTATCGAGCTGTTCCCGGATGGCTCTTTGCGTGGCGGTCTTCGCAAATTGAAGTCTTCAGGGATACCCGCATTTGATGATGCGGTGGCCAAGGCGATAGAAAAATCCTCGCCGCTGCCGAAAGATAAGTCGGGTAACGCACCGTCCAGCCTGGATCTGGTCTATAAAATGAAAGAAGAGTGATTAATGATGCGCCCTAATTTTGGATATTCCCGTCTGTTTAAGAAATTCGCCCTGTCCGCACTGGTGTTGGGTCTGGGCAGTGCACTGCCGTTTGCACCTGCGCAGGCGCAATTGCGGGTCGAAGTGTCAGGCATAGGATCGAGCCAGATTCCGATTGCGATTGCCGGATTTACCGATGAGGCACTGACGCCGCAGCAGGTGACCGCAATCATCCGTGATGACCTCGCACGTAGTGGTTATTTCCGTTTGATCGATGCCGGTGCCGTGATTGGTGAAAACAGTGCAGTCAATTTTGAAGAATGGAAAAAACGCGGTGCCGAAGCGCTGGCCGTCGGCAGTGTGCAGCGCCTGGCCGATGGTCGTTTTGACGTGCGTTACAAATTGCTCGATACCGTCCGTGGCAGCACGCTGTCCGGCTTTTCTGTCGCGGCGTTGCCGACCAATACCCGCGTTACTGCGCATAAAATTGCAGATGATATTTACGAAAAACTGACTGGCGTACGTGGTGCATTTTCTACCCGTATCGCCTATGTAACGAAAGCTGGCAGCGAATACCGGCTGGAAGTGGCGGACGCCGATGGGGAAGGTATCCGGGTCGCGCTGCGTTCGAATGAACCTATTATTTCGCCAGCCTGGTCGCAGGATGGCAGTAAGGTTGCCTACGTCTCGTTTGAAGAGAAAAAGCCGGTGGTCTGGACCCAGAATCTGTTGACTGGTGAGCGACGCAAAGTCGCAAACTTCAAAGGTAGTAACTCAGCACCAGCCTGGTCGCCGGATGGCAGCAAGCTGGCGATCGCATTGTCGCGTGACGGTCTGACGCAGATTTACACTATCAACGCTGATGGCACCGGCTTGCAGCGCCTGACCAGTAGCAGCTCTATCGATACTGAGCCGCAGTTTTCTGCCGATGGACAATCGGTGTACTTCCTCAGTGATCGCAGTGGCGGCCCACAGATTTACCGTATGAACGCGAATGGCGGAGAGGCGAAACGGGTGACCTTTAATGGTAGTTATAACATCACCCCGCGTATTTCGCCAGACGGCCGCACACTGGCCTATATCTCACGCCGTGAAGGAAAATTCCAGTTATATGCGCTGGATCTGGGCAGTGGCCAGGAACTCAAGCTATCTGATACAAGCAAAGACGAGTCACCAAGCTTTTCCCCTAACGGCCGCTACATTATGTATGCAACGGAAACTGGCCGCCGCGCCACCCTCGCAGTAGTGTCCGTGGACGGCAAAGTGAAGCAAACTATTTCGGTCCAGGCCGGCGATATACGTGAACCCACCTGGGGGCCGTATTTGAAGTAAAGCAGTACTGCGATTGTTTTTCTGGCGCAATACCCGCTGTCAGCGTTACACTAGCTGACGCGGAATTTGCTCCCGGTAGCAGTCTCAATCCAAATAACTTGTTGTCTATTTTTGATCAGGAGAGAAAATGCAATTCACTTCCCAAACTAAAACTCTGGCAATGCTGGTATCCAGCGTTGTATTGTTGTCTGCCTGCGCATCCAAAGTACCGCTGGAAGAAAAAGCACCTATCGTTGAAAAGCCAATCGCACAGGCAGTGACTCCAGCTGCAGATCCAAATGCAGTGAAAGAAGTGAAAACTGTGTCGGTTGATCCGCTGAATGATCCTAACGGTGTTCTGGCTAAGCGTAGTGTGTACTTCGACTTTGATAGCTATATCGTCAAAGATGACTACAAATCTGTGGTTGAAAATCACTCTAAATACCTGAATACGAATAAAGCACGTAAGATCCTGATCCAGGGTAATACCGATGAACGTGGTGGTTCTGAATACAATCTGGCTTTGGGTCAGAAACGTGCAGAAGCAGTGCGTAAAGCGATGAGCCTGCTGGGTGTACCTGAGTCCCAGCTGGAAGCGGTTTCTCTGGGTAAGGAAAAGCCAAAAGCAACGGGCCACGATGAAGCATCTTGGGCAGAAAACCGCCGTGCTGATATCGTTTATCAGTAATCTGCGCTTCACCCTCACGGTGAATTAAGTTGACTGGCGCCGCTTGTTCTCTGACAGGCGGCGCATTTTATTTTTAGAATGCTATGAAACTCACTTCTACCCGTAAATCCCTGATTGCCGCAGCGTTTTTGGCTGCCTGCCTGCCATCGGCTGCGACCGCTGGTCTGTTCGATGATGATGAAGCGCGCAAAGCGATTCTGGATCTGCGCGCCAGGCTGGATGCTGTGAATGCTCGGCTGGACAACCGGCTCGATACCAAGGCAGATAAAAGTACCGCACTGGATCTGGCGAATGAAAATGAAAAACTCAGAAGTGAAATGGCGAAGCTGCGTGGCCAGTTAGAAGTGCTAGCGAATGACCTCGCCAACGCGCAACGCCGCCAGCAGGATTTCTATGTCGACCTCGACAACCGTGTACGTAAACTCGAACCTAAGCGCGCGGTGATTGATGGCCGTGAAGTGGTGATAGAGCAGAGTGAAGAGCGCGCTTATGAAGCTGCGATGACGACCTACAAATCCGGCGACTTCAAAAATGCTGTGACTGCGTTTTCAGGTTTCCTGACCAGCTATCCGCAATCCGCGTATGCCGGTTCGGCGCAATACTGGATGGGCAACTCTTACTACGCGCAGCGTGATTGCAAAGGCATGATTCCGGTAATGCAGCAGTTGTTAAAATCCTTTCCAGATCATCCCAAATCGCCGGAAGCGATGCTCAATATCGCGACTTGTCAGATCGAATTGAAAGAAAAGCCAGCAGCGAAGAAAACCCTGGAAGGCCTGATTGCACAGTATCCGGGAACGGAAGCGGCGCAGGCCGCCAAGAGCCGTCTGTCGGGCCTGAAGTAAGCATTGAAATAAACAAGAAACGGGATTTAATCCGGCTCAGCCCATTGACATCAGGGCTGAAGCCTCATACAATCTCGTTCTTCTTCGGGTCGTTAGCTCAGCTGGTAGAGCAGCGGACTTTTAATCCGTTGGTCGCAGGTTCGAATCCCGCACGGCCTACCACGAATACAGTGAGCTGAGTATGCAGATCATCATGGTCGCAAGTCGCAGCTCCTACGAAGACATTATCCAGGTTTTGGGTCGTTAGCTCAGCTGGTAGAGCAGCGGACTTTTAATCCGTTGGTCGCAGGTTCGAATCCCGCACGGCCTACCAAAATCATCGAAGTTTATGTTGCGAATAAACTTTCAGGCAGTTCAGCAAGTTTTGGGTCGTTAGCTCAGCTGGTAGAGCAGCGGACTTTTAATCCGTTGGTCGCAGGTTCGAATCCCGCACGGCCTACCAAAATAAGAAGGACTCAGGTGTAAGCCTGAGTCCTTTTTCTTTTCCGGTAACCATTGATAGTGACAGCATTTGCCTGCTCCCGCAGGACAGGTAAACTTCCCCACCGGGGCCGGAATGGATTTATGATGCCAGATCAGTACACCGGATACCGCCATGAAAAAGTCTGCAAAAAAATCGGCAACACAGCCGACCCAAGTTCAAGCCACTGCAGCTGCAAGCACAAGTCAGGAAAAGCATGAAATCCGACCCGGACAATCGCTGGAACTGCTCAAGGAGCTACACATCCTGACACGTGACGGTAAGCTGAATCAGGACAGCCGTCGCAAGTTAAAACAGGTGTATCACCTGTATCAATTCATCGAACCGCTGCTGCAGCAATTGCAAGAGGAGCGCAGTGATATCAGCCTGGTCGATCATGGTGCGGGCAAGTCCTATCTTGGCTTTATTCTGTACGACTTATTTTTTAAAGCCGGTCAGGCCCAAAGCAAGGCGCATATCTATGGCATAGAAACCCGCGACGAGCTGGTGAAGCGCTCGACCGAACTCGCGCAGCGGCTGGACTTTCCTGGCATGTCATTTCTGAATTTGTCGGTCGCGGAGGCTACCCGTTCGACGCAGTTGCCGGAGCAGATCGATATCGTCACGGCTTTACATGCGTGTGATACCGCGACCGATGACGCGATAGAATTTGCGCTCAAAAAGAAAGCCCGTTTTATGGTGCTGGTGCCTTGTTGTCAGGCTGAAGTCGCTGCGGAGTTACGCAAACATAAAGGCGATGCGGTACGCAATAACCCGCTGTCAGAAATGTGGCGTCATCCGATTCATACGCGCGAATTTGGCAGCCAGATCACGAATGTACTGCGTTGCCTGCAATTGGAAGCACATGGCTATCAGGTGCGTGTGACAGAGCTGGTTGGCTGGGAGCATTCGATGAAGAATGAACTGATCATTGCCGAATACAAGGGTAAGCCGGTGCGTCGTGCGGCAGAGCGGCTGGCTGAAGTGCTCAAGACCACAGGCCTGGATCACATGAACAGACGCTTCTTTGTTGCAG
Source organism: Cognatundibacterium rugosum (assembly GCF_014284365.1). Lineage (GTDB taxonomy): Bacteria > Pseudomonadota > Gammaproteobacteria > Burkholderiales > Burkholderiaceae_D > Undibacterium > Undibacterium rugosum. Next base: position 43,937 of record NZ_JACOGG010000003.1, read on the forward strand.
ATGGCACAGCGAACAGTGAAAACGTCACCGCTTAGTCACAAATAATGATTAATATCATTTCAGGCGCTGTGATTTCAGGCAGGACACTGACCCGCAGCGCATTGTGTGAGCAGTGGCATATGATGAAACGATAAATTTAACGATAAATTTAACGATCAATTCAGCGATCAATTCACTGATCAATTCATCGATAGATACTAATAAAGGATAGGAAACATGCTGGCTGCCGTTGATCTGGGTTCCAACAGTTTTCGTATGCACATAGGTCGTCATGAAGGCGATGTGATCAAAGTCGTCAAAAGCGCGCGTGAGCCTATACGTCTGGCCGCCGGGCTGGATGCGGACGGCAATCTGACGCCGGAGTCTATGCAGCGTGCGATTGATTGCCTGAGCCGCTTCAAAGAAGTACTGAAAGCCTATCCTGTGGATTCTGTGCGGGTAGTCGCGACGAATACTATCCGTATCGCGAACAATGCTGCAGAATTACTGCCACGTGCAGAAGCAGCGATAGGCTGCCCTATCGACGTGATCTCCGGTGAAGAAGAGGGGCGGCTGATTTACATGGGTGTGGCCAATGCCGTCAGTGTACCCGGTGAACGACGCCTGGTGATGGATATCGGTGGCGGGTCGACCGAGGTGATACTCGGGCGCGGACACGAAATCATTAAAGTGGAATCGTTTAGCGTAGGTACAGTTGGACACAGCGCCACGTTTTTTCCGGATGGACGTTTGACTGAGGCGGCGTTTGAAGCCGCCATCCTGTCAGCGCGTTCCGTGTTTGAAGACGACGCACCTTTCTATCAGCCGCAACACTGGCGTAAGGCTTACGGCTCTTCAGGCACCATGCGCGCAATTTCTGATGCGATTGCCAAAGGGGGCTTGGGTGACGGCAAGCTCACGCTGCAAAGCCTGACCACGCTCAAACAATACTGCATACAAAGCGGACATCTGCAAACGCTGGAGCTCAGCGGCATTAAACCTGAACGGGTAGCGATGGTGGTGGGCGGGCTGGCGATCCTGATCGGTCTGATGACAGAGTTTAAGATTGAGGTGTTGTATCCGGTGGAAGCCGGTTTGCGCATGGGCGTGATGTGGGACTTGCATTTACGGGCGACCAAGCGTGACCGGCGTGAAGTGTCGGTGCAAAAAATGGCGCAGCTGTTTCATGTCGACGTATCACGGGCACATCGTGTGGCAGAGATGACGAAGTCGATTTATCAGCAGCTTAAACCCGCCAGCGACAATTACAATCGCTTGCTGGTCTGGAGCGCACGTCTGCATGAAGTTGGCATGGTGGTGTCGCATACCGGTTTTCACAAGCATGGTGCCTACATGATAGAGAACGCGGATATGGCCGGCTTTACCACGCTGGAGCAACGCATCATGAGTAAGCTGATCCTGAGTCAGAAAGGCAATCTGCGTAAAGTTTCTGAAGGACTGGCCGATGCGGATTTCGCCAAAGCAGTGCTGGCCTTACGGCTCGCGATTATGCTCATGCATTCTCGCGCGGAAATCGAATACGAAGATATCCGCCTGAAGATGAAAAAAGCCATAGAGCTGGAGATGCGGCGCGACTGGGTCAGCGTACATCCTACGGTGGCGTACTGGCTGCAAAAAGAAATTGAATGCTGGCGCGAAATCGGGGTCGACTTCCTGGTCAGAACCAATGTGTAAGCAGTGATCTTCACATAAAAAAGGCTGTCTCCGTTCGCGGGAGACAGCCTTTTTTCATTCGTATGCAGGCCGTGGTTTCGATGTTCTGGGGACCGACTAAAAAACAAAAGTCCTGATGTAATCTGGCCTGCAGGCCAAAAAAGCTTGGAAAGCCGCGTCTTTACTGGGTTTGCTGTTTATCTTCGCTCAGATAAGCCCACAGGGTATAGGCACCCAGAGCGGTGCCGAACGGGAATTGGAAAACTTCAAATGCGGCGATCATCAGCAAAGGAATTCTGACCCAGGGCTGGCCCGCGAGTCCGGCAAAACCGATGATGATCTGTGCCAGACAAAATACACTGGCGAGTATGAAAAATGCACCAACAAACTGCGTGAACAATGCAGGGATCTCACCGTCACTGAACAGCCCGAACAGCTGACTGGCAAACACATACATGCCCAGCAGCATAACGACATGTATCACACCTAATGCGGCATGCAGGGCGGAAGAGAGTTTGCGGTGGGATTCCATATCGGCGTCGCTTGTAAATAAAAAAGAAAGCTATTGTACAAAATTTAGCCAGCACCTGTGCGTTGCTGAATATGTCGGATCTTCAACAAAAAACGACGGCAGCTGGCCGTCGTTTTTATACCTCGTTGCACGCAATTTTACGTGCATTACACTTAGTGCTGCGCGCTTCAGAAATCGAATTGCGCAGATATTTTGTAGGTACGTGGCGCACCAGGCAGCAGATAGCCGCCCAGCGATTGGGTCACATCGCGCCAGTAAAATTTATCGCCCACATTATCGATATTGAAGCGCAGCGTGGTCGCTGTACCAGCGATTTGTGTGCTGTAGCGTGCACCCAAATTCCAGACCTGATACCCTGGCACGATCACGCTGTTATCCGGGGAAAAGGCTTTATTGCCTGAATATTGCCAGGCAGCTTGCAGGTTTAAGCCTTTCACCGCTACCACAGCATAGTCGGCATAGATACTGGCTTTCAGCTCCGGTACGTTCAGTACCCGTTTGCCATCCATGCTGGCCAGGCCCGTATCCTGCTGCTCGGCGCGCAGGCTGGTCAGGCTGGCACCCAGGCTCAGGCTGCTGCTCAGTTTACCTTGTGCTGATAATTCCAGGCCCGTGTGTTGTGCTTCGCCATTTTGTACATAGACATTCGCGGCATTCGTATATTCCAGCGGTTTTTTGATCTGGAACAGTGCCGCACTCAGGCTCAGGTCGCGCAGCAGATCGGCTTTGATGCCGAGTTCGAGCTGGCGTGAACGGGCCGGATTGAGCATGGTATTGGCATTAACTGTACCGAAAGGTGCGATACCACCGTGCTCCAATCCTTGTGCAAACGAAGTGTAGATCGAGACCGCAGCTTGTGGCTTATATACCAGCGCGGCATTTGATACCCAGTGCGCATTGTTATAGCCCGGGTTGTCTGACTGGCTGCGCTCCATATTCAGGTGACGCAGGCCTAAGTGCAGCGTCCATGCTTCAGATATAGTCATGACATCCTGCAGGAAAGCTGACCATTCTTTGTCGGTGCGGCGCAGATAGGCGGCACCTGGTACTTTGCTGGTGATGCCAACTGCCACCGGACGGAACAGATTGCTGGACCCTGCGTATTCATACACATAGTCACCGAAATAATCGCGGCGACGCGATGTCGACAGGCCCGCTGCGATTTGATGACTGAAGTTACCCGTGACCAGTTTGCCTTGCAATAAAGCCTGGGTGCCGATCAGCTTTTTGGATTCATTCAGGCTGCGATAATCGTACACATCATAATCACCGTTGGCGCAATAGCCCGGATACAGGTTGGCAGCGCCGCAACCATAAGGAAACGCGGTGTAATCATCACGATGGAAATCATGCAGATTGGCCGCAAGACTGGCGCTCCAGCCCGCATTCAGGCGTGTCTCAAAACGCAAACCCAGATTACTGCTGCGTGTATCGACAGGTTTGGCCCAGGGCTGATCATTGAGCATCATCTCTGCATTTACACCGCGCGGCAGGGAGGTGCCGTTAAACAGCTGAAAGCCGGGTACGGAGAGCTGGGATTTATGCTGATAATCCAGATCCAGTTGCAGCACCGAATGAGGATTCAAATGCCAGTCAAACGCCGCAGAGACAAACTGACGTTCACCATTGGCACCCTTCACATAAGAACGCAGTCGCTCACCGGCGGCATTGATGCGGTAGCCAAACTGCTTGTCGGCGCTCAAATTGCTAAGATCTGTCGCGCCATACAGCGTGCCGCGTTCCGATATTTCTGTGGTCACCGTGCGTAAGGTGCTGTTGAGCGGACGCTTGGTCACGTAGTTGATCACGCCGCCCGGTGTGGCAAAGCCGGACTGGAAACCAGCGATCCCTTTGAGGATTTCGACGCGTTCTTTATTTTCCAGCGGAATTGAGGCGTCGCCCGGAATCGCGAAACCATCTTTGCGATAGCTGCTCGCATTGTCGAGCGCAAAACCACGAATGGAAAACTGTTCGGCATAGCCAACTGCGTTATACGCGTCGTTGACACTGGCATCAAATTTCATCGCATCGGTGGTTTGACGTATGCGTAAGTCCTGCATTTGTTGCTGAGTCCAGCTGCTGACTGAAAACGGGGTATCAAGCAAAGGTGCGTCGATGAAACCGGCTGCCTTGCTGCGCTCAGCTTTGCCATCTTTATTTTTGCTGGCGCTGACCACGACTTCCGGTAAGCTGCTGTCATTACTCTCTGCATACGCGGTGTGGCATTGCGCAATCGCCAGCGCAAGCAGGGAAAGGCGAAAAGCAGGCTTAAAAATGCTGTGCACAGCAGGGCGGGAGGTAGATGTCATGGTTACTCTTGATGGTCAGTGAGACCTGCGACCCGCTGCACGGTAGCCGCCAAAGCAAACCAGAACTGGCTGTAGACTTTGCGCTTTCCTACGCTGGCATGATCCAGATCAGGTATAAGGGTTTTTCTCACCCGGCAAAAGCGGGACCCCTAGCGAAGCCGCGATTTTACCCTGAATTGCTGTCGGCTGTCCCTGCCGGATATAGTCTGCTGCAGACTGGTGGGAAAATGAGTTGAAGTTTAATTGGAATTATTGCTTTATTTGCCACATAATTGGCCATATAATATCCTGTGTTCTCATTGCTGCGCGCAGTGGCTGTGCAGTGTCTACAGACATACATTCAGGAGTTTTGATGCGCCATCTATTCATTTCCTCTACTTGTGCAATCGCTTTGCTGTTGCAAAGCCCTTTGAGTCTGGCCAGGCAACAGTCTTCGGCAACTGCCAGCGTGAGTGCAGAGCAAGCTGTACCGGTGTCGCTGACTGTGTCTGACGCGGTGTTTGACAGCTATGTGGGTGACTATCAACTGGCGCCGAATTTTGTGTTGAATGTCAGGCGTGAGGGCAGTCGTTTTTTGATTCAGGCTACCGGACAGCCAGCAGTAGAGGTCAGGGCTAAGGCGCAGCAAGTATTTGTATCGGATAAATTTGGTGCTGAAATCCGCTTTGAAAAAGACAGTGATGGCAAGTTCAGCAAACTGGTGCTGAGGCAGGGGGGGCGCGAGCTGCCTGCGCAGCGTGTAGTACCGCAGTCCTCAACTGACAAACAGGCAGGCAAAGCGCTGTCGCTGTCTGCTGCGGTATTCGACACCTATGTGGGCCAATACCAGTTGGCACCGAACTTTGTGATTACCATCAGTCGTGACGGTGAGCGTTTTCTGGCGCAGGCCAGTGGTCAGCCGCAGTTTGGTTTAATCGCGGTGTCAGAAACGGAATTTGATGCCGTTGGCGTGGCGGCCCGCATACAGTTCGAAAAGCTGGCTGATGGCAGTGTGAAGCAATTAATACTGCATCAGCATGGTCAGCATTTACCGGCGGCCAGGCTGCGCTGATACAAGGATTTTGAAGGTGCAGAACTTGCGTCAGAAAGAAAAGTCCGCATGAACACTGACTATGCAGCCCAAATCAGGCTGTGAGCCAGTATTCATGCGGACCTTACTTTAAATTAATTAGGTTTTTGCGCCAGATTGGGTGCGGAAATTCATCCACAGTCCCTCACCCGAATAGACCAGCAGTGCGGCCCAGATCAGTACGAAGCCCAGTAATTTATGCTGATCGAAAGGCTCATGGAATAACCAGACTCCCAGCATCAGTTGCACCATCGGTGCGATGTACTGCAGCAGGCCCAGCGTGGTCATAGGAATGCGGCGTGCACCGGCGGCAAACATCAGTAAAGGAATCGCAGTCACCGGGCCACTGAGCATCAAAATCAGCTTGAGATCAGTGCTTTGGGTAATCAGCGCATTTTGCCCATGCCAGGTCAGCCAGCCCAGGTAGCTGAGCGCAAACGGAAACAGGATTGCCGTCTCCAGCGATAAGCCTTCGAGTGCCCCCAGCTTGGACGTTTTACGTAACAGTCCATAGGTGCCGAAGGTCAGTGCCAGGAACAAACCCACCCAAGGCAGATGGCCGGTTTGCCAGGTCAGCCAGGCGACACCGGCTGCTGCGAAACCCACCGCCAGCCATTGCACTGCGCGCAGACGTTCACGCAGCATGATGGAGCCGAGCAGGATATTCACCAGAGGCGTGATGAAATAACCGAGGCTGGCATCAATCACATGACCATCATTGACTGCCCAGATATACACAAACCAGTTGGTCGACAATAGAATAGCGCTCAGCGTAAAGCTGGCAATCAGCTTAGGTTGTGCCAGCGCTTCCCGGATCCAGCTCCATTGCTTACGCCAGACCAGTACCCCAATCAGGAAAAATAGCGACCACAGCATGCGGTTCAGCAAAATTTCCAGGGCAGGTACTGCTTGTAAAGCGTGAAAGTAGAGTGGAAACAAACCCCATATGACGTAAGCGGAGCCTGCCAGTAAAGTGCCTTTGCGCATAAATCTATCCAGAAGTGAAAAGGCCAGATAACACTGGCCAGTGCGCTATTATCGCAGCAAATTCTGTAGCAGGTGTAATGGTATTTTGCCTGGTACATCGTGCTTCGTGTCCGGCGCACAGTGCTCAATGCAGAATCCCTGATACCTATTGTCGGGCGGAAGCAATCGCCTTACAGAGGGCTTCTGTGCCTTCCAGGATGCGCGGTCCGGCTCGGTTGAGCCAGTCGCCCTTGACGGTATAGATATGATTTTTCTTCACGGCATTCAGGATTGCGTACGGCTTCCACTGTTCACGCAATTTATCCGGGCTGTCACCGGCGCTAATGATGGCATCAGGATTGGCAGCCAACACCGCTTCGAGGGAAATGCTGGGACTGATTTCTTTTAGTTCGGCAAATACGTTGCGGCCGCCACATAGCCGGATCGCCGCAGACACCATATGCGTATCATTGAGTGTCATCAGCGGTTTTTGCCAGACTTGATAAAACACGCTGACCGGTTTCGTATCGGATTGGTACGTCTTGCGCAACTGGGTCAGGCGTTCGCGGAATTGCGCTGCTGCTGCCTTGCCCTGTGCGTCGGTGCCAGCCAGGTGAGCCAGCCGCTCTATCGAGGTCGCCACCATGTCATAATCGCGAGGCTCACTTTCAAACACATTGAGCTTGCTGTTACGTAGCTGATTGGCCAGATTTTTTGCATTGCCCGTGCCCCAGATGACAATCAGATCCGGCTTGTAAGCGACGATACGTTCTAGGTCGAGTGCGAATACATTACCCACCGAGGGCAACTGACGCGCCGCATCCGGATAGTCGCTGTAATCGCTGACGGCGACCATACTTTTGCCCGCACCGGCCTGAAACAGCAATTCAGTCGCATGCGGTGCCAGGCTGATGATGCGTTGTGCCGGCTTGTCCAGCGTGACCGTGCGTTGCGCATCATCCTTCACGCTGACTGCCGCCAGCGCGGAGGCGGCAGTCAGGCTGAAGCCAAGTGCCAGGCTGAGGCCGACTAAGCTGCGCAGGCAGAACGGACGCAGCTGCATCAAATTTCCAGATTATCGATCAGTCGGGTGCCGCCGAGTTTCGCGGCAGCCAGCACGACCAGCGGCGCACCTTGCGCCAGGTCACCGGCTGAAGGTGGTTGCAGATTGTCGCGCTTGCGGATGGAGACATAATCCGGATTCCATTGACGTGCACGCAGCTTGTCCATGGCGGCGCGTTCCAGCGCAAACATATCGAGATGGCCGCTGCGTACTTCCTGCGCCACTTCATGCAAGGTCTGATACAGCGCCGGTGCTTCTGCACGCTCTGCAGGGGACAAATACATATTACGTGAAGACAGTGCCAGTCCGTCATCGGCGCGGTAGGTGTCGGCCGCGATGATTTCGGTCGGCAGTGCGAATTGCTTACTCATATTCCGGACTATCATCAATTGCTGGTAGTCTTTTTTACCGAAGACCGCGACCTTAGGCTGTACGCAAGAGAAAAGTTTTAGTACGACTGTGGTCACACCCGTGAAGAAACCTGGGCGGAATTCGCCTTCCAGAATATTGCCCAGATCATCCGGTGGACGCACACGGAATTCCTGCGGTTCTGGATACAAATCTTTTTCGGTCGGTGCGAAGAGGATGTAGACGCCTTCTTTTTCCAGCTTTTCTACGTCAGCCTGGAAGGTACGCGGATATTTATCGAAATCCTCATTAGGGCCAAATTGCAGGCGATTGACGAAAATCGATGCGACTACCGGGTCACCATGTTTTTTGGCCAGACGCATCAGTGACAGGTGGCCTTCATGCAGATTGCCCATGGTTGGTACGAAAGCCGTACGCAACTGACCACTCAGGTGGTCGCGCAATTCTTCTATGGATGAAATGATTTTCATGGTGAATAAAGAGAGAGTAAGTTCAAAAAAGTATTCAGCATCAGGCTGGGGTATAAGCCAGACGGACGTAGATGGGAGCAAAGGCTTCAGCCTGAGTGATTTCGATCAGGGTTTCCTTGGCCAGCTCCAGCAAAGCGACGAAGTTCACCACCAGCACCGGCGCACCACGGCTGGGGTCGAACAGTTCAGAAAATTCGACAAAACGTGTTGACTGCAGCTTACGCAAGATACCGGTCATATGCGCACGCACCGACAATTCCTCGCGGCTGATTTTGTGGTGCTGTACCAGCGTCGCGCGCTTGAGTACATCGGCCCAGGCGGCCTGGATATCGGCAATCTCGACTTGCGGCCAGTGCAGGACGGTCTGGGTTTCGATAAAGACCTGGGCATGTAAAAAGTCACGTCCCAGTTGCGGTACCGTATTCAGATCATAAGCGGCCAGCTTGATTTGTTCATATTCCAGCAAACGGCGCACCAGTTCTGCGCGCGGATCGTCGGCTTCCTCGCCCTCAGTGCTCTTGGTGGAAGGCAGCAGCATGCGCGACTTAATCTCAATCAGCATCGCTGCCATCAGCAGGTATTCTGCGGCCAGTTCGAGATTGTGTTTGCGGATCTGGTCTACGTATTTCAGATACTGCAGGGTGACATCCGCCATGGGGATGTCGAGGATATTGAAGTTCTGTTTGCGGATCAGGTACAGCAGCAGATCGAGCGGACCCTCGAAGGCTTCCAAAAACACTTCGAGCGCATCGGGCGGGATGTACAGATCGTTAGGCAGCTTGAATAAAGGCTCACCATACAGCTTGGCAAACGCCAGGCCGTCAACGACGTCCGGTGTGGTGTCTGTAGCACCGACCAGGGGCAGGCCGGCGTTGCTGGTTTCGCTGTCAGTCACAAGCGGTATCAGTCAATGAGCGTCGATGAGCCAATGGCGACAGAAAGATCAGCCTTTGTTCTGATAGACATAGGCCTGTTGAGCAACGCGCGACTCTTTATTGCGGCTCGCTACATCCAGATCGATCGGTGCTTTATCCCACAGCAAAGCACGGCCGTCGCGCTGGCTTTGTTCCAGATGTGGATTGGCCTTCTTCAAATTTTGCAGAAAGTTGGTCGCTTCGGACTCGTACAGGGAGAATTGCTTGGAGAATTTCATTTTGAAATAAACACTTAAAAGAACGGATGAAGCGGCATTTTACTCTGGTTTTAAAGGAAATATAGGAAATCCCCTTCTATTACCGCCACAGATTCCGGATTGTGACTGTAGCGCCTGTTGCAGGCGCTAAATTTGCCTTTTACAGATCGCACTGCTGTAGCCATTTATGGGTATCTACAGGGTGATAAGCCGCGAGCAGGTCGAGTAGTTGTGCCGGGTTCGCACTTGCTTGCAGAATGGCCTGATGCGTTGGGCGCAAGAAGCCTTGTTCAGTTGTATGTTGTAGGAATTGTATTAATCCGTCATAAAATCCCTGAATATTCAGCACGCCCACCGGTTTGTGGTGGAAGCCTAACTGCGACCAGGTCATAACCTCAAATAATTCTTCCAGTGTGCCTATGCCGCCGGGCATGGCGATAAAGCCTTGCGCCAGTTCCGCCATCATGGCTTTGCGTTCATGCATATTGGCGACAACATGCAACTGGGTGAGCCCGCGGTGACCGACTTCTTTGTCCATCAAGGCTTGCGGGATGACGCCGGTAACACGGCCGCCCAGGCGCATGACTTCATCGGCAATCACGCCCATCAGTCCGACATTGCCGCCACCATAGACCAACTCGTGACCGCGTGCGACCAGCTCCGCTGCCAGCTGACGGGCTGCCTCGGCATAGATTGGCGAAATGCCAGGCGAAGAGCCGCAATAGACGCAGAGTGCGCTCATTCCTGATTCATCTTACGTAGATAATCGGCAGATAATTTTTCAAATACCTGTTTTGCTTCGCCACGCAGGTAGGGGCTGATCAGTACGATGACCTGATAGCAGCCACGCGCTAATGAGTCTGACATGGTTTGTAGTTCGGTGTATTTGCGCGGATTACGTACGTACTCATACGATAGCCAATACGTTGCCACCACCACCATGTTGGTGGCGAGTGCATCGATATCCATGTCGGTCGCTTCGAACTCACCGTCCGCCCGTAAGCCGGTGCACAAGCCAGTCGCAACCTTAATTTTGTGGGTCAGAATTTCTTTGAAATTCAGTTCCAGCTTGCGATTGCGTGACAACAGATCATTGAGGTCGCGATAGAAAAAACGATAGCGCCAGACCAGCTCAAAGGTCAGATGCAGGTAGGTCCAGACATCCTGAATATTTGCTTTTCTTCCCTGGGGAAAGGCCAGTTTCTTATTAATTTCTGCTTCAAATTGAGCAAAAATAGAATTGACGATATCGTCTTTATTTCTAAAATGATAATAAAGATTGCCGGGGGAAATATTCATTTCCTCCGCTATCACGGTCGTTGTGATATTCGGTTCACCAAATTCATTGAATAAGCGCAGGGAGAGCTCGAGGATGCGTTCCCTGGTACGGCGAGGAGCTTTGTGTTGCATGTCATTCTTCTCGATGGATGATTTCGTAAGAATATCATCCTTCGCTCTAACATCAAAACTTCACTGGTCTGTAGTGCTGTCCTGACTGACTGCAGGAATATGTAGTAACCGTGTTTTCGCCAGGTGATCATGCAGAAACTGGTGGTCAGGGCGCAGTAGGGCTGTCGCACCCCAGGCAGCGGCACCTGCGCTTACTGCTATCACCATGGGCCATTGCTTGAGATTAAATTGATACACCAGCGCCATCGCCGGTAAGAACCACATCCAGGCCAGGCAGTAGCGTACGATAGCCTTGATAACTGGTATGCGCCCGCCATTGTCGTCAGTCACTTTAATGCGCCAGGTTTGCATCGCCAGCGTCTGTCCGCTGCGGGTCCAGCAATACACAAAATAAACGCCGAACACCAGAAACAGCCAGGCTTGCCGTCCGGCGCGCAAACTGAGCGCATGGCGGCTTTGGGTCAGCACATCAAATAAAAAGTCAGCAACAAAAGCTATGCCAAACAGCAACATCGCTTCGTACACCATACAAATTACCCTGCGCTTCAGCGGTGGGGCCATCAAAATCATCGTTGACATCTTACTTCGTCTGAGGCTGGGAGGCTGGGCTGGCGCTGGTATTGACAGGAATTGCTTCCACTGCCACCGATGCCGGTGCTGCGTTGCTCAGGCTGGCGGGCGCAGCCTGTAACACTGGCTTGGGTGCAATTGCCGGTTTGGGACCCAGTTTAATGGGTGACAGTGGATTGGGATTTTTAATCGCGTCCGGGGATAGATTGGTCAGGCTCTTTTTCTTTTCATGCTCAGCCGCCAGGCGTTTCTTTTCTTCATCGCTCAGTTGCTGATACTGTTGCCATTGTGCTGACTTCTTTTCAGCTGGCAACTGTGTCGATTTTGCGTAGTTTTCCCGGGCTGCCATACGTTGTTCTGGTGTCAGCTTGACCCAGTCACGCATGCGCTCTTGCAGGCGAGCCTGTTCATCCGGCTTCATGCTGTTGTAACGGGCAGCGATTTCCAGCCATTTTTTCTTACTGAGCTCAGGCAGCTTGTCCCATTCGCCAGCCAGCGGGCTGAGTGCCTGCTTCTGAGTGGCACTTAATTCCGTCCAGAGTGGCTTGGTCGCAGCCTGGGGCTGCGTTGCCTTGACCGTGGAGGTATTGCTGCTGGCAGGTAAGGCGCCACCTATAGCATAGGCCAAAGGCAGCGCAGTCGCTGTAGCGATAAGTATGACTGTGATACGCGGCAAGGCTTTCAACAACACGCTCAATCCTCCGGTTTATCTTTATTGTCTTTATTGTTCAGGTAAGCCGTAAAGCCAGTATCCACATAGGCGGCAGGAGGTAATTCATCGACCAGCATGGTCGCGTCTATATCTGCCAGCTCGTTGATATTTTGCTGTTGTTCATATTCATAGATGCCGAACATGCCAATAACCAGTACCAGTGTCGGTAAAGCCAGCCCCAGTTTGCCCATCCAGGAGCCGGGTCCACTGAAGGAGTAGCCATGATTGCCGGCGAAAGCCCCTTTGAATACGCGCACTGCAACCGGCGCTTCTTTTTTCTTGCGCGCCATTGCCAGCTTACGCGCCTGAGCGAGCCGGTCCAGAGTCGGGGCAGGGAGTTGTTCCGCCGACTCATTGAGCGCACGTCTTACCTTGTAGGCAAAATCGAGATCCTGCGATTCTTTTGAGTAGTTCATAGCTGTATTCCTTTAGCTTTGAGCGATGCAGCCAATGCGTGAGTGGCACGCGAGCAATGCGTTTTGACACTGCCTTCAGAGCAGCCCATTGCGGCAGCTGTCTCTGCTACATCCATGTCCTCCCAGTAACGCATGAGGAAGGCTTCCCGTTGACGTGCTGGAAGTTTTTTTATTTCTTCATCAATAATGTTGAGAACTTGCTCACGCTCTATTTTATCAGCACTGGATTCTGCTGCTTCTGTTCCTTCTTCGGCGGCATAACTTTCCAGCAAATCGAAGTTGTCATCTTCGCGGTTATTATCCGGCGTGATGCTGGAGAACAGGCTGACCCAGGTATTTCTGACTTTTTCTCTGCGGAAGTAGTCCAGCGTTGTGGTTTGCAAAATGCGCTGAAACAGCATGGGTAATTCGGCCGCTGGCTTGTCGCCGTATTTTTCGGATAACTTGATCATCGCTTCCTGCACGATGTCGAGCGCGGACTCTTCATTCCTGACGGCATACATCGCATGCTTAAAAGCACGCCGTTCCACGCCCTCAAGGAAACTGGATAATTCTCTGTCGGTGGCCATTGTTGGCAATATTCGCTTGGTAATTCAGATAGTCTGATCCCGGTCACGGGACCGGAATTGGCGGTTTTTGTTCCGTAAAAGTGCGCACATGCTAGCAAAAATGACTCTACATGTCCTTAACTTTGTCAAAGTTCTGTAATTTGCACCTTTTTGTCTCAAAGAAATTGTAGAAGAATATAAGAAATTCACATAATTCCACTTGACCAAAATGCTGCGACGCAGTACCGTATAAGTCCGCTCCAAAATCTCGGAGCACCAAATATCTGCGTGGCTCAACCCACAATGTTGCCGCCAGCAGATGCGCTTTAAATGAAGCTGTTTGTTCTGACCCATGCCACAAGCGTGAGAAGTCTGTCTTTGCAAAGCCTTACCACTGATTGAACGAGTGCCTCAAGTATTGCCTGGAACCATGTCCAACGGATATGCGAAGGGGAATATGCCCGCACATAAAGGGATTTCAGCTTACCGGACCTGCATCGCGATTTCGCCAGGAAAGAGCATCCGATCAATTTCCTATGGACCTTGAAAGGACAACATAATGAGTTCAGAGTTTACAGGCGCAGAGATACTGGTTAAGTGTCTGGCCGAAGAGGGTGTTGAGCACGTTTTCGGATATCCGGGCGGCGCAGTACTCTACATCTACGATGCAATTTTCAATCAGGATAAGTTTCAGCACGTGCTGGTTCGCCATGAACAGGCTGCCATCCATGCTGCAGATGCTTACTCCCGTTCCTCCAATAAAGTCGGTGTCGCGATTGTGACTTCCGGACCCGGTGTAACCAATGCGGTGACCGGTCTGGCGACGGCTTATATGGATTCCATTCCTATGGTGGTAATTTCCGGTCAGGTGCCCAGCGCTGTGATTGGTCAGGATGCCTTCCAGGAATGCGATACCGTTGGCATTACACGTCCTTGCGTCAAACATAATTTCCTGGTGAAAGACGTCAGGGACCTGGCTGAAACAGTCAAAAAAGCATTTTACATTGCAACGACCGGGCGTCCAGGTCCGGTGCTGGTGGACATTCCTAAAGACATCAGCATGCATAAAACCTCTTTCCATTATCCGAAAGAAGTCGAGATGCGTTCTTACAAGCCGGTAGATAAAGGTCATGCGGGCCAGATCCGTAAAGCCGTGCAATTGTTGTTGCAGGCTGAGCGTCCTATGATCTATACCGGTGGCGGCGTGATACTCGCGCATGCTTCCGATGAGTTGAATCAACTGGTGGATATGCTGGGCTTTCCTTGCACCAATACCTTAATGGGTCTGGGTGCTTACCGCGCCAGCGATTCCAAATTCGTCGGTATGCCGGGCATGCATGGGACCTATGAAGCCAACATGGCGATGCAGCATTGTGATGTGTTGATTGCGATTGGCGCGCGCTTTGACGACCGTGTCATTGGTAATCCTAAGCATTTTGCTTCGCATCCACGCAAGATCATTCATATCGACATTGATCCATCGTCGATTTCCAAGCGCGTCAAGGTGGATATTCCTATCGTTGGCAACGTCAAAGACGTGCTGATAGAAATGCTGTCCCAGTTGCGCACAGTTGAGACCCGACCTGACCAGAAAGCGCTGGCTGCCTGGTGGAAACAGGTTGAGGAATGGCGTAGCCGTGATTGCCTGAAATATCCGACTTCAAGCGAAGTGATCAAGCCGCAATCTGTGGTGGAGAAAGTCTGGGAAGTCACGCAGGGCGACGCTTTCGTGACCTCCGACGTGGGCCAGCATCAGATGTGGGCTGCGCAGTACTACCGTTTCAATAAGCCACGCCGCTGGATCAACTCCGGTGGTCTGGGTACCATGGGTGTCGGCTTGCCGTATGCCATGGGTGTGCAAATGGCGAATCCGGGAGCAACAGTTGCCTGTATTACCGGTGAAGCGTCGATACAGATGTGTATTCAGGAATTGGCTACCTGCAAACAATATCATCTGACGCCTAAGATCATTCTGCTCAATAACCGCTTTTTGGGCATGGTGCGTCAATGGCAGCAGATCGATTACGGATCACGTTATTCCGAATCCTATATGGACTCTTTACCTGACTTTACTAAGCTGGTTGAAGCCTATGGACATGTGGGTATGAAGATAGAAAATCCTGCCGATGTCGATGGCGCAGTACGTGAAGCGTTTGCGATGAAGGACAGACTGGTATTCATGAATTTCATTACCGATCAGACCGAGAATGTCTGGCCCATGGTGAAAGCCGGCAAAGGGCTGACTGAAATGTTACTGGGTTCGGAGGATTTGTAATGAGACACATTATTTCTATTCTTCTGGAAAACGAAGCTGGTGCTTTGTCGCGCGTGGTCGGTTTGTTTTCTGCGCGTGGTTACAACATCGAAACCCTGACTGTGGCGCCGACTGAAGATGCGACGTTGTCGCGTATGACGATCGTGACTTCGGGTTCCGATGACATCATCGAACAGATTACCAAGCATTTGAATCGCCTGATTGAGGTGGTCAAAGTGGTGGATCTGACCGAGGGGGCGCATATTGAACGCGAACTGATGCTGATCAAAGTGCGTGCCGTTGGTAAAGAGCGTGAGGAAATTAAGCGTACCGCTGATATTTTCCGTGGCAGGATTATTGATGTCACAGAAAAAACCTACACCATAGAACTGACCGGAAATAAAGGCAAACTGGACGCGTTTATTGATGCGATAGACCGTGCAGCGATTCTGGAAACCGTACGTACAGGCGGCTCAGGCATAGGTCGAGGCGAGCGCATACTTAAAGTGTAATTCATCCCGGGCGGATTGCCTGCGACTCAGCACGAATGACACAGACAAGTAATGGCCGCAGTGCAGTTTGCTGAACACCACCCATTGAATCATTTAAAAAGTCAGACATTTAAACAGGATAAAAAAATGAAAGTTTTCTACGATAAAGATTGTGATCTCTCCTTGATCAAAGGTAAAAACGTAGCCATCATCGGTTATGGTTCCCAAGGTCACGCACATGCACAGAATCTGAATGATTCCGGTTGCAACGTGACCGTTGCTTTGCGGAAGGGCGGTGCCTCCTGGGCGAAAGCCGAAGGTGCAGGCCTGAAAGTGGCTGAAGTGAATGACGCTGTCAAAGCAGCGGATGTCATTATGATTTTGCTGCCAGATGAAAACATCGCTCAGGTGTATGCTGAAAATGTTGCACCGCATGCCAAACAAGGTGCAGTGCTGGCGTTTGCACATGGCTTTAATGTGCATTACGGCCAGGTTGTGCCACGTGCCGATCTGGATGTGATTATGGTTGCACCTAAGGCGCCAGGCCATACCGTGCGCGGTACGTACACCCAGGGTGGCGGTGTGCCGCACCTGATCGCTGTTTATCAGGATAAGTCCGGTGCTGCACGCGATATCGCCTTGTCTTATGCGATGGCGAATGGCGGTGGTCGTGCCGGTATCATCGAAACCAACTTCCGCGAAGAAACTGAGACTGATTTGTTCGGTGAACAGGCAGTATTATGTGGCGGTGCGGTTGAACTGATCAAAGCGGGTTTCGAAACCCTGGTTGAAGCAGGTTATGCACCTGAAATGGCTTACTTCGAATGCTTGCACGAGCTGAAACTGATCGTAGATCTGATCTACGAAGGTGGTATCGCCAACATGAATTATTCGATTTCGAATAATGCTGAATATGGTGAATACGTCACTGGTCCACGCGTAGTGACAGCAGCAACTAAAGATGCGATGCGCCAATGCCTGAAAGATATTCAGACCGGTGAATATGCGAAGAGCTTCATCCTCGAAAATAAAGCAGGTGCACCAACCCTGATCTCACGCCGTCGACTGACTGCTGAGCATCAGATTGAAGAAGTCGGTGCCAAACTGCGTGCGATGATGCCTTGGATTGCGAAAAACAAACTGGTTGACCAGTCTAAGAACTGATCGCTATCTGGGTCCTCACTGATGCATAAAAAGTCGCCTGCAAGGGCGACTTTTTTTATATGCATTGACATTCTGCGCTAAGCTGAGGTTGCTGCAAAGTTGTTAAAAAAAGTAAATCATGAACAGATGATGCAACTTTGATTTCTGAATCCAGTCTTACATAGGTATTAACTACACTGTCGGAGAGTACGATGAAAAAAATGATCTTGATTGCTGCTGCAATGAGCTTTGCAATTCCTGTCTATGCACAAAGTCTGGCCGGTACGGTATTAACGGTCGGTGGCAGTGCTGAAATAAAAGTCGACAACGATCAGGCAAATCTGAGTTTTTATCTGGAAGAGCAGGATAAAGATAAAGCACAGGCCGCTTCGCGCCTGAATCAGAAAATGAAATCTGGCACGGAGCTCATTAAAAAAGAGGACCCTCAGGCTGAGCTGATGACACGCAACTACTATACGTATCCAGTCTACTCTGATGAGGTACAGGTAGCGGGTGCCCAGCCTAAAAAACGTCAGATCACAGGTTGGCGCGTTGGTCAGTATCTCGAAGTCAAAACGATCAATCTGAAACAGTTGCCGGCGACCGTCGCATCGGCACAAAAAGTGATGAGTCTGAATGGCATCCATTTTGGCTTGTCGCCACAGGCCGCTGCTAAACTGGAAGAGTCGCGCATCCAGGCCGGATATAAGAACTTTTCTGATAAATTAGCGATGGTGGTCAATGCGATGGGCCGCAAATTGCAGGATGTGCAGATAGAGTCTGTGGATTTTGATGGTGCAGCATTGGAAATGCCTCAGGTGCAAATGGCCGCTGCGCCGATGATGTTAAAGGGTGCGCGCGTGGCAGATTCGGTCGCTGAGCCTAGTTTTGAGCCGGGTTCAAGCTCGCTGTCGATACGTGTCAATGGTAAGGTACGATTGAAGTAACCCTTATCAGCATGGGTTTTCCTGTGTAGGAATCAGGGTTATACTTGCCCGAACTTTTATTTATCGCCCGGTTAGTGTGGACTGGCCAAACAGTCCGCTCTGGTTCGGGCATATTTTTTCGGGCAAAAACGCATGTCATCTTCACCGCGACGCAAACCAAAAGGCAGTTTTAAACTTTTTCCTAAAGGTGCGCGCAAATCGCAGCAGCGAAATGATGGATCAGTGCTGCCTGCCGTACGTGAGCGTTCGCGAGGTATTTATCTGCTGCCCAATGCATTTACCACGGCTGCTTTGTTTTGCGGATTTTATGCCATTGTGATGGCCATGGATCAGCAATTTCATCAGGCCGCTGTGGCGATATTTATTGCTATGGTCTTGGATGGTCTGGATGGGCGCGTAGCACGCCTGACCAATACCCAGAGTGAGTTCGGTGCGCAATATGATAGCTTGTCAGACATGTTGTCTTTCGGGGCAGCTCCCGCATTGGTTGTGTATGAATGGGCCTTGCGTGGCATGGGCAAGCTCGGCTGGCTGGCCGCCTTTGTCTACTGCGCTGGCGCGGCACTCAGACTGGCACGATTTAATACCAATATCGCCGTGGTTGATAAACGTTATTTTCAGGGTTTGCCCAGCCCGGCGGCGGCGGCATTGGTAGCGGGTTTTGTATTGTTGATGGATGATCTGCAATTTGCGGGTACCGACTTACGCTGGTACGCATGGGCGATTGCGTTGTTTGCCGGATTGACGATGGTGACGAATGTACCGTTCTACAGTTTCAAAGAAGTGAATCTGCGCAAAACAGTGCCTTTTATGGCGCCGTTGCTGATCTTGCTGGTGTATGTGATTGTGGTCAGTGATCCGCCTAAAGTTTTGTTTGGGTTATTTGTGCTGTATGGCTTATCGGGCTACATCGTATTGTTGTGGCGCTGGCGCCGAGGCCGTCCTGTTAGTCTGATACAGACCAAAGCAGAGCACACAGACGAAAAATAAAATTCCGCATTTTCTGAGTCTAGCCGCAGTGAGCCAAATTCACTGCGGTTTTTTCTTTTTTGATCGGGATTTAATTTGGATTTTTGCTGCTATAAATTCTTGCACTTTTCTGCATTCACGCTTATAGTCTGAGGCATGAACTTTTCTTCTTCATCCTTCGCAGTTTTCACTTTAGCAGGCGCAACCCGTCTGCTATCGCTATTGGCATTTCTACTAGTGCGGTAACGCGCTAAATCCTCCCTACCCACAA
Source organism: Cognatundibacterium rugosum (assembly GCF_014284365.1). Taxonomy (GTDB): domain Bacteria; phylum Pseudomonadota; class Gammaproteobacteria; order Burkholderiales; family Burkholderiaceae_D; genus Undibacterium; species Undibacterium rugosum. Next base: position 63,231 of record NZ_JACOGG010000003.1, read on the forward strand.
TCCGTGTATTGCCCCGCTCGTGCATATCCTGCAAGGGCAGGCCAAACAATAGGCAAAATCTGCATTTTTCTTATTCAAATTATTCGCTACTGGAGAGCAACATGGCTGACAAACTGATCATATTCGATACAACTTTGCGCGACGGTGAACAATCACCGGGAGCTTCGATGACTAAGGATGAAAAAATCCGTATCGCGAAACAACTGGAACGTCTGAAGGTAGATGTGATCGAGGCTGGTTTTGCAGCAGCTTCTCCAGGCGATTTTGAAGCGATTAAAGCGATTTCCGCAACGATTAAGGATTCCACCATCTGCTCGCTGTCGCGCGCGAACGATCGCGATATCGCGCGTGCAGCTGAGGCTTTGCAAGCGGCACAGCGCAAGCGTATTCACACTTTCATCGCCACTTCTCCGCTGCATATGGAAAAGAAACTGCGCATGTCACCGGATCAGGTGCTGGAGCAAGCGATACAGGCGGTACGCTATGCACGTCAGTTCACCGATGATGTGGAATTCAGTCCTGAAGATGGCAGCCGGTCAGAAATGGATTTTCTGTGTCGCGTGATTGAAGCGGTGATTAAAGAAGGTGCGACCACGATTAACTTTGCCGATACTGTCGGTTATGGTGTGCCTGAGTTGTACGGCAACATGCTGAAGTCCTTGCGTGAACGCATACCAAATTCCGATAAAGCCATCTGGTCGGTGCACTGTCATAACGATCTGGGTATGGCGGTCGCCAATTCTCTGGCGGGTGTGATGATCGGTGGTGCGCGTCAGGTGGAATGTACGATCAATGGTTTGGGCGAGCGCGCCGGTAATACCGCGCTGGAAGAAATTGTGATGGCAGTACGCACCCGTAAAGATTATTTCAATCTTGATCTGGGTATCGATGCAAGTCAGATCGTGCCCGCCTCTAAATTGGTTTCTCAGATCACTGGCTTTGCCGTGCAGCCGAATAAGGCAGTGGTGGGTGCGAACGCATTTGCGCACGCATCTGGCATTCATCAGGATGGTATTTTGAAAGCGCGCGATACCTATGAAATTATGCGTGCTGAAGATGTGGGCTGGAGTGCCAATAAAATCGTTTTGGGCAAGCTGTCCGGCCGTAATGCGTTCAAGCAGCGCCTGGAAGAATTGGGTATAGAGCTGGAATCTGAGGCGGAGGTCAATGCTGCATTTGCGCGCTTCAAGGAATTGGCGGATCGTAAATCAGAAATTTTCGATGAAGATATTCTGGCGCTGGTGTCCGATGAAGAGCATGCAAATGATAATGAGGCCTTCCATTTTGTTTCACTTTCTCAGCGTTCGGAAACCGGTGAGTTGCCGCTTGCAAAGGTGGTCTTTTCGCGTGAAGGCAGTGAAATCACTTGTGAGGCGAACGGCAATGGGCCGGTGGATGCGATAGTCAATGCCATTGAATCCAAAGTCGCAAGCGGTGCTGAATTGCTGCTGTTCTCGGTGAATGCGATCACGACCGGTACCCAGTCTCAGGGGGAAGTGACGATGCGTTTGTCTAAGTCGGGACGTATCGTGAATGGTGTCGGTGCGGATCCGGATATTGTGGTGGCATCAGCAAAAGCCTATTTGTCTGCATTAAATAAATTGCAATCAAAAACAGAAAAGCTGAACCCCCAGGTCTGAACGGCCAAACTTGTTCAATTATTCCGACTTATGGTATAGTTGCGGGTCCCGTCATTCCGGCGGGTGTTTATTCACGATAGCAGAGGTTGTTGTTGACTGACTTTTGCTATCGCATGTAAAGGAAAATTATGTCTATCGTTAAATCCCAGAAAGCCGCTATCGTTGCGGATAACGCACGTGGTCAGAACGACACTGGCTCTCCAGAAGTTCAAGTTGCTTTGTTGACAGCTCGTATCAACGATCTGAACTCCCACTTCAAAGCACACGGCAAAGATCATCATTCCCGTCGCGGTCTGATCATGATGGTTAACCGTCGTAAAAGCCTGTTGTCTTACCTGAAAGGTAAAGATCTGAACCGTTACCGCGCTCTGATCGAAAAACTCGGTCTGCGTAAGTAATTGTTGCTGTTTCTGGCAAAAAAATTGTAGCAAAAAGCCTGCGTCAGATGATGTCGCAGGCTTTTTGTTTTTGTGGTTTTGATTCTTCGGTGTCCGTAATGAATCGCGGATAAAAACGGTGCAGATTTGCTCTGCTGCGCACGGGATTTGTGTGTGGTAATGCAAAAAGGTGGCTCTCGGGGCCGCTTGTGGTGAGGTGAACGACAGCGCCTGAAAATCTGTCGGCAAAATAGAAAGGACACATTGTGTTTAATAAAGTTACTAAAACCTTCCAATACGGCCAACATCAAGTCAAGCTGGAAACCGGTGAAATCGCGCGTCAGGCATCTGGTGCTGTGATGGTTTCCGTTGAGGATACTGTTGTGCTGGCAACCGTCGTTGCTAAAAAAGATGCAAAGCCAGGTCAGGATTTCTTCCCATTGACCGTTGATTACATGGAAAAAAGCTACGCAGCTGGCCGTATTCCAGGTGGTTTCTTCAAACGTGAGGGCCGCCCTTCTGAAAAAGAAACACTGACTTCCCGCCTGATTGATCGTCCGATTCGTCCGCTGTTCCCGGAAGGTTACCTGAATGAAGTTCAGGTGATTGTGCATGTGCTGTCCGTCAATCCTGAGATTGATCCTGACATCGCTGCGATGATCGGTGCTTCTGCTGCGATCAGCCTGTCTGGTATTCCTTTCAATGGTCCTCTGGGTGCGGCGCGCGTAGGTTATACAAATGGCCAATACGTACTGAATCCAACGGCAACGCAATTGAAGACTTCCGAGATGGATCTGGTTGTTGCCGGTACTGAAGCTGCAGTGCTGATGGTGGAATCCGAAGCGCAGCAATTGTCGGAAGAAGTCATGCTGGGCGCGGTTGTGTATGGTCACGAGCAAATGAAAGTCGTGATTGATGCGATTCATGATCTGGTGCGTGATGCAGGTAAGCCTGAAGTGCAATGGGCGCCGGCTGCTAAAAACGAAGCGCTGATCGCTGCAGTAACAGCAGTGGCTGAGCCTCTGTTGCGCGCTGCGTATCAGACTAAAGAAAAACAGGCCCGTACTGAACAGCTGAAATCGGCTAGTTCTACCGTTACTGCTGCGTTGGCAGAGCAGGCTGCGGCTGCCGGTGTGGATGCACCGGATTCCGCTGAAGTTGGCAATATCCTGTTTGATCTGGAAGCTAAAATTGTGCGTTCCCAGATTCTGGAAGGCGAGCCACGTATCGATGGCCGTGACACCCGCACTGTGCGTCCTATCAGCATCAGTACTGGCGTATTGCCGCGTACTCATGGTACTGCTTTGTTCACACGTGGCGAAACACAGGCGCTGGTGATCGCGACGCTGGGTACTGCACGTGACGAGCAAAAGATTGATGCTTTGATGGGTGAATACTCTGACCGCTTCATGCTGCATTACAACATGCCTCCATTCGCTACTGGCGAAACCGGCCGTGTTGGTACGCCTAAGCGCCGTGAAATCGGCCATGGCCGTCTGGCTAAGCGCGCATTGCAGGCGGCATTGCCTGATCCGGAAGATTTCAGCTACTCCGTACGTCTGGTGTCTGAAATTACAGAGTCCAACGGTTCTTCCTCCATGGCGTCGGTATGTGGTGGCTGCCTGGCGTTGATGGATGCGGGTGTACCGATGAAAGCCCACGTCGCCGGTATCGCGATGGGTCTGATCAAAGATGACAATAAATTCGCGGTCTTGACAGATATTCTGGGTGATGAAGATCATCTGGGTGATATGGACTTTAAAGTAGCGGGTACTGCGGCTGGTATTACTGCCTTGCAGATGGATATCAAAATCCAGGGCATTACCAAGGAAATCATGCAGGTCGCTTTGGCGCAGGCGAAAGAAGGCCGTATTCATATCCTGGGCAAAATGCAGGAAGCTGTACCAACCGGTAAGACAGAATTGTCTGACTTTGCGCCGCGTTTGATCACGATCAAGATCAATCCAGAAAAAATCCGTGACGTCATCGGTAAGGGTGGCGCAGTGATTCGCGCATTGACGGAAGAAACCGGTACACAAATCGACATCAGTGATGAAGGTGTGGTCACTATCGCGTCTGTGGATGCTGCTGCAGGTCAGGAAGCGAAACGCCGTATCGAAGAACTGACTGCGGAAGTTGAGGTAGGTAAGGTCTACGAAGGTACCGTGTTGAAATTACTGGATTTCGGTGCCATCGTTCAAATCATGCCTGGTAAAGATGGTTTGCTGCACATCAGTCAAATTGCAAATGAGCGGGTGAATGCAGTTGCTGATTACCTGAAAGAAGGTCAGCAAGTGCGTGTGAAAGTGCTGGAAACAGATGACCGTGGTCGCTTCAAGCTGTCGATGAAGGCAGCAGTGACTGAAGGTGGTGAAGTTCAGCAGCAACAACAGCAACAGCAGTAATAGCAATTATCGGCGTTAGCTGAGATTGTGGAAAACGCCCGTATCATTGCGGGCGTTTTTTATTGGGGCTTAGCAAAAAATCTGACGAGTTGTAGTGGTAAGCTGAGGCGGGCTGGCTGGATGGCAGTCATCGCGTTGACCGGCGCCCTGTGTATTGTATTGGTGTGTGTAACGGTTGGAGGTGCATGATGCGTGCGATAGAGATGCGTGGTTTTGGTGGTCCGGAAGTGCTGCAGTTGTGTGAGCGTGATATGCCTGTGCCGGGTGAGGGCGAGGTGTTGATACGGGTTAGGGCGGCGGGTGTGAACCGGCCGGACGTGTTGCAGCGTATGGGGCTGTACCCGGTGCCGCCGGGCGCCTCGGATTTGCCTGGTCTGGAGGTGGCTGGTGAGATTGTAGCTGGTGACATGACTGTCAGTGATTTGCAGCCTGGTGATGCGGTGTGCGCGCTGGTGCAGGGTGGAGGCTATGCCGAATATTGTGTCGCACCGCTGGCGCAGTGTTTGCCTGTGCCGCGTGGATTGTCGATGTTAGAGGCGGCATCGCTGCCGGAAACGTACTTTACGGTCTGGAGTAACGTCTTTGATCGTGCTCGCTTGCTGCCGGGTGAAGGTTTGCTGGTGCAGGGTGGGGCTTCTGGCATAGGTGTGGCGGCGGTACAACTGGCGCGCGCAATGGGTAACCGGGTCTTTGCGACTGCTGGTTCGGATGAAAAATGCCGTGCGGTGGAGGCACTGGGCGCGGAGCGCTGCATTAACTATAAAACCGAGGATTTTGTACAAGTGGTGCGTGAGTTGACGGTCGGTCGGGGTGTGGATGTTGTATTGGATATGGTGGCGGGTGACTATTTGCCGCGCGAGATACAGTGCCTGGCGGACGATGGGCGGATCGCGATAATCGCCCTGCTGGGTGGGGCTAAGGCGCAAGTCGATCTGGGGCAAGTGTTGCGCAGAAGATTGACTATCACTGGCTCCACGCTGAGGCCACGTTCGGTGCAGTTTAAACGCGCTATTGCCGTCGAGCTTAAGGATAAGGTCTGGCCGTTGCTGGAAAATAGACAAATTCAACCCGTTATTCACACTGTGCTGCCTTTGCAGGCGGCAGCCCAGGCACATGCTTTGATGGAGTCAGGCCAGCATATAGGTAAGATAGTTTTGCAGCTTGATTGAATTCGTTTGTGTTGGCGTTTTATTTAAGCTTGAAACTTGTTGGATAATGCGGAGCTTGTGGTTTGACCACACTTGTTCTGCGGGATACAATAGACGGTTATTTACATTGAAACTGACTATGCGACGCACTCTTATAGCTGGTAACTGGAAAATGAATGGCAGCTTTGCTGCTAACCACTCCTTACTTACTGAAATCGTAGCTGGTTTGCCAGCTCTCTCGTCGGCAGATGTGCTGGTTTGTGCGCCTGCTCCTTATCTGGCTCAGTGCGCTGATGTGCTGGCTGCTTCGCCAGTCGCCTGGGGCGCGCAGGATTTGTCTGTGCATGCGCAGGGTGCGTACACGGGTGAGGTGTCTGCTGCGATGTTGCTGGATTGCGGCTGCCGATATGTCATCGTCGGGCACTCGGAGCGCCGTGCTTATCATGCGGAGTCCGATCAGTTGGTGGCGCAAAAGGCGTTGCGTGCAGTGGAGGCGGGTCTGAAACCTGTGGTTTGTGTGGGTGAGACCCTGGAGCAGCGCGAAGGTGGTTTGACGAATCAGGTGGTGGGTGCGCAGCTGGATGCAGTGCTTGCTTTGCTGACGGTAGAGCAGTTGCGCAATATCGTGGTCGCGTATGAGCCGGTGTGGGCAATTGGCACAGGTAAAACTGCAACGCCGCAAATGGCGCAGGATGCGCATGCCTTCCTGCGTCAGCAGCTTGCGGCAACAGACCTGGAATTGGGTGCGTCTGTGCAAATTTTGTATGGTGGCAGTATGAAGCCGGATAATGCGGTGGAATTGCTCGCGATGGCGGATATAGATGGTGGTTTGATTGGTGGCGCGGCGCTGAAATCTGCGGATTTCCTCGCTATCGTCGGCGCGGCGAAGTAATTTGCGAATTTGAGTATTTAATCTTTTTGGGTGTTTTGAATGCAAACTTTTTTTACGTTGATCGTTGTGGTGCAAGTGGTTTCTGCGTTGGCTATTATCGGTCTGGTGCTGCTGCAGCACGGTAAAGGGGCTGATATGGGGGCTTCTTTCGGTTCCGGTGCTTCGGGTAGTTTGTTTGGTGCGACAGGCTCTTCTAATTTTCTGTCGCGTTCAACAGGTATTGCTGCTGCGGTTTTCTTTTCGGCGACACTGGCTTTGGCTGTCGTTGGTGGTAAAGCTAAAGTAAGTGGTGGTGTGATGGATAATTTGCCTGTGTCGGGTGCACCGGCCAGTGCTGCGGCAACTGCTGTGCCGGCCTCTGCGCCTGCTGATACGCAGTCGAATCAAATTCCAAAATAAGTTGTGCAGGGCAGAGTGGATTGGTTGTGGTTTGACTTGGTTTTGGGTGTTGAAGATGCCTGAATGTTTGGTCGCCATAGTTTGAGCTGACTCTGCTGTGTATTTAATTTGTTGCTCAGCAAAAAAACTTCGATTTTATGCCCTTTGTGCGTTGAACAATGGGTGTGGAAGTAGTAGAATGCTGGGCTTAGGCCGACGTGGTGAAATTGGTAGACACGCTATCTTGAGGGGGTAGTGGCGCAAGCTGTACGAGTTCGAGTCTCGTCGTCGGCACCAAGCAAAAAGTCAGATTTTCTTTCCTGGCTTTGTCGAGGAAGTGGTTGTGGGTTTGAAGTCTCTTTCAAAATGCAATTCGCTTCATATGGCGTTCAATTACAGGTAGCCTAACGTGAACCTCGAAAATTATTTCCCAGTTCTTCTTTTTATTCTGGTTGGCATCGGTGTTGGTGTGTTGCCGCAATTGTTGGGTCGCATCCTTGCTCCTTATAAGCCAGACTCCCAAAAAACATCCGCCTATGAGTGCGGCTTCGAGGCATTCGAAGATGCGCGCATGAAGTTCGATGTGCGCTACTACCTGATTGCTATTCTTTTTATTCTGTTTGATCTTGAGACTGCGTTCTTCTTCCCGTGGGGGGTGGCAATGCGTGATCTGGGCTGGTCGGGCTTCCTGATTATGCTGGGTTTTGTCTTGGAATTTGCAGTTGGATTCTGGTACATCTGGAAAAAAGGCGCTCTGGATTGGGAGTGATGGATTATGGCAATTGATGGTGTGTTGAATGAAGGCTTCGTTACGACGACTGCCGATAAGCTGATTAACTGGACCCGTACCGGGTCGATGTGGCCGATGACTTTTGGTCTGGCTTGCTGCGCGGTTGAGATGATGCATGCGGGTGCTTCCAGGTATGATCTGGATCGCTTTGGTGTGGTGTTTCGTCCATCCCCGCGTCAGTCGGATGTCATGATTGTTGCTGGTACGCTGTGCAATAAGATGGCACCCGCGCTGCGCAAAGTTTACGATCAGATGGCGGAGCCGCGCTGGGTTATCTCTATGGGTTCTTGCGCTAACGGTGGTGGTTATTATCACTATTCGTATTCGGTTGTGCGTGGTTGTGACCGCATCGTGCCAGTTGATATCTATGTTCCGGGCTGCCCGCCGACTGCTGAAGCGCTGATGTACGGCATCATCCAGTTGCAGAATAAGATCAAACGTACCAATACTATCGCGCGTTGAGCGATAGGTTGCTGAGGCATTCGTAAATTATGACAACCAAATTAGAGAAACTTGAGGCTGCTGTTCAAGCCGTCTTGGGTGAGCGCATCGTTCAATCGAAAAATGCGCTGGGTGAGTTGACTATCGTTGTTGCGGCTGCAGATTATCTGCAGGTGATGCGTGATCTGCGTGATCATGCTGATACGCATTTTGAAGAACTGATCGACCTGTGTGGTGTTGATTACTCCACCTACGGTGATGGTGCATGGGATGGGCAGCGTTATGCGGTCGTGTCCCATTTGCTGTCTGTGAAGCATAACTGGCGTTTGCGTGTGCGTGTTTTTGCCGCAGACGACGACATGCCAGTCGTTGCTTCCCTGATCGATGTGTGGAACGCTGCTAACTGGTATGAGCGTGAAGCCTTCGATTTGTACGGCATACTGTTTGATGGTCACAATGATTTGCGCCGAATTCTGACCGATTATGGGTTTATCGGTCATCCGTTCCGTAAAGATTTCCCTGTTTCCGGATATGTTGAGATGCGCTATGACGCTGAACAAAAGCGTGTGGTCTATCAGCCTGTCACCATTGAACCCCGCGAAAATACACCACGTATTATTCGTGAAGAAAATTACGGGATGAAATAATGGCTGAAATTAAGAATTACACCCTGAACTTTGGTCCTCAGCATCCTGCTGCGCACGGTGTGTTGCGCCTGGTGCTGGAGTTGGATGGTGAGGTGATTCAGCGTGCTGATCCGCATATCGGTTTGCTGCATCGCGCGACTGAAAAATTGGCAGAACAAAAAACCTTCCTGCAGTCCGTACCTTACATGGATCGTCTCGATTACGTATCCATGATGTGTAACGAGCATGCCTATGTGATGGCAATCGAAAAAATGCTCGGTCTGGAAGTGCCTTTGCGGGCGCAGTACATCCGTGTCATGTTCGATGAAATCACGCGTTTGCTGAACCACCTGCTGTGGATAGGTGCGCATGCGCTGGACGTGGGTGCGATGGCGGTGTTCCTGTACGCATTCCGTGAACGTGAAGATCTGATGGATTGCTATGAAGCGGTTTCCGGTGCGCGTTTGCATGCTGCTTATTATCGTCCGGGTGGCGTGTATCGTGATCTGCCGGATCAGATGCCTCAGTTCACGACCTCTGCGTTAAAAAACGAAAAAGCAATGCGTCAGATGAACGAGAACCGTCAAGGCTCGTTGCTGGATTTTATTGAAGACTTTACCAATCGCTTCCCTGGCTACGTCGACGAATATGAAACGCTGCTGACTGATAACCGTATCTGGAAACAACGTCTGGTTGGTGTCGGTGTAGTATCGCCTGAGCGCGCACTGGCAATGGGGTTCACTGGTGCGATGTTGCGTGGTTCCGGTATCGAATGGGATTTGCGTAAAAAGCAACCCTACGAAGTGTATGATTTGCTCGATTTCGATATTCCTGTTGGTGTCAATGGTGATTGCTATGACCGTTATCTGGTGCGTGTCGAAGAGATGCGCCAGTCTAACCGCATCATTAAGCAATGCGTGGAATGGCTGCGTAATAATCCTGGTCCGGTGATCACCAACAATCATAAAGTGGCCCCACCGGCGCGTGTGAATATGAAGTCGAACATGGAAGAGCTGATCCATCACTTCAAACTGTTCACCGAAGGCTTCCATGTTCCTGCTGGCGAAGCATATGCAGCAGTTGAGCATCCTAAGGGCGAATTCGGTATTTATCTGATGTCTGATGGTGCGAATAAGCCTTACCGGTTGAAGATCCGTGCTCCTGGCTATGCACATTTGCAAGGTCTGGATGAGATGGCGAAGGGACACATGATTGCTGATGCGGTGACCATTATTGGTACTCAGGATATTGTGTTTGGTGAGATTGATAGATAAAGACGTTGGTTGACGTTGATTCGAGGCATGGGCTATGGTGTTATCAGAGCAGGCATTTAAAAAAATTGATCGTGAACTGGCAAAGTTCCCGGCAGACCAGCGTCAATCCGCTGTGATGGCGGCATTGGCTATTGCTCAAGACGAGACGGGATGGGTTTCCCCTGAAGTGATGCAGACCCTGGCAGACTATATTGGTATGCCAGCTGTCGCCGTTCAGGAAGTCGCCACCTTCTACAACATGTACAACACGAAACCGGTTGGCAAGTTCAAGATTTCTGTATGTACCAATCTTCCTTGCGCTTTGTCCGGTGGTGAGCGTGCAGCACATCACCTCAAGCAAAAACTGGGTCTTGATTACAAAGAGACCAGTGCGGACGGACAGTTCACGCTGGTTGAAGGCGAGTGCATGGGCGCCTGTGGCGATGCACCGGTTATGCTCGTGAATAACAAGCGTATGTGCAGCTTCATGTCGAACGAAAAAATCGACCATCTGGTTAATGAATTGAAAGAGGCAGGTAAATAATGACGAGTCTGCATAGTCGCCATATTAAGCCTTTGATTCTGGCTGGTTTGGATGGGAAAAACTGGCATCTCGAAGACTATGTCGCACGGGGTGGTTATCAATCCCTGAAGCGCATCCTTTCCGAAAAAATCCCGCCTGAACAGGTTATCGCTGAGCTCAAAGCGTCGTCGCTGCGTGGTCGTGGTGGTGCAGGTTTCCCGACTGGTCTGAAGTGGAGTTTCATGCCACGCCAGTTCCCTGGTCAGAAGTACCTGGTCTGTAATACAGATGAGGGTGAGCCTGGTACATTTAAAGACCGCGATATCATTCGCTATAACCCGCATGCCTTGATTGAGGGTATGGCAATCGGTGCGTATGCGATGGGTATCACTGTCGGCTACAACTACATTCACGGCGAAATTTTCGCAGATTACGATCGTTTCGAAGAAGCGATTGAAGAAGCCCGTGCGGCTGGCATGTTAGGTAATAACATTGCTGGTTCTGAGTTTTCTTTCCAGCTGCATGCTTTCCATGGTTATGGCGCATATATCTGCGGCGAAGAAACAGCTTTGTTGGAATCGCTGGAAGGTAAAAAAGGTCAGCCACGCTTTAAACCGCCATTCCCGGCCAGTTTTGGTCTGTACGGCAAGCCGACTACGATCAATAACACCGAAACCTTTGCTGCCGTGCCTTTTGTACTGGCCATGGGTGGTGAAGCCTATGCGGCATTAGGTAAGCCTAACAATGGCGGTACCAAGATTTTCTCTATGTCGGGTGACGTGGCGAAACCGGGTAACTATGAAGTGCCGCTCGGCACCCCGTTTGCGACCCTGCTGGAATTGGCTGGTGGCATGCGCGATGGTAAGAAGATCAAAGCGGTCATCCCTGGTGGTTCCTCCATGCCAGTATTGACTGGTGACGTGATGATGGCCACTGACATGGATTATGACTCCATCGCTAAAGCAGGTTCCATGCTGGGTTCCGGCGCGGTTATCGTGATGGATGAAACACGTTGCATGGTCAAATCCCTGCTGCGTCTGTCTTACTTCTACTTTGAAGAGTCCTGCGGCCAATGTACACCTTGCCGTGAAGGCACAGGCTGGTTGTATCGCATGGTACATCGCATCGAACATGGTCAGGGCCGTCCGGAAGATCTGGATATGCTCAACTCCATCGCCGACAATATTCAAGGTAAAACGATTTGCGCACTGGGCGACGCTGCTGCTATGCCGGTACGTGCATTCGTGAAGAACTTCCGCGAAGAATTTGAATATCACATCGAGCATAAGCATTGCTTGGTTCCCACTTACCTGTAAGCCAGCTTCGGTTAGCACACTTAGAGTAGACCATGGTTGAAATCGAAATAGACGGCAAAAAAGTCGAAGTCCTAGAAGGTAGTATGGTGATGGATGCTGCCAATAAGCTTGGCACTTATATTCCTCATTTTTGCTATCACAAAAAATTATCTATTGCGGCAAACTGTCGCATGTGTCTGGTTGAGGTTGAAAAAGCACCTAAGCCATTGCCTGCCTGCGCGACGCCTGTCACGCCGGGCATGATCGTGCGTTCCCACAGCGATAAAGCGGTGAAAGCACAAAAAGCGGTAATGGAATTCCTGTTGATTAATCACCCGCTGGATTGTCCTATCTGCGATCAGGGCGGCGAGTGTCAGTTGCAGGATCTGGCGGTAGGTTACGGCGGCACGACTTCACGCTACGAAGAAGAGAAGCGTGTGGTATTCCACAAGGATGTAGGTCCGCTGGTATCGATGGAAGAAATGAGCCGCTGCATCCATTGCACACGCTGCGTCCGTTTCGGTCAGGAGATCGCCGGTGTGATGGAGCTGGGTATGCTCAATCGCGGCGAACACTCCGAGATCACTTCCTTCGTTGGTAAAACGGTAGACTCCGAATTGTCCGGCAATATGATTGATCTGTGCCCGGTAGGTGCCCTGACGTCTAAGCCATTCCGCTACTCCGCACGTACCTGGGAATTGTCCCGTCGTAAATCGGTGAGTGCGCATGATGGCCTGGGTTCTAATCTGATCGTTCAGGTAAAGAATCATAAGGTGATGCGCGTTGTTCCTTTCGAAAACGAAGAGATCAACGAATGCTGGATTTCGGATAAAGACCGCTTCTCTTATGAAGGTGTGAACAGCGCTGAGCGCCTGACCAAGCCTATGATCAAACAAGGTGGTCAGTGGCAGGAAACAGACTGGCAAACCGCATTGGAATACGTGGCGCATGGCCTGCGCAACGTCAAGCATGAACATGGTGCTGATTCGATAGCTGCTGTCGTTGCACCTTATGCGACGCTGGAGGAAATGAGTCTGGCACAACGTATCGTGCGTGGTCTGGGTTCTGACAATATCGACTTCCGTCTGCGTCAGACTGATTTTGCACTGAACGGCACGGTGAAACCTTGGCTGGGTACCAGCATTGCGCAATTTGCGCAGCTGAAAAATGTATTCGTCATTGGTTCTTTCCTGCGTAAAGACCACCCTTTGCTGGCTGCGCGTCTGCGTCAGTCCGTCAAGCTGGGCGCGAAGTTGAGCGTGTTGAATGCAACAGACGATGACCTGCTGATCAAGCTGGCAAATAAAGTTATTGCTGCACCTTCCGCTTGGCTGGCAGAACTCGCCAAAGTAGCGGTAGCGGTCGCTGCTAAAAAAGAAGTGGCTGCACCAGCTGGTGTCGAACAGTTTGTCGCTGACAGCGCCGCAGAACATATCGCTGCCAGCCTGATCGCAGGCAAAGCCGGTGTTTTCCTTGGTAACGCTGCGGTAGCACATCCCCAGTCCGCGCAGTTGCACGCGCTGGCTCAGTGGATCGCTGAACAGACTCAGGCTGATTTTGGTTATCTGACTGAAGCAGCAAACACAGTCGGTGGCTACCTCGCAAACGCCTATCCGCAAAAGTCTGCACAAGCGGTTTTCGCGGCGCCTAAGAAAGCCTACATCGTATTGCACGCCGAGCCACTCTTGGACAGTGCCAATCCGGTTCAGGCCCAGGCTGCACTGGCTCAGGCCGATATGGTCGTAGTCATGTCGCCGTTTAAACACGGTGCTGAGTACGCCGACGTGCTGCTGCCAGTGTCACCATACACAGAAACAGCCGGTACCTTCGTGAGCTGCGAAGGTCGTGCGCAAAGCTTCCACGGTGTGGTTCGTCCTTTGGGCGATACCCGTCCGGCATGGAAGGTGTTGCGGGTACTGGGTAATTTGCTGACTTTGCCAGACTTTGAATTTGAAACGTCTGAAGCCGTGCGTGACAGCGTGCTGGCAGGCAAAGACTTGGCGGCTATCCTCAATAACCGTGCCGATATCGCTCCGCTTACAGTACAAACTGCAGGCGCCGCACTGGAACGTATTGCTGACGTTGGCATTTATCACACCGACGGTATCGTGCGTCGTGCGGAGTCGTTGCAACAGACGGCAGACGCGCGCGCGCCGCTGGCTTCGATCAGTTCTGCACTGGCGGCAAAGCTGGGTGCGCAGGATGGCGATTTGTTGAAATTCACTAAAGGTGGTTCGGTACTGTTGAATACACGTATCGATGCTGCATTGCCAGCGAATGTAGTCCGTGTTGCAGCAGCCAATGTGCTGACCGCAAATCTGGATGGTATGTTTGGCGAAATTAACGTGGAGCGTGCGTAATGGATTTGCTGCTCACTTTGCAAAATATGGGTCAGAGTGTATTTGGCTATTACTGGCCTTTTGTCTGGACCTTACTGAAGATCGTTTGCATTACTCTGCCGGTCATGGGCTGTGTTGCGTACCTGACTTTATGGGAACGTAAAATGATTGGTTGGATGCATATCCGTCTGGGCCCGAACCGTGTGGGTCCTGCCGGCCTGTTGCAGCCGATTGCGGATGCTTTGAAGCTCTTGCTGAAGGAAATCGTTGTTCCGGCTAAAGCAAATAAAGTCCTGTTTATCCTGGCACCGGTCATGACTATCATGCCTGCGCTGGCTGCCTGGTCGGTGGTTCCTTTTGGTCCGGAAACTGTGCTGGCGAATGTGAATGCTGGTTTGTTGCTGATCATGGCAATCACGTCCATGGAAGTCTATGGCATCATCATCGCGGGCTGGGCGTCCAACTCCAAGTATGCTTTCCTCGGTGCCATGCGTGCCTCGGCACAGATGGTCTCCTATGAAATCGCAATGGGTTTTGTCCTGGTGATCGTACTGATGGTGTCTGGCAGCCTGAATCTGACTGACATCGTGAATGCGCAGACAAAAGGTTTTGCAGCTAGCCATGGTTTCAATCTGTTCTCCTGGAACTGGTTGCCATTGCTGCCTATGTTTGTGGTGTATGTGATTTCCGGTATCGCTGAAACCAACCGCCATCCGTTTGACGTGGTTGAGGGTGAGTCTGAGATCGTCGCCGGTCACATGGTTGAATACTCGGGTATGTCATTTGCGATGTTCTTCCTGGCTGAATACGCCAACATGATTCTGATCTCCGCGATGGCATCCCTGATGTTCCTCGGTGGCTGGTCGGCGCCATTGGCTTTCCTGGACTTTATCCCTGGCTGGATCTGGCTTGGTATCAAGACTTTCTTTGTGGTTTCCCTGTTTATCTGGGCACGTGCATCTTTCCCACGCTATCGCTATGACCAGATCATGCGTCTGGGCTGGAAGGTATTCATTCCACTGACCCTGGTGTACTTGGTAATCGTTGCAGCTTGGATGCAAACCTCCTGGAATATTTGGAAGTAAGAGGCTAGAAAAAATGGAAGCAATTAAAGATTTTTTTGGCAGCCTGATGCTGCGCGAACTGATTAAGGGGCTGGCACTGACTGGTCGCTACATGTTCGCACGCAAAATTACTGTCCAATTTCCTGAGGAAAAAACGCCACAGTCCCCACGTTTCCGTGGTCTGCATGCACTGCGTCGTTACCCGAATGGTGAAGAGCGTTGTATCGCTTGTAAATTGTGCGAAGCAGTTTGTCCTGCAATGGCGATCACGATTGAATCTGACCAGCGTGAAGACGGCAGCCGTCGCACCACCCGCTATGATATTGATTTGACCAAATGTATCTTCTGCGGATTCTGCGAAGAATCTTGCCCGGTCGACTCGATTGTTGAAACGCATGTATTGGAATATCACGGTGAAAAACGTGGTGATCTGTATTTCACCAAAGAGATGCTGCTTGCTGTAGGTGATCGTTACGAAAACGAAATCGCCGCAGCCCGTGCTGCTGACGCTGCTTACCGCTAATTGGATAGAATTCGATATGGAATTTACCACTGCTTTATTTTATGTTTTTTCAGCGATTCTGGTGCTGGCAGCCACGCAAGTGATCACTGCCAGAAATCCGGTTCATGCAGCGCTGTTCCTGGTGCTGTCTTTTTTCACAGCGGCTGGTATTTGGATGCTGTTGAAAGCTGAGTTCCTGGCTATCGTGCTGGTACTGGTGTATGTCGGTGCTGTGATGGTGTTGTTCCTGTTCGTCGTGATGATGCTCGATATCAATATCGACAAACTGCGCGCAGGATTCTGGAGCCATTTTCCGCTGGCGGCGACTGTCGGTATCGTGATCGTACTGGAGATGTCTGCAGTCCTGTGGAAAGGTTTCCTGCGTCCGGTTAACCACGTACCGGCTGCTGCAGAGACCATCGGTAACACCAAGAATCTGGGTGTAGTTATTTTCACCCAGTATCCGTTTGCATTTGAAGTCGCAGCCGCGATTCTGTTGCTGGCTATCGTTGCTGCCGTTGCACTGACACTGCGTAAGCGCAAAGACAGCAAATATGTCGATCCTGCACAAGCCGTCAAAGTGAAAGCTGCTGACCGTGTACGGATCGTCAAGATGAAAGCTGAATCTGAGCGTGTGGCTGACGCATCCACCGCGACTAAGGGGAACTGATCATGGGTTTGTCTCTGACACACTACTTAATCCTGGGCGCGATACTGTTCGCAATTTCTATCGTCGGTATTTTTCTGAATCGCAAAAATATCATCGTTTTGCTGATGGCGATCGAGCTGATGCTGTTGGCTGTGAATATCAACTTTATTGCATTCTCCCATTATCTGGGTGATGCAGCTGGTCAGATTTTCGTCTTCTTCATTCTGACGGTAGCAGCGGCAGAATCGGCGATAGGTCTGGCTATCTTGGTCGTACTGTTCCGTAATTTGGATACGATCAACGTCGAAGATCTGGATGCATTAAAGGGATAATGATGGCGGGTCGTTACTGGATAACGACCCATCATTCGCTGGCGATTTAAAAAAGTAATAAGCTAACAAAGGGTCATCATGGCGGGGCAACTTAACCCACAACTATTATTGGCTGTACCTCTGGCTCCATTGGCAGGATCTGCCATTGCAGGTTTGCTGGGCACCAAGTTTTTCGGTAACGTCGTCGGGCGTAAAGTATCACACACGGCGACTATCCTTGGCGTTCTGGTCGCGTTCATCCTATCGTGTATGACGCTCAGTTCATTGCTGGATGGTGCACCAGTCTACAACGCGACTTTATATCAGTGGATGGAAGTCGCTGGTCTGAAGCTGGAAGTCGGTTTCCTGGTCGATAATTTGACGGCCATGATGATGTGCGTGGTGACCTTCGTGTCGCTGATGGTGCATATCTACACGATTGGTTACATGCAGGAGGATGAAGGTTATAACCGCTTCTTCTCGTATATTTCCCTGTTCACTTTCTCCATGCTGATGCTGGTGATGAGTAACAACTTCCTGCAGTTGTTCTTTGGCTGGGAAGCTGTAGGTCTGGTCTCTTATCTGCTGATCGGTTTTTGGTACACCAAGCCAACAGCGATCTACGCGAACATGAAGGCTTTCCTGGTTAACCGTGTCGGTGACTTTGGCTTCATACTCGGTATCGGTTTGCTGCTCGCTTACGCTGGTTCCATGAATTATGCGGAAGTCTTTGCTAAGAAAGAAGAACTGGCCAAAGTATTATTGCCAGGTACAGACTGGATGCTGATTACCGTTGCCTGTATCTGCCTGTTTATTGGCGCAATGGGTAAATCTGCGCAGTTTCCGCTGCACGTCTGGTTGCCTGACTCCATGGAAGGCCCGACCCCGATTTCCGCGCTGATTCACGCGGCAACCATGGTGACAGCAGGTATCTTTATGGTATCGCGTATGTCGCCACTGTTTGAGTTGTCTGATACTGCATTGTCTTTCATTCTGGTTATTGGTTCGATTACCGCCTTGTTTATGGGCTTCCTTGGGATTATCCAGAATGATATCAAACGCGTTGTTGCTTACTCTACGCTGTCTCAGCTGGGTTATATGACTGTTGCTTTGGGTGCTTCTGCTTATTCGGTGGCGGTTTTCCATCTGATGACGCATGCATTCTTTAAAGCGCTGCTGTTCTTAGGTGCAGGTTCTGTGATTATCGGTATGCATCATGATCAGGACATCCGTAATATGGGTGGTCTGCGTAAATACATGCCTATCACCTGGATCACCTCTTTATTGGGTTCCCTGGCGCTGATCGGTACCCCGTTCTTCTCCGGTTTCTACTCTAAAGACAGTATCATCGAAGCGGTGCAGGCTTCACATCTGGCAGGCGCAGGCTTTGCTCAGTTTGCGACGCTGGCAGGTGTATTCGTGACTGCCTTCTATTCTTTCCGTATGTACTTCCTGGTCTTCCACGGTAAGGAAAACTTCGGTCACGCCCATGATCACCATGGCCACGATGCCCACGATGCACATGATGATCACGGCGATCATCACCACGGATTGGCACCAGGTCAGAAACCGCATGAATCACCATTCGTGGTCTGGTTCCCATTGGTCGCGTTGGCTATTCCTTCTGTGCTTATCGGTTTTATCGCGATCGAACCGATGCTGTTCGGCAGCTTCTTCAATAACGTGATTTTCGTCAATGAAGCGCATCACGCAATGGAAGAACTGAAACACGAATTCCATGGCCCGGTAGCGATGGCGGTGCATGCACTGACTTCCTTGCCGCTGTGGCTGGCAATTGCAGGTGTTGCCTTGTCATATTTCTTCTATATGGTTAAGCCAGCTATTCCGGCTGCAATCAAGAAAAATGCAAGCGCAATCTATACGCTGCTTGATAATAAATACTACATGGATCGTTTCAATGAGATCGTATTTGCAGGAGGTGCACGCTTATTGGGTGGCGGCCTGTGGAATATCGGTGACAAAGGTTTGATCGACGGTCTGGTGGTCAACGGAAGTGCCAAAATTGTAGGCTGGTCTTCCCGTGTTATCCGCTTGTTCCAGAGTGGTTATATCTATCACTACGCGTTTGTAATGATTTTGGGCGTACTGGCATTCCTCGTCTATTTCATGCCTTTCCCTTTTGCTAAATAAGTGACCTCAGCGATAACAATATAATCATGATGCAGTCGACCTCTTCTTTACTCAGCCTCGCGATCTGGTGCCCTATCGCGTTCGGCATATTTGTCCTGGCGTTCGGCCGGGACAGCAATCCAGGGCTGGTGCGTGGCTTATCTCTGATAGGTTCCTTAGCCAGTTTCCTTGTGACTTTGCCTTTGATCAAAAACTTTGATAATGCTGCGCATGGCATGCAGTTTGTTGAGAAGTTTTCGTGGATAGAAAAGTTTAATGTTTTCTATGCGCTCGGTATCGATGGTATCTCGCTGTGGCTGGTACCGCTGACCGCGTTTATCACGGTGATCGTGGTGATCGCTGCATGGGAAGTCGTTGAGAAGCAGGTCGCACAATATATGGGCGCATTCCTGATTTTGTCCGGGCTCATGATCGGTGTGTTCTGCGCGACAGATGGTTTGCTGTTCTATGTATTCTTCGAGGCGACGCTGATTCCTATGTATATCATCGTCGGTATCTGGGGTGGTCCGAACCGTGTGTATGCAGCGTTTAAGTTTTTCCTGTACACCCTGCTCGGTTCTTTGCTGACTCTGGTTGCTGTGATTTACCTGTATATCAAAGCAGGTCATTCGTTTGATATTCTGGTATGGCACAAACTGCCTTTGCCACTGCACACACAGATTATGATCTTCTGTGCATTCCTGATGGCATTCGCGGTGAAAGTACCTATGTGGCCAGTGCATACCTGGTTGCCTGATGCGCACGTTGAAGCGCCTACCGGTGGTTCCGTGGTATTGGCTGCGATCATGCTGAAACTGGGCGCGTATGGTTTCCTGCGCTTCTCCCTGCCTATCGCTCCAGATGCCAGCCACTATATGGCAGGCTTTATGATTACCTTGTCGTTGATCGCAGTGATCTATATTGGTCTGGTTGCATTGGTGCAGGCAGATATGAAGAAGCTGGTTGCGTATTCTTCTATCGCTCACATGGGTTTTGTGACTTTAGGTTTCTTCATGTTTAATGACATGTCGGTACAAGGTGCTATCGTGCAGATGATTTCTCACGGTTTCATTTCCGGTGCCATGTTCCTGTGTATCGGTGTGCTGTATGACCGCGTTCATTCCCGTCAGATCGTTGACTACGGTGGTGTGGTCAACACAATGCCGCGTTTCGCTGCTTTCTTCGTGTTGTTCTCCATGGCTAACTGCGGTTTGCCAGCAACCTCCGGCTTTGTTGGTGAGTTCATGGTGATCCTGGGTGCAGTGAAGTTTAACTTCTGGATCGGTATGTTGGCTGCAACTGCTCTGATCTTCGGCGCAGCTTACTCGCTGTGGATGGTGAAACGTGTGGTATTCGGTCAGATTGTTCATGATCATGTTGCAAAGCTCAGTGACTTGAACATGCGTGAATTCTTCATGCTGGGCGTGTTGGCTATCGCAGTGTTGGCGATGGGCTTATATCCGGCAGTATTTACAGATGCGATGCAGGTGTCGGTATCTGATTTGTTGAAGCACGTTGCAACATCGAAGGTATTACCTTAACAGAGGATGTAGCCAGGTAAGCGGGCCGCAGCGGCTTATTGCTGCGGCAGCGATCAATGCTAGTAGAACGAAATAATATGAACTTCATACCACTTTATCCTGAAATGTTTTTGCTGGTGGCCATTTGCGCCATTTTGCTGATCGACATGTTCCTGTCAGATGGCAAGCGCAATCTGACCTATGTGCTCAGTTTGCTTGCGCTTGCTGTGACTGCCGCACTGACCGTGGGTACAGCTGAGACTGGCACATCGGTGTACGTCAGCAATAATATGTTTGTGTCTGACCCGATGTCGGTCATGCTTAAACTCGCGTCTTATGCAGCAGTTGCAATGACACTGGTCTACTCCCGTCAGTATGTGACAGACCGTGGTATGAGCAATGGAAAATTGGGCGGCGAGTTCTATGTGCTGGCACTGTTCTCCTTGCTGGGTCAGATGGTTATGATTTCTGGCAATAATTTCCTGGTGATTTATCTGGGTCTGGAGTTGATGTCACTGTCCTTGTATGCGCTGGTTGCCCTGCGCCGCGAACATACGGTGTCGACTGAAGCGGCGATGAAGTACTTCATTCTTGGTGCACTCGCATCCGGCTTTATGCTGTACGGCATTTCCATGTTGTACGGTGCGACGGGTTCTCTGGAATTGGCTGAAGTATCGAAAGTAGCTGCATCAGCAACTGCAAACAAAACAATTCTGGTATTTGGTATCGTATTTCTGGTAGCTGGTCTGGCCTTTAAACTCGGCGTTGTACCTTTCCACATGTGGGTACCTGACGTGTATCAGGGTTCACCAACCGCTGTGACTTTATTGCTGGGTGGTGCACCTAAGCTGGCCGCATTTGCGATTACCTTCCGTTTGTTAGTAGAAGGCTTGTTCCCACAAGCAGTTGACTGGCAACAGATGCTGGTCGTGTTGGCAGTCATGTCTATGGCGATCGGTAATATCACCGCGATCGCGCAGACCAACCTGAAGCGTATGCTGGCTTATTCCACTATTTCCCAAATGGGCTTCATGCTGTTGGGTCTGCTGTCCGGCGTATCGAATGGCAGTTCCGCTCTGGCGGCTGATGCGTACAGCGCCTCCATGTTTTACAGCATTACTTATGTATTGACTACATTGGGTACTTTTGGTGTGATCATGCTGTTGTCGCGCTCAGGGTTTGAAGCTGAGAATCTGGACGATTTGAAAGGCCTGAACAAGCGCTCGCCATGGTTCGCATTTGTGATGTTGCTGTTGATGTTCTCGCTGGCCGGTATTCCGCCACTGATGGGTTTCTACGCGAAACTGTCTGTGCTGCAGTCGGTGGTTGCAACTGGCCAGATCTGGCTGGCTGTGGTTGCGGTCCTGTTCTCACTGATCGGTACTTTCTACTATCTGCGCGTCGTTAAGCTGATGTACTTCGATGAAGCTCAGGATAGCAATCTGATTAACCCAACCGCAGACGTACGTATTGTATTGAGCCTGAATGGCCTGGCGGTTCTGGTAATGGGCTTGTTGCCTAGCGGCCTGATGTCCGCATGTCTGAACGCGATAGTCAAAACATTGGCTTCTTAAAGGTTCGTTTTGCAAAGTTCTGTTTTTGTCTGGTTAATGGTAGGTGTCGCAGTCCTGGCTGCGAACCTGCCATTTATAAATGAACGCTGTCTCGCGATTGTCGCGGTACAGCGTTTTTCTTCATCTAAGCCAGTCTTTGTGCGGCTGCTCGAATTGCTGCTGCTTTACTTGGTCGTGTTGGGTCTGGGTTTTTTCCTGGAGGCGCAGCTTGGAAATCGTTTTCCGCAAGGCTGGGAGTTTTATGCCACAACATTGTGCTTATTCCTGGTATTGAGTTTTCCCGGATTTGTACTGCGTTATCTGGTCAAGCGCAGGAGTCAACATCATGAGTGATGAGCAGCTCAGAGAACAGCGCGTAGACAGCAGACTTGCCTATGATGGCGATTTTTTGCAGGTGAATAAGGACACCATCTTACTGCCAGATGGAAAGACCGCAACCCGTGAGTACATCTTACATCCTGGTGCCGTGGTGGTGATTCCCTTACTCGACGATGGCCGGGTATTGATGGAGCGTCAGTTCCGTTACCCTTTAGATCGCGTATTCATTGAGTTCCCGGCAGGGAAAATTGATGCAGGTGAGGATATACTGACTTGCGCCAAGCGCGAATTGCAGGAGGAAACTGGCTATACTGCGACTGACTGGCAGCATGTATGTACCATCCATAATGCGATCGCTTACTCAGACGAGCACTTAGAAATTTATCTGGCTAAGGGATTGCAGGCAGGTCAGGCCAGCTTAGATGAAGAAGAGTTTTTAGAAACGTTTTTCGCTACGCCTGAACAATTGCTGAGCTGGGTCAGGGATGGCAGTATCACTGATGTGAAAACCGTCATTGGCATTTTCTGGCTGGAAAAAATGCTCAGTAAAACCTGGTGAAAGCCGCGACAATCAGCCCCTGACGCCAGTCCGCACCTCAGTGCTGTGCAGTATAAAAAAAGCCGTCGTTTGCGACGGCTTTTTGCTTACATATTCGGGTAGTTAGGGCCACCACCACCTTCAGGTGTCACCCACACGATATTCTGCGTCGGGTCTTTAATGTCACAGGTCTTACAGTGCACACAGTTTTGTGCATTGATTTGCAGCTTATCCTGACCATCATCCGTTTTGGTGAATTCATACACACCAGCCGGGCAATATCTGCTTTCTGGTCCGGCATATTTGGCCAGATTGACAGAGACCGGCACATCCGGATTTTTCAATGTCAGATGGATAGGCTGATCTTCGGCGTGGTTGGTATTTGAAATAAATACCGAGGATAGCCGGTCAAAAGTCAGTTTGCCGTCTGGCTTAGGATAATTGATAGGCTGGAACTCGGACGCCGGGCGCAGACATTCATGGTCAGCATGGGTGTGGTGTAAAGTCCATGGTGCTTTACCGCCTAACAGCACCTGATCTATCCCCACCATCAAGGTACCCAGGTACAAGCCTTTGCTCATCCAAGGTTTGAAGTTACGTGCGACATGCAATTCTTCATGCAGCCAGGAAGATTCAAATGCCGCGGAGTAGGCTGTCACTTCGTCGTACTGACGGTTTTCTTGCAAGGCATCAAACACCGCATTCGCAGCCAGCATACCGGTCTTGATCGCAGCATGGCTGCCTTTGATGCGGCTTGCGTTGAGGAAGCCGGCGTCACAACCGATCAAAGCGCCTCCCGGGAAAGTCAGTTTAGGTAAAGATTGCAAACCGCCAGCCGTGATAGCACGAGCGCCGTAGGCAATGCGTTTACCGCCTTCAAAGAATTTGCGGATTTCCGGATGCGTTTTATAGCGCTGGAATTCTTCATACGGCGACAGATACGGGTTTTCATAACCCAGACCCACCACATAACCCACTGCGACCTGATTGTTTTCCAGGTGATACAGGAAGGAGCCACCATAGGTGCTGCTATCCAGTGGCCAGCCAGCGGAGTGAATCACCAGGCCAGGCTGATGTTTGGCGGGATCAATTTCCCATAACTCTTTAATACCTATGCCATAGGTTTGTGGGTCTTTGCCTTTGTTGAGGTCAAATTTACTGATCAACTGCTTACCGAGGTGACCACGCGCGCCTTCTGCAAACAGGGTGTATTTTGCATGCAGTTCCATGCCAAGCTGGAAGGCCGGACCTGGCTCGCCTTCGCGATTGACGCCCATATTGCCGGTGGCGACGCCTTTGACTGAACCATCTTCGTTGTACAGTACTTCAGCTGCGCTGAAACCTGGGAAAATTTCTACGCCCAGATTTTCTGCTTGCTGGCCCAGCCAGCGCACAACATTGGCCAGCGAGATCACATAATTACCATGATTCTGGAAGCAGGTAGGCAGTAAAAAATTTGGTGTTTTATAAGCTTTGGTTTCTGATAAAAACAGGAAGCGATCTTCTGTCACTTCTGTGTTCAAAGGCGCGCCCAGCTCTTTCCAGTTTGGGATCAGTTCCGTTAATGCTTTTGGATCCATTACTGCGCCGGACAAAATATGTGCGCCCAGTTCGCCGCCTTTTTCCAGCACGCAAACAGACACTTCATTGCCTTTTTCTGCGGCCAGCTGTTTTAATTTGATTGCGGCAGACAAACCTGCAGGACCGCCGCCGACGATCACGACGTCATACTCCATCGCATCGCGGGGGCCGTACTGTTCAAGAATGTTTTGTGTCATGGCTGTAATCGCTTTCAGAAAATTTTTCGAACGAACGTGCTAAATTAGTCACAGCATGGTATATGCTGAAAACGCATTCTGCAAGTTCTGGATTAGGCGCGCGCCCCTAGAATCCCACCCTCAATTGCCTCATCTCCGGCAGATGATTATTTTCTGTGAACGGAGCCTGTGACAGATCAGTGCGATTAGCCTGAGAGTGTGACAAACTGCGGTTTGGTGTGTTTGTTGAGCTGATCGGGGTTAGCGAGCCGTCCTGTTTTGTTGCTTTGCAGGGTGGCTGAATTATGGCAGAGCCATGCAAAGATCGCATCAACTGCTGCTGCAAACCTGCATATTTTGTGAAAAAAAGCGATGTGTACGAATTCCATGCAACATACTTGTGATCTGTATGTCATCATAGCGAATTAAGAGAAGATCCGCATACCTAACAAAACGGAGAGACGAATGGGTATTGAAGTCAATTTCGAAGGCAAAATTGCGTTGGTGACTGGCGCCTCCAGCGGCTTAGGTGCACGGTTTGCCAAGGTGCTTGCACAGGCTGGTGCGCAGGTCGTACTCGCTTCACGCAGAATAGATCGCTTGAAAGAGCTGCGTGCAGAAATTGAAGCTGAAGGTGGCGCCGCGCATGTGGTGGCACTGGATGTGACCGATTATGCCAGCATTAAATCTGCCATCGCGCATGCTGAGACAGAAGCAGGCCCGATCGATATTCTGATTAATAATTCGGGTGTCTCTACCACCCAGCGGCTGGTCGATGTGACACCCGACGACTATGCCTATGTGATGGACACCAATCAGCGTGGTGCTTTCTTTGTCGCGCAGGAAGCGGCCAAGCGCATGATTGCGCGCCATAAAGGTGATCCTCGCAAGCAGCATCGTATCGTCAATATCGCCTCAGTTGCTGGTTTGCGGGTATTGCCACAAATTGGCATTTACTGCATGAGTAAGGCTGCTGTCGTTCATATGACTAAGGCCATGGCAGTCGAATGGGGTAAGTACGGCATTAATGTGAATGCGATTTGTCCCGGCTATATTTCAACTGAAATTAATTCCGACTATTTCGATACTGAGCAGGGGCAAAAATTGATTGAATTGTTGCCACGTCGCCGTGTCGGTAGTCCGGAAGACCTCGATGGTTTGTTGTTGCTGCTCGCAGCGGAAGAGTCACGCTTCCTGAATGGCGCTATCGTGACTGCGGATGATGGATTGAGCGTGCAATGACAGAAGTAATTACTGAGCGTAAGGCGGCTGATAAAAAGCTGGTTTATACCGTCACGATACCCATACGTTGGGGCGATATGGATGCGCTTGGCCATGTCAACAACACCGTGTATTTTCGCTTTATGGAGCAGGCGAGAATAGAGTGGCTGGCCATGATGGGCTGTTTGCCAGACGAGAATGGCAATGGTGCCGTGATCGTCAATGCGCATTGCACCTTCAAAAAGCCGCTGAAGTATCCTGATCAGGTGGAGGTCTGTACCTATATTGCCGCACTGGGCAGAACCAGCTTTGAAACCATACAGGAGATGCGCTCGGTCAATGGCGGGTACACTCTTTATGCGGAGGGTGGTGCCAAGGTCGTATGGGTGGACCGGCAGACTGAAAAAGCCACCGCGGTTCCGGAAGCAATACGGCAAAAATTTAATGAGTTAAAGCAGGCCGGGCGGCGCCGCAGGACTTGATTCAAGTACAGGCTAAGGCCTGAGTTTTATCGCATGATGCCCAGCAGCTTATGGACCAGTTCACTCGAGGTCGCAGCGCTGAACTTTTTCATCAGTTTGGCTCTGTGCATTTCGACGGTACGCGGGCTCAATTCAATTTGCCGGGCAATCAGCTTGCTGGTTTTGCCCTCAACCAGCAAAGCAGCAATTTCTCTTTCTCTGGGCGTTAATTCTGCCGATACACTGCGTTTGGCGCTCAGATCCTCAAAGGTCCAGATGCCCGCTGCATGGGGATGATCCTTTTGCAAACCACGGCCCGAAACATGGCACCAGAATAATTCCTGATTGGCGCGTTTCATAATTCTTTCGTCGGAATAGCAACCCTTGGCATTGATGATGGGGGTGATCCTCGCGCCAGTACGTTCAAATTCGTCGCTGCTCGGATACAGTATCTGGAATGAGGCTCCAATTAACGCTTGTTTCGTGTACCCAAACATGTCAGCCAACGCGTCATTGCAGGCATGGATCACGCGGTTTTGCGAGACGCACATGCCTATGGGCGCCAGTTGAAAAATCGTTTCAAAATCGATGGTTTGCATAGCTCTGACAGATAAATCCTGATGTGTTGCTTCAGTGGCCGGGTGTGCTGGAGCGCTAGGTAGTTTTACGGTATTGCGGAGTATAACGCAGCAATCTATGCTGCATGGCTAAGATTATAAGACGTATCATTTCTGATCTGGTCAGTATGCTTCGCGGTGCTCTTATTGCTGACGAAAATGCTGCCGATAGACGTAATTTCCTGTAGAGAGGGGACAAGTATGAATAAAGTGTATCCTGATGCGGCCAGCGCACTGGCCGGACTGGTTCAAGATGGACAGACCATCGCCGTCGGTGGTTTTGGTCTGTGTGGTATTCCTGAAGCGCTCATAGGCGCATTACGCGATTCCGGCGTGACTGGTCTGACCGCCATTTCGAATAATGCAGGCGTGGATGGCTTTGGTCTGGGTCAACTGTTGACGACACGTCAGATTAAGAAAATGATTTCCTCCTATGTTGGGGAAAATAAAGAATTTGAACGTCAATATCTGGCTGGTGAGCTCGAGCTGGAATTTACGCCGCAAGGTACCCTGGCAGAAAAGCTGCGCGCTGGCGGTGCTGGTATTCCCGCATTTTTCACTAAGACCGGCGTTGGAACGATCGTGGCTGAGGGCAAGGAAATCCGTGAATTTGATGGACATCAGTACGTGATGGAGCGCTCGCTGGTGGCGGATGTATCCCTGGTGAAGGCCTGGAAGGCAGATAAAGCCGGGAATCTGGTGTACCGTAAGACAGCACGTAACTTCAATCCTAATGTGGCGATGGCTGGTAAGGTCACTGTGGTAGAGGTTGAAGTGCTGGTAGAAACCGGTGAGTTGGACCCGGATGAAGTGCATACACCAGGTATTTTCGTGCATCGCATTGTTGTCAATGCACAGCCTGAGAAACGCATAGAACAACGTACAACGCGTCCAACTAAATAAGCAGGGAGATAAACATGGCGTGGAACCGAGATGAAATGGCTGCGCGTGCAGCCGCAGAATTGCAAGATGGATTTTATGTGAACCTGGGGATAGGTTTGCCTACTTTAGTGGCGAATCATGTGCCGCAAGGGATGGAAGTCTGGTTGCAATCTGAAAATGGTTTGTTAGGCATAGGACCTTTCCCTACTGAAGACGAAGTCGATGCGGATTTGATCAATGCCGGTAAGCAGACCGTAACGACGCTGGCTGGTTCTTCTATTTTCAGTTCTGCTGATTCGTTTGCGATGATACGCGGCGGTAAAATCAACCTGGCGATTCTGGGGGCGATGCAAGTCAGTGAAAAGGGTGATCTGGCGAACTGGATGATCCCTGGCAAAATGGTCAAGGGCATGGGCGGCGCGATGGATCTGGTTGCCGGTGTGGGTCGTGTCGTGGTGCTGATGGAACATGTTGCCAAAGGCGATGCGCCTAAAATTCTGCATCAATGCAATCTGCCATTGACAGGTGTTGCGGTGGTTAACCGTATCATCACCGATCTGGGTGTGATTGATGTGACCCCGGCTGGCTTGAAAGTCGTTGAGCTGGCCAGCGGCGTCAGTGCAGAAGAAATTCAGGCGAAGACCGAAGCCAGACTGGATTTCAGCGCCGTACAATAAACTGCGTTGTCAGTGAAAAAAAAGCCAGTCCGGGCAAGACCCGTGCTGGCTTTTTTGTTATTGACGCTGCGGACTTTATTGTGCGACCCAGCCACCATCCATATTCCAGGCTACGCCACGAATCTGTGTCGCTGCATCGCTGCAAAAGAATACTGCGAGTGCACCCAATTGTTCCGGCGTGACAAATTCGCCAGATGGCTGTTTTTCAGCGAGCAGGGCTTTCTTGGCGTCTTCATTGCTCAGATTGTCTTTGGCAGCACGTGCATCTACTTGTTTTTGTACCAGTGGTGTTAATACCCAGCCCGGGCAAATTGCATTGCAGGTCACACCGGTCTGCGCTGTTTCCAATGCCGTTGTTTTAGTCAGTCCTATCAATCCATGCTTGGCAGCGACATAGGCCGATTTTTGTGCGGAGGCGACTAAGCCATGCACAGACGCCAGATTAATGATTCGGCCCCAGTTTTTTTGTTTCATATAGGGCAATGCGAGGCGCGTGGTATGGAAGCAGGAGCTCAGATTAATCGCGATAATCGCGTCCCATTTTTCGACCGGAAAATCCTCAATCGCGGCGACATGCTGTATCCCGGCATTATTGACCAGAATATCGACACCTCCTGCTTGTGCTGCAGCATAAGCCATCATCGCTTCAATTTCGCTTGCTTTGCTGATGTCTGCACCGTGATAGCCGACGTCGACACCAAATTCAGTTTGCAGATCAGCCTGTATTTTAGCGATCTCATTTGCATCGCCAAAACCATTGAGAATGATATGAGCACCTTCTGCAGCCAGCGAGCGGGCTATGCCCAGTCCTATGCCTGAAGTCGAGCCGGTGATCAGCGCAGTTTTTCCACGTAAAGTTGAGGCAGACATAAGCTCTCCTGAAAATTGTTATTAAAGAAATGAGATTGAATGCGGATTAACAATGATTTTAAGCGCAACGATGGGTAAAATGGGAGTTTACTGTAAAGGCTAAAGCACAGTATGACAGCTCTGTGTGACAGCTCTGTATCCATGCAAGGTTTTTTCAATTAAACCAACTCTCATTCAGCTTCAATTGATAAGGTCGCCCTATGTCAGCAGATCGTAAATATGTGCAATGCCTGTCTCCTGCCGGACTTCATAAAATGGCATACCGGGAATGGGGTGCCCCATCGAACCCTAAGGTACTGATCTGTGTGCATGGCGTGACCAGGGTGGGGGATGACTTTGATGAGCTCGCGCGGCATTTCTCAGGTGAATACCGTGTGATTTGCCCGGATGTGGTGGGGCGTGGCTATTCAGATCGCTTGCGTAATCCGGCTTTTTACGTTTTACCGCAGTATGTGAGCGATATGGTGACGCTGCTGGCACGTAGCGGTGCGGAATCAGTCGACTGGATAGGGACCTCGATGGGAGGCTTGATCGGCATGGGGCTCGCTGCCTTAGAGGGAAATCCTATTCATCAGCTGGTGTTGAACGATGTTGGTCCTACTCTGAATCCGGAGGCCATGGTGCGTATCGGTTCTTACATTGGTCAGGATACCCAGTTTGCTGATTTTGCGGCTGGGCTGGCGTATATCAAGGCGGTATCTGCTTCATTCGGGCCGCATACGGATGCGCAATGGCGCAAGCTGGCACGGGATGTGCTGCGTGAAAATCCAGACGGTAGCTGGCGCAAGCATTATGACATGGGATTGGCTGAGCCATTTAAAGCGACAACACCGGAAATGGCGGCCGCAGGCCAGGCTGCTTTATGGGCTGCTTACGATGCTATCCGTGCCCGTACCTTGCTGATACGCGGTGAATTGTCTGACTTATTGTCACGGGAAACAGCCCTGGAAATGGGGCGGCGTGGGCCGCAGGCGCAGTTGACTGAGATTGCCGGTGTCGGGCATGCACCGACGCTGCAGGATGCAGGTCAGATACAGTTAATACAAGATTTTTTATCAGCATATGGAAAGTGAAATATGGAAGTTCAACGATTGCATGTAGGCCCACGCTTGTCAGAAACCGCCATTTATAACGGTGTGGTGTATCTGGCTGGGCAAATTCCTGAAAATACTCAGCAGGATATTTACGGACAAACTGCTGAAGTGCTCGGGCATGTTGATCGCTTGCTGGAAGAAGCAGGCAGCGATAAATCGCGTATTTTGTCCTGCCAGATTTTTTTGCGGGATATCAGCATGATCGGTGCGATGAATGAAGTGTGGGATCAATGGGTGGCACAGGGGAGTTCGCCACCGCGCGCTACCGTTGAGGCGCGGCTGGCTGATCCGGACTGGTTAATCGAAATCGTTGTTACGGCAGCGCAAAAATAAAGAAGAGTTTAGAGAACATGGTTTCCATATCTGTCGCAATGTCCGAGTCTCAATTGCTGGAGGGGTTGTCTGAAGCTGATAAGGACAGGTTGATTACTGCCCTCGAGTTTGTGACGCCTTTTTATCAGGCACGTACTATCATCACTGAGCAAAATGCCTTGCTGTTTGTGCGAGGCGTGGTGTCTACGCTGGCGATGTTGCGCGCTGATGTGGATTCCCGAATCGCTGCGTTGTTGTTTGAATTGCCGGATCTGCATCCTGAAGCAGCTAAGAAAATTGAAACTCTGTTCGGCAAAGAAGTCGATGAGCTGGTGACGGGTATACGGCGGCTGATGAAGTTGCGTGAAGCGGCATTGACGCAGCATGAATTTGGTAGTGGTAAAGATGCCGCTGAGAAGACTGCAGCGCAAATGGAGACCTTGCGGAAGATGGTGCTCGCGATGGCAAACGATATGCGTGTGGTATTGATACGGCTTGCTTCCCGTGTCACCACCCTGCGTTATTTTGCCGAGTGTAAGCGAGAAGATGGCGCGGCTCAGCAATACGCAAGTGAAACCATGGATTTATATGCCCCACTGGCCAATCGCCTTGGCGTCTGGCAATTGAAGTGGGAGCTGGAAGATTTATCGTTTCGTTTTCTCGAGCCGGCACAGTACAAGCGTATCGCTAAAATGTTGGAAGAAAAACGGGTTGAGCGCGAGAGCTTTGTGGTGAATGCGATTGCGCGCCTGAATTCAGAATTGAAGCTGGCCGGTGTGAGGGCAGAAGTGTCTGGCCGTCCTAAGCATATTTTCAGTATCTGGAAAAAGATGAAGGGCAAGTCGGTTAATTTTGATGAATTGTATGATGTGCGCGCTTTCCGCGTTATCGTCGATGATATTAAAGATTGCTATACCGTTTTAGGTATTGTGCACAATGCCTGGGCGCCGATTCCTAAAGAATTTGACGACTATATTTCCCGTCCAAAATCTAATGGCTACAAATCTTTGCATACAGTCGTTGTGGTTGAAGACGGGCGCCCGTTGGAGGTGCAGATACGCACCAAGGAAATGCATCAGTTTGCCGAATATGGCGTGGCAGCCCATTGGCGTTATAAAGAAACCGGCGGTTCTAATTTCACTGCACAGGAATATGACGAAAAGATTGCCTGGCTCAGGCAATTACTGGCTTGGAAAACCGATGTCACTGATGTCGTGGTGGAGCAGGAGGATGTGCAGCGTGAGTGGGTGGAAAAGCTGAAATCTGCCACTTTGGATGATCGTATCTATGTGCTGACGCCGCAGGCCAGGGTGATCGAGTTGCCAAATAATGCCACGCCGGTGGATTTTGCTTATCAGTTGCATACAGATGTGGGGCATCGTTGCCGTGGTGCGCGCGTTGATAACGTGATGGTGCCCTTGAATACCCGCCTGAAAAATGGACAGACGGTTGAAATTATTACACTGAAGGTGGGTTCTGCGCAGGCTGGTCCTTCGCGTGACTGGCTGAGTCCGGAATATTCCGCCAGTACCCGTACCCGCACCAAAATTCGCGCCTGGTTTAATGCGATTGATCAGCAGGAGACCTTGGCGAATGGCCGCGCTTTGATTGAGAAAACCTTGCAGCGCGAAGGTAAAACGGCGGTGAATCTGGAAGAGTTGGCGCGTAAGCTGGGTTTTGCTGCGGTGGATGAATTTTTCTTATCGGTCGGTAAGGATGAATTCAGTCTGCGTCAGGTGGAGACTGTTTTGCGTGACAATGTGGTGGTTCCGGAGGAGCTCAGTGAGCAAGCCATCACCAATAAGAGTCGTGCATCCAGCGTGACGCAAGGCGCAAAATCTGGCGTGCTGGTAGTGGGTACGGATGGCTTGATGACGCAATTGGCGCGTTGCTGTAAGCCGGCTCCGCCAGATGATATCGTTGGCTTTGTCACACGCGGTAAGGGTGTTTCTATCCATCGTCTCAATTGCAAAAACTTTGGGGAAATGCGCAACAGGGCGCCTGAGCGCGTGATCCAGACCACCTGGGGTGACGGTGGTAAAGATACGGTTTATCCGGTGGATATCTATGTGATGGCGCAGGACAGGCAGGGCTTGTTGCGCGATATTTCTGAAATTTTCTCTCGTGAAAAAATCAATGTGATTGGCGTCAATACCCAGAGTGCAAAATCCCAGGCACGCATGTCGTTCACGGTTGAGATTTCGGGAACAACGCAATTGCAAAAAGCACTGAACGTGATACGTGAGGTGGGGGGCGTTCAGGAAGTGCGCAGGCAATAGTTTGGTGAATGCCTTGGCAGATTGTTCGTGCATCCAAAGGAAAGGCCTACGCTCTGAACATATATCCCCAGCTGTATAGATTGATGGAGATTCATCCCCAGGTCACATTTTCTTTTTACCTATAAGTTTTTGCATAAATTTTATTGTGACCTAAACTTATGGCCGTACCTGCGGCAAAGGTGATGTTCTTGAACTGACTTTTGAGGGGAAAACCTGATGAACGATATTCAAACAATTTTAATGGTGAATTATCAAAGGGCGGACCGTCTTATGATGGGCGTCCTGTGGGCTTTGCTTCTGCTCGCATTTGCGCTGAGTGGTTTGCACAATACTTTATTCCTGGTGCTGGTGGTTGGGTTGCCGTCCGCCTTGATTCCTTCGGTGCTGATCTTCAGGATGCCGGGTGCCTTGCTAACGCGCTGTGTGGTCGCCACAGCGTTGATTGTTTTCTGCGCTCTTCATATACATCAGGCCAACGGCCAGACGGAGTTGCATTTCGGTATATTTGTGATGCTCGCTTTCCTGCTATGTTATCAGGACTGGAAAGTCATTATCGTTGCCTCGGCAGTTGCTGCTGTGCACCATCTGAGTTTCAATTACCTTCAAGAGTGGGGTTATGGCCCTATTTGTTTTACCAAGCCGGGCCTTGGTATTGTGATTTTGCATGCGGTTTACGTGGTTGTCGAAGCCTTAGTATTATCCTATCTGGCGGTCGTGCTGAGTCGTGAAGCCTTGCAGGCGGCTGAGCTGGAGGCGCGAGTGCGACAGATGTCCTGCAATGGGAATGGCATCATCAATTTAGTGACATCGCAGTACGAACCCAAAAGTGCGGTTTGCATGGAGTTGAACGAGGCCATGAGTAAGCTGCAAAATGCGATTCAAAGTGTACGCAGCGGAGCTGATGTTATCGCGACTGCATCCGAAACCATTGCCAGTAGTAACCAGGATATTTCAGCTCGTACCGCAGCACAGGCGGGCTCGTTGGTAGAGACAGCGGCCTCAATGGAGGAGTTCACCAATACTGTGAAGCAAAATGCAGCAAATGCAGGTGAAGCGAATCAATTGGCTGCTCTGGCTTCGGGTGTTGCGTCAAAGGGCGGTGGTGTCGTGTCAGAGGTGGTTGTGACTATGGGTTCGATCAATGAATCGGCTAAGAAAATCGTAGAAATTATCGGTGTGATTGATAGCATCGCATTTCAAACCAATATTCTCGCATTGAATGCAGCGGTAGAGGCTGCCAGAGCTGGCGAGCAGGGGCGCGGATTTGCTGTAGTTGCGTCAGAGGTCAGAAATTTGGCGCATCGTAGTGCTGCAGCGGCAAAAGAAATCAAGGTGCTGATTACCGATTCTGTCAGTAAAGTTGATCTTGGTTCTCAACTGGCCGACCAGGCGGGGGTGACGATGAGTGAGGTCGTGGGAAGTGTGAAGCGAGTTTCCGAAATTATCGCAGAAATCACCGTTGCCAGCCATGAGCAAGCCGCACGCATAGAGCAAATTAATCAGGCGATTGCTGATATGGATAGTGTGACTCAACAGAATGCAGGCTTGTTAGGCGATGCAACCGACGCGGCTCAATCCTTGCGTGAGCAGGTTGGCGGACTCACTAACATGTTAGGCATTTTCCGTTTGGATTCAATACACCCGGTGCGTTCGTTGAGATGAAGTGAGTCCCTGTGGTATTTAGGTTTGCCTTGCTTTCATCCATTTTTGGGTGGCGCGTACAACGGATATTTTGCTAAATTTTTTTGGTTGGGTAAAAAAATGCCTTGGGGGGACTAGCAATATTCATTCATGCTCTGCTATACTTCGGTTTCTTTAGACGCGTAGCTCAGCTGGTTAGAGCACTACCTTGACATGGTAGGGGTCGTTGGTTCGAGTCCAATCGTGTCTACCACAGATTTAGAAGTTTAACTTCTTAGATAAGAGCGAGAAAGGCATCCTGGTTATGACACCGCGAACTACCACTAGAATGGTTTGGGAGCGACTCTAGTCGGGGATCTTTTTCGTCTGAATCAAATTGGAAAAAGCACGGCTAGCCGTGCTTTTTTTTCGTCCAGATTTTTTCAAGTTTTCAATTACACATTTTCGGCAAACTTCTGCCACTTTGGAGAGTGACATGGTCTCAGTAAAACTTCCTGATGGTTCGCAACGTCAATTCGATGCGCCAGTGACGGTTGCGCAAGTGGCTGCCAGCATTGGTGCTGGTCTGGCTAAGGCAGCGCTGGCCGGGCGTGTGGATGGTCAATTGGTAGATACTTCTTTTCTGATTGAAAAAGATGTGGAACTGGCGATTGTGACTGATAAGGATGCAGATGGCCTGGATGTGATTCGTCATTCGACAGCGCATTTGCTGGCTTATGCGGTAAAGGAGCTGTTTCCTGATGCGCAGGTAACGATAGGCCCTGTCATTGAAAACGGCTTCTATTACGACTTTTCTTATAAGCGCCCATTTACACCGGATGATCTGGTGTTGATTGAAAAGAAAATGCAGGAGTTGGCTAAAAAGGATGAGCAAGTCGTGCGTAAAGTGGTGCCACGCGACGAGGCTGTAGCTTATTTTAAGTCTATCGGTGAGTCCTATAAGGCGGAAATTATTGCCTCCATCCCGGCCGACCAGGATGTGTCACTCTACACGGAAGGTAATTTTACCGATCTGTGCCGCGGCCCTCACGTGCCATCAACTGGTAAGTTAAAAGTGTTCAAGCTGATGAAGCTGGCGGGCGCTTACTGGCGTGGCGATTCAAAAAACGAAATGCTGCAACGTGTTTATGGTACTGCTTTCGCTAAAAAAGAAGATCAGGAAGCCTATCTGCATATGCTGGAAGAGGCGGAAAAACGCGATCATCGTAAATTGGCAAAAGCACTGGACTTATTCCATTTTCAGGATGAGGCGCCTGGCCTGGTGTTCTGGCATGCGAAGGGCTGGACGATCTGGCAGCAGGTTGAGCAATACATGCGCAAAGTCTATCAGGAGTGTGGCTATCAGGAGGTGAAGGGGCCACAAATTCTGGACAGTAGTTTGTGGGGTAAAACCGGTCACTGGGATAACTACAAAGACAATATGTTTGTCACTGAGTCGGAAAACCGCACCTATGCGTTGAAACCGATGAATTGCCCGGGACATGTGCAGATTTTTAATTCTGGTATGAAGAGCTACCGCGATCTGCCGCTGCGTTTTGGCGAGTTTGGTCAGTGTCACCGCAATGAACCGTCTGGTGCCTTGCATGGCATTATGCGCGTACGTGGCTTTACTCAGGATGATGGTCATATTTTCTGTACTGAAGAGCAGATTCAGTCTGAGGTGATGGCCTTCCACCCGCAGGCAATGAAAGTGTATGCAGATTTTGGCTTTGAGCAGATTTCTATCAAACTGGCATTGCGTCCGGATAACCGTATCGGTAGCGATGAGGTCTGGGATCGCGCTGAAGAAACCTTGCGTGCCGGCTTGCGGGCTTGTGGTGTGGAATCATGGGAGGAGTTGCCAGGCGAAGGCGCTTTCTATGGCCCTAAGATTGAATATCACCTGAAAGATAGTTTGGGCCGTCCGTGGCAAGTTGGTACGATGCAAGTTGACTTCTTCATGCCGGGTCGTCTCGGGGCAGAATATGTGGCGGATGACAATAGCCGCAAAGTGCCGGTGATGTTGCATCGTGCCATTGTCGGCTCGCTGGAGCGCTTCATTGGCATGTTGATTGAAAATCATGCTGGTGCGATGCCATTGTGGTTGTCTCCATTGCAAGTTTCTGTGTTGAATATTTCTGAATCGCAAGCTGAGTACGCACAGCATGTTGCAGAAATCCTGAAGAAACAAGGATTTAGGGTAAATACTGATTTGCGCAATGAGAAAATAACCTATAAAATACGCGAGCATTCTATTCAAAAAATGCCTTATATCATTGTTGTAGGTGATAAAGAGCGGGATGCAAACACCGTAGCTGTGCGTACGCGTGGCAATCTGGATCTGGGTGTAATGCCTATTGATGCCTTCATTTCTCGTCTGCATGACGAGATAGCAACTAAGGTTTAACAGATGCTCGGCAATCTTCCCTTTTGGCAAGATCGCACGGTAAAGATTTTATTTTTTTAAAGGAAACTGCAATAGCTACCGAAAGAACACATCGTATCAACGGTGAAGTTACCGCGCCTGAAGTGCGCTTGTCTGGCGTTGATAATGAACCTCTGGGGATCGTCAAACTGAGTGAGGCTTTTCGCTTAGCCGAAGAGGCCAATGTGGATTTGGTGGAAATTGCGCCAAACGCGCAGCCACCAGTTTGCCGCTTGATGGATTACGGCAAGTTTAAGTACCAGGAGCAGAAAAAAGCTCATGAAGCCAAACTGAAACAAAAAGTCATTTTGGTGAAAGAAGTGAAATTCCGTCCAGGTACTGATGATGGTGATTACAACATCAAACTGCGTAATCTGGTGAAGTTCCTTGATGATGGCGATAAAACCAAGATCACATTGCGCTTCCGTGGTCGTGAAATGGCGCATCAGGAAATTGGTATGCGTATGCTGGAGCGTCTGAAAGCAGATCTCGAGCCTTACGGTCAGGTAGAGCAGTTTCCAAAGATGGAAGGTCGCCAGATGGTCATGATACTGGCGCCGAAAAAGAAAAAATAAGCTTTAATGCTTAATGCTTAAAGCTTAATTCAGGTTTTGTGGGGCTCGCTTTGGCGGGCACTACAAGATCCGGTCTACAGGCCGGGTCACAATAAGTGAGAAGTAGGCATCCAAGAGTAGCGATCGTTGCTGCCACCTACCATCATATAAAATTGGAGCTGTCGTAAAAGACAGATAGTGCTATGCCAAAAATGAAGACGAAAAGCAGCGCGAAAAAGCGCTTCCGCGTCCGTCCAGGTGGTACCGTTAAACGCGGTCAGGCTTTCAAACGTCACATTCTGACTAAGAAAACCACCAAAAACAAACGTCAATTGCGCGGTGCTGTAGGTGTTCATGACACCAACATGGTTTCCGTAATGCGCATGATGCCAACTGCTTAACCTCATACTCATTATTTAAGGAGTTATTATGCCTAGAGTAAAACGTGGGGTTACAGCTCGTGCCCGTCATAAAAAAGTACTGAACCTTGCAAAAGGTTACCGTGGTCGTCGTAGTAAAGTATTCCGTATTGCTAAGCAAGCAGTTATGCGCGCTGGTCAATACGCATACCGCGATCGCCGCAACAAAAAACGTGTATTCCGCGCTCTGTGGATCACACGTATCAATGCAGCGACACGTCAACACGGTATGACTTACAGCGTATTCATGAACGGCCTGAAAAAAGCCGCGATTGAACTCGACCGTAAGGTATTGGCTGACATGGCAGTGACTGACAAACCAGCATTTGCTGCGATTGTTAACCAAGTCAAAGCCAACCTGGCAGCGTAATACAGTATCAGTAGTTGATGCGGTCTGTACGCGGACTGCATCTATCAAGCGGGGCAGAGGTTGATTCCTATGCCCCGTTTTGTTTTCAGCTCATTATTTCAGCTTCTATGTAAGCGGGAACAACGCATGAACCCATTAGATCAAATCGTCAGCCAGGCATGTGCTGATTTTCTGGCGGCCGTGGATGCCGCTGCACTGGAAAATGCTAAGGCCTTATACCTGGGCAAAAGTGGCCAGATTACCGAACAGATGAAGAGCCTGGGGAAATTATCCCCGGATGAGCGTAAGACACAGGGCGCGATTATTAATGCCGCCAAAGTGCAGATAGAAAATGCCTTGACTGAGCGCCGTGAAGCCTTGGCCAATGCGCAATTGCAGGCGCGCCTGAGCGCGGAAGCAATTGATGTGAGCTTACCTGGCCGTGGCCGTGGCGTGGGTGGTATCCATCCCGTCATGCGTACCTGGCAAAGGGTGGAAGAGATTTTCCGTTCTATCGGTTTCGATGTGGCAGATGGCCCGGAAATAGAAACCGACTGGACTAAT
This sequence comes from Cognatundibacterium rugosum, assembly GCF_014284365.1. Taxonomy (GTDB): domain Bacteria; phylum Pseudomonadota; class Gammaproteobacteria; order Burkholderiales; family Burkholderiaceae_D; genus Undibacterium; species Undibacterium rugosum. Next base: position 102,045 of record NZ_JACOGG010000003.1, read on the forward strand.
TTTACTGCACTGAACAGCCCGGAAAATCATCCGGCGCGTTCTATGCAGGATACCTTCTATGTGGATGGTAATGATAGTCAGGGTAAGCAGTTACTTCTGCGTACTCATACCAGTCCTATGCAGGTGCGTTATGCACGTATGAATAAGCCGCCGATCAAGGTGATTGCACCCGGCCGTACCTATCGCGTTGACAGCGACGCGACGCATTCGCCTATGTTCCATCAGGTCGAAGGTTTGTGGATCGCAGAAGACATTAGCTTTGCTGATCTGAAGGGCGTGTATCTGAACTTTGTGAAAGCCTTTTTTGAGACCGATGATTTGCAGGTGCGTTTCCGTCCGTCTTATTTTCCGTTCACTGAACCTTCGGCTGAGATCGATATTGCCTTTGGCAGTGGTCCATTGAAAGGTCGCTGGCTGGAAGTGTCCGGTTCAGGACAGGTTCATCCTGCCGTGATCCGTAACATGGGTCTGGATCCTGAAAAATATATAGGTTTTGCGTTTGGTTCGGGTCTGGAACGTCTGACGATGTTGCGTTACGGTGTCAACGATCTGCGACTGTTTTATGAAGGTGATTTGCGCTTCCTGAAGCAATTTAACTGACGTAAGATGCCGGCCCCTTGGTTCCCGCTATTTCAGGCCCCTGGTGAATCCAGTCATGCTTTGATTGCCACGCCTTACCGGAACTGAGTTGCCTGAATCTTATGATGAAATCTGAATCAATCTGAACGCCAGGCGTTCAAACATCCAACATTAGACGGCTGAATTATGCAATTTTCTGAAAACTGGCTCCGTACTATGGTCGATCCGAAGATGACTTCGGATGAGTTGTCCCATTTGTTGACCATGTCTGGTTTAGAGGTGGAAGAAGTGGAGCCAGTCGCTCCTCCTTTCACCAATGTCGTGGTCGCAGAGATCCGCGAAATCAACAAGCATCCGGATGCCGATCGCCTGAATGTATGCCAGGTCGATGTCGGTACCGGCACCTTGCTCAACATCGTATGTGGTGCACCAAATGTGCGTGTCGGTATGCGTGTTCCTTGTGCCGTGGCTGGTGCTGTATTGCCGCCAGGCCCGGATGGTAAGCCTTTCCTGATCAAGGTTGGCAAGCTGCGTGGCGTCGAGTCGCAAGGTATGTTGTGCTCTGCACGTGAGTTGAAATTGTCGGAAGATCACGGCGGTTTGATGGATTTGCCATCGGACGCACCGGTTGGACAGAATTTCCGTGATTACTACCAGCTCAATGATTTGAAGTTCACGATCAAGCTGACACCAAATAAGGCAGACTGTTTGTCTGTACTGGGTGTGGCACGTGAAGTGTCTGCATTGACCGGCACGCCTTTGCATTTGCCGACGACTAAAGAATTGCCAGTTACCCTGACTGAAAAATTAGCCGTCAAGGTCAGTGCACCTGATCTGTGTGGTCGTTTCTGTGGTCGCGTGATTCGTGGAGTCAATGCAAAAGCAGAGACTCCGGACTGGATGAAGCAGCGCCTGGAGCGCAGTGGTCAGCGTCCGATTTCTGCCTTGGTCGACATTTCCAATTATGTGATGCTGGAATTAGGTCGTCCTACCCATGTGTTTGATCTGGACAAAATCCAGGGCGGCCTGGAAGTGCGTTGGGGTAAGGCGGGTGAATCGCTCAAACTCTTGAACGGCAATACCGTCGATGTGGATGAGTGGGTCGGCGTCATTGCGGATGAAAAAGAAATCGAATCCCTGGCCGGTATCATGGGCGGTGACTCGACAGCGGTCACACTCGATACACAAAACATCTATCTGGAAGCCGCTTTCTGGTGGCCCTCTGCGATACAGGGACGTGCGCGTCGCTATAACTTCTCTACTGATGCAGCCCACCGCTTTGAGCGCGGCGTGGATTTTGAAAACATCGTCGAGCATATCGAGCGCATCAGTGCCTTGATCGTTGAAATTTGCGGTGGCATTGAACAGGTCAAACTGGGGCCCGTAGATGATCAGATCATACAATTGCCACAGCGTAGTCCGGTTAAACTGCGTACTGCACGTGCGCAAAAAGTGATAGGCGTTGCGCTGACCGATGCGCAGATCGCTGACATCTTTACTCGTCTGAATCTGCAATTCACCCATCAGGAGGGTGAGTTCCTGGTGACGCCACCTTCCTATCGTTTCGACATTGAAATCGAAGAAGATTTGATCGAAGAAGTCGCACGCGTGTATGGCTTTGAAAATATCCCGGCCTTGCCACCGGTGGCTGCGAATGCGATGTTGATTGCGCCTGAAAATCAGCGTTCCTTATTTGCGATCCGCCGATTGATCGCTGATCAGGATTACCAGGAAGTGATCAACTACAGTTTTGTAGAAGAAGCCTGGGAAAAGGATTTCGCTGGTAATGCTGCACCTATACGTGTCGTCAATCCTATCGCCAGTCAGATGAGTGTCATGCGCACGAATTTGCTGGGCAGTCTGATTGCAAATGCCAGATACAATCTGAACCGTAAAGTCAGCCGTGTCCGTATTTTTGAAATGGGCGCAGTCTATTTGCGTGACGCAGCCGTACAGGATGGTCCATTAAGCGTCGCAGGCTATCATCAGCCTAAGCATTTAGCGGCGTTGGCGTATGGCCCGGTCGCCGAAGAGCAATGGGGCATGGCCGCACGAAATGCGGATTTCTTTGACGTGAAAGCAGATCTGGAAGCATTGTTTGCACCGCAGACTTTAAAGTTCATCAAAGATGAGCATGTGGCCTTGCATCCTGGTCGTAGTGCGCGCATCGAGCTGGCCGGAAAAGTGATAGGCTTTATCGGTGAATTGCACCCTCGTCTGCAGCAGAAGTATGACTTGCCGCTGGCACCGGTTGTGTTCGAGGTAGAAATTTCTGCCTTGCAAACTGTGCAGGTGCCGGTGTATCAGGAAATATCAAAATTCCAGGCCGTGTCACGTGATCTGGCACTGGTGGTGAAACAAGATATTCCGGCGCAACATCTGGCAGATGCTTTCGCTGCAGAGATACAAAAAAATCCAGCTTGCCATATCGTGCAGTCGGTTGCCTTGTTCGATGAATATCGCGGCAAAGGCCTGGCTGAAGATGAGAAAAGCCTTGCTTTCCGGTTTAGCTTGCAAGATACTCAATCTACCTTGCAGGATGATCGTGTTGAAGCGGCGATGTCAGCTTTGACAGCGGCGGCTGCGGCGCAGTATGCTGCGAAATTGCGTTAAGTTCTTGCTTGTGCTGTTACGTAACCTGAGAGAAGTTTGATAATGAATGATGTACATTCCGCTGAATTTCAGTCAGTACTGGATGCGGATCTGAATCGTGCCATGCAGGCGGCCAGAGCGCGCTCGCAGGCGGAAAAAGAATTACCTACCCTGACTAAGGCTGAACTGGCTGAACTTTTGTTTGAGCAAGTTGGCCTGAACAAGCGTGAAGCCAAGGACATGGTAGAGACTTTTTTCGTCGAAATCCGGGATGCGCTGGAGCGTGGCGAGGCAGTTAAGTTATCGGGCTTTGGCAATTTCCAGTTGCGTGACAAGCCACAGCGCCCGGGGCGCAATCCTAAAACTGGCGAGGAAATCCCGATCACGGCACGCCGTGTCGTGACTTTCCATGCCAGCCAAAAGCTTAAAGGTATGGTTGATGACACCAGTGGGCAAAACCTTGCTCACGCTGCTTAATGTGAATGTATGACGGAAATCAGGATAGAAACTCAGGCTTTGCCCGCTATCCCGGCAAAGCGTTATTTCACGATTGGCGAAGTCAGTGAACTTTGTGGCGTTAAGCCACATGTGCTGCGCTACTGGGAGCAGGAATTTTCCCAGCTCAAACCGGTCAAGCGACGCGGTAACCGACGTTATTATCAGCACCATGAAGTTCTGTTGGTAAGACGCATCCGCGAATTGCTATACGATCAGGGTTTCACCATCAGTGGCGCAAGAAATAAACTGGGTTCTCACGGTGGGCGTGCCAACGCGCAAGCAGAGGCACCAGTGGAACCACAAGTCAGCCTGCATCAGATACGGGATGAGTTAAAAGCGGTTCTGGCTTTGCTCGGTAGCTAAAACTGATCAGCTAAATAAGAAAACGGTACTGTGTTTTACAGTACCGTTTTTTTTGCCCTTCAGTGTTTGCCTCCTCAGGCAATTATGATCTTGCGACACGCAGTTTTTGATTGCGTAGAGCAGCCTGGTGGCCGCTGTGTTTTCTTGGTGCGGTTGCGTGTGCGACTGTTGTGGCAGCATGCTCCTGAATGCGGAAGGCACTGACTGCTTTGCTGAGCGTTGCTGCATTCTGCTCTAACTGCTCTGTAGAGAATTTTGCCTGCTCGACCAGGCTGGCATTTTCCTGGGTTAGTTGGTCGATGTTGCTAATTGCCGTATTGACGCTGGATATGCCTGCGCTTTGTTCCTGACTGGCGTTGGCCACATGATGAATCAGACTCGATACCTGCGCCACATTTTCTGCGATATCCTGCATCGTTTTGCCAGCGCTATTAATCAGGGTACTGCCTTTTTTGACTTCCGCACCCGAGGAGTCGATCAGATGTTTAATTTCTTTGGCAGCGTTCGCACTGCGTTGCGCCAGATTTCTGACTTCGCTCGCCACCACCGCAAAGCCGCGTCCTTCTTGTCCGGCGCGTGCTGCTTCCACTGCTGCGTTCAGGGCCAGAATATTGGTCTGGAATGCAATGCTATCCATCACACCTATGATTTCAGAAATCTTCTTAGAGCTGCTGGTAATGCTTTGCATCGATTCGATCGCGTTGCTCATTACTTGCAAGCCTTCCTGTACACTTTGTGCTGAGCCGCTGACTAGCTGACTGGCCTGGGCCAGATTTGCTGCGTTATCCCTGGTGGTGGTGGTCAATTGTTCCACCGCGCTCGCGGTTTCTTCCAGTGAGCCAGCCTGACTTTCGGTGCGGCCAGACAGATCACTGTTATCCTGATGAATTTTCTTGGTGATGGTATCGATGCTGTCAGCATTCAGGCGTATATCTGCCACCAGGCTGCCCAGGCCGCTCTTCATGTGATTCACAGCGCTTAGCAGTTGTGATATCTCATCTTTACCGGCTTGTACCTGATCCGGTACCAGATCGCCAGATGCGGTTTTTTGTATGCTGGCGGTGAGCTGCAGGATGTCGCGTGACAGTGCAAAATAAATCCCCGCCAGCAGATAAGTCGCGACTGCGATCAATGCAAAAATTCCTGCAAACATACGGTAAATTTTCCAGTCCAGTGCAGCTACTACTTGTGTCAGCCGGTTTTGTATTAAAGCGGCAAGCTTTTGGTTTTGCTCAGCAATCTGGTTTGCTGCTACGACGCCCGCGGTGAAAAACTCCGCCCCCGAACTTTGATTTACTGAGGCTAGCACTTCGTCTTGAGCACGTGCGAAAAATTTGTCGCTCTCCAGCAGCGCAGCACGTATCGACTGCAATGCTGGTTTGAGTTCACTTTGTCCCTGTTCTAGTGTGTTTAGCTGCTCTAGTAATTGTTTTTGCTCCGATTTGAAGTTCATGAGCAGGGAATTCAGCATGACGTCCTCTCCCGCTTCGAACAGTCCGCTGTCGATATAAGCCGCGCCGCGCGCAGTCATTATCATTAGCTTTTCTTCCAGCATTGGAAGTGAGCGTAGCTGTATCGTCAATAATTGATTGCTTGTGATGTTGGTATCCAGATTCAGCTTGCTATCGTTAGCCAGTTGGTGCGACAACTGATCAAGCATCTCGAGAAATTGGGTATGATTTTGAAAATTTTGAGCTGGTTTGCTATTGCTTTGTGCGGAGATCAGACTTTGCCAACCTGTTTTGAACTTGTCTGGCAGCGATGAAGACTGCAGTTGTTCATGAATTTGTTTTTCCAGGCTATGGAGCTTGTCGGTGATTTGCTTATTGCCCTGAGCTTGCATATGGCTCAATGCACGGTGTTGCCGCACGCTTGATTGAATCTGGTTGTGCGCCTGGATTTCACTCAATGCCGAGAGTTTTTCTCGTGCAATCGCACCCTCAGTGCGCATCTCCAGAAACAGCAAGCCAACCACGATCAACAGTGGGATCGCAAAGCTGATGGCGACAAAAGCGACTTTATGCGTAATGCGGAAGTGTTGCATCAGACGCATGGCGGGGGAGAGTATCGTGAGCAGGGCGGTTGTCATTGCAGATGTGTGTGAGGGTGAAACTTGATTTTCGGCAATATTAGTTACGAAATGTTACAGTGCGATGACGCAAGCTTGGGTTCCGTGAGAAATTCAGGAAATAGATTTTGAATTGTCGGAAAATCTTCTGTCAGGATTGGGCATTCTTAGCGAATGGCATGGTGCAAGAATTTCTTACTGGAAAGGTGGGGGCTTGCGTAATCGTGGCCAGGAGAATGAGTGTTGGGAAAAAGCTGGCCACAACTTTAGCCGCAACAATTACTCACTCAGATTACGCAAGTTGAGATGCGATCAGACTGGATAAAGCAGAAGTGTTACTGGGAATATGCCGCCATACTGAAGCAGACTGGCTGCGGTGTCTGTCTATGCCATATAAATGGCAGTTGTGACGAGCAGAGGTATATTGATCAGATATGCCACGCTGAAAAAAAGGCTTAACACCACAGATGTTAAGCCCTTGAATTTGGCTCCCCGACCTGGACTCGAACCAGGGACCTGCGGATTAACAGTCCGTCGCTCTACCGACTGAGCTATCAGGGAACAGAAGATAAGACTATCTTCAAAACTTTTCAATCAATGCTGCGAGTGATTTTTTTCTTAAGTTCACTGCTTACTTTGTCACTTTGCTTTTCTTCAGCGTATACCGCGCCCCGAAGAAAAAGGGCTTAACGATGAAGTTAAGCCCTTGAATTTGGCTCCCCGACCTGGACTCGAACCAGGGACCTGCGGATTAACAGTCCGTCGCTCTACCGACTGAGCTATCAGGGAATAGAAGATTTGATGATCTTCGGTAAACTTTATATAGTGATTGGTTTCAAGTTCACTACCTACTTTGAATTCTGTGGCTCCCCGACCTGGACTCGAACCAGGGACCTGCGGATTAACAGTCCGTCGCTCTACCGACTGAGCTATCAGGGAACAGAGACAAAAATTATATGCTTCGCAGCCATTCTTGTCAACAGCAGCCTACATAATTACAGCACACTGGCAATCGCTGTAATCACCTTATCGATGTTTTTGCTGTTCAGGGCCGCGACACAAATGCGTCCGGTATCGACGGCGTAAATCGAGTTTGTTTCACGCAGTTTACCTACCTGTTCCTTGCTCAGCCCGGAATAAGAGAACATACCGCGTTGCTGCATCACGAAGTCAAACTGATGTGCCGGCGCCTGTTCCTTGAGTTTGCTGACAAAAGCAGCGCGCATTTCGCGGATACGAACACGCATGCCCGCCAGCTCATCTTCCCACAGCTGACGCAGTTCCGGTGTGGACAGTACGGTTGCCACGACCTGGCCGCCATGGGATGGCGGGTTGGAGTAATTGGTACGGATGACACGTTTCAGTTGCGACATGATACGGCCCGCTTCTTCTGCACTCGCAGCCACGATGCTGAGTGCGCCTACCCGTTCACCGTACAGGGAGAAGGACTTAGAGAACGAGTTGGAGACAAACAAGGGGCCGCCGGCCGCTGCAAAACGACGCACCACCTGGCCATCTGCCTCAATGCCGTCGCCAAAGCCTTGATACGCCATATCCAGGAAAGGAATCAGGCCACGGGTCGTGACGACTTCAATAATTTGGGTCCATTGATCATTGCTGAGGTCAGCACCGGTTGGGTTATGACAGCATGCATGCAGCAACACGATCGAGGCTTGGGGCATCGCCTGCAATGCGGCCAGCATCGCCTCGAAGTTCACGCCACGCGTATTGGCATCGTAGTACGGATATGTATTGACGGTAAAACCAGCAGATTCAAACAAAGCGCGATGATTTTCCCAGCTTGGATCACTGATATACACCTGGGATTGCGGGCTAAAGCGCTGCAGAAAGTCGGCACCCAGCTTGAGTGCACCGGTACCGCCTATTGCCTGAGCAGTGATGGCACGTTTTTCAGTCACCACGGCACTGTCCGCGCCAAATACCAGATCCTGCACGGCACGATCATAGGCAGCCAGGCCTTCGATAGGCAAATAGGTGCGTGGCGCGTATTTTTCTATCAACAGTGCCTCTGCTTTTTTGACACATTCGAGTAAAGGTACTTTGCCATTGTCGTCATAATAGACACCAACCCCAAGATTGACTTTGGCCGGTTTTTGATCGGCATTGAATGCCTCGGTAATGCCAAGGATAGGGTCGCGCGGTGCCATTTCGATGGCGGAAAACAGAGCGGAAGAAGCTGGAGCAGTCATCGTGATAATATGAAATGTTTCTGCCGTTGCCGGCAAACAGGTTGGAATGAAATAACAATGCGTTACGGCCAGGGCTTACGCAAACAATGATTCCGGCAAGGTATGCAGAGCAAAACACAGAAAAACAGTACGGGTAGTACCTAGGGTGGCGCAGGGTAGGGCGCGCGTGTCGGTTTTGCGTAAATCCTCTGAGAGCAGAGTCAGCCTGTTGGCTGGCAATGCTGATAAACAGCTTATTTTAACAAAGGTATGGGTACCATGGCAGTCGCACCAGTGAATTCAGTTGCTTTATCTGATGAATTCGATGAGGAGAAGTTTATTTCTTTCCCGGATTCCCCATTTCAGTTGTATCAGATCTTCCCGCCGGCGGGTGATCAGCCTGCCGCCATCGGGCAATTAACAGAGGGCGTGCATGATGGCTTGTTTTTCCAGACGCTGCTGGGGGTGACCGGTTCTGGTAAAACTTACACCATGGCGAATGTGATCGCGCGTTGCGGGCGACCAGCCATTATTTTTGCACCCAATAAAACCCTGGCGGCCCAGTTATACAGCGAATTCAGGGAGTTTTTCCCGCGTAACGCGGTGGAATACTTCGTGTCTTACTATGATTACTATCAACCTGAAGCCTATGTGCCTCAGCGCGACCTGTTCATTGAAAAAGATTCAGCAATCAATGAACATATCGAGCAGATGCGCCTGTCCTGTACTAAGTCACTCATGGAAAGACGGGATGTGATTATCGTAGCGACCGTGTCGGCAATTTACGGTATCGGTAATCCCAACGAATATCACAAAATGATATTAACCCTCAGAGCGCGCGACAAGGTCAGTCAGCGCGACCTGATCGCCCGGCTGATCCAGATGCAGTACAGCCGCAATGAAGTCGACTTTGGCCGTGGTACTTTCCGGGTGCGTGGCGATACCATCGATATTTTCCCGGCTGAACATGCAGAACTGGCAGTCAGGGTGGAAATGTTCGACGATGAAATCGAAAATCTGCAGTTGTTTGATCCCTTAACTGGCCGGGTTAAGCAAAAAATCCCACGTTTTACGGTATATCCCGGTTCACACTACGTGACACCGCGTGAAACTGTGCTGCGGGCGATAGAATCGATTAAGGACGAATTGCGTGAACGGCTGGACTTCTTCCGTCGCGAAAACAAGCTGATTGAAGAACAGCGTATCGAACAGCGTACCCGTTTCGATCTCGAAATGATGGCTGAAATCGGCTTTACCAAGGGTATAGAAAACTACTCCCGCCATCTGAGTGGCGCCAAGCCAGGTGAGCCACCGCCAACTCTGGTTGATTATCTGCCACCTGATGCGCTGATGTTCCTCGATGAATCCCATGTGCTGACCGGACAGTTGAACGGCATGTATAACGGCGACCGTGCTCGAAAAACTAATCTGGTCGACTATGGCTTCAGGCTGCCTTCTGCGCTGGATAACCGGCCACTGAAGTTTGCCGAATTTGAAAGCAAGATGCGGCAAACCGTATTTGTCTCGGCTACACCGGGTGATTACGAGCATGAGCACGCCGATCAGACCGTAGAGCAGGTGGTGCGGCCGACCGGACTGGTTGACCCTGAGATTGAAGTCCGTCCGGCCCTGACGCAGGTGGATGATCTGATGGGCGAAATCACTGAGCGTATCCGCAAGAATGAGCGGGTGCTGGTGACCACGCTGACTAAGCGTATGTCAGAGCAACTGACCGATTTTTTGGGTGAAAATGGTATCAAGGTGCGTTATCTGCACAGTGATATTGATACTGTCGAGCGGGTCGAGATTATCCGTGATCTGCGTCTTGGTACCTTCGATGTGCTGGTCGGGATCAATCTGCTGCGTGAGGGCCTGGATATTCCCGAGGTGTCGCTGGTCGCGATTCTGGACGCGGACAAAGAAGGCTTTTTGCGTTCAGAGCGCAGCCTGATTCAAACCATAGGCCGCGCCGCGCGGAATTTGCATGGTAAGGCTATCCTGTATGCCGATCGTGTGACTGACTCTATGCGGCGCGCGATCGATGAAACTGAGCGGCGTCGTCACAAACAACTGGCCTTTAATGCGGCCAATAATATTACGCCAACTGGCATACGCAAGCAGATCAAAGACATCATCGATGGTGTTTATAATCCTCAGGAAGCCCGAGGGGATATGGCGGTGGCTCAGGAGCAGGCCAAGTACGAAGTGATGAGCGAGAAGCAGATCAGTCGCGAAATCAAAAAACTGGAAAAACAAATGCTGGAGCACGCGAAAAATCTGGAGTTTGAAAAAGCGGCTCAGGTCCGTGATCAGCTCGCGCATCTGAAGGAATTGTTGTTCGGCGCAGGCGGGCATGATGCATTGTCTGTCATCGCAGGGAAATAGCGTGCAGACCCAGCCATAAAGAATGGTCATGACGTATGCACGACATGTTTTTTTAAATAAAAATCCCGGCTAAAAACAAGCCGGGATTTTTATTTGCACGGCTAGCGGTGATCAGTCCGCTTGGCGCGCCACGTCTCGTATGTATTCACAGTAGGCCTGTTGCACATCTTCACGGCGCAATAGGCCGCTGTGTCCTGCGTCCTTGATGAACAGGTGTTTCTTATTTTTGGACGGGATAGCGTCAAACACTTTTTTTCCCAGCGCTGCCGGTGTCTGTACATCTTTCTCGGCGGTGATCACCAGTGCTGGTCCGGTATAGGAAGACATCGCTTTCACGTTGTCCACGCTGAGTATTCCCGGCTGAAATGAAAAACGTACAAAGGGTAGCGCATACCAAGGTGTGGACGCAGCGACGACTTCTTCTACAGTGCTTGCCGTCGTCTCTAAAATAATTCCGTCGGGTTGACGTTGTTGCGCGATATAGCCAGCAATGAAACTGCCTAAAGAGTGCCCATGTACCACCAGCTTACCACTGGTTTTTGCGCGGACGGCATCGTAGACAGCCAGTGCATCCTGCTGCAATGTAGGCGTGTCTGGCACGCCAGCGGTCCTGCCATAGCCACGGTAATCAACTGTGGTCAGGTTAATGTTGCAGCGACCTAAGTTTGCTAATGCGTAAGGGATGGAATTGTCCACATGTGACAGATTGCCACCAAAATACAGCACGCTGACCTGACTACCCGGAAGCTGGAACGATAGTCCTTCCAGTTTAGTCTGGCCGGTGGATGTGATACTGATTTCGTTGATGCTGACAGCAGAATTTACTTTTTGCAGATCAGCCAGCGTGACCCTGGCCGATGATTGATAGCCAGTCGCGCTGTCAGGGCGTAAGAATTGTTTATCGCCGACCTCAATATGCATGCAGCCGCTGACGGTAAGTGCCATCGTTGCGATCAGCGTGATTGGTATACTTGCAGATACTCTTGTTTTCATCGCGTTTCCTCCGAAAAAAGAGTAAATATTTTATCATTGGATTTGGCTTGTGTTGATCCGCTGACGAATGCATATGTCTGATTTCCTTTTTCAGGTGAGTATAAGATCGACGGGCCAGTAATAAAAAAAACCGGCGGAACGTAGTGTCCGGCCGGGATTTTTTATTGCTATGCCAGATCAGACAGGGCAAGCGGTTACTGCTGGCTAATGAGCGCTACATCAGGAAGAGCAGGCTTATTTTTTCAGGCATTTATCAAGGAACTGATCCTGTTCCCACAACAGATGCATGATGTTTTCACGGGCGGCATAGCCATGACTTTCCTTAGGCAGGATCACCATGCGGGCAGGTGCCCCCAGACCTTTTAAAGCCTGGAAATAACGCTCGGTCTGCAACGTGAAGGTGCCCGGATTGTTATCTGCTTCTCCATGTACCAACAGAATAGGTGTTGTCATTTTATCGGCATTCATGAACGGCGACATCTTGGTGTACACCTCCGGTGTTTCCCAGTAATTGCGCTGCTCACTCTGGAAGCCAAAAGGCGTCAGTGTGCGGTTGTAGGCACCGCTGCGCGCGATACCGCAGGCGAACAACTTAGAGTGTGTGAGCAGATTGGCCGTCATAAAGGCACCGTAGGAGTGGCCACCTACCGCCACACGTTGACGGTCGATATACCCTAACTGATCCACTGCATCAATCGCAGCTTCGGCGTTATCGACTAACTGAGGAATGAAGTTGTCATTTGGCTCGGTTTTACCTTCACCGATAATCGGGAAGGCCGCATCATCCATTACTGCATATCCTTTTGCAACCCAGTATACAAAGGAGCCATAGTTAGGGAAGGTGAACTGATTCGGATTGTGCGTGCTTTGTCCAGCGGAGTTTTTATCCTTGTATTCAGCCGGATAAGCCCAGATCAACAGGGGCAGTTTTTCTTTCTTTGTTTTGTCGTAGCCAGCTGGCAGATATAGGGTGCCGGATAACTCGACGCCATCTTTACGTTTGTATTTGATGACTTCTTTGCTCACATCTTTCAAGCCAATAAAAGGATTGGCGAAGCGTGTGATCGCAGTCAGTTGTTTGTCCGCCTGATCACCAGCCTTCAGATCACGGAAGTAAAAATTAGGGTAATCGGTTTTCGATTGCAGTTGTACCAGCACCTTACCTTTTTTCAGATCTTCTATCGACAAAATATTTTCGATTTTGTCAGTGTAAGCGGACTGATACAGCCGGTTCTTTTTCAAGCTCGTCAGATCGAGCTCATCAATAAACGGGAACTGACCTTTCTTACTGTGACCGGCACCGATCAGATAGGCCTTGCCGTCCTCTATAGCCAGCACGCGACGATCAAACTCATTGCGTTTAGTTTCGAAGCGACCCGGATCAGCATAAATATCCTGCATATTTCTGTCGCCGATGACGCGTGGCGTTGCGGACGGTGTGGATGGATTAAACAGATAGGTTTTTAGATTGCGAGTGTCATACCAGTTGTCGTAGGCAATTGCGACTTGCTCATTGCCCCAAATGACACCGCCGAAGCGCTGTGGCGTTTTGAGCAAGGATACTGGCTCCTGATCAAAGGGTGCATTCCACTGAAACAGTTCGTCACGATATTCTGTTTTGTTGGCCGGATCACCGCCATCCAGTGCCACCACATAGTACAGCGTGGCAGGCTTGTCACCACGCCAGCCCATGCTGCGCTTCCCCTTGGCTACAGCAGAAAATCCTTTAGGTATGATTTCATTCAAAGGCGTTTCATTGACGACCTTGATTACTTTGCCACTCAGATCGGTGACTGTGGCGCGGGTAGGGAAACGGTCGAGCGGAACAATGTAAGAAAATGGTTTTTGCAGGGTATCGAGCAGCAGAAATTTACCGTCCGGCGAAAAGCTGATGTCTTCATACATATCTGCTTTTTTGAACAAACTGCTTTTGCCATTGAGTGAGATTTTGACTAATTCAGAAGTGACCAGATTTTCAAAATTGGCCTCATCATTTTTATTCTTCAGCAAATCTGCATAAGTGCGGTTTTGCGAAACGCTGCCGGTGGCATTTGAAATGATGGCACCAGTTGGCAAGTCTTTGCTGTTATCGAGTAAAGCCGTACGGTTTTTTGGCAATACCTTGACCAGCAAATTGTCGCTGTCTTTAAACCAGCTGTAAGGCGCACCCAGATTGGCGTTCAGGTTGGCTTCGCTGATTTTTTTTGCAGTCGCGCTTTCTACGTCGATCACCCACAGCTCTACGCCTTTAGCGGCGGTATGGGTGAACGCAATTTTCTTTTCATTGGGTGACCAGCTGACATTCGCGATCAATGGATTGGCAGGCAAGCCCTTGACCTGGACTTCTTCACCGCCTGCGACTTTGCGCAGCTTGAGGTTGTTCACATAGGTCAGGGTGCTGCTGATATTGGTGACCGGATTAATACGCAAACCGGCCAGCCGCATTTCTGTCTGGCTCAGATCGCTCAGGGTTTTATAGGTATTGCGAAAACTCAGCAACAGATTCTGATTGTGATGATCCATGCTGACGGTTGGCGGGCGCTGGAAGTCGGCCAGATCGAGGATGGATTTGGGTGGTAACTGATAACTCAGATTTTCCTGCGCGCTGGCGTTGGCGCACAGGCCAGCCAGTAAAATCAGGCTTAATGAACGTTTCATGGCAATCCCTGTTATTTTAAAAAATGAAGTAGCTCAGCCCATGCCGGCGGAGAGAAACCCAGCCAAGTTGCTGCACGGAGTTGGCTGGTGAGGAGCTGGCTTAGAAGTGTAGCCGCTAAATTAGTTCAACTTACATGAATTCATACTGGCTCGTTCAATCCAGGGGCAGGTCGCCGATGTCTGACCTTGCGATAGTGCGCCCATGGTCATTCGCGTTATCTGAACACGTCAACAAGACTGGTTCAGGCATTGCACATCTGATGACGCTCACCGTGTTTAGCTGTGTATAGCATGGCATCCGTCTTCAGGAACAGTACATGTTCAGTTTTGCATTCAGGTTCGCAGCCAGCGATGCCGCCGCTGATGTTGGTCAGTCTGTTGTCTTGATGGCAGATGCCATCCAGTTTGCCCGGCTACCCAGCATCTGCCATGTGTTCGACACGATGGTGCTGGATCACGATGCTGCCGGCTTGCACTTAACGTTGTTTGGCAGCTACGCTGGAATCGCGTTGGCTATTTAATGATGTAATATTGCAAACTAGTGGGTTTGCTTACGTACAAAAGGAGATGAATTGCTGGAACAGGATCAACTGAATAAGTTACTGGATGCACAAAGTGAGTCACAATGGGCGACGACGTTGCAGACCCTGGCGGATCAGCTGGGTTTTGAACGTATGTTGTTTGGTGTCGTGCCGCACAAGGCTCAGCCCCTGGAATCAGCTTTTCTGATCAGCAATTATCCAACGGAATGGCGGGCGGTCTATCACAGTCAGAACATGCACCATGTTGACCCGACAGTCAGTCATTGCCTGCAGAGTGCGTTGCCCATCATTTGGGGACCCGCCGTTTTTCGGGGTGTTCAGTTGCAGCAATTTTACGAACAGGCTTGCAGTTTCGGTCTGCGCTCTGGCGTGACGCTGCCTGTTCATGGCCGTTCCGGCGAATTTGGCATGCTCAGTTTCGTGACTGATGTCAGCCATTGCGAGGACAGCAGGGTGGAGACGCTGGCTGACCTGACGCTACTGCGTGACTATGTCCTGGAATCGTCGCGCAAATTCACGCTGACGCAAACGCCGGCGGCCGGCTCCGTCATGTTGACGGCACGTGAGCTGGAATGCCTGAAGTGGGTTGCAGCCGGCAAATCATCCTGGGAAGTCTCGCGCATCCTGGGACGCTCCGAAGCCACTGTCAACTTCCATATGGCGAATATTATGCGCAAGTTCGATGTCAGCACTCGCCAGCAGGCAGTGGTCAAGTCAATTGCGGCGGGCTTGGTCGCACCTGGCTGAACCAGCGGCCTCTGACGCTGCTCTCAGGTCGCTTTGCCAATGACGCATACTCAAATACAAGGCCAACAGCATAACCATGGCGACGGCATCCAGCAAGCCTGTTCATAGCGCCCCATATGACGGTGTGAGGTCAGAGTGTCCCCGGAGTTTAGTCTGATCATGCGAAGTCTAGCCAGCGCACCTGCTGGCTCGGGGTGGCAACATCAGCGCGGGAAGTCTGCTCATGGTCTTGCTTAGCCCCTTGAAAAGTACTGGAAAGACGAGGCGGATAAAAAGCGACCGTCTTTTCCAGGCTAACACCGGAACCGGATAGTTTGAGCTAACAGATCTGCTAGTACCGATCTTATGCGTGCTGCATAACAATGAAGACTCTTGATCACCACTTCAAGGAGCCATCATGCAACTTAACGTCAAAATCGGAACACGTACCGTTTTCCCAAAATCCGAACTGTTCGTCATGCATCGTCTGCATACCAACGTCTTTAGCGGGCGTATTGGGGGCGTGCCCATCATGAGCGGCATGGAAATCGATGCTTGCGACGCGATGGACTCTGATCATTGACAGCAAACGCAATCGGGCAGGTGCTGCGCCGCGGTAGCGTGCTCCATCGCGACCCACTCAACTAATCTCGTTGTGCTTTTTGTTCGTGTGTTCGGATGTTTTGCTTGTCAATGCCAAGCGCTTTCAGCGAACTGCGCATACGCTTTTCAATCAATTCAGGCTAACCCACACATCACTTAAAAACAGAAAATGAAACAATTCAAGAATCTTGCATGTCGTTTACCTATTCCTGCGGCTGTCAGCATGGCGTTAGCATGGCAGGTAAGCTGCGCCCAGGATATGCCGGTCGGTGCAGACCCAAACTCCCGCTCTGCTTACGATAATAAGTTGTATCGGGTGGAGGTCAAGGGGCGGCCGCAAAGCGATGTGGACTTGCGACGCAACGCTGTCGTGGCAAAACAGATAGTCGGACGCGAAGAGATCGATCGGTTTGGCGACAGTAATGTCAATGAGGTAGTGCGCCGTCTGCCTGGCGTGGATATCCAGAATGGCCAGCCCCGCCTGCGTGGCATGGGGTCAGGCTATACGCAGATACTGATCAACGGCGAGCCTGCTCCAAGCGGCTTCTTGCTGGAACAGATCAATCCGGCGCAAGTTGAGCGTATCGAGATTCAGAAGGCCGCCACGGCGGACCAGAGCACGCAGGCGGTGGCAGGCAGCATCAATATCGTTCTGAAAACTGTAGCAAAGAAACGCCAGGCCAGTGTCAAGTTGGGTGTCGCATACAGCACCGGGCGGCCGACGGCGAATGTGAGCGCGCTCTATAGCGAGAGGGCGGGCGACCTCTCTTATTCATTACCCGTCTCAGCCTACGAGTATGACAGCAGTGCAGAAATGAAGGTGTCGCGGTACGTTGCAGGCAGCTTGGGTACTGTCGGCACAGCGCAGCAATTGGCGCAACAGCCTATGTGGGGCCATAGTATCAATGCCTCGCCGCAGCTTAACTGGCGTATAGACGATGACCAAAGCATCAACTTGCAGGCTTTCTTGCAGCGTTCCGATTGGCATAGCAAGGTGCAGTTCACCGATATTGCGGCCAGCAATCCATTGCTGTTTGAAGATTCCAGCAACAATGAGGGCCGCTTCGAGAACCACCGCTTGACTGGTCAATGGAGTGTGCGCTTCAGCGGTGAACGCAAACTGGATTTGAAGTTGATGATGGGGCAAGCCCTCAATGAATTCGTCAACCAGAGCTATCGCGCGAACCTGCCCTACCGGCATAGTGTGGGCGAGGGCAGGGATCGCACGCTGACCCAATCGGGTAAATATGGCCAACTGCTCGGTGACGCTCATCGTCTGTCAGCCGGATGGGAATTTGAATTCCGCCGCCGCGACGACGAGCGCAATGTTACAGTGCTTGGATTGCAGCAATTGCCGGGAATGGATACTCTTCCCCTGCATGCGAAGATAGACCGGCAGGCGTACTATCTTCAGGACGAATGGGAGTTGTCGGACCAGTGGCTGCTGTATGGCGGTTTACGGCACGAGACGATTGCTACGCGTAGCGACACTTTTGATGGTGCAGTGAGTAACCGCAGCCAGGTCATGTCGCCGTTATTACATGTCAATTTCAAGCCCGACCCCAAGGGGTGTGATGTGATACGCGGCAGTCTGACCCGTAGCTATAAGGCCCCCGATCTGTATTCGCTCGTACCAAGACCCACACTGAATAGCATTTATCCTTTGCCTACGCAGCAGAACGATCAGGTGGCTGCGGACCGGGCCGGGAATCCTGGGTTGCGACCAGAACTGGCGACAGGCCTTGATCTGGCGTATGAAATGTATTTCACCGGTGGCGGTTTGTTCAGCGTCGGCCTGTTCCATCGACGCGTCGAGGATTTGATCCGCTACGTCACCACTTTGGAAAATGTCAGCTGGGCCACTGTACCGCGTTGGGTCAGCCGTCCGCAAAATATCTCATCAGCCAACAGCAGTGGGATTGAACTGGAATTCAAGGGGCCGGCATCGCAACTCTTGCCTGGACTGGTTGACGCCAAGACGCGGCTGGATTTACGTGGCACGCTCAATCTCTACCGAAGCAAGGTCGATGCCGTACCGATGCCAAACAGTCGCCTGGACGGCCAGCAGCCTTGGTCCGCCACGCTAGGCTTTGACTATAAGGCGCAACATGTACCGCTGACTGTCGGCGCCAACTTGTCTTACACGCCCGGCTATGACACGCAGCAGACTTTGTCGCAAGCGTTGAAGCAAACGCGCAGTCGCGCACTGGACCTGTACGCGTTGTGGAATTGGAATCAACAAGTGAGCTTACGCTTTGGCGCTACCAATGCCGCCCCACAGTGGACAGGAAGGATCACGAGTACCGACGACGGCTCCAGCGTCCAGGTGCAGAGGAAGACACGTCCAAACTACACTGTCGCCATCGACATCAAACTCTGACTTGTCGGAAGGGAGGGGCGCTGGGACCGCCGTACCCTTCTTTCCGGACCCGGAGTACAGCCAGCGCTACAACCGCTACACCTACGTGTGGAAGCAGAAGACGAATCTGACCGATTCGACTTGGTTTCTGATGAATGATGATGCGATCGCAGCTGGATTGTTGCGCGTCAGTCTTCACTGAAAGCGGGAAAGCACATACAGCTACCTTCGTGTATCGCGGAGTTAGTGCATGCAAGCGGTGCGTACTGGTTCTGGTGTCGTCTTAGTTAGTGCAAACTTGATTACGGCCACCTTGCTTGGCTTGATACAGCATGGCATCTGCCTGCAAAAAAAGCTCATTTTCAGTCTTGCAGCTTGGGTAGGCGGCGATACCACCGCTGAAGCTGAATTGACGGAATTCGCCGGGTGTGACTTCAAACACGACTTTTCCAAAACTCTCGCGCATGGCGTCAAGCTTGAGCTTACCTTCGTCAAGTGAGCAATCCCAGAAGACGATGACAAATTCTTCACCGCCAAAGCGGCTTAGCAGATCACGTTCACCGAGCTGGGCGGATAGAACCAGGGACAGGCGTTTGATCACAATATCGCCGAAGTAGTGCCCCCAGGTGTCGTTGATGGTCTTGAATTTGTCGATATCGATAATGCCGTAAGCCAGCGATTTGTCTTCGCGTCCGGCGCGCCGTATCCATTCCTGTGCTTTCTTTTGCAGACCTATCTTATTGAGTAAGCCCGTGGCACGGTCGCGGCTGATTAAATCTTTACTGGCTCGAATTTTATTAATACGGTTAATTAATAAACGGGTCAGTACGTCGGCATCGCTGCTTTTCAGAATTTCGTCAAAGCCGCTATCCAGTGCCTGACGTGATAACGCGGATGTGCTTTGGTGCTGTAGCATGACGATCTCACGACCGCTATCAAATTCTATATTTTTCTTCAGTACGCGCACCAGCGCTTCTGTTTGCAGATAGTGTTTTTCATCAATCAGTACGATATCAGGTTGCGCTTCTTTCACCTTGATATGTAAAGAGCGCGCATCCTGATAATGCAGTAATTCGATGTCATGCTGACTCAGCATCTGTGTGTCGAATTGCGCATCTTCCCCGAGGTAGACGATGGTATTGGATTCGCCCCTTTGCTGGCGAGCGAATATGTTGAACAGTTTATCAACCAGCACTTCATTGCTGATCGGTTTTTCCGCGTAGGCGAGGCAATTGCTGTCGACCAGCTTTTGCTGAAGAAGGAAACGCTCACCCTGGCGCACGGTTTGCAGATAAATGTATTGCTGATGCGCAGGCAGCCTTTGCAGCAGATCACTCAGAAACATAGTCTGACGACGTTGCTGCTGCATGTCATCCTGCATGTTGTACAGCACGTCAAGATCAATCACAAACAGCGTATGCCCCTCTGCATTTTCGACTGCGCTGACAAACTCCCGCATCTGGTCGAAGAACAGTATGTCGAAGTCATACTTGTGAGCGCTGAGCAGTAATTCATCTTTATTGTCTTTGATGAAGAATGTTTGCGTCAAAAGCATCACTCTGTTTTTATATAACAATCCTGCTTCTGCCATTACAACTCCGTTTTATCTGCTGATGCGGCTGCTAAGCTGCGCTTTCTTCTTCGTAGAAGAAATTGAATGTTGCTGAATGTAAATGCGATTCTAATGTTTAATCTTACTTGCTGGGAATAGAAAAGCAGACTGTTTATGTTGAATGTTGTGTATTTGTTTGCGTATTGCCTACGTGGAATCTTTGGATAGAGGAATTTTCGCTTCATACCGTATCCATGCAATGCGTTGGGATTGGTATTGATGCAACATGTTGGCTGCAGAATGACTGAATTCCAGTCACGAGCGCGGCGAGTGGGCGATTTCTGTGCTACTTTTCTCACTCCGATTCTGGTCTGAACAGGTGCACTATGCGTTCTGCTTTACTGATCATTGATGTACAACGTGCTTTGTTTGATAAAGCTCCGCGGCCGTTTGAAGCGGATCTGGTGGTTGAGCGTATTAATGCGCTGGCCAGCAGAGCCCGTCACGCAGGGATACCGGTGGTGTTTGTGCAGCACGAAACGAATACGGGAAATTTACGTTTTGGCAGCGATGGCTGGCAACTGGAACAAGGATTATTGCTGGAAGATGGTGACACGGTTTTGCGTAAAACCACACCTGACTCGTTTTTGCGTACCGAACTTAGCAGTCTGCTGGCGTTATGGGAGGTTGAACAACTGGTCATCTGTGGCTACGCATCTGAGTTTTGCGTTGACACCACCACGCGCCGTGCTGCTGCATTGGGGTTTCCTGTCACACTGGTATCGGATGCACATACCACGCATGATAAGGCGCACGCCAGTGCCGCGGAAATCCGGTGCCATCACAATATGACTTTGCCGGACATCAGTAGCTTTGGGGTGGCAATACGGGCATTGCCATCTTCCCAGGTAGTGTTTGCACTGTGAGTGTGATACTTAGCGTTTGCCCTGATACAGTTTGTCAAACTCTGCACCGTCATCGAAATGCTTTTTCTGCGCTTGCTTCCAGCCACCAAACACTTCATCGATAGTGAACAATGTCACGGGCTTGAAGTTAGTCGCATATTTCTGAAATGCGGCTTCAGAGCGCGGACGGAAAAAATGCTTGGCGATGATTTCCTGAGCAGGCTCAGAATACAGGTATTGCAGATATGCAGTCGCCGTTTTGCGGGTACCTAATTTGTCGGCCACTTTATCCACTACTGCCACCGGTGATTCGGCCAGGATAGAAATTTTTGGATAAACCACTTCGTACTGATTGCCGAATTCCTGTTTGGCCAGCTGAACTTCATTTTCAAAAGTAACCAGCACATCACCAATTTCTCGCTGGGTAAAGGTGGTGGTGGCACCGCGTCCACCGGCATCAAGGACAGGCACGTTTTTGAAAATTTTATCAACCAGGGCACGCGCCTGCGCTTCATTGCCGCCGGACTTGATCACTGAGCCCCAGGCGGCCAGATAGCTGTAGCGGCCATTGCCTGAGGTTTTAGGATTCGGAATGATGACCTTTACACCCGGCTTACCCAGATCTTCCCAGTTTTTGATCTGCAGCGGATTTCCTTTGCGGGTCAGGAACACCATGGTGGAATAAAACGGTGCTGCATTGTTAGGAAAAGCTTTGGACCAAGTGGCTGGAATCAGGCCTTTTTCAGCAAGGATATCGATATCATTCGCTTGATTCATCGTGACGACTGAGGCTTCCAGTCCATCGATGACCGAGCGCGCCTGCTTGCTGGAGCCACCATGCGATTGGTTGATGGAAGCAGTCTCGCCGGTTTTTTTCTTCCAATCGGCCACGAATGCGGGATTGATATCCTTGAACAATTCACGCGTTACGTCGTAGGACGCGTTCAATATGGCGCTGTTGGCGTAGGCTGGCATCAGGCCGCTGACTGCCTGCAAACTAAATGCGGCAAACAGCACCAGAGAGTGGCGGCGTGTTGAGGATGCGGATCTTGCGGATGTCTTCATGGAATCTCCTGATTGAAGCCGCCATCTTGCACAGTTTGTGCGTGCAAAGGAAATACAGACTTTTTCTATGCATAGATGATTTGGCTATGAAGCGCAGATTGCGCATAAACACATGCGAAAAAAGTCTGCTTCGTCTGCCTGCAATGTTTGTTAAACTGCAGTTTTTCTTTTATCCGGATGGCTCGGACTACAGGCCAGTGACTGACAATTTGTCCGGTCGCGCCTTGCCTGGTTTGCAGCTGTTCTTTTTTGATATGGCTGGTATGAAAACACTCTCTGCTTTTTCCCTGAAATGCCTGCTGGGTCTGATGGTGGCGGCTTCCGTGCCGCTTGTGCACGCGGCCAACCCAACTGCAAGTGCCTCTGCGCATGCGGCAACTGGTGGTATAGACTGGCGCAAAGACAATAATGTCGAAGCAGCTTTTGCGCAGGCTAAGGCCAGCAAAAAGCCTTTATTCCTGTATTGGGGCGCAGTCTGGTGCCCGCCATGCAATCAGGTCAAGGCAACCATCTTTAATCGTCAGGAATTTATCGATAAGTCGCGCCATTTCATTCCTGTGTATCTGGATGGCGATAGTCCTGGTGCGCAAAAATTTGCTGCCCAGTTCAAAGTTCGCGGCTACCCGACCATGATTTTGTTTAAGCCGGATGGTACGGAAATCACCCGCCTGCCGGGCGAGGTTGATTCTGAACGCTATTTGCAAGTGCTGACACTGGCGCTGAACAGCTCAGCATCGGTGGCTGATACGCTCAAGCTGGCGCTGGCTGGTGGCAAAGGCTTGAAAGAAGATGACTGGAGTTTGCTCGCTGATTATTCCTGGGACGATCCGGAGCAAAAACTGGTGGCACCTAAGGAGCTGGCGACGACTTTGGTCAGGCTCGCAGAAGTCGCCCCGGCCGGATTGGCGGCAACCCGGATTTATCTGAAGTCCTTGTTTGTGATTGCCACTAGTAAGCCTGGCAGCAGCGTGCCGACTCTGGATAAGGCGCAGGCGACTGAGCGTTTGATTAAGGCACTCAGTGACAGCAAGGTGGCACGCGATAACCTCGATCTGGTCGCCAGTTCTGCTGCATCCTTGACCGAATATCTGACGGCAGCGAAATCAACTCAGCGTGCGACTTTGGTGCAGGCCTGGAATGGCGCCCTGGTCAAACTGGCGGATGATGCAAGTATTTCCAAAACTGATCGCCTGGGTGCGGTGATTGCACAGGTCGATCTGGCGAAGCTCGATGGTGGTAAACCATCGGCTTCATTCCAGAAAGACGTACAGAAACGTGTAGCTCAGATAGAGCAGGCTACTACAGACTCTTATGAGCGCCAGTCGGTAGTCAGCTCTGCTGCCTACGCCTTGGGTAATGCCGGCCTGCTGGATGATTCGGATACCTTGTTGAAAGCAGAGCTTAAACGTTCGCATTCCCCATATTATTTTATGTCGACACTGGGTTCTAACGCGAAGAAACGCGGTGATAATGCGGCTGCCATTAATTGGTATGAGCAAGCCTATAATGCCTCGAAAGGACCGGCTACCCGTTTGCAATGGGGCTCCAACTATGTGGCGAGTCTGGTCGACCTGGCACCTGCTGATGAAGCAAGAATACAAAAAGCGGTAAGTGGTGTGTTTGACGAAGTCGCGAAAACGGAAAATGCGTTTTATGAACGTAATCGCGCCTATTTGGAAAAACTGGGTAAGAAACTGCAGGATTGGAATAAAGATGGTAAGCATGCGCAAACCTTTCAAAAGGTGCAGGCTCAACTCGGCGGCATCTGCGCTAAGTTGCCAGCCAATGACCCTCAGAAAGCCAGCTGCCAGAATTTGCTGAATAAATCCTGATCCAATTCTGATTATTTTAAAAAGCGACTCCGTGAGTCGCTTTTTTTTCATCGCTGTTCCAGCTGGAGTTGCGGCTTCGAAAGTCTTTATATTTTATTGAGTATAAGCAAGTGAATTTATATGATTGGAAGTGATGATGCGAGCCCTTTAAAATACCAGTTCGATAGCAAGATGGGCAGTAAGTGTGATACAGATTTCTCAGTTAGAAAAAAAATACATCGTTAAAGGTCAGGCCGTGCAGGCACTGCGCAATGTCAGCCTGACGATAGAACAAGCCAGTATCTTTGGCATAATTGGTCGCTCCGGTGCGGGGAAAAGCACCTTGCTGCGCACCCTGAATTTACTCGAACGTCCGAGTGCAGGTCAGATCCTGTTTGAAGGTGAAGACATCACAGCGTATGACCAGGCGCAGTTGCTCAAATTGCGGCAACGGGTGGGTATGGTGTTTCAGCACTTTAATTTGCTGAATGCAAAAACCATCGCGGAGAATATTGCTTTTCCGCTGATCCTGAGTGGCAATACCAACGCGCAGCAACGCCGCGACCGTGTCAACGAATTGCTGGAGCTGGTTGGCTTGCAAGAGCATGGGCACAAGTATCCATCGCAGTTGTCAGGCGGGCAGAAGCAGCGCGTCGGCATCGCGCGTGCCTTAGCCAATTATCCGCATCTGCTGTTATGTGATGAGGCGACCTCAGCGCTCGATCCGGAAACGACGCAATCCATATTGCGCTTACTGTCTGACATCAATCAAAAGCTGGGCCTGACCATCGTCCTGATTACCCACGAAATGCAGGTAATACGCTCTATCTGCGACCAGGTCGCCGTCATCGAGGGTGGCGAGATCGTTGAGCAGGGCGCCGTGGCCGATGTGTTCCTGCATCCCAAACACAACGTGACGCAAAAACTGGTAGCAGAGCATCAGGCTTTCGATCTGGAGCAGCTGCCGCAATGGAATACCGCTACCGGCAGCCAGTTATTACGCCTGACTTATGTTGGTAATGCCGCGCATGAACCGATACTGAGCCGTATCGCGGCGCAGACACAGGCGGAGATCACGATTTTGCAAGGCACGATCTCGCGCGTGAAGCAGACACCGTATGGTCAGCTGATCGTTGCACTCAATGCGAGTGCGGCTGAGAGCGCGAAAGTGCTGCAATTATTACGTGAGATGGATGTCACGGTGGATGTGTTGCCTGCTGATCCGGCACCTGCACAGGGAGAATAAGTATGGATTTTTCGAATATTGATTGGGCCGATATTGCTCAGGCTACGCTGGATACACTGACCATGACCGGCTTCTCGCTGTTCTTCACGGTCTTGCTCGGTTTGCCGCTCGGTATTTTGTTATTTGTGACGGGGAAGAATCAATTGCTGGAGCAGCGCGGTATTTATGCCTTGCTATCGGTAGTTGTGAATATCCTCCGCTCCGTGCCTTTCATCATTTTGCTGATTGTACTGATCCCTTTTACCTTGTTGCTGGTCGGAACTTCATTGGGCGTAGCGGGTACCATCCCGCCGCTGGTGATCGGTACCACACCGTTTTTTGCGCGTCTGGTCGAGAACGTGTTGCGCGAAGTGGATCGCGGCATTATCGAAGCCTGTCAGGCCATGGGTGCGCGCAACTGGCAAATCATCTGGCATGCCTTATTGCCGGAAGCCTTGCCGGGTCTGATCGCAGCCGGCACCGTTACTACCATCGCGCTGGTGTCATATGCCGCGATGTCGGGTGTGATCGGCGGCGGCGGTCTTGGTGATCTGGCGCTACGTTACGGATATCAACGGTTTCAGACGGATGTGATGGTAGTCACCGTACTGATACTGATTTTGCTGGTTCAGGTGTTGCAATGGGCAGGAGACAAACTGGTATTGCGTTTTACACGTCATTAATGTTGTTTAACTTATTGGAGTATTTATGATTTCACGTATTTCCCATCAATTACGTCGCGTTGCCGCTGCCAGCGCTTATGCCGTGTTGTTTGCTGGTTCCGCTATGGCAGCTGACACCCTGAGCATTGCTGCGACACCTGTGCCGCATGCAGAGATTCTCGAATTCATTAAGCCACAGCTGGCCAAAGAAGGCGTGGACCTGAAGATTAAAGTGTTCACAGACTATGTGCAGCCAGCGGTACAAGTCAATGAAAAACACCTTGACGGTAATTTCTTCCTGCATCAGCCTTACTTAAACGAGTTTAAAAAGAGCCATCAAAACGATCTGGAAGTGCCGGTTGCTAAAGTGCACGTAGAGCCGTTTGCAGCATACTCCAGCAAGTATAAGAAAATCGCCGATATCCCTGCCGGTGCAACGGTCGCTATTCCAAACGATCCATCTAACTCTGGTCGTGCTTTGCTGCTGCTGGCAAAACAAGGTCTGTTGAAACTGAAAGACCCAAGCAATATTTCGGCAACTAAAAAAGACATCATCGACAATCCTAAGAATCTGAAATTCAAGGAATTAGAAGCCGCTACATTGCCACGCGTGTTGAACCAGGTTGACCTGGCGCTGATCAACACGAATTATGCGATCGAAGCAAAACTCAATCCTGTCAAAGATTCCCTGTTCATCGAAGATGCAAATTCTCCGTATGCGAATTTGCTGGTGGCACGTGAAGATAATAAAAACAGCCCGGCATTTAAAAAACTGATCGCTGCGCTGAATTCGCCGGAAGTGAAGAAGTTCATTGAGGAGAAATACAAAGGTGCAGTCGTTCCTGCATTCTGATTATTCAGTTCGGTTCAGTTCAGTTAAGCTGAAGTAGTGCATGTCGCTTTGCACTATTGAGCGTGGCAGATTGAAGTGCAAAATTAAAACGCAGCATGCCGGCCGGCATGCTGCGTTTTTTTTATCTGCTCTGTGCTGTTCGATATGGTTTAGAACGCGCAATAAAAAACGCTGCCGGTAAGGGCAGCGCTTTCGGGTACTTCAGATACAAATTCGCTGAAATCAGCGTCGCAGGCAAGATTAGTTGCGTACTGTTTTTTTGTATTCGTTAGTACGTGTATCGATTTCGATCATGTCGTCCTGGCTCACGAACAGTGGAACCTGGATAGTGAAGGTGTAAGCTTCGATCGCGTTTTCGATTTTCGCTTCTTTCAGAACGTTACCGGAAGTATTGCCCTTCACAGCTGGCTCAGAATAGATCACCTGACGAACGATAGTAGTTGGCAATTCAACAGAGATTGCTTTGCCGTCGTAGAAAACGGCTTCGCATTCCATACCGTCTTTCAGGTAGTTAACTGCTTCACCCAGGTTTTCTGCTTCGATTTCGTACTGGTTGTATTCTTCATCCATGAATACGAACAGTGGATCAGCGAAGTAAGAGTAAGTCACTGGTTTTTTGTCCAGAACAACAACGTCAAACTTGTCGTCGCCGCGGAAAACGTTTTCCTGTGGGCTGTTAGTCAACAGGTTTTTCATTTTCCACTTGTAAGTGAAACCTGTGCGGCTGGAACCGTTCACGTCGGAACGCAATACGATCATCGGCTTGCCATCAACCATAATAATGTTGCCAACGCGAATTTCTTTTGCAAATTTCATAGCGAATATACGTAAAAAGTAGGTTGCGTAAAAATCATCAGTTGCCTACAGGTTGAAGCCCGGCAAGCCCACGTTTGATTCAATTTGGTGATACCTGAAAATTTAACCGCACATTTTACCTCATTTTTGCCTTCTGTCTTGCGCTTGTGCATGCGCAAATTGCAGTAAATTCGTCGCCAGATCACCAATTTCGGCCATTTTTCTTTGCCAGTCGGGTGAAAGCTTGCTGATATCTGACAGGCTGGCGCTGAAATCCCGCCATAAATCCTGCCATTGCATATCGCCTTGCGTAACGCCGTTCCAGGCCAATGTCAGTGCTTGAGCTGCTGGCAGACTGGGCTGATGCGTGCTCAGAAAGGCGCGCAGTTTTTTATGATGCAGGTTCTCATCTTGCGGATAAATATGCCAGATAAACGGCCGGCAAGCCCATTGTGCGCGCACGAAGGAGTCTTCACCACGTACGAAATTGATATCGCAAGCCCATAACAGACGGTCATAATCAGGTTGAGGAATGAAGGGTAAGACCCTTACTGATAAAGCGCCGCGGCGCAGTTGTATACCAGCGCGTGCCGGTTGTCCCAGAAAAGCGCTGATCTCAGTTTGTGCCACGCCTTCAGGAACCAGCAGTGCAATCGCCTGTTCTTGCTGTTGCCAGGCTTCCAATAAGGCGGCTACCGGTGCATGCGGGTAGCAAAACAGAGAAATTTTTTGTGCAGCGATCTCTTCTGCTGTGAGACCCAGTTCGCGCAAAAACAGCGTGCTGTGTGCTGTGTCAGACTGGAAGTGGCTGCGTTGCGGCGCAATCTCTGCCTCGCATAGCAAACCGCCGGTTTTGATGTTAAATCCGGGGAAAAAGAAATGCTTGGTAATCGGCAGCGAGGGATGTGGGGAGGGCAAGGTGTGGCAACCTTCCACCCATTCTTCCGCCGTTAAGCCTTCCAGGTTCAGCCACACCGGGCGTGGCTCACATTGCGCCATGGCCTGTATATAGCCTGGTGGTATATCACAGGCAAAAAATTCAATCACGATATCGGCGATCTGTTCAGTGGAAAATTGCCCCTCCTGGCTTTGCCAGTGCCGTATCTGTATGCCTTGTACCATCTGGTGTGCTGCATGCATATCCACTTCGGGGCAAATGCGGCGGAAGCTTTGCAGATCATCGACCCATAATTCAACTTGCAATATATGCTCGTGTGCCAGCTGGCGTGCCAGGCGCCAGCAAATACCGATGTCGCCATAGTTGTCGACGACTTTGCAAAAAATACTCAGACGGGTAACAGGGGAGTTTGCCAGATGCATACGTGGTGTTTTTAGCTATAGTTGGTGTGGTATTGCGATGTTATTTTGCATTTGACCTGGTTTGAAAATCAGATTCGGTTCTTATACTTCATCCTCAGGCAAAATGATTTTTCCAGTTGCGCAGCGCGGCAAAACTGGCGACCGGATCCTCACTGTTTTCCAGTTTTCCAGTCGCAATCAAAGTCGAGATCACGGAGGGTACCCGACTGCGTAAGAAAGGATTGGTGCGTTTTTCCAGACCAATCTGGCTTGGAACCGTTGGCTGGCGCAGTGCTCGCTTTTCAGTTTCTGATTTCATGCGGTCTTGCAGTGCGACGTTGTCTGGTTCTACAGCCAGTGCAAAGCGCAAATTGGACAAGGTATATTCATGCGCGCAGTAGACCTCGGTGTGATCCGGTAAGGCCGCTAAAAGTTCCAGCGAAGCCAGCATTTGTGCTGCCGTGCCTTCAAACAGCCGACCGCAGCCACCGGCAAACAAGGTATCGCCGCTGAACAGCCAATGTTGTGCCTCAGCATAATAGGCGATATGGCCGGCGGTATGTCCTGGCACATCAATCACTTGCAATTGCAATCGTGGCGTATCTATGCGCACCACGTCGCCCCCAAACAATGCATGGTCTACCTGCCGTATGCCATCACGTGCCGGGCCGTAGACCGGCACAGGCTGGTGGGCTAGCAGTGCGTCGACACCACCGGTATGATCAGCATGATGATGCGTTAGTAAAATCGCAGTCAGCCTCAGTTGGCGGGCTTCCAGCACATGTAAGATAGCGTTTGCATCACCCGGATCGATGACGAGGGCTGAGTCGCCATCATGAATGATCCACAGATAATTGTCGTCAAACGCAGGGACAGTCAATATACTCAGGGAATTCTTCATAAACGCGCATGGATGCATTGGAAAAGCACATTATAGACCTCGATGCCTGGTTATCGTTGCCAGCAGGTAAATACATCAAGGATTGGGAGCAGGCTGCGTTGTCACGTCTGGTCGTTGATATCTTTGGTTTCCATGCTTTGCAGATTGGCATGCCGCAAATCGATGCTTTATCCGCCAGCCGTATGCCGCATCGCTGGCAAAGCGTGGGGCCGCATACACCGCGTGCTTCCAGACCGGCCACCCGTGCGATTGCGGTGGTGCATGAATTCACTGAATTACCATTTGATTCGCAATGTATGGACTTGGTGATTCTGCCGCACGTGCTGGAGTTCGCTGACGAGCCGCATCAAATTCTGCGCGAAGTCGAACGCGTTCTGATTCCGGAGGGCAGGTTATTGATCACCGGTTTCAATCGTGCCAGCAGCTGGGGGGCGCGGCAGGCGTTGGGGCGTTTGCGCGACAGTTATTTCCTGCCAAAAGAAGGCGAATTCATCAGCCCCGCGCGTTTGAAAGACTGGTTGAAATTACTCAGCATGGAAGTTGGCAGTCTGGAATATGGCTGTTATGCGCTGCCGCTACGCTCAGAGAGATGGCTACAAAGGAATGCCATGCTGGAGAAAATCGGCAAACGCTGGTGCCCTTTTATCGGTGCCGTGTATATGATGCAGGCTGTCAAGCGGGTGCGAGGCATGCATTTGATTGGCCCGGCCTGGAAAAACAAAAAACGGGCAAGGGTACAGGCGGTACCGGTTGCCAATAGCAAAAAATGAATTATGGACACAATTGACATTTATACAGATGGCGCATGCAAGGGAAACCCCGGTGTCGGCGGTTGGGGTGCCTTACTGGTTGCGGGCAAGCACGAGAAAGAATTGTTTGGCGGCGAGCGGGAAACAACCAATAACCGCATGGAGCTGATGGCGGTGATACAGGCGCTGGGCGCCTTAAAACGCCCTTGTCATATTCGTCTGCATACCGATAGCCAGTATGTATTAAAAGGGATTACGGAATGGATCTCAGGCTGGAAGGCCAAGGGCTGGCGTACTGCCTCTAAAGCACCGGTCAAAAATGTCGACCTGTGGCAGAGTCTGGATGCCGCCCAGGGAACGCATCAGATCGAATGGATCTGGGTTAAGGGGCATGCTGGGCATGCCGGTAACGAGCGGGCTGATGCGCTGGCTAATCGTGGTGTGGAAAGCGTGCTGAGTCCCAATTAGATGGGCGCCGGGCTTGTGTTAATATTGTGTTTATTAATTTGCATGTTTGATATGCACGTACAATGAGCCAAATCATGAATCTTAAATGCGTCCTGCTGCTGGCTGTAATCGCGGTGCTGACTGCCTGCGGAAAGTCTGAAACGAAGCGACACCTCGGCGATGGAGTCATTTATCCTCCGGTGCCGGGTAGCCTGACGTTTAGTCTGGAGAGCACAGATATGGGTAAAATTGATTGTGTGATCCAGCAGGCAGGTAGTCACAAGATATTGGTAACACTCAAAAAGACTGAAACGGAGGTGATGCAGACAGCGCCGGGCGCACCTGCACCGCGGATACCGACGCAATATGTGGTGAGCGGTATGTGGGAGGTCAGGGGGGATAGTGCGGAGTTGAGCCAGTTTAGTAAGGCGCTGACTACCTGTCAAAGTAGTCCGGGTGACGATGGTGCTAATCTGACGACCACATTTACGACCAAATCCTAAGGGCTTATGTTTCACTGCGCGCCGTAAGCAAAGATGTTTACTGAGCACAGCGTTATCGGGAAGCAACACCAGAAAATACGCAGATAAAAAATGCCGGACTTAACCGGCATTTTTATTCACCGCTAACGTAGCGCTACGTCAGGCTTCAGCGCAGCGTTTGCTGATATGGGCCAGTGCCTCTTCGACCTGATCGATCAGGATCAGGCACAAATCGCCAGCTTGTAGGCGTTCCAGCGCGAGGTCGATCGCGACGAATTCACCCGTGATTTCATCAACGCGCGTCGTTTTCTTCGCTGCCTTGAGGCCTTCACGCAGCAAGGCAAGCACTTCGCCATCGGCGCGGCCTCGCTGACACTGATCCTGATACAAAATCACGTCCTCGAATGCATCGCCCAGAATTTCTGTCTGTTGACGGATATCCTGATCACGGCGGTCACCGGCACCGCTGATCACTACGGAGCGGCGTTGTGCAGGCATGGTTTCTACTGCCTTGACCAGAGCCAGCATCGCGTCCGGATTGTGGCCGTAATCTGCAATGACAGTAGCACCACGGAAATCAAACATATTGAAACGTCCGGGCGCATTGTCATTTTCATTCGCAAAGCTCTTCAGACCCGCGCGGATTACGTCGAAGTCCATGTTGACGGCCCAGGCTGCAGCCACCGATGCCATCACATTTTCAACCTGGAAGCCTATGCTGCCATTACGCGTGATCGGGACTTCAGACAAAGGAATGCTGTGTTTCATTTTGCCTTCTGCTGCGATCAGATGGCCGTTCTCGACATAGACAGCGCGTTTGCCCTGGGCGCGGTGCGCTGCCATCAGCGGGATTTGTGGGTCGGCTGCAAAGAAGATGACTGCTGCCGGACTATTCGCTGCCATACCTGCGACGATAGGATCTGCGGCATTCAATACCGCGTAGCCATCGTCCGCTACGTTTTGGACAATCACGCGTTTCAGTACTGCCAGGTCCTCAACGGTTGTGATGTAATTCAGACCCAGATGGTCGCCGGAGCCGATGTTGGTAACGACCGCAACCTGGCAACGGTCATAGGCCAGACCTTCGCGCAACACGCCACCTCTGGCAGTTTCAAAGACGGCTGCATCGACATCCGGATGCGAGAGCACATTGCGTGCGCTACGCGGACCACTGCAGTCGCCGCTGTCGATCTGGCGGCCATTGACATAGACGCCATCGGTATTGGTCATGCCGGTACGCAGACCACTGGCAGTCATCAGATGGGCGATTAATCTTACCGTCGTGGTTTTGCCATTGGTACCAGTCACGGCGATGATAGGAATGCGGCCATCATTGCCTGGCTCAAACATAGAGTCGACAATGGCTTCGCCGACTGCGCGTCCTTTGCCGAACGAAGGTGATAAGTGCATACGCAAACCAGGTGCTGCATTGACTTCAACGATGCCGCCATTGAGTGCCTCTATCGGTTTTAACACGCTGTCACAGACCAGGTCTACACCACAGATATCGAGGCCAACCATCTGTGCCGCTGCAATTGCACGGGCAGCTACTTCCGGATGCACATCATCGGTCACATCGGTGGCGGCGCCACCAGTAGACAGATTGGCGTTGTTACGCAAAATAACGCGTTGTCCTTTAGGTGGTACCGACTCAGCCGTATAGCCTTGTTTTGCCAGACTGGCGAGCGCGATATCGTCGAAGCGTATCTTGGTCAGTGAAGTCGAGTGACCGCTGCCACGGCGTGGATCTTTATTGACTTGCTCCACCAGTTCGCGCACGGTTTGTTTGCCGTTACCGACAACTTGTGGCGGATCACGTCTGGCCGCTGCCACCAGTTTGTTACCGATGACCAGTAAGCGAAAGTCATTGCCTGGTAAAAAGCGTTCGACCAGGATGTCATCGCGGAATTCGCTGGCCGCCAGATAACCCGCATCCAACTGTTCGCGCGTTGTGACATTGACGGTTACACCTTTACCCTGGTTGCCGTCCTTAGGTTTAATCACAACCGGCAGGCCGACTTCCAGCGCTGCAGCCCAGGCATCATCAGGGCTGGACACGGCGCGTCCCATCGGTACCGGTACACCGGCTGCGTGTAATAATTTTTTGGTGAGTTCTTTGTCCTGTGCGATCGCTTCGGCAATAGCACTGGTGCCATCCATTTCTGCTGCCTGAATTTTGCGCTGACGTGAGCCCCATCCAAATGCGACCAGGCTGCCATCGGTCAGACGGCGATAAGGAATGTTGCGTGCAATTGCGGCATTCACGATAGAACCGGTGGATGGGCCCAGGCGCACGTCTTCATCTAATTCACGCAATTGTTCAAGAGCTGCTGCCAGATCAAAGGCGCTGTTATTGACCGCGGCCTGTA
The DNA here is from genome assembly GCF_014284365.1 of Cognatundibacterium rugosum. Classification (GTDB taxonomy): domain Bacteria; phylum Pseudomonadota; class Gammaproteobacteria; order Burkholderiales; family Burkholderiaceae_D; genus Undibacterium; species Undibacterium rugosum. Next base: position 135,715 of record NZ_JACOGG010000003.1, read on the forward strand.
TCAGTTTTTCAGCCAGTTCCAACGCCAGGCAGCCAACGGCTTCTTCTGAATATTCGACTACGACCTGGAACACACCTTGTTCCAGTGTTTGTGTCGTACGGCTAAACGTGACCGGGCAACCGGCCTGCGCCTGTAAGCCTAATGCAGCGAGTTCAAACACATGTGCAATCGGAATGGCGTCATTGTGACCGGTGGGCTGAAGTATGCTCAGTTCCGGGAATAAGGCACGCAGGCGGTCTTCAAATCCGGCCAGTTCTGCGATAGCGCATTCCGCTTCGCTACATTTAACGATGGCTTCAACGGCCGTATGGTGGCTCCAGAGATTGGGGCCGCGCAAGGCACGAATGCGTGATACTTCCATAAAAACTTAGTCCTGTCGAAAAGGGCAGAATTCAGGTCTCATTTATCATCCGGTCAGCATGGTTTGCCTGATCCGGATTGTCCTGAGCCTGCAACAAAAATTAGTCTGCCGCTATCTGATGACTGAATGCATCGACGGCGGCAGGTGGATTAGCCAAAAATCAAAATGCTGCTTTGGTGCTGGTGTCAAAGGTGCGCAAACCCGCCGCGATCAGTTCCGGCGACACTTGCAGCGCCCAGGCGGCAGCAACAGCAGCCAGCACGCTCAAGGCTTTTTCTGCTTTCGCTGGCTTTAGCGCAGACACTGGCATGAGTTGGATTTCTTCTGCGCCGGTCGCCAGTATGATCTGCCCGTCACGAATGAAGGCCACGCGCTTGCCTTGTTCACGGTGTGCGACGATGGCCGGGAGTTCTGCTGAACTGCCATAGAAAATCACATCGCCGTCACACAGTTCAGCGAGTTCCACCACGGCAGCTTCATCCGCATTTAAGACGGCTACGCCATCCGGTAAGACGACATCGACCTGCGTGCGCATGATCTTATACATCTGATCCTGCTCATGGATATAGAATTCACCGAGCTCTTCTGCGCCATCGAAATCTGTTACCACAGCGACGCTGCAGCGGTCATAGGCCAGACCGTCGCTCAGAATGGCACGTGCATTGGTCTCAAATACCGCGGCTTCGACCGAGCGATTGATCAGCAGACGCTCACCGGCATTCCAGGTAGCACAATTGCCTTCAGTGACCAGTCGTTTATTCAGGAATAGCCCGTCCTGGCAGGCCACGCCGGTTTGCTCACCGTGCATATGCAGCAGACCTGCGATCAGGCGCGAGATCAGGCTGGTGTGGCGACTGCCTGCCACGCCGATGATATCGATGCGACCGGATTCTTCTTCAGCGAACAAATGGTCGATAATCGCCTTGCCAACTTCACGGCCTTCGCCATTGGCGGGCTTGATATGAGCCAGTAAGCCAGGGCTGGCATTGACTTCGATAATTGCCCCGATTTGTGCAGATAGCGGTTTGGAAATATCTTCGACCACCAGATCCACACCAGCGATATCGAGACCAACGATACGTGCTGCCAGGCAGGCCGTTTCTGCGATATCAGGATGGATGTCGTCCGTCACATCCAGTGCGACATTGCCATTGATTTGAATTAACACCTTCTGTTGCAAGGCCGGTACCGAGGTGCTGGTCATGCCCTGACGTTTTAATTCCAGTACCACTTCCGCAGCGACGGCTGGATCGATGATGTTCAGAGGGAAATCTTCTGTGGTGCCGCGTCTTGGATCGGTATTGATCTGGCTATCGACCAATTGTGTGACCGTGGATTGACCATCGCCAGTTACCCAAAGGGTTTCACCTTTACCGACTGCCACCACTTTATTGCCAACGACCAGTACGCGATGTTCATCACCGGTGATGAATTTTTCTACGATGACGGATTTGCTGCCACCTTTGCGTACTGCCAGCTCATACGCAGCATTGACATCAGCCTGCGTCATCAGATTCAGCGAAACGCCGCGACCATGATTGCCGTCATAGGGTTTGATTACCACCGGCAGGCCGATATCCTGCGCTTCCTCCCAGGCTTCTTCAGCACTGCGTACGATGCAGCCTTCCGGCACGGGTACGCCACAGGATTTGAGCAGGGTTTTGGTCAGATCTTTATCGCTGGCGATGCTCTCTGCAATCGCGCTGGTGCGATCAGTTTCTGCTGTCCAGATGCGGCGCTGCGCTGCGCCATGGCCTAACTGCACCAGATTGCCATCGGTCAGGCGGATAGACGGAATGCGGCGCGCGGTTGCAGCATCGACAATATTGGCGGTACTCGGCCCCAGACAGCGCGCATCGACCAGATCGCGCAATGCTGTGAGCTGCGCTTCCAGATCAAATGCTTCATCGTTGATCGCTGCCATCAGCAAGTCGCGGCCGATGGCGAGTGCACGGCGTCCGACCTGTTCTTCACGGGTGCGGAAGGCCATTTTGTAGACGCCGATTACATTGGTCGAGCGGGTTTGGCCAAAACCAGTACGCATGCCAGCCAGATTTTGCAGTTCGAGTACCACATGTTCCAGGATATGACCTGACCAGGTGCCTTCACGCAGACGCTCGAGGAAGCCACCGCGTTCACCGACACCGCAACGATGTTCCATCAGACCCGGTAGCCAGCTGGTCAGTCGCTCATAGAGTCCGGGCAGCAGGTTGGAGGGTGTGTCTTCGAGAGCACCGATGTCCAGCCAGGTTTCTATCACTGGGCGGTAAGTCCAGATATTCGGGCCGCGCAAATGGTTGACGCGGAGAATGCTGATGTCTTTCTTCTTAGTTGTCATGTAAGTCATTTCTAGCCGATCCGGACAGATGTCCGGATCCTGTCATAGGTAGAATCATACTTTGCTGCTCAAGCGTATTCAGCTTCAACGATGGACTTGGCGTGTCAACCGATTTGCTTTCCTGTCGTTATCAGGCCACCGGCATAGATATATTCATCACAAAGCGGGAATGTAAGACGCGCTTGCTGATATACTTGCGCGCCAGCGCAACAGCTTGAATCCTCTTGATCAGTTTCGTCTGATTATTCTTCTTTCGATAGAATACCGTAAATTGCCACCTCCGTGATATGGCTTATTGCCATTACGGAAGCAAGAAATCTGTTTTTTCAAAATTTTCAGTCCCGTTTTCCCCGGGAATAGCGCATCTGCCGGAGTTTGCTTCACGATGACCACTTTATTACCTAGTTCCGAGCAATCCATTTTATCCCTGAGCGCCGAGTGGCAATCTGCGCTCGCACAACAGATCGCCAAAGGCGAAAACGTACAAAGTGCGTTTGAGGTTGACCTCGATAACAAACTTCATTTTGTTAAAGGCCTTATCGTTGTCACTGATCAGGCTATTTTGAGCAGGCCGGCCGGCGAATCCGCCTGGAAGCGCTGGGCATTTGAGCCGGGCTTGCAATTAAAGCACCATGATCATGCTGGTGTCGGTCATTTGCAGTTGACGAATCAACAAGGTCTGTTGGCCAGCTGGCGTTTTACGCTGGGGCAGAATCTGCATGCCATTCGTTTGCTGGATCATTTTAAAGAGCAGCTTGACAGCTTTGTCACGGGCCAGCCAGTACAGCGTGCTGAGCAAAATACCTGCCCTAGCTGCAAGGCGGTACTCGACGCGGATCAGGAGGAGTGTCCTGTCTGCACCAAGGTAATTTACACACCGCCGTCCACCTGGACCTTGCTGCGCCTGTGGCGCTTTGCTCATCCTTACCGTTTGCAGCTGTTTATCGGTTTCGCCCTGATGCTGCTGGGTACGGCGGCACATATGATTCCGCGCTATCTGACCAAGCCGCTTACAGATGAAGTGCTGATACCGTTCCAGCATAAAGATTTTGTCGATCCTAAGCTGGTGTATCTGTATATCGGTGGCTTGTTGGGCTCAGCCGTGATTGCCTGGTTGCTCAGCTGGGGTAAAACGTACATATTGGCGCTGGTATCCGAGCGTATCGGTGCTGATCTGCGTACCACCACTTATGAGCATCTGTTGAAATTATCTCTGGAATATTTCGGTGGTAAGCGTACCGGTGATTTGATGTCGCGTATCGGTAGTGAGAGTGATCGTATCTGTGTCTATCTGTCGCTGCATTTACTCGATTTTGCAACGGACGTGCTGATGTTCGTGATGACTGCGGTCGCGCTGTTGCAGATCAATACCAAGCTGGCGCTGGTGACCTTATTGCCACTGCCGTTTATCGCCTGGATGATCCATTTGGTGCGTGACAAATTACGTACCGGCTTTGAGAAGATAGACCGGGTCTGGGGCGAGGTGACCAATGTACTGGCCGATACCATTCCTGGTATCCGTGTGGTGAAAGCCTTTGCGCAGGAAAAGCGTGAGGCAGGTCGTTTCCGCGAAGCGAATAAGCATAATCTGGCAGTGAATGACCGGCTGAATAAAGTCTGGTCACTGTTTTCGCCTACCGTTTCCTTCCTCACCGATTTGGGTATTCTGGTGGTGTGGGCCTTTGGTATCTGGCAGGTCGCCCATGAAGAAATTACGGTCGGTGCGCTGGTCGCAGCAGTCGCTTTCATCAGTAACTTCTATGGCCGTATCGATTCTATGAGCCGTATCGTATCGGTGACCCAGAAATCGGCGTCGGCAGCAAAGCGTATTTTTGACATCCTGGATCATGTGTCCAGTGTTCCCGATCCTCAGCATCCGGTGAAAGTACAGGAAGTTCAGGGCAAGATAGAGTTGCGTGAAGTCGGCTTCCGCTATGGTAACCGCGCCGTGAATCGCGGCATTAATCTGACCATACAACCCGGTGAAATGATCGGCCTGGTGGGACATAGTGGTTCAGGTAAGAGTACTCTGGTCAATCTGATCTGCCGCTTTTATGATGTCTCAGAAGGCGCGATTCTGCTCGATGGCAAAGATATACGCTCATATGCGGTATCCGACTACCGCAGCCAGATTGGTCTGGTATTGCAAGAGCCGTTTCTGTTCTTTGGCACCATTGCTGACAATATCGCGTATGGCAAACCCGACGCGACCCGTGAAGAAATCATCGCTGCAGCAAGAGCCGCTCATGCGCATGAATTCATTCTGCGCCTGCCGCAAGGCTATGATTCTATGGTGGGTGAGCGCGGTCAGGGCTTGTCTGGCGGTGAGCGCCAGCGTATTTCGATTGCACGTGCTTTGCTGATTGATCCTAAGATCCTGATCATGGATGAGGCGACTTCTTCTGTCGACTCGCAAACTGAAAAAGAAATCCAGAAAGCACTGGACAACCTGGTGCAAGGCCGTACCACGATCGCGATTGCACATCGTCTGTCTACCTTGCATAAGGCGGACCGTCTGGTCGTGTTGGATCGCGGCCAGGTCGTGGAAGTCGGTGGTCATGACGAATTGATGGCGAAGCAGGGGGCGTATTTTGATTTGTACACCGCGCAGGCCAGAAACGCGCAATTAGCAGGAGATGAATGAGATGGCGACTACGCAATTTAATTTACACAGAAATCCATTTGCGCAGTTAATTCTGACCAGTCAGGCCGGAGAAGTATTTGAAGGTGTCAGCCCGGTGCGCGCATTTCCTATCCAGTCACCCGCCGGATGTATTTCCCTGGTCACGACAGATGGTCGTGAAGTGGCCTGGATAGATAGCCTGGACGACTTGCCAGAAGGGGTACGTCAGCTGGTGCTGGAAGAATTGGGTGGGCGTGAATTTATGCCGGAAATTCAGGCGATTACCGGCGTCAGCAGCTTTGCCGTGCCTTGTACCTGGACTGTCAGCACCGATCGCGGTGTGACTGCCTTCGTTCTCAAAGGTGACGAGGATATCCGTCGTATCGGACAGGCCTCTTTGCTGATTACGGATAATCACGGCATCCAGTATCTGATTCGCGATATGTTCACGATAGATAAACACAGCCGGAAGATACTGGACCGCTTCCTGTAAGCACAGACTTCTCAGCTGTGTATGCCTGATGCGCCCTGATCATTCGGGGCGTTTTTTTTACTTTCACGGAAATACACATTGCTGAGTCTGGTCTCGCCAGGCAGTGTCAGCACTTGCTGCAGGCTAAAACCGAGTAAATTCAGCAAGTGCTTGGAGCGTTCATTGTCCGGATCTGTCATGGCTGCCAGTCGCGTCAGATGCAAATCCTGTTCTGCGTGCAGCACCACTGCCTGTGCGGCTTCCAGTGCATAGCCCTGGCCGGTAAAACGCGGCAGAAATGCGTAGCCGAGGTCGATGCAAGGCAGCGTATCACGCTTGATCAATCCGCACATCCCCATCGCAACCCCTTGCTCGCGGTCGCAGACGACATAAAAGCTATACCCAAATTGCTGCTGACTTGCAATTGGGCGGGTTTGTATCCAATCCTTCGCCTGTTCACATGTTCTGACGCCTCGGTCACCGATAAAGCGCAGCCAGGACGGATCATTCAGCAGCTCCAGTACAAAATCTGCATCGGCGATGTTGAAGACTCGCAACACTAGTCGTTTGGTTTGTATAGGTAACATACTTCTCCTTAAGTCCTTGTCCAGATTCATTTTCAGACTGGTAACAAAAGTTTCCACGCCCAATCGGATCCTGAATGAAATGATAATCGAATAACAAATTGTTTTTTAAAATTAAATTTCTTTTGGGCACATGCCTTGATGCGGCGTAAGATGAAAACATGAAGTGAATTTATACAGTAGAAGCGCTTGTTGCGGTCAGCCTTCATATCAGCCAACCCAGGAGAGCACAATGAATATCAAGTCGTTAAAAAGCAGGTTGATCTTTGCGATTGCCAGTCTGATCACAATCTGTACCGTGATATTGACGATAGGCAGTTATATACGTATGAAGTCACAGATAGAAGCGGGGTTGGCCAATGAAGTGCGCGGTGTGGCCGCTGGTTATGACGCCATCCTGGGTAACTGGATACAGATCAACACCTCCATGGTGGCAAGTCTGGCAAATGCGGTTGGCGATGGCGCAGATTTGAATACCAGCCTGGTCATGACGCGTACCGGCGGCAGCTTTCTGAGTGTATATCTGGGTACGCCAGACAAAACCTTTACCAATAATCCACCCAATCCACCGCCGGCAGGCTACGACCCGACCGTACGCCCCTGGTATAAGGCAGCGATGGAAGCGAAAAAGCCCATCGTGACCTCAGCCTATATGGGGGTCAATCCACCCGGCCTGATGATTTCATTTGCCGCACCGGTAAAAGGTGGTGAAGCGGGTGTGGTGGCAGCGGACGTGTTTCTGACCAAAATTGTTGAGCAGATTTTGAATATTAAGCTGGCTGGCGATGGCTACGCCTTCCTGTTGGATAAATCGGGGCAGGTACTGGCCCATGCGGATCAGGCGAAGGTGTTGAAGCCTGCCAAGGAAATTGCTGCTGAACTGGCACTGGAGAATCTGGCCAGCCTGGCGGGGAAAAAAGAGTTAGTGGAAAGCACGGTTGCCGGTAAGTCCAGCTTTATCTATCTGCAACAAATTAATGGGTCAGATTTATATCTGGCCTTGGTGGTGGATAAGCAAAAGGCGCTGGCTTCGCTGGATCAGCTGGTGATGATTTCCGTGGTCGTGTTGCTGGTTTTGCTGGCGATTATATTGCCTGTCACTACCTGGCTGGTCGGTCATATGCTGTCCGGCTTGCAGCGTGTACGGGATGCCATGCTGGCGATTGCAGCCGGTGGTGGTGACCTGACCCGCAAGATTGAAGTAGAGGGCGAGGATGAGGTGGCACAAACTGCTGATGCGTTTAACCGTTTTATGGATCAGCTGCGCGTGATGGTGGTCGATGTACGTAAGGCGACCGATTCGATTACGGTAGGAGCAACTGAAATTGCGACTGGCAATATGGATTTGTCAGGACGGACTGAACAGCAAGCTTCTTCGCTGGAACAAACCGCAGCCAGCATGGAAGAGCTGACTGAGGCAGTACGCAATAACGCGGAAAATGCGCGTGAAGCGAATCGTATGGCGGTGAATGCCTCGGATGTGGCAACCCAGGGTGGGGAAGTCGTGAATAAAGTGGTAACGACTATGCAGGGTATTTCGGACAGCTCGCGCAAGATCGTTGACATCATCAGCGTCATCGAAGGTATTGCGTTTCAGACCAATATTCTGGCCTTGAATGCAGCGGTTGAAGCCGCGCGTGCCGGTGAGCAGGGGCGCGGTTTCGCGGTGGTGGCAAGCGAAGTCCGCACGCTGGCGCAGCGCAGTGCGGCAGCAGCTCAGGAAATCAAGAGCCTGATTGAAGACTCGGTTACCAAAGTCAATGAGGGGTCGGAACTGGTCGATAAAGCGGGTGCCTCCATGACACGTATTGTGTCAGCAGTCGATCAGGTGGCTGCAATCATTAATGAAATTACCTCTGCTTCGGCCGAGCAAAGCGATGGTATTCAACAAGTGAATCAGGCGCTGGCGCACATGGATGAAGCGACTCAGCAGAATGCGGCGCTGGTTGAACAGGCTGCCGCAGCGGCCGGTTCGCTGGAAGAGCAGGCTAACTTATTGAAAGTGGCAATGTCTGCCTTCCGTATGGAACACAATGCGCCTGCCACAAGGGTGAGTGCAGCAAGCGGCGCACGCTCAGGGCGCCAACCTAGTCTGGGCTATGACGCCTGATTGTATGATTGACGTCGTGTTTTAACTCAGGGTAGCAATCACCGGCGCATGATCCGAGGGTTGCTCCCATTTTCGTGGCGCCCGGTCTATCACACAGGCAGTGCAACGCGCTGCCAATGACTGACTCAACAGGATATGATCTATCCTGACTCCCTTGTTCAGACGGAAGCCGAGTGCTCGGTAATCCCACCAGCTGAATAATTTGTCGGCTTGTTCAAATTGTCGGAAGCTGTCGCTCAGACCCAGTTGTAGTAACTCCTGGAAGGCGGCACGCTCTTCCGGTGAGACTAGATTCATGCCAAGCCATGCAGCCGGATCGTGCACGTCGCGGTCATCCGGTGCGATGTTGTAATCACCTAGCAAAGCCAGTTCAGGATATTGCTGCATTTCTGCCTTCAGCCAGTTGTGCAGCGCCGCCAGCCACTTGAGCTTGTACTGAAATTTGTCAGAATCAGGTGCCTGCCCATTGGGAATATAGGCGCAGATAATCCGCATCCCCTGTATCGTGGCAGCGATGATTCTTTGCTGTTCATCCTCAAACAAGGGATTGTTTTTTTGGATGTCAGTCATAGGATGGCGCGACAGGATCGCGACACCGTTATAGGTTTTCTGACCGGTATAGGCGACGTGATAACCGGCTGCCTCAATCTCCGCTTGCGGAAATTTATCGTCGGTCAGCTTGGTCTCCTGTATGCACAGAATATCGACAGGATTCGTGTCCAGCCAACTCAATACCTGAGGCAGGCGTACCTTCAGGGAGTTGACGTTCCAGGTGCTCATTTGCATAGTGCTACCTCTAAAAAAGAAAAGCCGTGCTCCAGGTGGAATGGAGCACGGCCTGATTCAAACACTTAGCGCTGCGGGTACGGAATCAGCGAACTGACTCCGACCTGATCAGCCTGCGCGGTTGATCAGGAAAGTGGTCAGCAGCGGTACCGGACGACCGGTGGAACCTTTTGCTGCGCCGGATTTCCAGGCTGTGCCAGCGATATCCAGATGGGCCCAGGTGTATTTCTTCGTGAAACGCTCCAGGAAGCAGGCTGCGGTAATGCTGCCGCCAGCAGGGCCGCCGATATTGGCCATGTCGGCAAAATTCGATTTCAGTTGCTCGTTGTAAGCTTCTTCTATCGGCATACGCCACGCGGTATCACCGCTTTGTTTGCCGGCTGCCAGTAATTCATTCGCCAATACATCATGTGTTGCATCGTGACGTGTGAACAGGCCGGTATTGTGATGACCCAGCGACGTCACGCAGGCACCCGTCAGGGTCGCAACGTCGATGACAGCTGCAGGGTTGAAGCGCTCAGTGTAGGTCAGAGCGTCACACAGAATCAGGCGACCTTCGGCGTCCGTGTTCAGGATTTCTATCGTCTGGCCAGACATTGAAGTCACGATGTCGCCAGGACGCGTCGCGGAACCGGATGGCATGTTTTCGCAAGTAGGGATCACTGCGTAGACGTTTAGCTTGAGTTTCATTTCGCCGATGGCACGCATGGTACCCAGCACAGATGCGGCGCCGCCCATGTCGTACTTCATCTCATCCATGCTAGCGCCTGGCTTCAGAGATATACCACCGGAATCGAAAGTGATGCCTTTACCGACCAGTACGACCGGTGCATCTTTCGCTTTGCCGCCGCTATGCTTGAGGACGATAAACTTGGGTGGCTCAACCGTGCCATTGGTCACGGACAGGAAGCTCCCCATTTTGAGTGCCTGTATCTGTTTGCGATCCAGTACTTCAACCACCATCTTGTAGTCAGTCGCGATTTGTTTGGCAGTATTGGCCAGATAAGTCGGTGTACAGACATTCGGTGGCAGATTGCCGAGTTCTTTAGTCAGATCAACGCCGTTCGCCAAGGCGATGCTTTGTGCTAACGCGGATTTGGCTGCAGTCGCTTCTGCGGCAGCAACCGCAAATGCCACTTTTTTGACTCCTGCAGTGCTGGTGTCTTTTTTGCTCTTCAGTCCATCTGCGCGGAAGATGCTGTCGCGGAAGGCCAACACAGCGGCATTCAGTGACCAGCTGATGGTGCGCTCTTTCACGCCTGGCAGAGCAATAACTGTATCGTTTGCGCCTAAACCTGCTAAAGTACGGGCTGCTGCGGCAACGGCGGACTGATAGGCTTTTTCAGTGACCAGTTCAGATTCTTCACCCAGACCGACCAGTAACACGCGCTCAGCGGCGATGTCGCTGATATTGCGTAACAACAGGGAGGAGCCGGGTTTGCCTGTGATGTCGCCGGATTTCAGCGCTGCAGCGATGGCGCCGGACGCATCCAGTGCAGTAGCAGCGACCGACAATTTTTTATTTTCGAATACACCAACAACGATACAAGCGGTTTTGATCGCCTTGTGGGCAGTTGAGGCACTTTTTGCGTCGATTGATTTTATGCTAAAGTCCACGTATTACTCCTCTTGGTAAGTCTCGTAAAACAGACATTATAATCCTTCTCATGATTTTTCAACGCGCGCTTCGACGTGAATTGCTGAGTGCAGCTGGCGCAGTCCTTGCAACCCTCTTCGTTATAACTGTCACCTGGATGCTGATCCGCGTGCTGGAGCAGGCCGCCGGCGGAAAAGTGGCCTCATCGGATGTACTGGCGCTGATCGGTTTTATGTCCCTGATGTATCTGCCTATTTTACTCATTCTGACCGGCTTCATTGCGGTGCTGCTGGTCGTCACCCGCAGCTACCAGGAATCTGAAATGGTGGTCTGGTTTGCGTCCGGTCTGAGTCTGACACAATGGATTAGTCCCGTCATCAAATTCGGTTTTCCTATTGTGGCATTGACTGCATTCCTGAGTTTTTTTGCGAGCCCCTGGGCTAACCGGCAGAGCGTGGAATTTGAAGAGCGTTTTCAAAAGCGTTCTGATATCGCTAAAGTCTCACCCGGTAAATTTCAGGAATCGTCCGCTTCGGATCGTATTTTCTTTGTCGAAGAAGTCGCGGGTGATCTCAGTAAAGTGCAGAATATCTTCATCAACACCGTGAAAGATGGCCGTTCCAGCGTGGTGGTGGCGAAAGAGGGCATGATAGAGATCGACAAATACGGAGACAAGTTCCTGGTCATGGATAAAGGTCGCCGTTACGATGGTTTGCCGACTGCACCGGATTTTCAAATGATGCAGTTTGAACGTTACGGTGTGTTGGTGTCGAGTCAGTCGAATGCCTTGAATAGCGATAACTCCGCTAAGTCCATGCCCTTGTCTGAATTGTTGTCTCAGCCAGATCCGCATAAACGGGCAGAGCTGTTGTGGCGTATCTCGCTGCCGGTGATGGCCGCGGTCTTGATGTTGCTGGCCATTCCCCTGGGTTTTGTCAACCCACGTGTCGGGCGCTCAGCCAATCTGATCGTTGCCTTGCTCGCTACGGTGTTTTATCTGACGATGGTGAATATTTCTCAATCTCTGGTGTTACAGGGACGTGCCGCCTTTGCCTTAGGCTGGTGGCCGGTACATGCTGCAGTGGCAGTCCTGGTCTGGTTGTTGTTTGTGTGGCGATTAAAAATCAATAGCCGCTGGCATCCTGCCGGCATCTGGGCGCGCTGCAAGTCTGGTGCAACACGCAAAGCGAGCGTAGCATGAAGATTTTACAAAAATATTTTGGTACCGAGATTATCCGTGCAGTGGCATTCGTGATGCTGGCTTTGCTGGCGCTGTTCTCTTTCTTCGATTTGATGAAGGAGTTGCAGTCGGTGAACAGTGGCAGTTATCGCCTGTTGAACGCAGTATTTTATGTATTGATGGGCTTGCCCGGCTATGTCTATGAGTTTATGCCGATTGCGGTACTGATCGGTACTATTTATGTGCTGGCGCAGTTTGCATCAAATTCAGAATTTACCATCATGCGCTCTGCCAGTATGTCCACTGTAACCGCGATGACGATGTTAATGAAGGTAGGCTTGATCTTTGTCGCGCTGACCTTTTTGTTTGGTGAGGTCATTGCACCGGCTAGTACCAAGTTCGCCGAGAGCATGAAGCTGAAAGCATTGGGCGCATCGCAAAAAAAAGAATTCCGCACCGGTCTCTGGACTAAGGATTTGGTCCGTGAAAATGGACTCAGCGGTGAGATTACCGGATCCCGCTTTCTGAATGTGAAAGAGATCACGGCTGCGCGGCAGCTTAAAGATGTGCGGGTCTATGAATTTGATAAAGAATTCCGCCTGAACCGTGAGGTTACTGCTGTGACTGCGGACTATATAGGCAAAAATACCTGGCGTCTGACCGATGTGGCTGAAACTTCGTTTCCGCTCACTTTGTCGAGCGAAGATATCAATAAAGTAAAAACGGCGCGCTACCCAAGCCGGGATGTGATTTCAGAAGTGACGCCGGAAATACTGACGGTCTTGTTCGCTGATCCGGATCGTATGTCTGCCGTTGATCTGGCTGCCTATACCCGTCATCTGGTTGATAATAAACAGGATAGCGAACGCTATGAAATAGCATTCTGGAAAAAAGTCACTTATCCGCTGGCCATCCTGGTGATGATGGCGCTGGCTTTACCTTTCGCTTATCTGCACGTGCGCAGTGGCGGTGTGAGCTTTAAAATTTTTAGTGGCATCATGATAGGTATGGTGTTTTATCTTATTAATAGTTTGTTTTCCCACATCGGCTTACTCAATACCTGGCCGCCCTATGTCACGGCATTGGTACCCAGTGTCTTGTTTATGGCGTTGGCGCTGACAGGTTTGCGTTACGTGGAAAGGCACTAATGAAAGCGATAGTATTATTTGCGCATGGTGCACGGGACCCACGTTGGGCCGCACCGTTTGAACGCTTGCAGAAACTGACCCAGGATGCATTGCCCGAGGTTGCGGTCAGGTTGTCGTTTCTGGAGTTTATGTCCCCCGCGCTGCCAGCACTGGTGGCCGAACTGGCGCAACAAGGCTGTCAGCAGATTTCTGTGGTACCGGTTTTCCTGGGGCAGGGCGGCCACGTGTTACGCGACCTGCCGCTGATACTGGACAGTTTGCGCGCAGACTACCCGGCAATCCAGTTCCGTCACTCTGGCGCCGTTGGTGAAGATGCTGGGGTGTTAATGGCAATGCGTGATTATTGCGTGACGCAGATATAATTCATCAGGCAGAGTATGCGGTCCGGGTGCTCTGCGCAGCTTAAAGTCGGCGCTGACGCATGGCTTCGCCCATCATCACCAGTACCGGTCCGGACGAAGTGTGCAAGCCCTGTGCTAAATCCTGCAGCGTCATGTGGGTAATGACTTCGTCGGCACGACTGCAGTTTTCTACCACCACAACAGGATGCGTTTCGGGATGACCGGCATCCAGCATACGATGTGCCGTCAGCATGGCTTCGCGTCCGCCCATGTATTGCACCAACGTGTCGCATTCCGGGATGCGGGTATCCGCTGCTTCGCCAGGCGCGGTGCTGGAGGTGAATAGCGCCACACTGCGCGCAATACCGCGCTTGGTCAGAGGCTGACGCACGCTGGCGGCCGCAGCCAAAGCGGTGGTGATGCCGGGTACGATTTCATAACTGATACCAGCTGCTTCCAGCGCTCGGATTTCTTCATCAGCGCGCCCGAATAACATAGGGTCTCCACCCTTTAAGCGCACCACCAGACGGTGCGTCTGTGCCTGACTGATGATTTGCTGATTGATCTCATCCTGTAAGGCAGAGCGTTGACCGCTGCGCTTGCCGACCGAAATCAGCAGCGCCTGCGGGCATAATTCCAGCATCTCTGCTGTGACCAATGCGTCATACAGCACGACATCGGCCTGCGCCAGCAGACGCGCGCCGCGTACGGTGATCAGATCCGCAGCGCCGGGGCCGGCACCGATCAGAAATACCTTGGCAGTCGCTGCCTGACTCAAGCGGCTTCTCCAAGTCGTATCATGCCCGCTGCAACGGTCTGATGCGTGACTTCGTCGATCAGGATGAAAGAGCCCGTCGAACGTAAATCATTGTAATCGTCCGCGGCCAGCGGCTGCTGCACGTTGATCGAGACACTGGCGATATCATTCAGTTTCAGGCTGTCAGCCGGACGACGTTGCTGGGTATTGATATCAAGGATGGTATCGATGGCTGTTACCCGCGCAGCAACCTGGCGGGTCGTATGTTTGAGCCAGTATTTGCGGCGCACATCCAGCGCATCTTCTGATAACCAGCACAAATCAGCCTTGACAGTTTTCTGCAGGGTGGCTGGGCGTTGTGCATCCACCAGCATATCGCCGCGTGAAATATCCAGATATTCATTGAGCAGGATAGTGACTGACTGACCGACCACCGCGGTATCCAGCGAGCCGTCCAGGGTCAGGATGTCTTTAACGGTCGCTTGCTGATTGCCGGGTTGAACCAGCAACTGATCACCTTTACTGACTTTGCCAGCCTCTATGCGCCCCATGTAACCACGGAAGTCGTTGGCTTCATGGCCGTTGTGACGCGCCACTAATTGTACCGGGAAGCGGAAGGCTTCATCCTGCGAGGCATCATAGACGCTTAAGGATTCCAGCAGGTCGATCAGGGTCGGTCCCTGATACCAAGGCATCTTGTCCGAGGCCGCGACCACATTGTCACCTGCCAATGCCGACAGCGGCACTGCATGGATATCACGCAAACCAAGTTGTGCAGCAAATTTCAGATATTCAGCGACGATGCGTTCATACACAGACTGGTCATAATCGATCAGATCCATTTTATTGACAGCCACAATGACATGCTCGATCTGCAGTAACTGGGCGATGGTGGAATGGCGCTTAGTCTGTACCAGCAAGTCCACGCTGCCATCTTCGTGCAGTTTAACTTTAGATACGTCAATCAGAATGATCACCGCATCTGCAGTCGATGCACCAGTCACCATATTGCGTGTGTACTGCTCATGGCCAGGTGTATCGGCGATGATGAATTTACGCTTAGGGGTGGCGAAGTAGCGGTAGGCCACGTCGATCGTGATGCCCTGCTCGCGCTCTGCTTCCAGACCGTCGGTCAACAGCGATAAATCAATGGTGTCGCCCACAGTGCGTTTGTGTTTTGCACGTGAAATGGCGTCGAGCTGATCGGCAAAAATGCCCTTGCTGTCGAACAGCAGACGGCCGATCAGGGTGCTTTTTCCATCATCCACGGAGCCCGCGGTGATGAAGCGTAACAGTCCGCGCTCGCTCAGGCCGGCGGCGTTGCTGACGGTGGAGGTGCTTGCTGCAGTCATCAGAAATATCCTTCTTTTTTACGTTTTTCCATGGAGGCTTCGGAAGTCTGGTCGTCCATGCGGGTGGCACCACGTTCAGTAATCTGGGTAATCGCGGTTTCTGCAATGATGGCAGACACGGTTGCCGCATCCGACGAGACCGGGCAGGTGCAGGAAATATCGCCAACAGTACGGAAGCGTACCACGCGGGTTTCGACCGTTTCTCCGGCGCGTGGCGGGGTCAGATCCGTCAGTGGAACCAGCAGGCCATTACGCGGGATGACTTGACGTTCATGGGCAAAATAAATCTCAGGCAATTCCAGCTTTTCACGTGCAATATACTGCCAGACATCCAGTTCAGTCCAGTTGGAAATTGGGAATACCCGCATGTTTTCACCGGGATGGACGCGGGTGTTATACAAGTCCCACAGCTCAGGACGCTGGGCTTTTGGATTCCACTGGCCGAATTCATCGCGGAAGGAAAAAATACGTTCTTTGGCGCGCGCTTTTTCCTCGTCACGACGGGCACCACCTATGCAGGCGTCAAAGCGATGCTCAGCAATGGTTTCCAGCAGCGTCACAGCTTGCGCAGCATTGCGCGAATCGGTCGCCGGATTGCGCAGGCGTACTGTGCCTTTTTGTATCGATGCTTCCACGGAGCCGACGATCAGGCGTTCACCCAGTTCCGCCACGCGTTTGTCGCGGAAAGCGATCACTTCCGGAAAATTATGACCGGTATCGATATGCACCAGCGGGAAGGGGAATTTACCCGGACGAAAGGCTTTTTCAGCCAGACGCAGTAATACGATAGAGTCTTTGCCGCCCGAGAATAACAGAGCCGGATTGCTACACTCTGCCGCGACTTCGCGCATGATGTGGATGGCCTCGGATTCCAGCCAGTCGAGATGGCGATTGCTCGCGGCATCAATGAAATGATTTTCTGTCACAGTGTTCATAGTCTTCCTTAATGTTCTGCCTGCCGCAGGTTTATTCAGCGGCGACCGACGCAGCGCGTATCCGAATTAATTTGCCATCTACCACATGCAGGCCGCATTCTTTGGATTCCGGATTTTCCCACCACCAGCGCCCGGCACGTACATCTTCACCGGCTTGTATAGCACGGGTGCAGGGCTCGCAGCCTATCGACGGATAGCCCTTGTCATGCAAGGGGTTGTAAGGTACCGCATTGCTGCGGATATAGTGCCAGACATCGTCTTCCGACCAGTCTGCCAGCGGGTTGAATTTTTGCATGCCGTGCGCGACATCGTCTTCCTGTATTGCCAGTTCGGTACGGGTTGCCGCCTGCGCTTTGCGTTGCCCGGTGATCCAGGCGGCTTTACCCGCCAGCGCACGGTTCAAGGGCTCTACTTTGCGGATGCGGCAGCATTCTTTGCGTAAATCCACGCTGTCATAAAACGCATTCAGGCCATGACGTGTCACGTAGTCATTCACTGCTTGTTCGTCAGGCAGAAATAAGCTGATGTCTTTTCCGTAGTGCGCTTTGACTCGCTCTATCATGCCCAAGGTCTCTGCATGCAGGCGACCGGTTTGCAAAGAGAAAATCTCTATATTCAACTGATTGTTCAGTATCAGATCGGTCAACACCATATCTTCTGCTGCCAGGCTGGAAGCAAATACCGCCGGGCTGAATTCGCCTTCTATACGTCGCAAGGTGTGCAGCGTCAGGCTGAGTTTATCTGCAAATACACTCATGCGGTCACCACACTGCGATCGACACGACGGAACAGCGGATTCTTCTGATCCCAGGAAGTCTGGTAAGCATCGCTGAAATCGGTCAGGCCCTTGAGTGCATCCTGGATGCTGCGGTCTTCACGCGTGGCGAAGGCGTTGAAGCCTACGCGCTGCATGAAAAACAGCTGGTCGCGCAATACATCGCCGATCGCGCGCAGTTCACCGCTGTACGCCAGGCGGGAGCGCAGGGTATAGGCGATAGAATAACCACGGCCATCCGAGAATTTAGGGAAATTGACCGCAATCAACGTAAACAGGCTGGCATCCTCTGCCAGGTCCTGCGCGGCTTCATCACTGCTGAACCAGACTGCCAGATCCTGTTGCTGTTGCAAACGTGTGATCAGTGCCGTGCGTTGTAATAGCCAGACTTTTAAAGGAATGATGGTTTTACCAGCCGGTACCTCAACTGCATCCGGGGTTTCATTTTCTGTCAGTCGTAATACTGTCCAGTCATCCTGAACTATCGCTTTATCTTTAATAATTTCACGCATGATGACTTCCTTTTTTAGTAAGCAACGGCGGCACCAGCATCTTCGCCGTGATGTACCAAAGTCTGAATCGGGGTGGCATATACATATTCTTTGAACGGTGTGATGCCCAGGCGTTGTGCGGTATCGATGAAGCGCTCATTGTCTACCCGGTGGTCCAGGTAGACCTTGACGATACGCTCTATCACTTCCGGCATTTGACCGGCAGAGAAAGAGGGCCCGATAATTTTGCCGATTGCCGCCTGGTTGCCTTGTGCACCGCCGATGGATACCTGATAAAACTCGCTGCCATCTTTATCCACACCCAAGATGCCGATATTGCCGATATGGTGATGACCGCAGGCATTGATACAACCCGACATATTCAATTCCAGATCACCGATATCGTATAAGTAATCGAGGTCAGAAAAACGGTCGGTGATGTCCAGCGCGATAGGGATGGATTTCGCATTCGCGAGTGAGCAGAAATCACCGCCTGGGCAGCAGATCATGTCAGTCAGCAGACCAATATTGGGTGTGGCCAGACCATGTGATTTGGCTTCCTGCCATAAGTCAAACAGCGCAGCCTGCTGCACGTCGGCCAGTACCAGGTTCTGTTCATGTGTGACACGCAATTCACCAAAGCTGTAACGCTCGGCGAGATCAGCCACGAAGTCCATCTGATCTGCAGTTGCATCGCCAGGTGGTACACCAGGTTTTTTGAGCGATAAGACGACGCTGTTGTAACCGGCAACCTTGTGTGGTTTCACGTTTCTGCGTACCCAGTTAGCAAAGGCTTTATTGTCTGCCAGTTGCTGCTCAAAACCTGCATCCGATGCAGGCAGGCTTAGATAGGCTGGTGTGGTGAAGTAGGACGACACACGTTTAAATTCTGCCTCGGTCAGCGTCGCCGGACCATCTTTAATCGCCGCCCATTCGTCTTCAACCTGCTGAGCAAACACATCGGCACCGATTGCTTTGACCAGGATCTTGATACGTGCTTTGTACTTGTTATCGCGGCGACCGTGCAGGTTATAGATACGCAGTATCGCTTCCAGATAAGTCATCACATGCTGCCAAGGCAGGAATTCACGGATCACACTGCCCAATATTGGGGTACGGCCCATGCCGCCACCAACCATCACTTTAAAACCGACTTCGCCCGCTTCATTGTGCACTACGGTCAGGCCAATATCGTGTACTGCAATCGCGGCGCGATCTTCCAGCGAACCGTTAATCGCGATCTTGAATTTACGTGGCAGGTAAGCGAATTCAGGATGGAAGGTGGTCCATTGGCGCAGGATCTCCGCATACGGCCGTGGATCGATCACTTCATCATGCGCGACACCGGCAAATTCATCGGATGTGATATTGCGCATGCAGTTACCGGAAGTCTGAATCGCATGCATTTCTACCTTGGCCAAATCTTCCAGGATGGCCGGTGTGTCTTCCAGATTGATCCAGTTGAACTGTATGTTTTGGCGGGTAGTGAAGTGACCATAGCCACGGTCATAATGACGTGCGATATATGCGAATTGACGCAACTGTGCTGAAGACAGCATACCGTAGGGGACCGCGATACGCAGCATGTAGGCATGACGCTGATGGTACAAGCCATTTTGCAGGCGCAAAGGCAGGAATTCTTCTTCAGTGAGTTCATTGGCCAGACGGCGGCGCACCTGATCCCGATATTGTGCGATACGCTCTTTGATGATCTGGTGATCGTGTTGGTCGTAACGATACATCTCTTTTACCTTTTAGTTGCGCACCGATGGTGCAAGTGGTGATTCTGTAAATTATGGCTAAAAAACTTGGCTGAAATTTATAGCACCAGTTTGGCTGCCACGGCAGTCAGCGTAGTGGCCAGTATGCCGCGTAATAATTTTTCCGGTACCGCCCGCGCAGCGAGTGAACCAATGGTGATACCCGGGACGGAACCGATTAGCAGGGTGCCCAGCAATTCCCAGTTAATCGAGCCTAGCCACCAGTGACCAATGGCCGCAATCGCTGTCAGCGGCACTGCATATGCAATATCGGTACCAGCGATGTGAGCTGCAGGCATGCGTGGATACAGCATTACCAGGATGGTCGCGCCGATCGCGCCGGCGCCGATAGAGGAAATGGTTACCAGCGTACCCAGTGTGGCGCCTGCGATCACAGTTGCCAGATCCAGTTTGAAACCTTGCAATTGTTTTTCCGGATGCGCATTCAGCCAGTTCACCATGCGTGCTTTAAACAATAGTGCGATCACCGTCAGTAACACGGAACCTGCTATCGAGTAGCGAATAATCAGACCAATTTCTTTGTTCAGTGCGCCGAACTGCTTTAAAAATAAAGTCGCCAGCAAGGCTGCAGGCAGCGCACCTATGCATAACAGCCGAACCACTCGCCATTCCACGGTGCTGCGCATCTTATGGGTCAGGGTACCTGCGACTTTGGTGACTGAGGCGAATGCCAGGTCGGTGCCAACAGCAACCGATGGGCTGACGCCGAACAGCAGGGTCAGCAACGGCGTCATGAGTGAGCCACCGCCCACACCGGTCAGCCCAACCAGCACACCTACAGCAAATCCGGATAACACATAAGTCAGCGTCATATCATCTCTCTATCAACGAAATCGCATCGTAATCAAGTCGCTATCTATTGCAAACTACTTAGTATTTATTTGCTTATATGTGAAATTGGTATATGAACATGCGCAGAAGGTATGAATTTGTATCTTAGTTCATTGCTTGTAATTTGCTACACAATTCCATGTCCTTGCCGTTGTCTGCGCAGATGTGCAGTCTTGCTTGTATCCGTGTTTGCTGGCGCAAGAAAACAGAATTTTCTCAGCCGCGTATAATGAGCGCCGCCAGCCCTTATGCTGGCAACGTCTTCAGGGCGGGGTGAAATTCCCCACCGGCGGTAACACTGCTTGCAGTGCAGCCCGCGAGCGCCTGAGTGGGAACGCAATTCCTGAGCAGGGTCAGCAGATCTGGTGCGATGCCAGAGCCGACGGTCATAGTCCGGATGAAAGAAGATGCGCATGAAACTGTGGACCGCTGAAACCGGTCCGGCAGGGCCTGTTGACGACTCGGCAGACCCTGGTTGCTGCTATGCGTTTTCCCTGAAACGTCTTTTACAAATCTTTTGTGGAGCGTTTCAACGATGTCTCAAGTAACTCAAACTACTCAAACTATTCAGAACCTGCCAACTGATGCAAGCGCTGCTGTGTCAGGTCACGATCTGCACGACCTGTACACCCAAACGCCTTGGTCAGAGCGGCTGCAAAGAGCAATACACGACTTGCGGCTAGGACGTCCGGTATTGCTGATGGACGATTTCGACCGCGAAAACGAAGCGGATCTGATTCTGGCTGCTGAAAAAATCAGCGTTGAGGCTATGGCGCGCCTGATCCGTGATTGCAGTGGTATCGTCTGCCTGTGTTTGCCAGATGAAAAACTCAGGCAACTCGATCTGCCGCCTATGGTCAGCGATAATCAAAGCCGTTACGGCACCGCATTCACGGTCTCGATCGAAGCGAAACAGGGTGTGACGACCGGCGTCTCCGCGGCTGACCGTGTCACCACGATACTGACTGCGATCGCGGACGATGCACGCCCAGAGGATTTGGCCCGTCCCGGCCATGTCTTCCCTTTACGTGCAGTGCCGGGCGGGGTGCTGGAGCGACGTGGGCATACCGAGGGCTCGGTCGATCTTGCCCTGCTGGCTGGAATGAAACCCGCGGCGGTCTTGTGTGAGCTGATGAATCCGGATGGCAGCATGAGCCGGGGTCAGCAGGTGTTGGAGTACGCGCTGACGCATGATCTGGTGATACTTACCATCGCCGAGCTGGCGCAGTATCGTGCCAGCATTGAAGCTGGATCAATCTGATCTGCAGACTATCGTTTGCAGTGACGTATGATTTGACATGAAGTATGCAGCCTGACCCAATCCGGTCTGGCTGCTTTTTCAGTGAGGCCAGGATGAAGCATCTTCTGAATAAAGCAGGTTTATGCGGCATCTTGTGCGCCGCTTTGTTTTCGCCGATTTGGATGGCGCAGGCGGCACCGGCTGATTGGTATTGGTGGAGCAGTAAAACCAGTGATGCCAGAGTGTGCGCGCAGACTTCGCCCGGTGAAGGCTGGACGCAGGAAAAACAAGCCTACAGCGACGCACGCTGCGAAAATAAAAAACGGTAAGCCGCTTTCGTGCCAGGCCGCCTGGCTATGCCGTATTCGCGTTAGCTGCCAATTCGGCCAGGCTGATACGGTGCATTGTTAAAGCGTTCGCCTTGACCTATAGTGCAGACAGGGCGAATCATGCGCAAAAGCCCGAACAGAGTGCTTTTTTTCGTTTAACTCTCAGTATTGTTTTTTTCGTTCCACAGGATAATCAGACAATCGAACCTGAGCTGGCTGCCGCGCTGCCTCTGCTCCGGATGTCGAAGCGCACCCTGTCCTGTTGGCGATAGGCAGGTCTATGATGAAACCGAACCTGGAAGGAAACGCTATGTTGAATGAGCGTGAAGCTGAGAGCTGTTATCTCGGGCAATTTATCCCTTTGCAGTACCATCACAATATGCTGATGGATGCAAACCGCATGGACAATTTCAAAGCTGCGATTCAACGCCAGGTCTTTGAAGGCGCCAAGGTACTGGAGTTAGGTGGCGGTACCGGTGTGCTGTCCTGGTTCGCGGCACAGAGCGCGGCCAAAGTCTATTGCGTCGAATTCAATCCGGATATGGTCGCCGAGGCGCGCCGCTTGCTCGCGAAAAATCGCTACGGCGAACGGGTCGAGGTGATCCATGACGATGCGTTTGAATACCTGCCGCCTGAGCCGGTCGACGTGGTGATCTGCGAAATGATACATGTCGGTATGCTGCGTGAAAAACAGGTTGAGGTCATAGAGAATTTCAAAAAACGCTATGCTGCAAAATTCGGTGACAAGATGCCGGTATTTATTCCGGAAGCGGTAGTCATGGCGGTGCAGCCTTTACAGCAAACCTATGACTTCCTCGGTTATCAGGCACCGATCATACAATTCACCCAACCCGGCGTGTTCTCTGCTGATACCCGTGAGCTGGGGCAGCCTGCTTTGTACAGCGTGATCGACTTTTGTCAGCCGAATGACTTACACATCAGCTGGCAGGGAAGTATCACCATAGAACAAGCAGGTACCCTGACCGCACTGCGTTTTGTGACCAAGAATATTCTTGCAGTGTTGATGGAAAGCTCATCGACCATAGACTGGCTGAATCACTACATGGCTTTACCAGTAGCAGAACCCTTGGCCGTCCAGCCTGGTGATGTGATCGACATCAGCTTCCAGTACCGCACCGGTGGCTCGATTCAGTCTTTGCAACATGCCTTGCAAGTCAGCTTGCGCAATTCAGCGACTGAAGCAATTGCAGATGTTGTGACTGCGCCTGCTGTTGCTGCCTGATCTGCGTCTCAGTCTTGCCTCCCTTGTGACTGCGTTGCGGTGACAAGGGGGCAATGCGCGTGTTTGATTTCAGGTTGATTTTAGGTTGAATTATGACTGCTGGTCCGGCAGCTCATACTCTGCCTGATCCGGATGCAAGCGTCGTATCACCGCCAGGTCACGTATGTTTTTTTGCACGGCGACAGCACCAAACAGGCTTAGTAAAAAGCCCATGGCATAAAAGCCTTTTTCACTATTACTCAGACTCGCGTTCCACAAGCCCACGCCCAGCAATAACAGCGAAATACCTACCGATAACCAGCACAGGCCAAAATAAATGCCGGTCACTGGTATGCCTTCGAGTTTGTCACGCACCGACTTTTGCAGGGATACAGCGGAAAACAAGCCGTACATCAAAATGGTGAAGTAATAGCCTTTTTCATTGAGCAGCATCGCTGCATTCCAAAGGCCGACCACATAGGTCAGGGCACCGACAAACATAGCGACCCAGGACGCGGCGATAAATGCAGCAGTGGGGGGCTGATAGTGTGGCTTCATTTGACTTTCCTTTCTGTGAGCGTTGCGTCAGACCTTGGCCGCCAGTAAAGTGTGGCTAACTGATGGCTTGCCAATATAGCAAACGGAACCTGACTTGATAAAAGAATTTACAGTTTGTCGGATTTTAATGTGGTTTGGTCGCGCCGCGTGATACGCAATCAGACTGGACAAATGGGCGCAGTCAGCGTAAGTTTTGCGACCTGTCCTGTAAACTTTTTAACAATGGAGTGAGCAATGCGTATGTCAAGAATGATGTGCCTGGTGGTCGCTGTATGCGCCAGTTTCTCTGTCCACGCGGCGACACCAGTCAAGTCCGCAGTCAGTATGAGTGATGTGTTAAAAGCCTCATCTGCGACGGACTGGCGTGCGCTGAATCCGGATAACACCTTATATCTGGAACTGGAAAAGGGCAGGGTGGTAATGGAGTTGGCCCCTGACTTCGCACCGCGCCATGTGGAGAATATTAAAAAGCTGGTACGTGAATCTTATTTCGATGGGCTGGCCATCGTGCGTGCGCAAGACAATTATGTCGTGCAATGGGCTGATCCGGATGAAAAGCGCGAAGTCAACACTGCGCAACGTAAGCTTGATGGCGAATTTACTGTGAAGTACAACGCAACATTGCCTTTTACACGCTTACCGGATGTGGACGGTTACGCGCCGCAAGTCGGCCACAGCAATGGCTTTGCAGCGGGGCGTGATCCTAAAGCTGGCACCACCTGGCTGGCACATTGTTATGGTGCGCTGGGCGTGGCACGCGGCAATGAGAATAACAGCGGTGACGGTACTTCGCTGTATGTGGTGACGGGCCATGCGCCGCGTCAGCTGGATCGCAAT
Source organism: Cognatundibacterium rugosum (assembly GCF_014284365.1). Taxonomy (GTDB): domain Bacteria; phylum Pseudomonadota; class Gammaproteobacteria; order Burkholderiales; family Burkholderiaceae_D; genus Undibacterium; species Undibacterium rugosum. The sequence goes on from NZ_JACOGG010000003.1 coordinate 160,363, forward strand.
ATCACGGTGGTCGGCCGCGTGATGCAGGGCATGGAGTTGCTGACCAGTTTGCCACGTGGTACCGGTGCACTGGGCTTCTATGAAAAGCCGGAGCAGCATACCCGCATTGTCGCGATCAAAGTGGCAGCGGATTTACCAGTAGCCGAGCGCAGTCAGCTGGAAGTGATACGTACCGATACCCCGACCTTTCAGAAACTGGTGGCAGCGCAGCGTAACCGTGGCGGTGACTGGTATAAAGTCCCGGCCGGACATATTGATCTGTGCAATGTTCCTTTACCGGTGCGCGCAGTGAGTAACAAGGTGCAGTGAGCAGGTGCTGCAAGCTTGCAGCCCTGTGCTGCTTCGCTGGCAGTGTTATGATGCGAAGCAGTCCTTTGCGGGCTGCAACTGCAGCGCCTTCTTTACACTGACCTCACCACTACATTTCCTATGAATGCACTGATACACGCCACTTTTGGCATTTCTGATTTCTGGACTTTTGTGATCGGGACGATATTTATCGTCTTGTTGCCAGGGCCGAATTCTCTGTATGTGCTGAGCGTGGCTGCACAGCGCGGCGTGCGTCAGGCTTACCGTGGTGCCTGCGGGATTTTTCTGGGCGATCTGATCCTGATGGTATTGTCTGCGGGCGGTATGGCATCCTTATTGAAAGCTAATCCAGCGCTGTTCTACGTCGTCAAGTATATAGGTGCAGCGTATCTGGCCTGGATAGGCTTGCAGATGCTGCGTGGTTGCTGGCTGGGCTGGAAGAACCGTCATCAGGCGGTGAGCGAAGTGCAGCGCGCGGTCGAACCAGGTGATCCGTTCACAAAGGCACTGGTCATCAGCCTGATGAATCCTAAGGCCATCCTGTTTTTTATTTCTTTCTTCATTCAGTTTGTTGATCCGGCGTTTGAGCATCCCTTGCTGTCTTATGGTTTGCTGGCGCTGATCTGCCAGATTTGCAGCTTTACTTATCTGACCGTGATTATATTTATCGGCGTGCGCCTGGCAGAAACCTTCCGTCAACGCCGCCGCTTGTCGGCCGGTGTGACCGGTGGAGTCGGTGCCATGTTTATCGGCTTCGGTGCCAAGCTGGCCAGCGCCACGCTGTGATGTTATCCGCGTCCAGTGTCATGTAGCTCATCACATTACGTTGGGCAGAGCGTGACACCTCTTCTTTATTGTGCAGGTCTGTATCAGGTCACAGTAAATGCCGCTGAAGTTGGCAGTGAAGGCGGTTATTTGCCATCACTGATGACAAATAAAAATTTGAATTCGCTTTTGCAAATATTAAGCTTCAGAGGGGCGCCAAAGGAAGAGCCGTAAGACTGTCGGGGTTTGCTGACATATTTGCAAATTCCTGTTAATGAGGAATTAACGGGGCTGCATTTTATTGATGGATTTTTTCTGTCACGCTTTTACACTAAACATGGGCAGTTTTGTTTTGATTTAAGTTTTAGCATTGAAAATTATTCGAATTAAACGATTACTGTAAACTTGCTCCTCCTTTCATTTAAGTGGCACAAGTGTGCCTAAACCGGTATGTCCAACTTATTCATTGCTTCTGCCGCCTTATTGGCGATTGCTGCCAGCTCACTTGCGTTCGGCTTACGTTATCTGTTTGCTAGGGAATATTTGTTTTACCATGCTCAACTGACGGGCTTGGCCTGGGGCGATATTCCTTCTCACTATCAGGCGATTATTTTGGGTATGCTGAAAATGGTAGGCGCTGGCTTACTGGCATTTGGCTTGGCCTTAGCCTGGCTGGTGCTGCCTTTCAGCCGTGGTGAGAGCTGGTCTTTTTGGGCGATTTTGTCCTTAGTCAGTGTTCACGGGTTCATTTCGATTTACGTCACGATAGTCTTACGTAAAATTAATCCTTCCGCACAGACCAATGTTTTCGCATCCTTTGTCGGGGTTGCTGTCGCTATGACAGCACTGGTGATCGCGCAGTTTTGACGCTTACAAGGTGGGTGGGTCTGACCTGTATCGATCGAATAAATAATGAGGCAAAACGATGAAAATCGTCACCACTGAAATGGCGACTGAGGCTGAGCAGGCTGTGCTCAGGGAGGGGATCGTCCGCTTCAATCACGAAGCCGTGCCGGATCTGGAGCCTGAGAGTGCAGAAGTACGTTTCTTTGTTTTGGCGCGTGATGAGCAGGACGTGGTGGTTGGTGGCATCCGTGCCAGCTGTTTCTGGAACACGCTGCATGTCGAGTTGCTTTGGTTGTCGCCCGCAAGCCGGGGTGCCGGGCTGGGGAGGCAATTGCTGAGCGCTGCGGAAGAAAAAGCGAAGCAGCATGGAATGGAGCTGGCGCTGGTAATGACGACTAGCTGGCAGGCTAAGCCATTTTATGAAAAGCAAGGCTACACCTTGTTATCCAGCCTGGAAGGGATGCCTAAGGGGCATACTTCTTACACTCTGCAAAAGCGGTTTTGAATGCCACTGTCCTGATCATGCCGCCTGTGCATGGTGCCAGGCGGACTGATTGCTTCAGGTTTCGGCCCACATGCGTAACAGGTTGTGATATTGCGCAGTCAGGCTTACAACTTCACGGCTGTCGCCTAGCTGAGCACGCAGGCGCGTGATGTTTTGGTCCATGTCAAACAACATGCTGCGGCGCGCGTCGTCACGTATCATGCTCTGACTCCAAAAGAATGAGCAGACACGTGTGCCACGTGTGACAGGCGTCACCTGATGCAGGCTGGTTGATGGGTAGACGATCATGTCACCGGCCGGCAGTTTGACTTCATGGGTGCCATAGGTGTCGACTACCATCAATTCGCCGCCTTCATACTCTTCTGGATCGGTCAGGAACAGCGTAGTGGAGACATCCGTGCGCAGGCTTTGGCCTGTGCCGGGTACCCGCCTGACTGCGCCGTCTACATGCAGTCCATAATGTTCCCCGCCCGAATAGGCATTGAACAGCGGCGGCACGATGTGTAAAGGCAGGGCTGCGGAAAAAAATACAGGATGGCGTTTGACGATGTCGAGCAATTCCTGACTCAGTTCGCGCGATACCGCAGAGTGCTCCGGTAATTGCCGGTTTTGTTTTACCTGCGCACCTTGTGCACCGACGGTTTCTTTTCCATCGACCCAGTCGGTGGCAGCCAGGCGACTGCGGAAACTGGCGACTTGTTCCGGTGTGAGTACGCCGGGGATATGTAGCATCATTTTCTAACTCCAAATAGTCATGACGGCTGATCATGTCGATCTGCTGATACGAGAGCTTCTCATCATGCAGCTTATATGCATTGCCGTCATGATGTTGCTTAAGCCAGCTTACTTTTTTTCTCTGATCCAGAAAAAAAGCCCCTCCTGAGAGGGGCGTTAATTACAACAGAGTGGGGTATCAGAACTTCACATTGACACCCAGGCTGATCGCACGTGGTGCGCCTGGTGTGTAGCGGTAGCCGCTCTTATTGATGGCAGCGACATAGACTTTGTCAGCCAGGTTGCTGATGTTGAGCTGCAGATCAATGTTCTTTGTGATTGCATAGCTGCTCATCGCATCAAATACCCAGTAAGACTCGGTCGAGGCCGGAGTGCCGATTGCGCCATCTGTACCACGCAATAAGGCATCCACAAAACGTGCGCCACCACCGACTTTCCAGTCTTTATTGATCTGGTAAGAAGTCCATGCAGTGAATGTCTGCTTAGGGGCATAGGCCAGATTGTTTTCGCCATTCGCAGTGACTACCGGACCTGCTGCCACTTTGGTATTCATGCGGGCATAGCCTGCGCTGACCAGCCAGTCGCGGTTGATCGCGCCGGTCAGGCCCAGTTCTATACCTTCTACACGTTTTTCACCCGTCTGGTAGTACATCAGATCAGACAGATTTTGTACGACTTCGTTAGAAATCGTCGTGCGGTAAATCGCGGCAGTGAAGGACAGTTTTTCTTTCAGCAGATCCCATTTGGTGCCGATTTCTACGTTCTTGGTTTCCTGGGGATCGAACTTAGGATTCGCTGCGCTGCTCGCAGCAGTGCTCAGTGCAAAGTTCGAGCCACCTGGTGGTTGTTTGGACGTCGAGAACGACGTGTAAACACTGCTGCTTTCGGTTGGCTTGTACAGTGCACCCAGTTTCCAGTTCAGCAAATTGCCGCTGGTATTCAGGTTAGTCGGTACTAAAGTATTGACTGGCAGCGTAGGGTTAGAAGCCGCAGTGGACAAGGAAGCCGCTGTGTAATCGGTATTGTAGCGATCAACGCGCACGCCACCGTTAACTTGCCATTGTGGTGTGAACTTGATGGTGTCAAATACATAGGCGCTGACGGTGGTGGTTGCACCACGGCTGAATACGCCGTTTTTGACCAGATTCAGACCGCTGATCGCATCAGCCGGATTTGGCTTGTACAGATTTGCTGCTGGCAGAGTGCCGGTGCCATTGTAGCCCCAGGTATTTTGCTTTTCAGAAGTCAGTTCCACGCCGCCCAGCAAAGCATGCTGCACGCCAGCCAGGGTCAGATCGGCCTGGATGTTGGTCTGGTTAGTCAGAATTTCATTTTCCTGATCTTTCAGCGTGCGGATGCTACGCGCCAGATTCCAGCTGGACAAATCGCTGGCGCCAGGTGTCAGTAAGTTAGCCTTGGACGCCATGAAGGAAGTCAGCAGATAATTTTGCGTGGTCTTGCCATAACGTGCGGTATTGATCAGTTTGACGTTTTGAGAAAAATCATGCTCGATGCGGCCAGTCAGCATGTCTGCCTGAACTTTATCGAAATCGCTATTTGATCCGTAAAAGTTTTTTGGATCGACTTTTGGTGCATTGCTGATGTAAGGGCGGCTAGCGTCCGGGCTGGTATAGCCAGGCAGACCGATGGTAGGAACGCCACCATCCGGAATATTGTCTTGTTTTACGTGCAGGAAGTTGGCATAGAAACGCGTGTTGCCACCCAGACCCCATGCCAGCGAAGGCGCAATCGCCCAGCGTTTGTTATTGACTTCGTTACGGCCAGGCACGCCGCTATCCTGCACCATGGCATTCAGACGGAAAGCAGAGCCGCTTTTTTCATCGAGTACCACGTTGGTATCTGCTGCTACGCGCTTTTGCGAGCCGCTGCCGAAAGTCGCGTTAACCGAAGTGATGTTATCCATTCTGGCTTGCTTGCTGCTCAGATTGATAGAGCCTGTCGGTGCGCTGCGGCCGCTGTCGGTGCCTGCGTTGCCTTTCAATACGTCGATTTGTTCGATATTAAACAGATCACGTGAGATAGAGCCGAGGTCACGTACACCATCAACATAGATGCTGCTGGAGGTATCAAAGCCGCGCATGTAAATCGCGTCGCCAGTATTGGTGCTGCCGTTTTCGCCCAGGAAGAATGCGCCCACGCCTGGTGTATTGCGCAGCGCGTCAGTCAGCGTCAGTGCGCCTTGCTGGTCGATCAGTTCACGTTTAATGACCGAGATAGTTTGTGGCGTATCAACCAATGGCTGCGTGTATTTGGCAGAAGCCGCTTTTTCCGCCTTGAATTCGTTTTCGGCTTTGCCTTTCACTGTGACTTCAGGCAGTTTGTCCGCTGCATGGACTGCAACTGGTAACAGCAGCGCTGCCGCAATGGCTGCGCTCATGGTGTGTTGAATCGGGGAACTGGCGTGCTTGCGGCTCTTGATATGCGACATCGGAATTTCCAAAAGTAAGTTTAACCACAAAATACCTGTTGGCTTTTCCAGATGGGAATGGCTGGTATTTCAAATTCAGCGTGGGATTGTAACGAACTTTATTGAAAATGTAAATGAGAATGATTGCTAGTTGCGATTGAGTGTTGATTTTGATTTTTGTGCTTTGCGCAGGATCAAAAAAGGTGGCATGAGCCACCTTTTTTTCGCGCCATCAAGCTTGTGTGAGCTTTAGCGCATGCGGCGCAATGCGCTTGCACAGTCTTTGATCAGTCCCGGGCCTTGATAAATAAGGCCAGAATACAGTTGCACCAGCGAGGCGCCGGCTTGCATCTTGGTGATTGCATCCTCACTGGAAAAAATACCGCCTACACCGATGATGGGCAGAGCATCGCCCAGTTCAGCTTTTAAGGCGCGAATGACGCGATTGGATGGCTCAAATACGGGTTTACCTGACAAGCCACCAGCTTCTTCTGCGTGCTCCAGGCCTAATACTGCATCGCGTGTGATGGTCGTGTTAGTCGCAATCACGCCGTCGATACGATGACGCAGCAGTGCATCGGCGATAGTCTTAATTTGCTCGGCATCGATATCCGGTGCGATCTTCAGGGCGACTGGCACGTAGTGTTTGTGCTGGTCAGCCAGACGTTGCTGCGCCTCTTTGAGCTGGGACAGCAGGCTGTCTAATTCGCCGGCACCTTGTAGCTGGCGCAGGTTCTTGGTGTTGGGCGAGGAAATGTTGACCGTCACATAGCTGGCATAGGGATAGACTTTACTCAGGCAGTGCAGGTAATCGTCGGCGGCACGTTCTATCGGTGTGTCAGCATTCTTGCCGATGTTGAGGCCGAGCACACCCTGCTTATCCTGAAAAAAGCGCGAGCTTTGCACATTACGCACGAACGCATCCACGCCGCCGTTATTAAAACCCATGCGGTTGATGATGGCCTCTGCCTTAGGCAGGCGGAACATGCGTGGCAAGGGGTTGCCCGGTTGAGCACGTGGTGTGACCGTGCCGATTTCTATCGAGCCAAAGCCGAGTGACGCCAGTCCATCGATATAAGCGCCATCCTTATCCAGTCCGGCGGCCAAACCAACGGGGTTGGGAAAGCGTATTCCCATCACGGTACGTACATCTTCCTGTGGCTTGCTTATCAGGCTGGAGAGGCCCAGCTGATGTAGTTTTTGCAGGCTTGGTAAGGTGAAATGGTGGGCTCTTTCCGGGTCCATGGAAAACAGGGCGGGCCGGATGAGGGAATATAAAAGGCTTTCGGACATAGTGTGCTTAAAATTAGCTAATAGCTGATAGAGAAAAACGATGGAGTATTGGTCTGGCTGAGAAAAGGCTTGCCATTATCCTTCGCAGGTGGCTGATGTTAGGTATGTAGTTCCTGCCATCTTCCATGCAATAGAGCGTCCAGAGGTTTGAAATTGGTCTTATAGGCCATTTTCGGGCTGGCGGCTATCCAATAGCCGAGATAGACGTAATCTAATTGCAATTCCTGAGTCTGCTGGATTTGCCAGAGGATATTGTAAGTGCCGTAGGAGCAATTCGTGTCATCCGGATCAAAAAAAGTATACACCGATGACAGACCGTCATTCAGTATGTCAATGATGCTGACCATTTTGAGTGTATTGGCGGCGTCGCGGAATTCCACCAGACGGGTGTTGACCCGACTTTGCAGCAGAAATTGCGCGTATTGGTCGCGGCTGTCCTGATCCATGCCGCCACCGGCGTGGCGTGACTGTTGGTAGCGTTGATACAACTCATAGTGCTCGGCTGAATAGGCCAGGTTGGCCACATAGGCGCTCAGTCCGCAGTGCTTGTGCCAGGCACGGCGCTGGCTGCGGTTGAGTTTGAAGTCATGGGCCCGGACTCGGACAGGTGTGCACGCCCGACAATTATCGCAGTGGGGGCGGTATATAAAAATGCCGCTGCGCCGGAAGCCATTTCTGACTAATTCCGCATAGGCGTCGCTATGAATCAGGTGGGCTGGCGTGGCGACTTGCGAGCGCGCCTGTACCCCTTCCAGATAGCTGCAAGGATAGGGGGCCGTAGCATAAAACTGTATGCTCGTCAGTGGAAGTTCATGCAGTTGTGTCACTTGCTTCTGATCCCGGGTGCTTGCCAGTCCGTGATGGCAGGCTGTTTTGTTGCGATATCGAGCCATTCCAGAAACGCGGCTCTGCTGATGGGCTGGGCGCCCAGTGAGCTGAGATGCGCTGTTTCCTGTTGGCAGTCTATCATTTGCACACCTTGCTCACGCAAAAAAAACACCAACTGGCTCAAGGCGATTTTAGAGGCATCGGTGACGCGTGCAAACATGGACTCGCCATAGAACATTTTGCCTATGCAGACACCGTATGCGCCACCGACCAATGTATTGTTCAGCCACAGTTCGGAAGAATGTGCATAGCCTTGGCGATGCAGTGCGCTGTAGCCTTGAATAATCTCTTCTGATATCCAGGTTCCGTGTCCATCTTTTCTGGGGGCGGCACAGGCGCGCATGACAGCTTCAAAAGCGCTGTCAAACCTAAGTTCCCAGGCTGAGTCATGACTGATTTTATTGAGTTTCTTGCGCAGGCTATCTGAAAGCTTGAATTCGGCCGTCTTTAGTACCATGCGTGGATCGGTAGACCACCATAAAATTGGCTGGCCCTCAGAGAACCAGGGAAAAATGCCGCTACGGTAGGCAAGGAGCAGGCGCTCTGCAGACAAGTCGGCGCCGGCTGCGAGCAGACCAGCGGCGCCCTGCGCCTCAGTCAGTGCAGTACTTACATCCGGAAAAGGGCTGTTTGTGTCCAGCCAGGGGATCACAGATCACTCCGCATGGGTTTAAAAATATCATGCTCATGCAATTGATAGCTGCCGCCCTGAGCGACCAGGCGCTGATTGTCAAAGAAAAATTTCAAGGTCTCGCTGACGGTCGGGAAGGCAATGTCTTGCCACGGAATCTCGGCTTCAGAAAATAACTGAACTTCCAGACTTTCGGTGCCTGGCTGAAAATTCAGGTCCAGCAGGGTGGCACGATAAAATAAGTGTACCTGATTTACATGAGGCACATTCAGTATAGAAAACAAATCATGCAGACGGATGTTGGCGCCGGCTTCTTCCTGGGTTTCGCGCTCAGCTGCGGCGCTGCTGGTTTCACCGTTTTCCATAAATCCTGCTGGCAGTGTCCAGTAGCCATGGCGCGGCTCAATGGCGCGCTTGCACAGTAAGACTTGCAGTTGACCGTTTACTTCCCATACAGGAATGGAGCCTACGACTAATTTGGGGTTTTGATAGTGCACTGTATGGCAGGCGGGGCAAACAAAGCGTTCACGGTTATCGTCGGGTGGAATTTGTATGACAACCGGTGTCGCGCATTCGGAGCAGAATTTCATGGCTGAATTCGAATAGATAAGCAATGACCTGAGTGTACCACTGGCTTTGCCTATGGTAATCAATGCGCATGATTTCTTGTTGTGATGCGAATGCAGACTTTGATGATGCGGTGCATTATAGAGTAAGAATATCGTTAATTTAGGCTGCATTTGGTGCGGGCATTGCGCGCAGCAGCAAAGTCGTGTATAGTTTCATTCTTCAGACGCGGGGTGGAGCAGTCTGGCAGCTCGTCGGGCTCATAACCCGAAGGTCGTAGGTTCAAATCCTGCCCCCGCAACCAAGATTCAAAAAAAGCCACGTTGTACGTGGCTTTTTTATTAGCTGCGTGATTGAAATTTTTTGATTGTCACCCGCATTCTGGACTACAATCTGTTATCTACTGATTTTGCAGGGCTTGCATATTCAAGATATGCGTCTTAATTAGCCTCGATCTTTAGCCCCGATCTGCCCTGAGAATGGGTGAAGCCAGCGAAGTGCTTGGTAATACGTAATGGTGAGTGATGGATCTCGTCCCGCCATGTGACATCAATATAAACCCGTGTAATAGATTGCATGAATACTGCTGAGGCAAAACGAGTCCTCGAAACGGCTTTATTGTGCGCACCTGAGCCTTTGACGGTCGGTGCCATGAAAAAACTGTTTCAGGAGACGGATGAACAGGCTGATGTAATTGGTGCTGATACGATCAGGATGATGTTGGAGGATTTGCGTCGTGACTGGTCGGGCAAGGGAATAGAGTTGGTTGCCTTGTCGACTGGCTGGCGTTTCCAGAGCCGGCCTGAAATGCGCGCTTATATCGACAGGCTCAATCCTGAAAAGCCTCCCAAATATTCCCGGGCAACGCTGGAAACCCTGGCGATTATCGCTTATCGGCAGCCGGTAACGCGCGGTGATATCGAAGAGATTCGTGGCGTGACGGTATCGTCGCAAATGATAAAAACGCTGGAGGATCGCGGCTGGATTGAAACTATTGGTCACAGAGATGTGCCGGGGCGGCCAGCCTTATTTGCGACCACTAAACATTTTCTGAGTGATTTGGGCCTGGGCTCTCTCGATCAGTTGCCGCCTTTGCAGCAGATTAGTAAGGAGCAGGTTGCGCCGGAATCGGGTGCGGAAGATTTGCTGGCATTGGCGACTGATGCTGTGGCTGATATCGAGTCGGGTCAGCCGGGTGGCGTGCAGGTAGTGCTTGCGCAGGTGGAGTCTGATGGTGAGGCTGATGCGGTCGGATCTGGGTTTGCTTTGTCAGCCGAAGAGTTAAAGGCTGATGCGCAGGAAGTTGAACAAATAGTAGCTGAAGAATTAGTGGCTGAGTCGGCGCCAGTCGCTTTACCTCAGATGATAGAGCAGGCGGCTGAATTGCATCAGCAGCCTTTAGTAGAATTAGAAATAGAATTAGAAGATAAATCCAATGAATTCTGAAGATATGGGCGCAGATCGCGCACAAGATAGTGATCAGTCTGCTGCTGACAACGGCCGGCCGGCCAAGCGTGGTGTGCGTGGTCCGCGCAATATGCGCAGGAATAGTCGTCCGCGTTCTGAGGCTGGTGAGCAGCAGGCCGCGATAGCTGGTGCTGGCTCGACTGAGCCTGCTGAGGCGTTTGCGAAGCAAGCAGCACCACGTAAACGTCAGTCGCGTAATGAGGTGGGAGCTGATTCTGGTGCGGTAAGAAAAGAGCGTGCCCCGCGTGATGCATCGACGCGGAATAAGCCAGCGGCTAAGCAGGGGCGTGCTCCTCAGGCGCGTGGTGGTCGCCGTGATACAAATGCGCCCGATGACGTGTTTTCTTTCGTGACTTCCGATGCGTATGATGCCATTGATGAGGGTGGTGCTAAGGGGCGTGGGCGTCAACAAAAAGTGGTGCGTCGTGATTTGACTGCGGATGATGATGCGCCTAAATTGCATAAGGTGCTGGCGGAAGCGGGTCTGGGTTCGCGGCGTGATATGGAAGAGCTGATTGTGGCTGGGCGCGTGTCTGTTAACGGTGAGCCAGCGCATATCGGTCAACGTATTTTGCCAACGGATCAGGTGCGCATCAATGGTAAGCCGATTATGCGCAAAGTGACGAAAAAGCCGCCACGTGTGCTGATTTATCATAAGCCTGCCGGTGAAATCGTCAGCACTAATGATCCTGAGGGGCGTCCTTCGGTATTTGGTAGTTTGCCTACCATGAAGGTGGGTAAGTGGCTGGCGGTTGGGCGTCTGGATTTTAATACTGAAGGTTTGTTGTTATTCACGACTTCCGGTGATCTTGCGAATCGTCTGATGCATCCGCGTTATGGTATTGAGCGTGAATATGCGGTGCGCACCCTGGGTGAGTTAGAAGAGGGTATGCGTCAGCGTTTGCTGGCTGGTGTTGAACTTGAAGATGGTATGGCGCAATTCTCTAAAATTGCCGATGGCGGTGGTGAGGGTGTGAATAAGTGGTATCGCGTGATTATTGGTGAGGGCCGTAATCGTGAAGTGCGCCGTATGTTTGAGGCGGTTGGATTGACTGTCTCTCGCCTGATCCGTACCCGTTACGGTGCCATGACTTTGCCGGCAAATCTCAAGCGTGGCCGTTGGGAGGAGCTGGAAGAGGATGCGGTACGCAGCCTGCTGAAGCTCAGTGGTCTCGAGAAGTCTGCCTCAGATAAGCCTGCGCCAAGAACGCAGCATGCACAAAAGCCGATTTCCAATAAATCTGCGGTGCCATCCTTTGCGCAGCGTCAACCTAGTTTGCCGATGAGCTCCGGTCGTTCTGAAATGGGCTTGGGGCGTGCTGCGAATGGTAATAAAATGAATTCTGGTAACAAGGTGTCTGGTGGTAAAAAGCGTCAGCCCGATCCTTTGCAAACTGCCTTGGGTTATCCGGATGTTGCGCCACAACGTCGTGGTCCGACGCAGCGTGGCAGTGGTCAGGCGATCGGGCAGGGAATCGCAGCCCGCCGCCGTTCGCGTGGTGCCTGAGATAGCACCTGATGCGTGTCTGAATTGTGTTTGTTTGTCCCTGTTTTTCCATTGCGACAGGGTAAATAATCGTTTATAATCTGGTAGTTAGCAGATTATGCCTAAAGTTGTAAAGTTCAGGCGCTAAAAAAGATGGGCAGTTGCCCATTTTTTTTTGGTTTTGCCGCTTGTTTGCGTGAACTTTCTGCTGTGTTGGCTTATGTGAATCGGAGAATAGTTTGGTTTTATTGGAATTGATAGAGAAAACCGTCAATGGCACCGGCTATGAGCTGGTGGACTTTGAGCAGGCCGAGCGTGGGTTGTTCCGGGTGTACATTGATTTTTTGCCCGCTGATTGGGAAAAGGGCAATATCACAGTTGAAGACTGTGAAAAAGTCAGTCACCAATTGTCGCATGTGCTGATGGTTGAGAATGTTAATTACAGTCGCCTGGAAACTTCGTCTCCCGGTATGGATCGCCCATTGAAAAAGCTGAGCGACTACGTGCGCTTCGCTGGTTGCAAAGCAACCGTCAAATTGCGTATGCCTATGCCGGGAACGCCGAATCGCAAAACCTTTGAAGGGGTTTTGCATGAGCCTGAAGGCGATAATTTGAAGCTGGAATTTGAAGTAAAAGATGGGTCGGCCATGCTGGAGTTTACGCTCGCCGATGTGGATAAGGCACGTCTGGTGCCACAAGTGGATTTTAGGAGTCGCAAAGCATGAGTCGTGATTTGTTGTTATTAGTGGATGTGCTGGCGCGTGAAAAAAACGTCGATGAAGAAGTGGTCTTCGGTGCGTTGGAGCATGCACTGGCTCAGGCGACAAAAAAACGTTTTCCCGGCGAAGTAGATATTCGCGTTGAAATTGATCGCGACACAGGCGAGTTCCGTTCTTTCCGCCGCTGGCACGTGGTGCCGGATGAAGCTGGTCTGCAATTGCCTGATCAGGAAATTCTGCATTTCGAAGCAGTCGAAGATGATGCCGATATCCAGGTTGGTGATTACATCGAAGAAGAAATTGAATCCGTTGATTTTGGCCGTCGTTTTGCACAGGATACCAAGCAGGTTGTGTTGCAGCGTATCCGTGATGCTGAGCGCGAGCAAATTTTGGCTGACTTCCTGGCGCGTGGTGACTCCCTGGTAACAGGTACCATCAAACGCATGGAACGCGGTGATGCTGTGGTTGAGTCCGGTAAAGTGGAAGCCCGTCTGCCACGTGATCAGATGATCCCGAAAGAAAACCTGCGTGTCGGTGATCGCGTCCGTGCTTACATTTTGCGTATCGACCGCAACGCACGTGGCCCTCAGGTTATCTTGTCCCGTACCGCGCCTGAATTCATCATGAAGTTGTTTGAGCTGGAAGTGCCAGAGATCGAACAGGGCTCCCTGGTGATTAAATCGGCTGCCCGTGATCCTGGTGTGCGCGCGAAAATCGCGGTACATACCAGCGATAAACGCATCGATCCTATCGGTACATGCGTAGGTATGCGCGGTTCCCGCGTACAGGCAGTGACTGGCGAACTCGGTGGTGAGCGTGTAGATATCGTGCTGTGGTCGGAAGACCCGGCACAGTTCGTCATTGGTGCGCTGGCGCCGGCCAATGTGTCATCCATCATGGTGGATGAAGAGAAGCATGGCATGGACGTGGTTGTCGACGAAGAAAACCTCGCGATCGCCATCGGCCGCAGTGGCCAGAACGTACGTCTGGCAGCTGAACTGACTGGCTGGCAAATCAATATCATGACTGCAGAAGAATCTGCCAGCAAAGCTGAGCAGGAAACTGCAGGTATCCGCGCCCTGTTTATGGAAAAACTGGACGTGGATCAGGAAGTGGCTGAAATCCTGGTGGATGAAGGCTTCTCCAGTCTCGAAGAAATCGCTTATGTACCAATCAGCGAAATGCTGGAAATCGAAGCGTTCGACGAAGACACTGTGAATGAATTGCGTAACCGTGCGCGCGATGCCCTGTTGACTGAAGCGATTGCTTCGGAAGAAGGTCTGGAAGGCATGGAAGATCAATTGATCAACCTCGAAGGTATGACCCGCGTGACTGCTGGCAAACTGGGTTTGGCTGGTATTAAAACGCTGGCAGCTTTTGCTGCTCTGGCATACGACGAATTTGGCGCGATCCTGGCATTATCTGCCGACCGTTCCCGCCATTTGATTAAAGAAGCATTTGAAGATGTGACCGATGATGAGATGAAACTCATCGACGCTAAATATGATGATCAGGCCAAAGCTGTATTAGCGACCGCCTGGAAACTCGTAGAAGCTAAGTAATTCACGGGTTTCAAATTCATAACGCGCACATAGAAAAAGAGGACTGAATGGCGAGTAACAACGTTGCCCAATTTGCCACCGAGCTGAAAATGTCAGCGGATTTACTGCTCACGCAATTGCGTGCGGCAGGCGTGGATAAAAATTCCACGTCGGATTCATTGACCAAAGAAGATAAGGACCGACTGCTGGATCACCTGCGTCGTTCCCATGGATCTGCTGTTGACACTGAAAAGAAAAAGATCACGTTGACTCGTAAAGAGACAACGGAGATCAAACAGGCGGATGCTACGGGCAAATCGCGCACCATTCAGGTCGAAGTTCGTAAAAAGCGTACCTTTGTAAAGCGCGATGAAATCTCTGCTGAAGAAGCGCCGGCACGTGCTCCTGTCGTTGATGCGGAAGAGATTGCGCGTCGCGAAGAAGAGGCTCGCCGCGAGGCAGAGCTGATCGCGCGTCAGGAAGCTGAGCTGATCGAAAAGCAGGAGCGTCTGGCTAAGCTGGAAGCTGAAAAAGAAGCGCAGGCAAAAGCTATGCGTGAAGCTGCTGAAGCTGAAGCGAAAAAGGCAGAAGCTGAGCGTCTGAAAGCGGAGCAGGCTGCTGCTGCAGCGGCCGTCGCAGCTGTGAAAACGGCTGAAGCTAAGCCAACTGCCAACGACGAAGAAAAGAAACGTCTGGAAGCAGAAGAAGCGAAGAAAAAAGCGGCTCTGGAAGCGAAAGAAGCTGCTGAGCGTGCTGCCGCAACAGAGCGTGCCCGCAAAGCGGTGGCTGATGAAGTTGCGCAGATCAAAGAAATGATGAATGCCGCACGTCGTCCTAAGCCAGTTGCTCCGGCACCTGCGCCTGCACCTAAAGTGGCAGAGGGCACGCTGCATAAGCCAACGGATAAAAAACTGGCCGACAAAAAGCCAGCGCCTGCGGCTGAAAAGAAAGATGACAAAAAACCTGCAACGACGGATAAGAAGGCAATTAAATCTGCCAATGTATCGTCGACCTGGCAGGATGAGTCATCCAAAAAACGCAGCGGTGGTTTGAAAACCCGTGGCGATACGTCGGGTGGCCGCGATGGCTGGAAAGGTGGCCCTAAAGGTCGCCGTAATCATCATCATGATGATCAGCGCGAATCGAATTTCCAGGTTCCGGTTGAAGCCGTTGTAAAAGAGATTTTTGTGCCAGAAACACTGACCGTGGCTGAACTCGCGCATAAGATGGCGGTGAAGGCTTCCGAAGTCATTAAGCAATTGATGAAACTGGGTCAGATGTGCACCATTAACCAGGTACTGGATCAGGAAACAGCGATGATTCTGGTCGAGGAAATGGGTCACAAAGCATTTGCTGCGAAGATCGATGATCCGGAAGCGATGCTGACAGACGTGGCGGAACATGCGCAGTACGAAGCATTCCCGCGTGCGCCGGTGGTGACAGTCATGGGTCACGTTGATCATGGTAAAACGTCCTTGCTGGATTACATCCGTCGCGCTAAAGTCGCGTCAGGTGAAGCCGGTGGCATTACTCAGCATATCGGTGCCTATCACGTTGAAACACCACGTGGCATGATTACCTTCCTCGATACGCCAGGTCACGAAGCGTTTACCGCAATGCGTGCACGTGGTGCGAAGGCAACTGACATCGTTATTCTGGTGGTTGCAGCTGATGACGGCGTGATGCCGCAAACGAAGGAAGCGATTTCCCATGCTAAGGCGGCGGGCGTTCCTTTGGTGGTAGCGATTAATAAGATTGATAAGCCTAGTGCCAATCCGGATCGCGTGACTCAGGAGCTGGTTGCTGAAAGTGTTGTGCCGGAAGAATACGGTGGTGATTCTCCTTTCGTTCCTGTGTCTGCAAAAACTGGCCAGGGTATCGACGCCTTGCTGGAGCATGTATTGCTGCAGGCAGAAGTGATGGAGTTGCGTGCGCCGAAGGATGCGCCGGCTAAAGGTCTGGTGGTTGAATCCCGTCTGGATAAGGGGCGCGGTACCGTTGCAACTATCCTGGTTCAGTCCGGTACGCTCAAGCGTGGTGACGTGGTACTGGCAGGTTCTTCGTATGGCCGTGTACGCGCTATGCTGGATGAAAATGGTAAGAGCATCGGCGAAGCAGGTCCTTCGATTCCGGTAGAAATCCAGGGTCTGACAGAAGTGCCGTCCGCTGGTGAAGAAGTCATGGTGATGGCCGATGAGCGTAAAGCACGTGAAATCGCGCTGTTCCGTCAAGGTAAGTTCCGTGACGTGAAACTGGCTAAACAGCAAGCTGCTAAGCTGGAAAATATGTTTGAAAACATGGGCGAGGGTGAAGTGAAAAACCTGCCTGTTATTATTAAAACAGACGTTCAGGGTTCGCAGGAAGCGTTGGTGCAGTCGCTGGTTAAATTGTCTAACAGCGAAGTGCGCGTACAGGTTGTACATGCAGCGGTGGGCGGTATTTCTGAATCCGACGTCAATCTGGCGGTGGCTTCGAAAGCAGTAATCATCGGCTTTAATACCCGTGCTGACGCGTCTGCGCGTAAGCTGGCTGAGTCGAATGGCGTGGATATTCGTTACTACAACATCATTTACGATGCGGTCGACGAAGTCAAAGCAGCCTTGTCCGGCATGCTGGCTCCAGAGAAGCGTGAGCAAGTGATCGGTATGGTAGAGATCCGCCAGGTATTCATGGTCAGCAAAGTCGGCGCAATTGCGGGCTGTCTGGTGACCGATGGTATGGTTAAACGTACTTCTTCTGTCCGTCTGCTGCGTAATAACGTAGTTACCTGGACAGGCGAGCTCGACTCCCTGAAGCGTTATAAAGATGACGCTAAAGAAGTCAAAGCCGGTATGGAGTGCGGCTTGTCCCTGAAAGGTTATAACGAGATTCAGGTTGGCGACACACTCGAAATATTTGAAGTTCAAGAGATAGCACGTACGCTCTAAACACTTCGGCCCCGGACTCGTTCCGGGGTTCTCGTTTTATGGCGTAGAAAAGAATTTATGGCAAAACATAGTAAAAATATTCCGGGTCGTGGTCTGCGTGTTGCAGATCAGATCCAAAAAGATCTGGCAGAAATTATCTGGTCAGAGTTGAAAGATCCACGCGTCGGCATGATCACGCTGACCGAAGTCCAGCTCACGCCTGACTACGCGCATGCGAAAGTGTATTTCACCACGCTGGCAGACGATGCGGAAGCGATCAAGGCGACCCAGCAAGGTTTATCCAAGGCTGCTGGTTTCTTGCGTAATCAGCTGGGTCTGCGTCTGCGTATCCACACCTTGCCGCAACTGCATTTCGTGCATGACACCTCCACCATCCGTGGTATGGCGATGTCTAAGCTGATCGATGAAGCGATCGCGACCCGTGTTCAGGACGAAGAAGAATAAAGCCAGTCCGGTTTTTCCAGATTACTTATGACGAATCCCCCCAAAAAACGCACGCGTTTGCCAGTGCATGGCGTGCTTTTGCTCGATAAACCCGTTGGATTTTCCAGTAATGATGCGCTGATCAAAACCAAGCGCTTGCTGAACGCGATCAAGGCCGGGCATACCGGTACCCTGGATCCGTTTGCAACTGGCTTGCTGCCACTGTGCTTTGGTGAGGCGACCAAGTTTTCTCAGGATTTGCTGGAAGCGGACAAGACTTATATCACCGTAGTTCATCTGGGTATCACCACGACTACTGGAGATACAGAAGGTGAGCAACTGGAGCAGCGTGCCGTCGACGTCAGTATTGAGCAGATACGGGCGGTGCTGGCGCAATTTACAGGCCCGATACAGCAGGTGCCTCCCATGTATTCAGCGCTTAAGCGTGACGGCAAACCCTTGTATGAATATGCGCGTGCCGGTGTGACGCTGGAGCGTGAAGCCCGTGCGGTGGTGATCCATGCGTTGGAATTGCTCGATTACAGCGCGCCCATGATGACTTTGCGCGTCAAATGCAGCAAGGGAACCTATGTGCGGGTGCTGGGTGAAGATATCGGTGCTGCACTGGGTTGTGGTGCGCATCTGCAAGCTTTACGCAGGATACAGGTTGGTCATTTGCAGCTGGAAAAATCGATCACGATCGAGTCAATTGAGGCGATGCCGGAAGCAGCGCGCCTTGAGTTGCTGGACCCGGTAGACGCCTTGTTGTCCAGCTTCCCGGCTATTACACTGGATGAGGCGCTGTCCGTCCGTTTCCTGCACGGTCAGCGGCTCGCGCTCGCCAAACTGATGCCAGATTTGCCCGCGACACCTGGCCGGGTGCGCGTGTATCGCGCTGCCGACCACCAATTGCTGGGTTCTGCGCAGTTGCAGGAATTCGGCATTCTGGCACCGGAGCGGCTGATACAAACCGGTACCCATTGAGCCGCTGTGCTGCCGGGCTTACCGGCAGTTCACCGGTGCTTAGTTTTATTGAAGTCAAATTGTCATCGTACGGTAGCAACTCCTTGAAATAATAGGAGTTTCCTGCTTTTGCGTTGCAGCATGTTATAATCTCAGGTTATCCGATTTACCCCAAAACGAACGCTATCATGTCTACTACAAAACGCGCTATTCGCAACATCGCAATTATCGCTCACGTTGATCACGGCAAAACCACGCTGGTTGATCAATTGCTGCGCCAATCCGGTACTTTCCGTGACAACCAGCAGGTTGATTCTCGTGTCATGGACTCCAATGATATTGAGAAAGAGCGCGGTATTACCATTCTTTCCAAAAACTGTGCCGTTGAATACAAAGGTACCCACATCAATATCGTGGATACACCAGGCCATGCGGACTTCGGTGGTGAAGTAGAGCGTGTATTGTCGATGGTAGACAGCGTGTTGCTGCTGGTCGATGCGCAAGAAGGCCCAATGCCACAGACGCGTTTCGTGACACGTAAAGCACTCGCGCTGGGTCTGAAGCCTATCGTGGTTGTGAATAAAATTGACCGTGAAAACGCGGACCCACAAAAAGCCGTTAACGCGACTTTCGAATTGTTCGACAAGCTGGGCGCAACTGATGAACAGCTGGACTTCCCAATTGTGTACGCTTCCGGTTTCAAAGGCTATGCAGGCCTGGAAGACACAGTGCGCGACGGTAACATGGAGCCATTGTTTGATGCGATCCTGAAACACGTTCCTGCACGTGAAGATGATCCGAATGGTCCTTTGCAATTGCAAATCACATCGCTGGAATACTCTTCTTACGTTGGTAAGATCGGCGTTGGCCGTATCCTGCGCGGTAAAGTGAAAGCGTTGCAAGACGTGGTCTGGATGAATGGCCCTGAAGATAAACCAACTAAAGCACGTATCAACCAGGTTCTGACATTCAAAGGTCTGGATCGCGTATTGGTTGACGAAGCGCTTGCTGGCGACATCGTACTGATTAACGGTATCGAAGAAATCGGTATCGGCTCCACGATCTGCGCACCAGATACCCCAGAAGCCCTGCCTATGTTGAAGATTGACGAGCCTACCCTGACCATGAACTTCATGGTTAACAGCTCGCCACTGGCTGGCCGCGAAGGT
Source organism: Cognatundibacterium rugosum (assembly GCF_014284365.1). GTDB lineage: Bacteria > Pseudomonadota > Gammaproteobacteria > Burkholderiales > Burkholderiaceae_D > Undibacterium > Undibacterium rugosum. The sequence continues at coordinate 180,025 of NZ_JACOGG010000003.1, forward strand.
AAATTCGTGACTACCCGTCAGATCCGTGACCGTCTGGAACGCGAACTGAAATCCAACATGGCATTGCGCGTAGTGCAAGCTGAAGGTGATGATTCCACATACGAAGTTTCCGGTCGCGGTGAGTTGCATCTGACTATTCTGATCGAAAACATGCGTCGTGAAGGTTTCGAGCTGGCTGTTTCCCGCCCACGCGTTGTGTTCAAAATGGTAGATGGTGTACGTCACGAGCCATATGAAAACCTGACCGTTGACGTTGAAGAGTCCAACCAGGGTGGTGTGATGGAAGAACTGGGTCGCCGTCGTGGTGATCTGCAAAACATGGAACCGGACGGCAAAGGTCGTGTACGTCTGGAATACCGTATTCCGGCCCGTGGCCTGATCGGCTTCCAGGGCGAATTCATGACACTGACCCGTGGTACAGGTTTGATGAGTCACGTGTTTGATGACTACGCACCCGTCGATAACTCCAAAGGCGAACTGGCTGGCCGTCGCAATGGTGTATTGATTTCTCAGGATGATGGCGCTGCTGTTGCTTACGCGATCTGGAAACTGCAAGACCGCGGCCGTATGTTCGTGAGCCACAATGATCCAGTGTACGAAGGTATGATCATCGGTATCCATTCCCGTGACAATGACCTGGTGGTTAACCCGATCAAAGGCAAGCAATTGACTAACGTTCGCTCTTCCGGCACGGATGAAGCGGTACGTCTGGTACCACCAATTCAAATGTCTCTGGAATACGCAGTTGAATTCATTGAAGATGACGAACTGGTTGAAGTCACACCTAAGAGTATCCGTCTGCGCAAACGTTTCTTGAAGGAACATGAGCGTAAGAAAGCTTCCCGCGAAGCGTAATCCTTAAAGGGTTTATCCGGACAATAAAAAACCGCAGCGTCGTCTGCGGTTTTTTTATGTCGCCAATTTTGCTTGCCTAACACCATGCCTGTCGCTAGATTCATGTGTCTGACTAAATGCGGAAATTAGCATAGCAACTTTGCATATATCCAAATAATTAAAAGGCTGTTTAAAAACTTCGATGCAGATTTCAGCATAGCTATGCCAATAGGAACGCTGCGCTTCGTCAACGGGTGTCAGGGATGTCAGGCATTTAATGTAATATAAGCAATTTCGGGTGCTGACATCTGGCTGTACAGATCTATGAAGCGAGGCGTCAGAAAGCCTAAAAGGCTGAATCTATCACGGTAGAAGTGGGATGCGATGAATCAGGAATTATCTTCTGTCAGCCGTTCGGTTGGTCTGATCAGGGTAGTGGTGGCGGCTGGGCAGGCGCTGTTACTGTTTTTGCTGTATCGCGCGGCAATGGATAAAGTGTGGCCGGCGTTAGTACCGCAATGGTTTTTTCCTTTGCTCTTATGCGGACTCAGTTTGCCGGTGATGGCAATTTCTTCGCTGGGACAAATGCGTAGCGCTGCCTTGCTACGCTGGCTGGCGGTCCTGTTACTGGTCTTGGTTTTATTGACGCAGCATGACTGGTTGCGCCGCAATGGCTGGAATAATGGCTGGGGCTTGCCGCCGGATGAAGTGCAGATTGTGTTTCCTTCACCCTTGCTATTTTTCTTCAGTGCTGTGAGTTTGTATGTGGCGCAAGCCCTCAAACTCGCTTATGAGCAAAACCAGCAATGCTTGGGTAGCTATCCCGTGTATTTTGATTTGTCGTGGAAATTGCTGGTGCAATTGGTGTTTTCCCTGATTTTTGTTGGTGCTTTGTTTGCCTTGCTGTATCTGGGTTCGGCTTTGTTCATGTTGCTGAAGCTGGATTTCTTAAAACACTTGCTGGAAAAAGACTGGTTCAGCATTCCGGTGGCAGTGTTGTCATTTGCCTGTGCCTTGCATTTGACCGATATGCGTCCGTCCATCGTGCGCGGCATCCGCAATCTGTTGCTGGTGTTGTTGTCCTGGCTGCTGCCGGTGGCGACTCTGGTACTAAGCGGCTTTCTGGCGGCTTTGCTGTTCAGCGGCACAGAATTGCTATGGCAAACCAAACACGCAACGAATTTACTCTTAAGCTCCTGTGTCGTGCTGGTGGTGCTGATCAATACTGTATTTCAGGATGGCACCGCCTTGCAGTCAGCCGCGCGGATATTGCGCTGGAGCGCGCGTGTCGCTTGCTTGTTGTTGCCAATACTGGCGGCGCTTGCTCTGCGTGCGCTGCAATTACGCATAGGGCAGTATGGCTGGAGCAGCGATCGTGTGATTGCAGTGATGTGTGCGCTCATCGCATTGAGCTACGGTTTGGCCTATCTGCGTGCTGCGCTCAAGGTGGATGGTCTATTGAGTAGCATCGCTGGCGTGAATATCGTCATGGCCTATGTGCAGTTAGCGGTGGTGCTCGCCATGTTTTCGCCTTTGCTGGATCCGGCCCGCATCGCAGTTGCCGATCAGTTGGCGCGTTTGCAGCAGGGGAAAGTCAGTGCTGAACAATTTGATTATGTCTATTTGCGTTTTGAAGGTGGTCGCTACGGGCGCGCTGCACTGGAGCAATTGCAGCAGTTGCAGCCGGAAAAGGCCTTGTCCCAAGCCGCCACCATCCGTACGCGTGCAGCGCAAGCCTTGGCGCTGACCCATCGTGGCCGTGAGAGAGTGGATGTCATTACGCCCTATGAAGTCTGGCCTCAGGGCGCTGTTTTGCCTCAGGGGTTTTTGACGCAGGCAGACGGAACAGCAGCGCCATGGCTGAGTGAGTATCATCGTGCATGCCTGATCGCCAAAACGCGTGGCTGTGATGTGCTGATGCAGGATATGAATCACGATGGTAAGCCAGAGGTCTTGGTGCTCGAGCGTGGTAGTTATTATGGCGGCAGCCTGTATGCCGAACTGAGTCCCGGAGTTTGGGCGCATCAGGGGCAAGTCGACTTGCAAACACAAGAATGTGCCGGTGTCAAAGAAGCATTGCGGGCCGGCCAGATCAAGGCTGTGGCGGGCTGGGATGTGCTCGAAGCGGCAGGCGCACGCCTGGTCGTGACGCCGGAATTTGCCAAGCGGAGCCATTGCCCGCAGTAATCACGGGTTATCCTCGGGTTTGGATCAGAAAACGCGGTGTGCCAGTTGGTATGGTTGCGTTTTATTGCTTCCTTATTAAGCTGAATGCACTGTATTTCTGTATGAGCATTTCTGTGCAGTAAGCCGGATTCAAAAAATTTCAAGTCTCTCGTCCACTGTTTTTGCGGACATCCACGATATCGGGCGGATAAGCTGGCTGTTATATTCAGTTTTTATGAATTTCCAGCCTGACATCACCATTTGGGTCGTGTCGCTGCAGATGCCTGACTTTAGCGGTCTAACGGTCAATCCCGTGTGCGGCATCTGAAATCGTACTGCCAATCGAGGAACCCCCATGCCTGCCAGCCAGCACGCCCGCCGTCACGCCATTTTGCTGATGATCATTGCCGCTACTTTGTGGAGTAGCGCCGGTGTCGCCAGTCGTCATTTGCAAAGTGCAGCCGGTTTCGAGATCGTATTCTGGCGCAGCCTGTTTACCGCCATCTTTGTCGCCGGGCTGATGCTGCATCAGTACCGGCGTGCTTTTTTCAGTCGTTTAAAGCTGATGGGCAGCACCGGTATGCTGTCTGGCCTGATGTGGGCTACCATGTATAGCTGCTTCATGATAGCGCTCACCCTGACCACGGTGGCGAATACCTCGGTGATGGAGAGTCTGGCCCCCTTATTCACCGCCTTGCTGTCCTGGCTGGTGCTGAAGGAGCGTATCCCGGCGGCCACCTGGATTGCGATTGCGATGGCGGGTTGCGGCATGGCCTGGATGTTTGCCGGTAATCTGACGCTGACCGACAGTCGCGGCGTACTCGGCATGTTAGTCGCGCTCGGCATACCGCTGGCCTCGTCGGTGAATATGATTTTGCTCAAACGGCGCGCACATACGGTAGACCTGATACCGGCGGTGTTTTTAGGTGGCAGCTTTTCTGCGCTCGCCATGTTGCCCTTGTCGCTGCCGTTTCAGGCTAGTCTGCAGGATGTGTTGATACTGGGCGCGCTGGGATTTTTTCAGCTGGGTTTGCCTTGCAGCCTGATGGTCAAGGCTTCGGCCAGCCTGAAGGCCCATGAGGTGGCCTTACTGGCTTTGCTGGAAGTCTTGCTGGCACCTTTGTGGGCCTGGCTATGGGCAGGCGAAACCCCAAATTCGGCCACGCTGGCGGGCGGTGCTATCGTTTTAGCGGCCTTGATCATCAATGAAATCTGGAATTGGCACCAGAAGCCGGGTGAATCGCAGTAAAATAGCGGGTTAATTTATTGTTTTCTGCTAGCTGGAATTGCTGGCAGTTTTACCCGGAATTTTGCTATGTTGAAAGCGCCTGAACTCTTGTTGCCAGCCGGTTCGCTGGAAAAAATGCACGCTGCATTTGATTTTGGTGCAGATGCTGTTTATGCGGGCCAGCCCCGTTACAGCCTGCGTGCCCGTAATAATGAATTTTCCACGCTGGATGTTTTGCGTGAAGGCATCCATGGTGCGCATGCGCGTGGCAAGCTGTTTTTTGTTGCCAGTAATATTTTCCCGCATAACTCCAAACTGAAAACCTATCTGCGCGATATGGAGCCGGTGATAGAAATGAAACCGGATGCGCTGATCATGGCTGACCCTGGCCTGATCATGATGGTGCGTGAAAAATGGCCGGAAGTGCCAGTGCATTTATCTGTGCAGGCGAATGCGGTGAACTGGGCCGACGTCAAATTCTGGAAAAAAATGGGCCTGACCCGCGTGATTTTGTCGCGTGAATTGTCGCTCGATGAAATCGAGGAAATCCGTCAGGAATGCCCGGACATGGAGCTGGAAGTCTTTGTACACGGCGCGCTGTGTATCGCGTATTCCGGCCGCTGCCTGTTATCCGGTTACTTCAATCACCGTGATCCAAATCAGGGTACCTGCACCAATTCCTGCCGCTGGGATTACAAGGTCGAAAACGCGACTGAAAATGAAACTGGCGATTTGCAGCGTATTCCGGTCGAAACCATCAAGTTCGATTTCAATAAAGCGCTGGAAGAAGCGAATCAATCCTTCTCTGCCATGGGCGACATGCCGCGTCATCCGCTGGCAGACCGTCCTTATCTGATCGAGGAAGGTGGTAAGCCAGGTCAGTTCATGCCTATCCTCGAAGATGAGCATGGCACTTACATCATGAACTCCAAGGATTTGCGTGCCGTTGAGCACGTAGAGCGACTCGCTAAAATCGGTGTCGATTCCTTAAAAGTAGAAGGTCGTACCAAGTCCCTGTATTACGTCGCCCGTACCGCACAAGTCTATCGCCGCGCGATTGACGATGCGGTTGCCGGACGTCCGTTCAACCCGCAATTGCTGGGTGAATTAAATGGTCTGGCGAACCGTGGTTATACCGATGGTTTCTACCAGCGTCATCATACCCAGGACCACCAGAATTACATGGAAGGCGTATCCCAGGCACATCGCAGCCAGTACGTTGGTCAGGTCTTGCAGATCAATGATGGCTGGGCTGAAATCGAAGTCAAAAACCGTTTCGCAGTTGGCGACCAGATCGAAATCATCTCGCCGCAAGGTAATGAAATCGTGACCCTGACTGAAATGCGTAATACTGAAAACCAATCCTTGAACATCATCCCAGGTGCGGGTCATAAAGTGCGTATTCCGTTGGATGGAAAACACGAAAAGGCCTTGATTGCAAAAATGTTATAAAAGTATCATATGAGAAACAAGCGCTTGTGCTAGGATAACCGCGCTCAAACTTTTATTCTGGAGTGAAAATGACAAAAATAGCACAAGCACTGTTGGTCTCTGCCATGTCGGTGGCGGTATTGACAGCATGTGGCGGTGGAGGTGGCGGCAATACGACCGCGCCTGCGCCAGCTCCGCTGCCTACACTCTCAGTCGCAATTACATCTCCTGCATCGGGTGTGTCATACGCTGGTCGCAGTGTTAGCCTCTCCGCGAACGCAACATCGTCAGCGAATCTTACTGCAAACTATAGCTGGGATTTTGGTGACGGCACTACAGGATCCGGTTCTGCAGCAACGCATGCCTTTTCCAAAGCAGGTACTTATGCAGTGACAGTAACCGCTAGTGACACGAATGGCACGAAAGCACAATCTACAGTGAATTTAGTGATTGTTGATGTGGTTTTGGATGCTCCGACAATCACATCTACTGGTCAAAATCAGGTGGCCGGTACTGAAGTGAGCTTTACCGGAGCGTCTAAAGACCCAAGTGCACCGAGTGCAGTACTGACTTACACTTGGGATTTTGGTGATGCATCCAGCACCACAGGCGCAAGTGTAAAACATAGCTTTCAATCAGGCGGTGAGCATTTCGTAACGCTCACCGTTAAAAATGATTTAGGTAATACAGCTAAATCGACGTTGAGTTTTCAGGTTACACCGTTGCCTGGTTCGCCAAGTTACCCTTCCGTTACGCCTTCATTAGCAAATACTTTCGCAAACAATTCGGTCGGTTTTACGGCGGCTGCCAGCGATCCGGCACAGCTGGCGCTCACTTATGCATGGAATTTTGGTGATGGTGCTACCGCAACCGGCGCATCTGTATCGCATACCTATGCATCTGCTGGGATGTATAACGTGAGGGTTGTTGCAACGAATTCCAAAGGGCTTAGTTCGTCTACGACGAAACAGTACCCGGTCATGCAACAGGTCAGTAATCCCTTGGTTGTGGGATGTTCAGGCACTGGTTGTGCGTCAACTGGGGCGACTAGTTATGCAGGTTCGGGGGTTGGTATCTGGCAGTATAAGAATGCAGGGGCGACCGATGCTGTCGCAGACTTTTCCATCGCAGGCGTCAAATCTGGCCAGGTGGCTACCTTGGTCTTTACCAATCCAGATGATAAATTGAGTTTGGCGAAAGCATCAGCCGGGGCTATCCCAGTGGCACCGTTGCTGGCTCAATTGGCGCCGACCTCGTCAACGGTTGCTGCGCGCGATGAGCATGCAGATCACGATAGCACACACTCGCTGATGCGTTTTAAAAATCAGGAATTACTGAAATTGCAGCGCGCTAATCCGCTTGCTCTCAATCCAGTTGTTCGTGCAGAAAACGTACCGTCTGTGAAGCCCGTCGCCATTGGAGATACAAAGGTATGGATAGATACCTTTAACTCATCATCACCAGTCAGCTACAACTTGAAAGTCAGTCAGATTTGCAAACTGAAAACGGGGCGCAATGCCGTGTTCTGGGCAGATCCGAACGGGGGTGCAACTGCCTCTGACATTCAGGCGCTGGCAAATACCTTCTGCCTGAACGGCGGTGCGGGTACCGGTGGTTTCGATGTGTTGACAGATACGATGGGTGATGCCTATGGTACTAAGAGCTATACAAACACCATTACCGATGCCAATGGGCTGCTGGATATAAATGTGGTTCTTCCTAACGTACCTGCATCTACAGGTTGGGGCGGCTATTTTTGGGGGGGGAATAATTACCTGAAAACGGCATATTCATCCACTAAAAACAGTAATGAAGCGCTGGTGTTCTTTGTGAACGGCCCAGGAGTGACCCGAGACCTCAATTACTATAAATCGACACTGATGCATGAGGCTGTGCATATGATCAACTTCTATCAGCGCGGATTAGTACGCAATACCGATCATGACACCTGGCTGGAAGAAACGACGGCGATGATGGGTGAGGATATTCTGGCTAAGACTATCTTTACGGACGGTTTCAACAAAATGACCAGTGTGCGTATTCCAGATTACTTAAAAACAGGTGGCGGTGTCAGCTATGTCAACTGGCCAGATTTGTCGAGTGATAATTATGCATTTGGCGGTGCTTTCGGCGCTTTCCTGAACCGTAAGTATGGTGCCAGCTTGTTTAAAAACCTGGTCACTTCTTGCAATGATGGTTCAGCTACGGGGCAAGTATCGAGCTATTCTTGCTTGAATACCTTGATACTGAATGCAGGTGGATTGGGTATCGCTGATGAGTTGACTAAGTTTGGTGCGTCTATCTGGAGTAATTTACCAACGTCAGGGCTGCCTGTCGGTTACGGTTTCCCGCAACGTACGGTAGACGGAAATTTTAATGCGATTGATGTGTTAGCTATATCGAAGTCTGTTCCAATCAAAGCAAAAGCATTTGCTAATATGGCGCCGACTACGCATTACTTTGCCCAGGAAACGATTGCCGCTGGTAAGTCTAGCTATGCAAAAACCAATGTAATCGTCCCTGCTGGTGCAACGCTACATGTGGTGATTCGTGATTAAGTCAGTGTATTGACTTTGCGAAACAGCTGAAACAGAAAAACCTCTGGTGTACAGCCAGAGGTTTTTTTTCGTCTGGAATCTGAATGGAAGGGATGGTGAAGTATGGTGTACTTACTGCTCGCGTGCTTGGTTTGGAATTTACTGTGTTTCGGCATGATGGGCATGGATAAGTATTTGGCTTTGCGCGGCAAACAGCGGATTTCTGAATTGACTTTGCTGCTGTCAGCCTTGTTTGCAGGTAGTGCAGGCATCTGGTTAGGGATGCTGGTATGGCGGCATAAATCGGCCAAGCGCAATTTTCAAATTCGCTTATTGCTGGTGACGCTAGTGCAGTTGCTGCTACTTATTTTGCTGCGTTCAGATAGGCTGATCTGAGTTAAGTCCAGTTGATTTGAATGGGGTGGCGCAGGCTTTGCAGTGATAAGGATGCAGTGCTGACGGTTTCAGGGGATAATGCCAGGTTAGCCTGAAGTGTGTGGTTTGCCATCAGGTGAGTTTCAATAATCTGGACTGTTTCGGAGGATATATGAACTGGATGTTTCTGGGGCTGGCTATCGTCTGCGAGGTGATTGCGACCTCTGCATTAAAGGCATCCGATGGATTTACGCGCTTATGGCCATCCGTGATCCTGGTGCTGGGTTATGGAGCCTCGTTTTATTGTTTGTCTATGACCTTGCGCACGATACCGGTTGGGATTGCTTATGCGATTTGGTCAGGTGTGGGCGTGGTATTGATTTCGCTGGTGGCGTGGATGTTACATGGGCAAAAGCTGGATCTGGTCGCCATGCTGGGTATCGCTTTGATTGTTGCGGGCGTGGTGGTTCTGAATCTGTTTTCCAAGACGGCGGCGCATTAAAAACGTCGCTGTTGTTTGAGTTTATTTGTGAATGATAGAGTGAGTATGGAAGACTTGTCCGGTCTGAGTGAAGATGAATTGCCACTGGTGTATGCAACTGCCTTATACGAGGTGCCACTCAGTCAGAGTAAGGCGCTGGACTTGCTACACATGCGCCGGCAATGCAATGTGATCGGCAATCCGTATGATGCCAAGCTGGTTAAGGATGTATTGCAGGAGCTGGCCAGGCGCATGATACTGCGTCAGGAAATCGGGCTGGGATATCAGCTGCGCGATGAGCATCGTATGCAGGTGCTGCTGCATATGCATCAGCAGGGCATATTAACATCCTGGATTAGCAGTATCCGCGATTTGCTCAAACAACTTGGCGAATACCAGTATTGGAAGTCTTACGACGGCAATTTCTATGCACGGGAAATACAATTCTCGGTGCTGTCCGGTCGTACTGATGATGCGCTGATGTGGCGCGAAAAATTTTTCTCGGTAACCAGCAATCAGGCACGTTTGCCAGCGGAAAAATTTTTCTCAACAGCGCCAGGCATGACCTTGTTCAGTAGTTTGCGCAGCGTAGATCAGGGCATGTTGTTATGCGACTTGTTTCAGCATGCGAACTGGAGTCTGACCGAGTGTCAGTCCGCTTATGAGTATGCCTGTGATCAGCTCGACAGCCTGCGCCCGCAATGGCCGCAACTGCCCGCGATGCTGGCCTGGCAAGCGATATTACGCGGTGATTTTGCGCAGTTTGAAGAGTTGTATCCCACGCTGAATCCGCAATATCAGGGCGAATTTCTGATCGTACGCCACATCCTGAATAATCAAGTCGTGAATGCGGTGGGCTTGGCGCAAACCCATGCAGAAATGCAGAGAGCAAACAGCGGTAAGCGTAAATTTTTCATACCGCATTTACTTGGCTTGTTTGTGACTGTTGCGCTGATGGCAAAAAATGATATAGCGAGTCTCAAGCTGGCCAAGAGTCAGATTGATGAAGGCATCAAAGCCCGCGAAGCGAACGCGTATTACATACTGCAGCCCTTCATCAATCATCTGGCGCAGGGTGTCATATTACCGGGGGTGCCGTTTGCAGTCCGGACGACCAATGATATTGATGCCTTGTTTGAGGCCTATGCGGCGCATTGGCAGGATGCACCGCCACATCCGCGACTGCATGGAAAATTGACAGAAATGCGTCTGCAGATGCAGCAGCGCGGCTATGTCTGGGTGGCTGCTGAAATTGATCGCTTGCTGGTCAAACAGTTTCAGGATGCCGGTGGTTTTAGCGGCTGGCATGCCAAACATCAGATTTGCCCACTGGTCGATATTCTGCAAAAAGAAGAATCCTGGAAGCGCGCACTGAATGCGCTGACGCAGTTAAAGCCCGGTGTAGAAAAAATCGCACCCGTCAAGGAAGAGGGTGTGCGCTTGGCCTGGTTGTTGGATATGCAGTTTCAGGAAATGCGGGCCGAACCGCGGGAACAAAAGCGTGGCGCAAAAAACAGCTGGAGTAAAGGACGTCCGGTTGCACTGCGCCGCTTGGCGCAGGATCAGGACAGCATGCCATATCTGACCGAACAGGATAAGCAAATCGCTGCTTGCATACGGCGTGGCAGTGAAGGTTATTATGGTGCCAGCGAATTCGATCTGAATATAGAAAAAGCCTTGCCCAACATGATTGGGCATGGCGCCGTGTATTGGATGGATGCGCCTGAAGTGCGTATTGATGTGGTCAAAGCCGAAGTCGCTTTGCTGCTCAAAGAAAAAAACGGGCAAATCAGCTTACAGCTCGATCCCTATATTGCTCCGAATGAAGCGACCGTATGGCGCAGGGAAACGCCGACCCGCCTCGCTGTGTATGTGGCGACGCCTGAGATTCGCCAAATCAGCGGCATACTCGGTCGCGGCCTCAATGTGCCGCTGTCGGCCAAACAACAACTGATCGATGTGGTGGCGGCGATTGCACCGCATTTGGCTATTCATTCTGATTTACCCGAGCTGGCATCGAACGTGCAGGCGCTGGAGCCGGACATGCGCCTGTATGCGCATCTTTTGCCTTTGCATGAAGGCTTAAGAGTACAAATATTGGTGCAGCCACTGACCGATGGCACCTGGCTCACACCGGGTGCAGGTGCGATGAATTTGTTGGGTGAAAAAGAAGGGCTGACGGTACAGGTCAGTCGTCGTCTGGATGAAGAAAAGCGATTGTTGCAGCGTTGTGTGCAAGCCTGCCCGGCGCTGGGCGTGGCTGGCAGCGATCACAATGAATGGCAATTGCAGGAACCCGAGCAATGCCTGGAATTGCTGACTGAATTAAAACAGCTCGAAAGCGAAGGTGTAGAGCTGGTGTGGCCGGAAGGCGAGCGCTTCCGATTAAAAGGCAGCCGCTCGATGGACAATCTGCGCCTGACCATTAAGCGTCAGGGCGAATGGTTTGTCGCAGGCGGTGATGTGGTGCTCGATGACGGTCGTGTGCTGGCCTTGCGTGAGTTATTGCAGATGGCCGAGTCCGGCAAAGGCCGCTTCTTGAAAATTGGTGATCAGGATTATCTGGCGTTGACGTCCAGCTTCCGCCAACGGCTGGAAGAAATGCGTGCCCTGGGTGAACTGAATGCTAAAGGTGAATTACGCTTTAATCGTCTGACTGCACCGGCCTTGGCAGAATTGGCAGAGCAGGCGGGTCAGCTGGATGCCGATCTGGCCTGGCGTGAACAGGTGCAGAAACTCGATGCACTGGCAGAATTTCAGCCAAGCTTACCCAGCACTTTGCAGGCTGAGCTGCGCGATTATCAGCTGGCTGGCTTTAACTGGCTGGCGCGGCTCGCGCAATGGGGTGTGGGTGCCTGTCTGGCAGATGATATGGGCCTGGGCAAAACCATGCAAACACTGGCCCTATTGCTGCACAGGGCGACAGGCGGGCCTGCTTTGGTCGTCGCGCCAATTTCAGTGGCGATGAACTGGCAGGCTGAGGCTTTGCGCTTTGCGCCCACACTGCGGGTACGCCCTTATCACGCGGTGCGCTCTCTGGATGAGCTGGGCGCATTTGATCTGGTGATTGTGAGCTATGGCATGCTGCAGTCCGATGCCAAATTATTCGCCGCCCAGCATTGGCACACCGTGGTGCTGGATGAGGCGCAAGTGATTAAAAACGCAGCGACGAAGCGCAGCCAGGCAGCGATGGCCTTACAGGCAGACTTCCGTATGATTGCCAGCGGCACGCCAGTCGAGAATCATTTGGGCGAATTATGGAATTTATTCCGCTTCATTAATCCGGGTTTGCTGGGTTCCAAAGATAGCTTTGCCGAGCGCTTCAGCACACCGATAGAACGCGGGAATCAGGGTGGCAAGGACGCCAGACAGCTGCTGAAAAAGCTGATACAGCCCTTCATTTTACGTCGTACCAAAACCCAGGTATTGACCGAGCTACCACCGCGCACAGAGATTTCTCTGCAGGTTGAACTCAGCGATGAAGAGCGTCACGTGTATGAGGCACTGCGGCAGGAAGCGCTGGAAAAAATCGCCAGCAGCGGTGCTGAAGAAGCGTCTTCATTGAAGGTGTTAGCGGAGATTACCAAGTTACGCCGCTTTTGCTGCCATCCGCAACTGGTGCTGAAAAACTCTGATATGGCGGGCAGTAAGCTCGCAGTGTTTAACAGTACCTTGCAAGAGATACTGGACAACCGGCATAAGGTTCTGGTGTTCAGTCAGTTCGTGGATCATCTTGCGCTGGTGCGCGAGCTGTTAGAAAAACAGGAGATCGCTTACCAATATTTGGACGGCAGTACGCCGCCAACCGAGCGTAAAAAACGGGTGGATGCTTTCCAGTCGGGCGAGGGCGATGTATTCCTGATCAGCCTGAAAGCCGGTGGCACAGGCTTGAACCTGACCGCTGCTGATTACGTGATTCACCTGGACCCGTGGTGGAATCCGGCTGTTGAAGATCAGGCATCAGACCGCGCCCATCGCATGGGGCAGCAACGGCCGGTCACGATATACCGCTTAGTCACGCAAGATACGATAGAAGAAAAAATCATCGCCCTGCATGTACAAAAACGCGATCTGGCGGATAGCTTGCTGGAGGGTGGTGACGCCACTGCAAGGATGGATACGGAATCCTTGTTACGCTTATTGAGGGAGAGTGTCTGATTCGTTGGGATGGTTGGCAGTGTTTGTGCGCATACATCACATCACTGTCAGCCGTTTTGTCATTCAAGCCAGTCATCAATTCACGCATCAATTCAGCCATCAAAATCATCATTTGAAAAGTTGAAATGCTTCGTTGGCACTGAGCATACAGTTCCATATACTTTATTCCATCAGCAGTGATTCAAGTTCACGTAGTCTTAACTCATGGATGGAGTAAATGATGAATTTCAAAATCAAAAAAATCTCGTATTTGTTCAGCGTAGCGGTCGCTGCACTGTCTTTTTCTCAGTTGGCAATGGCTGATAAGCTGGACGATATAAAAAAAGCTGGCGTATTGCGCGCAGCAGTATTTGACAGCAATCCACCATTTGGCTCGGTCGATGCAAAGTCGCATAAAGTGGTGGGTTACGATATTGATTTTGCAGAAGCGTTGGCCAAAAAAATCGGCGTCAAACTGGAGTTGGTTCCTACTAATCCCGCTAATCGCATCCCGCTGCTGCAATCCGGAAAAGCCGATCTGATCGTCGCAGATATCACGATCACACCTGAACGTGCCAAGGTCATTGAATTTAGTCACCCTTACTTTGTCACAGGTCAGCAATTTTTGGTGGCATCCAGTGCCGCAAATAAGCTGGACGCGTTTGCTGACGCCCGCATCGGCGCAGTAAAAGGCACGACCGGTGAACAAGAGCTACACGTGCGCTTTCCTAAGGCGCAAGTGGTGGCCTATGACGATGTGCCGCTCGCGCTCACCGCTTTGCGGAATGGCAGTGTCAAAGCAATTACTCAGGATAGTTCTATTCTGATCGGCTTGCTGGCGAATGCGGCGGATAAGAAAAACTTCAAAATTTTGCCGGAATACCTGAGCACAGAGCATATCGGTGTCGGTGCACCGAAAGGTGAAACTGCATTGCTGAACGTAGTCAACAACACGCTGCTTGAACTCGAAAAAAATGGTGAGGCGGCCAAAATTCATGAACGCTGGTTTGGTAAAAATTCAGCAGCACCTGAACCACGAAACTTCAAAATTTCTGCACCTAAGTAAGTACTTCAGTTTTGTTTAAAGGTATCAATGCGCCAGAACGAACACGCTGTGCCTGCAATAGAATTTCGCCATGTCTCTAAAAGCTATGGCGATTTTTCTGTTCTGCAGGATGTGAATTTGCAGATCGCCACCGGTGAGGTGGTCGTGATCTGCGGCCCCTCGGGATCCGGTAAATCAACCTTGATCCGTACCATCAATCGGCTGGAAAACTATGAACAGGGCGATGTGCTGATTGCCGGTCAAACGACACGCTCACTGCGTCAACGCCAGTTGCAGGCTTTACGTGCAGGCATAGGTTTTGTGTTTCAACAGTTTAATTTGTATGCCCATCTGAGTGCACATGACAATATCACGCTGGCCTTGCGACAGGTATTGGGATTGAGTGAGGATGAGGCTCGCCAACGTGCCGATGCCTTACTTGCAAAAGTGGGTTTGCCCGATAAAGCAGATCATTTTCCGGCGCAGCTGTCCGGTGGGCAGCAGCAAAGGGTGGCGATTGCGCGCGCGCTGGCAATGCAACCGTCGATACTGTTATTTGACGAACCAACTTCAGCATTAGACCCTGAGATGATTGCTGAAGTACTGGCGGTGATGCGCCAGCTCGCCCATACCGGTATTACGATGCTGGTCGTGACGCATGAAATGGGCTTTGCACGTGAGTTGGCAGATCGTATCGTTTTTATGGATCAGGGGCAGATTTTGGAAGTGGCGACGCCTGAACAATTTTTTACTCAGCCGACACATCCGCGTGCGCAACGTTTTTTGCAGCAGATTTTGCCTGCGCACACAGGTCAGACATGAGTGGTTTTCATCTGGACTGGTATGGTGTGCTGAGTGGCGCGCCCGCTGCCTGGCTGTTAGCTGGTTTATTCAACACGGGCCTGATTACCCTGCTTGGCAGTATCGCCGCCACAGTGCTGGCATTTGCATTGATTTTATTGCGCACCAGTGAGTTAGGGGCGTTGCGTCATATTGCGCGGGGCACCATATTGGTGTTTCGGAATACGCCTTTGCTGGTACAGATATTCTTTTGGTATTTTGCGGTCTATCCGGTCTTACCTGAGGCTGTACGCGACTGGATTGTCAGTGATCATTGGTTTTCACCGCTGGCAAATGGCTTTCGCTGTTTGTCTCCCGAATTCTTTTGTGCGTGGCTGGGATTAAGCTGGTTCACTGCAGCATTTTTAGCAGAGGAATTGCGCGCGGGGTTGCAGGCTGTATCATCCGGCCAGGCAGAAGCAGCACGCAGTCAGGGGTTTAGTCGCTGGAAGATTCTGCGCTATATTTTGCTGCCGCAAGCGATGCGCAATGCCTGGCAACCCATGATAGGCCAATATCTGAATCTGATGAAGCTGTCTTCGCTCGCGTCGGGCATAGGTTTTGCAGAAATCATCTACAGCACGCGCCAGATCGAAAGCTTTAATGCACATGCGATTGAAGCTTATGCCGTAGCCACTTTACTCTATCTGCTGTCAGGCTTAGTGATGGGGCAGTTGTTACTGCGCTTTGGTCCTGCCAGACATACAGGGTGATCAGCTTGATGGATGAGCTCGCCGCTTTTGAGTCAAGCATGTGCAGCAGTTTCATCGTGTGTCAGCAGGAGTTTTTGGATGAATTTTGATTTCGATGTGATCGCCAGTAACTGGCAATACTTGTTGATAGGTCGCACCGCAGATGGTGAAATTGGCGGCCTGCTACTGACGCTGCTGATGTCTTTGTCGGCTGGCCTCATCGCCTTAGTCGCCGGTATGGTGACTGCTGCGGTCGCCTGGTATTTTCAGGGCTGGAGCCGTCGTGTTTTGTTTTCTGTAGCAGAGCTGATCCGCAGCATACCGCTGATACTGGTCATCTTTTGGTTGTATTTCTTGCTGCCGCGCTGGCTGGGTCGCGATATCTCTGGGGTGACTACGGTGGTGTTGGCGATCGCCTGGTTTAGTGCTGCGTCTGTGATGCACGCCACCCTGGCCGGGCTGGAGGCCTTACCTGACGGCCAAACCGAAGCGGGTATTGTCAGCGGTATGAGTCGTTGGCAGGTACTGCGCCATATTTTGCTGCCACAAGCCTTGCCCAATCTCTTGCCATCCTACACGGGCTTATTTGTCGCTTTAATTAAGGATATGTCGCTGGCGCTGGTGGTGAACGTGCCCGAGCTGACCACAGTCGCCAATCAGGTCAATAGCCGTACCCAAATTTATCCGGCTGAGATTTTCCTGTTCATTGGGGCAATTTACTTCATTCTTTGCACTGCACTCAGTGAATTGCCGCGCCTGGTGTTGAAAACGAGGCCATTATAGATGTATGTCGCGCTTGGTTTGGTACATCACTTGATGCCTGAAGGGCGTAGCGTATTGTAGTAAATCCGGTTCTGCATCAATTGTTTTACGCAGAACCGGACGGAGCTGCTTACCTGCGTTTGCTCGAATTGCTGTTAGCGTTGTAGCTCGACTGTCAGCATATCGTTGATCCAGCAAATGTAATCAGATTTTAGCAGCGTCTTTGTTGCGCTTATTGATGTCTTCCTGACGTTCTTTACGATCATGGCTCAGTTTTTTTCTATCTTTGTTCAAATCCTTTTTTTCGTGGTTGATTTCGCGCTGTTCATGTTCACGCTTTTTCTCCATTTTCTCTGCGTCGGCTAAATTTCCATTTTTGATATCACGGTCTTCCGCACGTTGATCGGCATTGCGTTCTTTGCGGTCGTGAGCGATTTCCTGCTTATCGCGGCTGATATCGCGTTTGTCTCTGTTGATTTCGCGATTCTCATGGCGAATCACTTTGTTATCTTGTTTAACCTGATCTACCGGCGTAGTGACAGGAGTTTGCGCAAAAGCGGAGATGGAGAATGCGGTGGCGAATGTAGCTAAGATTATTTTGGATTTCATGGCGATATCTCCTAAGTGTGATTAATTAATTCAAGCATCGTTAGCGTTTTTGCTGAATGGCGATGTCTTGATGATTTAACGGCATGCTTAAAAAACGGATGACAGGATAGTTGGCTGGGTTTGTAACGACATGTAGGCACGTCCACAGGCTGTTATCCAGAATTGGGCTGCTTCTCCCGCTATGCAGTCACACACACGCATTCGGCCTGAAAATTTGAGTTAAAAGTGACGTCGATATTTGCGTGTAGTCACATCATGACCCAGGTCTTGTCATTTTTTCCTTCGCTTCCCTGCTTTACCCAAGACCATTTGTCCAGAATGATTTACTGGTAGACTTATGCCCTTTGAGAAGCATAGCTGCGTCGTCATCGTGCGCTATTGCCTTTATCTCCATGCTGCGCCGGGACATAATGCGTCCTGGCTTTAAGTTAAAACAAGATTGCATCACCAAGAAATGAAGCCTGTTATAGAGAATCCCCCTGGTTTGCCGCCGCGTCGTGTATCGGTGGCACCGATGCTCGAATGGTCTGACCGCCATTGTCGTCAGTTTCATCGCCATATCACCCGTCATACCTGGTTGTACACTGAAATGGTGACGACTGGCTCGCTCATGCATGGGGATGTGCAGCGGCATTTGGAATTTAATCCGGATGAGCATCCGGTAGCGCTGCAGCTGGGTGGCAGTGAGCCGGCCGATCTGGCGCAGTGCGCGAAGATGGGGCAGGAGTGGGGCTATGATGAGATCAATCTGAATTGTGGTTGCCCGTCAGAGCGCGTGCAAAAAGGCGCGTTTGGTGCCTGTCTGATGGCGGAGCCGCAATTGGTGGCGGACTGCGTGAAAGCTATGCGTGATGCGGTCTCCATCGATGTGACGGTCAAACATCGTATCGGTATCAATGATGTGGATTCGTATGAATTCATGCGCGACTTTGTCGGCACGGTGGCTGAAGCAGGTTGCAGCACCTTTATCGTTCATGCGCGCACTGCGATTTTGAAGGGCTTGTCGCCACGTGAAAACCGCGAAATTCCGCCGCTCAAGTATGACTATGCCTATCGCCTGAAGCAGGAATTTCCTGCGCTTGAAATTATCCTCAATGGAGGGATCAAAACTGCCGATGAAATGGAAGTCCATTTACAGCACGTGGATGGTGTGATGATAGGGCGTGAGGCTTATCACAATCCCTATTTTATGGCCGATTTTGATGCGCGCTTTTACGGTGACCATGCGCGCATAAATACGCGTGAAGAGATTTTGGAATTGATGATTCCGTATATACACCGGCAGCTGGAACTGTATGGGAATAATGGCAAAGGTTTGCGCTTAAACAGTGTGATACGCCACATGTTAGGTTTAATGATGGGGCTGGTGGGGGCGCGCGCTTTCCGCCAGACTTTATCGGATAGTAAACTGCTGGCAGCAGGCAAGCCAGAAATCTTACTGGATGCGCTGGCGCGTATGAAAACCGTCAGTGCCTTTGATCGTAGTGCAGACAAGCCGGATGAGCCGGTGTAACTGCTTTTCAGGAGAACTCAGATGAAAAAAAGTGTAATCGCTCTGTTGCTGGCATCCGCCAGTCTGATGGCGCAGGCTGAAGTCAGCGTTAAAGATGCATGGGTGCGTGCAACTGTTCCTCAGCAAAAAGCGACCGGTGCTTTCATGACCTTGACCAGCAACCAGGACGTGCGTCTGGTCGCTGCAGAATCTTCGATTTCCGGCGTAACGGAAGTTCATGAAATGAAGATGGAAAAAGACGTCATGAAAATGCGTGCCGTTGACGCACTGGAGCTGAATCAGGGTAAGGCGGTTGAATTGAAACCGGGCGGCTATCACATCATGCTGATGGATTTAAAATCGCAGGCCAAGGCTGGTGACACCGTCACGCTGAAACTGACTTTTGAAGGCAAGGATAAAAAGCGTGAAGTGCTGGAGGTGAAGGCACCGGTTAAACAAATCACGGCGACTGAACACAAAATGTAATTCGTTACGCGCCCGGCGCGAAATGTGTCATTCCACCTGCTCAAGTAAAAAAGTGTAAGAGCAGCGGTGTGAAATTCTGATCAAAGTTATATTGTCCGGAGTTTCACTGCACGCTCCTCATCTCACAAAATGTGAGTTATGCCTACGCAAAGAAATTTGCGTAGGCTTTTTTATCGCTTAGTTTTGGTGGTCTATTATGAAGCGCATCTCTTTTCTTAAACGTCATGATCTGGCTGTCGAGCTGGCATTGGCGTTTTCCACGCCAGCACAGCAAGATCAGCAAGAGCGGCAAGAGCAGCACGCACCACCCGCGCAGCAAAGTGTATCGGCATCAGCAAAAGCTTGCCGCTTGCAACTGATGCAGCAGGACTTGCGACTCACACCTGCGCAGCAGGCACTGTGGGCACGTATGGCAGAGCGCGCCGCCTTCCTGATGCGTCAGCGCGCTGCACGCGCCAGCCGTCGCCAGCTCAAGAAAACAGGTTCACAACTCAGTCTGCCGGGACTGCTGGCACAACTGGATGCGGAAGAGCAGATACAAGCCACGGAAAACATAGAAATGCGCGACCTGGCACTGCAGCTGTATGCGGCATTGGATATGGGCCAAAAAGAGCGCATGCGCGAACTGCTGCAACAGGATCACCGTTCGCCAGCAGCGGCCAGTGCCAATGCGAGCAACAGCGCAAACGCAGCCAGCACTGGCTTTGCCTGGCTGTGGGCACAACTGCTGCCCAGGCTGGCCAGTGCTAGCTGATCGGGTATCGATCAGCGCATCTCTCATCAAATCAGGCAGCGAGCCAGTCAACATTCGCAAGAAAATAATTTCCGCAGTACGGGGGATTGCTAAAAATCGATACACCCCGTATAATGCGCAGCTTACTTGCTGCAGTATTTGCAAATAATGCAGTAGCAATGGTGGCTGTAGCTCAGTTGGTAGAGTCCAGGATTGTGATTCCTGTTGTCGTGGGTTCGAGTCCCATCAGCCACCCCAAAGAATTCAAAGAAATCAACGGCTTACAGAGTTTTCTCGGTAAGCCGTTTTTCTTTGTCCGTCCAAAAAGCGAATTTTCCGATCTCGCTGAATTGCCTGCACCATTTCTAATACATCTACCCAGGTAATTTTCTAACCAGACATTTCTTGTTCACGGTTAATTTTACTGCTTATAATGCTTGTCAAAATCCATATTCGTTTTTCCAAGGTGGCTGACAATGCGCTCAATACTTACTTTCGCTGTTTTTTCCGCTTGCCTGGCGTTGAGCAGCAGCGATGTGTTGGCTGATTGCCAGCAGCAACACGCGTTTGTGCAATCTGAAGGCAAGGATGTCGATAATTGGGTCGTCAAACCTGGCGAAGTGCATAAGATCACTTTGCTTAAAGGCACGCAGCTCGGTTTGCAAATCTCCCCCGCGACAGCAGAAAAATACCGCGAGTTACTCAAAAAAACGGGGCAGAAGGAGTTTCCCGAGTTGGTGGAAATATCCATCTTTGACCTGAGCCCCTCAACACCCACCTTGCTCAGCCATACCTGGGGCGGCGCAAATTCCAGGCAAGGCTACGGTTCTTTAAGTGGCGCGGCGATAGAAATCATGTTCATCAAGCCGCAATGTGTGAAGTTGGAGGAGTTGAAGTGAGCTTGTGACCTCAATGTTTAAGGGTTTTTCCTAGGTCATTGGGTCATCTTTGATCGCAGCAACTCAAGCTCGCGCGTTTTCTTCACACTTGCATGCGACTTTAACCCCGGGAATTTTAGGACTTTTACAGTAATTGCTAAGGCCGGGTTGCCATCGGCAGACAAAGCTATGAGCTACAGCCGCGCACAGTTGCGTGATGTTCGGGGTGATTTCAGGCTTTTCACATAGCAAAGCAAGACGATTTTGATATTAGGCTTGCTGGGGGCGAACCGGAATAAGCCTAAGTGCATTCCTCGGTATTTAGTGTGTGTGAAATGTAAAGCAGTGGGTATAGCCTTGTTTGCGTCTAAGCATGTGACACGCTGAGCTCAGCCGTCTACAATATGGCTGGCGAATGGACGCTGCTTGAATTGTCAGAGCGGCGCTTGCTGAAACTCTTAGTGGATTTGCGCCGGACATGAAATTAACTGCCTACACCGATTACACCTTACGTACCCTGATTTATCTGGCGCTGCATCGGGACCGGCTGGTGACGATACAAGAGATCGCAGAGCTGCATACGATATCCAAAAGCCATTTGACCAAGGTGGTGCATCAACTGGGCATGTCGAATATGGTAGAGACGGTGCGGGGCCGTCATGGTGGCCTGAAGCTGAACCTGGAACCGCGTGAAATTGGTATCGGTGCGGTAGTGCGTAGCACGGAGACTGACTTTGATATGGCTGAATGTTTTGATGCTCAAAACAATAGCTGCGCCTATGCCAAAGGCTGCAATCTGAAAGGCATACTGGCTGCCGCTACAGCAGCCTATCTGCAGGTGCTGGATCAGGTGACTTTGGAAGACCTGATCACTAAACCGTCTGAGCTACACGTCATCAATCTGTATCCGCCTATCAGTCACACGGGCTGATCGCAGTTGACTGACTTACGATAGCGACACTCTGCGCTTTTTCCACCACATCACGTAGCCTGAGACCATCAGCAACAGCAGGCCCAGTCCACATACGCTGATCAAAATTCTGCCCGCGGTACCGCCGATTTCTCCACTATGCAGCGGATAAAACCAGCTTACCCAGCGCTCGCTACCCTGCATATTTAAAGGATCGATCAATTGCCGTATTGCGCCGCTATACGGGTCCAGACTGATGCGGCTTGCCCCATCTTCTTTTCTGAGTTCACCGGGTTGGCGCAGGCGAATTTCCAGCGGTTTGCCAACTGAGGCTGGCAGACTGATGCGGCTGATACGCGCATCGGGAAAGGCTTGCTGGGCGATTGCGAGCAGCGAGGTCAGAGGTAAAGCCTGCACCCCTGTTGAGGCTGGTGCTGTATCGGATAATTTCTTCACCTGTGCCGGAAAGACAGGACTCAGCCAGGCTGGCTGATTGAAGTAAATACCGGTCAAGCCCAGCATCATCAGCAACAGCGCCAGCAGCACGCCTGCGCTGCGATGCAGGCTGTACAGGAAGGCGGGTAATGATCCGCGCCAATGCACTGTGAGGGATTTTTTCCAGGCCTGGCGGCTGGCGGCAGGCAGCCATAACAGCAGTCCTTGCAGGCAGCTCAGGAGTAGCACCAGCCCGGTCACTGCCATCAGGGTTTTGCCGGTGTCGCCGAGTAAAAAATAGCGATGTATATGGAATAGCGTGGGGATGATCAGTGCGCGTGAAAAGCCGATCTCACCCCATATCCGTTCGCCCAAAATCTGGCGTCGCAGCGGGTCTATCATCACCTGACGTGAGCGTGCTAACTGCCAGCCTGTATTGGCTGGGGCTGGCAATTTGTACCAGGCGATCACTGCGTGTTCGGGGTTTTCCGGGAAGCTCAGCATGGATGGGCGCTGATAGCCGGGCTGGGTATTGAGCCAGTCTATCAGCGCGGCTTGTTGCGCATGCTCACAGCTTTTGCTGCTGCAACTGGCTGGCGCGGCCTCGACATGAAATAGCTCAGGATTGAGGCTGGCATCCAGTGCATGACGCCAGCTCAGGATACTGCCCGTGATAGCAGATGCAAATAAAAACAGGCCGAAGCATAATGCACACAAGAGATGGAACTGGTGCAGAAAGCGGCGTAGTAAACCTTTAATCATGGCTGGCTAGGATGGGCTGGTGTTGACTGAAATTGGCTTTTCGGTGCAAAAAAAAGCGAATGCCGCCGGGCCATTTCGCCAGCCCGGCGGCTTGATGAATGCGACTTAACGTTTAAGCATAGCGATGAAATGGCTGCGTCTGCACTCAGAAACGGTAGCGCACGCTGGCGGTCAGTGTACGCGGTTCGCCAGGCATGTTGTAGTCATTTGCACCGCTATGCGCCGCAACAAAGTACTGACGATTCAGCACATTTTTCAGGGTTAGATAAACATCCATTGTTGCGGATTGATAACCGGCCCCGAGTTGCAACACGCCATAACCTGGCAAGGTCAGTAAATTATCCGGCGCGGCAAAACGCGCGGATTCCGCGCGGCCACCAATCGCGAGGTAGTAGTGCTGATTCAGCTGATGCTTCAGCCACAGATTAAACGTATGGGTTGGCGTCAGTGAGGCGGTATTACCCTGGAATGGCGTTTTGGCAGAAGTCAGTTCTGTTGACTGATCGATGCGGCCTTTCATCCAGGCATAGGCTGTCATCACTTGCCAGTCGCGGTTCAGCGCGCCGCTGAAGCTGAGCTCCAGGCCCTGAGTACTTTGGCGTCCTACCGGGAGTGAAAAATTCGGATTGGCCGGGTCGGCTACTTGAATATTGGTTTGCGACATATCGAATGCACTCAGAGTCAGGCTGGCGCTGGCATTGAAGTCATATTTCGCACCGATTTCTTTGTTCACGGTTTGTGTCGGTTTGAGTTGGTCGCTGTTCGTCCTGAAGGTAAAGGTATCGGCAATAGGCTGGAAAGAACGGTTCCAGGACGCATACAGGGCCAGCGTTTCTGATGGCTGGTAGACCAAGCCTATACGCGGGGACAGTGTGTTGTCGGTCCGTTGTAAATCCTGATTTTTCGGCGTCAGATCATCACGCTCTTGCTGCAAGCGGTCATAACGTACACCGGTCAGCAGTTTCCAATTTTGGTCTATGCTGATCAGGTCTTGCAGGTACAGACCGGCGATACGCAGACGGGTTTGGGTATTGGTACTGACTGGTGTATTGTCAGGTAGCGGGCCGAGTGTCGCCAGGACAGGATTAAACAAGTTATAGGTTCCTACGTTATTGCGGGTACGCAGATATTCACCTTTCGTCTGATAGCCAAGCTCCAGCCCATACAGGATTTGATGGCGCAGATTGCCGGTCGTGAGTTTCTGACTCAGTTCATTTTGCCAGTAGCTGCCATCTTCATCACGGAAACGCTGGGACTGGGAAATGGTCACAGTCGGAACTGCACCATCCTTGATATTGGTGTTGGTGGTGTAGTTACGGTTCAGTGCGAAATCATAAGTGCGCAACACGCTATGCAGCTTGAGTTCCGGGCTGAAACTGTGATCCAGCGTGATAGCCGCGCTTTTGACATCCGATTGTATGTAAGCGCGCTGCTTGCCATTTTGGGCGCCATAATAGGTCGCGATATCGACGGCGACCGGACGTCCGCGGTAACCGGGCAAGCCCTGATCGGCCAGTCGTTTGTCATGCAGATAGTCGGCCTGCACCAGTACCCGCGTGTCGGGTGTCAGCTGGAACTGAGCAGAAGGAGCGAGTGCCTGCCGTTCCAAAAAATACTGATTACGGAAATTAGTCGTATCTTCGAATGCACCGGTCAGGCGGAATGCAGCCACGCCGGAGTCAGTATTCGCATTCAGATCCAGCTCTGCACGGCGCTGTCCGCCTGAACTCAGATTGAAGGCGATTTCTCTGAATTGCTGTTGCAAGGGTTTTTTTGTGACGCGGTTAATCAGGCCACCGGCAGAGCCGCGCCCGTATAGCACGGAGGCCGGGCCTTTAAGCACCTCGACGCGCTCTATATTCGACAGGTCGCGGAAGTACATCGCATCATCGCGCACTCCATCGACGAACTGATCTGTAATCGCGCTGAAACCGCGCAGACTGACCTGATCGCGCTGACCATCACCCACAGAAAAACTGAGCCCCGGAACATTTTGCAAAGCATCCTGCAGCGAAGTCGCATTTTGTTCACGCAACAGAGGCAGGTTGACGATATTGATGGTTTGCGGGATATCGCGTAAAGCGGCTGGAATTTTAGTCGCTGTTTTGGATTGCGTCACTTCATAGCTTTGCGTGTTATCACGTTGGCTGTTGACGCGGATGTCTTCCAGTTGTTGATCGGCATATGCAGACTGGGTACAGAATAAGCTGGCGATGAGCAGGCTCAGAGGATGCGGGTGAAAAATCTTCATGGTGTAAACGAGTTTAAGTAGAAAGTGAAAAATAAAATTAAGCCGGGGCAGAACCGGGTGAAGGATAAGTGTGGGGTATCAGTGTGAGCAGCAAGGCTGTGATGAAGTAGGCGACTGCCACCGCCCAGAACAAGTGCTGCAAAGGCAGTATTGCCATCAAGAGTGCACCGGCCGCCGTACCTAGCAAGGCGCCGGCTTTGGCTGCGCTGTTACCGTATGCGAGTGCCTGACCTTGGCTGTTGGCTGGCGTGTGGAGGGACAGCAGGCTGTAAAACACAGGCAGCAAGGCACCCAGTACGCAGCCCCATAGAAAACGGCAGATCAGAAACACGTTGGCGGACAGATACAGGCTTTGTACCGCCATCAGCACGGCGCTGGCGATGCAGAGTGCGATCATCCAGCGCAGGATGCTGCTGTCTTGCTGGTGTCGGAAATAGCTGGCCCAGAGCGGCGCGCACAGACACAGACCGGCGGCGCTCAGGCCATAGCTGAGCCCGGCAAAGCCCGTATTCGCCTGCATGACCTGGGTTACGTAAAGACTGAAGTAAGCTTGCGGCAGCATCTTGGCTGACTGGACCAGCAGTATGCCGATCAGGAAGCCTGGCAACATGCCCTGACGCCACCAGGCAGTCTGCTGTGCTGATCCGGGGCTGCTTGGCATGCTGGTACGCGCGTTAGCTGGCACGACCTTGCTGCGCGGCAGATATAGTGCAGCCAGCAGCAGACAGCCTGTGCATAAGCCCGCAGCCAGCAGATTGACGGCGGCGAAGCCCTGGCTTTGATATAGCCAGCCACCAGCCATAGGCCCCAGTACGGAGCCTAATGCAGTTGCAGTTTGTAAGCTGGCCATTAACTGACCACGTTGTTCACGGTGGCTCAACTGGCTGCCATAGGCTTGCGCTGCTGCGATGAATCCGGCGATCGCACCCTGCAGTAAGCGTATCAGTATGATCCACAGCGGCTGGGTACAATACGCCAGCCACAACTGGGTCAGTGCCAGTGCTGCCAGTGCACGTAACAGCATCCAGTGGTGGCCGATACGGTCACCGGCCTTGCCCCACCATGGTATGCACAGCATTGCGGTCAGCATCGGGCCTGCATAGGCTATTGCGCTATACCAGCTGAGTTCGCTGGCACTGAGCCGGCCACCGGTTTGCAGATGCAAGGCCCAGAATGGGCCACTCATTTCCATTGCACCCATTGCGACGCATTGAATCAGCCACAGCAGTTTCAGGGCATGCGCAGGAGCCGCTTGCCTGTGAATAAGCAACATCGGTCAGCGTCCTGTGCAGAGTGGATTTGGCATCGTGCCATGTACGTCATCTGCGCTGTCTGACAGGCGCATTTTGAGCAAGGATTTGGCGGGCCATGGCGCATGCAGGATGGCTTCACGTTCACTGGACCAATGTGCTACGTCACAACGACTGCGCAAGTGATCAAAAGCGGCCTCGGTCTGGTGGCGAAGAATATTCCACAGTGCAGCTTCAGGGATGTGGTAGCTGGTCGCCAGCAACACGGCCAGTTCGGATAACTGACACAGGAAGGTTGCATGCAGCAGTTTATCCCTGACTTGCAGAATATCGTCAAACATCACGTGGCCATTACGATATGCTTCCAGTTGCAGTCCGCGTGACTGCAGTAAAGGCGCATAAATGCGTAAATCCCCAAAGTCCCTGACCAATAGCTGCGCCGGGCGGTAATCCTGATCGACTTGTATCAGGCTGTTTTGCTGATGAGCTTCAAAGGCGATGCCATACAGCAAATAGGCTGACAGGCTGGCACCCAATACAACCTGACAATACTGCTCGAAAAAGGATAGCGCGCCTTCCGCGTGGTCGCCATAAGCCAGGGCGATCAACTCAGTTGCAAGGGCTTTGTCATGGAAAGGGGAGTTGGCAAACAAGCTGCCTACCGGTATGGGAAATAAGTCTGCATCGCGCTTGCTGAGCGGGTTGGCGCGAAACAGGACCGCCAGATGGCGCGCACGATCGTCATCGGCATCAATCCAGTGCAGGCCAGGCAATTCAGGCAGGATATCGAGTTTATGCTGGAAGCCCGCTTCGTGTTGCAGGATACCTTGAATTAGCTGACTGATACGCGGCCCCATGACCGCTGATTTTGGTGACACCGTTCTTTGGGCGCTGGTCATTTGCAGCCCGACTGGCAGTTTCAGATGAGGCGCCTGGGGATAAGCAAGTGCTTCCACCGTGCGGAAAGACATGCTGGGTGAGCAACTGAGCATGACTTCATCCAGAATCACAATCTGGCCTGCCGCCAGTTCGGCGGCGAAACGCTGCGGCAATACCCGCTTGAGCTGATACGGATGCATCGGTACCGGTACCCAGGCGTCAACCTGCATATGCCGTCGGTCTAACGCTGCCCGCCAGGCGCTTGCTGTGTCAGGGTAGTGCGTGGCAAACCAGTCCAGGTAATCCAGTGCCTGATTGCCGCTGGTGACGCGCATGCATTCTTTGCGTACTGCGAGCACCGAAATCGCGAGTTCGGGATGGAATTCCGGTGACAGCTCCATCACTTCGCTGGAGCTGAGTCCGATTTTGCTTTTGAACGCAGGATGCCATGGATGACCGATGGTGCCCCATTGTTCCAGTAGCAGCACCGGATGTGGATGCCCTGACTGTCTGAGTGCCGCGATGAAGTGGGGTGCCAATGCGTAGAAATCAGCGCGCAGCTGATCGGCCCAGAGTCTGCGGAAACTGTGGCACAACGCATCGTTTTGTACGCTGTTGGCCAGTTCTGTGTTGAGGCGCTGCAAATCATCCGCCTGAATTGCTGTATGCAGGCTGCTGGCGAGACAGCTCAGCAATTCACTGCCACTGGTGATGCGTTTTGGCGCATGACCGGCATGGTAGTAGGTGATGGCGCCGGCTAAGCTGCATGCACCACTGCGACCGAAATGCAGGCCATCAAAGCGCATTATGCGTTGCTGTTGCCATAGGGGGAGCCAGCTGTTGCTGGCATCCTGAATCAGGAATTGTTTGCTCAGTAACTCTTCGCGGAATAAGGCTTGCAGCGTTTTCAGCAAGCCACGGCGTTCGCTATCGGCGTAATCCTGCCAGGCGGCAGCCTGTTCATGTTCTGCGGTGGAAAAGTAGCGGTGCGGTGTCAGAGCGTTCATATCCATGCCTTATTTAAGAATATGAGTTCATATTATCGCAAATGAGAATCATTATCAATCGCATTAATTAAATAAAATGGCTGATAAGAAACTTATATCGCAGCGCAAGATGCGCTGCGCCTGTGATGGTGAGATTGGATGAAGGGGAACCTGGGCTTGACTATGTGGGCGGGAATGCCGCGTACGCTGCCGGATGTGGTGCTGTTGGCTCAGTTCTGTTGCGCAGGGCGATGAGCGTGGCAGCTCAGGCTGGCGTCAGTCAGCCCAACCTGACTTCACGCCGGGTCAACGAGGTGTTGGTGGGGGCAATGCAGATTGGCGCAAGGCGCTCAGTGCGCCAGTATGCTTAGCTTGCTTAAATTAAAGCGCCTTCTCCGCGCGTTGTTTATCGGTAGAGATTTCCTGTATCGCTTCGGCAAATTCAGAAATGTCTTCAAAACTTTTATACACCGAGGCAAAGCGGATATAGGCAATTTTGTCCAGTTTCTTGAGTTCGCGCATGACCAGTTCGCCCAAATAGCCGGACAGCACTTCGCGTTCGCCGCTGGACAGTAGTTTTTCTTCTATGCGCTGTATTGCGCCATCAATCGCTTCGGCCGATACCGGACGTTTGCGCAGGGCCAGCATAAAGCTGCTGCGTAGTTTATGGGATTCATATTCAGTGCGGCTGCCATTCTTTTTGACGATGACAGGCATGCTGAGTTCTATGCGTTCATAGGTGGTGAAGCGTTTATCACAGTGCGCGCAGCGGCGGCGGCGGCGCATGACATTGCCCTCTTCAGAAACGCGGGTGTCGATGACCTGGGTATCGTCGTGATGGCAATAAGGGCATTTCATGTGATTCTGTTCTGTTCGTATCGGGGCTAAAAAAACGGCTTGCAAAACGGGGCTGCAAAAACGCTAAAAAACTAAAAAAAAAACCTAAAACACTGCTGAAAAACAGGCATTTGTTGATGCCAAGACATGCTTGTACTGGAAATTGCCAGAAAAGACAACGCCACTCAGTGAGTGGCGTTGTTTTATGTCACATTTGCGACTAATTACGACTTGTCGCCGGATTTTTATCCGGTCGCAGAATTAAGCAGCGTACACAGGGAAGGCCTGAGTCAGCTTTTTCACTTCTGCTTTGACGCGTTCTATGGTGGCTGCATCGTTAGGATTATCCAGTACGTCTGCAATTAGATGACCGACTTTGGCGGCTTCTGCTTCTTTGAAGCCGCGTGTCGTCATCGCCGGGCTACCCAGACGGATACCGGAAGTCACCATAGGTTTTTGCGGATCGTTAGGGATGCCATTTTTATTGCAAGTGATATGCGCGGAACCGAGGATGGCTTCTGCCTCTTTACCTGTCAGGCCCTTAGGACGCAGATCAACCAGCATGACATGCGATTCTGTGCGGCCAGATACGATGCGCAGACCGCGTTCGGTCAGGGCTGTAGCTAATGCTGCCGCATTTTTCACGACTTGTTCCTGATACGCCTTGAATTCTGGCGACAGCGCTTCTTTGAACGCGACTGCTTTACCTGCGATCACGTGCATCAGCGGGCCGCCTTGCAGACCAGGAAAAATCGCAGAATTGATTTTCTTGGCGATGGCTTCGTCATTGCTCAGGATGATACCGCCACGTGGACCGCGCAGGCTCTTATGGGTTGTCGATGTCACGACATCCGCGAACGGTACTGGGTTAGGGTATACGCCAGCGGCGATCAGGCCTGCATAGTGCGCCATATCGACCATGAAATACGCGCCGATTTCTTTTGCGATTTTGCTGAAACGTTCGAAATCGATACGCAAAGCAAAAGCAGAGGCGCCAGCGATGATCAGCTTAGGTTTGGTTTCACGGGCCAGTTTTTCCATGGCATCGTAGTCGATGTCTTCATTCGCATCCAGACCATAAGAGACGACATTGAACCATTTGCCAGACATATTCAGCGGCATGCCGTGGGTCAGATGGCCGCCTTCTGCCAGGCTCATACCCATGATGGTATCGCCTGGGTTCAGCAATGCGAAGAATACGCCCTGATTGGCTTGTGAGCCGGAGTTAGGCTGAACGTTGGCGAAGTTGGCACCGAATAATTGTTTCAGCCTGTCGATTGCGAGTTGTTCGACTACGTCTACGTGTTCGCAGCCACCGTAGTAGCGTTTGCCCGGATAACCTTCGGCGTATTTGTTGGTCAGTTGCGAGCCCTGAGCTTCCATCACCGCTGGTGATGTGTAGTTTTCAGATGCGATCAGTTCAATATGTTCTTCCTGACGCAGGTTTTCCAGTTGGATGGTTGCGAACAATTCCGGATCGATATTGGCGAGGGTATGATTTTTAGCAAACATGGCGTTCCTGACTTCCTGTTAAGTATATAAACTAAAAGATGAATGAACTAAGAATGAGGTGGCAATGACGTAGTGTGACATGGCAGCCGCATTCTTGCTTACCATCAGGCTGCCCAGGCGTACGGCTGAGAAGATCACGTGACAGCTCAGTGCTGCAGTGTTCAACTCTGGATCTCACGCTCCCCGATGGATGCCCATCTTTCGCAGTGATTTACATAGAGAATCGCTGCTTTTTCGCCAGTTGCGTGAGACGAAATGGTGCGCGAATTTTACGTGATGCATGCTGAATGGGCAAGTCAAAACCAGATAACTGTTTGCATCCAGGCTGCAGTTTGCCTCGCGCTTGCAACGCTGGCGGTGTACTGTGCAGCTTTCTGCGCTGGCCGGGTGGTCAGCTGCACAGCAATACCATCGTAGTACCCGTGTTCGTCGAACGTGGCGCGCTTTGATTGTTCCTGATCTGTTCTGTTGCGCTGGAAATGCGCTGTAACAGCGTGCATTTCTTAAAAAGCACTTAAAATAGAACACAATATGGTCTGGTGATCGCGTTGTTGTCGCTGGAACCTCAATTTTTATCGCAAGCTTATTGTGCGCTACAGACGTAGTGTGAGTCAGAAAAACGCAAATAAGTCACAAATCAGCGCAAATAAATGCAAACAGGGAGTAGAGAATGATCGTTTTGATTACGGGTGCGAGTTCGGGTTTTGGTGAGGAAATGGCGCGCAAGTTCGTGCATGAGGGGCATCGCGTGATCGCCACGGCACGCCGGGTAGAGCGACTGGCGGCTTTGCAGGCAGAACTCGGCAGTGCCTTGCTGCCCGTGACTATGGATGTGATGGACAAGGCATCGATACTGGCGGCTTTGGCCGGGTTGCCAGCAGAATGGAAAACGATCGATGTGCTGATCAATAATGCGGGTCTCGCCTTAGGTACAGAGCCGGCGCATCTGGCTTTGCAGGATGAGTGGGAAACGATGATAGACACCAATACCAAGGGCCTGGTGACGGTGACCCGTGCCATTTTGCCTGAGATGGTCGCGCGTAACAGCGGCATGATTATCAATATCGGTTCAATTGCCGGCTCCACCGCCTATCCGGGTGGAAATGTGTATGGTGCGACGAAGGCATTTGTGGATCAGTTCACCCGCAACCTGCGTGCCGACATGGCAGGGACCAATGTGCGCACCACCAATATCGCGCCTGGCCTGTGTGGTGGTACTGAATTCTCGAACGTGCGTTTCCGTGGCAATGATGATGCAGCGGCTAAAGTGTATGAGGGCACCACGCCGCTGACCGCAGTGGATATTGCAGAAACCGCGTATTGGATTGCAACGCTGCCAGCTCACGTGAATATCAATTACATAGAAATGATGCCGACCTGCCAGGGCTTTGGTCCGCTCAACATCAAACGTCAGCCAGTTTAGTGTGCTGATTTTTTGTAAACACCCTTTTGTATAATGTCAGACCTGAAACTGCGCTGCGTCAGACTGAACTACGGCGCACACTGCTGGTCTAAGGGTGTTCTTTTGTTGAGGATGAAAGAATAAAGATGGTGGATCCGTTTTTTTGGCCGGTACGTGTGTATTACGAAGATACCGATGCCGGTGGCATCGTTTTTTATGCCAATTATCTTAAGTTCTTCGAACGCGCCAGAACCGAATGGCTGCGCGCGCGCGGTCTGCAGCAACAGCAGATGAAGGCGCAGACCGGGACTATGTTTGTCGTCAAATCAGGCACAGTCGAGTATCATGCACCTGCGCGACTTGATGATGAACTCACAATCAGTGTCGAGGTACAGAAGTTGGGCCGAGCATCTTTGCATTTCGTGCAGGAAGCGCGCTGCGCTGAGCGCTTGCTGGCCAGCGGTGTGATTAAAGTCGGTTGTGTCGACGCTGAATCGGTGCGTCCAGCCGCGATCCCGGACTATGTACTCGACGCTATACGCAAATAGATTTTTGCTTCATTTTGCCTTATTTTTGCTCCACTTAGATTAGTAGATTCGTTATGACTGTTACTCAAGACCTTTCGTTTTTCAGCCTGATCAGTAATGCCTCGATACTGGTACAGTTGGTGATGCTGTTGTTGCTTGGGGTATCCCTGACCAGCTGGACCTATATCTTCAACAAAATGTTCGCCATTAAAAAGGCGCGTGGACAGACTGAAGAATTTGAACGTCATTTCTGGTCAGGTGGCAATCTGGTTGAGCTGTATCAGACTGCGGCCGCCAACCGTCGTAATGGGCGCGATAAAACCGGTTCGCTGGAACGTATTTTCGAAGCGGGTATGAGTGAATACCAAAAGGTCAAGAACGCGAATAAAGCAGCACTGGATGCCGGTGCCATGCTGGATGGTGCACGCCGTGCGATGCGCGCAGCCTACCAGCGCGAAATGGATATGCTGGAATCGCATTTGTCTTTCCTTGCCTCGGTGGGTTCGGTCTCTCCTTACATCGGTCTGTTCGGTACAGTGTGGGGGATTATGAATGCTTTCCGTGGTCTGGCGAATGTGCAGCAAGCGACACTGGCCGCAGTAGCGCCAGGTATTGCCGAGGCTTTGATTGCGACCGCAATCGGTTTGTTTGCGGCGATTCCTGCTGTGCTGGCCTACAACCGCTATTCACACGACATAGACCGGTTAGCGATTCGTTTTGAAACTTTTATTGAAGAGTTCTCGAATATCCTGCAACGTCAATCCCGCTGATTATTGAGTCTGCATGAGTTATCTGCGTGGCGAACGTAAACGCAAATTTAAAGCTGAAATCAATGTGGTTCCCTACATTGACGTGATGCTGGTGTTACTGGTTATTTTTATGGTGGCGGCACCGATGACCAATCCCAGTGTGATCAATCTGCCCACGGCGGGGCAATCAACGCAGCCGCCTACAGATTACATAGAAATCACGCTGAAACCTGATGCGGCCGCGACCATTAGCGTGACCAGTAAAAACGGTGCGAATGGCAATAACCAGCAGGAGAGCCGCGACGAGGTAAAAAACCGGCAGCAACTGTACAGCCTGCTGCGTGAATATCATCAGAAAAAGCCCGAGCTGTCGGTGCTGGTTTCTGCTGATAAGGGCATCATTTATGACGAAGTGGTACAAGTCATCAGCGAAGCCAAGAAAATTGGTATCAAACGGGTTGGTCTGGCGACCAAGTAAGTGATGATGTCTTATTCCCGTGCTTCGCATTTCCTGTCAGTCTGCCTGTTGAGCATGCTGGCGCAGGCTGGCTTGGCGCAGGAAACGCCTGCGACGGTCATGCAATCGCCAGCCACGGACAGCAATACAGAGAGCGATGCGCCGCCGCGCAGTCTGAGTGGACGTTTGCAATTGAAAGCGCCCGCTACCCCGTGGGCCGCCTTGTTACGTGAGCATATACAGGAATTTTCCAGCTCGGCTGAGTCGCAAAATATCACTCCCTCGCTGATACGTCGCTTGCGTCAGGATATAGAGGGCATACTGGCGACCGAAGGCTATTTTTCTCCGCATATAGAATTTGAAAATCCAGAGTCGGCTGCGGCGTCGGGTGCTGCTAAGCTTCCAGGGCAAGAGCGCGACAAGCTGATCCATGTCAGCGTCGATGCCGGTCAGCGCACCTATATTACACAAGTTGGTATGCGCTTCATGGGTAGTCTGGCAGATCGTGCGAACAGTGGTGACGAGCAGGCAAAACAGAGGCGCTCCGGTCTGATCCAGGATTGGGGCTTGCCCTTGGGGGAGGTGTTTCGCGACACTGACTGGAGCGATGCAAAAAGCACTTTACTGGAAAATCTGCGAGCAGATACCTACGCGTCAGCCAAAATTACACAGAGCGCGGTTGATGTCGATGCCGACGCTGCACAGGCCAGCATTCGGCTTGAGGTAGATAGTGGCCCTGCTTTTCGGCTGGGTGAGCTGCGCGTCAGCGGTCTGCAACGTTATCCATCCTGGTTGCTAGAGCGTTATCAGCCGCCCAGGGCTGGAGAACCATACTCACGCGCGCGTTTGCTGGAATTTCAGCGTACGCTGCAGAACTCTGCGTATTTTGCTTCTGTCGCCGTTGGTGTTGAACCCGATCCAGAAAAGGCCGATGCGGTGCCGGTGGACGTCAGTGTGGTGGAACGCAAACGGCGCGATCTGAGTTTTGGTACTGGCTATAGTTCCAATACGGGCTTTCGTGGTGAAATCGCTTACCGCGACCGCAATATGCTGGAAAAAGCCTGGGACTTGCGCAGCGCAATCCGTATCGAGCAAAAACGTCAGGTCGGGTATGCCGATGTCTATCTGCCGCCGCATGATCGCGTGACAGATTCTTTTGGTGCGATTATTGACCGCCAGGATGTGTCTGGGGTACGCACGCTTAGGAATGCAATCGGGATTAAGCGTACCAGTCAGCGTGGGCATATCGAGCAAAGGCTGGGGCTGAACCTGATACGCGAACATAACACCATCGAAGGCGAGCCAGCCGAAACCAGCAAGGCACTGGTGCTTAGTGCAGGCTGGACCTGGCGGGATGTGGATGATGCATTCGCGCCGCGTAAGGGCGAAATTTACCAGCTGGATCTGGCTGTTTCTGAAAAAACCTTATTGTCTGACCAGCGCTTCATCCGCAGTTATGGCAAATACCAGCGCTGGATACCAATCGGTAACAAGTCCGACAGTGTGATACTGCGAGCGGAAGTCGGGCAGGTAGTGGCGCCGGACAGTGCAGGTATTCCTGAAGAATATCTGTTTCGTACCGGTGGCAGTACCACAGTACGCGGTTATGCATACCAAAGTCTGGGTGTGCAGCAGGGCACGGCGATCACGGGCGGACGGGTGATGGGAGTCGCCAGTGCGGAATACGTGCATTGGCTGAAAGACGCCTGGGGCGTCGCCACCTTTCTCGATATCGGCGATGCCGCAGATACCTGGCGCGATCTGAGCATGCGTCAGGCCATAGGTGTCGGTGCACGCTACCGCACGCCTGCAGGTCCGATTGCACTGGATCTGGCGTATGGCCGCCAGTCGAAAAAAGTCAGACTGGATTTTTCTATCGCGATTGCGTTCTGATATGACCGACAAAAAACAGGCTGAACATCAGCGAACAGAATCTCTCTCTCCTGAACCGGCGCAGCAAGGCAAACCTGCAGCACGCCGCTATTGGCAGCGTGGATTGTTAATGCTGCTGTTGAGCCTGGTGCTGGCAGCCGCACTCTGTTTCGCTGCCGTATGGACACAGAACGGTACCCGCGCCTTGTTCAGCCTGGCCCACACGCTGACGCAGGGACGCTTATCGGTGCAGGACATCAATGGCAGCCTGGGAACGGCATTCAGTCTGCAAAAACTACAATGGCAGAGTCAGGATTTACAGCTGGAAATACAAGGGCTGGAGGCAGATTGGAATAGCTGGTCGCTGCTCTCATCTCGCTTTGAATTATCGCGTTTGCATGCTGCCAGTGTGGCAGTTGCCACGCTGGCGACGCCGGGTTCTGTGGTATTACCAACTTCGCTGCGGCTGCCGCTGACCCTGCGCCTGCAGGATATCGCGGTCGGTAAATTCGCGCTTGCGGACCTCGATGCACAGGGTAAGCAACATCCGGTGCAGAGCTTCAGTGGTTTGCGTGGACGTGCCTCATATGAAGATGGACGTTATCAGGCGGATCTGCAAGCGACCAGTGCTTTTGGTCAGATCAAGGCCAAGGCCAGTATGCTCGCAACAGCACCGTTCGCGCTTGAAGCTCAGGCGGCAGTGAGTACGCTGGCCCAGGACCAACTGCCTGCACTACAAATCAGCAGCACGGTGAAGGGGCATTTGTCGGCGCTGGACTTGTCCTGGCAGGCTGGCAGCGCAGATACTGCGACGAAGATGGCTGCAAAGCCTGTGCAGACAACATCTGCATTTGCGCGATTGCAGGGCAGCGGCAGCGCACTGATTACTTTGTTTGCGCCGCAACTGATCGCCAGAGCACATGCAGACCTGGTTCACCTTGATCCTTCGGCATGGAACGCGGCTGCACCTAAGGCGGATTTACGCATCCTGGCAGACATACGTCCGATCTCCGCAAGCACTGCGCAGCGTTCTGCGTCTCAGGCAGGCTCAGCGAATGACGACAGTTTTGCATTGCAAATGACCGTGCAAAATACTGCCGTTGCCAGCCTGGATCAGCATGGATTGCCGCTACAGTCTTTGCAGGCAGAGGCGGTTTGGTCAGGTCACAGCTTGCAGTTGCAGCGCATGTCGGCACGTCTGGCTGGCGATGGGCAGATCACCGGCGCAGGACAGCTGCGCTGGGACCATCCCTGGTTTGCGGATGGTAAATTTGTGCTGTCGAATATCAATCTGCAGAAATTGCATCAATCCCTGAGAGCAGGCCAGATTCGGGGTGAAGTGCATGCGAAAACCAATCAGGGCCAGCAAATCCTGGCGGATGCCAGCTTGCAGGATCAGGGCGCAAAGTTGCAGCTACAAGCCAGTTACGATATTGCGAAACAATTGCTCACTCTGCCGACGCTGACGTTGCAGGCTGGAGCGTCCCAGGCTGAAGTAAAAGCGGACATATCGTTTGCTGGCAAACAATTGTTTCAGACTGAGGTGCAAATCCACGATTTTGATCCGGGTTATTGGATTACAGGTCCAGCCGGAAAGATCAGTGCGCATTTGAAAGCGAATGGTCAGTTACAGCCTGCGACTGCCGATCTTAAGCTGGAAAAGCTGGCAGGACACTACGCCGGTCAGGTACTGGACGGAAGTATGCAGGTGCAGTGGCTGGGCAAGGATAAATTGAAAATTCCTCAGGCGGATTTGCAATGGGGTAAAAATCGTTTGCATGCGAGCGGTGCCTGGGGAGAGAAAACGGATCAGCTCAATATTGGTCTTGATGCGCCCGAATTGCAGGCGTTGAATCCGCTATGGAAAATGGCTGCGCTTGAACTGTCTGGTAGTCTGAAGGCCGACGGACAACTACGTGGCGGCCTGAGTCATGCAGCCGGACAGCTGGAGCTGCAAGCCACACAGTTAGAGCTGAAACGTGACAATAAGCGTTATGCCTTGAAAACGCTGCAGGCAAACTTGCAGGCAAGCGATGCGCTCGCTGGTGTGTTGAGCGCAGATATCCGGGCCAGCGGTTTCAAAGGTGATTTCCCTGACTTGCCAGGTGCTGCCACGCCATTAGCGCAGGACGCTGACAAAATTCAGCAACTGTCATTGCGTTTAAATGGGAAGCGCGCAGCACACACACTGCGACTGGAGCTGGATTTGCCGGATAAGCGTCAGTTTGTTGTTGCGCTGAGCGGAGGAATTCCGGATTCCGCAGTTGCTGTTGGCACCGGTGCAACTGCCTTAAGCTGGAGCGGGCAACTGACAGAAACCGAGTTGCGGGGAACGCCTGCAATACGTCTGCTCAATCCGGTTAGTCTGGAGTTATCGGCTGATAGTTTCAAAACCGGACGCATGCAATTACAGAGCCCCTTCATGAATCTGCAGGTCGAGCAATTGGAGTGGGTTGCAGGCACACTGAAAACCAAGGGCCAGATGCAGGATATGCGGGTGGTTGAGCTGATCAATCTGTTTGCGCCTCAGGACGCAATAACGGGCAATCTGCGCGCGCAGGCTGACTGGGATGTGCAATTGAATCAGAGTGCGCGGGCCATGCTCAAGTTGCGTCGCCAGTCGGGCGATCTGCGTTTTAACGATCCTGACGGTACCGGCGTGCCGATAGCCTTGGGTATACGCGACATCCAGCTTGCTTTAGGTACAGGCAATAGTGTTGGCCTTAGTACTGGCCTTGGTGCTGGCCTTAGTGCCGCTGCGGGAGCCGGAATGAAGACTACCGTAGCAGGTATGCCAGGTGAAACGCTGAATTTGCATTTGCAGGCCGATGGTACACGGCTGGGGCAATGGCAAGCCGATGTCAGCAGCGCACTGGCCTTTGTGAACGGGCAGTGGCGTTTACCGTTGGACACACCCGTCAGCGGCAAGGCTAAAGCCAATGTACCAGACCTGGAGTGGCTGGGCCCCTGGCTCAATCCTGGTCTGGTGATGAAGGGCAGACTGAATGCAGATGCGCTACTGGGCGGCACTCTGGCTCATCCTGACTATCATGCGCATATTACCGGGGCCGGACTGGAACTGGCATTTGCTTCTGAGGGCTTACTGTTGCCGAATGGCGTACTCGATGCGCAGATTGATGGTACACATTTGCGCCTGAATCAATTGCAGTTTTCAAATACGGTGACGATGTTGCCGCAACATGCGCAGTTCAAAGGCATGGATGTCATGGGTAAGCGCGGTGAATTTTCAGCCAGTGGAGAAATCGATATTGGTAAAGAGACCGGAGCGATACAGGCACGCTGGCAGCAATTTCCTATGTTGCAGAGAAAAGATCGCTGGTTGCTGGTCAGTGGTGAAGCCAGCATTGTCGAGGCACAAAATATCTGGACGCTGCAGGGGCAGTTGATGGCAGACGGTGCCTATTTTAAATTGCCAAAACTACCACCGCCCAGCCTGTCTTCCGACGTGAATGTGAGTCGAAAATCAGATAGAACTGCGATGAAAGCGCAGGAGTCCACGCGCAAGTCACTAAAAACACGGGTCGATGTCAGTTTCGAAATGGGACCTAAATTTGTATTCGTCGGGCGCGGTCTCGATACCGGGCTGGCTGGAAAATTGCGTATGCGCTCCAATGATGGCAGTCCCCTGCAGGCGACCGGGTCGATCAGCACGGTCAAGGGCTTATATGAGGGCTATGGCCAGCAACTGGCGATAGAGCGCGGTATTTTGAATTTCCAGGGGCCTCCGGCCAATCCGGGCCTGAACATACTGGCATTGCGCCAGGGTTTGCAGAACCAGGTTGGGGTGGAGGTGATTGGTACTGTAGTCAGCCCGCAAGTCCGGTTATTTTCGGATACCGCCATGAGTGATGCCGAAAAATTATCCTGGCTGGTATTAGGGCGGGGCTCAGATCAGTTGGCCTCAGGCGACGCGTCTTTGCTCATGTCGGCCGCATCGGCGATTTTTGGCGGTGATGGCAGCCGCAATGTGCCACGCGATATTGTACAAGGCCTTGGATTTGATGAATTTTCTATCGGTGCATCTGGCAATTCCGGCAGCAGTCATGTGCCCGGGCAAACCATAGCCGGATCGACTACAGGCGGCAATACGACCAATAGCGCAGATCAGGTCGTCAGTGTGGGCAAGCGTCTGATGCCGGGTTTGGTGTTGTCGGTAGAGCGTGGCCTGGGGGATGCGAGTGGTGCCATTAAACTCAGCTGGCAATTGACCCGCAGGATTACTGTGACTGGCCGAACCGGCAGTGAATCCGCTATTGACGTGAATTACACCTTCTCTTTCAATTGAGCGCGCTGGCGCTCAATTTTCCTCTATCTACTCGGGTTACCCCTGTTGCAGCTAACTATTTTTAGTTAGATTGATCTGCCTCAAACTTATTTTACGCATTAAATGATGTTACCTTTGATCTGCGTCAAAGCGATGACGCCTGTATCGTTTAGGCATACATTCTATAAATTTTGCAAATTTCACTAAAAATAGGCTGGGAAACTTGGAAAGTTTTGCATTCTTCAACTATTCTCAGAGCAATATTTTAGAAGGAAGGGGCGTTTTACTTAATCGGGTACTTGATCAATTCAATAATTAAAATTTGGCTAGACAATCAGGGAGTCACGAGATGCGTACTAATTTACCTGTTACCAATCGCGAATACATCCTAAGCGATGATCAAACCATTGTTTCCAAGACTGATTTGCAAGGCAATATCACGTATATCAACGATGATTTCGTCAGAGTCAGTG
The DNA here is from genome assembly GCF_014284365.1 of Cognatundibacterium rugosum. GTDB lineage: Bacteria > Pseudomonadota > Gammaproteobacteria > Burkholderiales > Burkholderiaceae_D > Undibacterium > Undibacterium rugosum. The sequence goes on from NZ_JACOGG010000003.1 coordinate 220,338, forward strand.
GCTTTACTGAGGAAGAGTTGTTAGGTGCACCACAGAACATCGTGCGCCATCCGGATATGCCGGTTGAGGCTTTTGCCGATTTCTGGCGCACGATTAAAGAAGGAAAAGCCTGGACTGGCTTGGTCAAAAACCGCTGTAAAAATGGTGATCATTATTGGGTGGAGGCAACTGCCGCACCGCTGGTGCAAAACGGACAGGTCGTTGGTTATACCTCAATCCGTGTCAAACCAGACCGCGCCAAAGTCAGCGCAGCTGAGGCAGCTTATCGTGCAATTAAAAGCGGAGATACCTCATTGCGCATTGTGGAAGGTAATGCAGTACGCAGAACCACTGCCGGGCCACTCGGCAAGCTCACACATCTTTCTTTGCAGAGCAGGTTAATCAGCTTTTCAGCGGCAATGGCGATTTTGTTTCTGACTTTGCTGAGTCTGGCTTTGTTTGATAGTCCGGGCACAAGTAGTGTTGTGACTATCGCGGTTCTCGGACTGGTGCTGGCACTGGCTTTTGGTTTGATCATGGGGGCGGCGCTGACTAGTCGGCTGCATGAACTGGAACAACAGATCGCGGTGATGAGTGGTGGTGATTTGTCGAGGCATATCGTAGCCAGCGGACATGATGAGATCACTCGCGTGACCCAGGCCTTACGTGTGTTGCAAACCAATGTGAAACTGCTTATCGGACAAATTAAGCAAAGTACCGGTCATGTATCCAGTGGCGCGGCGGTGATTGCAGAGGGTAATGCAGAACTCTCGGGACGTACCGAATCCCAAGCCAGCTCGCTGGAAGAAACCGCCTCGTCGATGGAAGAGCTGACGTCGACAGTCAAGCAGAATGCCGAAAATTCGATTGAAGCCAGTCAATTGGTGGAAGCAACAGCCAAAGTCGCAGAAAAAGGCGGCGAGGCAGTCGCCAATGTGGTCACTACCATGGGTGCGATCAAATCCAGTTCTGGCAAAATCGCCGATATTATCGGTGTGATTGACGGTATCGCTTTCCAGACGAATATCCTCGCACTCAATGCTGCGGTAGAAGCAGCCCGTGCCGGTGAGCAGGGTAGGGGCTTTGCGGTGGTCGCAAGTGAAGTCAGAAATCTGGCACAGCGCAGCGCCAACGCAGCAAAGGAAATCAAGGTATTGATCAATGACTCGGTTGCTCAGGTTGAAACAGGCGCCAAACTGGTCGATGAAGCCGGTAAGACCATGGGAGAAATCGTGACCGGGGTGAAACGTGCGGCTGATATCATGCATGAAATCACAACTGCCAGTCAGGAACAAAGTTCAGGCATAGAGCAGATCAATCAGGCCATTACGCAAATGGATGATGTGACGCAGCAAAATGCCGGTCAGGTGGAAGAGGCTGCCGCATCTGCCGAGAGTCTGCGTCAGCAGGCCAGAGCCTTGACCGATCTGGTCAATGCCTTCCGCCTGGTCAGACATGCTGCTGCCCCTACAGTCGCATCCACCGCAAGGGTGACGCCAATCAAGGCAGCCCATGCGACGCAAAAGAAATTGTTAGCAAAATAAGTGTAAGCCCTGTTTGCCAGCTTCAGAGCTGGCGGACAGGCGGCTCGCGCTCTGCTGCGATGTCGTACTGTCACTATCCCACCACGCAAACCCCCGCTGTTTGATACAGATACCCCTACTTTTGCGGCACCGCAAAATTCTTTTTTGATAAAACATTTAAGCTCAGTTCCGGATCTTGTCACGGCTTAACGATGAAGTGCTGGCTCCCTCATCTTGCGGCGCAAGAGTGATGCTCGCTGACTTGCTGTCATGTGCGCACAGTGAGGTCAGCACCGGTTCGACTTCAGTCGTGATCCGGTTACAACATCGTGTCTGAATAACGGGAGTAGGAATGAGTAGTCAGCGACCGGTAACAAAGCGGGAATACGTATTAAGCGAAGGGGAAACCATCGTTTCGAAAACCGACTTAGCCGGAAATATCACGTATGCCAATGACGATTTTGTCCGTGTAAGTGGCTTTACTATGGATGAGCTGATGGGGGCGCCGCAAAACATCGTGCGCCATCCAGATATGCCTGCCGCGGCGTTCGCTGATTTCTGGCGCACCCTGAAAAGTGGTAAAGCCTGGAATGGTTTAGTTAAAAATCGCTGTAAAAATGGCGACTATTACTGGGTGGAGACAACTGCCGCGCCTCTAGTAAAAAATGGAAAGGTAGTCGGTTATACCTCAATCCGGGTGAAGCCTGAGCGTCAGCAGATTCGTGCTGCAGAATCCGCTTATAAAGCCTTGCAGCGTGGTGACCCTGGCTTATCTGTGCGCGAAGGTTGCGTTGTGCGGCACTCAGCAGCAGCGACGCTGCGTAACTGGCTGGATCTGAGTGTACGCGATAAGCTGGTGTTGTACTGTGTGCTGACGACGCTGATCCTGGTGCTGACCGCGATCCTGCCTGCCGCTGCAGTCAGTCAACATGCCTTGTGGGCAGCCGCATTGGGCGCTGTACTCGCCGCACTATTTTGCCGCAATCTGTACCGCAGTATCGCTGAGCCCCTGCATCAGCTGGAGGCGCATATCCACGCCATGAGTTCGGGTGATTTATCGTTGCGTATTACTGTCAGCGATAACAATGAAATCAGTGAGGCTGTGCAATCACTGCGTGTACTGCAAACCAATATCAAGCTGCTCATTGGTCAGATCAAGCAAAGTACTGGCCACGTGAATGCTGTGGCGGTAGAAATTGCAGAGTGCAGCTATGAACTCTCAGCGCATACTGAATCTCAGAAAAGTGCACTTGATGAAACCACCAGTTCTATGGATGAACTGACCAGCACAGTGCAGCACAATGCTGATAATTCGACCGCAGCCAACACGGTGGTCATGTCGTCGGCTCTGGTCGCTGAACAGGGTGGGCAGGCGGTCGGAAACGTGGTGCAGACCATGGGAGCCATCAAAACCAGTTCAGGAAAAATTGCGGACATTATCGGTGTCATTGATAGCATAGCATTTCAAACCAATATTCTGGCGCTGAATGCCGCTGTCGAAGCTGCGCGCGCGGGTGAGCAGGGACGCGGCTTTGCGGTGGTGGCTAGTGAAGTCCGGACCTTGGCACAGCGCAGCGCGAATGCAGCTAAAGAAATCAAAACCTTGATTACCGACTCGGTGAATCAGGTAGAAATGGGCGCACGCCTGGTTGATGATGCCGGTAAAACGATGGATGGATTGGTATCCGGTGTGCGCCAGGTAGCGCAAATCATGCAGGAGTTCAGCATAGCCAGTCAGGAGCAGAGTGCGCAGATCGGGCAGCTGAATCAGGCCGTATTGCAGATTGATGATATGACTCAGCAAAATACTTTGTTGGTTGATGAGGCGGCCAGCTCTGCAGAATCACTGCGGCGTCAGGCCGGGCTGCTGGCAGAGCTGGTCAATTCTTTTAAACTGGTACCCAATGGTGAGTTAACTGCAACGGCTCAGGTCCGTCTGGCCAGTGTAAATACAGCCGGTAGTGTACAGATCACAGCCGAACATACGGCTGCCAGGCCTGCACTGCAGCGTTCTGCATGACACAAGCCTGACTTCGGGGGATGCAGGATGGCTGATCAGCAGCCATCAATGCTGCAAAATGCGCCGGAAGCTGCTGATGGCGCAGCGGAATGGCTCTTCAGCCATTGTTGAAATGCTTCAGCTTTTCCCAGCCATGAGCTGATATCCAGGCGCTGCAATTGCCCATCCTGTTCCAGTGCCAGCGTAGGGAAGCCGCCACCGCCAAGTTGCGTCAGCAAACGACGGCTGTCTTGGATATGCTGTTCAGTCGCACTGCCGGATAAGCTGTGCCAGCTGGTGTGGAAGGCCGCTTGTTCCGCACCCAGTTGTGCAGCTATGGCGCTTAGGGTACCCAGTTCTGACACTTTCTGACCCTCTGCATAATGTGCGTGCTGGATTGCCTTCAGCATATTCAGCGCGTCCACACCCAACGCCGGTGCGGTCAGGATGGCCGTGATAGGCATTGCAGAATCGAATACTGCGCTGCTATCGCGCAGCAAACCTTCAAAATAGTTTTCGCCAAACACCTGTCCGGTCAGCTGTGCAATGCGCAGGTCATGCGGAATCACATAGTCACGCAGGGCAGGGCTGACTTGCGTGCGTCTTGCGCCTGCCATCATTCCGCCGCCATGCAGACGAATCTGCAATCCGTTTACAGCTTGCGCTGCGCTGAGCAAAGGGGCGGCGGCGTAGCACCAGCCGCAGTAAGGGTCGTAGATATAGTGCAGGGTGGCAGACATGAGTTTTTTCCAAAAAAGTAGAGTGAGTTGGGGGCAGAGGCTGGCGATTATAGTGTGCACTCTGATGTCCGGCTATACGCGGGTTTGCACATCACTGTTGCATAAATTGGGCAGACCTTGGGTGAGAATCCGCTTCAGCGCACGTCGACCTGAGACAGGATGTCAGGCATGGCATAAATTCTGCATGATACTGGTCTGAGTCTGGTTATACTGCTGTACTTTGCTGTAATCACACCGGTTTCGCAAAGTTCGTATGGTCCGGCGTTGCTGTCATCCAGTTCTGTTGCCTTCGTCTACAAACGCAGACTAAGTGTTTTGTAGTGCTGATGCCCTCCGTTTAATTCAAGAAATGAGCTTGAGATTGTTGCCGATTTTTGAAAATCCACTTTGGAAAGATGCACTGACCGGTTTGCCAAATCGTCAGGCTTTTCACCATCTGCTAGAACAGTTAATGCAACAGGCGGTAACACAGTGTCAGTCGCTGGCTTTGTTGCTGATCGATTTCGATAATTTTAAATGGATCAATGAGAGTCATGGCTATGGTTTTGGCGATCAGCTATTGCGTCAGGTTGCGCGTGAACTGGAAAGGCTGGCCGATTCGCGAGCCAGTGTTTGCCGCCTGGGCGGGGATGAGTTTGCGTTGGTCGTGACCGATCTGTCACAGGTCGATGGCTTGCTTCATTTTGCAGCACAGCTGAAGTCAGATCTGGATAGCAGTCTGGTCGTGGATGGCGTCTGGCTGGATCTGAAATGTAAAGTTGGCATTGCCTGCTATCCGGGTGACGCGACCACGCCGGAAGCGATGTTTAATAATGCCTTTGCTGCGTTGCAGGTTGCCCAGACATCTGACAATACCCCCATAGTTCAGTACCGGCCCGAGATGCTGGCATCCTGTGCGGAATACCGGCCTGATTACAATGAGTTAAAGCTGGCACTCAAAAATCGTGAATTTTTCCTGGTCTATCAACCCAAATTTGACCTCCCCTCTATGCAATTGCAAGGACTGGAAGCCTTGTTGCGCTGGCGTCATCCACTGCGTGGCGTCGTCAGTCCCTTGGTGTTTATTTCGGTGGCGGAACAGACTGGATTGATTGCGGCGATTGGCGACTGGGTCGTCAAGGCTGCGATCATGCAGATGGAAAGCTGGCAGCGGCAAGAGGGTGTTTATGTGTCCGTCGCGGTCAATGTGTCGCCTTTACAGCTTAAGGATGATGGCTTCGTCGCGCGTATCAAAGCGCTATTGAATCTGAATGGAATTGCCGGTGAATTTCTGCAGCTGGAACTCACAGAAAGTTCTCTGATAGAAGACCCGCGCCGTGCGCACACCATTATTGCGGAATTGCGTAGCGCGGGCGTGCAGATTGCGCTTGATGATTTCGGTACTGGTTATTCTTCGTTGGCCGCGCTGCAGACTTATCAGCTCGATTATCTGAAAATGGATAAGAGTTTTGTTCAAAAAATTCAGACCAGACAGGGGCGTTCAGTATCGCACGCTATTATTCAGCTTGGACATGCACTGGAAATGCGAGTGATCGCTGAAGGAGTGGAAAATGCAGAACAGGAAGCGGCGCTGTGCGCCTTGACTTGTGATCAGGTGCAGGGTTTTCTGTATAGTCATCCTTTATCGGCCGATCAATGTCTGGCCTTCATGAAGCAGTCTGGGTCTCCAGACTTATTCGCCGTAGAAGAGGCATCAGTGGCAAGCGTGTGATTTTGTCCGGCCTGCTTGCGATTTATGGTGCAAGTGAGCGCTTTGTTGGTGCAGAATTTGGTGTTGAGCGCTAAGCTACGCATACTTTAACCAAGCTTGTCATGTTATGGAATGGTTTGCATATCCCGTGTTACTCCTGGTGTTTGTCGCTTTGTTTACGCGTGAAGTCATTGCGCCCGCATCTGGTAATTCCTGCGATAAGCGGTGGCAATACATGGCACTCAGCATGGGCTTACTGACTGTTGGTGTGACGATCACGACAGGCTATGTGTTTGGGCCGGCGATCCGGCATTATGCCTTATTACCTTTGGCCGATCAGCTGGCCGCCCCTGTGCTTGGATTTCTAAGTTTTCTCAGTACCAGTTTGTTTTTTTACTGGTGGCACCGCGCAACCCACGCCAGTGATTTTTTGTGGCGCCATGTTCATCAGTTACATCATTCTGCTCGAAGAATCGAATCGTTGACGGCATTCTTTGCACATCCGCTCGATACCGCATGCGCGACCCTGATTTCGTGCCTGAGCAGTTATCTGCTGTTTGGTGCAACGGGAATGGGTGCAGCCTGGGCGTTGCTGTTCACGGGTGTGTTCGATCTGTATCTGCATGACCGCAGCTCGCCCACCTGGTTGGGCTATCTGATACAAAGACCGGAAATGCACAGAGTGCATCACGCTTACGGCCATCACGCGCAAAACTATGGTTTGCCAGTCTGGGATATGTTGTTCGGTACCTGGCATAACCCCTCAGAGCAGGTGCTGCGCTGCGGTTTTGATGATGAAAAATCCGACAATATCTGTGCCATGTTGCGCGGTGTTGACGTGCACCGTTTGCCCTGAGTGCGCATCAGTCAGCGTGGTCAGATTTCGCTGAAACCAATTGATCTTAGCTGTATTGATATTATTTATGTCTTAATTATCGTTTAATTTGATATTTGACATATGCTTGCGTCCGGGGCAAGCTAAGGACTTGTATCTATCCATGAAAGTCCGCTATGCCGCAATACCGATCCCGTACCACTACCCATGGCCGCAATATGGCCGGTGCCCGCGCTTTATGGCGTGCGACCGGTATGACCGATGCCGATTTCAATAAACCCATTATCGCAGTGGTGAATTCGTTCACCCAATTCGTGCCGGGGCATGTGCATCTGAAAGATCTGGGTCAGCTGGTGGCGCGTGAAATCGAGGCGGCAGGCGGTGTCGCAAAAGAATTCAATACCATCGCAGTGGACGACGGTATCGCGATGGGTCATGGCGGCATGCTGTATTCGCTGCCTTCGCGCGAACTGATTGCCGATTCGGTGGAATACATGGTGAACGCCCATTGTGCGGATGCGATGGTGTGTATTTCAAATTGCGACAAAATTACGCCTGGCATGCTGATGGCTGCCATGCGCCTGAATATCCCGGTGGTGTTTGTATCGGGTGGCCCGATGGAAGCCGGTAAGGTGCTCGATGTACTGCATCCATCCAATTCTGCCGTTGCAGGGCAAAAGATCATGAAAATTGATCTGGTCGATGCCATGATCAAAGCGGGTGATAGCAGTATCTCGGATGAAGAAGTTGGCCGTATTGAGCGCTCTGCGTGTCCAACTTGCGGTTCCTGTTCCGGCATGTTTACGGCGAACTCTATGAATTGCCTGACCGAGGCACTGGGCTTATCCCTGCCTGGCAATGGCACTATCCTGGCCACTCATGCTGACCGTAAAGCTTTGTTCCTGCGCGCCGGACGTTTAATCGTTGAACTGGCTAAACGTTATTACGAGCAGGATGACGACAGCGTCTTGCCACGCACGATTGCGACTAAAGCGACGTTTGAAAATGCGATGGCGCTGGATGTATCGATGGGGGGGTCTACAAACACCGTATTGCATTTGCTGGCGGCCGCGCATGAAGCCGGGGTCGATTTCAGCATGGCAGACATAGACCGTATTTCGCGCAAAGTACCTTGTCTTTGCAAGGTGGCGCCGATGACGGATAAATACCATATCGAAGATGTGCATCGCGCAGGCGGCATCATCGCGATCCTGGGTGAGCTGGCACGCGCCGGTTTGCTCGATACCACGCGGCCAACTGTACACAGCAGCACGCTGGCGCAGGCGATTGCGAATTACGATATCGCTGTCACTCAGAACGTTGAGGTACACAGCCTGTTCAAGGCTGCGCCGGGCGGCGTGCCGACCCAGCAGGCATTTTCTCAGGAACGCCGCTTCGATACGCTCGATAGTGACCGCGCTGCTGGCTGTATCCGCGATAATGCGCATGCGTATTCGCAGGATGGTGGTCTGGCTGTGTTGTATGGCAATCTGGCAGAAAAAGGCTGTATCGTCAAAACAGCCGGTGTTGATGAAAGCATCTTGCGCTTCAGTGGCAAAGCGCGTGTGTTTGAGAGTCAGGATGCCGCGGTGGAAGGTATTTTGCAGGATACTGTGCATGCTGGTGACGTCGTCATCATTCGCTATGAAGGCCCGAAAGGCGGACCTGGTATGCAGGAAATGCTGTATCCGACTTCATATATCAAATCCAAAGGCCTGGGCAAAGCCTGCGCGCTGTTTACCGATGGCCGTTTCTCCGGTGGTTCATCCGGTCTGGTGATCGGTCATGCCTCGCCAGAGGCGGCAGAGGGGGGGGCGATTGGACTGGTACAGGAAGGCGATATGATCGATATTGATATTCCGGCGCGCAGCATACAATTGCGCATCAGCGCGGAAGAAATGGCGTCGCGTCGTGCCGCGATGGAAGCGCGTGGTGAACAAGCCTGGCAGCCGGAAAACCGTGAACGCTACGTGTCGCAGGCTTTGCAGGCGTATGCAGCATTGGCCACTTCAGCTGATCGTGGTGCGGTGCGTGATATCAGCCAGTTACGCCGCCGTTAAGATTTTTTTTGCGCTGTTGTTCCAGTATCCGGGGAGCTTAGGCTCCCCTTTTTTTTATGCGTACTCTGGTCAGGAGTTGAGTTCTGGTTCCAGATGAAATTCAGAGATTTTTTGTTTTTGCAGTTCTATGATGACGCGCTGTTGCAACCGGTATTTCTGAACAGAAGCCTGAGAGTATGGTTGGAATAGTTCTCAACGCTACTGTTCGGCCTGTGTCGGGCCATCCATCTCTTCCTGCTATGCTGACCGATGCCAGATCTGCTTGTGACAGGGCTGAGCGTAGCAGGGCGTCCTTGCCAATGCGATTAAAGAAATTCGCCAGCCGTTTGCGGCTTTATCAATTGGTATGCGTATCGGTGCTAACTGTTTTTTCAGTCATGCATCGTCATAAATCACAACAGATCCAGGTGTCCGAAAACATGGCTTGAGCGGATAGGGATGTTTTGACGAAGATGCCGCGTTCTGCGTCATTGCATCGCTTGTCGCATGCTTCCCACAGTTGCTGGGGTGTTCAGGAATGAATGCCGGAATTTGCTTGCAAGGTATCTTGCTTTGTTGGAAACTGCTTTTCCTCAGGCAAAGCCACGTCTGGATCGTGGCGCAGAACGGGAGAAAGTGATGTTTGCAGTGGGAATGACAAAGGCAAGTTCGGCAAATCAACCAGAAAAACAAATAATACGCAGAACGTCAATGATGTCTGTAAGAAAGTCACTGATGGATTTGCAGGGTACCGGGCTGGCAACAGTGCTGGCACTGGCTGCCGCTGGATTGGTGTTTCCGGTGCAGGCGGCGGACGTACCTGCCGCAGGAATGACGATACAAATTAATTACCCACAATTGCCTGCCGGGCAGCCAGCGACGCGGCTGGAAGTCAGTTACACCCCGTCCAAGTCCTGTTCTCGTCTGCAGTTTCAGAAGGAAAATCGTGATAACGAAGGCTTACGTGACGGCTGGCAGGCGCTAAATGATTGCGCTCGGCTGGAGGGGGATAGCATTGTGTGGCAAAAAACGACCTCTGGTGCTGCTTGTATCGCGCGGTTCGCTGTGCCGGTCACTAAGCAATTGTTTCATCATTACCAGCCAGCTTTGCCGATTGGCGATGCAGTGCTGCTGCATACCAGCAATTACGCCGTCGATAAGACTTGTGGCGCAGCGCAGTATGTAGTGCAGGCACCGGCTATTGCAACCGGTGGTGATATCGTCGATGGAAGCTTGCAGATCAGCGCATCGAATAAAGCGCGTGACAGTTTACCGGTGATGCTGTTTCCGACGTCGGGTTTGCAGTTTCAGGGGACCCCTTTTTATGCTGATGCTGATTTGCCGCCTGCGACGATCGGTTTGATTCGGGAAGTGGCGGATCATAGTGTGCAGCATTTGCGCAAGCAATTGCCGTCGGTACCGTTTCAGATGCCGATGATCGCTGCCGCGTCGGTGCGCGATGATGGCCCCAGTTATTTTAACGGCAATGCGCAGGATATTTTGCAGCTGGCTTTTTTTAACTGGCCGCATACGATGGATGCGGGCGGACAGCGTACAGTGTCGCAATTTGTTGCCCATGAATTCAGTCACCGCTTTCAAGTGTATCCGGCGGGTGCCGCCAGTTATGCGGAAGAGCGCCTGATTCATGAAGGCGGTGCGGAGTTTTTACGTTGGATGACCAGCCTGCATCTGGGCTGGCTGACCCCGCAGCAAGCAGCCGCTGATGTCGATGACGCACTGGCCAGTTGCCTGATCAGTGCCGGACAACGATCTTTACGCAGCCTGAGCAGGTCGGAGGTTGATGGTGGTCGCATCGGCTATGTGTGTGGCTTACCAGCTTATGTGTATGCGCTGGCAACAAGTGTGCCACCGGGGCAGGCTTACGCCAGACTGGATGCGTATTACAGCCGTTTGCTGAAAATGCAGCAGAGGCCGGTGACGCAACAAATGCCGGTTGATTTTGCCACCATGATGGAATGCGGCGATCAGCCGGACTGCCAGCCTCGGCATTTGCCACAGTTGTTGCGCTCGGAGCAAAACTTGAATCAAGTCTGGCAGGACTGGCTGAGTGCTTCGCCACTCGCGTTCAGTGCAGCGCCGACCGATGCACAGCAGCACGAGATGCTGGTCAGCGCCATTGGTCAAATGATGCGTGAAGACTGCAGCGGATTGCGTGATCTGTATCCGCAGAAAGATAAAATCGTGATCAGCGGCTTACCGCAATGTCAGCGTTTGCGCACGACAATCAGCGTCATGCAGATTGAAGGTTTGCCTTACAGCGGTGATCGCCGCACGCTGCAAGCGATGGTGGATGCTTGTCGCCTTCGTCAGGAAGTGCTGCTGGGACTTGAGCAAGGGCAAACGCTTTCATTGCAATGCAAGCGACCGTTAACCGTGTTTTCCACGTTCCTTCAACTACAAGCCGGTGCAGTGCTGAAAGTCTTGCAACCCTGAGCGCAACAGGTTGTTACCTGTTTTTCTGATGCCAGCGCAAACACTGACGCAGCGGGTGGGCTGGTTTACAGAAAATGCGGCTTTTTGCATCGTCGCTGCGTTTGCTGATATGGCTATCAGAGAAAATGAGATTTTGCGCTGACTGGTCGGTTTCCTCGAAAATGTAGCGGTTTCCGGTCGAAAAATCCGCACTCGTTTATACTTGCGGTTTTGCCGCTTTCCGGCTTTATCCGCCACTGTTGCAGTCGCCACCGGAAACCCGCAACTGCTATCCAAAAAATATTGTGAGTTTGTCTATGTCTGAAACCGTGGCGCCTGCCGATAACAGTGCGCAAGATCTGGTGTTCGTTGAATCCTGCCGCTTGCCCACGCGCTGGGCAGAATTTCAAATGCATGTTTTTTTTGAAGCTTCCACCGGAAAAGAACATGTGGCACTGACCCTGGGCCAGGTCAATGATGGCGCGCCAGTATTAGCACGTATCCATTCTGAATGCCTGACCGGTGACGCTTTGTTCAGCCGCCGCTGTGACTGTGGCCCACAACTGGAACTGGCTTTGCAAAAAATTGCGGAAGAGGGCCGTGGTGCCTTGTTATATCTGCGTCAGGAAGGCCGTGGTATAGGCTTACTCAATAAAGTACGTGCCTACCATTTGCAGGATCAGGGTGCCGATACGGTGGAAGCGAATCAGCGGCTGGGCTTTGCCGCTGACTTGCGTAATTACAGTTTGTGTGAACCCATGTTGAAACATTTGGGGATCAGCGCTTTACGTCTGATGACGAACAATCCGCGCAAGATCGCCGCCATGCAGGGTTTGCGCGTTACGATCGCAGAACACCTGCCGCTGATCGCAGGACGTAATCCGCACAATGACCGCTATCTGGATACCAAGGTTGCCAAGCTCGGCCACATGATAGACAGCGATGGCGTAATCTGAACGACGCCTGACTCGCCTGCACGCTTCAGGGTAGGTTTGGTGTCAGCTTCTGATGCAGTGCCGGGATCTCCATCAGGGCAGCAGTGCCATAATGGATATGATATTCGGCCACCATCTCACCTTTTTGGATGACGGGATCGGTGGTGGTCAAAGCCTGTGCTTCGGCGATGCTGTTGACTGCAAAAATAAACATGCCACGCCAGCCGTCGACGCCGTCAAAAGGTCCTGCGGTGACCAGCAATCCTTCGGTCGCTAACTTTTTTATGTTGGCGAAGTGCCCGGCGAACATCGCATCGCGTTCAGGGCCTGCGGCCATTTTATTGGGTCCGGTTTTCAGTAGCACCATCACGTAACGGCGCATACCGCGCTGATCCGCACCCAGTTTCTTCGCCAGCTCAGCATCGAATTGGGGATTAGTCGCACTTTGCTGTGCATGTGCAGTTGGCGAGGATGCCAGTGTCCATACGAGGACAAGGCCAGCCAGTGCTAAGCTAATGCTGCGCATGATGCCTCCTTATATCGCGATATCCTGTTCCAGTTTCAGAAATTCGGCTTTGGCTTCTTCCAGTACTTCGTTGAGCGCCTGTTGATCGAGTCCTGCGCTTTCCCAGGATACGCCATTGATTTCAGGTGGCGTGTAGCTTTGCGTACCACTCGGGCCCAGTGCATGGGTGATGCCATTGGCGACGTGGACGATGCTGGCTAAAAATCCAGCGCCAGGGCGTTCAGGATGATGGTGTCCTGCAATCGCATGTATCATCTGCTCTGAAAAATTCCATTCCTGCGCAAGTGCCTCTCCCACCGCCGCATGGTCGGTACCCAGGATGTGGCGCTCAGCATTCAGCTGGGTGGTGGCATTGTCCTGTTGCCAAAGCAGGGCAGCTGCGTATTCTGTACTGTGTTTACTGACCAGAACCAGTGTGCCGATGTCATGCAACAGGCCTGCGGTGTACGCGACTTCCTGATTGAATTTTAAGCGGCGCGCCAGGATGCGCGCTACGATGGCGACCAGATTAGAGTGGCGCCAGAAATTTTTATGGCTGAAGCCAGTACAGTTATTTTCCGGGAAGCAGCCGCTGAGTGCGGCACTGATGATGATCTGGCGCACAGTGACCAGACCCAGCAAAGCGATCGCCTGCTGGATGGTCGTGACCTTTACCAGGGTTGAGTAATAAGCTGAGTTGGCTTGCTTTAATGTCTTGGCGGTCAGCGCACTGTCGTGAGCCACTTTGGCGGCCAGCTCATGGGTGTCAACCTCTTCTTTGTCGATGTTATTGAGTATTTCCATGACCACCGCGGGCAGCGTGGGCAAGTCCTGTACGTCTTCAATGATTTGTTGTGTTGAGATTGTGTACATACGGCCTCCTGTGCCGAGTATCACCTAAAAACACGACAGACAGAAGAGATGCTTTGCAGATCAGGCAGAATTTGCTGCCTGTGTGCCACACCGAGAGTCAAATGAATGATATGAATGATGCATGTCAAACAGCTTGCTAAGCTGTCTGGAGGATATCTGGCATAGCATCAGACTTTCGAGTCTATGCGCTTTTCACTGATACTGATTTTGGCGCGCTCCAGCATATCGATGGCAGCCGGGCCACGCATCAGGGTTACTGCAACGGCCAGCGCATCGATATAGGTCAGATGCGCCAGGCGTGAAGTCATGGGTGTGTAGATATCGGGATCTTCTTCCACGTCGACGCTGATATGCACATCGGCCAGTTCTGCCAGCGGACCGCCACTGGCGCACAAAACCAGCACCTTGGCACCGGCTTGCTTAGCCAGTTGTACGCTGTTGATCAGATCGCGCGTGCGGCCGGTACGTGAAAACGCCACCACCACGCAATCGCTGTTGAGCAGCGAAGCCGATTGGGCCTGTAAATGCGCGTCGCAGAATACCGTGGTCGGAATGCCGAAACGGAAGAATTTGAGCTGCGCATCGATCGCCAGTGCGCCTGAATAGCCGAGGCCGTAGCATTCGATACGGCGCGCGCGTGCCAGCAGGCTGACTGCAGCTTCAAAGTTGGCAGTGTTAGCGTTATTCCTGGCTTCCATCAATGCTGCGATGGTGCGGTCAAACACTTTAGGTAACACATCCTTGACCTGATCGGCCTGATTGACATCCAGATGCAAATAGGGGATGCCGGTTGCCAGACTTTTAGCGAAGGCCAGTTTAAACGATTTAAAACCATCGAATCCCAGACTCTGGGCAAAGCGCGCGACGGTAGGCTCGCTCACATCGCAGGCCAGTGCCAGTACGCGGATAGACATCTCGAGTGCGTCGTGCGGTTTTTGCAGTAAAAATTCAGCGACCTGGCGTTCAGCGCGGCTCAGTGCAGTGCTGGCCGTACGTATGCGTGCCAGCAAGCCTTTTTCAGAGGGGGTAGTCGCCGTGGTGGCAGAGTGCAGAGTTGTCATTGTTCTTTCTGGTGCAAATAGCCGTTTAGACTGCGTAAGTCCTGTCATTTTACCGCTCAGGGGCACCAGTACACATCGATATCGCACTGTGCCTGTTGCAGCAAAGCGGCAACCGGTAAGCCTTGTTGCTGCGCCGAAGCCAGTACCGCACGTTTTTCTGCACCAGTAATCACCAGCCAGATACGACGTGTGTTGAGCAGGCGGGGCAACGACAGCGACATGCGGCATTGACGGGTCTGCGGATGTACCGCCGCCAGACAATCCAGTGTGTCATGTTGGGTTGGTGCGCCGGGAAACAGGGAGGCAATATGGCCATCTGCGCCCATGCCGAGCAAGACCGCGTCAAACGGGGCTGGCAGCGTTGCCTGCAGCCGGGTATGAATGGCTTCGGTGGCGATTTCGGCTGAACTCGAGGCATTTTTCAGTGAGATCAGTTGCCAGCGCTGTGCTTCTGCACTGAGCGCGAGACTGCGCCTGAACAGACCTTCATTGCTCTGACTGTCTGCATCGGGCACCCAGCGTTCATCGGTAGCAACCAGTTTCACTGGTTGGGCAGGGACGCTGGCGGCCAATAACTTATCCAGAGCCTGATACACCGGTGCCGGTGTGCTGCCGCCTGCCAGCGCAAAGCTGCTGGCTCGCGGCGCAGCCTGGATCAGGCTCAGCCATTGCTGGCTCAGTGCGGTACTGAGTGCAGCAAAATCGCTGTACTCGTGAAAATGTAATGCAGTTTGTGTCATGAGTCAGCTTTCTACGTATTCTTCGCCCCAGGCAGCACCGTGCTGGGCCAGCAAGTAACTGGCTGCAGCCGGGCCCCAACTGCCAGCGATATAGGATTTCAGTCCTTCGCTGTCGTTTTGCCAGGCCAGCATAATCGGGTCTACCCATTCCCAGGCTGCGCTCAATTCGTCGTCACGCACAAACAGGGTCAGGTCGCCATGCATGGCATCCAGCAACAGGCGTTCATAAGATTCCACCCGGCGTGAGTTCGATACTTCTGCGAAATCCAGATTCAGTGCCACATCGGACAGGCGTATGCCTTCACCCGGTTCTTTCGCTTTCATGAACAACTGCACGCTTTCTTCCGGTTGCAGCGAAATTACCAGGCGGTTCGAGCGCATAGGCCCCTGCGACTGGCCGAAAATCGAATAAGGAATAGGTTTGAAATTAATCGTGATTTCAGCACTGCGGCTGGCCATGCGTTTGCCTGTTCGCAGGTAGAACGGCACGCCGGCCCAGCGCCAGTTGTCGATTTCTGCACGGATTGCGACAAAAGTTTCTGTGCGTGAGGCTTGCGGTACACCGGGTTCAGCCTGGTAACCGATGACTGGCTTGCCATCCACCGCACCCGCGCGATACTGACCTCGCACGGTTTTTTTGCTGACTTCATCGGGGGTGAATTTATGCAGCGCGCGCAGCACTTTCACTTTCTCATCGCGGATTGCATCCGGATTGGCGTTCACTGGTGGTTCCATCGCCACGATAGAGACCAGTTGCAGCAAGTGATTTTGTACCATGTCGCGCAAAGCGCCGGTGTGATCATAAAAGTCGCCACGTGATTCCACACCGACTTGTTCAGAAATCGAAATTTGTACGTCTTGTATCCACTTGCGGTTCCATAGCGGCTCCAGGAAAGAATTAGCAAAGCGTAGTGCCAGCAAATTCTGCACCATTTCTTTGCCCAGATAATGGTCGATACGGTAAATCTGGTTTTCCTGCAGATAGCGACGTAAGGCCTGATTGATTTCCCTTGCTGATTGCGCATCGCGACCTAGCGGTTTTTCCACCACTACGCGTGCATTGCCTTCTACCAGTCCATGCAGCGACAGTTGTTCAACCACAGGAATAAAAATATCCGGGCCAGTGGCGAGATAAAACAGCGTGGCATGGGTCTCGGACGTACGCAGACTGGCCTTGAGGGTATTAAAGTCTTCCGGAATGCGCGCATCGATTTTGGCGTAATGTGTCAGCTCCAGAAAGGCGGCGAGCTTTTCCTGGTTGCCACCGCTGACCTTGGCGGCATATTGAGCGATGCTGTCTGCGACCCGTTGGCGGTATTCCTGATCTTCCAGACGTTCCCGCGCTGCACCGATAAAACGGAAATCGGCGTCCAGCCTGCCATTCACAAATGCGCTGTAGAGCGCCGGGATGATCTTGCGCTTGGCGAGATCGCCAGTGCCGCCAAAAAGTACAAAAGTGGTCATGCTGACTCCGTTTATTGTGGATATTCATAAATCACCTGAGTGACTTATTGTGGTCCTGTGGTTGCGGGCTCAAAGCTGGACGTATTGCCGCTTCGGTTACGGCTATTTCGATGGTTCTTGACTTTGTACACTGAGCTGGTGATACAGAATGCAAATTCCGGGGAGAGCGTTTGCATTCTGACCTGCTCAGTGTTTAGTCTGGCAATTGCTTGCAGCAGGCTGTTGTGTTGAGGCAAACCTAAAGCGTAATGCGTGATGGAATTATGCCAGAAAAATTTCAAAAATGTAGTTTCATTACGAGAATTGTGATTTATTTGTCGAATAAAATCCAGTAAATAAGATTTTCTGAAAGTTTGTTACGGAAAATTCTGGATTTATGCTATCTTTATCGTCAATCTTGTTTGTGTGGAGTATTGCCTGTTTTGATAGGTAGGTATCCTTACTTTGATCATCGTCCATATCACTTACAGTGAAAAAGCATAGACCTGAGGATGGTGCTGCGCAGTGTGTTCAGGTCTGTTCATTTTTAATTTTCGCCCAAACGGGCAATAGGTGAGTTTCATGACAACATCTACTTCCGTCACGCTGCATCCTGTGATCGCTCAGGTAACGCAGCGCATTACAGAGCGCAGTCACAAGCTGCGTAGCGCTTATCTGGCGCGTATCGAGCAAATGCGTGGACGCGGCCCGCGTCGCGCTTCCTTATCCTGTGCCAATCAGGCGCATGCCAATGCGGCGATGGATAGCAAAACCAAGATCTGGCTGAATCAGGCGCAGAAACCGAATATCGGCATCGTCACTGCCTACAACGACATGTTGTCGGCGCATCAGCCTTATCAGCACTATCCTGAACAATTACGTCAGGCTGCGCTGCGCTTTGGTGCGACCGCTCAGGTCGCGGGTGCGGTGCCTGCAATGTGTGATGGTGTGACTCAGGGGCGTCCAGGTATGGAATTGTCACTGTTCTCACGTGATGTGATTGCACAGGCAACCGCAGTCGCTTTATCGCATGATGCCTTTGATGCGACACTGTGCCTGGGTATTTGCGACAAGATCGTGCCTGGTTTGTTAATCGGCGCGCTGGCTTTTGGTCATTTGCCTACCGTGTTTGTCCCCGCCGGTCCTATGGGTTCGGGTTTGTCGAACAAGGAAAAGGCAGCGGTGCGGGAACGTTACGCGCAAGGCAAAGCCACAAAAGAAGAATTGTTGGCGGCAGAAAGCGCCGCCTATCACAGCGCCGGTACCTGTACTTTCTACGGTACGGCGAACAGCAATCAAATGCTGCTGGAAGCGATGGGCCTGCATTTGCCGGGCGCTGCCTTTGTGCATCCGAATGATCCTTTGCGCAGCGCATTGACTGATGCGGCTGTTGAGCAGGTGCTGCAACTGACTGAGCACCAGCGCTATACGCCGATAGGCCAGCTGGTCAATGAAAAAACTATCGTCAATGCGGTGATTGCCTTGCTGGCGACTGGTGGCTCCACGAATCACACCATACACTGGATTGCGGTCGCACGCGCTGCCGGCATCCTGATTGACTGGCAGGACTTTGATGAATTATCGGCAGTGATTCCTTTGCTGACCCGTGTTTATCCCAATGGTACTGCTGACGTGAATGCGTTTGAAGAAGCAGGTGGCCCGACCTTTGTTATCCGCGAATTATTGTCGGCTGGCCTGATGCACGGTGATGTGATGACGGTCTACGGTAATCAGGGCTTACATGGCCATACTGTGCGTCCGGTGCTGAACGAGAATCAGCAATTGAGCTGGCAGGCATTGCCGGTGCGTTCCACCAATGAGGATGTGGTGCGCAATGCAGATCAGCCATTTGCTGCTACCGGAGGCTTGCGTCTGTTGCAAGGTAATCTGGGACGCGCCATCGTCAAAGCGTCAGCGGTACCGGCGGACGCCTGGGTGATACGTGCGCCAGCCAAGGTGTTCACCTCGCAGGAAGCGCTGGTACAAGCCTATAAAGCGGGTGAGTTAAATCAGGACTTCGTCGCTGTGGTGATTTTCCAGGGGCCGCAGGCGAACGGTATGCCAGAGCTGCATCAGTTTACGCCGGTGTTGGGCAGTCTGATGTCGGCCGGCTTTAAAGTTGCGCTGGTCACGGATGGCCGTATGTCGGGCGCATCCGGCAAAGTGCCGGCTGCCTTGCATGTGAGCCCGGAAGTGGCGCAGGGCGGGGCGCTAGGCAAAGTAAGGGATGGTGATCTGGTAGAGCTCAATGTGCACACCGGTGAACTGACAGCACTGGTCGATGCGCAAGTATGGGCGCAACGTCAGGTGCCTGCTTTACCACAACAGGAAAGCTTTGGCTTTGGGCGCGAACTGTTTGCGGCACAAAGACGCGTGGTGACCGCGCCGGAGCATGGCGCCTCTACCCTGTTTATTGACTAAGCGATAGAGTGAATTAATCCGGCTGGCCTGAGGCCTTGCTCAGGTCCAGTTCTGTAAAATTTTTGAATGGAAACCATGATGAGTCATACAAATAATTCCCAGGCTAAGCTGCAAAACATCATAGAACAACTGGCTCAGTTGCGGGTCTTGCCTATTCTGGTCACCGATGATGTCGATCAGGCGATACGCTGTGTGACTACGCTGGCACAACATGGTTTGCCAGCCGTTGAAATCACATTGCGTACCCCAAATGCTATGCAGGTTTTGCGCGAAGTGGTGCGTGCCTGTCCGGATGTGACGGTTGGTGCCGGTACCATATTGACGCCCGCTCAGCTGGATGCGGTCAAAGAAACCGGTGCTGCATTTGGTATCAGCCCCGGCATTACACCAGTACTGGCCAAAGCTGCAGCTGAATCCGACCTGCCTTATTTTCCTGGTGTAGGTAGTGCCAGTGATTTGATGCTGGCGCTGGAACATGGTTTTTCTGTGGTTAAGCTATTCCCATCCGATATCGTAGGCAGTACCAAAATGGCGAAAGCACTGGGTGGGCCTTTCCCTGATGTGCGCTTCTGCCTGACGGGTGGCGTGACCGTAGAAACGACACCGGCCTTGTTGCAGCAATCCAATGTGCTGTGTGTAGGCGGCTCCTGGATGTGTCCGGCGAATCTGATACAAGCCGGTGACTGGGATGCGATTGGCAAGCTGGCCAGCGCTGCTGCTGCCGCTGCTAAGGCCTAAGTCAGCTCTGATGTCGCTGAACACGTATCTCATGCAGTCAACATTCTGGGTTAATCATTTGTCAGATTAACCCGGTGTAGTGCTGGCAGCAACCTGATATTTGATCGACGTTCAGCCAGAAATCCAGCTCAAAATTCAGCTCAAAAATCTTCATTTCATCTGAAAAGATCATGACCAATTCTGTCTCCCGCTCGCCGCTCTGGTGTTTGTTGCAGCAACGTGCAACCAATATGCCCAGCCTGAAAGAATTATTCCGCGCTGATCAGCAACGCTTTACGCATTTTTCCGCTTCCGCTTGTGGCATGTTGCTCGATTATTCTAAGCAGCGTATCGATACTACCGCCAAGCTCAATTTGCTGGCGCTGGCCAGGCAACAGGAAGTCGAGGCGCGACGTGATGCGATGCTGCGTGGCGAGGCAATCAATCACACAGAAAACCGTGCGGTCTTGCACACCGTATTGCGCCTGCCGAAAGATGAAAAGTTCATGCTCAATGGCGATAATATCGCCGCCGATGTACACAGTGTGCTGGCACAAATGCGCAGCTTCAGCGATGCCGTGCGTGAAGGACGCTGGTTGGGCTATAGCGGTAAGGCGATACGCACCATCGTCAATATCGGTATCGGTGGTTCCGACCTCGGCCCGCAAATGGCGTGTATCGCACTGGCCCCCTGGTCGCAAAAAAATCTGTCGCTGCATTTTGTATCCAATGTGGATGGCCGTCATGTGGCGGATGCGCTCAAAAATGCTGACCCGGAAACCACCTTGTTCGTGGTCGCTTCCAAAACCTTCACCACCATGGAAACCCTGACCAATGCACGCACTGCACGTGAGTGGACGCTGGCACATGGTTGTCCGGTCGATCAGATCCGCCAGCATTTTGTGGCGCTCAGCACCAACGTCAAAGCGGCGTCGGAATTCGGGATCGCAGAAGAAAACGTATTCCCGTTCTGGAACTGGGCCGGTGGCCGTTATTCGATGTGGAGTGCAATCGGCTTGTCGATTGCTTTGTATGTCGGTGCTGACCGTTTTGAAGAAATGCTGGCCGGTGCGCATGAAATGGATCTGCATTTTGCGCAAGCCCCACTAGAGCAAAATTTGCCTGTGCTGATGGCGCTGATTGGCGTCTGGAATATCAATTTCCTAGGTTTGCAAGCCTTGTCCATCGCGCCTTATCACCAGCGCATGACGCGCTTACCGGCCTATCTGCAGCAGTTGGAAATGGAAAGCAATGGTAAGTCGGTGACGCGTGAAGGTCAGCGTGTCGACTATTCGACCTCGGCTATCTTGTTTGGTGAGGCGGGTACCAATGGTCAGCATGCGTATTTCCAGCTATTGCATCAGGGTGCGACCATTATCCCGACGGACTTCATTGTAGTGGCCGACGATGATGCCGGTTTGCCCGGACATAATCAGGCCTTGCTCGCGAATTGCTTTGCGCAATCCAAGGCGATGGCCTGGGGTAAGAGCATCGATGAAGTGCGTGCAGAACTCGGTGATTTGCCGGAAAAATTATTGGCGCCACGCGTCTTTGAAGGTAATCGTCCGACCTCAACGCTGTTGCTGGACAGCCTCACGCCACGCTCACTCGGCGCCCTGATCGCTTTGTATGAACATAAAGTATTCGTGCAATCGGTGATCTGGGATATCAATGCCTTTGATCAATGGGGGGTGGAGCTCGGTAAATCGCTGGCACAGCAATTGATCAGCTTAGACCCCGCTGCAGTGCGTGAAGCCGATGACAGCTCGACCAAGGGGCTGTTGCAGGCAGTCAGACGCAGCCAGCAATACAAAGCTGCCTGATGCTTTTCGCCTGATCTGACCAGCTGCCATGCCTGATCCGCGTGGCAGTGTACACATGCGCCGCCATGTCAGTCTGCTGTCAAGCTGGCCTGTTAGCCTGACTTGTAGGCACTGAGGCTGAGGCGGTGTTGCTCAGCAATGTTAATTATGGCTGAGTGCGGCTGAGTGTTGTAATTTTGCGCCGCACAATTTTTTTCATCTTTCGAACCTGCGTGCTACCGTAGAATTTTTGTTCATGAACGCCCACCTCCACTTTCCCATCAAAATGAACGACATCAATGACGATAAAGACCAGAGCCTGCGCGAGGATATCCGCCGGCTGGGCAGACTGTTAGGCGATACGGTAAGAAATCAGCACGGTGACGAGGTGTTTGATCTGATTGAGCAGGTGCGTCAGAATTCGGTACGTTTCAGGCGAGATGCAGATCAGGCTGCCCGTGCCGAGCTGGAATCTACACTCGACAGTCTGACCAATGATCAAACAACGCAGGTAATACGCGCTTTCAGTTATTTTTCTCATTTGGTGAATCTTGCTGAAGATCAGCATCACATACGCCGCACCCGTGCACATCAGATTGCTGGTTCTGCACCGCGTCAGGGGAGCCTGGCGCACACTATCGCAGCGCTGTATGCGACAGGTCAGGGCACGCAGCAATTGCAGGATTTTTTCCAGACTGCGCAAGTCGCGCCGGTACTGACCGCACATCCTACCGAGGTACAGCGTAAAAGCATACTGAATTGCCAGATGGTGATCACACGCTTGTTGGATGAGCGCGATCGTATGCAACTGACGCCGGAAGAATCGGCAGCCAATGACGAAGCTTTGGGTCGAGCGGTATTGACCTTATGGCAGACTCGCATGTTGCGTACTTCTAAATTATCGGTGCTGGATGAAGTCGAAAATGGCCTGAGTTTTTATGATTACACCTTCCTGCGCGAGTTGCCGCAGTTATATGCGGGGCTGGAGGATTTGCTGGCCGATAAAGATCCTGCCTTCCGTGAGCAGGAATTGCCTAGCTTTATGAAGATGGGTAGCTGGATAGGCGGAGACCGCGATGGAAATCCGTTTGTGACCGCCAGTGTGCTGGAAAACACCATGGCGATGCAGGCGACCCGCGCCTTCCGTTTTTATCTGGATGAGTTGCATACTCTGGGGTCGCAATTGTCGATGGCGACGCTGCTGGTTAAAGTATCTGATCCTTTGCTTGCACTGGCACAGGCTTCACCTGATCATTCGCCACATCGTTCCGATGAGCCTTATCGCCTCGCGATCAGCGGTATTTATGCACGGGTTGCTGCCACTTACACCGGATTGCTGGGCTTGCTGCCGCATATTCCGCCTAGCGGTGAAGCCGCGCCATATGCTAATGCCGAAGAGTTAGCAGCCGAACTGGATATCGTGCATCAGTCCTTACTGCAGAATGGATCCGCTGCGCTGACGCGTGGTCGTTTGCGTCATTTGCGCCGGGCGGTGCGGGTGTTTGGTTTTTATCTGGCACCGTTGGATTTGCGGCAGAACTCCGATGTGCACGAGCGCGTGGTGGCAGAATTATTGCAGGCGGCTAATCCTGAACTCGATTATCTGAGCCTGGATGAAGATGCGCGGATTGCCGTGCTGGTCAAAGAAATCAGTTCAGCCCGCCCGCTTGCTTCGCCTTATCTGACGTATTCTGAAGAGACGCAATCTGAACTCGCGATTTATCGCGCTGCCGCAATCGCTCAACAGCGTTATGGCAAGCAAGCGGTACCGAACTGCATTATCTCTAAAACGGATGGCGTGTCCGATATGCTGGAACTGGCTTTGCTACTCAAAGAGGCGGGCTTGCTGCATCCGGCGGAGGGCAGGCTGGATGTGAATATCATTCCTTTGTTTGAAACGATAGGCGATTTGCAAAACAGTGCGCCAGCCATGGATCGCTTGTTTGGCATTCCTGCATATCGTCGCTTACTTGACAGCCGCCAGCAGGCGCAGGAAGTGATGCTTGGCTATTCAGACAGTAATAAGGATGGCGGTTTCCTGACCTCGGGCTGGGAATTGTATAAAGCGGAACTGGATCTGATTCAGGTCTTTGCGCATCATCAGGTGCGTTTGCGTCTGTTTCATGGCCGTGGTGGATCGGTCGGTCGGGGTGGTGGCCCCAGCTATCAGGCGATATTGGCCCAACCGGCGGGCGCCGTACAGGGCCAGATACGCCTGACTGAGCAGGGCGAGGTGATTACTGCGAAATACGGTAATCCTGAAGTTGGCCGCCGCAATCTGGAAGTGTTGGCGGCAGCCACCATGGAAGCCAGTTTGTTGTCTGCCGGCGAGCAGCCGCCAAGGCCAGAATTTTTGCGGGTGATGGAAGAGTTGTCCGACCATGCGTTTAAGGCTTACCGGCATTTAGTGTACGAGACAGAAGGCTTTGAGCAGTATTTCTGGGAATCGACAGTGATCTCAGAAATCGCTGGTTTGAATATCGGTAGCCGTCCTGCATCGCGTAAAAAATCGACCGCAATCGAAGATCTGCGCGCGATTCCCTGGGTGTTCAGCTGGTCGCAATGTCGCCTGATGTTGCCGGGCTGGTTTGGTTTTGGTGCAGCAGTACAAGCGTATCTGCTGGCCCATCCTGAGGATGGTCTGGCGACTTTGCAGGCGATGTTCCGCGAATGGTCTTTCTTCAGTACGGTCTTATCCAACATGGAAATGGTGCTGGCGAAAAGTGATATCGGCATTGCCAGCCGTTATGCGCAACTGGTGAAGGACGATAGCCTGCGGCAACGGATATTCCCGCGCATCGAAGCCGAGCATAGTTTGACGATTGCGGTACTGAAGCAAATTTCGGGTCAGGATGAATTGTTAGCGGCGAATCCTTTGCTGGCGCGCTCTATCCGTAATCGCTTCCCCTATCTGTCGCCGCTGAACCACGTGCAGGTTGAGTTGCTGGAGCGTTTCCGTCAGGGGGATCAGGATGAACGTGTGCGACGTGGTATTCACCTGTCGATTAACGGTATCGCTGCCGGTTTGCGGAATAGTGGATAAGTGCTTAAACCCGTAAGCGCATCAGCAGGGTGAGCAGCATTCAGATAAAAAAATCCCGGTCAGTTGTGCGCTGAACCGGGATTTTTTATGCAGTCTTTAGCGTGAATTCAATCGATCAAAATGCGCTTTGTATGCCCAAACTCAAACCTGTGATATTGCTGTTGCTGCCGTCAGAACGTGCCTGTCTGAGATCCAGGTCGCCACGCAAATAAGTGAGTGGCGTAATAGCGTAGACCAGCCCGGCGCCGATGACAGGTTTCACGGCTGAATAGCGTGTTGTGCTGCTACTGTCGGCTGCAGGATTTTTTACTTCACTTGATGTAAAGGCGATACCGGTGCGGCTGAATAATGCAAACTTATCATTCAGACGCCAGCGGCAAAGTGCGGCAAGGTCTATGCCTTTATGAGAGATGCTGCTGTCGGTCTTGGCATTGATACGATCGAATGTACCCTTCATGTTGCTGGCTATATGGAGCTGGCTTTCCAGGCTCCAGTTACTGCCGAGATCAACACCGGCGGTCAGCTTGATGTTGGCAACAGAGGTCTGACAGTTGTTTTTGCATTGCAGACTGCTGGAAATTTTACCGGCCGCGATGCCGACGTAACTTTGAGCTGCGACACTGGAGCTCAATACAGTCAGGCTTACTGTGAGTAATAGTTGTAGCGGAATAACAGAGATAGGGCGCATTCGGTACAGACAGGTAAGGAGTTGGTGCACCGCCTTCAAGAGGCCAAAAGGTCAAGAGGGCAGGTCGATGTAGGTAAAAAATTCTACCGGGAAATAATACGGCGTGATACTAGCAATCAGGCTGTCTGACTGTCAAAGTTTGTGCGGCATTGCTACAAATATTTCTTGTTAGGAATTGTAACAAGCGCGAAGGCGGCAGCACCGGCATTGCATGGTGCTGCGCATGATAGGCGTGGCGATTGGTTTGGACGGCTTATGTATTTGGGGAACTAAAATAATAAACCGCCACCTTTACGGAACAAGGCGACGTCCACATAGCTGGACAAGTGAAAGCTATTTTCTGCCGGAGTCAGTATGACCCCCCCAAGATCTATTGGGGTGCGCTGGCTGGCGATAGTTTGCAGTCCATCACGTCCTGATTTCGACATTTGTATCGCCTTGCCCAGCGTTTTGGCGACCATAAAGCCTTCAAAGGTCAGTGATGAAATATCTTCATCGCGAAATTTTTTCATCATATTGCTATGATCAATCTGAATCACCGATTTTTTTCCTTGCGGATTGGGGACGACCTGAGAAAAAACAGTCCATTCTAAGGATGTCGGGCCTGCGATTTCAGCCAGCGTGTCCAGATTTATCGTAGACATGCCTGCCACAAAAGTACGCGGCGCATGTTTGCGGAATTCTTTGAGAAATAATCCGGTCGCGACGGTATCGGCAACAGTAATCACGATATTTGGAGTCGCCTTGGCGAGTGCAGTGGCTTCGCGCGTCATGTCCGCCGGCGTATCGGAAATCTTGGCGACGCCGCTGAGTACCATGTTGCGTCGTTTGACTTCAGACACGACATATTGATACATATCGTGATTGATGTTGTTATTTTGCAGTGCGATGCCGACTTGTTTAATGCCCAGTTTATCGAAATAGGAAAATATGTATTGCATCTCTTGTTCCGGGGTAGGGCGCCAGAACAAAACGCGGTTGCCATAATTTTTGGCGGAGCCGACCAGTGGTGCAAACAAGGTGATATTGCTTTGAGTAAAGCGAGGTGAATTGACAACTGCATCGGTCACGCCCGCCCCCACGCCACCTAGCAGATATTCGGCCTTGTCTTTTTCCAACAGTTCGTTCACTGCTTTCACCGATTGTTGGGGGCTGCCCTGGTCATCTCTGACCAGATATTTGACTCTGCGACCATTAATGCCGCCGGAACGGTTAAGACTGTCAAAATAGGTCGTGATACCGGCAACATAATCGCGGCCAAGGCTGGAATTGGGGCCGGACAGATCAATGGCATGCCCGATCACGATAGGGTTATCCTGCGCTTGTAAGCTATTGCTGATCAGACTGGCACCTAGCAGTGAAAATGCGACACATTTTTTAAGTAAGGTTTTCATGAACTCTGGACAGGTAAATTGATGCAATGCAGAAATTTTGCCTGTCAAATGTGACGCGCAGGTGACTGTTCCAATGCGGGCGGAGCAGAACTGATGATTTTGTTGATCCAGAATATTGCGTAGCAATAGAAAATATTTTTAAAACGGGCTTAAGTTGATCTCTTAAGTTGCCGTTAAAGGAGTGTACGGATAAGGGGAATTGTCATGGATATTAACGGTATTTCCAATGTTGCAACAACATTAGCGGAAGTGGGCACTAGCCAGGCTGTCAGTATTGCGATGCTGAAAAAAGCAAATGATATTCAAACCGAGAGCGCGACAGCCTTGATCGAGGCAATTCCGGATAACAAGGCAACGGCGAATCTGCCTTCCCATCTCGGGCGTAATGTGAATACGACCGCCTGATCTTATAAAATACGGATTAGCTCAAAACAGCGCACTTTCGTGCGCTGTTTTCTTTTTAAGCTGTGATTTTGCGCAAGCAAAAGCTTGGCGCTTGCTTCATAATGCCGCCTCTGGATACTGCTTGGTCTGTTTATGAAAGGAATGTTATGGCTGAAATGCAATGGGGATGGTCGGACAGGCTGAGTTTGCCTTATGCGGTGATGGATGAAACGCATAAAGAATTTGTTGAGCTTTGCGCAGCATTGTCTGAGGAAAATCCGTCGACTTTTCTGCAGCGCCTGGATGCCTTAATTACACACTCAGTCGCGCATTTTGATCAGGAAAATACCTGGATGGCCGAGACAGACTTCCCGCCTAAGGGTTGTCATGAGCAGGAACACAATGCTGTGTTGGAGATTATGCGCGAAGTACGTCAGCGCTTTGAAGCTGGTGACGAAGAGTTGGGTGCCAGATTGGCAGAGGAGTTGCCACACTGGTTTGAGCATCATGTGGATACGATGGATAATATGCTGGCCAGACATATGGCTGCCTTGCAAAAAGAAGCAAGCGTTCTCAGTGCCTGACACTGACTGGCTGTTGGCTAACGATGCCCAACAGCCAGCGTCATTGCGTCACATCAGGAGTTTCAGCAAATCCATGATGTGAATCAATGGAGTTGATCGTGCGCTGGAGTCAGGCATGTACCGTGATTACGATGTCACCTAACTGCACCCGCTGACCAGCGCGGATTTTTGCTGTTTTCCGCAATTCCTGTTGCCCATCGACGCGTACGTCTCCACTGGCAACGATCATCTTTCCTGCGCCACCGCTATCACATAATCCGGCTACTTTCAGTAACTGGTTCAATTCTATATATTCCCCCTCCAGGGCGAAGCTGATCTGCTGACTCATATCTATACTCATTTAATTCAGAAAGTGCGCAAGGATACACCAAAAGTCAGGCGAGCCTGTTCAAACTTTGCCGTTCTGACTGGTATGGACTACTACGGGGAAAGCTGCGTCTGGCCACAGGATCTGGCTTGCAAACTTGTCCATTCATAGTAGGATGTTTTCTAAGCATAGAAAGTTTTTTCATTTTATGTGTAAGTAATCCGGTGAGCCTGGCGACTAAGGCTTGCAGGTCCCTTTTTTAACTTAGGAGATAAAGATGAGTAACAAAACTTTGATCGCAATGGCATTGGCTGGTTTGGTCACTTCGGCAGTCGCAGTCGCTGCGGATGATGCGAAAGCACCGGCAAAAACAGAAAAATGTTATGGCGTAGCAAAAGCCGGTCAGAATGACTGTGCGACCAAGTCAGGTACACACTCGTGTGCGGGACAGGCAAAGAAAGATAATGATCCTGGTGAATGGAAAAAAGTACCTGCCGGTTCTTGCGAAAAAATGGGCGGTAAAACCGAAGCGCCAAAAAGCTGATACCTCAGGCATCACATGCTGATTTTTTAATTATCTGTTTTTTTTGAGCAAGCCCACATGCAATCATCATCTGCAACCGCTATCACAGGCTTTGGTGTTGGCCTCAGAAGCTGTCACTACCGGGACTTTTTAAACGCTCCGCAGGCGGCAGACTGGCTGGAGATCCATACTGAAAACTATATGGGGGACGGCGGATATGATTTGCATGTGCTCGAAGTACTGCGTCAAGACTACCCCATCAGCTTGCACGGGGTGGGGCTGGGCTTGGGCTCCGCATCGGCCACTGATGCAGGGCAGGAGCAGCATCTGCAAGGTCTGAAGCGACTGATTCACAGGATAGAGCCAGGTCTGGTGTCCGAACATTTGTGTTGGAATGCTGTACAGCAGCACTTTCTGAATGATTTGCTTCCTTTGCCATTAAATAATGCTGCCTTGCAATTAATGTGTGAGCGCGTAGATCGTATGCAGCATGTACTGCAGCGGCAGGTGTTGATTGAAAATGTATCTACCTATGTGCGTTTTGCTACTGACGAGATGAGTGAAGCGGCATTTATGGCAGAACTGAGCCGTAAAACAGGTTGTGGCATCTTGTTGGATATAAATAACCTGTATGTGAATCAGGTTAATCATGGTGAGAGTGCGAATGAGGCGATACGAATTTACGCGAACCTGCCTGCGTCCACGGTAGGGGAAATCCATCTGGCTGGCCATTTGGATGCAGGAAGTTGTTTGATTGATCATCACGGTAGCCGGGTTCATGCTGAGGTATGGAAATTATATAAATTAGCTTGTCAGCAAATTTCTTATCCGGTTCCGGTGCTGATTGAATGGGATACGGATATTCCAGAGTTACATGTATTGATCGACGAGGCGAATAAGGCCAGACAATTGCATGCTATGCAGCTGACAGAGGCGATTGCATGAGCCCAGAACTGGTCGAATTACAGCATAGCTTTGCCAGGGCAATGCAAAATGTGCAGCAGGTGCCCGAACTTTTGCCTGGGCTGCGGCCTCATGCTGAATTGCAGGACAGGGTCGCGATCTATCGGGGCAATTATGCTGCGCTGATATTGCGTGCGCTGGAGTCTGCATATCCGGTACTCAGATGTTTGGTAGGAGAAGATTTTTTTGTACAAATGGCCAAGTCATATGCGTTGTTGCATCCGTCTGGGTCCGGCGATATGCACCGCTTCGGCGCTGACCTGGCACACTTTATTGCGAATGCTGGACTTGAGCCTCGATACGCCTATTTTGAGGATGTGGCAAGGCTAGAGTGGCAGGTACACACCGCGTATTTTGCAGCGAATGCGGAATTTTTGTCCTTACCTGATTTGCTTGCAAAAGCAGCTCAGAACAACCAGGAACTCTCTGCTGTGCGGCTTGAGTTTCATCCTACATGCGCTTTATTCCGCTCGGAACATGGCGCAATTGATGTCTGGCTCGCGCATCAGCAACCAGGTTTTGCACAAGCGAGCCAGGTAAATCGAGAGACAAGTCCAGATCGGGTTCGGCCAGTCAGCCTGGAGCCGAATTTCGGCGTAGTGAGCCGGGTAAACTGGAAGATTCAGGTGCATTCTGTCGACGAAGCGGCTTGGCGGGCTTTGGAGCAAATTCATAAGGGGGCAAGTCTGGAGCAGGCATTTGAAGTCGCATTGCAAACTCAGGCTGAGTTTGATGTGGCGCAAGGCCTGAGTCAATGGCTGGAATGGGGCTGCTTTGCAGACCTGACGCCTCACGTCAATTCATTCGCTTCGCAACGATGAAAACACTGTTTGTAGCCAGATTTGCTGTGGCGGAGCGTGATAACTGTTTGCTGCCAAGGCAGTCAGAACAGATGCGAATTCAGATAGAAAACGGAATACATCATGAATATCATTCAATTTGCTGCCGGGCTGGAGTATGAAATCGGGAATCGCATGCAGCGATGGGTGCAGCCCCTGGCCTTGCTCGCATTGCGTTGTTTTGTGGCCTGGCAATTTTTAAAGGCGGGACTGTTGAAGGTGCAAGACTGGGCGTTGACTCTGTCCTTGTTCCGGGAAGAATATCAGGTGCCCTTGCTGCCACCTGAGCTGGCGGCATTGCTGGGCAGTGGCGGAGAATTGATACTGCCTCTGTTTTTGATAGCAGGCCTGTTTTGCCGTCCTGCAGCATGTGGATTGCTAATGGTGAACCTGATGGCAGTGATATCGTATCCGGTATTGTGGACTTTCGATTGTCCAGCTGCAATTCGAGATCACTTCTATTGGGGCGGTATCCTGCTTTTATTGGTCGTGGTAGGGGCTGGACGTCTGAGCATGGACGTGTACTTCAAATCACTCACTTCCAGATCAAACTAAATTGACCATTCCATCGATACTAACCTGACCCTGGCTTCACCAGGGCTGGCATTGATTTTTTTGTGCGCAGGTCTATAATGCGCATCCCTTTCCAAAGGTCAATGCCGAATGTGGGTAAAGAATAATTTAAGAGTGTTTACTCTAGATTTATATTTAAATCTATTCAGCTATTTGACCTGATGAGATACTTCATGTGAGTTTTTAGAACGCTCGTGCCATTACATGGCAAAAAACAAGCGTGCGCTTCTTGTGACTTACAAACATAATTCTTACAGGAGACAACAATGCGTCAACATTCCGCAATGCTGACACTGGTATCCGCTGCAGTTTTATCTGCTTGCGGTGGCAGTGGCACCCCAGGCCCAGCCGTCGATAATTCGATGACACGCGGTACTCTGGTAGCAAACCCACCGAATTTGGTCCCTATTCCTCAGGCAAGTGGTCCTGCTTTGACTAAGCTTGATCCAGTTGTCTTTAAAGGTATGCTGGAAGCTGCGAAGCCAGGTTTTACCCAGGTAACTGGCGTACCGAAGTGTGAAATTTCCACTTACTACATGAAATACATTACCGTTGGTGGCGCGAACGAACCTACCAACGCGACTGGTGCGATCATGGTTCCTTCAGGTAGCGACCCGGCCTGTACCGGCCCACGTCCGGTTCTGTTGTATGCACATGGTACAACGGTCGATAAGTCATTTAACATGGCTAATCTTCGCGATAATCAGGAAGCCACGATGGTTGCTGCGATGTATGCGGCACAAGGCTTCATCGTAGTTGCGTCTAACTATGCAGGTTACGACGTCTCCTCACTGAGCTACCATCCTTATCTGAACGCGGAACAACAAGCCAATGATATGGTCGATTCCCTGCGTGCTGCACGCAAGGCGTTCCCGGTGATTGGTGCGCAAGACTCCGGCAAGCTGGTACTGACTGGCTATTCGCAAGGTGGTCACGTTGCGATGGCAACCCAACGCGCGATGCAAACAACCTATGCTTCTGAATTCAAAGTCAGTGCCTTGGCTGGTATGTCCGGCCCGTATGCGCTGGCGATGTTGGGTGATGCTGTATTTGGTGGTGCCCCTAATGCGGGCGGCACTATATTTACACCTATGCTGACGACTAGCTTCCAGAAATCTTATGGTGGCATTTATGCGTCACCAAGCGATATCTATGAAGATAAATATGCGAGCGGCATCGAATCTTTGCTGCCAGGTAATTTGAGTATGGGCGAGTTGTTTACGTCGGGTAAATTGCCACAACTGGCGATGTTTGCAGCAGATTCACAACCAGCGGCAAAACCAGGATTTGAAGCTTTCTTTGGTGCAGGAAATCTGGTCAAAACCAGCTATCGCAATGCTTATGTCGCTGATTTGGCAGCTAATCGTTGTGACTTGAATCCTGCAGATCCACTGAACTGTGCTCCTGCGAATGCACTGCGTAAAGCTGGTGTCAAGAATGACTTGCGTAATTACGTCCCTCAAGTGCCAACTATGCTGTGCGGTGGCAAAGACGATCCAACTGTATTCTTCATCAGTACACAAGCAACAGCTGGCTATTTCCTTGCAAAAGGCCTGCCTTCTGCTGCGCTGACAGTGCTGGATGTGGACTCTGCACCGGCAGGGGTCAGTGATCCATTTGCGGCTGCTAAAGTCGGATTTGCGCAGACAAAACAGGCAGCGATTACAGCTGCAATCAATGCGAAGCAGGATCCGAAACAAGCAATCGCCAGTGCTTATCATGGCACTTTAGTTCCACCATTCTGCAACGCTGCAGCACGTGGCTTCTTCCAACAAGTTTTGGCTAAATAAGCGCGGAGATCAAAATGATGAAAACTAAATTGGCTGCGGCCGCTTTGTTTGCTCTCGCTTCCAGCTCTGCGTTTGCTTACGACTATACTGTGCGTGGTGGTGTGATTGGCATCAACATTCACTCAGAATCGCCTGACTTTACCAGCAATGGACCTGCATTTCTGACACCTCAGCCTGCAGGTTTGACGGTTGGCAATGCGAAAACACTGATGTTTGGCCTGTCTAAAAAACTCAACGATAACTTTGAGCTGGATTTTGTGGCTGGCTTGCCGCCAGAGCATGAGGTCTATGGTCGTGGCGTATTGGCACCATACGGTGTGATTGCACGCGTGAAGCAACGCGCACCAACGGTATTTGTGAACTACAAGTTTGGCGCGCCGAGCTCAAATTTCCGTCCTTTTGTTGGTCTTGGTATCAATTACACACAATTCTTTGATGCCAACACAACGCCTTTAAATGATATCGCTGTAGGTGGACCAACGAAACTGAATCTGACAAGTTCGTTCGGTCTGGCGGCTCAGCTTGGTGCGACTTATCAGTTGAACGAGCGCTGGTCTGTGACTGCTTCTGTGGCGACAGCTAAAGTGAAAACAGATTTGACAGCTATTACAGGTAGTATTGAACGTAAAACCACGGTTGACTTCAAGCCTGTTGTGGTTGCAGTCGGTGTTGGTTATAGCTTCTGGTAATACCAGTCCTGATCCATAAGAATAAAAGCCCCGGATACGCATGCTCGTATCCGGGGCTTTTTGTTTTCGTTTGTTATCTCACGCAGATCTTGCGCATTGATAACTAGTTAGTCGTATGCTTATAAAGCAACCTGATTGCGTCCCGCTTCTTTCGCGCGGTACAAGGCTTGATCCGCGGCCTCAATGAGGGCGCTGTAGTCTTGCTCTTCACTCAGCGTCGCAACGCCAAATGAGCCGGTAATGTGCGGCAGTGCCTTATTGTGCTCGTGGAATACCCTTGCCTTAGCCAGCCGGTTACACAGCCTTTGTGCTACCGTATGGGCTTGTTTTTGCGCCGTTCCAGGTAAGATGACCATCATTTCCTCGCCACCGTAGCGGGCTGCAAAGTCAGTTGGCCTGAGTCCTGCATTTAATACCTTGGCCGCGGTTTGCAGCGCATCGTCACCCAGTACGTGTCCATAAGTATCGTTGAAGCGCTTAAAGTGATCGAGGTCGACCAGTATGATGCTGAGCGGTGTAGCGCTGGCCTGTGCCTGTTGCACCAGCGCGGGCAACTGGCTGTTGAGCCAGGCTCGGTTATGTAATCCGGTCAGACCATCAACCATTGATAACTGGCGATAGAATTCACCTACCTTCTGGCGACTGCGTATCTGCGCATTGGCTGCACGTATGCGGAATGACAACAGTTGCAGCAGATTCCTGGCGACGCCATTGGATTCTTCAATCAGGCGCCACATCGTTTCTGCCTCAATCACCAGTAATTCACTGTCCTGTATCGCTGTTACAGTAGCAGAGTGGGTTTCTTCATCCAGCACCGATAACTCGCCTACGCATTCCCCTGGAAGGTATTGGGTGATGGTGTTTTCGATGTGATTATTATCGTCGTTGAGTTTGCTGATACCGAGTGCGCCTTGCAGCACGACATACAATCGGGAGCCCGAGCTGTGGGCATCCAGTACGATTTGCCCCGTTCTGGCACTGACTACTGCACAGTGACTCAGTATGTGGCGGATCAGGGACAAGTTTTGTTCAGAAATATCGCGGAATAACTGTATATCTTCGACCCGGTAATGTGTTTGGCTAAAAACCATTAACTGTTCCAACATTGATTTATCAAGATACATAGTACTCACAAAAAAATTTGATTCAGTGCTTCACAGCGCATTTCCGTTTCACGAAAAATGCCCATGCATTCTTTCTCGTCCAGAGCTAGCGTATCCCAAGCGTGCTGAGACAGCAAGGGGACTGCATCATTTTCCTGGCCATTCAGATCCAGTGCATGCACCATACTATTGGCTACATGGATGACCGAGGCAAGGGGGTGAACGTCTTCCAGGTCTGGCTGGTGATGTCCGCGTATCGCGTCCTGTACTGCTTCTGCGAAGTGCCAGTGTTGAGCCAGTGTTAGCCCGGCTTCGACATGATTGGTGTTTAAGATGCTATTTTCTGCGTCAATCAACGCACAATCCAGTGTGAGCCTGGTTTGAATGACCTTCGCATAAGCGGATGGATTATGGGTCACCAGCACCAGTCGTCCTATGTCGTGTAACAGTCCGGCAGTGAACGCAAAGTCATGCTTCATATGCAGGGTACGCGAAATCAGTTCGGCACAGACGGCTGTGGCTGTGCTATGTCTCCAGAATGAACGAAAATCAAAGCCCGGGCAAGTAACAGCAGGAAATTGACGTGACATCACCGACGTGCGTATCACACTCTTGACATTTCTGACGCCCAGTAATGCGGTTGCTTGCTGTATGGTGACGACTCTGGAGTTGGTGCCGAAATGGGATGAGTTTGCAAGTCGCAGAATTTTTGCTGTGATGGCTTGATCCATTGCGATTTTTTCATTCACGCTGTCCAGGCTGGTTTCATCGTTGCCGAGATCAGCGAGTAACTCCTGAGCCACCTCGGGTAAAGTAGGCAAATCACGAATATGACGAATGATTTCACTCATGGCTGTCGTTTCAGTACCGCTCATGATGTGAGTCCTTCGCGATAGTGCACGATGAATTGCCTGAGCGTTTGCATCGCCCCCTCGTTACTGGCATGTCTGAACAGATAATCGATGCGTTTCAGCTGGCGTTGCAATTCTTCGACATCAATGATTTGCTCACCTGCGTCAGAGACTACGCTGAGTAAATGGACATCATGGTGGGCAATGGACTTGATCGTGGCATCACTCAGGGTAACACCTGCTGGCAGTAACACATGCCCCATTTTATCGAGCAGGTCATGCGCCAGTACCATGCCTGCTTCCAGCTTAGTCAGTGGGAGATAGCGACTTTGCTTGCTCATGGTTTTACCTCCGTCTTTCCGGGGCGCGTTGCTGCATGCTGGATCAAATTTTGTATCAGATTGCGAGTGCTGAGTTGGACAGATTTTTATTGCAAACTATAAATACCAGCATATATGACAATCTTCACAATGCCTAGCCCCAATTATGTGCAATTTGTTATGATCTGCTGTGGATCGGAATGAAGGGAAATTGTTCCGGCAAGGCGAAAAAAAGCCTGTGGTGTTGTGGAATGCGTCACTGGAAAGCGATGTTTGTTTCGATAGCAGGCAATATGCTGGCTGAAACCCTGGCTACTCTTCGGCGACGAAGGCAGTACATATGTCACGACAAGGGACGTAACGCCGCTGGAGTGGTTTTGGGTAAGTCACGGTAAATAGAAAACAGGGAAGACGATGCATATTTGGACCGCATTGCGGAAAATCAGGCGGCCACGCTTAGTGCTGGCTATATTTTTGGGTATGTTGAGCATCGCGCTATGGCCACAGCACTGGCGTATATCGACCCGTGTCATGCTTAGCTGGGATGTTGCAGTATGGACTTATCTGGTATTGATGGGGTGGATGATGTCACGTGCCAGGCCAGAGCAAGTGATGGAGATGGCCGAGAAAGAAGATGAAAGTGCGGTCGCAATTCTGACTCTTATTTCTGTGTGCGCCACCATCAGCCTGGCCGCGATTGTGATTGAACTTGCCGGGATACAGGGCGCACCGGCTGATGTGAAAATATTTCATTATGTGCTGACGGGCCTGACGGTACTAGGCGCGTGGGCCCTGGTCGCTGTGGTATTTAGCTTTCACTACGCGTTATTGTTTTACAGTTCACCGGAGCTGCAACGTGCATTGAAATTTCCTGATCAGGAATGTACTCCCGATTTTTGGGATTTTCTGTACTTTTCTTTTACCATCGCGGTTGCTGCGCAGACTTCTGATGTCAGTGTGATGTGTGGCAGTGCACGTAAAACTGTATTGTTTCAGTCTGTGCTGAGTTTTTTCTTTAATGTGGCAGTGTTGGGGTTTTCGATTAATATCGCGGCCAGTCTAGTCAGCGCCTGACAGTGGCATTGCGCAGGCTGGATTATTCTGTTATCTCTCGATATGTCTTTTTTGCGATCTATGTATTGATGCGTACACTGATCAACAATATTTTTCTTGTGAACGCATGCTACTTAACTATATTTGGATCAGCTTTTTTCTGATCAGTTTTCTTGCTGCTCTGCTGCAATTCCTCGTGTTCGGCGATGTTGACGTTTTTAAACGCATTATGGACGGCACGTTTGAATCTGCACGCATGGGTGTGATGGACATCGCATTGCCGTTGGCGGGGGTGATGACGCTGTGGCTGGGCATCATGAATATCGGAGAAAAAGCCGGCGCAATACAGTTTTTCGCACGTATCATAGGTCCATTTTTTTCACGGATTTTCCCTGGCGTCCCTGCCGATCATCCGGCCAACGGACATATGGTCATGAACTTTTCGGCGAATTTACTGGGGCTGGATAATGCTGCCACGCCATTTGGTCTGAAGGCAATGGAAAGCCTGCAAACGCTTAATCCAAATAAAGATGAGGCGACCGATGCGCAGATTATGTTCCTGGTATTGCATACATCTGGCCTGACCCTGATACCTTTGGCTATCATGGCGCAGCGAGCTATCCTGGGGGCGCAGAATCCGTCGGATATTTTCATACCTTGCCTGATCGCTACCTACGTTGCAACGATAGTTGGTCTGATCGCCGTCGCGATTTTTCAGCGCATCAATCTACTAAACCGGGTGGTACTGGGGTGGCTGGGTGGCATCAGTGCTGCCATCGTCAGTTTAGTCTGGTACATGAGCCATTTCATGAGCCGGACCGAGATCGAAGTTTTCTCTAAAGTCAGCAGCAATCTTTTGCTGTTTTCTATCATCGTTGCCTTCATACTGGGTGCGATGCGGAAGAAAGTGAACGTCTATGACGCGTTTATTGAAGGTGCAAAAGGCGGAATGCAAACTTCACTGACTATCATTCCCTATCTGGTCGGCATGCTGGTGGCTATCGGTGTGTTACGTAATGCGGGCGTACTGGGTATGCTGGTGTCCGGCTTTACCTGGCTGTTTTCGCAACTGGGAGTGAATACCGATTTCACTTCCGCTTTGCCGACTGCTTTAATGAAACCGTTCAGCAGCAGTGGTTCACGTGCATTGATGGTGGATGCGATGAAAACCTATGGTGTTGATTCCTTTGTCGGGCGGCTGACTTGTATTTTTCAGGGTTCGGCAGATACGACTTTCTATATCGTTGCACTGTATTTCGGATCGGTAGGGATACGTAAGACACGCTATGCGATTTCTGTCGGCCTGATCGCCGATATGGCTGGCGTGATTGCGGCGATTTTTGTCGCCTATTTGTTTTTCCATTGAACAGAACCACTCGGCAGCCATCATGGTGATGGCTGCTGACTTTAGACTTATTTGGGAATGATGCTGGTTTTGTAGACTGGATATTGCTGGTAATTCTGATCCCAGGAGCTGTGGCGTTTGGCGAAAAACTCCAGCCGCGCTGCCGGATTTTTGGCGAAGGCCGGATCAGACTTCAATTTTTGCGCAAATTCTTTTTTCAGTTCCGGATCTGCCGCCAGTTGCTCTCTGGCGACGTCTTCCGCTACATAGGCTTCCATGTACTCTTTTTGCTCAAAGGCGTTATTGAACATGCCCCAGTTGACCAATGCATCTGCTGAGGCGGGTTCGAATAATGTGGCAACCAAAGCGGACTTCGGTTGGGCCGATGGGATGAATAATGAGGCTTTGCCAAAATTAGCGGTCGCTGTTTTCCATTCGCCCTGTAGCTTCAATTGCTGATGTGACTCAAAGGACGAAGCGGAAAATTTTGCCTGACTGGCTTGAAAGCGTTCCACCGTCACATCGTTGAGCGCTGTGCTCAGCGACTGGAATTGGATGCCATGTAGCCTGAGTTTTTCCAGTACTGGTTTGGCATAGGCAGCAGGTACCAGATAACCTCCGGCGGGCAGTTGTATCTGTGTATCCGGGATAATCTCATCACGTAGTTTGACTTTCCATAGCTGCGGTTTGCTTTCGTCGTAGCGCGTCATCAGTGCGCCTGAAATGTCAGACATGGTACGCGTATAAGCATAGCCACGGAAATTGATTTGTTTATAGTTCTCTGTCGTTTTGTAAGTGAGCGGTAGCTTGTTGCCTGCAGCATTGACAGCACGTAAATCAGCTTGCTCGGCAATTTTTTTCCAATCATTGCCATGACGCGCAACCTGATC
This sequence comes from Cognatundibacterium rugosum, assembly GCF_014284365.1. Classification (GTDB taxonomy): domain Bacteria; phylum Pseudomonadota; class Gammaproteobacteria; order Burkholderiales; family Burkholderiaceae_D; genus Undibacterium; species Undibacterium rugosum. The sequence goes on from NZ_JACOGG010000003.1 coordinate 259,412, forward strand.
GAGGATGGCGTAAATACTGTTTTTTGTGATTTTTACCCGGGTTGCATACTCTTTCCAGGAATGGGTTTCGACCAGGATGCCAAAGCGATTTCTCAACAGAAAATAGCCGCCGGAAAAGCGCGCGCCTGGAACACCATCGATAAAGCCTGATTGCGGATCATCTTCTTCTGCAAAAGACATGTAGAACGGCTGTGGCAAAGAACCATTTTTCTCCAGATCCGCAATGACACTGTCACGTAATGCTTTACCGCTGCGTCGCAATTCTGCGTCGCCCGCATTCACAGGTTCGACCTGAACCGATATATCGTGTTCGAATTTCGCGCCATCTGTCACATGTAAATCCGCACTGACCAGCGGGTCCCAGACATTAATTAACCTGAGCATAGCTTGCATCTCAGGCGCGTCAGCCTTGATGTAGTCACGGTTTAAATTAAAGTTTTGCGCGGTGGTGCGCCATCCCATTTCTTCGGGGCCACGCTGATTAGGACGATTCCATTTGCCAAAACGCTCGTGTCCATCGACATTAAACACCGGTACGAATAACAAGACCTGCTTATCGAGCAGATCGCTACCCGGATTTTGTGCGAGTAATTCTTTAATCGCTAAGAAGCCAGCATCTTTGCCATCGATTTCACCCGCGTGTATGCCTGCCTGTATCAGTGTGACCGGGATTTGTTTTTCTTTGACAGCTAGCGGTGTCAGGGCGCCGGTCTTGGTCACCAGCATCGCCAGCATAGGCCGTCCTTCAGGACTGCGGCCAAATTCCTGGCAACGTACAAATTTAGGATAATTTTTTTGGAAATTCCGGCACAGGGTTTCTACTTCATCGTAGCGTCCGGTTTTCTGAAATTGCGACTTTTCTGCGAGTGTGGTGATGTTTTCAGCGGCACTTGCTGTGCCGCCGGTCAGGAGACTGGCAATCAGGAAGGACAGTAATTTCATGGCTGAGCCTGGTGATGATGAGAACATAGATCGCCAAAGCAAATCCTCGCATGGAGGTGTGAATTGTTAGCGATCCGCAATCTTACAGCAGGCTCAGACCCTGCAAACCGTTCTTGGTTCCCAGTTCAGGCGGCGTCGATGTTAGCGACGATTTTTTGTTGCCACCACCTTGCAGTATCCAATAACTGCTGGCTGTCCAGGCTGGTCAATACGCGTTCTCGCATCAGGCAGCGTCCATTGACCCAGGTGTGGGTTACCTGTTCACGTCCTGCCGCATAGACAATTTGCGATGCAGGATCGAACATAGGTTGCGTCTCTATCGTGTCGAGATCAATCGCAATCAGATCTGCGCGTTTACCAGGCAGCAGACTACCGATTTGACTGTCCAGACCCAGTGCCCGGGCACCCGCTAAAGTCGCCATTTCCAGTGCTTTGTGCGCATGCAAGGCAGTCGGGTCACCGGATTGGGCTTTCGCCAGTATGGCTGCCAGACGCAGATCTCCGAGCAGATCCAGTTTGTTGTTGCTGGCTGCGCCATCCGTGCCTATACCCACATTCACGCCTTGTCGCTGCATGGCGTGGAGGCTCGCAAAGCCAGAAGCCAGTTTTAGATTGCTGGCCGGATTATGCGCGATATGTACGCCTTGGCGCGCCAATAATGCGATTTCATCGTCAGTGGTATGCACCATATGCGCCGCGATCAGATTGGGTGAAAGCAGGCCAAGCTGATGCAAACGTTCCAGCGGACGTTTGCCATGTTGCTCTAGGCTGCCTTGAATTTCTTCTTGGGTTTCATGAATGTGGCAATGGATGCCCATGCCATGCTGTTCTGCCAGTGCGATAATTTTGCGGAAGGTCGTATCGGCCACGGTATAAGGCGCATGCGGAGCCAGCCGGAAATCGACCCCTTCTTGTCCGGCAAATTGCTGATGCGCCGCCAGTGCTTTCTCCAGATAATCATCGGCATTGTTACCATAACCGGTAGGGAACTCCAGAATACTGCAACCGACCACAGTGCGCATACCGCTGGCTAATCCGGCACGCGCCACGGCGTCATGGTGGAAATACATATCATTGACAGTGGTGGTGCCGCCTCTGAGCATTTCTGCGATTGCGAAGCTGGTGCCATCGAACACAAATTGGTCGGACACATGTTTTTTTTCTGCCGGCCAGATGTGGTGATTTAGCCAGTCCATCAACGCCAGATCATCGGCCAGTCCGCGCAACAGACTCATCGCGGAGTGGGCATGCAAATTCACCATACCTGGCATGATGCAGTGCTTGCTGAGTTCTACATGTTCTGCATCCGGATAGCGTAGCCGCACTTCATCGCTAGGCGCAATTTCACGGATATCGCTTCCTTCGATTACGAGTGCATGCTGCTGCAGCACAACTCCTGCGGGTTCGACAGGGATCAGGTAGTGGGGATGGAGGCAGGTAAGAGTCATAACGAATACTTTCAGTTGTTTGCCGGATTATATCGGGAATAGTACTTTCTTGAAGGAAGCTGTTTCCCGAACCGGATTCGCTTGTAAAACCGGTGAGTAGCTGTTTGCGCATGTAAAATGCGGCATGAGTTGAAATAATCCATGTTTATTGTTTGTCAGGAGAAAAGATGAAACTGTATGGTTACTTCAGAAGCTCGGCTTCTTACCGGGTGCGAATTGCATTAAACCTCAAAGGATTGGACTACGAGCATGTGGGCGTACATCTGGTCAAACATGGTGGAGAACATTTGTCTGAAGCCTTCCGCGCGATCAATCCTGAAGCTTTAGTGCCAGCGCTGACTGATGCCGAGGAAGGGGGGGGGCTGGTGTTGAGCCAGTCATTGGCCATTCTGGAGTATCTGGATGAAAAATATCCTCAATATCCATTGCTGCCAAAAGATTTAGGCTTGCGTGCTCAAGTCAGAGCTTTCGCACTGTCCATTGCCTGTGAGATACATCCGGTCAATAATTTGCGTATCTTGAAATATCTGAGTCAGACTTTGGGGGTGACAGAGGAACAGAAAAATGCCTGGTATCGGCATTGGTGTGAAGTAGGTTTGTTTGCTTTAGAGAAAAAATTGTCGCGGGATAATGCCAGATATGCATTTTGCTTTGGCGATGAACCGGGTTATGCAGATTGCTTACTGGTACCGCAAATATATAATGCGCAACGTTTCCAGTGTGATTTATCCCAGGTGCCTGAATTGATGCGTATCAATCAAAATTGTCTGGAACATCCGGCATTTATCAAGGCACACCCCAGTAAGCAAGCTGATGCCGACGCTTGAGGTTGCTGTAAAACGATGAGCGCAGATTGTAAATTCTGGGCTTAGTTACTAAAGGCGGTGTCGCTCCGCCTTTAGTTGGGCTGGCCTGACGCACGATTGTCCGTGTTGAGCGCTTCGTTCAGCACGGAAATTAGCAGAGAGCGAGTGAGTTTAGATTTTGTGGTGTAACCATCGATTGCAAACTGATGGTGTACGGTTTGCTCTGGAGCATTTCCTGGTTGACCGGTACGCAATACAATTTTGAGGCTGCTGCGATTGAGTTCGCCACGGATGGCCTCTACCAGCTTCAAACCTGCATCGACGGTTTCCATTACTACGTCAAGCAATAGCAGTGCAATGTCAAGTTCTGTTTCCAGAACTTGACGTGCTTCTTTTGCTGAGTAGGCGTGCAGAAAATACAGTGGGCGACCATGAATTCTGACGCCGGACAGGGCTAGCAGCGTCGTTTCGTGCACATTGACATCGTCGTCTGTAATCAGAATTTTCCAAGGGTGCACTTCTGTTTTTGGAGCAATATCCTGATGCTCTTCATCCAGGAAATGAATCACGTCATCATCTGATTCGCAATTGGATGTATTTTCGCTCAAAGAATACGCAGATAACGCAGATAACGCAGATAACGCAGAAAAAGCGTTTGCAAAGACGGAATTCAGATTGGTATTGACGCCCATCGCGATCACCTGATCGCGCATAATCAAGCCGGGCAATTTACTGTGTAACTGCTTCATCAGTGTTCTCCCTGTTGCTTGGATTGTCATCTACTTTCTAATCTTATGTGAAGCCAACTTGTTTATCAAGATTAGACATGGAAAATCCTGAGAGAGTTTACATGTAAATGAGGGCTTGCGTTTGATTTTTTTCCAATATGTAACTTCCTCTGGTGTACCATGAAGCATGATAGGCATAGTCTGAATGCGTAAGGATTCAAGCGAGTGGCTGGTTTTTAGTTCGAAAAAATAGGGTAATCATTCAAAGGCAGGAGGGGTGTTGGTGTCAGCGCATTTTCTAGTCTTCATTCTTTTGCTTCACAGCATGATGCTTATTTGCATGCTGAGTATTTTTCATGAGAAACACTTCAATCCAAATCATTGTCTGACGCCTGCATCCATGCGATGGACTGGCTTTTTTTTGCTTGTTTCAGCGTTGGGTGCCAGTGTTTTCCTTTCACTCTCCACTAGCCAGCCGTCAGATGGATTGCCCCTGCTTTTTATGGGCATGTCGTTGGCATTTTCATTTTATTTGCTTCATAAAAATTTCACCGCTGCAATTCATCGTTGGGTGCTGGCAGGTATTGCTGGCGACCTGATTTGCGTATTACTTGTTTTGTCGGATGTGACTGTAACAGTGCCAAGTCCAATGCTGATCTTGCGTGCTGCTTTGCAAGCTTTGTTGATCAGGGATGTGTTACGACGAGATCAAATCCAGCCGGGCGTGCTGTTAAATTCCTTGCCGGAAGGTATTTATCGGTCGATGTTTTATTCAGCGCCAGATGCATTGTTGGTCCATTTGCAGGATGGTCGTTGCATAGACTGGAATGCATGTTGGGAACAGCTTAACGGAGGTGTGGCGTCTACCTTGCAGGAGGAATCTGCTATTTTTGATATCTGGGTGGATGTGTCGCAATACCGAACTCAGATGAATTTATTGCGGACTGGGCAGTCTTCAGTATCCTGCGATCTGGAAATGAAAAATCCTGCGGGTGAAATCATTCCGGTAGGCATTACTTTGCGTCAGGTTGAGCGTGAGGGGACGCACTATTTTCTGCTCACTTTGCGGGATCGCCGTGCGCTGATACAAGCGGAAAAGGAGCGCGATCAGGTCGTTAAGGCGTTGGCGCAACGTGAGAAAGTGTTGTCTACGGTGTTTCAGCTGGTACCAGACACGTTGACCATCACACGTATGGAAAACGGACAATACATGGATGTGAACCGCAACTGGGAACCTTTGTCCGGATACTCAAGAGAAGAGGCGATAGGGCGCAGCTCTGCAGAACTGAATTTATGGCAGGATTTTTCTCAGCGCGATCAGTTAATACAGCGTATCAACCATGATGGTGAGGCGCGCAATATGCAAATCGCATTCCGCCACAAAAATGGACGTATCTCGCAATGTCTGGTGTCGGGATCGCGCTTTGATATGGATGGCAGCGCTTACCTTTTATTGAGTTCCCGTAGTATTGATGCCGAGTTGCGAGTTGAAAGTGCACGACAGGAAGCTGAACAATTATTGCGTGAGAGTGAGCGCCAGTACGCTGATTTGTTTCAGATGTCACCGGTACCGCTGGTGCTATTGCAAGTGAGGAGCTGGCAAGTCCAAAAACTCAATGATGCCTGGTACCGGGAGTTTTATGGTGACGCGGTAAGGGATGGGCATGACGGTGTGTGGCGGCAACAGTTTAAGACTGACTTTGCGCCGATGCTAATGTTGCTGGAGCAACTAAGCCTGCAGCGTAGCTTGGAGCAGACCGAGATGTCGGTCACCGGGCTTGGTACAACACACAGAATCTGCCGTATGTCAGCTCGCTTTTTGGATCCGGATGCGTCCTTACTGATTGTAGCCCTGATGGATGTGACGCAGCAGGTCAAGGTGGAAAAAGAAATTCGGGAACTCAGCGCCCAATTGGAAAGACGCGTGGTGTTGCGTACGCGTAAGCTGGAGCAGGCGAATCAGGAACTCGCGAAGGCGATGGAAGATCTGCGCTATACCCAGGCTGATCTGGTGCGCTCTGAAAAAATGGCAGCATTGGGTTCTTTGGTTGCAGGTGTTGCGCATGAATTGAACACCCCATTGGGGAATAGCGTAACCGTCGCCAGTACCTTGCAGGATAAAGTGCATGAATTAATGCTAGAGCTGGATTCCGGCAAATTAAAGCGCTCAGGCATGAAATTGTTTATGGAATCTTACCTGGAAGGCTTAGATCTCTTAATGCGTAATTTAGAGTTTGCGCGCGATCTGATCGGTAGTTTCAAACAAGTTGCGGCGGATCAATCCAGTAATCAAAGGCGACAGTTTGAACTGTCACGAGTCCTTGAAGAAGTCGTAGTGACACTCACGCCGTTGTATAAGAAAACTGGATTTCATCTCGATTGCACACTGCAGCCAGGCATTGCTATGGATAGTTACCCTGGTCCGCTGGGGCAGATTTTGACTAATTTTGTGACCAATTCTTTACTGCACGGATTCGATGGCAAAACCACGGGCAGGATGCTTGTGCGATGCAACGAGCTAGATGCTGATTTTGTAGAGATTCAGTTCAGTGATGATGGTGTAGGCATGACCGAGTCAGTTCAAAAGAAAGTGTTTGACCCATTTTTCACGACTAAGCTTGGACATGGCGGCTCTGGCTTGGGTATGCATATTGTCTATAACCTCGTTACCCAGGTATTGGGCGGCGACATTGAGCTTAGCAGTCAGCCCGGGCAAGGTGTGCTATTTACGCTGAGGCTGCCGCGCATTGCGCCGGATCTGGCTGTGCCGCAGGATGATCAGGTAGCAGGCTGATTAGCGGGGTCATAACAAAACGATACAAATCCGCTGCGAAATGACGCTTACAGGCTGAACTTTATTGCGTAGCACAAGTCTGAGTTGGAGCTTACAGCATGTGGTATGCGTGGATCGATAGTCCACTTACCTTGTCTGCTGAATTTTCCAATGTCCAACACTCATCATTCCATGAAATCAAAAGATGTCTTGCCAGGTTTTCCCCTGCACGTATTGAGCATGTCTGTATTACTGGCTGTTCAGGCACAAGCCTATGCACAGCAAACCACGCAGCCGCAGCAAAGCGTGCTCAGTGAAGAGAGTAAAAAGCCTGAAGTGAAAAAAGCTGTGCCTAAAGATAGTGCTGGCGGTATTCAGAAAGTGGAAGTGCAGGGTGCGCGCCAATATGACGAGCGGCGTCAGGATACGGCAACCAAGATTGTGGTGACGCAGGAGGATATCGTACGCTACGGCGATACCACGGTGGGTGATGTGCTCAAGCGCTTGCCCGGCGTAACCATAGGCGGTGTACAGGGACGTGGCGGTGATATTCGTATGCGTGGGCTTGGTTCCGGCTATACCCAGATTTTGTTGAATGGTGAGCCTAGCCCGCCCGGATTTTCGCTGGATTCTATCTCGCCGGATCTGATCGAACGAATAGAAATTATCCGCGCGGCTACTGCAGAACTCAGCACTCAGGCCATTGCCGGCGCGATTAACATCGTATTGAAACGCGCTGTGCAAACTGCTCAACGTGAAATCAAATTCGGTGCTCAGGTGGATGGCGGCAAATATGGCGAAAATCTGAACTTTCAGACTTCTGATAAAGCCGGACGTATGTCGTATTCGATATCCGGTAATGTGACACATGGCCAGTATGAACGTCCTACCGTCACTGACTACGTGGTGCGTGATGCAAATGGAAAAATCACCGGACAGCAGCATACTGATTTGCTGGGTTGGGGTACTTTTAACGGTATCGGTTTTTCGCCGCGTGTGAACTGGAGTCTGGAAAACGGCGACACCATCACGACCCAGAGCTTTATCAATGCTAATCGTTTTTCGGGACATAATAAGGAAGTGACCGCTACCTCAGTCGGTTTGCCGCCTTCTTATCAGAGCGATATGCAGGCCGTAAATTCTGATTTCGCCATGCTGCGTACCAATCTGAACTGGATACATAAGCTGGCAGACAGCGCCAAGCTGGATATCAAATTTGGACTGAACTATAACAAGCGTACGTCGGATGTGGATTTGATCGGCTACGGTTCCAATCAGACTCAGATACTGGACCGTCGGTCATTATTCGATGGCATAGGTAAAGGCTTGACGACCAGTGGTAAATACTCTGCCCCTTTCGTTGAGGATCATGCCTTTGTGCTGGGCTGGGATGCGGAATACAGCAAGCGCAGCGAGAATCGTCAGCAGACCGATATCGTGAGCGCAGATCCGGTCACCAATATCACCTTGAAGCCGATTAATCTGAATGAAGACTATAACGCGACTGTCAGTCGTCTGGCTTTATTTGCGCAAGATGAATGGAGTATCAATAAACAGTGGTCGCTCTATGCAGGTTTGCGTTGGGAAGGTCTGGATACCAAGAGTGTAGGTAGTACCTATGCTGAGGTGAGTAACCGCTCCAGCGTTTGGAGCCCGATTTTGCAAACTTTATGGAAGCTGCCAGGCAGTAAAAATGATCAGGTCAGACTGGGCCTGACCAGAACTTATAAAGCCCCTGATACCAGCCAGTTAGTGCCGCGCCGCTTTATTTCCACCGACAATAAGCAAACCAATCCGGACACCACTGGTAATCCGGCGCTCAAGCCTGAACTCGCATGGGGTCTGGATTTTGCGTTCGAACATTACCTGCCTGAAGGCGGGATGCTGAGTGCTTCGGTGTATATGCGTAAGATCAATGACATCGTCATTACCAAACTCGATTTCCTGGATGGCCGCTGGGTTTCCATGCCGGTCAATCAGGGGGCTGCAACGACTAAAGGTGTGGAGCTGGAAGCTAAGTTTCCCTTGCGTTCAGTCATGGAGAATGCGCCATCACTGGATTTCCGTGCCAATGTCTCGTTCAACTGGTCGGATCTGAATTCCGTGCCGGGTCCGAATAACCGCCTTGATTCACAGACTCCGGTCAGTGCCAATGTAGGTGCCGACTATAAGCTGGATAAACTGCCTGTGACGCTGGGTTTGAATTATGGTTATCAGGGTGCAGGTCCGGTTCAGATCTCTGCAGTACAAAGCCGTTATTCGACACCAAAGCGCGTAGTGGATGTGTACGGTCTGTGGAAGTTTGATGCGAAAACCAGCTTACGGATTTCGCTGTCGAATGTGCTGCATCAGGATAATGTGTCGTCCAATTCCTATATTGCGCCACAAGGCGGTACGATCGTACAGACTGCAACAAATCCTACCACTGTCGTAGCACGTGCGATGTTTGAACATAAATTTTGAATTAGTTAGGGCTTGTTAACAAAAAAACCGGACAGTTTAGTCCGGTTTTTTTGTCGGCGTCTCTGACTAAGGCGTTTTTCGTCGGCAGATAGTGGGCAGGTATTCGGCAGGAATGGAGGTCTTATTGTTGCCGTAGATGCTCATCTTTCCCGGTGCTTCAGCATTGCCGCAGACCCAGGTCACCGGTACCTGGTGGGTGTCATTCACCACTGCCGGGCGCAGACTCAGTGTTCTGCCCTTGATGGCATTGCTGGCGCGATTGCCGAACACGATGTGTATTGCGCCATTTTCCACCGTGACGCTGCTGATGAAATTATTCACGATCTTATCGGCGGCCGGTAATCCTGCCGCTGCATTGTCTGCCGGAAAATCCTTTTCGCTGAGCCAGGCCAGCTCGCTGGGCTTTTTGGCGATATCTGCCAGCGGGACAGAACTGTCTACTTGCTCACGAACTACTTTGTACAAATACGACGGTAGTGCCATCGCACCCAGAATGGCGATGATGGCGACCACGGCCATTAATTCAAGCAAGGAAAAACCAGCATTTTTTTTCATAAATTGAGATTTTGTATGTGCGCAGCATGATGCGGATTGTTTTTGCCACAGAGAAAAATAAAGCCATGCCAATATAAGCAAAAAACCGTCTCATGCCAACTGTGTGCAGCCAAATGCTCAGGCCGGACTGTGTTCTTCGTTTCCGCTCTGACTCAGATAGTGGAATAGCTGAGCCGCCTGGGGAGATAAATTTCCCAGGCTGTATACGCATAAACGTAATTCCCGGCTGGCCCATGGATCGTCGAGGTAGATGAGTTTGGCATCAAGTTCTTTGGCATGCCTTTGGGCGGTAATTTCCGGTAGCATCGCGATGCCTGCCTCCTGTGCCACCAGCTGTGCCTGAGCATAGAAGCTGGGAGCCCGGACGCGGATTTTGAGTGGTCTGCCATGTTGCATCGCTATGCCCTCGATAAATCCTTGTATGGCCCTTTCCTTGGGAAGTCCGATGAAATAGTAGGCGAGCGCATCACGTAACAGGCAATGTTGACGGCTGGCTAGCGGGTGCTGTGTCGAAACCAGTAACACGAGACGAAAATGGCGAAACGGAACTGAGTACAGGGTTTCCGGTACCAGATTGCCATCCAGGACACCGATATCGGCTTCTTTGTCCTGCACCGCTGCCAGAATCTGACGGCTGCTTTTCTCTTCCAACTGTAAATCGATTTCCGGGTAATCGGCCAGAAATGGGCCAAGTGCAGCTGGCAAATAGGTATTGTTGGCAACCGTGGTGGCCGCCAGTCGCAGTTTGATTCTGCGTTGCCCGGACAGGTCTTGTAAGGTGCGTTGCAGTTGCTCCGTTTCGGCCAGTATCCGCCTGGCTTGCTCAAGCACGATTTTGCCCGCAGGTGTTGCGCTCATGCCGGCACTGTCACGTTTAAACAGGATCAGCGCATGACGCTCTTCGAACTGGCGCAGGCGATTGCTGGCGGCTGATAAGGCGAGTGGAAATTCGGCCGCCGCCCGGCTCAGACTGCCACTGTCCGCGATCGCAATGATCAGGCGCAGATCGATAAGATTAAGTTGCATGATTTCTCCAATGACGAAGGCTTCCTGCGTAAATGAGGAATTTTAAGATATTTTCCTTCGTGTAAAAATAAGTCTTACGCATTATTTCATCACTTACTATGCCTGCCTTTTATTCATTCTGGACTCGCATCAGCCGTGACGGCCGTTTGTATGCGGTCTTGTCAGCCGCTGGTTTTGCCCTGAAAGCCATCTTCGTCAAACTCGGCTATGCCGCCGGTGCGCAGGATGCGATCAGCTTACTCGCACTGCGCATGGGCTTTGCGCTGCCTTTATTTTTGCTGCTGTTATTGTTGAGCCGTGAACCGAGGCAAGTCAGGCTTACGCTGGCTGATTGTGGGCGGGTCTGGATACTGGCTTTGCTGGGGTACTACTTGTCCAGCCTGTTTGATTTCTATGGTTTGCAGAGCATCAGTTCCAATCTGGAGCGCGTGATTTTGTATGTCTATCCAACGCTGGTACTGGTGTTTCAGGCACTGCTGCTACGGCGCTGGCCGCAGCGCACGACAGTGCAGGCTATGCTGATCTGTTATGCCGGTTTATTGATCGCCTTCATACATGACCTGTTGCAAAGTGCTCACGGGCATGAAGTGGTGACGGGTTCGCTGTGGGTGTTTGCCAGTGCGGTCACGTATGCCATGTATTACATCGGTACCGGGCAAGTGGTGCAGCGCATAGGTTCTATGCGTCTGACCGGACTGGCGGGCTGTGCTTCCTGTGTATTGGTGTTGCTACATTTTGTCGGGACTGGCCAGTCTGCGACGGTATTACAGTTGCCCGCTGCGGTCTGGGGATATGGCGCACTGATGGCACTGTTTTCAACTGCATTGCCGGTGTATTGGATGGCACTTGCTATTCGTCAGTTGGGAGCGACGCAAGCTGCCGCGATAGGCAGTCTGGGGCCGGTGCTGACCTTGTTTGCTTCCTGGCTGATGCTGGGGGAAGCTGTGTCGCTATGGCAGATTGCCGGCTTGGCGCTGGTTATTGTGGGTGTCGCGAGACTGAAACCAAAGCAGGATGTGGATGTGGCGCCGGACGGTTCTGCGGTATCCGCCGTCAAGTCCGCAAGCTAAGTATGATGAAGCCGGGTGCAACTGATAGCACCCGGCATTTCTTTGCGTTTAGCGACCTTTGTACAGTGCTTCAACCTGCGGTGCAAAATGCGCGGCGAGATTATTGCGCTTGAGTTTCAGCGTTGGCGTGAGCAGAGAATTTTCTACTGACCACGGCGTCAGCGTCACGATTACCCCGCGTGGCTGTGCGTAATACGGGAAGCTGGTGGTCAGTTCACGGATACGCTTGAGTATCAATGCGCGTGCCTTGCTTGCTTCTTCGCTGTCCGTTGCGCAGGCACCGATGCCGGCTTTGGTCAGGGTTTGCTGCCAATAAGCCTGGGTGACAACAACTGAGCAGGCGATGAAAGGACGGTTATCACCAAACACATACGCCTGTTCATAGCCTGCATCCGCGAGGATGGCCTGTTCCAGATCGACCGGCGCGATTTTTTCACCAGTCGAGGTCACGATGATTTCTTTCACACGACCCAGGATACGGATGCGACCACTGGCTTCCACCGCCGCCTGATCGCCGGTTTTGAGCCAGCCATCATCAAACACTTTGGCGGTATCTTCAGGTCGGTTCCAGTAGCCACGCATGATGCTGGGGCCGCGTACCTGCAATTCTTTGTTGTCACCGATGCGAACTTCTACACCTTCTAAAGCAGCACCCACGCTGGTTGGGTCAGTATTGAGCGGGATATTGGCCGCAATCACTGGTGAGGTTTCTGTCATGCCATAGCCTTGGGCAACCGGTATGCCCAGCCCCAAAAAGGTTTGTGCCACATGCTGCGACAGCGCGGCGCCGCCACTCACGGCCAGTCTTAATCTGCCGCCAAACTGGGTGCGCAGTTTGCCGGCTATCAGCTTGTCCAGCAATGGCCACAGGCAGCGCTCGGTCAGGCTCAGGCGATTGCTTGTCTGTACCCCATCGTGCTGCTGACTATAACGTTTCCAGCCTATGCTGCAGGCTTGACGGAATAACCAGGATTTCAGCACAGAGGCGCTGACATCGCCTTCAATTTTAGCCAGTACCCGTTCATAAATGCGTGGCACCGAGACCAGGATGGTAGGTTGCATGGTACGCATATCTTCCGGCAAGTCTTTGACCGAACGCGCAAATGCAACGCAGCAGCCACCGGCAATCGGGGTGTAATAGCCGGCGGTGCGTTCAAAAGTATGTGACAGCGGCAGGAAGGATAGAAACACGTCGCTTTCAAACGGGGTCACGCGTAGCAGTACCGCTTTGACGTTAGCCATCACATTGCGATGGGTGAGCATCACACCTTTTGGTTTGCCGGTTGTGCCAGAGGTGTATACCAAACCGGCCAGATCTTCTTCATCCGGGAAAGGCCAGCTGGTTGATGGAAATTGTTCCGCCGCTTTCAACCAGTCTGCCAGGGTACTGATACGGGTTTGCGCATCTGCCGGACTGCTGCTGACTGATGCTGCGGTAATCACCACTTGTTGTAAGTCGGGCAGCGCGTAGCCCGCGTCACGGATTGCTTCCCACTGTTTCTGAGACTCGGCGATCAGCATGCTGGCGGCGCTGTCAGCCAGAATAAACGCAATACTCTCAGGATTGTCCAGTGCATGCATCGGTACCGGTACATGGCCCAAAGCCAGTGTGGCCTGATCTGCGCAGACGGTATCGAGGCCATTCGGTAGCAAAATGCCGATACGGGCACCTTTGCTGAACTGCATAGCCGCCATCGCGCGACTGAACTGGCTGACCAGGCGGCCTGCATCAGCCCAGCTGTAGGTTACCCATGTTGCGGTTTGTGCGTCAAATTGACGATAGGCATCAGCGCCTGGTGTTTTCTGTACTCGCCATTGTAATAACTCAGGAAGTGTTTTCAGGGCCTGTACTTCCGGAGAGATGGCTTGAATCTTAAGCATAGAACGACCTTGTTAGACGATAGAGCCGTATTATCGCAGTATTCTTTACATTATTGATTGATGTGGATACTTGACATGCGATTGGGTTCTTAGCAAAAAAACGCAAGAAATCGTTCCGATCCAGTGGCAACTTAAGCACTGAGGCGTTCGTAATGAAAGCGCAGATGATCTTCGATTACGCTGGCGATGAAGTAGTAGCCATGATCGTAGCCCATGTGTCGCCGCAGAGTCAGTGGCTGAGCGGCTTGCAGACAGGCTTGTTCTAAGCGTTCAGGATGCAGTTGCGTTGCCAGGAACTGATCCGATAAGCCCTGGTCGATCAGTATGCCTGCAGGGAAGGGTGTTTGCCGTTCGCGCATCAGGCAGCTTGCATCATACTGCTCCCAGCTCTGACGGTCTGGTCCCAGATAAGCCTGAAAAGCTTTTTCACCCCATGGGCAATCGGTGGGCGCACAAATCGGTGCAATCGCAGACACTGAGCGGAACAGCGCAGGCTGGCGCAAGGCAGTCACCAGTGCGCCGTGACCGCCCATGGAGTGACCCATGATGCCGGTTTGTGTCGCAATGACCGGTAAGTGCTGATTGACCAGCGCATGCAATTCCGTCAGATAGCTTTGCATGCGGTAGTGCGTGGCCCAGCGCTGCTGGCTGGCATCCAGATAAAAACCTGCGCCCAGCCCCAGATCCCAATGCTCGGCCTCACCAGCCACACCGGCGCCGCGCGGGCTGGTGTCGGGGCAAATCAACGCCAGTCCCAGTTGAGCGGCGATACGCTGCGCACCGGCCTTGATCATGAAAGTCTCTTCTGTACAGGTCAGTCCCGCCAGATAGAACAGGGCGGGCACGGCTGCAGTCTGCGCCTGCGGCGGCAGGTAGACCGAAAACCGCATAGGCAATCCTATCGCCTGCGATGCATGGCGGTAAAACCGTTGTACACCGCCAAAACACAGGTGTTCACTGATCAGTTCAGACATCCCATCATCCTTAGTAAATCACGACCGAGCGTATCGATTCGCCACGCTTCATCAGATCAAAACCGTCGTTAATCTGCTCCAGTGACAAACGGTGGGTGATCAGGTCATCGATATTGAGTTTTCCTTCCATATACCAGTCTACGATCTTAGGTACATCGGTACGGCCACGCGCACCGCCGAAGGCTGAACCACGCCATTCACGGCCAGTTACCAGCTGAAATGGGCGGGTGGAAATTTCCTGACCGGCAGCGGCTACACCGATGATGAAGGATTTGCCCCAGCCTTTATGGGTACATTCCAAGGCCTGACGCATGGTGCTGGTGTTCCCCACGCATTCAAAGCTGTAGTCGGCACCGCCATCGGTAATCTGCGTAATCGCATCGACCACGTTCTCGACCTGATTCGGATTGATGAAATGCGTCATGCCGAATTTGCGTGCCATTTCCTGACGCGCCGGATTGATGTCCACACCGATGATTTTATCTGCGCCGACCATGCGTGCTGCCTGTATTACATTCAAGCCTATGCCACCCAGACCGAACACGGCGACGTTGGCACCAGCCTCGACTTTGGCAGAAAACAGGACTGCGCCGACGCCAGTGGTGACACCGCAACCTATGTAGCAGACTTTATCAAACGGCGCATCTTCGCGGATTTTTGCCAGTGCGATTTCAGGCACCACGATGTAGTTGGAAAAGGTCGACGTTCCCATGTAGTGAAACAGCGGATTGCCGTTCAGCGAAAAGCGTGAGGTGGCATCCGGCATCAAGCCCTTACCCTGAGTGCTGCGGATCGCCTGACACAGATTGGTTTTGCGCGACAGACAGAATTTGCACTCGCGGCATTCCGGCGTGTAAAGCGGGATCACATGGTCGTCCTTCTTCAGGCTTTTAACGCCTGGCCCGACATCAACCACGACACCTGCGCCTTCATGCCCCAGAATTGCCGGGAACAGGCCTTCCGGGTCGGCACCTGACAAGGTGTAATAATCGGTATGGCAGATGCCAGTGGCCTTCAGCTCAACCAGGACTTCACCCTGTTTAGGGCCTTGCAAATCTACCTCTTCGATCGTCAGCGGTGCGCCTGCACGCCATGCAACTGCAGCTTTGGTTTTCATATCTTGGTTCCGTCCTGTTTAAGCAGATCAAACTTATCCATCAAAGCATCAATTGTGAACAGGTCTGTGCCCGGATGCCGCACATGGTGCCGGGATTGGCTGGAAATGCTGCCATAATGGCAGAATTCCCACGCCTTTTTTCCTGCTGAAACTATGAGAAAACCGCCAGTCGCACGCCCAGTACGTCAGATACACACTGTCGATATGATTGTTTATCCGGGCTTTAAAGCGATGGAGGCGGTTGGGCCTATGTCCGTGTTCGAGTACGCCAATCTGCATTTGCAAAGACGCGGTGAACCTGCTGCTTATGATGTGCGTATTGCAGCTCCGAAAACAGGTCAAGTAAGTTCTGACACCCTGATGTCACTGACGGCAACTAAGGCGTTGAACACACTGGCTTTGCCGGATACGGCACTGATCGTTGGTGCCAGGCATATACAGCATGTATTGGATCAGGACGCGGCTATCGTCGCATGGGTTACTGCGGTGAGTGCGCGTGTACCGCGTCTGGCTGCCTTGTGTTCCGGCGCTTTCTTTCTTGCTGAGGCCGGTGTGTTGGATGGTCGGCGCGCTACCACACACTGGAGCGTGGCAGCGCAATTGCAGCAACAATATCCGATGGTGCAGGTAGACAGCGACGCGATCTTTGTGCGTAGTGGTCATATCTGGACCTCCGCCGGCGTGACTGCAGGCATCGATCTGGCACTGGCGCTGGTTGAAGAGGATTTTGGTCGTGAGCTCGCGCTGGAGGTTGCTACTGAAATGGTGGTGTATCTGAAACGTCCTGGCGGTCAGTCGCAGTTCAGTACTCACTTGCTGACTGAACGTACGGTCAAACCTGGTATTCGTGAAATTCAGACCTGGGTGCAGGAGCATTTGCAGTCACGTCTGACAGTCGGTCAGCTGGCGGAAAAAGCGATGATGAGTGAAAGGAATTTTTCCCGGGTGTTTCATCAGGAAACTGGCTTGAGTCCGCAGCAATTCATTGAGCTATGTCGCTTTGAGCGCGCCACACAGCTATTGTCTGATCTGCAGTTGCCGATTAAAACAATTAGCGCGATGGCTGGATTCGGCGATGAAACCCAGATGCGCAGAGTATTCCTGAAAAAGCTGGGCATTAGTCCAAAATTGTACCGCGAGCGATTTGCGACGACGGGGCTGATTGACGTTTGATCGAACAGGGATTTTTCAGGTTTGGGCACGCAGTTTCCGCGAACCTGTGGTTTTGTCGTGCTGCAGAAAGCAATCTGCTGTCTGTGTAGGGAGACTTTCAGTAAAATGCAGTAAAGCAGGCAGCATGCTGTATGTTTTTACAATCCGCTCAACGAGCGCATGTTGGCAGGTCAGATAGTGTGGTTGGAAGATTGGTGTTTCCTCATTGTTTCAGGTTGATGATACGGCGGTGACTATTGCCGGATCTGGCGATAGAACAGGAACTGAATATGCCTTTTGCAAACTGGATATCTGTTTTAATTTTGCCGCTAACCTTGATGTGCGTAAGTGGCACTGGCTGGGCGCGTGATTCTGTCGGCGTGTCTGCCACCGCGCCAGCCTATATATGGGATGGTCCGCGCGATGGCCCCCCCGCTCTGCCTGGGAAAAGAATCAGCTTTATTGGTCAGGATATGCGTAACGGCGGCATCTCGTCGGTTTATCGCAGTCTTTACCTGGCTGCTCTGGAGCTGGGATGGACGCTGGATGTATATGATGGTAAGGGCGATGTCAGGTTGTTCCGGTCCTTATTGAAAGATGGATTGACGCAACGTCTGGATGGCGTGGTCCTGGCTGGCATTGATATTGATGACGAATTTCAGGACCTTGTGTCACTGGCGCAGAAAAAAGCAGTGGTGCTGGTGGGCTGGCATGCAGGCACAATGCCGGGTGCGAGCAAACAATTGTTCGTGAATATCACTACGCACTATGAGCAGGTGGCGCGTAAGGCCGCAGAGTTACTGGTAGAAACCGGTGGCGCTGCGAAGGGGATCATTATTCTCAATGACAAGCGCTTTAAAATCGCCAATGCGAAAACGGCAGTCATGAAAGAGGTTATCTCCAATTGTCGGCTATGCAGCTTGCTGGCGGTCGAAAATATTGAGATAGGAAATGTGAATCTGGAAATTCCTGCTGCTGTGCATCGATGGAATCTGCAATTTGGATCACGCTGGACCCACACACTGGCGATTAATGACGCTTATTTTGATGCGATGAATATCCCTTTGATGTCAGAAGGGCGGCGCGATATTGTGAATATAGCGGCGGGGGATGGCTCTTATATTGCACTCAATCGTATCAAGTCTGGGAAATCGCAACAATTGGCGACCATTGCTGAGCCACTGGGAATACAGGGCTGGCAACTGGCGGATGAATTGAATCGCGCATTTTCCGGTTCTGCACCCAGCGGCTATGTCAGTAGTCCGATTGTGGTGACCAGCCGCTTGTTGAGTCAGCTTAAGGGCGCTGACATCGATACTCTGTCCAATTTTAAAGAGTATTATCGCCAAATCTGGTTTGCACGGGCAAAAACAGATCTCGGTCAGCCTCGTGTGCGCTGAGTCTTGGTTTGTGGCAGTTAGGTGGTGCGGTTTGGCGCCGCAGATACATGACTTTGTGTCTGTGATCGTTGATAATGCTGCATTCTGAATTTTGCGCCTGTCATGAACGACACTATTCCTTTTTTTGCGTGGCAAACCACGCCGCTGGAGCTGCTGAGCTTTGTGCTGTCGGTGCTGACTGTCCTTCTAAATATCCGACAGATACATTGGGCCTGGTTATTTTCTATCTTGTCGTCTGCATTGTATGGTGTGGTGTTTTTCTTATCCAGATTATATGGCGACAGTGGCTTGCAGCTGGTGTTTGTGCTGGCCTCGGTATATGGCTGGTATTGCTGGTTACATGGCGACGATCAGCATAAAGCGTTACCGGTGACCAGTCTGACATTGATGCAAAGATTTGCCGCTGTACTGGCCTGGCTGGTAGGCTTTGTCATTCTGTCCTTGTTTCTTAAATCTTTTACCGATACCGATGTACCCTACATGGATGGTTTTTTGACGGCCGGTAGTCTGGTTGGGCAATTGCTGCTATCACGTAAAAAAATAGAGAATTGGTCCATCTGGATAGTCGTGGATGTGTTGTATGTCAGCCTGTATCTGAGTAAGGGACTGATGCTGACGGCCATCCTTTATGGGATTTTTGTCGTGTTAGCCGCGATCGGCTTAAAACAATGGAGTACAGCATGCCGGGCGTAAAACAGGCACAAAAAATTGCCATACTGGGTGCAGAATCTTCAGGTAAATCAGCGCTTGCTGAGCTACTCGCAAAGCGCTACCAGACTGTCTGGGTGCCTGAATATTTGCGTGAGTTTGTCGATACGCAGACGCGCGTGCCTAAAGAGCATGAGCAGGCCGGAATAGCGCAGGAACAGCTGCGACGTGAAGCTGCCTTGCTGACGCAGGCAAATCAATATTTATTCTGCGATACCTCACCGCTGATGACCTGGATTTACAGTAATCATTACTTCCGTTTTGCGGATGAGGCGTTGACGGCCCTGGCTGAAGAGCATGACTATGATTTTACACTGGTTACCGCACCGGATTTTCCGTGGACCCCGGATGGCTTACAGCGTGAATCTCCGGCTGTGCGTCAGCGCATCCATGAACGTTTGCTGAGCGAACTGGAAGCACGCGATATCCCTCACTTGCTGATAGAGGGTAGCCCGGATCAGCGTTTGGAGCAGGTTGCTTTCGCCTTGGATTTCCTGATGGAGTGAACTGGGCTCAGGACGCTAATCGGTATGGCAGGATGAAAAAAACCTCAGTGCATCAACACTGAGGTTTTTTATTTGCCGAATGCCGGTGTTACTGGCTTTCCATCAGGCTGCGCAAATGTTCGGATTTGCCAGGATGACGTAACTTCTTCATAGCCTTGGCTTCGATTTGGCGGATACGTTCACGTGTGACTTCAAACTGTTTGCCAACTTCTTCCAATGTGAATTCAGTGGTGGTGTCGAGACCAAAGCGCATGCGTAAGACCTTGGCTTCGCGTGGGCTCAGTCCATCCAGTGCTTCTTTCAGTTTTTCCTGCACCGACGCCTGCATTGCAGCTGCCATTGGCGACAAGGTCGCATTGTCTTCAATGAAGTCGCCCAATTGTGAATCACCGTCATCACCGATAGGTACATCCAGCGATACAGGTTCTTTCGCGATTTTCAGGATTTCACGTACTTTGACTTCGGGCAGCCCCATTTTTTCTGCGATGGCAGCCGGTTCAGGTTCCAGTCCCGTCATTTGCAATAACTGACGGCGTACCCGGTTCATCTTATTGATAGTTTCTATCATGTGTACCGGTACGCGGATGGTTCTGGCTTGATCGGCGATCGCACGTGCGATGGCCTGACGTATCCACCAGGTCGCATATGTCGAAAACTTATAGCCACGACGGTATTCAAATTTATCTACCGCCTTGAGCAAACCAATATTGCCTTCCTGGATCAGGTCCAGGAATTGCAGACCACGGTTCACGTATTTTTTTGCGATCGAAATGACCAGGCGTAAGTTGGCTTCCGTCATTGCACGCTTGGCTTCACTTGAGCGTTTTTCGCCAGCGATCATTTGCTTGTTGATGTCGCGCAGTGCGCTCAGCGGCAACTGCACGCGCTCTTCCAGGTGTATCAGCTTATTCTGCAATTCCCGCGCGGCGTGGATGTGGCGCGACAGCGTCGCTGCATAGGGCTGGTTCGATTGCATTTCATGTTCAAACCAGGCCGCATTTGTCGCATGAACTTTTAACATGTCGATGAAATAGTTGCGTGGCATTGCGCACTTATTGACCAGCAATTCCATCAACTGTTTTTCAGTCTGACGCAAATCCTTCATTTGCTTGCGCAGTGTGTCGCACAGTTTTTCCGCCGTCTTGACTGTGAATCGCATGCTTTGCAGTTCGCGTGAGATGGCCTGTTGTGCTGCGACATAAGCCGCGGACTGGTAACCGTCACGTTCGCGCGCTGCCTGCATCTCTTCAAAGCGTTTAGCGACTACGGCAAATTTTTGCAGGCTGGCTACCTTCAGTTGTTGTAACTGTTCTTCGCTGATGCCGACGTTATCGGCAACTGATTCGTCGTCATCTTCCTCGTCATCCGCATCGTCACTGTCATTCAGCAGCAGGGTGGAATTGTCGGCTTCTTCCGGTGCTATCAGGCCGTCGATGATGTCATCGACCCGAACTTCATCCTGAGCGATTTTTTCAGCAATCACCAGAATTTCCTGGATCGTGCCCGGACAGGCTGAAATCGCCTGCACCATGTCTTTCAGGCCTTCTTCGATACGCTTGGCGATTTCGATTTCGCCGCTGCGTGTCAGCAATTCCACACCACCCATTTCACGCATATACATACGGACCGGATCTGTGGTGCGGCCAAAATCAGAATCGACAGTCGCCAGCGCAGAGGCGGCGACCGACTCTGCTTCATCATCGCTGACAGCGGTGACTACATTATCGGTCAGCAGCATCATCGCTGCGTCTGGTGCCTGATCATAAACCGCAATGCCCATGTCATTGAGCGTGCTGATGACTTCCTGAATCATTTCTGCATCTGCGATTTCTTCTGGCAAATGATCATTGATCTCAGCGTGAGTCAGGTAGGTACGTTCCTTACCAAGACGTATCAGCTTGGACAATTGTTTGCGATAGTGCTCCAGCTGTTCTTCATTGGAGCCGGCCTTTTTACTCTTGGCGCGTGCAGCCCGTTTCAGCTCGGCAGATTCTGCAGCATTCAGGGCTTGAATTTCATCGTTGTCAAAGAAGCTCTCAGACGACTTGCGGCCACGCTTGGCAGGCTCTTTACTGCCGGGCATGACATAGGCAGAGGTGTCGATCTCAGTCGCTTTCGACAGCAGTTCAGGTGCGGCGGTTGCCACAGGTTTGACTTCCGCGGCAGGTTTGGCGCTCAGCACACTGCTGGCAGCGACCCGTGGCATCGCTACTTCTGCGATGACTGGAGCGGTGAAGGCGGGTGCCGGTGCACGCGTTTCGATATGGCTCGCTGCCGGTGTGGCAGGACGGCTGAAGCTGGTTGCCTGTGCGCTGATCGCAGCCGGGGTGGCTGGTGCAGCTTGTGCAACTGGCTTGAGCGTCGTGACAGGCGCAGGTGCCGCGAATTTTGTATTGCTGATGCGGCTTTCACGTTTTACGCTGACGGTGACTGCCTTGCTGTCCTGCTGGTCAGACAATAATAATTTTTTTGCAGGTTTGACGCTGGTCTTCCGAATCACCGCAGCACGAGGCTTGGCAATATCGGCACCGGTCAGTGTCAGTAATTCCGCTTTCAAATCGGCACGGATTTCTGTTTTGATTTCGGCCTTAGGTTCGGCCGGGGTTTCTGTTTCCAGTGAAGCTGCAGTAAGTGCGCCGCTTTCATCAGTCGTGGTACCCGCAGTCTGATCGGACGGCAGTGTTTCGCCCAGTTCTGAAACGGTGGTTTCAGCCGGCAATTCCTCGACGGGAAGCGAACTCATTGCTTCGATATCTTCAGCGGTCAATGCTTTGGGCGTGACGATGGCGGCTGCAGACACCGCCTGCATACGCGAGCGGCGTTTGGTTATCACTGTTACAGGAGCGGCTGGAGAGGCGACATTTTCAGCAGATTCAGCGACCGTAGCCTCTGTCGTCACTTCATTGCTGGAGCTGGACAGGGTCGGGCGATTCAACTGTAATGTTTTCTTTCCCAGGGTGAGTGTGGAACCTGTTTTAGAAATAGAAATCGTTGAGTCAGTTAAGCTGTTTTTCATGTAACAAAATCGAATGCGACAACAAAGGCTTGTCAATAGTGTATGGCAATGGCGGTAGGCTGCTGACGATCATGTGTTGTAGATCAACGGCAGACACGGACGAAAAAGCCCGCTGTAGTAGCGGGCTACGCTGATGAAAGCGGATTCATCTTGCTCAAACTGGATCTCTTAAGAGACGCGAGGGCAGAATTATCCTCGGCTTGGCTCTTCTTGACAAGTTTTGTCTGTAATTTCCTGGATTTTTAAAAGTGCGCAATTGTAGTGTTTTTTTTCATTCTCGTGGGAGCGCTAGGCCAGGCAAGGCTTTCAAGAGAGTGGGGTAACGGAATGCGACAAATGGAGGAGGGAATATGCAGCATATAGAATATACAATTAATTCCCGTTTTACTGTTGATGTGTGCGCGATCATCGTCTTTTTTTGAAAACTAGCGCGGTACGGCGTCTGTTCAGCGGGCTGCCGAATAAAGCGGCAGCGCTGAAGCGGATAGCCCGGCTTGCAGGCTGGCTATCCGGCAACTGAGGTCTCAGATAGACCAGTTCAGCGGTGTGCCTTTCTGATCGGTCACGGTAGTCATCTCCCTGAACACGCGCGCTTGTAATGCATCAGGCAGACGCACAAAGTCCACACTGTTAACCAGGCGGTCACCATTGAGGAAAGCCCAGTTGAAGTACTTGAGTGTTGCTTTCGCCTGTTCAGTATTGACTGCAGCCTGCGGCATAATGACAAAGGTTCCCATGGTGATTGGCCAGGACTTGGCACCAGGTTTGTCGGTTAGCGCTTCCTCGAAATTGCCGCTGGCTTTCCAACTGCTATTGCTCAGTGCGCTGGAAAAAGATTCTGCGTTTGGTAACACAAATTTCCCTTCCCTGTTTTGCAGTTGTGCGACGTCGAGTTTTTCCTGAACTACATAGTTATAGTCGACGTAGCTAATACCATACGGTGTTTTTTTCAGTCTGGCAGCCAGCAGACTGCTGCCTTTCACCTGCTGCACGCTGTCATTCCATTGTATGGTGAAGTTTTTCCCATACTGATTTTGCCATTCCGGATTGGATTTGCTCAGATAGTCGCTGAAATTATAGGTACTGCCCGATCCATCCTGGCGCGCGATGACCTCGATGGCATGGGCTGGTAAGCGTAAACCAGGATTCAGGCTTTGAATTGCCTGATCATTCCAAAGCTGGATTTTTTTGGAAAATATTTGCGATAACAGGGCGCTATTGAGCTTCAGTTCGCCGGAGCGCAGGCCAGGAACATGGTAAATAATCGCGACACCGGATACAGCGGAAGGGAACTGTATCAGTTTTGCTTTCTTTAACTCCGCAGAGGGCAAGGCTACATCACTCGCACCGAAATCCAGCTCATTGTTTTTGATTTTGCGTACGCCAGCGGATGAGCCTATGGCTTGATAATCAATTTTTGATGCAGTTGTTTTCGCGTAGGCATCAGCCCAGGTTTGGTAGAGTGGTGCGGCTGCGGAAGATCCGGCACCTCTAATTTCATTTGCGCCAGCGCAGGCGGATGTCAGAGAAATCAAGCTGAAGAGTAGTGCTTTGCGTATCATGATTGTTGGTGTGTGGAAAAATAAAAATCGGCGCGATTATCCCACAAGCATTTTTTTTGTGAAGAGACACGTAATTTGCTTGTCATGTCAAGGCGTTATGCTTAGAGTTAAGTGTTTTGCATAAATTGTTTATATCATTTGCTGATTTAACCTGGGAGATTGACATGGCTGCAGTCGGAAATAAGAAGGAAGTTGCTGTCGCAAAGCTTGTTGCTGGACGTAAGCCAGCGGCAGCGAAGGAGCTTGTCGTGAAAGCTGCAGGCTCTACCCGTGCGAAGAAACCGGAAGCTGCGGCTAAAGTTGTTGCTGAGCGTATTGTCCCAGTTAAAGCCGAGGCGCCTGAAAAAGCACGTAAGACCAAACTGGTACGCGACAGCTTTACGATGCCTGAAGATGAATATGCGGTACTCGGACAAGTAAAGAAGGCTTGCCTGAAGGCGGGCATCGAAGTGAAAAAGAGTCAGTTACTGCGCATAGGACTGGTTTTGCTGAGCCGCAGCGGAACGCCGGAACTCAAAAAACTGATCGCGGAACTGGCACCTTTAAAAGCCGGCCGCCCTAAAAAAGAGAAGTAAAATTTAACTAAAAACAACAGCCTGCAGCGATCAAAATCCTGCAGGCTGTTGTTTTTTTATCTGCTAATGCTGCTGTCATCAAACCGACATGTGGCTGTCATCTTGCTGAAGTATTCGCTCATTATTCTTCGTCCGTCAGCGTTTCAATCATGCGACTTTACAAGGACGACGAATGCGATTACTCACCATACCTGCCGATGCCAATCCCAGCTTTTCCAAGCTCAGTCTGAGTCTGGCGACGACGCCGGAAGAGGTCAAAGAAGTACAGCGCTTACGCTATAAAGTGTTTATCGAAAGTATGGGTTTATCTGCTTTATCTAATCCGGATGGACTGGATAAAGATGATTTTGATGCGTATTGCGATCACCTGATCGTGCGTGACACTAAAACACTCAAGGTAGTCGGGACGTATCGTATCCTCGGTCCGAATGCAGCGCGCGAAATGGGACGTTATTATTCTGAGACAGAGTTTGATCTGTCCCGCTTGCAGCATATTCGCTCCGGTATTGCTGAGGCTGGCCGCGCCTGTATTCATCCGGATTACCGCAGTGGTGCTGTGATTATGATGTTGTGGGCAGGTCTGGCAGCCTATATGCGCCGTGAACGCTGCAGTCATCTGATTGGTTGCGCCAGTATCAGTCTGACCGATGGTGGTCAGAATGCGGCAGCAATTTACCGCGGTTTGACAGAAAATGATTTCTGCCCGCTGGAATACCGCGTATCTCCCCATCTGCCGTTCCCACTCGATGAAATTGATACCAGCAATACTGAAGCGCGTATCCCACCTTTACTGAAAGGCTATCTGCGTGCCGGCGCCTGGGTTTGCGGTGATCCTGCCTGGGATCCGGACTTCCATAGTGCCGATTTGTTTGTGATGCTGCCTTTGTCGAATCTGGATAATCGCTACGCCAAGCACTACGGAACAGGGGAATAAACGATGAAACCCGCTGAGCAGTTCCTGAATAAAAAACTGCATAAAGCCGCTAAGAAAGAAGTGACGCGGTTTAAAACGATCTGGATCTCAGATCTGCATTTAGGAACCAGCGGGTGTCAGGCAGCGAAGTTGCTCGAATTCTTGCGTGCGACCGAGTCGGAAACCTTGTACCTGGTAGGCGATATTATCGATGGTTGGCAGTTGAAGCGCCGGTGGTACTGGGATCAAACCCACAATAATGTGGTGCAGACCGTCTTGAAAAAGGCTAAAAAAGGAACGAACGTCATCTTTGTTCCGGGTAATCATGATGAATCGGTGCGGCAATTCATTGACCTGAATTTTGGTGGCATACAGATACGTGATGAGCTGGTGCACACCACAGCTGAAGGCAAGCGTCTGCTGGTCTTGCATGGCGACCGTTTTGATGGTGTGATTGCCTGCGCAAAGTGGCTGGCCTATGTGGGCGATAATCTGTACACGGTGATCCTGAAATTCAATCAGGTCTTCAATAACTGGCGCGCCCGTGCTGGCTTGCCCTATTGGTCTTTATCCCAGTATCTGAAACTCAAAGTCAAAAATGCAGTGAGTTATATCACTCAGTTTGAAGATGCACTGGCTGAAGAGGCGCGCCGTAAAGGTCTGGATGGTGTCATTTGCGGCCATATTCACAAGCCGGAAATCCGGGACATCAATGGCATCCTGTATTGCAATGATGGCGACTGGGTAGAGAGTTTGTCCGCGCTGGTGGAAGAGCCCGATGGCAAGCTGCGTCTGGTTACCTGGCACGATGTGGTGCAGCATGGTCATCCGGTGTTTGAGCAAACTGGTGTTGAGACGGATGTGGCTGCGATTGCGGGCTGAATCAGTATCTGAAATTCTGCGCTTGATTTTTTAGCCTTAGCAATTGTAAGACGCCGTCGTTCAGTAATCAGGATGAAAATAAAAAAGCTGTGTTGCGACACAGCTTTTTTACGTGGACTAGCTGGTTTGCGATTAACGGATAACCAGATCCGGCGTCATGATGGCTTTCAGATAGGTTTGCATTTCTTCTGCGTCTCTTTGTTTTTGCGAGATCCACCAGACATTCGCCTTTCTGACCGGGTAATCATGCAAAGGGTGGCCGAGCAATTCGCCGACCACCTGGCCCAGGTAGGGCTGATGACCGATGATGAGCACTGGCTCACGGCTATGAGGCCAATTTGCGGCCAACAGGACGTCCTGTACTGTGGCGGCGGTACCGAGTTCGGGGCAAATCTTAAATTTCCTGCCGCATGTCGCTAACGCTTCTGCTGTATCGCGGGTACGGATCGCGGGACTGACCAGAATTTTGCATGTGTCTGGCAGGGTGCTGTCTAGCCAGTAGGCCATCTTACTGGCTTGCTTCATGCCTTTGCTGGTCAGCTTACGAAACTCATCAGTGAGATCGCCGCTGGCGAGTTCGGCTTCTGCATGGCGCCACAGGATTAAGTCCATTATTCCTCGTTTCGTTCAGATAAAGAGCCCAGTTGTTGCATCAGGTATTGTTGTGCGCAGAAAGAAGCTTGCTTGCTGCGTGCTTTCTTTCGCTCATAATGACCTTCGCTATCAAGTACCCAGGCATTTACATTGTCTTTCAGATAGGGATCCAGACCCTCTGAAATGACGCGCTTTTTGAGAGATTTTTCGAGTACAGGGAAGGCAACTTCGATGCGGCGGAACAAATTGCGGTTCATCCAGTCTGCGCTGGCCAGATACACGTCATGTGCCAGATCATTGCGGAAGTAGTAAATGCGGCTATGTTCGAGGAAGCGACCGATCACCGATCTGACCCGGATATTTTCAGACAATCCAGGCACGCCGGGTCGCAGCGCACACGCGCCGCGTACGATCAAATCAATCTTAACGCCATCGGCAGATGCTGCATACAGCGCGCGTATCACTGACTCGTCGAGTAAGGCATTCATCTTGGCGATGATGCGACCCGGACGTCCCTCACGTGCAATACGTGCCTCGTTACGGATTGCTTTGATAATTTGTGGTTGTAACGCAAACGGAGCCAGCCACAGATAGTCGAGTTTTTTCGGTTTATTCAGACCAGTCAGGTGAATAAAGACTTCATTCACTTCTGCGGCAATGCCGGGATGGGCTGTTAATAAACCAAAGTCAGTGTAAAAACGGGTGGTCGATGGGTGGTAGTTGCCTGTGCCCAGATGTGCATAGTGGCGCAGGTGACCACCATCTTCGCGTCGTATGACCAGCGCCAGTTTGGCATGGGTTTTTAAACCAACCACACCGTACACCACCTGGGCGCCGGCACGCTGTAACTTGTCGGCCCAGTTGATGTTGGCTTCTTCATCGAAGCGTGCCATCAGCTCTACCACCACGGTGACTTCCTTGCCTAGGCGTGCGGCGGTAATCAGCGATTCCATCAGATCCGAATTCATGCCGGTACGATAAATGGTTTGCTTGATCGCCACCACATTCGGATCTTGCGCAGCAGAGCGGATAAAGTCGATCACCGTCTGGAAGGGCTGGAACGGGTGGTGTAGCAAGATGTCTTGCTTACGCAGTAAGGTAAAAATATCTGCGTGGTGATATTTGCTGATTGCTTTCGGTGAGAAAGGCGGGAAGCGTAAATTAGGTTGTTTGACGTGATCGATTAACTCACTGAGCCTGACCATATTGACCGGGCCATCAACCGGATACAGACGATCCGGACTCAGGGAAAACTGTTCAAGCAGGAATTTGGCCAGATCTTCCGGGCAGTTTTTTGCAACTTCGAGTCGTACTGCTGCACCGAACTGACGGGTTTGCAATTCACCTTGCAACGCCTGGCGCAGGTTTTTGACTTCTTCTTCATCTACCCACAGGTCACTGTCGCGGGTGACGCGGAACTGGGAGTAACTCAGTACTTCGCGGCCATTAAACAAATCCTCGATGTGGGAATGAATAATCGAGGATAGCAGACAGAACGAAGCGCCTTTCTCCGACAGTTCATCCGGCAGCTTAATCACACGTGGCAATACACGCGGCGCTTTGACGATGGCGATTCCGGTACCCCGGCCGAAAGCATCTTTGCCTGCTAAAGAAACGATGAAGTTAAGACTCTTATTGACAACTTGCGGGAATGGATGGGCCGGATCCAAGCCTATCGGAGTCAGCAACGGACGTACCTCGCGCTCAAAATATTGCTTGACCCAGGCACGCTGGGCTTCATTGCGTTCCGAGTGACGCAGTAAATGAATCCCTTTTCTGGATAACTGCGGCAGGATTTCCTGATTGAGTAATTCGTATTGCTTTTGTGCTAATTGGTGGCATTCGGTTGATACCCGCTTTAACATAAACTGGAAAGCAGGGTGTTGTACCAGTTCGCCATCTATCGTATTTTGCGCCAGCAGGCTGGCGACCCTGACCTCAAAAAATTCATCCAGATTACTGCCGACGATGCACAGGTATTTGAGTCTTTCCAGCAAAGGAATGCTGCGGTCTTCAGCCTGAGCCAGTACGCGCCAGTTAAACGCAATTTGTGACATCTCCCTGTCAAGGAATATGACCTGCCTCGATGTTTCCGCTTTATTGGTACTTGTCACATTTCTTGCTGCCGGTTTAGATTTTTCCGGTTTTACTGTGTCCGGGGCAACTGCTGTCACTGCATCTGCGGGTGTAGCCGTCGGATTGACTGTTACTTCTGGGGTGTGCATAGTTTTTTGCATGTCATCAAAGCTGTCATCAGCCGTCATATATATGGCAATGACTATTGTAGGTGTAAAACATGACAAGTTTATGACAAATAAAATTGTGTTAAAAGAAATATTTCACAAATATTTCAGCGTGTCATGTTCTTGTCATATTTGATCAGTACAGTTCGCCTCGCAGTAGCAAAACATGTAATTTAACCTAGAGGTCAACATGCAAATGAATCATGTCGTGAAATCCCTGATCGCTGCAGTCGGTGTGGCAGCATCTTTCTCTGTTGCACACGCAGCTGATATTACTGGTGCTGGCGCGACTTTCCCATTCCCGATCTACGCGAAATGGGCTGAAGCTTATAAAAAAGCAACTGGCACAGGCCTGAATTACCAGTCCATCGGCTCCGGTGGTGGTATTAAACAGATTAAGGCAAAGACAGTTGATTTCGGTGCATCCGATATGCCTTTGAAGCTCGAAGAGCTGGACGCTGAAGGACTGACCCAGTTCCCGGCTGTGATTGGTGGCGTAGTTCCGGTTGTGAATCTGGATGGCGTGGCACCTGGCGCAATGAAAATGACTGGCGAAGTATTGGCCGGTATCTACATGGGTAAGATCACGAAATGGAATGCAGCTGAAATCGTTGCGCTGAATCCAGGTGTGAAGCTGCCTGCTGAAGATATCACTGTCGTACACCGTTCTGACGGTTCCGGTACCACTTTCCTGTGGACAGATTACCTGAGCAAAGTCAGTGCAGAATTCAAAACTGCAGTGGGTTCCGCGACCGCAGTGAAATGGCCGGTTGGTATGGGCGGTAAAGGTAATGAAGGCGTTGCAGCAAACGTGCAGCGTATCAAGAATTCTATCGGTTATGTTGAGTACGCTTTCGTAAAGCGTAACAAAATGACGCATACACAACTGAAAAACACAGAAGGTGTATATGTCAGCCCGGACGATGAAAACTTCAAAGCAGCGGCATCTCATGCTGACTGGGCAAAAGCACCTGGTATGTACCTGGTGCTGACTAACCAGCCAGGTAAGGCTTCCTGGCCTGTGACTGGTGCTTCTTTCATCCTGATGCACAAATCTCAGGCTGAAGCCGAAAAAGGCAAAGAAGTGTTGAAATTCTTTGACTGGGCATTCAAAAACGGTGGTGCGATGGCGACTGAGCTGGAGTATGTGTCTATGCCAGCTCCAGTTGTAAAACAGATTGAAGACGGCTGGAAAGCTAAAATCAAAGATGCATCTGGCAAAGCACTGTGGTAATCACAGTCTGAGTAACTTGTAATTCCGATGTGAGCCTCTCTGCAATTCAGAGATTTTCGTATCAGGCGAACCACTGCGGTGGTTCGCCTCCCGGTGAAAAAATACACCCATGACACTACCAACGTCTTCCGTCAACATGAACGCACCCTCCGTTATACCCACAGCCTCTTCCTCGCCGCAAGCAAACTTGCCACTTAGTGATGCGCGCATGGCGGTCATTATGCGTCGTCAGCGTTGGCAAGATTTCTTTTTCCATAAACTTACCTTGAGCTTTGCAGCATTTGTGCTGATCGTATTGCTCGGTATTATTTTCTCTTTGTTTGTCCGTGCTTTGCCTGCAATGCAGGAATTCGGACTGGCATTTATCACCACCATAGAGTGGGATCCGGTCAATGATAAGTTTGGCGGTCTGATCGCAATTGTAGGTACGCTCGCTACCTCTGTGATTGCATTGCTGATCGCGTTTCCGGTCAGTTTTGGTATCGCATTGTTCCTGACCGAAATCTGCCCGGCCTGGCTCAAGCGCCCATTGGGTACAGCGATAGAATTACTGGCAGGTGTGCCAAGTATTATTTACGGTATGTGGGGCCTGTTTGTATTTGCACCGCTGTTTTCAGAATATGTACAGCCTGCGCTGGCCGCCACGCTGGGTAAATTGCCAGTCGTCGGCGCTTTGTTTTCCGGTCCTATGATAGGTCTGGGTATTTTGTCGGCCGGTATTATTCTGGCGATTATGATTATTCCTTTCATTTCTTCAGTGATGCGTGATGTGTTTGAAGTCGTGCCACCAGTGCTGAAAGAGTCTGCCTACGGCCTTGGCTGTACTAAATGGGAAGTGGTCAGAAAGATTGTGCTGCCTTACACCAAAATCGGTGTGGTCGGTGGCGTGATGTTGGGTCTGGGACGTGCGTTGGGTGAAACCATGGCAGTGACCTTCATGATTGGTAATGCACACAAATTATCCTGGTCCTTGTTCGCAGCCGGTAACAGTATCGCTTCCACACTTGCAAATGAATTCGCAGAAGCAGAGTCCGTGTTGCATACCTCCTCGCTGTTCCTGCTGGGTCTGATACTGTTTGTGATTACGTTTATCGTGTTGTCTGCAGCTAAATTATTGTTGCTCGGTCTGAGCAAAAAAGAGGGATCAAAATAATGAGTGATCAACAAGTAATCGCGGCGCGTAATCCGGTTTACCGCAAGCGCCTGTATATGCACAGAGTGGGGATTTTTCTATCCTCGATCGCGATGGCATTTGGGCTGATATTCCTGATGTGGATTTTGTTCACGTTGATCGTGAAAGGCTTTTCCGCAGTCAATCTGGCGATGTTTACTGAATCGACGCCGGCGCCTGGCAGCGAAGGTGGTGGTTTGATGAATGCAATCGTCGGTAGTTTTATGATGGTTGGTGCAGCTACGTTGATTTCGACACCGATCGGTATTCTGGCGGGTATCTACCTGGCAGAATATGGTGACAAGAGCTGGTTTGGTGGACTCACCCGCTTTGTGACTGACATCATGCTGTCAGCACCGTCTATCGTAGTTGGCTTATTTGTGTATGCAATCTATGTCGCGAACGTGAAGCATTTTTCCGGCTGGGCGGGCAGTATCGCGATTTCTCTGATTGCGATTCCGGTCGTGGTGCGTACCACAGATAATATGCTGGGCCTGGTGCCGGCCAGTTTGCGTGAGGCGGCATTCGCACTCGGTGCACCACGTTGGAAAGTCGCTTTGCTGGTACGTCTGCGTGCAGTCAAAGCAGGTGTGGTCACCGGTATTTTGTTAGCTGTGGCACGTATTTCCGGTGAAACGGCGCCTTTGCTGTTCACAGCGCTGAGCAACCAATTCTTTAATGGAAATATGAATAAACCAATGGCGAATTTGCCGGTGGTGATTTACCAGTTTGCTATGAGCCCGTATGAAAACTGGCGTGATCTGGCGTGGGCAGGTGCCTTGCTGATTACCTTCAGTGTTCTGGGCCTGAATATTTTATCGCGTACCTTGTTTAACCAAAAGACACAGCATTAATCCGAGCATCGATATGACAACTACTCAAGCAACTACCCAAAAGAAAGCAATCGAGATCGACGGGCTGAATTTTTACTACGGTGCGACCCGTAGCCTGCGCGATATCAACCTGAATATTTTCGATAAAAAAGTAACTGCTTTTATCGGTCCTTCGGGTTGCGGTAAATCCACTTTACTGCGTACACTGAATCGCATGTACGATTTGTACCCAGGCCAGCGCGCTGAAGGCCGCATTGTGTATAACGGTAAAAATATTCTGGATGCAGATCAGGATATCAATTTGCTGCGCGCTAAAGTCGGCATGGTGTTTCAGAAGCCAACCCCATTCCCGATGTCGGTGTATGACAATATCGCGTTTGGTGTGCGTCTGTACGAAAACCTGTCAAAAGGTGAGATGGATGAGCGTGTGGAATGGGCATTGAAAAAAGCCGCGATCTGGACTGAGGTCAAAGACAAACTTAATAAGAGCGGTCTGAGCCTGTCAGGTGGTCAGCAACAACGTCTGTGTATCGCTCGCGGTGTCTCGGTGAAACCGGATGTGTTATTGCTGGATGAGCCAACATCTGCGCTCGATCCTATCTCTACCGTCAAAATCGAAGAGCTGATTAACGAGCTCAAAGAAGAATATACGATTGCTATCGTGACGCACAATATGCAGCAAGCAGCACGCTGCTCTGACTATACTGCTTACATGTATCTGGGTGAACTGGTCGAATTTGGTGAGACCGATCATATTTTCATGAACCCGGTTAAAAAAGAAACCCAAGACTATATTACCGGTCGTTTCGGTTAATACCATCCAGTGATATGGAATACAGGAGAAAAAAGTGACAGGTGAACACTCTTCAAAACAGTACGACATGGATCTGGAAACGATCCGTTCCAAAGTATTACTGATGGGCGGTTTGGTAGAAAGCCATTTTCACGACGCGATGTCCTGCTTCAGAACCGGCAATGAACAGCAGGCTGAAGCGGTTATTCAGTCTGATCTGGAAGTAAATCGCCTCGAAGTCAGCCTTGATGACATGTGTAGCCATCTGATCGTCAAGCGTCAGCCAGCAGCAAACGATCTGCGTACCGTGATGGCGACAGGTAAAGTGATTACCGATTTGGAGCGGATAGGCGACGAATCGACTAAAATTGCACGTATTGCAAAAGATGCAGCGATTAACCGCCGTAGTCTGCCTATGTTCAGTGGCTATGAAACAGTGCGCGTGCTGGCAGCGAATGTTGCTGACATGTTGCATAACTCGCTGGATGCGTTTGCGCGTCTGGACGATGCAAAAGCGGTCCAACTGATCGCGCAGGATGCCATTATCGACCATGACTTCCGCTCGATTATGCGTAACCTGATTACCTTCATGATGGAAGATCCGAGCACGATTTCATCTTCCCTGAATGCCTTGTGGGTAGCGAAAGCCATAGAACGTATCGGCGATCATGCGAAGAACATCGCGGAACATACGATATATATCGTTGAAGGCAAAGATATCCGGCATTCTGATTATGTCGCAACCAAACAAGAGCAAAAGAGCTAATTGAGATATGGCAGCTGACACCACTATTCTGATCGTTGAGGATGAACCGGCTATCGTTGAGCTGGTCAGCTTTACCCTGCGTGCCGCCGGATGGAATACCTTCGCTGTGAATAACACTGCAGAGGCATGGGAATTTATTCAACGCCGTACACCGCAACTGATATTACTGGACTGGATGTTGCCGGATCAAAGCGGCTTGCGTCTGCTGTCTAAAATACGTGGTGACCGTCAGTTCAATGAAATTCCCATCATCATGCTTACTGCGAAGAGCATGGAAGAAGATAAGATCGCGGGATTGGATCATGGTGCAGATGACTATATCACCAAACCATTTTCACCGCGTGAACTGACTGCGCGGATTAAGGCGCTGCTACGCCGTAAGAGCCCTGAACACGCGCAGACTGCACTGACAGCTGGTGCCGTGGTGCTTGATCCGGTCAGCTGCACCGTCAAAATATCTGATCAGAAGGTCGATATCGGACATGCGGAATACAAGCTGCTGAAGTTCTTTATGGCGCACCCGGAACGTGTATTTTCACGCAGCCAGTTGCTCGATAAAGTGTGGGGCGATCATGTCGTGATCGAAGAGCGCACAGTGGACGTACATGTATTACGCCTGCGTAAGGTATTAAAATCCGCCGAATCCTTAATTAAGACGGTACGCAGTGTAGGCTATATGCTGTCTGAAAAATAAATCAGTTTACGGCGTGTTCACCATGATCACGCCGTAAACCCATCAGTTGCGCTGCAAACGCAGCGGGCTGGTCTGATCAGGCTAAGATCACCAGACCCTCATCTACTATCCTTATTCAATAATAATATCTGGATCCCTTATGTCCCCTCGTCTGATTTTCTGGATTTCTAATGTCGTCAGAATTTTTCTGGTGTTGGCTGGAACTGCCCTGGCGGCTTATTTCTGGGGGTTGGTTCCAGGGCTGATTATTGGATTTCTGGTCCTCCTCACCATGTTTCTGATACAGCTGGTGTATTTGCAGCGACTGGGTGACTGGCTGGATAATCCCAGCAGCTCCCGTTTGCCCGATGGTTCGGGCGCCTGGACTGAAGTGTTTTCCCGTTTGTACAAACTGCGTCGTGGCGATGAAA
The DNA here is from genome assembly GCF_014284365.1 of Cognatundibacterium rugosum. GTDB lineage: Bacteria > Pseudomonadota > Gammaproteobacteria > Burkholderiales > Burkholderiaceae_D > Undibacterium > Undibacterium rugosum. The sequence goes on from NZ_JACOGG010000003.1 coordinate 294,647, forward strand.
AAAATCAGGCTGAGCTGACTGAATGGCTGGCACGCTTTCGTCAGGCAATGACACTGCTGCCGGATGGAGTGGTGATCATGGATGATGTGCTGTTTCTGGAATGGTGCAATCCCGCCGCTGAACATCATCTGGGCCTGAGTCTGAGTCAGGATAAGGGCATGCGTGTTACCAATCTGGTACGCAGTCCTGAGTTCATGGACTACATTATTTTGGGACGCTATGAAACACCACTGACCCTGTCTTTCCGCGACAGAAAGCTGATTGCACACATCATCCCGTTTGAAAACCGTCGTCAGATTTTGGTGACGCATGATGTCACTGAGTCTGAACGTATCGACATGATGCGACGCGACTTTATTGCTAACGCCTCGCATGAGTTGCGCACTCCGCTGACGGTGATTAACGGCTTTCTGGAAATCGCCTCGTTGCAGCCTGATCTCGATATACCAACCCGTAACGCGCATCTGAAACTGATGTCCGAGCAGGGCGAGCGCATGCAGCGACTGGTTGAAGACATGTTGACGCTGACCCGTCTGGAATCGGTCGACCATTTACTGCGCACTGAAGTCGTCAATATGCGCGGCTTACTTGAGCAGATATTGCAGGAAGCGGAAGCGCTGTCTGCCGGGCGTCACCAAATCAGTCTCAGTGTTGAAGGGCCAGATATTAAAGGCAGCACCGATGAAATTCGCAGTGCACTGACCAATCTGGTCACGAATGCAATTCGTTATACACCGCAGGGTGGGCGTATCGAAATCTGCTGGCAGAGCGTGGAGCAGGGGGCGAAATTCAGTGTGCGCGACAATGGGATAGGCATTAGTCCCGAGCATATTTCCAGATTGACCGAGCGCTTTTATCGCGTCGATAAAAGCCGTTCTCGTGAGACCCAGGGCACGGGGCTGGGCCTGGCTATCGTAAAGCATGTGTTATTGCGTCACAATGCACAATTATTTATTGAATCAACACCCGAGGTCGGTAGTGTCTTTGCTGTGCAGTTTCCTGGCACAGTCTTGCATCAGTTACACTGAACCAGCATAACGATTTAGTTTGTTGCTTGCTTTACTTGAATTTAGTTTAAATTTCTTGTCGCAAATAGACAGACGGAATAAATACGATACACTCAAAAAAGATTCCTGGTAGTAAAATCAGTGTCATCCAGACATCTGGAATTCTTTTTTTGAGGAATATTCGATGGAAATGAATGTTTTGGTGCTGGATGACGCACAGATAAACGTAACCCTGCTGTGTCATTTGCTACAAAAACTGGACGATTGCCGTTCCATCAGTTTCACGGAGCCTGCAAAAGCATTGAGCTGGTGTGCGGTTCAGGTACCTGATCTGGTGTTGGTGGATTACATGATGCCTGAAATGGACGGTGTCGCTTTCATCAGTCATTTTCGCCAGCTGCCAGGCTGTGCCGATATTCCTGTTCTCATGATTACTGCCAACAGTGGGTTGGAGCTGCGCTATCAGGCGCTTGATGTTGGTGCTACCGATTTCCTGATTAAACCCATTGATCGCATCGAATTTCTGGCCCGTACCAAGAATATGCTGGCGTTGCGACGCAGTCAGCGTTTTTTGGAAGACAGGGCCAGCTGGCTGAATGTCGAAGTACAAAAAGCGACAGCAGAAATCCGGGCGCGTGAGAGAGAGACCATATTGCGTCTGTCACGCGCAGCAGACTCACGCGATCCTGAAACCGGGGCGCACATCATCCGTATGGCAAATTATTCCAAGATCATTGCTGCCAATCTGGGCTTGTCCACCGACGATCAGCAATTGATACTCGAAGCTGCACCCATGCATGACATTGGCAAGGTGGGTATTCCAGACAGTATTTTGCTCAAGCCAGGTAAGCTGACGCCAGAAGAGTTCACGATCATGAAGCGCCATTCACGTCTTGGGTATGAAATTCTGGCTGGCAGCTCATCAGAAATGCTGAATGCCGGTGCCGTGATCGCACTTGCACATCATGAGAAATTTGATGGCAGTGGTTACCCCCAAGGCTTAGTGGGAGACGCGATACCTTTGTTCGCCCGCATCGTTGCTGTATCCGATGTATTCGATGCACTGACCTCAGAACGGCCCTATAAGGCCGCATGGGAAACTGAACGCGCCCTGCAATTTCTGCGTGAAGGTTCAGGTCAGCATTTCGATCCCGCCTGCGTCAATGCGTTCATGGCGGGGCTGAGCGAGATTTTGGCAATTAAAAATCAGTATCAGGAAGACTTGTCGCAGCAAAAAGAATTTGGTGCAGAGTGGGGTATTCAGACTTAAACAGGCTGTTGCAATGACAGCACGCAGGAAGCGCAGACAGTCTCGTCTAATGACATGAGGTTACGATGAAAATTGCTCAGGAAATTTTGTATGGTACACCCGGGACGGAATGGAAGCTGGATGCTGTTTCCGCCATATCGCCGCAATTGGTATTGGTCTTTGCATCGATTTCCCATTTTGAAAATCCAGACTTTTTAGCTCACTTAAGGCGCTTGCTGCCGGATGCGCAATTACTGGGATGCTCGACCGCTGGTGAAATTTCTGCTCAGGGTGTCAGTACGCAAACTGTGGTGGTGACAGGGATACGTTTTAACAGCGCGCAGTTTCAGATTGTTAGCGCGACTTTATCCGGTATGGAATATAGTGAGCAGGCGGGCCGTACTTTGGCCGCCCAGCTGAGTCGGGACGGTTTGCGTGCCGTCAGCGTATTCGGACAAGGCGTCGGTATCAACGGCAGTGCCCTGATCGATGGCATCGTCGCAGAGCTGGGGCAGGCATTGCCTGTGACGGGTGGCCTAGCGGGTGATAACGGCAGTTTTTCGCGTACCTATACATTAGGTCCGGCCGGTGTCTCAGATAACCAAGTCGTCGCCTTAGGCCTGTATGGAAAAAATCTGACGTTCACGCATGGCAGTTATGGGGGTTGGCGTCCTTTTGGTCCTGTGCGTAAGGTGACACGTTGTGAGGACAATATACTGTACGAACTGGACGGAGCACCTGCACTCGACATTTATAAAAAATATCTGGGTGATTACGCGGCTGATTTACCCGGTTCAGGTTTGTTATTTCCATTTGAAATGCTGAGCCATCTGCGCGAATCATTGGGGCAAATACGCACTATATTGGGTATCAATGAGCAGGATGGCAGTCTGATATTAGCTGGTTCGATTAATCCTGACGGTTATTTGCGACTCATGCATGCGCAAACCAATGAGCTGGTCGATGGTGCAGAAACGGCCGCCAGTGCTGCCTTACCAAAAGACGCACCAGAAACTGGTCAGGCGCTGGCGATGTTGGTCAGCTGTGTCGGCAGGAAACTGGTGATGGGGGGCCGGGTGGATGAGGAGGTGGAGGTCGTGCAGGATCTGATGGGGTCGCAAACAGTGATATGCGGTTTTTACTCCAACGGCGAGATTTGTCCCGGCTATCAATTGCAAGTTTGTAGTCTGCATAATCAAACCATGACCATTAGCTATATGGCTGAAGATATGTGATGACACATAAGCTCACTCAGCGCCAATACAAACGCTTGTTGGGCATTGCGGATGAGGCGCAGTTGCAGCAACTGCTGCAAGAATTTGAAACCCTGGCGGCAACGACGGATTGTCCGCCCCTGGCAGCGCGTGCATTGCGCGGATTCCGACAGTTTTTTACGCAGGTAGACGAAGCCTATGTGCAGTCGGATCGTGATCTGGATTTGGGGAAACGCAGTCTGGAGCTGAGCTCCCAGGAGCTGGGGCAGGCAAATGAAACCCTGCGTGTCGATGCCGATCAGCGCCGTCAGTTACTGAATACCTTGCGCCAGACTGCCAATGATGCACTGGGTCAGCTAGGGCGACAACTCAGCGATGATGATGCGAGTCTGGAAGGCTTATCGCAGCAATTGTCTATCCTGGTGAATGAATTGCTGACCACCCGCAATGAGTTGCAGGAAGCGATGGCCGACCTGGGTAAACAGCAATTCGCACTGGATCAGCATGCGATTGTCAGCATTACCGATACTAAAGGCACGCTGATTTACGCGAATGAAAAATTCTGTACCATCAGTCAATATAGTCCGCAGGAGTTGTTGGGAAAAAATCACCGTATCGTTAATTCTGGCCTGCATAGCAAGGACTTTTTTCAGGCGATGTGGTCGACCATTTTGTCTGGCAAAGTCTGGCACGGCCAAATCCGGAATGTCGCGAAAGATGGTAGCTTTTACTGGACCAATGCGACCATCGTACCTTTGCTGGATGAAGATCAGCAGCCATATCAGTTTATTTCCATCCGCACTGACGTGACAGAAGAATTTGCATTGCGCGAAAAGATAGAGTCCAGCCAGGCATTGCTGCAGAATGTGATGAATACTCTGGGTGAGGGGGTCTATACCGTTGACGCAGAGGGGCTCTGTACCTTCATTAATCCTGAAGCGCAGAATATCTTGGGATGGCAGCTGAACGATATTGTAGGGCAAAAGCTGGATGCGTTGCTGCAGCCGGTCGCGGCGGAGGGTGATGCTGGCACCGCACTTGCTGCTCAAATCAGTTTGCATCTCGCAGCTGGAAAAGTCTTCCGTTCTGATCTGACTTTTTTACGGCATAAAACAGGTAAAACCTTTCCCGCCGCGATCGTGATATCACCGATTTTTGAGGAAGGAAAAATTGTTGGTGCGGTCGGCGCTTTCCAGAATATCTCTGCACGTCTGGCGACAGATCAGGCTTTGCGTGAAAGCGAAATGAAGCAACGCATGTTGCTTGACAACGCGGCCGACGCTGTTTTCGTTGCAGGTGCGGATGAGAAGTGTACTTACGCTAATGATCTGGTGCTGAGCTTACTTGGGTATCGTCGTGAAGAGTTGATCGGCAGCTCCATTCATGATTTGTTTGTGGATGAGCGCGCTGACCCAACTGAGCTGAAATTTATGCGCCAGCTCATGCAAAGTCAGCGTTTGCGGGCAGAAGTCAGGCTTGTCACCAAACAGGAACATACCGTGCCGGTTGAGCTGAACGCAGCGTTGTTACCGGATGGCAGTATTTATTGTTCTTGCCGCGATATCACCGAACGTCTCGAATTTGAATCTGCACTGATCAAAGCCAAAGATGGTGCCGAAGCGGCTAACAAAGCCAAGAGTCAGTTCCTCGCGACCATGAGTCACGAGATACGCACACCCATGAATGGCATTATAGGAATGACAGAGCTGGCGCTGGACACGCCTTTGCAACCGCAACAGCGCGAATATCTGGAACTGGTGAAGCTGTCTTCCGATGCGTTGCTGGCGATTATTAACGACATACTCGATTTTTCCAAAATCGAATCTGAAAAAATCACTTTGGAAAAAATCGATTTCCCTATTCGCGACTTGCTCGCCTCATCGCTCAAGGCGCTGGCGGTGAAAGCAAATGAGAAAAAACTGGAACTGGTGTATCAGATAGATCCGGCTATCCCTGACATACTGATTGGGGATCCTGGCAGGATCAGGCAGATTGTGACCAATTTGGTGGGTAATGCGATCAAATTCAGTGAGGCGGGCGAGGTGGTGCTGGAAGTTCGCCTGGTCGCCAGTCATGATAACCAGGTCGACTTGTTTTTCGCCGTGAGGGATCATGGCATCGGTATTCCACACGACAAACAAGCCAGTATTTTTCAGGCCTTCAGTCAGGCAGATGCTTCGACGACACGCAAATATGGGGGGACTGGTTTAGGTCTGACCATCTCCTCGCGCCTGGTACAACGTATGCATGGGAAGCTGGAAGTGCAGAGCGAACCCGGTAAGGGTAGCAGCTTCTTTTTTACATTGTGTCTGGGGGTGGGGATCGGTACAGAGACCATGCTGGCGCCTGCCAGTCTGCATGGTTTGCGCGTGTTAATCGTCGATGACAATGCCATTAACCGACACTTCTTTGAAGATACCCTGATTGCCTGGGGTATGCGGCCTCAGTCAGCAGAAAATGCAGAAGAAGCGCTGCGGCAACTGGATGTCGCAGCAGAGCAGCAGCATCCTTTTGAGCTGGTCTTGCTTGATATCTGTATGCCGGAAACGGGCGGTTTTGAACTGGCAGAGCAATTGCGCCATGCAGATGGCAGTTATGAGCAGAAGATCATCATGTTGTCTTCTGCAGGCGCATACGAACACGCCTGCCGCTGTCGCGAGGTCGGGATACATGATTATGTGAGTAAGCCGGTCAGTCAGTCCGAACTGTTTCATGCCATTTCCGCCGTGATGTCAGGTATAGACAGGCACGTGTTACCGTCGCCTTCAGTGACGGAACCCGATATCAGGCCACTGCAGCCCTTAAAGATTTTGGTAGTGGAGGATAATTCGGTCAATCAGAAACTGGTGATCTCCCTGTTAGAGAAGTGGGGTCATGCCAGTACCACCGCTGAAAATGGACTGGTGGCGATAGAGCAGATTTCGCATCAACTATTTGACCTGGTGTTGATGGATATGCAGATGCCTTTGATGGGGGGCATCGAAGCGACGACGTATATCCGCCAACTGGAGCGTGATGCAAAACGGCAGAATCGCATTCCTATTATCGCCATGACAGCGAATGCGATGCCTGGTGACTGGGAAAGATGCCTGGAAGCCGGCATGGACCACTATTTGAGCAAACCGATCAAGGCAGCCTCACTCAAGGAACTGCTGGATCAATATCAATTACAAGTATTTCAAGGAACGATGATGACAAATTCCAGGCTGCAGTCTGAGATTAAGGCAGCAGAGGCCGGCGATTTCTCAGGCTATGATTATCAAACGGCATTGCTGCGCGCTGACCGTGAAATTGTGCAGATCATAGCTCATTCCTTTTTACAGACTTGCCAGCAACAGGTAGAGGAAATGCGCACGGCCATCGCAACTCTGGATGCTGAGCTGTTGCACAGAGCTGCACATACGTTGAAAGGTTTGGTCGCGAATTTTTGCGCCGAACCGCCTGAGACAATTGCGTACGCGCTGGAGCAAAAAGGAAAACTGGGGGATTTTAGTCAGACGCCTGAGCTGTTCCGTCAGTTTGTGACTGAGCTGGAAAAAATGAATCAGGCTTTGCGTCAGTTTATGGCTGACACACCACCTGAATGAGGGAGAGTTCAGGCTGGGTGATTACAAGATCAGCTGACTGATAAGCAGGCCACCCAGTATCAGCCAGCACCAGATGCTGCCTGCCAGCAACAGCGGTTTCCAGCCGGCTTTGCGCAAACTGGCGAGACGGGTGCTGAATCCGAGTGCGAACATCGCGGCTGACAGCAGGATCTGGTCCAGCTGTGCGAACAACTGGCGCAGCGCGGAGGGTAGGCTCAGCGCGGACTGCATCAGGATGACCACGACAAACAGGATGGCAAACCAGGGGATGCTCACATCGGCCAGACTGTGGCGCCAGCCCGCACTGCCAGCCGTACTGGTTTGCCGTGCAGGGTTGACCAACCATGCCAGCAAACACAAGACCGGTGCGAGCAGCATGACTCGCATCATCTTAGTCACGATAGCGACATCTGCGATTTGTGCTGTCATGGCTTTGCCCGCGACCACTACTTGCGCGACTTCATGCAGTGTGGCACCGGTATAAATGCCGATGCCAGCAGGTGTCAGACCTGACCAGCTCAGCAGCAGTTCCGACTGAAAGAATAAGGGATACAGCAGCATACTGCAGGTGCCAAAAAATACCACACCCGAAATCGCAATACCTGTATCTTCTTCTTTGCTGCGCAATACCGGCGCCGCAGCCAGTATCGCCGCTGCACCACAAATGGCGCTGCCGGCACCGATCAGCAGAGTGAGCTCACGCGGCAAGCGGAACACACGGCTTCCCAGGAACGCAGCCAGCCACAGCGTGCTGATCAGCATGAGCAGATCGACCAGTAAGCCGGGAAGGCCGACATTGCCGATGTCGTGCAGGCTTAAACGTAAGCCATACAGTACGATGCCAGCGCGCAGCAACTGCTGTTTGCTGAATTGTAGTCCCGCTTCCCAGTGATGGGCGCGGCTGGCTGCCAGCGGTAAATTCCCCAGTATTAAGCCCAGTAATATCGCCAGTGTCAGGCTACCCAGTCCCCAGCTTTGCAAAGGCGCACTTTGCGCCAGCATCAGGCTAACTGCCGCCATCAGCAGACTCAGCAGTAAGCCGCTGGCATGGGTTTGTATCATTTTTCGCATATCAAGCTCTAAAAACGAGGTGTTTTGTTCACAAACATCATATAGAAAACTATAAAATTAATAAAACAAATTAATTTGCTTTTATTAAGCTGAAAAAGGGGTTGATAATGCACTTAAGCCTGCGTCAGTTACAGGTATTTCTGGGAATTGCAGAAATGGGCACGACCAGTGCCGCTGGACAGAAAATCGCTCTTTCACAATCCGCCACCAGTGCTGCTTTAAACGAATTGGAAGCTGCCTTGCAGGTGCAATTGTTTGACCGGGTTGGTAAGGGGTTGCTGTTGAATGAGAACGGCAGGTTACTGTTACCACAGGCGCATCTGGTGCTGGATGCGGTGCGCTCGATGGAGGCGCAGTTTGCGCAACCCGACGCTGCGTGGCCGGGCTTGCGCATCGCGGCCAGTACCACTATCGGGAATTATTACTTACCTGATTTGTTCGCGCATTTGCAATCTACCGTGGCAACCAACAAGGCATCTGGCTTGCCATCTCTGTTCATAGGAAATACCAGCGATGTGGTACAGCGTATAGAAAATTACGAGGCAGATATAGGCTTTATTGAAGGGGAATGTCATCAGGCTGGTATTGTGGTCGAGCCCTGGCTGCAAGAACAGCTGATTCTGGTCTGCCATCCGCAACACGCGCTGGCACAAGCAGCCGGGCAGCGTTGCTCGGTATCTGACTTACAGAAAGAAGCCTGGCTATTGCGTGAAGCCGGTTCCGGCACGCGTGAAACCGTGGAGCAGTATTTGTCGCAGCAGTTGCAAGCTTTCCGCTGTGCCGGTGAATTGGGGAATTCTGAGGCAATCAAGTATGCCGTTGCGGCTGGCCTGGGATTAAGTTGCCTGTCAGTGGCTGTGGTGCAGGAGTTGCTAGCGGCTGGGCGCTTAATCCAGCTGCATCCCGAATTCGCGCCTTGTGAACGGCGTTTTTCACTGATTTATCAGGCGCATAAATCAGCTTCGGCGCAGCTTGCACATTTTTTACAGCTGGTACGTCGCTGGCCATCCGTAACGCAGACTGCGGCACCAGGCGAAGCCGGTGCCGCAACCTGAATCAGCTTAGATCGCTTGTGTCGCCTGACGCAGCCAGTCGCTGGCAGCACCAGAAACACGTGGCGACAGGCGCTGCCACACTTGCTGATGATACTGATTGAGCCATTGCCGCTCTTCATGGTTGAGCAATTCTGGCAGGATGCAGCGTACATCGATAGGGCACAAAGTCAGGGTTTCAAATTGTAGGAAATCCCCGAATTCATTGGCTTCTGCCGCGACATTCAGCAACAGGTTTTCTATGCGTACGCCCCATTTTCCTGGCCGGTAAATGCCAGGCTCATTCGAGGTGATCATGCCTTCCTGCATCGCCATATGTGCTTCAGGTATTGTGCCCGAAATGTTTTGCGGGCCTTCATGTACGTTCAGAAAATAGCCCACTCCATGACCGGTGCCATGGCCGAAATTGATATTCTCAACCCACAGCGGCGCACGTGCCAGGCTGTCCAGCATAGGCGACAGCGTGCCGCGTGGGAAATGCGCGCGCGACAGATTGATCATGCCTTTCAGTACCAGGGTGAAATCACGTTTTTGTGCATCAGATACGCTGCCTATCGCTACTACGCGTGTGATATCGGTGGTGCCGTTCAGGTATTGGCCACCAGAGTCGATCAGCAGCAAGCCGTCGCCCCGAATCGTCGCATGTGAAGCTGGTGTGGCACGGTAATGCGGCATCGCGCCATTGGCATTGAACCCGGCGATCGTACCGAAACTGGGTGAGATAAAATGCGGCTGGCGTGCACGCGCCGCACAAATCTGCTCATCTATCGTCAGTTCCGTAATCGTCTCCTGATTGTTCAGGGCCTGCTCCAGCCAACTGAAAAATTCGCACAGGGCGGCGCCATCCTGCTCCATCGCCTCGCGTACAAACTGTGCTTCAGCCGCTGTTTTGCGTGATTTGCCGAACACGGATGGATTGATCGCTTCAATCACATTGCAGCTGGCAGCTATCGCTTGTCGGAAACCAAAAGTAATGCGGCGCGGATCGATCAGTACCCGGCTGCCTGCTGGCAACTGGTGTAAGGCGCTGGATGCTTCTGCATAGTCGCGCAAATGGATGTGTTCTGTACGCAGTTTTTCTGCCAAGTCTGCGGGAACTTTGCCAGCTGCAATAAACAACTGCACCTGGTCCTGGCTGATCAGTGCATGTGCTACGAACACCGGGTTGTAACTCACATCGGCACCACGCAGATTGAGTATCCAGGCCAGATCATCGACGGTGGACACAAAATGGTGGTCAGCACCCAGCTTGTGCATATCCGCGCGCAGTTGCGCCAGTTTGTCTGTCCGGCTGACTGCTGCAAACGGTGCCTGATGTTCAAAAACCGCCGCGTCTGGCAGACCTGGACGCTCAGACCAGACTTGTTCCAGCAAATCGGTATCGGTTTTCAGGCTGATGCCTTGCGCTGCCAGGCTGTGTTGTAAATGGCGTGCTGTGGCCAGGGCCAGCACCATGCCATCGGCTGCGACGATCTGACCTGCCTTCAGATGTTGTGCCAGCCAGTCTATGTGCAGCGTTGCGGCGGCAGACATGGTTTTCATGATGCTGATGCCTGTTCCTGCTAATTCCTGCTCGGCCTGACTCCAGTAGCGGCTGTCTACCCACAGTCCGGAAAAATCATGGGTGACCACCAGATTACCTACCGAACCGGTAAAGCCGGAAAAATAACTGCGGCCTTGCCAGCGGTCTGGCAAATATTCAGATAAATGAGGATCGGCAGAGGGAATCAGGCAGGCGTCGATCTGCTGCTGTTGCATCGTCAGGCGCAGCGCCTGCAAGCGTTCAGGAATCGTATTCATTGGCATAGCTGTTGGCATCAGAGTGAGGAAAGTGCTGTGGCTGAGCGCCTGCTATCAACGCGCTCAGTTTCTTAAAAAACGCCGCATCACATTGGGTTTGGGTTCATTTGGATTCGCATGTGCGTAATCAAGTTCCGGGGCCAGCTCAAATTCATAGGCGGCATACAGATCAAGCAGTCTGGGCTGGTCGGTGCGTACACCCAGTCGCAGCTCTTCCACGCCTGCGGTTTGGGCTGCCAGAATAACGGCTTCCAGCAAATGCTGAGAAAGCGCCTGACCGCGAAAGGCCGGTAAGATGCCCATACGACGCATTTCCCAGATGCCGGCATCCATATCGACCGGTAGCCAGCGCACTGAGCCTGCCGGTTCATCGCTGATATACAGAATGAACCCGCCACCTTGCAGCAACTCCTGCTGCACTTGCTCAGTCGCCTCGCGGTGCCCGCTCGACGTCGGCGCCACTTTATCCGCCCAACAGCTCCGGGTCAGATGCGCGATCAATTGCGCATCGTCGGGGCTGGCTTCACGTATCACCAGTTCCATACAGGTCAGCCAACCCGCATACCAGGCTGGGCACCTGGCCACGGTTCCAGAATGTACAGGCCAGGATTATTCTTTTCATCCGCGGCGGAGGCAGCCAGCACCATGCCCTCGGACATGCCGAATTTCATTTTACGTGGCGCCAGATTCGCAACCATGACTGTCAGCTTGCCAATCAGCTGTTCTGGCTGATAAGCGGATTTGATACCGGAAAACACATTGCGGGTGCGGCCTTCACCGACATCCAGCGTTAAGCGCAGTAATTTGTCGGAGCCTTCTACGTGCTCGCAATTGACGATTTTCGCAATCCGCAAATCGATTTTGGCGAAGTCAGCAATGTTGATTTCTACGGCAACCGGTTCAATCTCACTGGCAGCGGTTGAGGCACCTTCGCCGGACTCAGCTGCAGCGGGCGTTGTAGCTGCAGTTGGTGCATCAAACAACTGGTCAAAAATCTTAGGATCAACGCGTTGCATCAAATGTGCGTAAGGATGGATAGTATGCAGATGTGGCAGCGGAGTCGCAACATCTGACCATTGCAATGCAGCGATGTTTAACTGTGCTTCGACCTGGCTCGCCAGTTGAGGCAAGACCGGTTTCAGGAAAATGGTCAGGATGCGGAAGGCTTCCAACAGACGGCTACAGACTTCCTGCAATTTGGCGTCGTTTTCCGGTTTCTTCGCTAATTCCCAAGGTTTGTTGGCATCCACATAGGCATTTACCAGGTCGGCCTGCTCCATGGCCAGGCGCAGTGCCTTGCCATATTCACGGGCTTCAAACAAGGCTTGAATCTCAGGTGCAGCTTGACGCAGATTGCCCAGGAAGGCATCGTCTGGCGTTGCCCAGTCGGTGCTGATGACACCGTTGAAGCGCTTGGTGATAAAGCCCGCAGCGCGCGAAGCGATGTTGATGTATTTGCCGATCAGATCAGAATTGACGCGGGCGACAAAATCATCCGGATTCAGATCCAGATCTTCCACCTTCGCGTTCAGTTTGGCCGCAAAGTAGTAGCGCAGCCATTCCGGATTCATGCCTATGTCCAGATAGCGTAAAGGCGAAATGCCAGTGCCGCGTGACTTGGACATTTTTTCGCCGGATACCGTGACAAAGCCGTGTGCATACACATTGTCCGGTGTTTTGTAGCCGGAGAACTTCAACATCGCAGGCCAGAACAGCGTATGGAAATAGGTGATGTCTTTACCGATAAAGTGTATTTGTTCGGTGCTCGGGTCCGCCATGAAAGCATCGAAATCACGTCCGGTTTTGCCGAAATAATTTTTCAATGAAGCCAGATAACCGACTGGCGCATCCAGCCATACATAGAAGTACTTGCCCGGCTGATCAGGAATTTCAATCCCAAAATACGGTGCATCGCGGCTGATATCCCAGTCGCCCAGTCCATCTTCGCCTTCCAGCCATTCACGGCATTTGTTCGCTACTTCGGATTGCAGGCGATTGTCTTGTAAGGCCCAGTTGCGCAGGAATTCCACGCATTGTTGGTCAGATAATTTGAAGAAGAAATGTTCTGAGGATTTCATGACCGGTGTCGCGCCGGTCAGTACGGAATACGGATTGACAACTTCGGTCGGTGCATACACGGCACTACAGACTTCGCAGGAATCGCCATACTGATCCTTAGCGCCACATTTCGGACATTCGCCTTTGATGTAGCGGTCCGGCAGGAACATATTTTTTACCGGATCATAAAACTGTTCTATGGTTTTGCTGGTGATGAAGCCCGCCGCTTTTAATTTACGGTAAATATCCTGCGATAACGCATGGTTTTCTTCGCCGTCGGTCGAGTGCCAGTTGTCAAACTGGATATGAAAACCATCCAGATATTGCTTGCGGCCAGCCGCAATACCGGCAACAAAAGCCTGAGGCGTGAGGCCTGCTTTTTCTGCCGCAATCATGATCGGTGCGCCGTGTGCATCATCGGCACCGACGAAATGCACTTCGTTACCCGACATTCGCTGATGGCGTACCCAGATATCAGCCTGGATGTATTCCATGATGTGACCGAGGTGGAAAGGCGCGTTAGCGTAGGGGAGGGCGGTAGTAACGAACAGCTTACGGGTCATGTTGATGCACTTTTGAATGTAAGGAACAAGGGCGATATTCTAACAGCGAATAGCGGGCTTTTTTCGCGCAGTCACAGAATTAGGCATTGCTTCTGTTGATATTTAAATGTCGCTTTTGCAGGGGGGGATTAAAAACCAGCCCAGTCTGGGTGGCTTAGGCGCACACGCCGATGGAGTGAAAACAACAGCTGTTTTGCCTGGCTCTGCAAAATCCCTGATAATGCCTGACCATAATTTCCCAATAGAAATTATTTATCATCATTAATGTGCAGTTAAGAATGAATTTTCTTTTCAGTAACATTCATTTCTGGTGGGACTGTTCAGCGCGTATTGCGCAGCGGCACTCACCAGAGCTTCATTATTTTGCCTGCTCATGAAAAAAATCTTGTTGTTTTTGCTCTTTGTTCTGTCCAGTCTGGCTGTATCAGTGCAGGCGCAGTCGGTGGAGGGGAAACGGGTTTTGTTATTGAGTCCGGACATGGGTTCCAGTGCTTCCCTGCAGGAATTCTATGGCAGCTTAAAAGCGGAGCTGCGCAAAACCGGGCCGGTCACGATTTTTCATGAAAATCTGGATATTTCTCAGTTTCCACAAGAAACGTATAAACAAAACCTGAGTAAGTGGCTCAAGGAAAAGTACCGCGTGCAGAATCCTGACCTGATCCTGGTGTTTGGTCAGCAGTCCCTGCGCTATTTACTGCAGCATGAAAAAAATCTGTGGCCTGGTACACCGGTCGTGTTTGCGTTGACCAGCGATATTGATGTGGTACAGATGAATCTGCCCCCTAATTTTACCGGCAAAGTATTGCGGGCAAATTTCTCGAATGTGGTCGGTGTCGTCAAAACTTTATTTCCACAAGCCCAGCAGCTTGCTTTGATTGGGAATGCACCCGGTCCGGATACGAATAAAACCTTTTTGCCTTCGCGTTTGAGCGGCATGGCCGATAATCTGCGTGTGCAGGATCTGCGCGGCCAGTCTGTTGATGCGGTCAAGGACGCGCTGAGTAATTTGCCGCCGGATGCTGTGGTCTACCAAGGTTTGCTGGCAGCTGACCTTGCTACCGGGCGCTCTTCTGGCAGCGAATTTTTGGCGCAGGTAATTAAATCGTCTATGCGTCCTGTGCTGGTTGATGATGCAGCGGTACTCGGAACAGGGCCGCTGGCAGCGCTGAGCTTTGCCTATGCTGAGCAAGGCAGGGAAACGGCTGAACTGGCGTCCTCTGTTTTGGCTGGCAAACCTTTACGCCAGGAGATACTCAGTTCCGGATTTACACCGCTGCTCGATAAAAATCAACTGCTACGCTGGCAGGTACAGCCCGGACAATATCCAAGTGGCAGTGAGCTGCGTTTTTATACACCCACCGTATGGGAGGCCTATCGCTGGCAACTCATCTTTACCTTTGCTTTGGTACTGGTATTGCTGATCGCGGTGGTGGTGTTGATCATAGAGCGACGCTTACATGCGCACGCAGTCGATGCCTCACGTCAGGTGCTGGGGCAAATTACCCAGATGAACCGTAAGATGACGGCCTCAATTTATAACGAAGCAATCGGCCATGAACTGATGCAGCCACTGGCTGCAATTTTGAGCAATGTCGAGGCGGCGCAGATTTTCCTCAAACGCGACCCTCCTTCACTCGATTTGGTACAGGAAACACTGCAGAACATCCGGCGGGATAATTTGCGGGCTGACGAGCTGATTAAAAATATGCAGGGTTTGCTGACTAAATCGGATACAGAGCTGGTGCCGGTGGAAGTGAACTGGCTGGTGCGTAAAGTGCTGCATTTCTTGTCAATAGAAGCCAAAGTGCGGCGCATCAGCATCAAAGAAAAGCTGGCTGCGGACGGCATGATCGTCTCTCTCAATATCGTGCAGATGCAGCAGGTATTGGTGAATCTGCTGCTCAACAGTATGGACGCGATAGACCGAAAAAAAGGGCGTGAACGCAGTATCACAGTGGAGACCATGTTGTATGGAACCGATCATGTCAGAATTTCGATTCTGGATAGCGGTACCGGCTTTGACGAGGGGGTGGAGCGGGTCTTTGAATCTTTTTTCACCACTAAGCCGGAAGGTGTGGGTCTGGGACTATGGATCAGTGCTTCTATCGTGCAGGCGCACGGTGGCCATATTTGGGCGGAAAACCGCTTAAATGGCGGCATTATGCGTTTCAAGCTGCCGTTGGTCAGGAGTGAATAATGCAAGTCAGTTTGCCGCCTATCGTACATGTAGTTGACGATGATTCTTCTGTGCGCTCGGCGCTCGGTATCTTGTTGCAAGCTTGTGGCTTTCGGGTATTTACCTACGAGTCGGGCTCCCATTTTTTTCAGGCAGATTTGCCTGCTGAAGTCAGTTGCATTTTGCTGGATGTGAATATGCCTGGCCTGAGCGGTCTGGAAGTACAGGAATTTTTGAATAAGCGGCAATGTCCGATCCCGGTGATTTTCCTGACTGCTTATGGCGACATTTCCATGAGTGTGCGTGCCATTAAGGCAGGTGCTGAGGATTTTTTAAGTAAACCGGTACAAAAAGAAAATTTGCTCAAAGCAGTCAATGCTGCCCATCAGCGTTACGAAGAAGCGCATCAGTCCAGGGTGCAGCTGGATGATTTGCGCTACCGTTATTCGCTGCTCACCGAGCGCGAGCTAGAGGTATTTCACCTGGTAGTGCGTGGCAAACTCAATAAACAAATCGCCTATGAACTTGGCAATTCCGAGCGCACCATCAAAGCTCAGCGCAGCAGTGTGATGGAAAAAATGCAGGTCGAAACGCTGGCTGAGCTGGTGCTGCGTGCAACTCAGCTGGGCGTATTTGATCTCGATAAAACCTGAACAGGAATCATGTATTCAGTTCTCTTTGCGATCACGGCAAAAAAAAGCGTTTTTGCACCAAAGTACGATAGACCGGGTACTTAGGTCTGCCTACACTGGCGCTTTTTGAAACTGGGCCTTGTCTCATAGGCGTATATATGCTGTGTCGTAGGTATTTATGTTGAATTCGTTTGAGCTGACTCATGTCAATATCATCGGCAGTGATGAGTATGAACGTGCTGTACTGGGGCTGGTGCTCGGTGCCAGAGCGTATCGCGTGCGTAGTTTCAGTAGTCTTGATGAATTTACTTTGCCACGACGTGAGGCGGGTGATACCTGTGCTTTGCTGGCTTTGAGCTGGCGCGACTTGGACTATGGCATGACACTGCAGCGGATCCGGCAGATTAGTTTGTATATGCCTGTACTGCTCTTGTCTGATCAGGTTTACTATCACCGGCTCGCTGCTGCGCTCGAATCTGATCACGTTTCTGTGTTAATCCGCCCGGTACAAAAAGACGCGCTGCTACGCTCCATACAACGAACAATACATGCCTGGCTGGAGTCAGAAATTGCCTGAGGTTTGCTGTGGCTTTGATCGGGGACGGAATATATTTTGAGGGCTGGAGTTGCTGGGTCTGACTTTGCTTGCTGAGTTGAAAATTATATAATCATCAAAAATTATTTTATAAACAACTTGGAGTGAGAAATCGTGTATCTATATACATTGCGATCTGTCAGTAGCCTGTTGGGTTTTATGGTTTCGGGTTTAGTGCTGACAGCCTGTGGCGGAGGGGGTGGTGGGACTGGCGGTGGTAGCAGCAGTACGACTGAGTCGCCCGTGCCGCAAAAAACTTTCCAGCGACAGATACCGCTTGCGGGGGATAGCTTTACTTATCAACACCAGGTGAAAGATGATAAGGGCTTAAGCTGGACTTATTATTCAACCGAAATTTATTGGAATCCGTATCGGAATGCGACGGGTAGTTTAAGTATCCTCAACGATAAGTTACCCAAAACTGGGTATTTCTTTGCCGGTACGAATACCTCTGCCACCTTCTCCTATTCCAGTTATTACGATGCAAATGGCGCAGAGATCCTGTTTTCCCCACGCTCAGCATCCGTATTGCCTTGTTCGTTTGCACAGCCGTATCAAACTGCGCAATCGCCATATACAGTTGGGCAGAGCTGGGATGTCAATGCCGTGTTAGGCTGTAATTCCGGGTCTGCTGTGAGCACTTACAAAACAGTCCGCGATACCGGAAACGTGGCAGCAGTAGAAGATGTGACGGTTGCTGCCGGTAAGTTCACTGCATTAAAGGAAGTGATGACGCTTAAGGAAGTGACTAACCGTACAACACCAAGCGCCAATGTCGCTGAAACGAGTAAAGACCTGAGCCGTACCTGTTGGCGCGACACGATCAGCGGTCAGTATGTCAAATGCGTGGCGACAGGCTTTGATGCCGACTTTCAATCTGCAACACCGGGAGGCAGTAAAAATCTGAGCATCAGCTCTGAACTGATAGGCCGACTGAATATCAGTAATGCGGGTGTCAAGGTTTTACCGCGATTTGCCGGTCGTTGGAGTCTGACGATAGGGGCCGATACCCGCACTAATTTTATTGAAATTGATCAAAACGGCGTGGTTAGTAAAGTATTTGAACTCAGTGCCGGTGGTTTAACGACAGATGCCACGACGCAGCTGCTGAATGCCAGTGTGAGCAATGAAGGTGATCTGTCGTTCACACTCAGCACTCCGGCAGCCAATGGGATCAATGGCATGAATGGTAGTTTCAGCGGCAAGCTCGATACGGTTGTGAGCGGTAGTGGTACGCTTAAACTGAGCAATGGCTATACCGGCACCTGGAAAATGACACGTCTTTAATTTTACTGATTCAATCCACTATTTTGGATTTATCTCAGATACCTAAAGCATTGACGACCGGTGGCTTCGGTGGCGTGGTGCTTCATCCTCTATCCTGAAGCAGAAAAGTTCTCGCAAAAGAAATGGCCGCCTAAGCCATTTCTTTTGCGGCTAGTATCAACCCGCTTGGATATTTTTCTTGATTGCACCAAAGTACAATAGTTTTCACAGCTGAGGGTCGCTAGACTGTGTCTGAAAACTCTGATCAATCCTGATCTGCCTCTATCATGAAAAAGACCCACATGTCTGTCGACGCTGAACTAATTAATTATTTGTTGTCAACTTCAGATGGCCGTCCTGGTGTGCCCGCCCATTCGGGTAATGCGATTACCTCCATTCCGGCGCATGAATTCGTCTTGGTATTTGAGGGGAGCGAGGCAACGCCAGCGATGCGTTTTTATCTGGCAAAAAAAATTAATGAGATGCTGCCCAATGCCGGATTCGATATGGCATTTATCGAGTCAGCAGAAAAACCGGCAGAAGCCAGACTGGCATTGTTGCATCCTGAGGCATATCTGATCGTGCAAGCGCTGTTGCCATTGGGGTTGAGCAGTGATTTCGCGATCCGTAACATCATCCAATATGGATTCGCCCCTATCGTTGAACGCCAGATGGATTTGCTGCGCGCTTTGAAAAAAATAGAGTCGTTGCTGCATCATGGAGGCTGGCGCAATCTGGATCTGATGTGTGATGCGACAGCGTTACCCAAGTTAACTACACACTCCACGCTGTGTGAATCAGACTGACCAGCGTCCGTCCTGATAAACTTCCTGACCGTCGAGACGTACCGAACACGTGATAGCAAATACATCGACGTGGTGTCTGCCTTCGCCACGTTTAATATGGGGTTTGGCGTAGCTGCCATGTTTGGAGCCTAGCGATAAATGGATGCCGCACATACGCTCGTAGGTGCCAATGTCCATAACTTTTCGCTGCTGCGTAAATGCACGGTTCAAACCAAAGCCCAGCTCACGCACCCAGACCACACCATCGTCAGCACGGATATTGGCCAGCACACGATCAAATTCTTCCGTGCTGTTTTCAGTGCCTACCACCTGACCCCGTTCCACAATCAGCGTGATCGGCACCTGTGGTTCATTGATACGGAAACTGGTATCGCCGAAAATAAAAATACGCACTTTGCCGTTCACATCTTCCAGTCTGACAGATTCTGTGAATACCTCTCCGATTGGGAATTGACCGCCAACATTGGCCATTTCGCTGTAGTCGCCTACATTCAGTTTGGCGGGTTCTAAGACGCCGCTGAATACTAGTTGTGCACCTTCTCCGCTATCAATCACAGCATGGCCGGCCTGATCAATGATGCGCTTGATTGCTTTACCTGTTTCCCGGTAATACACGGGGTCATACTGCAGTGCATCTATGTAGTAGCTTATTTCCTCCCCATCCATACGGCCTAAGTGCGGATGCTCTATCACTTTCAAACCACGTTTAAACAGTTCCACCCGTAGCCTGTAGGCTTCCAGTCTGAAATTGGTGGATTGCACCAAAATGACCAGATCTGATTTTTTGAGCGCCGCAATCGCATCCAATATGTCTTGCGCCGGTACCGTGCCGAATTGAAGGCACTTCGCTTCAGGCAGACATTGCTGGTAAGCCTGGCTGAGTATGTGTGCCAATGCAGACTGGGTATCAAATACGATCAGGGCTTGCTGTTGACTGGTATGGCAAAAAGCATGTTCCAGAATGCCAGAAAGATGCTGGCTGGCGAGTTTGGCCAGAGCCTGTGGATCGGTGGGCTGCGTGAAGCTTGCTGCTGCGTTAGCAGTGGGGGTAAGTGTTTGCATTACTAATATGGGGGGGGCTGTGATACAGACGGGCACTGGTTTGTGCTGTGCTCTATTTTACCAAGACTTTATAGTAAGTCTGTCGGAAGCGGCATGATTTGGCACAAAATCAGGATGTGGACTGTGAGGCTTTGCACTAAGGTGCAATAGACGGGAATAATTTCCATGAATAAACTTTGGCATGATTCGGCGATTGTGCTGATGCTTTTTCAATATACTGAAATCTGGAAATGACCATGCGAAATTTATCCTATCTCAGCCTGCTTCCTCTGGTGCTTGCTTTAGCAGCATGTGGTGGTGGCGGTGGTGGTAATAGTGACACTAGCACTAGCAGTAGCGGTAGTACCGGCTCATCTTCTTCCTCGGGAGGGGAGGGCGGGGTGCAGCCACCACGTGTGCCTACGGCTGACGAGAAAATTGCCGCTGCAATGCAGTCGGGCGATGTATCGGGCCTCGATAGCAGTTTGCTGCAGACCTTGCTGCAAAAAGCACAGGCAAATGCAACTGCCATTCAGCTGACGCAGGTTGGTACCTTAGGAAAAATTTTCAGAAAGAATGGTGCAGACCTGGATCAGACGCTGGCATTTACCGGCAATTCGATTGAGATAGGTTTACTCAATTCGACCTCAGGTATCAGCTACCTGGCTTCAGACAGCGGGAATGGCATGGCCGCGCTGAGCACGGTAGGGAGTGGGCGCGGCATGGCTTATGGCGCAGACGTCTTATCCTGGATGGCAGGCAGCACAAGCCAGCAGCAGCATCAGCCTTTGTTCTTACGCGCCTTTAACTGGGTGCTAAATGGCGATCCTGATACAGCTCTTCCTGCGACAGTCAAATACATTGTTACTGGTTATAGCGCAGCTAATGTGAATGCCTATCTCAAAAAGATTGGTGTGCAGGGTCAGGAGATCAGTTGTGCACTCAGTGATGCGGCCAATACCTGTTGGCAGAACGCCGATTTGCTGGTGTTCGGCGGTGGTACGAAGGACAGTACAACGCTTTCCGCACAAGTACAGACTTATATGAAAGCCGGAAAAAATGTGATGTATTTCGCGCCTAGCTGGGTAGAGTCTGCCGGTGGCCGCCAGGTTGCCAATGCCATGGGAATGAACGTTGGTGGTTATCCTGGAAATTACTTTGGCTCAGCCGCCGATCTGGGGATTGCTGCTGGCCGTACTGTGGCTGACAGCATACAGCGGGCCGATAAAATGGGTGCCTTGATACCGACGCTGCAAAAGCTGCAGGACGACAAACTGAGCTGGGATTTTAAAGCTGACACGACGCCACTCACACCCGTGACACAACTGATGAACGAATTGGCAGGGCAGCACGGAAGTGGCGCGAATTTGTTTCAGCAAGCGGGTATGGATGTACATAAATTGCTGGTATTGTGGGCGGATTTGTGGAGGCCAAACGCGGTGAAGTATGGTCAGTTGCCGCCAGATCAGAAAGCGACCGCCAGCGATTTTTTACGTACCTACGCCTCCGATTCATGGGTGGTTTATAACCGTGCCAAAACCACGGTAGCGCCAGCAGGTTACGGTGACTACATGCCTAAAGAGGCATTAACGATGCCGGTTAGTGCTGACTTTGAAGATATTGATGTCACGATTGCGCAAGGCAGTGGCACTACCGCTATCGGACGTGCTGCGATTCCGGGTAAGACAGTTACCATACAAGTGGTCGATGCAGCCGGTGGTAAGCTTGGTATGCAGACTGGTTACGCCAGAACCTGGGGCGACCCGGTAACTGACAACACAAAGTATGGTCGTCCGCGTCGTCCGGTGTCGTTCAGCATACCTTTGAGTGCAGATAAAGATAACGTATTCACCACACCTTTCGGTGGGCCGGTTTACCTGAATTACAGCGGTCTTGCCGGTGGCAAGCTAGTGCGCCTGCGCGTACGAGGTGCTGCAAAATACGGTCACTTTGACTTTACTAAAGATATGGCTCAGGCTGATATTGACGCTGCTTCGGCGGTGATTAAATCGAAAGTATTTGGCTGGCAGACATCGAAATTTGTTGGTGGAGAAGTGCATCAGACGAATGCTTATGCACTCAGTGTGATTGGCAATACCGACCCTCGTGACTACATCCTCAATAATCTGCGGGCACGTATTTTTGATTCTAACCACGTGGCGAATGGTTATAGCAATATGGCGATGTCGGATAACGTCAAATCGGTATGTGACAGTCTGAGCTGGACTTGCGACGGTGATATGCACCGTGCGCCTGGTGTACAGCATTTCATAGGTTGGATCGCTACCTGCGGATTCCTGTGTTCGGGTAATCCTTCTGACGGTTTCGCCGGAATTTCAGCTGGCTGGGGCTGGTGGCATGAGCTGGGTCACAATACCGTACAGCGCGTACATCACATTGTGCCGCCTGGCAGCGCTGGTTGTGTGGTCGAATGCGATAACAATATTCTGTCTACCGCCTCAGCCATCCGTCAGTACGGATTGACAGGAATTGATGTGAGTGGTGATCGTATCAACCATAAGGGCTTGTATCAGTTTATAGTGGATAGCCGTGCTACCGGTGCTACTGGCGAAGCATTGCGTGCGACGATGCAAAAGAAACTCTGGGATAGCGATGATCAGAATGCGATGCGTGCCATGCATTTTCAGCTGGGCTTTTTGTACACCCGTTTCCGTCTTGGAATGGCAAAACCTACACCTCATACCACCATTGAATATCTGACCTTGCTGACTAAGGGCGATCGTCTGGTGGCAAAAGACTGGACTGTGGCGAATGCGGCGAAGTACGGTATGGGACGGTATGCCAATAACACCATCACTAACCATGATCTGGTGTATGTGCTGAGCTCCAAAATTATTGGCAAAGATATGCGCAATTACTTCTTTGCTTACGGTATTCCACTAGACCAGAAGTCGCTGGATTCCGTTGCTGACCTGAAGTTGGAGATAGCACCCCTGAGCCTGTATGCTTTGGCTCCAGGTAAAGGAAATCAGGTGGAAACAGGTATCTGGATGGACATAGATGGAAAAACACCGGCATATCCGTTTTAACTGATTCGGCGATTGTTGTTTGTTTTCAAAAAAGACATATTTGTTTGATGTAAGTCATGTCAATGTCATAATTCTTTGCTATGATTCAACTCAGCTGCTGTACATACAACCGATATGTATGACGGTAGCAAGGTGTGCGGGCCCACTCTGGTGGGCAAGCCACCGATCCAATTCCGACGCGGGATCTGTACACAGATTCCGCGTTTTCATTTGTGCGCTGGCTCTCGAATTTGCTCAGTACGTCAGTTGCAAAAATTTGTCACACTGTATTGTGCGCTTTATAATCAGACGCATCTTTTACTTTCGGGCAAAAGTTATTTCGGGAACACAGACGCGAAGTCTCAACAGGAGATATCAGGCTGCTGGCTGTTCTGTTCCCGCTGAAACTCGTGCAATTTCTGCTGTTATGCTCTGGGGTGCTTATGAAGTCAGTCCGGTGGTGCGCATTTCTCTATGTCGTATTTGTTGCAGCGATACCAGTGCCGGGTTTTTCGTCCCCCGCGGTGGCAGAACGATGGATAGATAAAGAGTTTCAGCCATCCAGCCTGACGCGTCACCAGCAGCGCGAAGAAATGAAATGGTTTACCCAAACGGCGCAGCGTCTCAAAGCGCAGGGTGTGCATGAAATTCGGGTTGTGTCCGAAGTCATTGATACCCATTCCTACGAAGCCAATATATTGAGCCAGGCTTTTTTTGATATCACCGGTATCCGGGTGGTGCACGAAATCATGCCTGAGGGCGATTTGGTACAACGTCTGCAAAAAGCCATTTACAGTAATAGCAGCCCATATGACGGCTGGATATCAGATTCCGATCTGATCGGCACCCATTACCGCTATGGCGTGATCGAAGCCTTATCTGATTTCATGAAAGGGGCGGGAAAGGACTATACCAATCCCGGTCTGGACCTGAAAGATTTTATCGGCTTGCGTTTCACCACAGCACCAGATGGCAAGCTGTATCAGCTGCCGGATCAGCAGTTTGCGAATCTGTACTGGTTTCGTGCTGACTGGTTTGCCCGCCCAGATTTGCAGCAACGCTTTAAGGCACGCTATGGTTACGAGCTCGGGGTACCACTGAACTGGTCGGCCTATGAAGATATCGCCGAATTCTTTTCCAAACATGTGCGAGAAATCGATGGCCAGCCTGTGTACGGGCATATGGATTATGGCAAGCGCGATCCTTCGCTGGGCTGGCGCTTCACTGACGCCTGGTTATCTATGGCAGGCGTCGCAGATAAAGGATTACCAAATGGCTTGCCCGTTGATGAATGGGGCATACGGGTCGCCAGTGATCAATGTACACCAGTCGGTGCGAGTGTGGCGCGCGGTGGTGCCACCAATTCACCGGCGGCTGTGTATGCCTTGAAGAAGTACCTGCAGTGGATGAATGACTATGCGCCGCGCCAGGCAAAAGCATTGAATTTTTCTGAAGCCGGTCCGGTAGCAGGGCAGGGACAGATTGCGCAACAGATTTTTTGGTACACCGCGTTTACTGCAGCGCTGACCAAGCCGGGTTTGCCTGTAATGAATGCCGACGGTACGCCTAAGTGGCGCATGGCGCCTTCGCCGTATGGCGTGTACTGGAAAAACGGCATGCAGAATGGCTATCAGGATGTAGGGTCCTGGACTTTTTTTAAATCCACACCTTTGCACAGAAAAGCGGCGGCCTGGTTATATGCGCAGTTCGTCACTTCAAAAACGGTGTCACTCAAAAAATCAATCACAGGACTGACCTTCATCCGTGAATCGGATATCCGGCATGAGTATTTCACCCGCAATGCTGACCGTTACGGTGGCCTGATCGAGTTTTACCGCAGCCCGGCTCGGATTGCCTGGACTCCAACCGGAAGCAATGTGCCAGATTATCCGCAATTGGCTAATTTATGGTGGACCCATATTGCCGCAGCCATTAGCGGTGATGTCAGCCCCAAAGAGGCACTTGATAGCCTGGCCGCGCAAATGGATAAACAACTTGGTGAACTGCAGGCGCAAGGCATGCAGCATTGTGCCCCGCGCCTGAATCCTAAGTCGGATGAATCACGCTATCTGAGCGATAAAGGCTCACCGTGGAAGAAACTGCCTCAGGAAAAAAATCAGGGTGAAACCATCGCTTATGAAAAGTTGTTGCAGGCCTGGCGGGAAGGCCGGGTCAGATAAATCAGCTTTGTCCGGCATGTACTTTAATTTTGCGCTGTATCAGTAAAAACAAGCGATTCCCTCACCAGGTGACCCAATGCAGTTCAAGATGAAGCAAGTATTCTCCCGTTTTCAGCACACTACTCTGCTGGCTGTCACCTTGTTGATTATCGCGGTGATTGTTACGCAGACATATCTGAGTATGCGTGAGGATCGCAAGCTGACGCTGGACGCGGAGCGCAGCAATGCACATGTCGCCGTGCGGATACTGGAAGAGCATGTGGCTCAGACCATGCAGGACGGGGTGCAGAAACTGGATGCAGTCGCGGCGGCGGTGTCGGCTGTTGCACATGATCCGCGTGCGATACAGAAAGTGCTGACCTCCTATGATATTCAGGATAACCGTTATATCAAATCTTTGCGCTATATTGATCTGGGTGGAAATAGCTGGGTGAGTTCGCCCGATTTCCCAACCCATACCGTGAATGTGGCTGACCGTCAGGATGTGCGGTTTTTGCTGAATGCGCCTGATTACGGCGAGGTGGTGATCGGGCGCCCTTACCAGTCACCGTATGACAGCCAGCTGGTGTTGCCGATTGCACGTAATATTTTCGATCGCCATCAACAACAGGTCGGCATCATCAGTACTGACATACGGATTGCTTATTTTGCCGGCTTGTATGCGAGTGTCGCAAGTGAAAATAATGCGATGGTGGCTTTAATACTGGACCCTGGTTACGTGGTGATACGTTCGCCGTTTGAAGCCCGTTTTGCTGACCGGGATGTCAGCCAGGCCAACGCAACAAAAAAAATCAGTCAGTCAGATATTGAGGGTAGTTTTGAAGATGCAGACTGGCTCGATGATGAGTTTTTGCGCTTGTATGCCTATCGCAAAGTGGAAAAATTTCCGCTCACTATCGTGTATGGCCGTGACTTTGACAGCATGCTGGCGCAATGGACCCAGCGCATGGAAACCCGCGCGGCATTGACTGGACTGGTGGTGCTGATCCTGACCTTTGTGATGTGGGCACTCGCAGTACAAATGCGCAAACTGCGACAATCGGAGGCAACGCTGAGAACGGCTGAATATAAGTTTTCCGAAATTTTTGAACGTTCTCCACTGCCCTTGTCTCTGGTGAATCTGCATGGCAGAAAAATTGATGCGGTGAATGACGCCTGGTTGCACTTGTTCGCGTTCCGGCGTGAACAGGTGTTGGATCATTCATTTAGCAGCAGTGAGCATATTTGGATTGACCGTGCGCAGATGACCGCATTTACTGAGCTGTTGCGCAATCAGTCACAAGTGGATTTTTATCCGGCACAGTTACGCGATGCGCATGGCAATATTCATGATTGCCTGTTGTCGGCACGTCGCTATGAAGCCGATGGCGAAGAGCGCTTCATCATTACACCGCAGGACGTCACCCGCCAAAATGCGGCCGAAGCGGCGCTGCGTGAGCTCAATGAGGATCTCGAGCAAAGAGTAGCGCGCCGAACCGAAAATCTGGAGCGCTCGAATCTGGAATTGGAAGAGGCTTTGCAATCGCTGCGCCTGATGCAGACCGAACTGATACGCCAGGAAAAGCTGGCTTCATTAGGTTCGCTGGTGGCCGGGGTTGCTCATGAACTCAATACACCTATCGGTAACAGCGTGACCGTAGCCAGTACCTTGCAAGATGATGCAAAGCGTATCAAGCGCGAAGTCGAACAGGGACAGATCAAACGCAGTAGCCTGAATGCATTTGCTGATGGCATGTTGTTCGGCACAGATGTGTTGATGCGCTCACTGACACGTGCCTCGGAACTGATACGCAGTTTCAAGCATGTGGCAGTGGATCAGTCTAGCGATATGCGGCGCCAGTTTGACTTGCTCCAGGTGTTGGAAGAAATCCTGCTGACCAATTCCTCCATGTATGCCAAAACGCCGTTTCAGATGCGTACGACATTAGAGCCTGGTATCACGATGAACAGTTTTCCGGGCGCATTGGGTCAGATCATCGGTAATTTCGTCAGCAATGCCATGACCCATGCATTTGAGGGCCGCAGCAGTGGCTCCATGCATTTGATGGCCAGATGCGTGGGCGAACTGGCAGTCATTGAATTTCGTGATGATGGTAATGGTATTTCAGCCGAGAATCTGAGCAAAGTCTTCGACCCGTTTTTTACTACCAAGTTTGGTCAGGGCGGATCTGGCTTAGGGATGAATATCGTGTACAACCTGGCGACCGAAGTCCTGGGCGGCAGAATCGATTTGCACAGTGCACCAGGTTTAGGAACTTGCTTCACGCTGACTTTGCCACTGATCGCACCTGACAGCGAGCTCAAGGGTAAATGAATGCTCTGCCCGGCGGCGAACGTTCAGCGTGTCACGCTATGTTGCAGCCGCCACGCGCCCGGCGTGACACCGGTCCATTCTTTGAATGCATGCTGAAATGCACTCTGTTCGCGGTAGCCAAGCAGGAAGGCAATATCCGACAGGCTGAAGTCCGCATTCTGCAGATAAGACAAGGCCAGCTCATGCCGGGTTTCATCCAGAATTTGCTGAAAGCTGACGCCGGTCTCAGCCAGCTTACGTTGCAGGGTGCGTGGGCTCAGTTGCAGTGTGGCGGCGATGTCGTTTAAGCGCCATTGTTCGTGCGCGAGTTGTTCGCTGATGGTCTGGCGCACGCTGTGTACGATTTCATGCTCGCGGTGCTGTCTGTGCTTTTGCATCAGCAGTTGATCCGCATGCTGACGCAAGATGCTCGACAAACCCGTATCGGCATGTGGTACCGGCCAGCTCAGTAATGCCGCTGGAAAGCGGCTGTGATGACAACTGGCACCGAACTGCACCTCCGGGCCGAATACGCGCTGGTGCTCACGGATATCATCCGGTGCTGTATGTTGAAAATAAACCGGCGCATTCGGCAGTTTGCAGCCCGCAAACCAGTCGCCGAACACACGAATACCGGCAAACACACTTTCAGCCAGATGCGGGCTGGCATCCGGAAAAAGGCTGTGCCAACGGTATTCGGCCACGTCACCTTCTACAATCAGCTCGGAGCGGCCCAGATCGTGCGCCAATGCTTCATAGCGCATCGTTTGTTGAAACGCCTCACCAAAATCCCGACAGCTCATCAGTAGCATGCCATATACATTGTAGGTGCCCAGCTTCACCTTTTCGCCGACGTGCAATCCAAAGTGCGGATCGGCGCAGTGCTTCGCGCCCTGATCCAGTAAGCGCAGATAGGCGCTGGCTGACATCGTTTCAGCGGCAGGGTGAAATAGGGGCTGACCGCGCTCATCCTGATTGACGTGCGCCAGGTTCTGACCACGTTCCTCCAGCAGCTCCAGCAAGGGCTGCGCATAAGCCAGCGCCACACTGGCGCCTGGCGCGCTGCGGGCTGCGAATGAACGATAGAAACGATGCTCTGGCATGTTAGAACAATTCCTGTGACATGAATCAGCAATACCTGACGTGGATTTCGATCTAAGCTATTTAGGGCCTGTTAACATTTAAATCGCACACGTAATTTAAATGTTAACAGGCCCTAGTATAACATTCAGTCTGTCCCGCCCTGGCTGGCAGCTGATCAACATCAGAAGACTGGCAAATAAGCGACCACAAGGCAGACGGCAAGCTGGCGTCGCTTGTGTCGCAGAAAACACGAAAGGATGAGGATGAGACGTTGGAATGGTTGGGGCGATGATACTTACAGTTTGCCTGTACAGCCACAGGCGCTAAAGTTTTTACAGCAGCGCCTAGGCGAGGCGACACCCTTCAACGACGCCAGTTGGGACCAGGTTTGTTTGCTGGTACCGCCCAGCAGGCTGCCAGCGCATCCTTTGATCGACACGAGTGCAGCGACCCGCGTACGGTACAGCCGTGGTCAAAGCCTGCCTGACTGGCTGGCGCTGCGTTACGGACGCATCGCACATTTTCCCGATGGCGTGGCTTTCCCTGAGAGCAGTGCTGACGTACGCAATTTGCTGGCCTGGGCGCAGCAGCATGGCGTGGCGCTGATTCCTTATGGTGGCGGTACCAGTGTTGCCGGGCACATCAATGTCGTGGATAGCGCGCAGCCGGTACTCACAGTGGTGATGCAGCGCATGTGTCAGCTCATCAGTCTGGACAGACAGTCGCAGTTAGCCAGTTTCGGTGCCGGTGTATTTGGGCCTGATCTTGAAGCACAGTTAAGGGCGTATGGCTACACACTCGGCCATTTTCCACAGTCCTTTGAATACTCGACGCTGGGCGGCTGGGTCGTGACCCGCTCATCGGGCCAGCAATCGCTGCGCTATGGACGTATAGAGCAACTGTTCGCGGGTGGACGGCTGGAGACGCCGGCTGGCAGTCTGCAGTTACCGACGTTCCCGGCATCTGCCGCGGGCCCCGATCTGCGTGAATGGGTGCTCGGTTCCGAGGGGCGGCTGGGCATATTGACTGAAGCGACCGTCAGGATCAGCCCTTTGCCACAACAGGAAGCCTTTCATGCAGTGTTCTTTCCCGACTGGGAGCAAGCACAGGCAGCTGTGCAACAGATTGCACAAAGCAAATTGCCCTTGTCCATGCTGCGCCTGTCGAATGCGACCGAAACCCTGACGAGTCTCACCCTGGCCGGCCATGCCAGCCTGATACGCTGGCTGGAACGCTACCTGAGTCTGCGCAATTGCAAAGAACAGAAGTGCCTGTTGCTGATCGGTGCCAGTGGCAGCCGCACGCAAGTCGGGTTCGCGCTGCGTGCGGCACTGGCGATCGCCGGTACCTACCGTGGCGTACATATCGGTAAAACCATGGGGGAAAAATGGAAGCAGGGCCGCTTCCGTAATGTGTATCTGCGCAATACCTTGTGGCAGCACGGCTATGCGATTGATACAGTGGAAACGGCCTGTGACTGGCCTAAAGTCCGCGCCATGATGCAGGGTGTGGAGCTGGCCGCGCAGCAGAGTTTTGCAGAGTCTGGCGAGCAGGTGCATACCTACACCCATTTATCGCATTTATACGCGCAGGGTGCCAGTGTTTACACCACTTTTGTATATCGCCTGAGTGGTGACTATGATACCGATCTGGCTCGCTGGACCAGTCTGAAAACCAGAGTGTCCGAGACCATCGTACGGTTGGGTGGCACCATCAGTCATCAGCATGGCGTGGGGCGGGATCATGCACCGTATTTGCAGGCAGAAAAAGGGGAGCTTGGACTCAGTGCGCTGCGTACACTGGCGCGTCACTTCGACCCGGAGCGGCATATGAATCCAGGCAAGTTATTTGACACTGCACAGGATGCATCATGAGGCACCCAGCCTGGCAAAACCGCGCAAACGCTGACATCGCGCTAGCCCTGCAGCATCGTGGCCAAGAGTGGGATGTGGTGGTGATCGGCGGTGGCATTACCGGTGCCGGTATTTTGCTGGAAGCGGCCAAACGTGGCTTATCTGCGATCTTGCTGGAGCAGCGCGATTTCGCCTGGGGTACCTCCAGCCGCTCGTCCAAACTGGTACACGGTGGTTTGCGTTATCTGAAAGAAGCGAAGTTTCATCTGACCCGCGATTCCGTGCGCGAGCGTGAACGCCTGATGCAGCAAGCGGATGGACTGGTGGAAGCCCAGAGTTTTGCGTTTGCTGATTATCGCGGACGCAAACCGGGGCGCTGGATGTTTGCACTGGGCCTGGCGATTTATGACCGCATGGCGGGGCAACGAGCACGTCATTATTTCAGCAAGGATGAATTCAATTTTCTTACGCCGCATATCGCCCAGCAGGATTTGCAGGGTGGGCTGTGTTATGCCGATGCCAAAACCGATGATGCGCGGCTGGTGCTCAGGGTTTTACAGGAGGCCCAAGCGGTCGGTGCCATCGCATTGAATTATGTGGCGGTTGAAAACGTGCTCTACAGCGATGGACAGGCAAGCGCGGTGCAAGTGGTGGACCAGGTCAGTGGTCAGGGTTTTAGGTTGGCTTGTCGTACCGTGATCAACGCTACTGGCGCGTGGGCACCGCGTTTGCGGCGGCCAGATGTAGCACAGGCGGATAGCGCTAAAAAGTTACGTCCTTTGCGCGGCAGTCATTTGATTTTCCCGGCCTGGCGTTTGCCAGTGGCGCAGGCCGTCAGTCTGATGCATCCGCGCGATGGACGCCCGGTCTTCCTGTATCCATGGGAGGGTGTGACGCTGGTCGGTACGACGGATGTGGATCATCCCTTGGATATCCAGCAGGAAGTCTGTATCAGTCAGGCTGAGCTGGATTATCTGATGGAGGCGCTGGCTTTTCAATTTCCCTCACTCGCATTAAGCTGCGATGATATTTTGTCTTGTTATGCCGGTGTGCGCCCCGTGATTGATAGCGGACAGGCTGATCCATCCAAAGAAGCGCGCGATCATGCGGTCTGGCTGGAACATGGTTTGCTGACTGTGACCGGCGGTAAACTGACTACCTTCCGGCTGATTGCACTGGATGCATTGCAGCAGCTCAAACCGTATTTTCCGCATTGGAAAGAGGTCGAGAGTCAGGACGCCTTATTTGCCGGTTCACTCAGTGCTGACAACATGACAGCCTTACCGGCAGGCCTGAATCTGCAGCAGTGGCGCCGTCTGTGCGGCCGCTGGGGCAGGGATGCGCACGCGCTGATTGCGATCGCGCAGGAGGCAGAATTGCAGACACTGCCTGGTACACAGACACTGGTGGTGGAGTTACGCTGGGCTGCGCGTTTTGAGTCGGTCTGGCGCCTGGAGGATTTATTGTTACGACGCACCCGCTTAGGCTTATTGCTGAAAGCGGGTGGAGCAGCCCATGCAGACCTGTTCAGACGCATTTGTGAACAAGAGCTGGGCTGGAATGAGGCACGCTGGCTGCAGGAATGGACGGATTATCTGGCATTATGGGAACGTTGTTACAGCGTGCAGCATTTGTGCGTACCAAGCGCGACATCAGTGACAGCCGCGATATCAGCAACGCCGGTATCAGTACAGCGTTGAAACACAAAAGTTAAAATACAAAAAATAAAACGCGATTCCTGCATGCGCCGCGTGACAGGAACCAACAGGGCAGGGGACCTATGTCTGAGCAATACTTACTTTCTATCGATAATGGTACGCAAAGTGTGCGTGCCATTTTGTTTGATTTGCACGGCAATATCGTGGCGAAATCTCAGGTGCATTTAGAAGCTTATTTTTCTGCGCATCCGGGCTGGGCCGAGCATCATGCTGAAGATTACTGGCAGGCCGTATGTCAGGCTTGCCAGCACTTGTGGACCACACACGGCATAGAGCCCACGCGGGTGGCTGGTGTGGCGGTAACTACCCAGCGCGGTACGGTGGTGAATCTGGATAAGCAGGGCCAGCCCTTGCGCCCGGCGATTACCTGGCTGGATCAGCGTCGTACCGATGTGGTGCCGCCTGTGCATCCGCTGTGGCTGGCCGCGTTCCGGGTTGCGGGCGTGCACGACACCATACAATTTCTGCGTGGTGAGGCAGAAGCCAACTGGATCAAAGTTAATCAGCCCGAGATCTGGGAAAAAACCGATAAATTCCTGATGTTGTCCGGCTACCTGAATTACCGGCTCTGTCATCGTTTCGTCGATTCCACTGGTTCTCAGGTCGGCTATATTCCGTTTGATTACAAGGGCTTGAAATGGGCCGGTAAGCTGGACTGGAAATGGCAGGCACTCGCAGTGCGTCCGGAAACCCTGCCAGAATTGCTACCCCCCGGCAGCGTGCTGGACACGATTACTACAGAAGCCGCAGCAGCCACTGGCATTCCGGCAGGTACGCCGCTGATTGCAGCTGCCGCTGACAAGGCTTGCGAAGTGATAGGTGCTGGCTGTCAGCAGCCACACATCGGTTGCCTGAGTTATGGCACCACCGCGACCATCAACACCACCAGCCGCAAATATGTGGAGGTAGTGCCCTTCATTCCACCGTATCCGGCTGCGATCCCCGGCGCTTACAGCAATGAAGTGCAGATATTTCGTGGTTACTGGATGGTGAACTGGTTTAAAGAACAGTTTGGTCACCATGAAAAAATCCAGGCCGAACAGCAGGGCGTATTGCCGGAAGCCTTATTCGATGAACTGGTGAATGCGGTGCCGCCGGGCTCTATGGGCCTGATGCTGCAGCCCTATTGGACGCCGGGAATTAAAGTGCCGGGGCCGGAAGCGAAAGGTGCGATGATAGGTTTTGGCGATGTACATACGCGCGCCCACATGTATCGCGCGATACTCGAAGGCCTGGCCTACGCACTGCGCGATGGCAAGGAACGCATAGAGAAGCGCAGTGGTGTGGCCATCACCAGCTTGCGTATTTCTGGTGGAGGTTCGCAAAGTGACGCGGCGATGCAATTGACCGCCGATATTTTCGGGCTGCCGACCTCACGCCCGCATGTGTACGAGACTTCCGGCCTGGGGGCTGCGATTGATGCCGCGGTAGGACTGGGCTTTTACCCGGATTTTACCAGCGCCATCGCAGCCATGACACGCATCGGTGATACTTTTGAACCTATTGTTCATCACCATCAGATTTACAATGAGTTGTATCACCGCGTGTACCAGAAAATGTATGCGCGTCTGCAGCCCTTATATAAAGAGATACAGCAAATCACTGGCTATCCGCAAATGCGTTAACGCTCCGCTCCGGCATGCTTCCTGCTTTTCCCTATGTAGCTAAATACTAAACGGACCGGCAGGCATGACACAGAATCAGGCTGATGTGGCACATACAAGCCAGACAGCACAGAAAGCCACACAAGAACAAAATGCATGGGAGGCCCAGCTGCAGCTGGGTTTTGCACGTGCATTTGATGCGAGCAGGCTGTTGCAGCGCTCGCATCACGGTCCTTTACGGGTACAGAAAGCCTTATATCCGGAAGGGCCGGACGTCTGCCATGCCGTCATCATTCATCCTCCAGGCGGCATCGTTGGTGGTGACCGCTTGCAGATACAAGTCAGTTGCGCTACCGGCAGCCATGCGCTGATAAGCACGCCGGGCGCTGCTAAATGGTATAAAAGTCTGGGGCAGGCATCGCATCAGGCGGTGCAACTGGAGCTGGCTGCAGGCAGCATGCTGGAATGGCTGCCGCAGGAAACCATCGTGTTTGATGCGGCGCAGGTCGACATGCTGCAGGAAGTCAGATTGCAAGCTGATGCTCAATATCTGGGGGCCGAAATACTGTGTTTTGGCCGTCAGGCCAGTGGCGAACGCTTCACCCAGGGGTCGCTGTCCCAGCGCACCCGCATCTGGCGTGATCAGCAATTGCTATGGTCGGAGCAAGGGCAGTTGCAGGCTGGATCAGCCGCTATGCACAGTTTGCTGGGCTTGCGCGGGCATACCGTTTCAGCCACTTTGCTGGCGGCCGGACGTTTGCCGGACGCAGCACAGATGTTGGCCTTGCGCGAGGCCATGCAACAACTGTGTGATGATCAGGAGCCGGGTGCCGCCGTGGGTGCCAGTGTGAGCAAAAACGTGCTGGTGGCGCGCTATCTGGGCGACTCCAGCGAAGCTGCACGCGCCTGGGTGCAACTGGTCTGGCAGCATTTGCGACCCATCATGTGTGGCAAGGCGGCGCAGATACCGCGTATCTGGCAAACCTGAGCCTGTCGGTGGTGACTTTACTTGCTCTGCATCGCTTGCTGCCACGCATCAAAGCCACCACGTAAAGGGCGCACCTGAGTAAAGCCCAGCGCCTGCAAGCGATGTGCTGCATGGATAGCACTGGCATCGCCGGGGCAAGCGCAAAAGGTCACAGTCAGGGTGTCACGTGATAACTGTTCGCTCAGATCAGCCAGACGACTAAGTTCTGTCTGTAGTGCACCCGGCAACAGACCGGCTTCCGCCGCCAGTGCCGGGCTGCGTAAATCAATAATCTGCGCTTGCTGGCCCTGTTGCAGCAGGGCTTGTAAATCACTGGCCTGAATATGGGGTATGGCCGCCATGCGTTCGAAGCGCTTTTTCTGCCAGAATTTCCAGCCTATCCAACTGGCCAGTATCGCGCCAAATACCAGCGCCAAGCGTATGCCATGTGTGGCCAGCAGGGCCAGCAGAATGGCGATCTGTGCTTGCAAGGCATAGCCAGCCACTAGCGCCAGTCCGGCCCATAAGGCAGCACCGATGGCCGAGGCCAACAGAAACTGGCTGCGCGACATGCCCAGCGCGCCCGCAACCGGCGGCGCTACAGTAGAAAAGCCGGGAATGAATTTACCAAACACCACAGACCAGATACCCCAGCGTGCAAAGCGTTGTTCGGTCTGATTCACACAGGAGCCGGGGTTGATCGACATGCGGCATAAAAACTTCAAGATGCGGTAGCCAAACTGTTTGCCCGCCTGATACCAGATCAGATCCGCCAGCAGTGAGGCACAGACTGCTGCCAGTAGCAGCGCAGGTAAGCTCAGCCAGTGCGTGACCTGACTAGCCTGAAACATCATGGTCGGTACAGCCGGAACCGGCAAGCCTAATTGCTGTAACAGCACGTTGATAAACACCAGCAGTTGCTGGTGCTGGGCAAACAAGTCATTGAGCCAGGAAAAATTCATGATGCGGTCAGTTCAGTGCGTTGGCGTCGGGGGCTGTGGGGTGACGTGTATTGTAATCCTGAGTCAGTATTGGGCTGAGACCAGCTGACAACGTACTGCAACACTGCGTCAATGTGGAGCATGCCGCACTATTTTGGTGAAAAAGTGATGAGGCAGTGCTATGCATAGCACGGTGTACAGGCTGGAGTGATTCTTGCAATGCTTAAGGGTGACATGATTAATCCTTGCCTGAAAGCGAAATGCGATGGATCTGACCCCCAGAGAAAAAGATAAGCTGCTGATCTTTACTGCGGCCTTACTGGCTGAGCGGCGTAAAGCGCGTGGCCTGAAGCTGAATTATCCCGAAGCCGTGGCATTGATTACTGCGGCCATCATGGAAGGTGCGCGCGACGGCAAGACCGTGGCGCAACTGATGTCGGACGGCACACAGATACTGAGTCGTGATGAGGTGATGGAAGGCGTGCCTGAAATGATTCCTGATATCCAGGTGGAAGCC
The DNA here is from genome assembly GCF_014284365.1 of Cognatundibacterium rugosum. Lineage (GTDB taxonomy): Bacteria > Pseudomonadota > Gammaproteobacteria > Burkholderiales > Burkholderiaceae_D > Undibacterium > Undibacterium rugosum. The sequence continues at coordinate 330,949 of NZ_JACOGG010000003.1, forward strand.
ACCTTCCCGGACGGCAGCAAACTGGTCACCGTCCATCATCCTATCCCCTAGGAGTCGCTATGATACCCGGAGAATTATTGATTGCCGACGGCGAGCTGACGCTCAATGCTGGCCGCGCGACGCGCACGCTGGTTGTGGCAAACAGCGGTGACCGTCCGATACAGGTCGGTTCCCATTTCCATTTTTATGAAACGAATCCAGCCTTGTTATTTGAGCGTGCTGCAGGCTATGGCATGCGGCTGAATATTGCGGCCGGTACCGCAGTCAGGTTTGAGCCGGGGCAGCAACGCACGGTTGAGCTGGTAGCGCTGGCCGGTGACCGGCGGGTCTATGGATTCAATGGCAAAGTCATGGGTGCCCTGAAGGAGGATTTATGAAAATCAGCCGTCAGGCCTATGCCGAAATGTTCGGGCCAACCACAGGTGACCGCATCCGGCTTGCAGATACTGGTTTGGTGATCGAGATCGAGAGGGATTTTGCGATCTACGGTGAAGAAGTGAAATTCGGTGGTGGCAAAGTGATACGCGATGGCATGGGCCAGTCCCAGCGTGCGCATCGTGAAGTCATGGACACGGTGATCACCAATGCCGTCATACTGGATCATTGGGGCATCGTGAAGGCCGACATCGGCCTGAAAAACGGTTTGATTGCAGCCATCGGCAAGGCGGGTAATCCTGATATCCAGCCCGGCGTCGATATGATCATCGGCGGCGCGACGGAGATCATTGCCGGTGAAGGTATGATCATTACGGCTGGCGGGGTCGATACCCATATCCATTTTATCTGCCCGCAGCAAATTGAAGAAGCACTCATGAGCGGGGTCACCACCATGATAGGCGGCGGTACGGGGCCGGCGGTCGGCACGGCCGCTACCACCTGTACGCCTGGTCCCTGGCATTTACACTCCATGCTGATGGCAGCCGATGCCTTTCCTATGAATCTGGGTTTTCTGGGCAAGGGTAACGTGAGTCTGCCTTTGCCGCTGGAGGAGCAGATTTATGCCGGTGCGATAGGGCTGAAATTGCATGAAGACTGGGGCAGTACGCCGCAGGCGATCGACAATTGCCTGAGCGTGGCAGACCGTATGGATGTGCAGGTTGCGATCCACAGCGATACGCTGAATGAAGGTGGTTTTCTCGAGCATACGCTGGCGGCATTTAAAGACAGGACTATCCATACTTTTCATACCGAAGGTGCGGGTGGCGGTCATGCGCCAGATATCATTGCAGCAGTCGGACAGGCCAATGTGCTGCCATCTTCCACCAATCCAACCCGTCCCTATACCGTCAATACCCTGGATGAGCATCTGGATATGCTGATGGTATGCCACCACCTGGACCCGGCGATTTCAGAAGACATCGCCTTTGCTGAATCGCGCATACGGCGTGAAACCATCGCTGCCGAAGACATTCTGCATGATATCGGTGCGATTTCCATGATGTCTTCAGACTCGCAAGCCATGGGCAGGGTGGGCGAAGTGATTATGCGCACCTGGCAGACTGCGCACAAAATGAAACTGCAACGCGGTGCGCTGGCTGAAGACAGTCGTCACAATGATAATTTCCGCGCTAAACGCTATATCGCCAAATACACCATCAACCCTGCTATCACCCACGGTATCAGCCATGTGGTGGGTTCGGTAGAAGTCGGCAAGATCGCTGATCTGGTGCTGTGGAAACCGGCATTTTTCGGCGTCAAGCCTTCCATGATACTCAAGGGCGGCATGATCGCTGCGGCGCAGATGGGTGACCCCAATGCGTCGATACCGACACCGCAGCCCGTGCATTACCGCATGATGTTCGGTGCCTTCGGCGGCGGCTTGAAAAAATCCTTCACTTTCGTCTCGCAGGCGGGGCTGGATGCGGGATTGGCACAAGAATTGCAGCTCAATAAAACATTAATTGCTGTGCGCAATATGCGCAGTCTGCGCAAACGGGACATGCTGCATAACAGCCTGACGCCACACATGGAAGTTGACCCGGAAACCTACCAGGTGCGCGCCAATGGCGAATTGCTGGTGTGCGAACCAGCCAGCAGCCTGCCACTGGCTCAGCGTTATTTTTTGTTTTAATCGAATTGGACTGACGCAACATTGCCGCAGTGGCGTTATGGCCTCAGTCCAGGGATACACAATATGCTGACTTTACATACCAAAACCGAACAGGCTGAACAGATTTACGGTCAGCTGGAATTGCCCTATGAGTTAAGGGAAAAATCACGCCTGCGCGCCAGGCTGTTGTCGGGTGAAGAAGTGGCGGTGCTGACCGTGCGCGGCAGCGTGATGCGCCACGGCGACCTGCTGATGGCCAGCGATGGCCGCACTGTGCAAATTCTGGCAGCGGCTGAACCGACTTACAAAGTGGAATGCGATTCAGCGCAAAGCTTATTGCGTTGCGCTTTTCATTTAGGAAATCGCCATACCCAGGCCCAGGTCGGGGCAGGTTGTTTACGCATACGGCAGGACCCTGTACTCAAAGAGATGTTGCAAGGTCTGGGCGCCACCGTGAGTGAGGAAATGGCCGCCTTCGAACCCGAGTCAGGTGCCTATGGTGGCGGCCATCATCATGCTGATCACGACGGCCATCACGGACATCATCCGCTGGCACCGATACCGCTGCGTCAGCGCATACACCGGCCCGGAGATACACAGTGAAAACGATGTGCATCTGTTGCGCTCAAGGCCGGAGTTAAGGCTTATGCAAGCACATGCCTTACTGCATTTGCTGCAATTGGCCAGCCCGTCTTTACCGGTCGGTGCTTATAGCTATTCGCAAGGACTGGAAGCGGCAATAGAACAGGGCCACGTCACGAATGCAGCTCAGGCCAAAGACTGGATAGCCGCCTATGCACTGGAAGTGGTGGCACCGTTCGAGGCTGCGCTGACCTGGCGACTGCTGCAAGCCTTTGCCTGTGCCGATGCGGAAGCGGTCAGCAGCTGGAATACCTTGTTTATCGCTGCACGGGATACGGCGGAATTCCGCGCCGAGACGATACAGATGGGCTATTCGCTGGCCAGGTTGCTGTTGGATTTACAGGTGGTTGATGTCGATGCGGCGCGGATTTTGCAGAGCTTGTCGGAAATTCCTTTTCCGACCGCCTATGCCTGCGCTGCCATCAGCTTGCAAGTGCCGCCAGCGCAGGCTTTACTCGGCAGCCTGTATGCCTGGGCAGAAAACCAGGTGCTGGTCTGCGTCAAATCGGTGCCATTGGGACAGGTGGCCGGTCAGCGGCTATTGCTGGCACTGGGACCGGTATTGGAGCAGGCGGCACAACTGGCGCAGCAACTGGACGATGCCAGTCTCAGTAACTGGGCGCCGGGCTTGTCTCTGCTATCGATGCAGCATGAGGTGCAATACAGTCGCTTATACCGCTCCTGAGGATGTGGCCTCAGCGCCTTATCCTACGCAGCACAACAGCAATAAACAGAAATCAAATACAGGACTAGCTATGAACAAACCGAGTAATCCTAATCCTTTAAGAGTCGGCATCGGCGGTCCGGTCGGCTCAGGTAAAACAGCATTGTGCGAAATGCTGTGTAAGCGCATGCGTGCTGACTATGAAATGGCAGTGATCACCAACGATATCTACACCAAAGAGGATATGGAAATCCTGATGCGTGCCGATGCCTTGCCAGCAGAACGTCTGATGGGCGTGGAAACGGGCGGTTGCCCGCATACCGCGATCCGCGAGGATGCGTCCATCAACCTGGAAGCGATTGCACGCATGAGTGCCGATTTTCCATTTCTCGATCTGATCCTGGTGGAATCGGGTGGCGACAATCTGGCCGCTACCTTCAGTCCGGAATTATCCGATCTCACCATTTATGTCATCGACGTGGCCGGTGGAGAAAAAATTCCGCGCAAAGGCGGTCCCGGCATTACCCGTTCCGACTTATTAATCATCAATAAAACCGATCTGGCACCGTATGTTGGTGCCAATCTGGATGTGATGGCGCAGGATGCACGCCGTATGCGTGGTAGCCGTCCATTCGTGATGACGAATTTGCGCAGCGGTGAAGGACTGGAAGACGTGGTGCGTTTCATCCGCGAGCAGGGTATGTTGGATGTGGAAAAAACGCTGCAATAGGGGGGGGAAGCCTCGGCAACAATAAATTGAATAGTCAAAAAAACGGAAGAACGGTGCAGGATTTATAAATTTGTATAAGGGGGACTTGTTCTATGTATTCAAAAAATAAAACACGCTTACTGATGCTGTGCCTGAGTCTGCTGGCCATGCCTGGCATGACTTTCGCACACGATGGCCTGCATAGTGGTTCAGGCTGGCTGGCCGGACTGATCCATCCGTTCACCGGTGCAGATCACTGGTTGGCGATGCTGGCTGTCGGTTACTGGTCTGTGCAGCAAACTCATTTACGTCCTTATGCGGTCAGCCTGCAATTTACACTGGCCATGTGCCTGGGTGCCTCGTTGGGTGCTGCATTTGGTGTCATGCATTTGACCGAGTATCTGATCGCCGCATCGGTACTCTGCGGTGGCCTGGTGATGGCAATGGCAGTCCGGGTACCGGTCATGGCGGGCGTGCTGGCCATCAGTGTGTTTGGCGCTGCGCATGGTTACGCGCATGGTGCAGAGTTAGCGCCAGGCATGAGCCTGCTCGCTTATGCTGCAGGATTCACACTGTCCAGCTGCCTGCTGCAAGCCTTGGGTGCAGCCTTGTTCCTGCTCAGAAAACGCGTGTCCGGCGCGGGTAAATTGCGTTTTGCAGGTTGGGGCGTCGTTGCCTACGCGGTCTATCTGTTGGGGATGGGAAGCTGAATTCTTTTGATGGTGTCAGCTATCGCCTGCTATACGGAATCACTGCTGTGATTCCGTTTTTTTTTGGTGCTGCCGCAGATAGGCACAGATTGTCTGTGCCGATTTCTACTTCCAAATGCCTTGCATCAGTCAAGACGCAGCGCCTGTGGCGTCTTACACTGTGCACTGAACTTCATACCAGCCAGCGCAGGCTTTGCGTTATGCTGCGGAGGTAAGCAGTGCTCAGTGAATCTGGTTTGCCGTGAGCGGCAGGCGCTTACTGAGTGGGACAGATCTATCATCCAGACCGGCAGCGGCCGGAGAAAGTCAGGCTCTATCATGTGGCAAGGTGTTATTCCTGCAGTAACGACAAAATTCACTCCTGAAGATACGCTCGATTTCAAGGAAATGCAGCGGTGCTTCCAATATCTGATGGATGCCGGTTGCGATGGGCTGATCGCCTGTGGCTCATTGGGCGAAGGGCCATTTCTGTCGCATGCCGAGCGTATCGATGTACTGAAACTGAGCAAAGAAGTATGCGGATCTAAGCCAGCCTTGCTGACCGTGGCGGAAGCCTCAAGCAAAGAAGCCTGTGCGCTGGCGGAAAAAGGGGCTCGTGCAGGCGCCGATGGTCTGATGGTGGTGCCAAGCACAATTTACCATACCAATCATCAGGAAACTGTTGCTAATCTGCGTGCCATCGCGGCCGCCGCTGATTTGCCGGTCATGATCTACTCTAACCGTATCGCTTATCGCGTGGATGTGACGACCGATATGCTGGAAGAGCTGGCTGATGATGCGCGCTTTGTGGCGGTGAAAGAATCGTCGGACGATATCCGTCGCAGTACAGAAATCATTAACCGCCTGGGTGATCGCTATGACTTGTTCACCGGTGTCGATAATCTGGCTTTTGAGGCATTGACTGCCGGTGCCAAAGGCTGGGTCGCAGGTCTGGTGGTAGCCTTCCCACATGAAACGGTGGCGATCTATAAGCTGATACAGGCTGGCCGCTATGCCGAAGCCCTCACTATCTATCGCTGGTTCCGCCCTTTACTGGATCTGGATGTGTCGAGCTATCTGGTACAAAACATCAAGCTGGTTGAGGCCATGGTGATCGAGTCCAATGAGCGTGTGCGCCTGCCACGCCAGCCTTTGCAGGGTGAAGTGCGTAGCCGCGCAGAGGCTGTGGTGCGCGCTGCGCTGGCGACTCGTCCGGTCTTGCCACAACTGGCCTGAGCCCTTATTTCAGCGCCATGAGTTTGCATAGCGATGTGCTGGTAGTCGGTGCCGGCATCATAGGCACGGCCTGTGCGTGGACCTTGCAACAAGAGGGCTATCGCGTCACCCTGATCGACGCCGCCAGCGCTGGCTGTGGCGTGACAGCAGCCGGTATGGGGCATCTGGTGGCACTGGATGAAAGTGAGCAGGAACTGGAACTCTGCCTGTATTCACTGCGACTGTGGCGTGAGTTTTTGCAAGCCTTTCCGGGTACGGGTGAGCATCATCCCTGTGGCACTTTATGGGTCGCTGAAAATGAGGCTCAACTGGCTGAAGCCCATCAGCGTGCGGCACGGCTGAATGCACATGACTGGCAGGCCGATGCCATCAGCGGTGATCAGCTGGCGCGGCTGGAACCCGCATTGCGCAAAGGTCTGGCCGGTGCGGTGCGGGTGCAGCAGGACAGTGTGATTTACCCACCTGCAGTGGCGCATTTTCTGAGTCAGCAACTGGTCGCTGCCGGTGGCTGCTATTTGTCTGGCCGTCGTGTGCAGTCGCTGGCCCCGGATCACGTGCTTCTCGCTCATGGTGAGCGCATCCATGCCGCGCGTATCGTTGTGACCACAGGCGGACAGCTCAGCGAGCTGTTACCTGAGCTGCGGGTGTTTCCGCGCAAAGGTCATCTCGCCATTACTGAGCGTTATCCGGGCAGCTTACAGCATCAGGTCGTCAGCATGGATTATGGGCAAAGCAGCATGCGGCCGGATGGCCTGACTGTCGCTGCGAACGTACAGCCGCGTCCTACCGGGCAGTGGCTGATCGGTTCCTGCCGCCAGGATCATCAGACTGATACCGCAATTGATCCTGAGGCACTCACGGCGGTATTGAATGCAGCGATGCGTTTATTGCCTGGTCTGAGCGAGATGCGCATTCTGCGTGCCTGGGCGGGTATGCGGCCAGCGACAGCCGATGGTCATCCCCTGATCGGTGTGCATCCACATCATCCCTCCATCTGGATCGCAGCCGGACACGAAGGCTTAGGTGTCACTACGGCCTGGGCCACCGCGCATATCATCGCGGATCAGATGGCTGGCCGCACACCTGCGGTACACGCCGCACACTATTGTCCATCCCGTTTCACTCAGCCGGAGACCTGAGCTATGCAAGATCAAAAGGATAGCATCAGGCTTTGGCTCAATGGCAGACCAATCGAAGCGCAGACTGGTATCACGGTTGCGGCTTTACTCATGCAGCAGGATGAATGGCTGACGCGCTGCTCTGTTAGCGGTGAGTCGCGTTTTGTCCTGTGTGGTATGGGGGTATGCCAGGAATGCCGCGTCACGATCAATGGACAGCCGCAGCGCCTGGCTTGTCAGACACTGTGTAGCCCGGGCATGGTGATACAGACCGCATCCCATCACGCGATGGAGGCAAAATGACACAGCAAGAGATTTTCGTGCAACTCCTGATTATCGGTGCCGGGCCTGCGGGTCTGGCCGCCGCCAGTGCCGCGCTGCAGGCTGGCGTGCGTATCGTGATCCTGGATGAAAACCCGGCACCTGGCGGCCAGATCTGGCGCGGTGGCGAAATGAATTGGAAAGATGCGCGTGCCCATGCGATGTGGCAGCAAATTCTCAGCAGTCAGCTCGTTCAGTACCTGCCCGCGACGCGCATCGTCGCACTGCAGGCACAAACTCTGGTGGCAGAGCAGGACGATCAGGTACTGACGATACACTGGGAAAAGCTGATTTTATGCAGCGGTGCGCGTGAGATTTTATTGCCCTTTCCGGGTTGGACTATACCCGGTGTGATGGGTGCTGGTGGCTTGCAAGCTTTAGTTAAGGCAGGTGCCAGCTTGCAGGGGAAACGCGTGGTGATCGCCGGTAGCGGCCCTTTGTTACTAGCCGCAGCGCAGACTGCGCAGCAAGCGGGCGCGCGGGTGTTGCTGATTGCGGAAGATCAGCCCTGGTCCGCTTTGTGCCGTTTTTTCTGGCAATTAGTGCGCCAGCAGCGCGCCAAAGCCTGGCAGGCGCTGGGCTTGTTCTGGTCTTTGCGATATGTACGTTATCGCGCATGCAGCACGGTGTTGGCGGCGTCCGGTCAGCAGCGTTTACAACAAGTGCGGCTGCGCCAGGGTCAGCAGGAAATTGAACTTGGCTGTGATGTACTGGCCTGTGCTTATGGCTTAACGCCGAATCTGGAATTGGCGCATACGCTGAAGTGTGCGCTGACAGAAGGCAAAGTACAGGTCGATGCGCAGCAAATGACGTCTGTACGCAACATCTGGGCAGCAGGTGAAGTGACTGGTATAGGTGGTGTGGAGCAGGCGCTGATTCAAGGACACATTGCAGGCCTGGCCGCTACGGCACAGGCGATTCCGGAGGCAGCGCGACGTGTGCAGCGACAGGCGTTGGCATTTGCGCGTTTATTGCAGACTAGCTTTTCACTCAGGGCCGGATTGCGCGCGCTATGCAAACCGGATACCCTCGTGTGCCGGTGCGAAGACGTGAGTGCCGCGCGCTTACAGCAACATGCTGACTGGCGTACTGCCAAGCTGGTGACACGCGCCGGTATGGGGCCATGTCAGGGCAGGATATGCGGCACGGCCTGTCAGTTTTTATACGGTTGGGAAGCACCGCAGTTGCGTCAGCCTGTGTTTCCCGCCAAAACATCAACGCTTGCTGCCCTGGCAGCGGGCAGCCTGAAGGAGACAGAATAATGAAAAAATTATGGATTAACGGTGAATGGACAGACGGCGCTCAGTACACTACTGTACGCAGCCCATCTGACCGTGCTGACGTGGTTGGCGACTACGCGACGGCAGGCGCAGAACAGGCAGAGGCAGCGATTGCAGCGGCGTATCAGGCATCGCATAGCTGGCGTCATTCTGGCGTACAGCAAAGAGCAGATGCACTCGATCTGATCGGTTCTGAAATCCAGGCACGTAAAACTGAGCTGGGTACTTTGCTCGCGCGTGAAGAGGGTAAGACGCTGCCGGAAGCGATAGGGGAAGTCGGCCGTGCTGCCGCGATTTTCAAATTCTTTGCACAGGAAGCTTTGCGCATCCGTGGCGATAAACTGGCGTCGGTACGTCCTGGTATAGAAGTCGATGTGAGTCGTGAACCTGTGGGTGTGGTTGGTATTATCGCGCCCTGGAATTTTCCTATCGCGATACCGGCCTGGAAAGTCGCACCGGCACTGGCTTTTGGCAATACGGTATTGCTCAAGCCAGCGGAATTAGTACCAGCCTCGTCCTGGGCGCTGACAGAAATTATCAGCCGTGCCGGTTTGCCACCCGGCGTATTCAATCTGGTGGCGGGACCTGGTCGTGTAGTTGGCGAAGCGATGGTGAATGATCGCCGGGTCGATGCGATCAGCTTTACCGGTTCCGTGACGACTGGCAGCCGGGTACTCGCTGCTTGTGCAGCACGACGCGCTAAAGTACAGCTGGAGATGGGCGGCAAAAATCCTTTGGTGGTGCTGGCAGACAGTGATCTGGACGTCGCGGTCAATGCTGCGGTTCAGGGTTCTTTCTACTCTACCGGCCAGCGCTGTACGGCGTCGTCGCGCATTATTGTGGAAGAGGCGATCTATGGCCGCTTTGTGGCCGCGGTGACCGACAAATTGCAGCAGCTGAGGGTAGGTCATGCCCTGCACACAGGTATCGACATCGGCCCGGTGGTAGATCAGTCGCAGCTGGATCAGGATTTGCGTTACATACAGATCGCTAAAGATGAAGGCGCGAAACTGGCTTTCGGTGGTGAGCGCCTGCAACGTGATACCGACGGCTATTTCCTCAATCCTGCCTTATTCGTGGATTGCGATCCCTCTATGCGACATACGCGCGAGGAAATCTTCGGGCCAGTTGCTTCGGTGATTCCGGCTAAGAATTATGAGCATGCTTTGCAGCTCGCGAATGATACGGAATTCGGGCTGACTGCTGGCATTTGTACCACCTCACTCAAGTATGCGACACATTTCCGTCGCCATGCGCGGGCTGGTATGGTGATGGTGAATGTGCCGACTGCCGGCGTTGATTATCACGTGCCTTTCGGTGGTACCAAGGGTTCCAGCTATGGCGCACGTGAGCAGGGCAGTGCAGCGGTCGAATTTTTCACCACGATGAAAACCGCTTACATCGCATCCTGAGCGCTGCTGATGTCCGCCTTTACGTTGCTGAGTCAGTGCCTGTACTGAACCTCAGCAGCGCAGCAAAAAAACGGACTGCGTCGGCGCGAAGCACCGCCAGCGTCCGTGCCTCACGCGGGCAATGGCATTGTGCCATCAAGTTCGAGGTACCAAACATCCTTATCTGATCGACCACCACAGGCAAAAGCGTTGAAAATAAAAATCCTGTTGTTTCCGTATGTGCACCCTGCGAACAGGCTTAAAAAACAGCGATACTGTTGATTCTCTTTGTATACAGGAGTGCGTCTATGAGTGGACCGCTGGCAGGATTGCGTGTGATAGAAATGCTGGGTCTGGGGCCTGGTCCGTTTGCTGCCATGATGCTGGCAGATATGGGGGCTGAGGTGGTTCGGGTGCAGCGCCGCGCCGATACCGCGTCGGCGGCGCAGCAGGTGTTTCCTTTGCTGGGCAGCCGTTACGATGTGCTGGGACGCAGCCGGCGTGTGATTACACTGGATTTGAAATCGCCACAGGATCAGGCGACCTTGTTGGCGCTGAGTGACAAAGCGGATGCCCTGATCGAAGGTTTTCGGCCCGGTGTGATGGAAAAGCTGGGGCTGGGGCCTGAGGTTTGTCTGCAGCGTAATCCGCGGCTGGTGTATGGACGCATGACAGGCTGGGGACAGAACGGGCCCTTAGCGCACAGTGCCGGACACGATATCAATTACCTCGCGCTGAGTGGCATGTTGCAAGCGATGGGCAGACCGGATAGTCCGCCTGCGCCGCCCTTGAATCTGGTAGCAGATTTTGGTGGCGGTGGCATGCTGTTGGCCTTTGGTGTGGTCTGTGCTCTGCTGGAAGCGCGCCAATCGGGGCAGGGACAGGTAGTGGATGCCGCCATGACGGAAGGCAGTGCCTTATTAGGCGCGATGCTCTATGGATTTCAGGCTGCCGGTGCCTGGTCCTTACAGCGCGGCAGCAATCTGCTCGATGGCGCTGCGCATTTTTACGACACCTATGTCTGTGCTGATCATCGCTATATGGCGGTCGGTGCGATAGAGCCTGCGTTTTATCAGCAATTGTTGCAGTTGGCTGGGATAGATGTGAGCCAGTTACCGGCGCAGTTTGATCGCGCTGGCTGGGCCGCCGCCAAACAACAGCTGGCGCAAGTATTTGCGACAAAAACCCAGGCGCAATGGTGTGAATTATTGGAGGGCAGCGATGCCTGTTGTGCACCGGTGCTGGATATGCAAAGCGCGCCTTTACATTCCCATGCAAAAGCGCGTTCCAGTTTTGTCGAACTCGATGGTGTGGTACAGCCAGCACCGGCACCGCGTTTCAGCCGTACCCAGCCGGATGTACCTGCGCAATCTGCACATCAGAACGATGAGTCGGCGGCGATACTGCGCGACTGGGGTATTGCATCTTAGTCTTATAGTCTGCGTCGCTCAGATTTCATTGGTTTCGCTTCAGATGCGCCAGGACAGCTTCACAAAGACTTCGTTTTGCTGACGTTTGGCAGTCAAGCCCGGCGTCTCATTGCCGGAGCGGGTCCAGCCCAGATAGGCGACCCGTCCCAGGCTCTCGGTATGGGTGTACACCAGCGAGCTGATATGGCGTTCACTATCGGCAGCCACGGCTTTTTGGTATAGCGCCGGATTGCGCCAGACATGACCGCGTTGATAAATCAGACGCAGATTATCCTGGCTGCTGAAGTGCAGCACACTGTTGAGCTGAAAGGCGGTTTCTGTGTAGGCACGGCCTGACTGCGTAAGGCCGGGTATCGCGGTCTGATTGATCCAGTTAATCGCAAAGTTAGGCTCCAGCTCGAAGCGGTCATGCAGACGCAGTTTAGCGCTGCTACTCATGGTGCCACCGCGGCCAAGGCGGTTGCTGTCGATATCGATCACATCACCCAGAGTCAGGTCGGCGGACACCCTGGCCACCTGGCGGCCGGGACTCACACCGAAACCGGCCAGTAACTTATTGCTTGAAAATACCTCACCCGTTTCACTGACTCGGCTTTGGCTGGCCGGGCTGAAGGCCAGATAGGCACTGCTGTCGTAATGGCTGGCAACCCGTATGCCGGGTATCAGGCTGCGGCCCATGATATTGCCCAGACTATCGCGTTTGTATTCCAGCTGCAGATAAGGATTCACCTCATGGAAGATGCCGTTGCGGCCAAATTTTTTGACCAACTCAGCGTTAACACTGCGGAATCCGGTCTGTGAAAAAAATCCATTATCAGCGCGGAAGTCCTTACTTAAATCCTTGTACGTGGCGGACATTGCCCAGCTGTCGTTGCCGCGCGACCATTCCAGATGCGCAGCGTGACCACGCGTGCTGGCGCCTGCGACCAGATTGCCGTCAGCATTGGCCTGGGCTGTGGTTTGGCTCACTAAGAGCTGGCCGCGCAGCATTTCATTTTCATTGCGCTGCCAGATAAAATCGGGGCCGAACACGCGGTTATAGGCTTTTGACTGGCTCAGCGTGCGGTCTGTCAGTACCGCTCCCGCTGACAAGCTGCCAAAGTGGAAGTTGGCGCGCGCATCGGTGGCGATGGAATCCTCGCTGCGGGTCGCGAGTCCGGTGTAATAGCTATTCGGCAGCAGCACCAGGCCACCGGCGATATCTCTGGCTGTGAGGATGCTGATATCACGTTCGCCGTCGCGCCGTGTATAACGTAAGCCTGCGTCGGGATTGGAAATACTGCGTGTGCTGATTACATTCATCGGTGTTTTCAACATATCCGCACCTTCCAAAAAGAATGGCTTTTTTTCAGAAACGAAAATACTGAAGCGGGTATTGCCGGATAACTGAGGGGCATCCAGCTCGATTTGTGAAAAATCCGGGCGTATGGTGGCGTCGAAAGTCGTAGCGGAATCCGGTCTGAATTTCATATCCAGACTCAGCTGATTGCTGCTCGCTGAGCTTGCCGGAGTGCCGCTCTGCTCATCGCGACTGCGGCGGCTGACTATCTGTGGTGTGATACTCCAGTTCATACCGGAAGGCAGATTTTTCAAGCCATGGATCTCATCTGAGAAGCACAGATTGCAACTGGCGGCACGTGTGACGCCACCGCTATACATGCGGTAACGCTGATCCCGCATCATATTTCGCAATACCAGCAAACTCCAGGGTTTGTCTGCATTTTTGTCGTAGGCAATTTCGGAAAACGGTATCCGGTATTCGGCACTCCAGCCATCATCCTGTATTGCCGTCGCCACCTGGTAATCATAGTCCGGGGCAGTATCGTCGCCCGTCATATCCGAGTACATGCCATCCATAATCGCGCCACGCGCATTGACATAAAACACTTGTGAGGACTTATGGCTGCCACTGGCGTCGATGTAAAGCGCGACAAAGTCCTGATCGATACTGATCTTATCGCGCCGCGCAAAGGGGGCACGTATCAGCGCTGCCTTGTCATCGTAAGCTTTGATGCCGACGTAGAGGTATTTTTCGTCATAAGCCAGCCTTACCTCAGTTTTTAAATGCGCTTTTTGCTGATCGACAGGCTGGGTTTGATAAAACGTATCAAACGCCGCCGCCTTTGCCCAGATTGCCTCATCCAGCTTGCCATCGACTTGTATAGGCTGGGTTTTATCGGTGATGGGGTAGGCCTGAAAGCCGGCGGGTGCTGCGTAGTTTATGTTGCAAAGCAGTGATAAGGCAATGCTGCAGCTTGGTCGTGTCAGTCGCTTGACGAAAGTTAGGATAGGCATGAGGTTCAGTGTTGGCTGATGAAGTTTGAGCAGCGTATCAGACTAGGGCATGTCCTCATTTCATAGAATCAGCCAGCAAGTAGACATTTTTGCTGATTTGCAGGATTCTTCCATCCTGGATAAAAGGGAGATGGAATGGTTCGGCGCGTATTAAACGATGATATCTGGC